>CAWEST010000003.1:1712500-2127886 GCA_963811815.1 uncultured Acidobacteriota bacterium
TAATAAGCGAATTGATTGCTTGGGGAAACTGACTGATTGTGGATATTGTTATCGCGTCGGTGAGATCGGTCTCCACGTCGTAAACCGACTCGATTGCGGAGTAGGCGTTTTGCCTGAACGGTTCTTCAAGAAACTCAATAGGCGAGCTACAATTCTTTGCTCGACTTCCTCTACGAACTGAATGGAAATCTCGTCTGAGAACTTCTCAGCGTTCTTAAAACCCGAAACACGGTTTCTTACAGCGTAATCGACAATCTTGGTCTTGATCGGTTCGAAATCAGCTCTGGAATTGCGCTAACCTGCTGGCGAATTAGATCGCGGAGTGTCGAGGAGAAGGCAAGTGAACTGTCTCTTCGGAATCTTTAGCTCAAATGGCTCGGAAAGGGGCTCTCGACAGGCTTTCCAGATGGCATCGAAGAGCGATGGGTACTTGCGAACAGGAATCCCCATGCGAAAGCCGACATCATTTTTGAGAATAATTCGACGCCGAGGGTCTTGTTGTCGGTGAAAGTCCGTTTCGATAAAGTCTTGGAAATAGCGCAGACGTATCTGGCGAAGCTCTTTATTCCATCTGCGCCTGTTCCCTCGCCGCTTTGCGGCTGCGTGCTTTCATTGTTAAGCATTGTTGTGGCTCGCTCCCGCCGTCCATCAACGCCAGATAATTCTACATGTCCTGTAGTTACAGGGAGGGCTCCCAGGCATCTTCCGTTGATTAGCTCCCCCAACCCACCTTGTAGGTTGTGGGGGCTTGGGAAGAATCTAAATGGGCAGGCCTGGGTGTTCAAGCTAAGTAACCTATGAGATTGCTTATGAACAGCTCCAGGGCTAGGAACTCGTCATTCCAAGCTGATTTTTCCGGCCAGTTAGCTTTTCACAGAAGTAGTCCATGGCCACGGGCGTACAAAAGCCCCAAAACTGGACGACAGAAAATATGGGGGTCAAACTAACCTGACAAATGTTGGAAGGTCGTCTCACTCACCTTGTGAATTCACTGGGAAGAACGATTTTGGATTTGAGACGATCCTCAGGGAAGTCTTTCGGATTCAAGAGTGACGATGAAATCAGCTTTGCCTTGATTCAGAGCAAAGACAGAATGGATCGTCCTTGGGATCGGGAGAAATTTGAGCTGAGGCGTGCACCTTCACCTCTTCGGCCCGCTCGCGGATCAGGTTGACGACTTTCCCGATGAGATTCGGACGGACATGGAGGCGCTTTAGAACTTCCTTGTATTCTTCCAAAATATCTTCCGTTATGAGCCAGACGAAATGGTTCTTCTCGGCCCACCTGTGGAGTACATCGGCACTCGGATTCCTGCCGGAAACGAACGGCTCTCTGAAGCCCGATATGCCAGCCACAAGCACGCTCGTGTCAACAACAGCCCGTGGCTTACGTTTCTTAGCTTTCGGCGGCAACGGTGATCTCCGGAACTCGCTTTTCTTTACGATAGGTGCGGACTGTGCGCAAGATTTCCTCTTCGGAAACCTCTCCGATATCCTTCGCCGCCTCAGTTAGCGATTCCAGAAATTCCTTTTTCCAGCCCCGGCGTTTTCTCCCACGCGGCATGTCTTTATAGAGATCGGCTCTGCCCATTCGTTCCTCAATCTGTTCCCCAAAGGTTCGAAATGGCACTCCCAGCTTAATAGGTTGTTCCTCCTCCGCGAGCCTACAACTGAAAATTATGTACTTCGGATTTTCTGATTTGAGCTTCTCTTCACACGCGCTGAATACCTCCATCAACTTGGAAAGCACACTCGTCCGCGTGCCCAAGGACTCTTTTAGGTAAGACGCGACCTTGGCTACCAAAAGGGCGTTCGTGTCGAAGAAGTACGTTCCCTCTGATCGTTTGGGTTTTACGACGCCGAATTGGACAAGGTTCTGCAATTCCTTCGGCTGGATCTGTAGGACCGCGCTCGCCTGCTTTAACTTTAGTCCCTGCCTTGGCATAACCCCTCCAATTAACATCTAAATATTAGGCCTTAATTAGAAGCCTGTCAAGAATCAGCAGGGGTTTGTGTGTAATCCCAGTTCAGCAACAAAAGCCGCCCTAGACTTTGCTGACCGCGCGGAAAACCGTATAGAAATCGGTTTTCCTCACGGTTTTCCTTGCGGTTTTCCGGTCACGAAGTCTCTAATTCACACTGAGAGAGCGAGATGCACGGACCAGAGACACAAATCCGGACGTGGGCGAGTACGGCAAAAGGGCGGGAGCGACCCCCTCTTTTCGCCCGGCCTGCGGCCCGAAAAGTAACACGGGGTCGCTCCCGCCCTTTCTTATCTTGTAATGCTCTTTGCACTCGCCCGCGTTGGATGAGCACTGCTGCCAGCAAGTACAAACTCAACCGAGCAGTCCACCGATCCCCGAGAAATATTGTTCAAGTCGGGCGGGCATTTTTTCTTTGTAGGATTTTGCCGACTTCTTGCCCATTAGTAGAGATAGAGGGTGACTTTTCCTCAAGGACACCAACGCCACTTTCCAAAAACCGTAGGGAGGAATCGAAAAGCGGGTGCCTCTCCTTCGAATCGAAGAGAGCATGAAGAAGGCCAAATCCAACTTTTCGAGACAAAGAAAAGTTAATTTTCCTCCTCACATTTTCCGCTTTTTTTGCCTCTTTATAGATAGGGGACACTCTCGCCGGTTTTTTTGATTTGTCCGGTGAGGTTTGGCCGATTTTTCGCCTCTATATATTAGGGGAGCTTTGTCGATGCGTGGTTCGGCAGATATGGCTGGGATGCCCGATGTCAGGAGTCGCGGCTTTCTTTCGCTTTGAAATTGTGCGCCAAAATCAGCCGCTGGAAATGAAGCTTGAATCTTCTCCCTACTTTTCCCATTCAGAAATGCGTGCAGCCTCGCGGCCCATCTTTTCGGCATGAGGTTCGGGCACATTGTTCTCTCTGGCGTTTCTCAGCTCTTCTTCTGTGGCCGCGTTCCGTGGCCTCTAATTCCGACAGCAGAAATGGAGTGTGTTTTGCGACCTCGCGACAGGCACGCGAAATCGTCGCGCCAGAAGCATCTCATTCTCATGCATCTTTTCTAAGCATCCGCCAGGATTCTTCTTCCGAGGGTGAACGGTGCATGAAAGACACAGATCACCCCATCCGTCACCTTTTGCGTCACCTTAGGATTTTCGGAAGAGTCCGAAGGAGAAGAAGTTGCGCATGGCATAACGATCAATTTGGGCGCGGACAAAACACCGGATTGGGCTGGAGCGACCCCACTTTTGTGCACGTTTCCGTGCCCAAAGTAATTCGTGGGGTCGCTCCAGCCCAACTGCGCGGTGACCGCGCAGAGTATTTTGTCCGCGTCCAAATGGGAACGAGAACCCCGTCGAAGACGGTTTGGAACCATCTGAATTCGCAAATCGAGCCAGGTCCAGAAAAAGGGGGCCACAGTCATGCCAAGCGGAGATGAAAACCACACTGAACTTCTAACGGTCCAGGAGACCGCCAAACTCTTGAAGGTGCCAGTTTCTTGGGTCTACGGACACACTCGAAAGCGTTCGATTGATCCCTTGCCAGGGTATCGGCTCGGCAAGTATTGGCGCTTCCGGGAAGACGAATTGTTGGCTTGGGTGTCACGTCAGCGAACGGGCCGCCAGGCGGCTTGACATGCGGACTACACTACAAAGCGACGAAGAACAAGCTGGGCGGGCCATCGAGATCCCAAGGAGGGGAGAAACGATGGCTCGAAGAGGTTTCCAGCAAGGATCGCTTTTCCAGCGTGGCACTCGGCGAAAGCTTTGGGTGGCACGCTGGTGGGAGGACGTAATTCAATCAGACGGCACGCTCGGCAGACTGAGGCGGTCCGAAGTGATCGGGACCGTCGCTGAATTTCCGACGCGCCGCCTTGCGATGCAAGTGTTGTCTCAGAGGCTAGGGTCCATCAATAGCGGCAAGGCAAGACCGCAGTCCGTCCGTACCTTTGGCAATTTCGTCAAGGACGATTGGACGCCTGTAGTTTTGCCCACACTCAAATACGCAACCCAGAAGCACTATCGGTACATGCTCGACGTGCATCTCATTCCGACTTTCGGCCAGAGACAGCTTCGGGAACTTACGCGAGAAGAGTTGCAAAGCTTCCTCAGCCGAAAACTCAGCAACGGGTTATCGTGGGAAACCGTTCACCACTTCAAGTGTGGTATGAGCAAGATTCTCGGAGCAGCCGAGGAATGGGGCTATATTGCCGAGAACGTAGCTCAGAAAACGAAACTCCCGCGACGGCAGCATGGGCCAGAGCGAGTAGTCCTCACTCCGGTCCAGCTCCGAGACCTCGCTGCCAATCTGAATGAGCCGGCACGCTCGGTCGCATTGCTGTTGATGCTAACTGGATTGCGAGTTGGTGAGTTGCTAGCGCTTCGTTGGGGATGTATTGACCTGAAGGCTCGTTTACTCCGCGTTTGCGAAACGGTGTATGACGGGCACTTCGACAAACCCAAAACGAGACGCAGTGCGCGAACCATTCCCATTGGGACGGAGACGGCAGAAATATTTGCTGGCATCTGTCCTGCCACTGTTGAGACAAATGACCTGATATTCGCTACACGCGAGGGATTGCCGCTACACCGCTGGAATCTCTTGCGCAAGCACCTGAAGCCTGTCGCAAAGAAATTAGGGCTTCCTGGTGTCACGTGGCATCTTCTGAGGCATAGCCACGCAACGATGCTCGACGGTGTGGGTACTCCAATAGGAACGATGCAATCTCTGTTGGGACATGCCACGCCGGAAATCACGCGCGAGATTTATTTGCACGCGATCCCGGAAGAGCAGCGTCGCGCTGTGGAAAGCGTCGAGCGGCTTGTATTTGGACCCAAATGGACCCAAGTTCAGGCTCCGACGCAGACCACGTCAGGCAGAGTAAATTGAAAACAAAGAAGTAATTGGTCGGGGCGCGCGGATTTGAACCGCGGACCTCCTGCGCCCAAGGCAGGCGCGCTACCAGGCTGCGCTACGCCCCGACGTAAGTGAGTTTCATTCTAGCTTAATTTGCGAATTTGTGGACTCCGCGCCCCTCTCACGCACGGCGACCGCGCAAAATACATCTTGTTTGTTTGAGTTTTCAAATATTCGTGGGCAAAGTTCTGCGCTCATGGTCCATTGGACACCTCACCGCGAATCTGCTTGTCCCTGCATAAGGCTGGTATAGAATTAAATTCCCTTCCAAAAAATCGGCGCGCGGCCACAGGCTGCCCTCTTTCAGCCTTCAGGGTCGTGTCCCGAGTAGAATTTCCATTCCTAATCTAGAGTGAAATGAACAACAGCTCTCTGTTCAATCGGAAAGTGCAGCAGGCATTTGGGTCAGAGGTTTTTGCCCGACTGACTGTGGGTTCGATTTCCATTCATGACATCGTCTTATCCAGTGAAGGTAATCGATGGGTGCGGCGCATCAAGCAGGTCACTGAGCACCTGCTCACGTTCCCATGGAAGTCGCGAAGGGAAGCTTGATGACGGCAGCGACCCGAGACACTAGCGTGCGCAAGCCTGCGGAAAAGCATCTGGCGCAAAAAGAAGGTGGCTGCCGGCTTGCGGAGGGGGCGCTCCGAGAAAGCGAAGAAAGATATCGAATGCTCCTCGATGGAATCCAGGACTACGCCATCTTTATGATGGATCCGCACGGTCAGATTCTCAGCTGGAATGCCGGCGCCGAACGAATTAAGGGTTACCGAGCCGACCAGATTATCGGTCAGAACTTTTCCCGCTTCTTTCCTCCGGAAGATATCCAGCGGGGCAGACCGGAGGAAGTACTCCGGATGACTGCCGCAAACGGCCGGCACGAAGAACAAGGCATGCGCGTCCGCAAAGACGGCTCACGTTTCTTAGCGAGTCTGACATTCACAGCGTTGCGCGATCCAAACGGAAACCTGCGCGGGTTTTCGGAGTTCAGCCACGATCTCAGCGAGAGCAAAGAGTCGGGAGCGAAGTACCGAGGACTCTTGGAGGCAGCCCCGGATGCGATGGTGGTGGTGAATCAGGCCGGCGAGATCGTCCTGTTGAATGTCCAAGCGGAGAAACAGTTCGGATACCACCGCGATGAACTTGTCGGGCAAAAGGTGAAGAACATCATCCCGGAAGGCTTCGCGGAACGGCTGCTTGCGGATGGTCTTCGATCTGTCGAAGACGCTCAGGCGCAGCAGATCGGCACGGGTATTGAACTTACGGGACGGAGAAAGGATGGCAGCGAGTTTCCAATCGAGATCATGCTGAGTCCGCTGGAAAGCGCCGAAGGAATCCTGGTGACGGCGGCCATCCGCGACATCAGCGTGCGCCGGGATGCGGAGAAGCATTTGGCGCAGATGGAGGGCAGGTATCGCGGACTGCTCGAGGCGGCTCCGGACGCGATGGTGGTGGTGAATCAAGCCGGAGAGATCGTCCTGCTGAATGTTCAGGCGGAAAAACAGTTCGGATACCGCCGCGACGAACTTCTAGGGCAGAAGGTGAAAAATATCATTCCGGAGGGCTTCGCGGAACGTCTGATCGCCGACGGAGCGAGAACCGCGGCTGAGGCGTTGGCACAGCAAATTGGAACGGGGATTGAGCTTATAGGACGACGCAAAGACGGGAGCGGGTTTCCGATCGAGATCATGCTGAGCCCGCTGGAAAGCCCGGAAGGGATCCTGGTCACGGCGGCCATCCGTAACATCACCGAACGCAGAAGATCCGAGCAGCACCTGGTTAAGATGGTTGCGGAGTTGAATCGTTCTAACGACGAACTCCAGCAATTTGCCTATGTTGCATCACACGATCTCCAGGAACCGTTGCGCATGGTGGCCAGTTATACACAACTCCTGGCCGAGCGCTACAAAGGGCGTCTGGACTCTGACGCCGATGACTTCATCGCTTATGCAGTGGACGGCTCCAATCGAATGCAGCTGTTAATCCAGGACCTGCTGGCCTATTCGCGCGCGGGGACAGATGGAAAGGCACTTCGCGAAATCTCTAGTGACAACGCATTGAAAGAAGCGCTTGCAAACTTACGAGCGACGATTCAGGAAAGCGGTGCGGTTGTGACCCACGGCCCGCTGCCACTTGTCACGACGGACGGTACGCAATTGGCCCAGATATTTCAGAACCTCGTCGGGAACGCAGTCAAATACCACGGTGCCTCGGTCCCGCTGGTACACGTCTCTGCCGCGAAAAACGGCTTCAACGAATGGATTTTTTCCGTGCGAGACAATGGCTTGGGAATTGACCCTCAGTACTTCGAAAGAATCTTCATCCTTTTCCAGCGGTTGCACGGGCAAACAGAGTTCAAGGGTACCGGAATGGGATTGGCGATTTGCAAGAAGATGCTGGAGCGGTTGGGCGGGAGGATTTGGGTTGAATCGCAACTCGAAAAGGGTTCGACCTTTTTCTTTACCCTGCCGGAGGAAAACGGGAAATAATGCAATCGAGTCGAAAAAACGCGGGACCTATGGAAGTTCTCTTGGTTGAGGACAGTCCCGGCGATGTCCGGCTTACGCGCGAGGCGTTTAAAGATGCCAAAGTGCTCGTTAACTTGCACGTTGCATCGGATGGGACAGAAGCAATGGCTTTTCTTCGGCGCGAGGAAGGGCACGCCAATGCTCCCCGCCCGGATTTGATCTTGCTCGATCTGAACCTGCCTAAGAAAGATGGTCGCGAGGTCTTGGAGGAAATCAAGCAGAGTCCGACGCTGAAGAGTATTCCCGTCGTTATCTTGACCACCTCGGCGTCTGACGCGGATATTCTGCGGAGTTATCTGCTCCATGCTAACTGCTACATCACCAAGCCGGTGGCCCTTAAGGGGTTTCTCAACGTTGTGAGGAGCATCGACAATTTCTGGCTGTCGGTGGCCAAGTTGCCGGGCCGTGCAGTTGAACGTGTTCGCGAGTTGGGTGAAGAGCATCAGGAATTTCCGGCGGGCCAAGTTGAAGCTGCGCCGAAGAGGTAAGGCAGATGTGGAAGAAACGGATCAAGAACCTTCTCCTGGTCGAAGATAATCTCGGCGACGCCCGTTTGTTCCGCGAGATGTTCAACGGGCAGGACTTGGCCAACACCGAACTCAAGCACATGGATTCCATGAGCGAGGCCGAGAAGTATCTCGCGGAGCATGCTGTTGACATTATTCTGCTCGACCTGGGGCTGCCCGACGCACAAGGACTCGAAGCGGTACGGCGGGCCCGCGCAGCCGCGCCCCACGTGCCTTTGGTGGTACTGACGGTAATGGACGACGAGTCGCTGGCCGCACAAGCCTTGCAAGTAGGCGCGCAAGACTATCTCATCAAGGGCCAAATCGAGGGACGCGGGCTTCTGCGAGCCCTGCGCCATGCCGTAGAGCGCAAGATCATGGAAGAAGCGTTATTCGTGGAAGAGGAACGCGCCCAAGTTACGCTCAACTCCATCGGCGACGCCGTTGCATGCACGGACATCTCCGGAAATATCACCTTCCTCAATCTTGCCGCGGAAAGGATGACGGGCTGGCCGCGGCAAGAAGTGGCAGGCCGGCCCATGGCCGAGGTCTTGCGAATTCTGGACCCCACGAGCCGCGAGGCCATACCGAATCCTATGGAGCAGGCAGTTGGGAAAAATCGAACCGTGCACCTGCCATTGAACAGCGTCCTCATCCGGCGTGACGGGTTTGAAATTCCGATCGAAGACTCCGTCTCCCCAATCCACAACCGCGAGGGGGACGCCATCGGAGCAGTGATCGTTTTTCGTGACGTGAGTGTGGCTCAGGCAATGGCGCTCCAGATGGCCCACTCGGCGCAGCACGACTTCCTGACCGGCTTGCCCAATCGAATGCTGTTGAACGACCGGGTGAGCCAGGCGATCTCATTGGCGGCGCGTCACATGAAAAAAGTTGCTGTATTGTTTTTAGATTTGGATGGTTTCAAGCACATCAACGATTCGCTGGGGCATCCGATCGGAGACAAACTTCTTCAATCCGTCGCAAAGCGCTTGGTGGATTGTGGACGCAACTCGGACACGGTAAGCCGGCAGGGAGGCGATGAATTCGTCGTGCTGCTTTCAGAAGTGGAACAATCCGATGACGCTGCCATCACCGCGAGAAGAATGCTTCAGGCAGTGGCGGAGGCTCATTCGATCGACCAGCACGATCTTCATGTGACCGCAAGCATTGGCCTGAGCATCTATCCCGACGACGGCCTAGACGCCGAAACTCTTATCAAGAATGCGGACACCGCCATGTACCAGGCGAAGGAGAATGGCCATCAGAGTTTTCAGTTTTTCAAGCCGGCCATGAACGTCCGAGCCGTGGAGAGGCAATCTATCGAGGAAAGTCTGCGGCGCGCCCTGGAACGGCAGGAATTCGCGCTGCAGTACCAGCCGATAATCAATCTAGGGACGGGAGAGATTACCGGCGCTGAAGCATTGATACGTTGGACCCATCCCACTCGAGGGATGGTCTCTCCGGCCCAATTTATTCCCGTTGCGGAAGATTGCGGCCTGATTCTGCCAATTGGCAACTGGGTCCTGCACGAAGCCTGCAAGCAAGCCCGGGCTTGGGTGGACGCGGGCCTGCCGCTGGCCAGTATCGCCGTGAACATCTCGGCCATGGAGTTTCGCGACGACCACTTTCTGGACGGTGTATTCGCGATCCTCAAAGAAACGGGTTTGGATCCGAGGTCTCTTGAACTGGAGCTGACCGAAAGCGTTCTTATGAAGCGTGCTGAATCCACGGAATCCATCCTCAAGACACTCAGAGCGACAGGAGTGCAGATTGCGGTCGATGATTTCGGGACAGGTTATTCCAGTTTGAGCTATCTAAGAAAATTTCCGATCGATGCCCTGAAGATCGACCAGTCGTTTGTTCGCCAGATCACCACGGCCCCCGATGAGACGACCATCGTGACCGCGGTAATCAGCATGGGACGCAGTCTTAAGTTGCGGGTGGTTGCCGAGGGTGTGGAAACGCAAGGGGAGCTGGCATTTCTTCAGGCGCACCAGTGTGACGAGGCGCAAGGGTACTTTTTCAGCCGGCCGCTGCTTCCTGAGCAGTTTGCCAAACTGCTCGCAACCGGCATATCACAAACAGTCCTCAACTGAAGGCGGCGGCAATATTGTTCTAGTCGTTTGAGATAATTGCGCCTCTGAGGGAGCTAAGAACATCTACAATACGAATGAGGTTACAATCTCAGTTTTCTGTGCGTAACCGAATCGTAGCCTAACGTAATGACATTGTCGGCACAGCTGATCTGGCTGCTCATCATTGCCATACCGATTGCGTCGGTCGCATGGACGATTACGCACGAAGAGATATTTGACGAACCCCGCAAATGGTGCGAAAAAAATAGCAAGGAATGCCGTACCCTTTTGCAGCGAAAGTTTTTCTACCTTTTTACCTGTGAGTACTGCTTCAGCCATTGGGTGACGGCATTTTTTCTCATCGTCACGCGCTTCAAATTGCTATTTCCGGATTGGCGGGGTTATTTGATCGCAGGTTTCTCGCTCGTTTGGGTCGCCAACGTGTACATGAGTATTTTTGCCAGAATTCGCCTGGACGTCAGACGCGAGCGCGTTGAGATTTCCGCTGAAGAGAAAGGTCTGGGGCATGACCATACGGATTCAAACAAGCCCGGCTAAGACTTTTGGCTTTCACGAATGAAGAGTTCGACGTTGCAGGTTATGTCCAGCGGGTCGGAGGTCCAGGGATTCAGACGGTCTTATCTTTCGAGTAGCAGACGCCCTCGAGATTGCACTCGATGCATTTCGGCTTGCGCGCATGGCACACGCGCCGCCCGTGCCAGATTAACTGGTGCGAGAACAGAATCCACCTTTCGCGAGGAAGGATATGCATCAAATCCTGCTCCACTTTTTTCGGGTCAGTGTTTTTTGTCAGGTCGAGGCGACGCGATACGCGCAACACGTGCGTGTCGACTACCACTCCTGAAGCAATCCCAAAAGCCGTTCCGAGTACGACGTTGGCCGTTTTCCGCGCCACTCCCGGCAGCTTCAGCAATTCTTCCATTGTCCGCGGCACTTCGCCGCGCAATTCTTCGACGATCTGCTTGCTTGCACCCATGATGGATTTCGTCTTATTGCGGAAAAAACCTGTCGGCCGGATGTCCTGTTGCAATTCTGTCGGATTTGCGTATGCGAACGCCTTCGCATTCGGATATTTGTGATAGAGAGTCTGCGTCACTTGATTCACGCGGACGTCCGTGCATTGTGCCGAAAGTATCGTCGAGATCAGAAGTTGAAAAGGATTTTCATGAGTAAGAGCGCAGGTCGCTTCGGGATAAGCTTCGTTTAGTTTCCTCAAAATTAAGCGAACGCGCTCCGGATTGGTGCCGCGCATCCCTTTATCGCGGCCAATGCCCTTCGCGGAAGCCGCCTTCGCAGGTCCGCGACTGCCCGCAGGCTTTTTCTTCATAGTCTTCTTTAGTTTTTTCCGCATCAGGTGAAAAACTATATCATGGGCGGCCGAAGCTTCGACCCGAACACCTTTGCGCACTCCGGGGATTTCTACACCGCGAAAAAAAGGTTCTGCGCGAACGGCCATTCGGCGTCAATCCATTGCCCGGCGCAGCGATATCCTGTGCGTTCGCCCATCTGAGGGACTTCCTGCGGATTATATTTGTGCGAGCTCTCCGTCCAAATCGTCTCGCCTTCGCGCAAAATGAAATTGAATCCCGCTTTGCGAAGCGTGACGCGCTGCCACGCTGTTGAGCGAAGATGCATTTCCACGCGCCGCTCGGATTCGTCGTACCGGACGGTGTGCTCGATGTATGAGAGATCGAAATTGCCGTCCAATTCGCGGTTGATGCGAGCGAGCAGATTCTTGTTAAACGCTGCGGTAACGCCTGCCGCGTCGTCATACGCCGCAAGTAATTGCGGTACAGCCTTTTCGAGGTCCGTCGCGAGCAGGAGGGCATCGCCTTCCCGCAACACGTTGCGAACGTCGCGGAGAAATTGGTCCCCCGCCGGCCGGTCGAAGTTTCCGATCGTGCTGCCGAGGAAAAGCACCAAAAGATGTTCGCCATCTCGGCGACGGGCGGCAACTTCCTGCAAGCCGTCCAAATAAGCTCGCTCAAAGCCGACGATGCTCACCCTGTCCATCTCGCCAAGTTCCTGCTGGCACCGGTGAAGCGCGGTACCCGAAATGTCGATGGGGTAATAGTTGACACGTTGCCGTCGCGAAAGCGCTTCGAGCAGAAAACGCGTTTTCTGGCCGCTACCGCTGCCGAGTTCAGCGACCACAAACGGACCGTCAAGACGAGAAATGATATCAGGCGCGTAGCGCTTCAGCAGCCGCATCCCGGCTCGGCTCAAACCATACTCGGGCAGCAGACAGATGACGTCGAAGAGCGCCGAGCCTACTTCATCGTACAAATATTTTGAAGGCAGTTCTTTTTGTCCCGGCTGGCCTAATCCGACGATAACGTCCGACGAAAATTCGGCCAGGGCCTGGCTGGCAAGAAGAGAAGGGGTCAATCGCGGAGCAGTTGCCATCGTCTATTCCTCCACGCAGCGGAAGGTGGAATATGCGTACGGATAATGTGGCTGAAACCAATTCCGGAAGGATCGTCGCAACATACAAATATCAGTCCGCGCCGAACCGCCCTTCATCACAAAATGCTTGCCATCGAAAAAATCTGCCGAGTAGCCGCGGTAGAAGGGAAACGGTTTGAATCCGTTCAAGGGGCCGAACGGCGTCGCAGTCCACTCCCAGCCATTGCCCAGAAGATCGAACACGCCGAATGCGCTGGCGCCCGCGGAATGCGCGTCCACCGGAGTAGGATCCCATCGCTGATGATGGAAATTCCCGCGATAACCTTCCGGTGGTGCATCGCCCCACGGATATATTTGCTCGCCGCCCTCCGGAGTGCCATAAGCAGCGCGGTGCCACTGCGCCTCGGTCGGCAATTTCTTCCCAGCCCAGCGCGCGAACGCCGATGCTTCCGCGTAGCTCACATAAACGGGCCATGATTCCGGCAGCGGCATGCTTCCAAACATGGCGCGATATTCCCACCGCGTGTCCGGGGCCGATGCAGGCGAACTTGAACGAGACTGCCAGAAATTCGGATGTTCCAGCCGCTGTTGAATCTTCCAGGCCCAGTCTTCCGCCGTCCAGTAACCGGAGTCGCCATAACCGTTCGCCTGGACAAATTTCAAATACTGGCCGTTGGTGACCGGGAAAGCATCAATCGAAAAGTTTGGAACGAAGATTTTTTGCGTCTCGAATTCATTGTCCCAGCCGAACGATTCTCCCGGATTGTTTCGTTGGCCCAGGGTGGCAGTGCCGGAAGGAATCAGCACTTGTCTTTGTTCGGGCTCAGGACTTGGATCGGCGAAGGGCGAAGGCTGCGGCGTTTTTCTTTCTAGAGGCAGGCTGTGCAATAAGTAGGCCAAGGTCTCGGCGTGCATCAGCCGATGCTCGATGGCGACATGAAGAAGTGTTCCGTCCAGGAGCGCCGGGTCCCCAGATTTGAGCGCGCTTCTGTCGCGCAACTTCGCGTCCAGTCTTTCGCGCACGCCCCGTTTGTATTTTTCAACATTCGCAATATTCGGCCAATCCCCGGGGACATCCGTGGGCAAACCGCCGCCCACCGGATCGATACCAAAAGCAAAAAGCTTGTCTAGTGTGGCATCCTGCGGCTGCGATCCCAGCGGCCCGCTCAACAGGTTTTGATCGAACGCTTCAAGATGCCCGAGATAAAAAATCAGGCGGTGACGTTCAGGCACGGGGCGATCGTAAAAAGAATTGGGCGGCAGTAGATTAAAGAGACTGTCTGTGCGCGCGCGTGCTTCTTGCAGTCGGGAAAGAAGAGACGGCTGTAGTGCAATCGCGGCGCGCGAGGCTGCCATGGAATCACCTCGGAAGAAAAAGACGAGCCTACTTTGTAGCCCCGTCTGCTGTGTGAAAGCAAGGATATTGACGAGACAGATAGGTTAGATGCGGCCATCGCAAAAAGGTGGCAACTTAACTCATGCCACGAGTGACAGTGCCTTCCTAAAAGCCTTTCCCCGATGGCTATAAACGTTTTTCTCTTTGCGCGTGAGCTCAGCGTACGTGCGACCAAGTTCCTCAAACATAAAAATCGGATCATAGCCGAACCCATCATTGCCGCGCGGCTTCTCGGTTAACACACCCTGTGCAAGATCGGAAGCGATGGCGAGAACTCGGCCTTGCCTGGCGATCGCAGTAACGCAAATAAACCTGGCAAGCCGTTGATCACCCGTTTTTCCTGCCATCTCACCGAGCAGCTTGCGGATTCGATCCTCGTCGCTTGCACGGGGTCCTGCATAACGCGCGGAGTGAACTCCGGGCGCGCCATTGAGCGCCGGGACTACCAGACCTGAATCGTCGGCAAGGACGGTTTCGGTGGTGAAACGGCTGTAGTGAATTGCTTTGCCCGCCGCATTTTCAGCAAATGTCGGAGCGGATTCGTCGAAGGCTTCGATCTCCCTGAAATTCGGCATTTCATCCAGCTCGACCCCGGCATCGTTAGCAAGCTCGCGGTATTCTCGCAACTTGCCTGGATTGGATGATGCAAGGAGGAATTTCATGAATGCGGTACGCTGGCATGCAGCGGCGCTACCGCACATGACCCGCGAAATTCATGTGCAGCAATTCATTCTGCGCCTGCGTCAGTTTGCGGATTCCGCCCGCAGCTAATGCAAGCAGCAACTCCAGTTCGCGCTGCGTGTACGGACGTCCCTCCGCGCTCGCCTGCACTTCAACGAACTCTCCGCTGCCGGTCATCACCACGTTCATGTCCACTTGCGCGCGAGAATCTTCTTCATAGGCGAGATCGAGCAGCAATTCGTCTTCCACGATTCCCACACTGGTGGCCGCCAGCGAATCCTTCAGCGGCACTCGGCGCAGCATCCCGCCCGCGACCATTCGTTCCAAAGACAGCGCCAGCGCGACAAATGCTCCCGTAACCGAAGCAGTGCGCGTGCCTCCGTCGGCCTGGATCACGTCGCAATCAATCCATACGGTTCGCTCGCCCAGCGCTTTCAAATCCGTGACCGCTCGAAGCGTTCTACCGATCATCCTTTGGATTTCAAGCGTTCTCCCCGATTGGCGGCCGCGGCTGGATTCCCGTGGCGTTCGGTTCTCGGTCGATCGCGGCAGCATTCCATATTCACCCGTTACCCAGCCTTTGCCCGAACCTTTCAAGAACCCCGGCACGCCGTCTTCTACCGTCGCTGTTACGATCACGCGTGTTTGTCCCGCTTCAATCAACGCGCTTCCTTCCGCGTGGGGGATAAAGTCCGGCGTGATTTTCACCGGCCGCAATTGATCGGCGGCGCGTCCGTCTGTTCGCAAGATGAAATCTCCTCTTCTAGATTGAAAGTCAGGATGGCTGGGATCTTCGGCATTGAGTTTGACCACTGCGGGGCCGGGTGTCAACACATCGCGAAAACAAAACGAATCCATGCGCCCTTATCCGAAGGACTCGATCCTTTCGATGGGGTTTCCGCCCGAGAGGTCGTATCGTGCGCAAGCCTCACTTTTTGTTACTGCGTTGTGCTGCAGCGCTTGCAGGGAGCACCGGAAGTCGAGCACCCGGCGGGTTTAGATCGAAAAAGCCCGTCAAATCGACATGGCCGGCCAGAGTGTCCACTTCCTGGCCGTGAATCAAAATTTTCAGGCGGCTGAGTCCCGGGACATTATTTTCCAGCGTAAGCCGGAGGGAATCGACGGCCATTTCCTCGCTCAATATTCCCGAAGGTGTCTCCGAAGCCAGCGCGTCGGAAAAGTCCGCGATGGCCGTACCGTCCGGGAGCACGTAGAAGCCGAGGAGCACTGTGTCCGCGGGAATTGTGCCTTGATCTGCGGCGGGCGGATTTTCGATAAGCTCGTTCAACACTTGCTTGGCGCGCTTCACTGGATCAGCCGAGAGAGCCATGGCCACCTGCACCGGCGCAACTCTGTCGGGACCTGCTGCCCAGTAGATTCTTGTTTGGACTTTCGCGTCGGTCGGCGTCGAAATCCCCGGTGCCAGGAGCTCGCGTCTCGCTTGCTCTTCGGTTGTCGTACGTTCGGATAATCCCTGGAGACGCCGATGCAGGCCGCGCAAACTGATCAAACCGATTAACACAGCCACAGCCAGAATCGCCAGCGTGATTCGCAGGTTACGCGGCATTATCTCGCCTCCGGAGCGGGCGTCGAGCCGGCAGCCGGTCGCGAGGCAACAATAGCGTGGACGATTGCGGTGGAGACCGGCGCCGCCATCGCCACCAGTTCGTTCGGATCAGAGACAATCACGCTCGAGATTTCGACTGCAACCGCGGGCGCCCCCACGGAGCGCAGTACTCGCACCGCCACCGCCGAGGATGCGCTTGGAGACCCCGGAAACCGTTGCGCCAAATCTGCCTGCAGCACGTCCGCGAGGCGATGACTTGCGTCCGTGTAAGGACGCTGCGCCTCCTCCCAAGTCACCAAGCCTGATGCTCTTGCGGGACGAGAGGGCGCGGAAGCTGCGCTGGTGTTGGAGCCGGCCGCGGTCGGAATGGCGTCCGGGAACTGATAGGAATAAGCGCGGGCGGTGTGAAGCGCTCCGGTGGAAGAAATGTGGAAGGTAACGAAGATCACGTCGCGATAGGAATTGGCGAGCGCCGCACGATCGTCGTAGGACGGGTCCGAGTCGTCGTTTCGCGTCATTACCACTCGAAAACCTTCGCGCTCCAGCGCGAGACGCGCAGTTCGTGCGAACAGCAGCACCAAATCCTTCTCTACCACTCCACTAGGGCCGCGCGCGCCATTGTCTATCCCGCCATGCGCTGGATCCAGCACGATTACGGGTCCCACATGTGTCGGCGTTGGTGGAGCAATTTGTTGGGAACCGCTTTGTGCCGGCGCAGCTTGCGGTGGAACTGGCGCCGGTTGTTGAACTTGTTGCGGTGACTGCGTGGCCGCTCGCAACGCCAGCTGGCTGAGCTGCGGCCGTGCGATCAAGGCTGAAGCGCTTGCCACCAGAAGAAGAGCCGCGAATCGAAACGAATATCGCACGCGAAAGAGAATAGCAGAAATGAAGAAGGGTGCAGTCGTGAAGAAAGCCGGCGGCTGACGATTAGGCATCTTCCCAAATCATGTCGGCATCAACAACTTATAGGAGAGTGACGGTCTGGAGAAATGCCAAGTTGGAATCCTACGCAGCCTTGCGTTGCTTGATCGCGGTGGCCACCCAACCGTCTTTCCGGACCGCTGATTGCGCCCAGTAAGCCAGGAATCCACCCGCAATGAGGATGGCGCCAAAAAACAGTGCGCTCATGCCCCAGATTTGTTCGGACCCACTGTGAACCATGGCGAAGCCCAGAAGCAGCACCGGGCATACCCCCAGGAGTGCCGCCCCGGGCAGCCCGCCGGGCACCCGAAACGGTCGGCGCAGATTCGGCTCCTTGATACGAAGCGCGACCAGGGCCACGAACTCGAGCGTCAGGCTCATCCCGTAAAGCAGGATATCCAGCGTCACCAGCCGCTCGAAACCCAAGCCCAGGCACATTGCCCAGCCCGCCGCGCAAACCAATATTGCGACCCACGGTGTACGAGTTTTCGGGTGCAACTTTGCGAATATGGGCGGCAACATGCCGTCTTGCGCCATGGCCAGAGGAAGTCGGGAATAGCTCATCACCAGCGCATTGAACATCCCGAACGCGCTCATCATTCCGCCCAGCACCAGCGCCACTCGGAACCCTCGAGCAACCAATGGTCCGCCAACCAAGCCGCCCATCATGCCCGCAAGGTCGGCCCACGATCCAGTCTCGAACGCTGAGGATGGAACTCCCGTGAGCCACATGGCCGCGAAGGGAACCACATAGCTCAATGAAACAACCGCGACCGCGAGCAGCATCGCGCGCGGATAAGTTCTTTGCGGACGCTTCACTTCGGTGGCGATGGTAGAGGCATTATCCCAGCCCATATAATTCCACATGCAAATCAGTAGGCCGCCCATCAGCCCTATAGTCGAGGTCGTCGGAGCAGTAGTCACGCCCGCAAGCGCGCCTACCTTCAACGGCGCGATCAACACGATCAGCACAAACGGAGCGGACAGAAGAAAGAACAACCACAGCGAGGTCGTCGCCACTACCCGAATCCCTGCAATGTTCATCAACGCACAAGCCGCCACCACGGCTAGCCCCACCATTACGCCGCGATGTCCCACGCTAAACCACGGAATCAACCTGGAAAGATAGGCGACGAACAACGTGGGATAGATCGCCATGTCAAAGATGCTGGCAACCAAGGAGAGCCACGCCTCTTGAAATCCCCAGAAATTTCCCAGTCCCCGTCGCACCCATGCATAGAATCCACCTTCTGCGGGGAGCGCGGCTGACAGCTCGCCGATCATGTAAGTGGTGGGTAGGCTCCAAACCAGCGGAGTCAACAACAGCAGCAAAATTCCGAGACCGTACCCCGCACCATGAATGATGTCTTCGGTACCGTAAGTACCGCCCGACACCATGAAGAATGTCGCCGCCACGAGCGGCCACAGTGTCAGCTTGGCAGTGCGTTTTGCTGGAGAAATCGCCCGGGTGGGGAATTGGGCTGGGAGGGATATCGTGCTCAATTTATTGTCGCGTCCTCCACTCAGCGACCCTCGCACTCTCACTGGCGCGCATTCGGCGCGAGTTCGCTTTCGCAGAATACGGATATTCGCAGCCGATGCAAGAGTTATTTGCATCCAGACGAAAGATTTATCCGCGGGTGCCTTCCTGCTGGACGCTTTTTTTCCGGCCGGAAATGCCAGGCCGATCTTGGAAGTGCGAGCTCGTTGGCTGGAGATCTCAATGTGCCCTAAAGCGTGCCTGCGGGAGGAAAGACAGTTTTCAGGACCGAATCTTGGGCCGTCGGGCGCGAGAAATTACTGAGGATTTGCGTGGGTTTTCGCTTCGCGTCTCTCACGAGCCTCATCGGCCCATATCTTGCGCTGCTCTGGCGTCAGGACGCTCCACACTTGCTTGCGTGTGTCCATTTTTATCTGTTTTGCCTTTTTTTGCCTTTGGTCGTCGGTCAGCGTCTTGTCTTTCTGCATGGCTTTGAGTTGTTCCTGGGTGTCCTCGCGAATGGATTTGATTCGGACCTTCTGCTCGTCTGTCAGATTCAGCGAATCGTCCGCTTCCGGAGTATCGGGATCAGCCTTGTCGCCCTTTGAGGTTTGGGACGGTCGCGCGCTTGCGCCGGCGCCAGGATTCGAACCCGAGGTCCCCTGTTGCGAGGTTGCATTGACCGTCAGGCTGACAAAGAAAACAATGCTAAAGATCACCGCGGAGACTTGACACTTTTTCATATATCTCCCTGGATTCCATTCCGCGTCGCCAATTTGACCACATTAGCCTTCCTTTCGGCCAATTTTCCTCTGCTTCTCTTCGCGCCCTAGCTCTGTCTGGAGTCTGGGCGGTACGGGCAGTAATGGGAACCATTCGCACATCAATAAGTAAACTACTTCCGTGTACAATTTTGAGAAACGCTTTAAATCCCGCCTGGTGAACCACTTGTGACTGCGCCGCTTTGGAACAGCGATTGCCATATCCCGGTAACGCCTGCAGCAACCGACATTACGCTGCAAAGAGGGGGCGGAGCAAAAGGTGCCAAATGAAGTCGCCGCTAAAGCTTGGAGCAATACTCGCAGTTCTCTTTTTCTTTTCGGCGGTTCCTGCCAAGGCTGATTCCGCACCCACGGATACGATGACGTTCACACTCTCTGGGTCAACCACCGCCACGTTCACAATTTCCATGGACTCTGGGCCGGACTGGGCTGACAACGGCACCGCTTTCACCATGGATCCCCTCAATCTCATGGTCGATGGTACGTCCATGACCGATACAGTCGTTTTCTTTAATTCCTCGGAACTCGGGGGGCTGAACGGCGTTTTCTCGTGTCTGCCGGATTTGATTGGGCCGCAGCTCTACACGGGAAGCGAGTCTGATCCCACATTTTTGACCGGAGTCTTTCAACTTTTCGACATAGAGACGGGCGCTTCGTACACTCTGACTGTGACGGACTCGGCCTCGATGCCGGAGCCATCCACGGTATTGATGCTGGTTTCGGGACTCTTCGCGGTCGGCCTGGGTTTCCGGCGCCGGTCTTCGAACCCCGCAGATGTGAACTAATCGGCCTCCAGAACTTTTCCAGACGGATCGACCCGCCACGAGCGATCTTCGCGGTTAGGTTTTTTGCAACTCCGTCAGCGCGGCCAATACTTCTTCGCTGTGTTTGCCGGGATTCACATCGAGAAATTCCCGCACGATTACCCCGTCCGGATTGATGATGAACGTGTGCCGGGCAGAGAGTTTTTTCACGCCCAAGTTCATGATGGATCCGTATTCTTCCGAAACTTTATGGTCCGCGTCGGACAGAAGCTTGAAGTTCAGACCTTCCTGAGCGCAGAACTTCTTGTGTGAATCCGCGGTATCCGCGCTCACTCCCAGGATGGTTACACCCTTTGCCTGATATTGCGCCAAGTCGCGCTGGAAATTATGGGCTTCGGTAGTGCAGCCGCTCGTAAAATCCTTGGGATAAAAATAGAGCACCACCCACTTTCCACGATAATCATGCAGGTTCACCGGCGTGCCTTCCTGCGAATTTAGCGTAAAATCAGGCGCGGCCGTCCCGGTCATGGGAGGTTTGTCACTCGCATGCAGGACGCCATAGCCAACGCCCAGTAATGCCGCAAAAAGCACCAGGGCTACAACGATGCCGTTCCCCGTTAATTTTGACGCTCTCATCGTAAGGGTCTCCTCTGCCCGCGTATATTATGCGTCACTGTAACTTGCCTCACAAGCTGCCGCGCTCGGGCTGATCCGGAGGCCGAGACCAAAGGCCACGCTCGCGCAGATGAAGCGGCGCGAAAGTCGAGGATTGCGCGCGTGGACTTCGAGGTAGAGGGGCTATCGCGGTGGTCGATCCCGCCATCCGCCTATTGAATAGCACGAACGGTCGTGCTATTGTCTTCCCGTGCGTACCGAGAAGCGAGGAGTAGTTCCGGCTGCCATGAAAACCGTTCGCAAAAGCGCAAAGCCCAAGCCTGCCCGCGGATTAAAGACTCGTGACACCATCCTGTTCAAAGCAGTTTCTATTGCTTCGGTTGAGGGGCTCGAGGGCTTGACTTTGGGAAAGCTCGCGACCGAGTTGCACATCAGCAAGAGCGGGCTGTTTGCTCATTTCGGATCGAAAGAAGAACTCCAACTTGCCGTCGTGGAACAAGCCCGGCTTATCTTCGTCGAACGAGTGATTAGCCCGGCTCACAATTCGACAGGTGTGAAGCGCTTGCGTTCTTTCTATGAGAATTGGCTGTCTTACGCCGACAAGAAAACATTTCCGGGCGGCTGTTTCTTCACTGCCGCATCGCTGGAATTTGACGACCGGCCCGGTAGAGTGCGAGAGCAGATCGTGAAACTCATGAAGCAGTGGATTGGCATGCTCGAGCAGGCTGCCGTACAGGCGCAATCCGCCGGCGATATCAAAAAAGAAATAGATGCGCGCCAATTCGCTTTCGAACTTCACTCTCTGGCCATGGGAGCGAACTGGAGTTCGCGGCTGTTTAAGGACGAAACTGCTTTTGCGACAGCTCGACGAGTAATTCTGAAGCGAATCGATCAGGTCAGCGACGAGCAAACGAAGAGGAAGTAATGCAGATCCTCGGTAACCCGCTGCGGCTTGCGGTTGCGAGTTGTTTTCTACTATCCGGCGCGCTGCCGGCGCGCGCGCAGAACCCGACGATTGAAATTCCGCTCGAACGATGCGATCGGCTTCCGATTGTCATAATCAAGGTTGGCGAGACGAACAAGCGGTTTTTGGTGGACACCGCCGCGACGTCGATGCTGAATGTGAAATCGTTTCCTACCGGCCATTCGAAAGACGTTCGGATTGCATCCTGGAATGGAACCACTTCTGCGAGCGCTCGCGAGGTTTCCCTTGCCGAACTGTCTCTTGGCAACCGGCGGCTTCTGAGAGTGAAGTTGCCTGCCATTGACCTGAGTGCGATTGCGAAGGCGTGCGGAGGGCCAATCGACGGAATCTTCGGAGTCGACCTGTTGGAACAAATGAACGTGACCATCGATTTGAAGCGAAGCGTTGCGCGTCTGGGCGTGCCGCCAATGAATTCAAACGAACTTTCGCTTATCGCGGAAATGGATAAAGCGATGCAGGATTGCTCTGACGCGTTCAATCAAGCCGAGGCGGAAAGGCTCGGGCAATGTTTCGATGCGGACTTCGTTATGAGCACGCCCGAAGGCGAGTATCGCGGCAGAGAACAGGCCACGGAACATTTCCGAAATCGTTTTTTCGGCTTGGATCCGCACGTGCATCTGTCCATGACGATGAACGATCAGCAGGCGGTCGGTAACGTCGTGTGGACCTCGTACGACTATTCGTTGGAATCTCCTGTTCTGCATATAACTGGGCGCGGGATGATGCTGTGCAGAAGGTCGGAAGACCACTGGTACATTCTGAGCATGCACGAAACGGCGAGCGAGACGCGAACGAGTCCGATGCGATAAAATATACCGAAAAATTGGAGGCGGGGGGAGTCGAACCCCCGTCCGAGAAGCCTTGCTGCGCGAAGACTACATGCTTAGCCCGTTCCGATTTTTTCGTCGCGCGCGCTCAGAGCGGGCAAGACGCGCGTGCAACTAGTCCGATGATCTCGCCGCCGCATTACGGACCGAAACGCGGCAACCAGCCTACTGTGTGACGCCTCATCTCAAACGCGTAGGTGACGCCTGAGGAAGCGCGTAGCCTAATTTAAGTTAGGCTGCGAGTGCCAACTGTGAGTTGCCAGTTGTGTTGTTTCACTCTGTTACGGGCGAGTGAGCCCCGGCATGCCTTCGGGCCGCGACAACTTCCGTCGAAACCGTGTCGCCCCCTTGGACCCATAGTTTAACATTTACACGCAAGGCCGCCAAATCTACCATCGCTTTGGTGTGAGCTTTGGTATGGACCAATTTAATCTCGCCGAGCCGTTACCGGGAGTATAGCTTTTTGCCGGCAGATGACGGTGTCCATCAGATATTCCGAGGCTGCACGCTTTCGATATTCTATGCTGAGAGAAGGTTTTAGCCCTTAGGAGGTCTCTTGAAGATATTTTCCAATCAACGTTTTCTCGCCATCTACTCGGGCTTGCTTACCCTTGTTTTCGCCGTAACTGTCTTGTGCTGTTTTTCAATAGTCCACAACGCACAATTCGGAATCATTACGGCTCGACGGATAAACATTGTGGAACCGGATGGCACCGTTCGCCTTACCCTCTCCAACCAAGCTGACTTTCCAGGGGCATGGAATCGGCGAAAAGAGTACGCGAGGCCTGACCGCCAAGAGCAAGCTGGCTTGCTGTTCATGAGCGAGGAAGGTACCGAACAAGGCGGCCTGATATGGGGCGCAAAACAATTGCCTGACGGGACGATTGAGAATCACGGGCATCTAAGCCTCGACCAATATGAAGAGAACGCTGTCTTTGCCATAGATGCCGGCCAAGAGGGCAAGGAAAAATTCTCACGCATTACTATCGAGGATCAAGGCGATTACTCGATAGAGGAAAAGCGGGCAGCGAACGATCGAATTGCGAAGATGCCCGCCGACAAACAAGACGCCGCATGGGGAGATTTCTTTGCCTCCCATCGCCACGATATCAAGCGGCTTGTACTGGGGCGCGCGACGGACGGATCAGTGGGCCTCAATCTGCGCGATCGCGACGGAAAGGTGAGGATTTTGCTGGCGGTACTGCCGAACGGTGAGCCCGTCCTGCAATTTCTCGACGACAGCGGCAAAGTTGTGCGGGAGCTGGAGGGGGAGAAAAAATAGATTTCACACTGCCTGTTGCCGGCGAGCGATACGGCTTTCAGGCTCGATAGAGCCCAATCGGGCTGGCAGTGCGCCAACTACGCTCAGGAACGTGTGCGCGTATTGTCAGTTGACACACCACGTTACCGTTTCCATAATCGCAAAGAGGCAGGGAAACCCTTGAAAGCTCGACAAAACTCGCTCGAGCACGCTCTGGAAGAGGCGGTTTCGCGCGCTTTACGCGACAATCTCGCTCCGCTCCAGCGCACCGCCGACGACTTGCAGCACGCCTACGCCGACCTGGTTGCGGCTTGCTCTTCGAGCCGGCCGAGCAACGCCTTGCCGGCGCTCCTACGGGCGCAGACGTCTGCTGCGGCGCTCGCTGCCGGGCTTTCTGTGCTTTCGAATTTCGTTGCCGTGGCGCTGAACCCGCGCGAGCAGTCTGGCTCGGGCGCACGATCTCGTGCACTTGCAAGCGCAGCCGTAGAAGTGGAAGAAGAGGAAGCTGCCGCGTCCTCCCCGACGACCGCAGAGCCGGAATACGAATCCGAGTGGGCTGAAGAACCCGCGGAAATGCCGGTGGGAACGATGGTTCCCGAGGATGTGCCGCTCGACGAGCCGTCCGGAACGACGGAAACCGCAGCTGCTCCAGAAGTTGCGTTCGATGTCGCCAGTCTTCCGCCGGAACTGAAAGATTTGCATCGCCGCGCGAACCGTGCAGCCAAAGTTTCCATGCAAGACATCAAACTATTGCGGCCGAAAGACGTTAAACTGGGCCGAGAGCATAAAGACATTTGTCATCGGATGCGCAGTGAACTCGATAAAGCCCGCAAAGAATACGATCGCCGGTTTCGCGCGATTCAGGATCATCCAGTGGATTACTTCCACCAGTGGATGGTGGAAATCCTCGGCGAGGGCGATAGCGAAGCCCTCGGAGAATATCCTTATCCCTCGCCCGTTTTGCGGCACTAGAACGCCCGAGATGAACTTCGCGGCCCGTCTCGTTTGCTTGGGCGGAGCCTGTTTGATTTTGTCGTTCCCCGTACTCGCCGCAGCCGCACCCCAGCACAAAGCTCCGGCTTCGAAGAAATCTCCCGCATCCGGCGAGAAGCAGCTCGAACAGTTAGCGCGCGCTTTGAAACCGAAAAATCCGCCGGCGGCGTATGCGCGGCTCAGCGCGTTCGCCATGCAGAAATCTTCTGGCGTTCTCGGAATGCGTGCGGCGCTGGCGCTTGGTTACTACGACTACAGCAGAGCGCATTATCCGGAAGCAGCCAAATGGCTCGCGCGTGCAAAAGGAGATCCGCTTCTGGGCGACTATGCGCTGTATTGGAGCGCGGAAACAAATATCGCGTTGAACCGCAATGCAGACGCGCTGGCGCAGCTCGAAGAGTTTCGCCAAAAATTTCCTGACTCGGTGATGACCGAACAAGCGCTGCAATCCCTGGGCGTTGCCGCTCTCGCGTTGAACCGGCCGGACGAGGCGCTGGCCGCCCTGGACGCGTACCCGCAAACCGTTCAGCGGCCGGGCCTTCTTTTCCTGCGCGGTGAGGTTCGCGAACAGTCGGGGCGCCAGCTCGATGCCGCAGGGGATTATCAGACGATTTATTCGCTATACCCCACCAGCGAACAAGCTCGTGAGGCCGGCGAGAAATTAAATTTTCTGCGCAGCAGCACTATCGGGCAACAAATCCCGGCCATCCCCGTCGAACAGCAGATTGCGCACGCTGCCATGCTTTTCAATGCGAAGGAATGGGGCGATGCGCGCAACGAGTACTCGCGTCTTGCATCGCAACTTTCCGGCGCGGACCATGAGCGCGCCACATTGCGGGTCATGGAATGCGAAGTACAGCTAGGGACCACGCCATCTGCGCTGACAGACGTCAAAATCGACGATCCAGACGTGGACGCGGAAAGATTTCTGGCGCTCGCGCAGTGGTATCGTTCGCAGCAGCGCGAACCGGACATGGCGGCAGCGGTGGAATCGGCTGTATCGCGCGCCCCGGCCAGCCATTGGGCCGAAGCTGCTCTGTTTTTGGCGGGGAACTATTATTGGGTGCAACTCGATCGCGACCGCGCGGCCGGATTTTACAAGCGCCTCACCGATAATTTTCCCACTTCGCCCGATGCTACGCCTGCGCAATGGCGATTCGCGTGGGTTGCCGTGCTCAAGCGCCAGCCAGATGCGGCCGAGCTGCTGGCGCAACATCTTCGCCAGTTCCCGGGTTCGCAGTTCACGCCGGACGCACTGTATTGGCTTGGCCGTCTCGCCGAGGAAGCAGGGAATTTGCCGCTGGCGCGCAGTTATTACGGGAAATTGCAGGAGCGCTACCAGCAGAATTATTTTGAGAGCTTGGCTGGTGTCCGCCTGCGCGCTATTGGTTCGGAACCCACCCAAGAAACTGATCTACTGGCGACAATTCCACCGGTCGCTAAAGCGCAGCCGGTTGGGGACTCCATTCCTCCCGCCGCAATGGCACGGCAAGCGCGCGCCGATGCGCTGCGCTCGATTGCATTTGACGCTTCCGCCGAGCTTGAATTGCGCGCGGCCTACGCATCGACGGGTGAGCCGAGGCTTTTGCTGGAAGCCGCGCAGGCTGCGGTAGCCGCCGGGCATGTAGGAGCGGCTATTGTCACCGTGCGGCAAATCTATCCGCAGCTTGATTCGCGCCCGTTCGATCAGGTGCCGCACGACGTTTGGCTGGCCGCTTACCCGCTTCCGTTCGGCACTTCGATCCGGCAGTGGTCCGCGCACGCGGGAGTTGATCCCATGCTGACGGCCGGCCTGATCCGGCAGGAATCGGCTTTCGCGCCGGACGCGCATTCTGTGGCCAACGCGCTGGGATTAATGCAACTGCTGCCCAAAACTGCGCGCCAAATGGCGAAGAAAGCCAAGGTCAAATATTCCCACGCGCTTCTATTCGATCCGGATTACAACGTGCGGCTCGGCACGATTTATGTGGCGGGCTTAAGGAACGATTTCGGCAGTGTCGAATCCGCGCTCGCCGCGTACAATGCTGGTGAAGACCGCGTCACCCAGTGGACCGCGGGGCAATCGTACCGCGACCTTGCCGAGTTTGTGGATTCGATCCCGTTCACCGAGACGCGCGAGTATGTGGAGATCGTCACGCGCAACGCGTTAATTTATCGCAAGCTTTACGGTGCCCAACAAAATGAACCCGTCAAAGTCGCCGCTAACCACAAACATCAGCCCTGAGCTTTCCGCAAAGACCGAGCAATTCACCGAGTCCGTAATCCGCGAGATGACTCGCCTGGCCATTCAATACAAGGCCGTGAATCTCTCGCAGGGTTTCCCCGATTTTCCCGCTCCCATGGAAATCAAGCGCGCGGCGCAGGAAGCCATTGCCGCGGACATCAATCAATACGCCATCACCTGGGGCGCGAAATCTCTGCGCAACGCCATCGCTGAAAAATTCGCGCGCTCCAATGGCGTTTCGATCGATCCCGAGCGCGAGATAACGGTGTGTTGCGGGTCAACCGAAGCGATGATGTCTGCCATGATGGCCATCATCAACCCCGGCGATGAAGTTGTCGTCTTCGAGCCGTTCTATGAAAATTACGGGCCTGATGCGATTCTCTCCGGAGCGCAGCCGCGTTTTGTCAAACTTCATGCGCCCGATTGGAAGTTCGATCCGCAGGAATTAGCCGCTGTTTTTGGCCCCAAGACAAAAGCGATCATTTTAAACACGCCCAACAATCCGACGGGAAAAGTCTTCGAGCGCGCGGAGCTGGAGCAAATTCGAGACCTTTGCGTACGGTGGAACGCTTTCGCCATTACCGATGAAATCTACGAGCACATGTTGTACGACGGCGCGAAGCATATTTCCATCGTTACGGTCGACGGAATGCGTGACCGCACCATCACCATTAACGCGCTTTCGAAAACCTACAGCGTCACTGGCTGGAGAGTGGGCTGGGCCATTGCCCCTGCGGAAGCGACCTCTGCGATTCGCAAGGTTCACGACTTTCTCACGGTGGGAGCGGCCGCGCCCCTGCAAGAGGCCGGAGCCGCAGCTTTGCATTTTCCGCAGGATTACTACGATGCGCTGGCACGCGAATACACCGTCCGGCGCGACCGCCTGCTCGGAATTCTCACGGATGCCGGATTCCGCTGTTTCAAACCGCGCGGCGCGTATTACATCATGACGGACATCTCCTCTTTTGGATTTCCGGATGATGTCGCTTTCGCGAAATATTTGGTGAAGGAAATTGGCGTGGCCGCAGTGCCGGGCTCGAGCTTCTATCGAAATCCCGCTGACGGTCGAACGCATTTGCGCTTCACATTCTGCAAGACGGAAAAAACATTTCAAGCTGCCGCCGAACGCTTGACAAAACTGAAAGTCGGCTCGGGAACGCGGCTGAAGTAAAAGTGCGAGCCTATGTTAGAATCCGCGAGATTCGATCAGGAGAACGCAAGGCCATGAAACTCGATCTGATCCCTCCCGACACCCGCTTGACTGCGAACGGTGAAGGGCAGCCGTACGAAATCGCCGCGAGTGGGACTCGCACGTTTCTCTGCTCGATGTTCATCGAGGATCAGATCGAACAGGAATCCGTGGACATTTCCGTGTGGGGGTCGGCGGACGGCCAAGACTGGGGGAAATTGCCGTTGCTCAAGATGCCGCAGCGATTCTACCGCGGCGAAACGCGCCAGGTCCTCGATCTCACGTTGAAACCGGAAGTGCGTTTCCTGCGCGCGAAATGGGAACTCGCGCGCTGGGGCCGCGTCGCTCCACATCCGATGTTTGTTCTCGGTTTCCATCTCGCCGAAATTCCCGCCTTCGCACAATCCGCCGCGGCGCAGTAGCCCGCTTTTTCGCGCTTCGTGCCGGCCGCTGCGAGACGAAATTCATTTCATTTTGAGATTGCCGCTGGATGGCTCAACGAGCTTGACCGAAACGCGCTGTGGCTTTAGTCTCTGCGCTTTGGCGTTCAGGCTTCGAATCGCCCGCACTGCGGCGCTCACAGGTGGGAGACATGAAAATTATTGCCGGCTTCGTCTTGGTAATGTTTCTGGGATCGGTGGTCGCAGCGCAAGATCCGCCCGCGAATCCAATTCAAAAAGGAACCTGGGAGCTCGGGCTATTCAGCGGCGGCGGAATGGGGTTGGGCAAATCCGACGGCACTCAGTTTTTTTATGCCGGCGGCCGCGCCGGCCGCGTCCTGACCTCGGATCATCTCTCCGGCATCTTTCGCGGGAATTTCGAATGGGCGGTGGATGTGATGCCGATCTACGTGGTATTTCCGCCGGAAAGCGCGGTTTATGGCGGCAGCATTAAGCCGGCCATCTGGAAATGGAATTTTACCAGCGGCAAAAAAATTGTTCCGTACTTCGCAGCGGAGGGCGGCGTGGTCTTCAGCAGAGACAATATCCCGCCGGGAGATACTTCCCAGATCAATTTCACGCCCGGAGCTGCGTTTGGAGCGCAACGTTTTTGTGAAACCGAAGCGAGCGTTGCTTTTTGAAATCGAGTTCGGGCATTTATCGAGCGCCAGCCTGGGCCCGCACAATCCCGGATACAACGGCACATTCACGTTCACCGTCGGCTATACATGGTTCCGAGGGCCGAGCTAATTGTTCGAAGCGACGTCGGCGGGGGCGATCGATGGCATTATTCTAAGCCAGAGAGGGCCAGACTTATGAAGTTACACTTGATCGCCCTATTGATCGTACTCGTGCTAACGACTTCAATGGCGACCGCCGTCTACGTATACGGTGCACACTCAACTCCAGGCATACGTTTCCTAATGTTGAATGTTCCGGGTGTTGCTGTAGCGGTGTGGGTCGGCTCGCGGATCCGATCGATCGGCGAAAACAATTTTGTGTTTTACGCCATCGCTGCGGCGGTGAATTGGGTCTTCTACTTCTACCTGGTTAGCGGAGCGGCATTGCTCAAGCGCAAGCTTTCAAACTAACCCCCGCCGCCTGACTTCGTTTGTTTGACGCTCGCAATCCCTGGGTGCTATAAAAGCAGTAACAGCATTTGCATTCCGTGGGGCCGTAGCGCAGTTGGGAGCGCGCCTCGATGGCATCGAGGAGGTCGCGGGTTCGAACCCCGCCGGCTCCACCACATTCCGAACGTTTACCAAGCGCGTCCCGGTAGAACCGGGAAGTTCGCGGGTTCGAACTCGCCTTCGACCACATTTGCCTATGACCTTTTTCCTATACATCTTGCAAAGCGAAACTAGTGGTCGCTATTATGTTGGTCAAACGAAGAATCTTCAGGAACGAATCAACTATCACAACGCGAATTACTCTCAGTCCCTAAGAAACCGCGGTCCCTGGAAGCTCGTATATCATGAAGAGTACGCTTCACGGACCCAAGCCCTGAAGCGTGAGATCCAAATCAAGCGGCAGAAAAGTCGTCTCTTCATCGAAAGCTTGGTGAGCGCGTCCCGGTAGAACCGGGAAGGTCGCGGGTTCGAACCCCGCCGGCTCCACCAATCCTTTCAATGACTTGGGCCCCGTTGGGACGGCTCTCGGGGTAGTACTTTCGACGGATACCCACGTACTTAATTTCTGCTATGCTGGTAACAATCAGGGCGCAGCGGTGTCTAAACATAGCAGGGACACGCCCTGAAGGGAGACCGGCGGAAGGCATGTCCGACCTAGCACAAAGTTTGCCTTGGGGCCGCGACGAAGCCGTCTTGGTGACGGAGCTTCAGGCGGGGTCTGACTCGGCGTTCGACTGGCTGGTCACCTATTATCACGCCGGGGTGTACAACCTGGTTTACGGCATTCTTTCGGACGCTGCCGATGCCGCTGACGTGACTCAGGAAGTTTTTCTTCGCGCCTTTCGGGGAATTCACGGGTTCCGGCAGGGCAGTTCGCTGAAGACGTGGCTTTACCGCATCTCCGTGCGGCAAGCGCTGAACCACCGCCGCTGGTGTTGGCGCCATCATCGCCAACAGATCTCGATTGATGCCGAGGCGGAAGGGAAGAACCCGGCGCTCGATCTGAAAGACCTGGAAGCAACACCGCTGGAGCGAGTGGAAGCGGCTGAGATGCAAGCCGTGGTCCGCCGGGCGCTCGAGCAAGTGCCGGACGTGTTCCGCAGCGCAGTTATTTTGAGGGATCTAGAGGGACTGTCTTACGAAGAGGTGGCGGAAGTGCTTGAAGTTTCGGTGGGCACGGTGAAATCACGCATCCTGCGCGGCCGCCGCGATCTAAGAGAGATTCTCGAGCCCATGCTGCACGTCTCCCGTACGGAAGAACCTGCTGAAGAGCGGCATCGCAGCGAGCAAGCACATGCGTCTTCGCCGCACCCGTCAAAGATCCGCGTGATCTCAACACCATCGGCGCCCATGACCGCTCGCGCCATGCCCTTCGCAACAAGACGACGCGGAGGTGCGCGATGAATTGCCGCGACGCTGCGCGCCGCCTTCCCGGATATATGGATGGCGCAATTCCGTCGAAGGATCACGCCATCGTTCGCGAGCATCTGGACTCCTGCGGAGAATGTCGCGACCTGCTGGAAAGCTATCGCCGGCTCTCCGTCTGTTTGGCAAAAGTTGAACGAGTTGCTCCCCCGGCGGATTTGGCCATGCGTATCCGCGTGCAAGCCGCGCACTCAGTTTCCCCGTGGGTGAACATTCGCCGTACCTGGTCTCGCGCATTCTTGGGATTTCAGGATATTTTCGACCGGCTCGCTGTTCCCGCGACCGGCGGAATTCTTACCGCTCTGGTGGTCTTTGTCCTGATTGTGCAGAACGTTCTGATAGGCGTCCCGATGGGTGTGGTTGCAAATGATTTGCCTTTGAACCTCATTCAGCCCGCGCGCCTGGAAAGCCTGGCGCCATTTCCGGTCCCGGGCGTGGTGGCCACCGAAGGCCATCCGGATTCCGGTGTGTTGGTGCTTCAGGCCACGCTGAATGCTCAAGGTGAGGTTGTGTCCTACAACATTCTGTCTGGTCCGAAAGATGCCGCGGTGAGGCATCAGATTGATCAGGTTTTGCTGTTTTCGCGGTTTCGCCCGGAACTCAGCTTCGGCCGTCCGACCGACGGCGGCCAGGTTCTGTTGAGCTTTAGCGAAGTCCGCGTCCACGGGTAGCTTTCTCTTTCTTCTACCTCTTCAAAAATTATTCCAGCGGTAACAGTCAGCTTCCAGTAATTCGCGCAACCTGAAGTTAGACTGCCGCTACCGGGTTCGTGCGCTGAGGCGGTTAGGGGCTACCTCACGAGCTAAATGGGCTCCATATTCGCTTCGTGTCTCCCGCCAAGTTTTTGGAACTTTTGGACGCCGACCACGTCAATACAAGTACACGAACGCAGGATCATTTCTGTTGAGTAGGGGGCGCTTGTATGTTCCGTCGTTTGGGATGGAGTTTCTGGGGCCCTGTCTGCGTAATTGCACTTCTTGCTGGTTTTATTGCTCCACGTCCTGCTAACGCTCAGGGATTTGTAAACGTCGTCCGGTCTCGCGCACGCGTGCTGCCGGAAATCAATTCCGGTGTTACGGCCATGAAACGCGATTCTGCCGGGCGTTACTACGTTCTCGCGACCCCTCCGAACGTAATCTGGATTTTCAGTCCCCAGGGAACACGGATCGGGCAGATACCCCGGGCCAGCGCTGGCTCCGCGAAGATTCAGTACGCTGTCGACTTTGACCTGGATAGCGAAGGGTTTCTGCTCGTTGCCGATCGTGGCGCAAATGCCATTGAGATCTTCGAGCCCGACGGCTCTCTTCTCAAAACAATTCCGGTGTTTGCTCCGACCGGCGTCGTCGCTCTCCCGGATAACCAGTTTGCGGTCTCCTCGTTGCGCCCGAAGCATCTAGTGGAAATTCGAACTGACGAAGGCGATTTGCTTCGCAGCTTCGGCGATCCGGCGCAGGCCGGCGCGGATCCATTGAAACAATTGCAGAACCTCGGAAGAGTTTTCGGAGGTGGAGTGGGTGACATCTACTTCGCGTTCACCGCTCTGCCCGATCCGACCGTCCGCAAATACGACCGCTTCGGTTATGCCGCTACCGAGGTTGCCTTGGCTGCGAGTTTGTACGCGCCGTCTTCAGCCCCAGCCCCTGATGATCGCGTGCAGTTTGGGGTAAGTTTCAGCGAGACGAGTTTTTCTGACTCGTACAACACCTGGGCCGCGATCGGCAACAGGGGAGACATTTTTTTCGGCGGCGGCCTATCGCCAGGTCTTGGCGCACGCATGGGAGAAGGTCCAGCCACAGCCCAATCAGCGACTGCCAGTATTCTCTCGACGGGATTCGCTTCGGGCCCCGCTGGCGGCGGTCCCGGTGGCATGGCGGGCGGAGGAATGGTATCTGCGCAAGGTACTTTTCAGGCCGACTCCCTGCAATTCCATTTAGGAGGCAAGTCCCCACACTCCGGAACCACGGCGAACTCAGAGGGATCGTCTGCTGCGGATGGAACGAGCGACGCATTGCTATTCGCGGCTCAAGATCCGTCTTCAAGCGATTCTTTCGGCGGGGCCAATTCTTATGACAGTTCCCAGACGCTCTTTTCTCTTTCGCAGTCCGCCGGACAAGGGCTAGGCACGGGGATCGCAGGCCGCGGCATGGGTGGCCCGGGCGGTCTTTCGGGAGGAGGAATGTTTGGTGGGATGGGTTTAGGGCAGGGGCTTTTTTCAGGGATCGGAGGTTTCGGGCAAGTAGGAGGAACGCCCTTTGGCGGCGGGCCCGGTGCATCTTTGTTTAGTAAAGATACTCAAGCGTTTTCCGTGCTGGCGCCGGCTACAAGCACGATCGGTCCTCGCGGCGGCTTTGAACGAGGGGCCGGCGATATGCGCTTTGGGGGTCCGCATGGCCGCTTCGGTGAGGGCCTTTACAATTTGACCGGAACGGTGAAAGTGAATCTCGATCACATTGGCGGTGCGACGGACGCCAAACCAGTTATCACGGCGGTAGGTGTGGATCACGTTTCGCAGGACATCTGGGCCGCAATCGGCAGGGTGCTCGTGCATTTCGACAAGAACGGCGACTATCTTGGCGACTATTACATCGCCACCCCCGACGGCGCACCTCTTCGCGCGAGCGCGATCATCGTGGAGCCTGACCGGCTTATCGTGGCGTCGGATTCCCGCGGCGTATACGAATTTCCGCGGTCCGACGGGCCCGCTTCTCATTCTTCTGTGCCGGCATCTATGCAACAAACTCCTCAGCAATCCACGCCCCAGCAATAATTGGTTGCTGCAAGAGTTTTCTCTGCATCGTCGCACTTCCCATTTTTCTTTTCGCCGCCGGCATGTGCCGTATGATCCTGAGGCGAATCGGAAGTTTTCCGCCGACCTCTGGCGCGTTTTCTTGACTCTGCCGTGGCCGACCGCTAGAGTTTAGTGTTTCGAAGCGCGAACCGATGCAGCAACGGGCAGCAGCGTTTACGGTGTGCGCATGCGAGCGAGGAGTCTGGCTATTCGAAGGATTTTTCAGTCACACCCCAAATTGATGTCTCTTGCCGCCCTGCTCGTTCTGGGAATCGCGACTGCCCCGAATATTCATGGGCAGGCCGCGCCTATGCGGGAGTGGGCCAGCGGAATCAGCGTGGAGGCGAGCCAGCAGTTGTTTGCAACGATGTGCGCGCTCGACGCAGCGGGGTTTGATGCGGATGAAAGCACTCTCGCTGAAATGCCTTCGCGTCTCGCGCTGCGCGGAGAGCTTTTGAAACTTCAGGGTCCTGCGACCGTCGCTCTCCGCCAGTTCTATCGCGAGCACGCCTTGGCTGACTCGGGCGAGACGCTCTCGCGCTACATTACATTCGCCCTCGTCGTAGGGCCGCCGCCAACGTTTCAATTTCAAGGCAATGCGGATTTTCTTCCTCCCGACGTGGCCGCTCTCGAAGGGTTTCAAAAACTCCTGGTGGCTTTTTATAGCGAGGCCCATCTCGATATTCGCTGGGCCCAAATCAAACCTGAGTACGACCGCGCCATTGCTCGCTATCAATCACCCGTCCGGCGCATCGTCACCGTGTCAAACGGTTACCTGCGCGAAATTCTCAAGCCGGTTCAAGGGCGCACCTTTACCGTGGAAGTTGAGCCCCTGGTCGGCAATCGCACAAACTTTCGCAATTTCGGCGACCATTACGCAATCGTTGTCGGAACCGGCGCGCAGCTCCCCATTGACGATATCCAGCACGCCTATCTGCATTTCATGCTCGACTCTCTGCCTCTTCGATATCGCAAGCAAGTCGAAAGCAAGAGCGCGCTACTCAACATCGCCGCGCGCGCTCCGCGGCTCCCCACCGAATATCGCACGGACTTTCTCTCATTCACCGACGAATGCCTGATCAAGGCCGTAGAGTTGCGATTGCGCCGTCCCGCGCCGGAAAAACTTGAGGCTGCCCTGGCGGAGGACGATAAGTCCGGATTTATTCTCGTACGGCCATTCGTTGCCCAATTGCAGAAGTTTGAGAAGGCCGAGCCGGCAATGACGTATTATTTCCCCGACATCGTCGCGGGTATTGACGTATCGGCGGAGCTGAAACGTTTACAGAACTTCACGTTTGCTCCTTTTCAGGAGGCGCCGGGACCGGCACAGGCGGCTAAGGTGCCGGAAACCCAGTCTGAGTCTGCCGAGCTCGATCGCTGGCTGGCAGATGGGGATCATCAAATTGCCTTGAAGGACGCTGCAGCGGCATCCGCGACCTTCGGAAAAATTCTGGAGAAGTATCCAAATGAGCCGCGAGCAGTGTATGGACTGGCCATTGCGTCTATACTGTCGGGCGATGCAGATCGCGCTAAAGAATTATTCGAGCAGCTTGTTGACGCTTCCGGATCGGCAGCATCGGGCGCGGCAAATTCCGGCGCGACGTCCGATCCCACGATTTTGGCCTGGTCGCATGTGTATCTCGGCCGCATCCATGACCTTGAAGACGAACGCGATCAGGCGCTCATCGAATATCGGGTGGCTCTGGCAATCAATGGTTCCCCGGAAAACGCTCGCGTGGCAGCCCAGCGCGGCCTGGATTCGGCTTATAAGCCTCGCGCATCCGAAAATGGCAAGGAATCAGAAAAGCCTTAATCCCGGCGGCCGCTCTTAAGATGCGCCGGGAAACCAACCAGGAAAGGTGAAAAATGAGTTCTAGGTCACTTCACGTCGGACTGAAAACGACAGCGATACTTATCGCGGCAGGATTGGCAGTCGTGCAAGCCACAAGCGCGCGGTACCAACAGCAACCGCAGCAGCAACAACCCCAACCGCAGCAGCAACCGGCGCCGGCACCATCGGGGAAAGCTGCTCCACTAACCGCCCCGCAGGCGCCGGCCGAAGCGCCCAAAATTGATCCTGAGGAAGAAAAGGCCTACAAAGCCTTTGTCGATGCGAGCAGTCCACAACAAGCCGACGCCCGAATTAAGCTCGGCGAGCAGTTCGTCGCAAAATACCCCAAAAGCAAATATGCGGAGCAGGTTTATGCACGCCTGATGCAGGACTACCTCGATAAACAACAGTTCGAAAAAATGTATGATGCGGCCGATAAGGCGCTGGCGCTAAACCCGGATAATGTCACCGTGCTCGTTATCGAAGGCTGGGTAATCCCGCACAACTACAATCCCGACGATCCGGACGCGGCGAAACGCTTGAACCAAGCGGAGGTCTTCGAGAAGCATGCGATCGACGTAATCTCCAAACTAACCAAGCCCGCGAATCTGACCGACGAACAGTTTGCAAAGGCAAAGGACTCGGCATTGTCCCAGGCCCATAGCGGTCTAGGATTGATTTATTTCCGCCGGCAGGATTTTGCCAATTCCGTCACCGAGCTGCAGGCGGGTGAGAAAATCGCTGCTACACCGGATCCTACCGACTTCTACGTGATGGGAGTTGAGCTGCAGGCTCTGAAGCGATTCAGCGAAGCCGCGGACGCATATCAGAAATGCGCTCAGATTCCCGGTGGCTTGGCCGATCGTTGCAGATCGAAAATTGATGAAGCTAAGAAACAGGCGTCCGCGCAACCCGCCGCGCCTAAACCCTAAACGAGGTTATCCCAACCATGACCGCACAGGAACGCGAAGAGCTCGAGGCGATCCTGGGTCATCGTTTTAAGGATCCTGAAGTACTCGAGCGGGCTTTGATCCACCGCTCGCATCGTCAGAATTCGAACGATACCGATAATGAGCGTTTGGAGTTTCTGGGCGATCGTGTTTTAGGTCTGGTGGCCAGCGAAAAACTTTGCCGCACCTTCCCCGACTGGGATTCGGGAAAACTTTCCAAGGGCCTCGCGCGGCTCGTCAGCGCTTCTTCGATCCATTCGGCTGCCAAGCAACTCAAGCTCGGCATGCATTTGCGGCTGGGGCCCGGCGAGGAAAAAACCGGAGGCCGCGATAAAAAGAGGCTGCTGGCAGACGCTTTCGAAGCAATCCTCGGCGCCATCTATCTGGACGCCGGTCTCGAAGCAGCGGCTTCTTTCCTGCAGCGTACGCTGCTCGAACCGGCGCTGACAATCCACGCGGGCGGTCTGGAGCGCGCCGACCACAAATCCGCGTTACAGGAATGGCTCCAGCAGCGCGGGCGGCCGCCCGTCGAGTATCGCATCCGCGGCGAATCGGGGCCGGAACACCAGAAAACATTCGAAGTGGAAGTGTGGGATGCGGGCAAACTGCTATCGGCGTCGGAAGGCCGCAGTAAAAAGGAAGCAGAGCAGGGTGCCGCAAGAACCGCGCTGGAAATTCTCGAAGCGAGCAACGGAAAGGCCTGAAGGAGTTCATGGAAGCAGATACTTCTTCCGCGGAGTCGGCAAGCATCTCTCCCGTACCGCCGCGTGTAAAGGCGTTGCCGAAACGCAGTACCTTTGCCGAATATGCCGAGTCGCTTCTGGTAACAGTTCTGCTTGCTCTTTTCGGAACCACGTTCATCGTTCAAGCTTTCAAAATTCCTTCCCAGTCCATGGAGCCGACGCTGCTGGTCGGAGATCATCTGCTTGTGAATAAGTTTATATTCGAAGGAAACGGGGCCTGGTACGAAAAATTTCTCCCTTACCGCGCAATTCGGCGCGGCGATATTATCGTCTTCAAGTTTCCATTCGACGATCATCCGCACTACGTAAAGCGCGTGATCGGTTTGCCCGGAGATCGTGTTCGAATCATCAACCAGCATGTCTATGTAAACGGCGATCCGCTTTCTGAGCCATACGTGGTTCACGAACCGGCTTACGAAGATCCCTTCGGCGATAATTTTCCGCCGTCCAACCGCTATTTCGTCGAAATCGGACTTCGCCCGGAATGGGCGGAACAAATTCTAAGTCACGTCCAGCGCGGCGAGCTCGTTGTTCCGGCGGATAATTATTTTGTGATGGGCGATAATCGCGATCGCAGTTTGGACAGCCGCTATTGGGGCTTTGTGGACCGACGCGCTATTATGGGCCGTCCAATTATGGTTTACTGGTCGGTTGATGCCACGTCCCGAGATTACGCCGATCGCGGAATCCTCGGCAGCCTGCGCGCGATCGGACAAAATCTCCTGCATCTTCCCAGCCGAACGCGCTGGCACCGGATGATGCACGAGGTCCATTAAGCTGGGCCGTTGGCCGCTATTCGCTGTGTCAGACACTCTTTCCCAAAGCGTCGCAACTTCTCAGCCTCGGGCGTCGATTCACGCGCGATCGCGCGGCTGGAGCCGGTGGTTCAAGTGGATACTCCTGTTCTTCGTTCTCCTCTGGCTTGCGGACATTGGAATTTCTCTCCTCATTCGCCATACCCGCTTGCAGAGAAAGATTACCGCGCGGCTCGAATCCGCGTTCGGCAGGCCGGTGCAAGTAGGCAGTTATGATTTCAGCATGTGGGGCGGTCCAACGCTTCAAGCGCAATCGGTCACCTTCGGCGAAGATCCGCGTTTTGGAAACGAGTATTTTCTGAGGGCTGAGTCGCTCACCGTGCGGCTTCGCTGGCAAGGGCTGATGCGAGGCCACATTCAGCTTGGAACCGTTTCGATGGAGCGCCCGAGCCTTAATCTCGTTCGTAATCTCGACGGGGATTGGAACCTCGCCGAATGGTTGCCCAAGCCTGCTTCCAACCTCGCTTCCAGCGGCGCACCTGCCACCGCGCAGTCTGTGCGCTTGAGCCGCATCGAAGTGGATTCGGGCCGGATCAATTTCAAGCGTGGCGACGAAAAACTTCCTTTCGCGTTGGTCGGTGTGACGGGTTACGTCGAGCCGGCTGGTCCGGGCCGGTGGAACATGGACCTGGAAGCGACTCCAACTCGTGCTGCGGTGATCGTTCAACAAGCAGGGACTCTTCATGTGAGCGGCCACGTGGGCGGCACGTCCTCGCGCTTGCGTCCCGCGGAACTCGGCGTCTCCTGGAGCGACGCCTCCGTGCCGGATGTGCTGCGCCTCGCACGCAGCCACGATTACGGCGTTCGCGGAATTCTTACGCTTATCCTGAATGCTCGAACGGAAGACCGCGAAGATGGCTGGGCCATTCAATCGCGCGCGGAATTCAGGCAGCTTCACCGCTGGGACCTAGCGCTCCGCCCGGACAATCCGGCCCTTAACGTACTTGCAAATATCCACTGGAATCCGATGACTTTCGGATTCGAAATAAGCGACGCCGCCATTGAAGCGCCGCATTCTCATGCTCGCGCGTCGGCGAGCATCGCCTGGGAAACTCCGACGCAATCTTCCGCGCCGAAAATGCCTCCCGTTTCCGTTGATATCGTCTCTTCGTTGATTGACTTGAACGATCTGCTCGCCTGGATCCGGGCGTTCCATTCGGACGTCGCGGCCGATATTTCACTTCACGGCTTTGCCAGCGTTCGTGGAAACATTTCCGGCTGGCCTTTGCAGATGAATCGCGCAGCCGTAACGATTGATGGAGCAGAACTCACGGGCGCCCAGCTGCGGGTTCCCGCTCATCTTGGGAATATCCAGTTTCGTTATGACGGCGGTATTGCCTCGCTCGCTCCCGTCGCGCTCTCGTTCGGCGCTTCCGCTAGTTCGTTGCGCATGGAAGCGTCCGTAAAACCCGGCTCGCCGGATTTTCCCACCTTTCACTTGTTCGGAAATTTAACCCAGGCACGCGACTTGATCGCCACGGCGAGCGCATTCGGATGGAATATTTCTCGCGGATGGGATTTGGCCGGCCCCATGCGTTGCGATTTGCGCTGGCAGGGCGCCGCATTCCCTTGGCGAACGCGGCCCACGGGTTTCATTGACTGGGGCGGGGAATCGGGCGAAATGTCGCTTCGCACGCCGTTCCTCAACCAGCCCATCGAAAACATTCGAGCCCGTTCGGATTGGAAGCCTGACTCTCGCCACATCTCGCTCTCTTCCGCCGCGGCTTTTGGCGCTCATTGGAGCGGTTCCTTCGATCGTCGTTCTACCGGCGGATGGCAGTTCGCGCTTTCGGCGGACCATCTCGCGGCGGCAGAAGTCGATCGTTGGCTCAATCCGGTGTGGCGGGAAAGCTTCCTCGACCGCATGTTGCCGTTTTTGAATAATCGCGCGTCAACGAATGCGGTGACTGACAACCTTCACGCCGCGGGCCATCTGGCTATCGACCAATTCACGCTGGCTCCCGTCGTTGTACGCCGGCTGCAGGGCGATCTGAAATTGGATGGGCATCACCTCGAGTTTGCCAACGCGCGTGGCCAGTTTTATGGAGGCAATATCGGTGCGTCATTCGACGCGGATTTTGCAGCTATTCCTTCCTATCGCGTGAACCTGGCTTTCTCGCGCATCGATCTTGCGGCCCTCTCGGCGGATTCCCCGGCTTTCGAGAATGTCTTTGCCGGCGCAGCCTCGGGAGAACTCGCTCTCCGTGCGCGAGGCGCCACTAAGTCCGATCTGCTCGCTTCGCTCGGGTGTAAAGGCAAAGCGCGGGTGAACGACGCTGAATTTCGCAACCTCAGCCTGACGGACTCTTTGCGCGAAGGCGTCGGCCGTCCGGGCGTCAGTTCTTTTCACGAAGCCTTGGCTGCGTTCACCTGTGGTGACCGCGAGATTAAGTTTTCGGAACTTTCGCTTCTTACTCCGTCCGGCGAAATCAACGCCGTGGGCGCCATGGATTTCACCCACAGTCTCGATTTCCACCTTCGAGTCTCTTCGGGTGCGCCGGTTGAACGCACTTCGCGCGCCGCCGACGCCCCCTCCCAACCTACCTACCATCTTACCGGCTCACTCTCTTCACCTCAGCTGACTCGCCTCTCAGCGCGCGTGCCCCAACCCTGAAATCCAATTGTATATTCTCATTGAAGAATATGTCTTGACATGAATATACTGTTTGAGGCATATTCAGATTCGCCATGATGGCAACCCTCAGAGCGCTCGCCGAGCCCAACCGTTTTCATATCGTCGAACTATTGCGGGACGGACCATGTCCGGTCGGGGACTTGGTCGATCGGCTGGGTCTCCGCCAACCGCAAGTCTCGAAACATCTGCGCGTGCTCAGTGATGCAGGGCTAGTTCAAGTTCGAGTGGACGCTCAGCGCCGAATTTACACATTGCGTCCGGCACCGCTACAGGAGCTTGAGGAGTGGTTGGAACGATACCGGCGGCTTTGGGAAGGCAACTTCCGGCGCCTGGATGCTCTGCTCGACCAGATGAAGACCCAGGAGAAAAAACGCGGACGTACAAAGCGATAAGGGAGATCGACTACGATGAACACTGGAAATCTGAAGCTGACGACGCGCGGCGAGCGGGAAATCGTCATGACTCGTGAATTCAACGCGCCTCGCCGCCTGCTCTTTGATGCTTTCACCAAGCCGGAGCTGGTCAAGCAGTGGTTGCTTGGGCCGCCTGGCTGGTCGATGCCGGTCTGCGAAATCGATCTGAAGGTCGGCGGCAAGTACCGTTACGTGTGGCGGCAGGACTCCGACGGAAAGGAGATGGGGATGGGCGGCGTTTATCGCGAGATCGCAGCGCCGGAGCGGCTGGTTTCCACCGAGAAGTTCGATGAAGCCTGGTACCCGGGCGAGGCGGTGGGCACAATCGTCTTATCCGAGCATGGCGGAAAAACGACGGTCACGCAGACGATTCTCTACCAATCGCGGGAGGCGCGCGATGCCGTCCTTAAGACCGACATGAAGAAGGGGCTGGCTGCGAGCTACGACCGGCTGGCGGATACTCTGGCCTCAGTGCGAACTGGTGGGATGGAGAAACGGGCCGGCCGATCGTAGTGCCCAGTGTCTTGCCGGTTCTCGGCTCCGCAGTCGTGTTGCTGGCCGCTGCGGTTATCGCGTCGGTACGGCCGGCCGCGCGCGCCGCGCGCATCTATCATGGAGGCGTTGCGATCGGAGTGACCCGCGAAAATCATCGCCCTGCCTTTTCTTTCGCCACAATGTCGTACACCGGCTTGTTGTCGGCGTAAACTCGCCACTCTTTCACCAAGCCCTTCTCTACCACAGCCAGCCAAGCCGCTGATGTCCTCCATTCATTTTCTTGAGGAAGCTTGCCATTTTCCGCGATGGTTCCGCCTGCCGCGCCGAATACCGCGACGAGGTTCCCATTTTCGAAAATCTCTTCGTGTGAGACCCAGTAGTCCGGACAAAATGCGTAATAGCCTCGCCACCCGGCTCGCATCTTCTCGCGACCGCGCACGGAATTGCCGAGGGAATCGGTGAACACGTGATCCTCCGTCATCAATTCGGCAAGCTTGTCCACGTCACGTTGGTTGATGCGGTCCATAAACTGAAGCACGGTCTCGGTGGGACTCATAAGACACGCTCCTGCGCATTTGTTCGGTATTCTTTTGACTGCCGGCAGACGTATTGTACAGCTTCATTTTAAACGTCGGTTAGTTTGCCTCGTCTAAATCCCTATGCTAGCGTTCACCAATGCATCGGAAGGCTAAGCTTACGAGACGCAATTTGCAATACTTGTCGGCCGTCATCGCTAGCCTCGCCTTGCTCGCGCTGTCGCTCCGCGCGACACCGTCCAATCGCGTCCGTCTTTTTCCGAAATATATGCCGGGACAAACCTTGCGCTACCAAATCGAAACGCGAACCATTTCGAACGGCAAAATGGAAACGCCCATTGAGAATCCGGAAGCCGCATCCAAATCGAAACAGTCTGTCAGCCTGATCCTGCGCCTCGATATTCTGAATCCGCTGCCCGCCAATAACGATCCTCCCGGAAGCGTTCGCATTCGCGCCACCTATGAAAAATCCAGTGCTGCATTCGAAAGCGATGCCTACGATCCCGCAAGTTCGAAAATCACGGATCAGTACAAAAATCTGGAAGGCCGCTCGCTTGAATACGTTATGGCGCCGGATGGACAGATTTCTCACATCGCGGGCCTCGATGATCTCCTCGCTAATCGATCTGTCGCTGAAAATGTTCACTCCTGGATGAATGGACTTTCTTCCGCCGCGCGCATCCCGAAGGACGGCATTGAGGTCGGGCAGAAATGGAGCAGCGAGCGCCCCATGGAGGGCGTCGCGTTAGGTGGGCTTATCTGGCGAAACCAATCCAGCTATCTTCGCGACGAGCCGTGCTACTCAACTGATGGCCCGTCAAAAGCCACGGCTACCGCCCCGCCTGCAGGCGCTAGCGCCTTGTGCGCCGTCATCGTCACTCAATTCAAAATCATCCGAAATGGTGAGGCCACGCCCGATGACTACGCTCGCCAAGCGCTGGAGACCTCCGGGACCTGGACCGGTTCCGGCGGCAGCCTGGAAACGATCGCGCTCTCGACCGGCATCCTCATCCGTTCAACGCAAACTGCCACGCAGGATATGGACGTCCAAATCACCAGCACACGTTCCGGCTCCAAAATGCACTACCTGGGCCACGTCGAAAGCCAGTCCGAGATCTCCCTTCTTCCTGCGACACCGCCCTCTCCAGAGCCGCAGCCCTGAATATGCCGGATCCGCGGCGCTTTGCGTCTTCAGCGGCGATTTTCGATTTTTGATATAATCACAGTTTTCAGCGCAGCTCATTTTTCGCATCTGAAGGTGTCAGGATGAACTTTAAACTAGCCAGTGACTACGAGCCGCGCGGCGACCAGCCCGAAGCCATCGCCCAACTCCTCCGTGCCATAAAGGACGGAGAACGCCAGCAGGTCCTTCTGGGCGTCACTGGCTCGGGCAAGACATTCACGATGGCCAAGGTGATCGAGGAAATCAATCGCCCCTCCATCGTCTTGGCGCACAATAAGACTTTGGCCGCCCAGCTTTTCCACGAATTTCGCTCGTTCTTTCCCAATAACGCCGTCGAATATTTCGTCAGCTATTACGATTATTACCAGCCGGAAGCCTACGTCCCTTCGAGCGACACCTACATCGAAAAAGAGTCCACCATCAACGATGAGCTGGACAAGTTGCGCATGAGCGCCACGCGTTCGCTCTTCGAGCGCCGCGACGTCATCGTCGTCGCCTCCGTTTCGTGCATTTACGGCCTCGGCTCCCCAGAGGCCTATTACGGGATGATGCAGCTCATCGAAAAGGGCCAATCCATCGCGCGCGAAGCCATCCTGCGCAAGCTTGTCGAAATTCAGTACGAGCGCTCCGAAGACCTCAAGCGCGGCACTTTTCGTGTTCGCGGCGATATGATCGAAATTTATCCGCCTTACGATGACCTTGCCGTGCGCGTTGAGCTCTGGGGCAGCGAAATCACAGCCATCAGAAAGATCGATCCGCTCACCGGCGAAATTTGTACGCGTCCTGGCGAAAGCGAAATCAATCGCATTTTAATTTATCCCAAGAGCCACTACGTGCTTCCCGCCGATCAAAAGGAGCGCGCGATTCAGAGCATTTACGAAGAGCTCGACTGGTGGAAGGGTGAGCTCGAGCGCCAGGGGAAAATCGTCGAGGCTCAACGCGTGGTCCAGCGCACCCATTTCGACATCGAGATGATGCGCACCATCGGATATTGCCACGGTATCGAGAATTATTCCCGCCACCTTTCCGGGCGCTTGCCCGGCGAAGCTCCGCCCACGCTCTTCGATTACACGCCGTCCGATTTCTTGCTTTTCGTCGACGAGTCGCATCAAACCATTCCTCAAATTCGAGGGATGTATCACGGCGACCGTTCGCGGAAGCAGACGCTCGTTAATTACGGCTTCCGCATGCCCTCCGCGCTCGACAACCGGCCGCTCAACTTTGAAGAATTCGAACATCGCGTGAATCAGGCGGTTTACGTCTCCGCCACTCCCGGGCCCTACGAGCTGACGAAAGCCGGAGGCGTTGTAGTCGAACAAGTGCTTCGCCCCACGGGACTCGTAGACCCGCAGGTCGAAGTTCGCCCGGTAAAAGGCCAGGTGGATGACCTTCTCGAACAAATCCGAATTCGCGCCGGCCGCAACGAACGCGTTCTCGTCACTACCCTCACAAAGCGCATGGCCGAAGACCTTGCCGAATATTTCACCGAGGTTGGCGTGAAATGCCGCTATCTGCACTCGGAAATCGAAACGCTGGAACGCGTTCGCATCCTGCGCGATTTGCGCCGCGGAGAATTTGACGTCCTCATCGGAATTAACCTTTTGCGCGAAGGCCTGGACCTGCCGGAAGTTTCGCTCTGCGCCATTCTCGATGCGGATAAGGAAGGATTTCTTCGCAGCGCCACTTCTTTGATCCAAACCATCGGCCGCTGCGCGCGCCACCTCGAAGCCCGCGCCATTTTGTACGCGGATACGATGACGGACTCGATGCGCCAGGCTATCGGCGAAACAAACCGTCGCCGCGCAAAACAGGAAGCCTACAACCGCGAGCACAACATCACGCCGCAATCGATTATAAAGTCTGTCGATATGCAGCTCGCCAGGATTGTCGAAGCTGATTACATCACCGTGCCTTTAGATGACGTAGTAATCGGCGATGTATCCACCGAAGCTGAGTTAGTCCAGGCCATTGCCCAGCTCGAAACGCAAATGCGCGAAGCGGCAAAAAATTTCGAGTTCGAACGCGCCGCTGCCCTTCGCGATCGCATCCGCGCCCTAAAGCAGCGCGACCTCGGCGCGATTTTCTCCGCTGCTCCGGCAGCAGATGTTGCATCTACTTCTGTGCAGCTCGAAACGCTGCCGGAATCAGAGCGCCCGTCCGCTTCGCCTCAGGACCGGGCCGCAAGTCCGGCCAAAAAGCGCGTGGCGAAAAAAACTACCTAATCGAGACAATTTGACTCCACTACCAAAAATTTACCCGACCATTTTATCCGTTGCGTTTCTCGTTGTGACTGGGCTTCTGGCAGCTTCACCCGCGGCTCGTTGCCAGACTCCGCCACCGCAGCAGGAGAGTTTCCAAAGTGGAAAGAATGAATTCGGCGTTTGGGTTTCTTATGCCCCGGGCTCGCCCCATGTTATCGGCCTCACCAGCCCGCGTCAGTTTGCAGTTCTTGGATTTCGCTACGGCCGGACGCTGCGGGATCATCCTCGCTGGTCTCTCGAATACACTTTCGACCTCGATCCAGTCGAGATTATGCTTCAGCCGAAGATTCTCGGCAGAATGTCCACACCGGGGGGCACAGTCTACATAACCGGATCGCGCGAGGTGGTTTACGGCGGAGGCGTGAATCCCATCGGATTCAAGATCAACCTTTTCCGCCGCCCCAGCTTCCAGCCCTTCGTTGCGTCAACCGCCGGATTCGTCGCGTCCCTGCGCCCGATTCCGGTCGATATCCACGGCGAGGAGCAGTTCAATTTCACATTCGATTTCCAAGCGGGATTCCAACTCTACAATTCCTCGCGGAAACGCGCCTGGATGTTTGGATACAAGTACCAGCACATCTCCAATGCCGACCGCGGCAAAATAAATCCCGGCGTGGATCTGAACACCGTCTTCGTGGGCTATTCCTTCTACAAGTAGAGAACAGATCGTCAACTTCGGCGCATCGTGCGATACATTTCTAGACCACCCCGCGTTTCAATTCCTCCAGCGGATAAAATGTTCCGCGCCAGGTGACTCCTCCGGTCCACAGAGTAACAATCATCGAGCGTGCCAGCATCCATACAAAAATCAGCGCACCGATAGGGAACGTCAACGCGTATGCCGGCGAGACTCTGAATTCGATACACGCACCGGCATGAAGAATGATCGCCAGCGCCACAGCGATTCCTGCGAACAATAGCGCCCATCCGTGAAGAAAAGGCAGGGCCACCCAGGGAACAACGCACATCATCAGTATCCCGAAAATCTGTACGCTGGCAACGAATAGCGAGAACTCTGCAAATGCGAAGAAATTCTTCGTTGTGCCCTTGATGATATTTCCCAAGCCGCTGTGCCAGTGCACGCTCACCTCGTCGCCCGCCATCGCCAAGCCCGATCGAAACCCTTCCTGTTTCACCAACTTGCCGAGTTTCATGTCGTCCACAACTTCCATTGCCAGTCGGCGGTGGGTCCCCATCGCTTCGTACGCGCTTCGGCGAATGAGTTGAAACATTCCCACGCCGGCGAACGCACGCGAGCGCGGATTGCTCACTTTCCACGGCCGGACGCTCATCAGAAAAGCCAGTCCGAAAAATGTCATAACGACTTTTTCGCCGAAGCTGAACATTTCCGTGCGCCCCGACAGTGTCAGGTGGTCCCAGCCCTTCTTTTGGGCAAGCGAAATCGCGCTCCGCAGCAAGCCGGGTGCGAAATGCACGTCCGCGTCCGTAAAGATCAGCCACTCCCCGGTGGATTGCTCGTACGCTTTTTGTAGCGCATGAGGTTTGCCTAACCATCCGCCCGGAAGTTCCCGCACGTAAACGGCTTTCATGTGCGGATTTTCTTGCGCCGCGCGCTCCAGGATTTCTTCGGTGCCGTCCTCGGATCGGTCATTCACGGCCACCACTTCGTAACGCGGATAATCCACAACGAGGAACGTCGCGAGTGCAGCCGGCAATTTATACGCTTCGTCCCGTGCCGCGAAGAGAATGGAAATGCTCGGGCAATCAGCGTCGCTAAGCGGTGGAGCATCCGCAAGCGAGGCAAGTCTGGGGACGCCTATAGCCGCCTCGATCGCGCCGTAGATCCATAACGCAGCCACCGCTCCCAGCGCGATCGTCCAAAATAAATGCAGATTCAATTTCGTCCACCTGAAAAAGCGCTTACAAGTTATGCTATCACGTGCCATGAAGCGCTCTCTTTCCATCGTCGGCGCGGGGCGCGTAGGCCGAACGTTAGGGAAGCGTCTCCATCGCCTCGGCTGGACCATCGGAGCCGTGGTCACCCGATCGGCAGCCACATCGCGTATTGCCGTGCAGGAAATTGGGGCGGGAAAACCACATTCGCGTATTGTTCCGGAAGTATTCGATTCCAGCGTGATTCTGCTCACTACTCCCGACGGCGCGCTCAACGGAGTCGCTGGCGCTCTGGCCAAATTTGACGAAATGAGACTTCGCGGTAAAATTGTTTTGCACACTAGCGGCGCGCTTGACCGCACGGTTCTCGCGCCGCTCGCCCGCGGAGGCGCCTCAACTGGTTCGCTCCATCCCATGCAGACGTTTACGGGACGCGGAGCGCCGAAGCTGGAAAAAGTTGTATTCGCGGTCGAAGGCGACCGCAGCGCGGCGATAGTCGCGCGTTCAATTGCACGTTCCCTCGGCGGTGTGCCGGTCACCATAAATAGCAAGAACAAACCCGCGTACCACGCAGCGGGCGCGCTCGTTGCCGGTCACGGCCTGGGATTGATTGAAGCCGCGACACAAGTGCTGATGAAGCTGGGATTCAGCCGCCGCGACGCCGTGCACGCGTTGTTGCCGTTAGCGCGGCAAATGGTGGACAATTTCGAGCGGCTCGGGCCCCGTGAATCCTGGACCGGCCCCGTCTCGCGCGGTGATTTCGAAACCGTAGCGAAACACATCAAGGCGCTGCGCCATTATCCGCGCGAATTTGAAGAAGCGTACGCGGCGCTGGCGCTGCTCTCCAGCCGGGTTCTCGCGAAGAACTCCGCCGTCGCGTCAAAGCAGTTGAAGCGCGCACTGAAAAAATCCAGGGGAGGCAAGAGTTGAAGAAATTGCATATTCCGGTCGAGCACACGAAACTCGCTAATGGCCTGCGAGTTGTCGCTTCGCCCGACCATTCCGCGCCCTTCGTCACCGTCGGCGTTTACTATCAGATCGGCTTTCGCCTGGAGCCACGCGGACGCAGCGGCTTCGCGCATCTTTTTGAACATATGATGTTCCAGGGTTCCGAAAATGCCGGCAAAATGGAACACATTCGCCTGATCAATGCTTCCGGCGGCCTGTTGAACGGCACCACGAATTACGACATCACCAATTATTTTGAATCCGTGCCCTCCAATGCGCTCGAACGCGTGCTTTGGCTGGAAGCCGACCGCATGCGCTCCCTGAAAGTGGACGATGAAAATCTGCGCAATCAGCGCGACGTGGTAAAAGAAGAAGTTCGCGTCAACGTGATGAATGCACCCTACGGCGGATTTCCATGGCTCGATTTGCCGCCCGTCGCCTTCCGCAATTGGCCTAACGCGCACAATTTTTATGGCGATTTCAACGATCTCGATGCCGCCACGCTCGACGACGTGCAGGCTTTTTTTCGCACCTATTACTCGCCCAACAACGCCGTGCTCTTGATGTTGGGCGATCTCGACCCCGCCGAGGCATTCACCTTCGCGAAACGCTACTTCGACGACATTCCCGCGCATGAGCTGCCGCCGCATGCTGACGTAAGCGAGCAGCCGCAAACGGGAGAACGCCGCGGCGAAGTGGAAGAAAAATTGGGGACGCTGCCGGCGCTTGCCATCGGGTACACAGTTCCTCCGCGCACCGCAAAAGACTGGTACGCCATGGCGATTCTGGACCGAGTTTTGCATGGTGGCCGCGCCGGACGCATGCACCGCCAGCTCGTTTTCGAAAAGAAAATTGCGATAGGGACCGAAGGAGGCGTGGACATTTTCGATACGAACGGTCCCACGCAAATGGTCACGCAAATTTATTACCGGCCGGAGTTTACTTCCGACGCGACCATTGCAGCGTACGACGAAGTCATCCGCGAAGTACGGGAGAAAGAAATCAGCGAAGAAGAACTCGCGCCGGTGAAAGTCAAATTTCGCGCGGATTATTACTCCATGCTGGAAGGAGGCATGGGCGCTCACATGCCCCGCTTCGGCCTGATGCATTATCTCGCCTGCTTCACGCTGTTCGATGGAGACCCGGATCGCGTTAATACCGTCCTCGACGGTTTCATGGCCGTAACGCCCGCAGAAGTCCAGGCAGCCGCGAAGAAGTATCTGGTTCCGCGAAATCGAGCCATCGTGGCGCGGCGTCCCGTGACCGCCGGAGACGCTCGATGACCATGCCCATCGTCGCAACGAAGTCGCACCGTTCCTCTCCCCCCGCTCTGGGCCCTGAACGACCGGTGGCATGGCCGAAGCGCACGGTCCGCACTTTCGCCAATGGCATGCACGTCGTCCTCGCGGAAGCCCGCTCGTTTCCCAAAATTTCCGCGCAGCTTTTCTTTCGCAGTGGAAACGCCGTTGTAGCTCATAGCGCGCCGGGATTGGCTGAGATTACCGCTACGGTCGCGCGCACCGGAACTGCCACGCGGCCTCTTCGCCGCATTGAAGAAGACCTTCGCCGTATGGGCGCGGATCTGGCTGCGGCCGCCGGCGCTGATTCGAGTGCGATCGGCATTTCGGGAGTCGCCGATTTTTCCGAAGGATTGCTTGAAATGCTCGCGGACCTTGCGCGCAACGCCTCCTTCCCCGAAGAGGAATTTGAGCGCGAGCGCCGCCAAAGAATCGAGGGGCTCCGCATCCAGCGCAGCACGCCCGATTTTCTTGCCACCGAACGCTTGCGCCGCGTGCTCTTCGGCAAACATCCGTACGCGGTCGTCGCTCCCAAGGAAGAACAGGTCGCGGCCTACCGGCGCGATCAGCTCGAAGAGTTCTACCGTCAGAACTATTCGCCCGCGAACGCGCTGCTCATCCTAGTCGGAGATTTTTCAAGCGAAACGATGCTCGAGCAGGCTGAAAGAATATTCCGCGCTTGGAAAGCTCCTGCGCCCGCGGCTCAGAAATGGCCCGCGCCGCCGAGCCAGTCCGGGCGCCAGGTTCATCTCGTTCATCTTCCGGGCTCGGTGCAGACGCAAGTCCTGGTGGGAAACCTCGCCATCACGCGGCGCGATCCGGACTGGTATCGCATGGTTCTCGCGAATTCGATTTACGGCGGCGCGTTCCATTCCCGATTGGTGATGAATATCCGCGAGCAAAAAGGCTACACCTACAGCCCTCGCAGCGGGATCAACGCCTTGCGCGAATTTGGGTACTTCACCGTGCACGCGGCCGTGCGCAACGAAGTCGCCGCTGCTACTCTTACAGAAATATTTTACGAAATGGACCGGATGCGCTCGCTTCCAGTCACCGTGCAAGAGTTGGAAAGCGCTCGCAGTTATTTGAGCGGCGCTTTTTCGCTCGGTGTCGCGACCCAGGACGGAGTTCTCTCGCAGCTTTCCACCGTCTATCTCGACCGCTTGCCCGAGGATTACCTCGAAACCTACCGCGCGCGCATTCACGCGCTCACCGCGGACGACGTTCTCGCCGCCGCCCGGCGCCATTTCGATTCCGCCAACGAGCAAATCGTCCTCGTCGGCGACCGCGCCCAAATCGCCGAACAAGCCGCTCTCTTCGGCCCGGTCACCGAATACGACGCGCAGGGAACTCGCGTGTGATGCGCGGCATTTCGCCAGTTTTCTTTCTGATCTGTGCTTTGCAGTGAACGATTCTCGCGTGATGAATAAAATAATTCGAGTCGGGCGCGCACTGTACGGTCTCTCGATCTTGCTGGTTCTTTTTTCCGCGTCGGGAGCTTGCGCGGACACGAAACACCCTCCCGCTCATTCGATCAACCTGAATACGGCGACGGTGGAACAGCTGCAGCAGGTGCCCGGAATCGGCCCTGGCACCGCGAAAGCAATCGTAAGTTTCCGCGAGAAGAGCGGCCCGTTTCAAAAAATCGAAGACCTTCTTGCCATTAAGGGCATCTCGAAGGCGCGGCTCGAGAGAATGCGCCCCTATCTCACGCTCAGTCCGGCTGGGCAGAGGTCTCCGTAACCGAGTGCGGCAGGTTCTCCTGCTTCCGCCGATCCTTGGTACGGGCCCCGAATCATTGACGCGACTCTGAGCTCGGCATACGATGGTTTCGAACTAAGCGAGCGGAACATCGGGAGCGAAGTAGATGAAAGCGTTGCGCGTTTCGTTTTTTGGAAGCATAGCGGTAATCATTGGCGGAGCCGCGCTGTTGGCAATCTCCGCGGCCGTACTCGTCTCGAAGACGCGCGCGGCGGAACGGAGCGTGGCTGTTTTGTCTCCAGCGCCGGGCCCATCGGGCTACCATTTGCTGAAGAAAATTCCGCTCGGGGGCGAAGGATTCTGGGATTACATCATTTTCGATTCGCCTACGCGGCGGCTATTCATTTCGCGTGGAACGAAAGTTGTGGTCCTCGATGTAGATTCAGGGAAATCCGTCGGCGAGATTCCGAATACCGATGGAGTGCATGGAATTGCGCTCGCGCCGGAGCTCAATCGCGGGTTTACCTCCAACGGGCGCGCCGGGACTGTGACAATTTTCGATTTGAAAACTTTGGAAGTCATCGGCAGCGTGCAAGCGGGCACGAACCCTGACGCCATCGTGTACGATCCGGCGTCGAAGCGCGTTTTCGCCATGAACGGGCGCAGCAAGAACGCCACGGCCATCGACGCCGCGACCGGAAACGTCGCGGGCACCATTCCTGTTGACGGCAAACCGGAATTTGCCGTCTCGGATGGCGCCGGCCACGTGTACGTAAATATCGAAGACAAAAGCGAAGAGCAGCAAATCGATTCACAGAATCTGAAAGTGACCGCGACCTGGCCGCTGGCTCCGTGCGACGAGCCTTCCGGTCTGGCCATGGACGTTGCGAACCGGCGTTTGTTCGCGGGCTGCTCCAACAAAATGATGGCGGTGATCAATGCCGACTCGGGGAAGGTAATCGCTACTCCCGCGATCGGCGAGGGAGTGGACGCCGACGCATTCGATCCAGGAACGGGGTACGCGTTCGCGTCGAATGGCGGGAGCGGAACGCTCACCGTGGTGCACGAAGATTCGCCGGACAAATATTCCGTGGTGGAAGATGTGCCGACGCAAGCCCACGCGCGAACCATGGCGCTAGACCCCAAGACGCACGAAGTTTTTCTGGTGACTGCGGATTTCGGCCCGGCGCCGGCAATCACCCCGGACAACGCGCATCCGCGACCGACGATGGTGAAAGATTCGTTTGTCGTTTTGGTATTCGGCAAGTAAGCTCTGCACATTTTTTTAATTTAAAAAATTTGGTGGCTTGATTTTGCGGAGCCTAACGCCAGCGGAACCTGGTCGGCGATTTCGAGGCCGTAGCCTTCGAGGGCAACCACTTTGCGAGGATGATTTGTGAGTACGCGGATGCGGCGCAGTCCGAGATCGATCAAAATCTGCGCGCCGATGCCGCTTTCGCGCTGCACCAAACGCTGCCTGCCCAAGTCGTGATCGAGTTCTTCGCGCTGATGAAACCGAATGCGCGGGAGTTCGGTGCTATCCGCTTCACGTGAATCGATCTGAAATCCCCGCCCGGTGTGATGCAAATAAACGAAAACGCCGCGATCAGCCTGTGCTATGGCTGCGAGCGAGCGGTCAATCACGGCGCGGCAATCGCAGGCGGTTGAGCCGAAGACGTCGCCGGTAAGGCAATGCGAGTGCACGCGAACGAGCGGCGGTCCGCCGGCCGCGTCGTTGGAAACGTCGCCGCGAACGAGCGCGACGTGCAGCTCGTGGTCCACGTCGCTGGAGTACGCGATCATGCGGAAATTTCCGTGCGGAGTGGGCAGAATCGATTCGGCGATCCTGCGGACGTAGCGCTCGTGCTGCATGCGGTAGCGAATCAGGTCGGCGACGGTGAGCAGCTTCATTCCATGCACGCGGCAAAATTCGGTTAGCTCGGGCGTGCGCGCCATGGTGCCGTCGTCATTCATGATTTCGCAGATCACGCCGGAATGGTCCAGGCCGGCGATGCGTGCGAGGTCCACGGAAGCTTCCGTTTGTCCGGCGCGAACGAGGACTCCGCCGTTGCGCGCGCGCAGGGTGTAAACGTGTCCGGGTCGCGCAAGATCTTCGGGGCGCGTGTTGGGATCGGTGGCGGTCAAAATGGTGGTAGCGCGGTCGGACGCGCTGGTGCCGGTGGTGGTGCCGCGGCGCGCGTCAATGGGTTCGCAGAACGGCGTGCCGAACGCGGAAGTATTTCGCGGGGTGATGGGGGCAAGATTCAGCGCGTCGCAGCGCTGCTCGGTGAGCGCCAGGCAAATCAGCCCGCGCCCGAACTTGGCCATGAAGTTGATGGCTTCCGGAGTGACTTTTTCGGCGGCCATGGCCAGATCGCCTTCGTTTTCGCGGTCTTCGTCGTCCACCAGAACGATCATGCGGCCGGCGCGGATTTCCTCCAGCGCTTCTTCCACGGTTGCAAATGGCGGTTTGCGTTCGGTCATCGGACTGTGCTCGTTTCCTCGTTCATTCTAGCGCGAGTACCTGTTTCTAAATGTGCAAATCTAGAACCGGTTAGAAAGTGTGCGGCCGTTTGTTTTCTGTAGGTTACAGGCCATTCTGATTGTGGGTCAGAACCGGTCAGAACGGTGGCGAGTGGCAACGTCGACAAGAGTGACGGATGAGGAACAACTGCCGACGCTGATTGGTTGAAAGTTCGCGATTAGAACGGGGCGCCATCGTTTGTTTTCTATGGGTTAGCGGAGGTTCTAATAACTCGAGTTCTCGATTAGAAAACGCAAAACGGATCCCTCGTGTCGCGTTGCCCGCCCCCTTCGCGAAAAGCGATCTGGAAAAGCCGGACGCGAATGGTGGTCTTTTGTCGCTCATCTTCATTCCTGATCTCGTTTCAATATACCGAAGGCTGCCATAGCGGGCAAGGAAGGTGCTTGGCGCTCAGACCTTCGGCGCCGCCGTTCAGTTGCTGCTCCTCGTCCACTGTGACTCCCTCCTCGTGCGCTGAAAGGCGCCCGAACCGATGCTAGATGAAGAAGAAGAATGATTTCAAGGGGCTACTAAGATAAATATTGCATTTAACTCAGCGGTAAAGATTTAAGGGGCAAAATAATTTCGTGTGAGCAGTACTAGTGTACGCAGATCTGCGTAGGCTATTTGTATACGAAACAGAATAGCGAACAGCCAAGTCGCAGTCATGGTAGTCTGCCACAAAGTGTCAGCCACTTTACGCAAAGAGGCCGATTCATGAACCAGCAAGAGGGATGCCAAGTGCCACTGGGCGTTAAAACGCTTTTCATTTTAATGGCTATGCTGTCTCTGCACACCGTGTCTGCGGTTGCTGGAGATATCAACTCCTGCAAGTATCTTGTGGTGACGGAATTCACCAGTGACCCTTATGGGATTGCCAAGGAACTCCGAGCGCAGGCGAGCGCAAAAGGGTTCACGGTGGTGTCAGCGGTCTCGGAGGTGCAGCAGACCGATCTACTGAAGACGTGTGTGACGGCTGGGAGTTGGGCGAGAGACCTCAACGGCGGAGAACTCTCGGTGCGGGTTGTGGACGCCCCGGGCGGTGCGCTCGTTGCCGAAGCAAGGACGAACACCTAAGCTTGAATGCGAGGAAAAAAAAGAAACAGCAGGTCCCTCGTCGGCCAAAAAGCGACGTTCGGGCACGCGACGGAAAAGAAACAGCAGGTCCCTCACCGCCATCCGCAAGAAGCGCGGCTGGGTTCGGGATGACAGCGTAAATTCAGAAGCGAGTCAAAAGCCGTATGCGAGTTGCCATCTTGAGCTCGGGATTGTCCAGCTCGCGCGAAATTGAATTTGATTGTGCGTTACGCGCTGAAGTGATAGATACGTTTACAGGCGGGGCGGCGAGCAGGCAGGGGAGGAGCACAATGCGTACTGCTATTGTTATTCGGTCGTTGCTGTTTTCGTTTGTCTTGCTGGCTTTCTCCCACGGTGCCTTCGCTCAAATCGGCGTTTCCGTGGGCTTTGGCCCGCCATTGCTTCCCATCTACGAGCAGCCAATCTGTCCCGGCGAGGGCTACCTGTGGGCGCCGGGTTACTGGGGCTATGACTACTCGGCTAACGACTACTACTGGGTGCCCGGCACGTGGGTCATTGGTCCTCAGGTTGGCTTTCTGTGGACGCCGGGTTACTGGGGCTGGGGCGGCAACGGGTACTATTTTAATCAAGGATATTGGGGCCCGACGGTGGGTTACTACGGCGGCATTAATTACGGCTACGGTTACGGCGGCATTGGGTATGAGGGAGGCCGCTGGGAAGGGAACAACTTCGTTTACAACACTGCCGTGAATCACGTGGACACCGCTGTCATCCACAATACTTATACCGCCCCGGTAACCAATGCGTCTGAAAGTCACGTCAGCTACAACGGTGGCGCCGGCGGGGTCGAAGCGCGTCCAACGCCGCAGCAAGAATCATACGCCAAAGAGCAGCATGTGGGACCGGTCGCGGCGCAAACGCAACACATGCAGGAAGCCCGCAATAATCCTGCGCTGTTCGCTTCCGCCAATCACGGCAAACCGCCCATCGCCGCCACTGCGAGACCCGGTGACTTCAAAACTGGCTCTGTAGCCTCCACACAAGCAGGGGGCGAATACAAGGCTCCTCCGGCCAACAATCACGCCAGCGAATTGCCGGCCCACGAGTTCGCAGCGCCGAACACCGGCAGCGCCGCAACCAACAAGACATTTCAGCAGCAACTGAACGAACTAGCTTCCCGGCAAGCGCAGGATCACCAGAAACTCGAGCAGCAACAAGAAGAAGAACACCAGCAAGCCACCCAGAAAAAGTACAATGACGCGCAAATACAACAAATGGAGCAGCGCCATTCTCAGCAAACGCAACAGCTCGAGCAGCAGCACGCCACTCAGCAGAAGCAGATGGAGCAGCGCCAATCGTCCCAGAGCGCACCGAAGTCGCAGAGCGGCGGCGGGACCAAGCCACATTGATTTTGAGGTAATCCTCCCCAAGTTCGACGACATCGAAAAAACGAACTAAACCGGGCCCCGCAATACTCGGACGGCTGCGTTAGCTGGTCATCCCAAGTTCCGTATTGGCGGTGGGCATCGCTGCTGCGCTTCCTTCCTTCGTCAAGGCACACTCGTGCCGCTGAGTGCAAACAATCGGGTGACAGAGTAAGAAGAGGGAAGCATTTACGAGATAGGCACTACTGTTTAGAAGAAGGGCGCAGGGTCGCAAGGATGGGCGTGGGCGGCGTTATACTGGAGGGTAACTGGGCAGAGTTTACCGAGCCACAACATCTTGAGATGGGAATGGTCCGGGGCTCATATGGATGACGAGGTGACCTGGCATGAGAAAGCTATCATTGTTCCTGGTAATTCTAGCGGGCACTCTGGCTCCCTGCAGCCGGGCGCAGAACCTTAGCGTTTCCGAGTTGAGGGAGCTGGCGGCCGAAAAAGAGGTCAAGCAAGACGAGCTGGTAAATCTGGAAAAAGACGCGGCGCGGGCGCTGCAGTCGAACAGCGGGACGATATTCCGGCGAGTCTATGGCGATGACTTCGTGGGAATATTGCCGACAGGACAGGTTTTGGACAAGGCGGGATGGATCGCCGCAATCGAGAATTCCAGCACGCAGTACAGTTCGTTTGTTGCGTCAGATATCAAAGTGCGCATGTTTGAAGATACGGCTGTGGTCACCTGCCTTTGGAGCGCGCACGGAACCAAGAACGGACATGCATTTTCCCGGCAGTCGCGAGTGACCCACATATATATATGGGGCCAACGGGGCTGGCAAGCCATCGCGAGCCAGGAAACGCTGTTGCCCGGCTAGAGCTGCCTCGAGTCGGGCCCATGAGCCAGGACAAGAACCTCCTTTCACGAAGAAACAATGCCTCGTTGTGATCGGATACCGAAGATGAAGCGTTAAAACCAGGTTTTGGCGCGGTAGGCGTCGCCGAATTTGGCTTCGAGGACGCGAGCTTCGTTTCGGACCAGGAATGACAGTATGGAGGTGGAGACAACAGCAGAAGCAGGTCCCTGTCCGCCGACAGGCAGGCCTCGTCGGCCAAAGAGCGGCCTCGCTCGGGATGACAAAGTAAGAAGAAGCCGAAAGGGGACAACCGGAGAATAGATAAGAGACTAACGAACGCCGCCTGCTGCGAGAATCTGTTTCAATTCCTCTGTCCAGTGAATGGCCACTCGCAAGTTGCTTCCATGCGAACCGCGCCGCAACATAATGAACCGCCCGTCGCGTGTCACGTCGTAATTGGGGATGGAGAGAGCCTGCCCGAAGTCGTACTCGTCGGCGAACGCCGCTGGTTTCCCAAAGGTAGGCTCAGCTTTGGACGGGTCAACGGCAACCGCCATCACGCGTTGGCCTCCACGATAGTAGATCTCTCGGCCCGCACTGCTCCACCGCGCTTGTACTCCGCCGCCTTCGGAAACCTGCCACTGGCGATCGATTGCGGGAAACCGGCGGACGTGGCGCATCCTGGGCAAATTCCTGCAGAATCACTTTTAGCGCGACATCTCGTCCCAGTTTTCGAATCCGCAGCGCGATACACCTCGCCCATTCCGCCGACACCGAGCGGCGATCGAATTTCATAAGGGCCAAGTTTTGTGCCGGGAGTGAGGGCCATGCGCGCGCGATTACACTCTAGGCACTGCGTTCGCAGCGATTCTGGATGGTTTGCCGGCTCTCGAAATTCATCGAGAGACCACTCGGCTAAGCGCTGAGGAAATCCTCAAGCGTCCCTGCATGCAAATGTGGAGGGCCCCGAGAGCTTGCCGGAGGTCAGGCCTTGGGTGTACTCGCCCGACAGAGTTGTTGGAACTCCGGGTTGTCCCGCAAAGAAATCAAATCCGGATCTCGTTTAGCCCAATCCAAGTTGGCCCAGCCCGCTTCTTTTGCAGACTTCAACATCTCGAGGGCTTCGCCGGGATGCTGGAGCAGAGCGTAGGTGCAGGCGGCATTATAGAGAACGTTGGAATCGCGCGGCCGGAGAGCCACCGCGGTTTGTAATTGCCGTAATGACTCTTCGCTCCTGCCAGTGGCCGCATAGTAGCTGGCCAGCAACATCCGCGCGCGGACGTCTTCAGGAACTGTGTCGAGCTGTTTCTCGAGCGCAAGGATCCCACGATCAAGCAGCACCCTCGCTTGCTCCTCTTTACCGAGCGATTTCAGAGCATTCGTGATCGGAATGTAAACGTTGTAGTCGTCGCCGTTGGCTTGGAGGGCGCGATCGACTATGTCAGCAACCTCCTGAAATCTGCCGGAGGAAAAATAAGTTCGAGCCAAGACGGTGTAGGCACCTTCGCAGTCCGACTTGCATTCAATGGCGCGCTGGGCGAATTGGATGGCCTCGTCGTACCTTTTCTGGCCGGAGAGAATCCAAGCGCGAGCGGCCAGCACTTCGGCGAGACCGGGTTCGAGCGCGATGGCACGCTCGCAGGCGGCCAGCCCCTTTTCGATCCAGCGCGAATTTTCTTCGCGAAACTGATAGATCATGCCGCAAGCCGTGGCTAGCCCTGCATGCGCCAGAGCGAAATTCGAGTCCAGCTTGATGGCATGCTCGAACATCTGCAAAGAAAAATCCAGGTCCAACCGCCTGGCGTAACTGCGGCCGCGCAGAAAGTAATCGTACGCCAGGGGATTTTCCGTGGGCTTGTGCGAGATCGTTTTTTCCTCTTGCGGCGTCAAGGTGATGCGCAACGCTTGGGCGATGCTGCGGGCTATCTCCTCCTGAATGGCGAATACATCTTCCAGTTGGCGGTCGTAACGCTCGGCCCACACGGGATGCCTGGTGGACGCTTCCACCAGTTGTGCGGTGATACGCACCCGGTTACCCGCGCGGCGAATCGAACCTTCCAGCACGTAACCGGCACCGAGCTGCTGACTCACTTGTTGCGCGGTGACGGGCTTGTCGCGAAATGCGAGCATCTCTGAGCGCGGAAAGGTTTCCAGTTGCGTGATCTTGGAAAGTTCGGTGACGATGTCTTCGGTAATGCCGTCGCGGAAGTATTCGTCCTCTTTCGCGCCGCTCTGGTTTTCGAAGTAGAGCACGGCGACTGATTTTTGCTTGGCTGGACCTGCGTGCGGCACGGAGGACGAAAAACTTTTTTCCGCCACGGGCCGGCGGCTGGACTCGATGTCGCGCTGAAGCCGCTTCATGTCGGCGCGAAGTTCGGCAGCCGTCTGGCAGCGCAGGTCGGGGTCTTTTTCGAGAGTCTTGGCGAGAATGGTGTCCATCGCCGCGGGCAAGCGCGGGTTGAGTTTCTTGGCAGGTGCGGGCGTTGCATGCAGGATTCCGTCGTAGATGACGGCGGTGGTCGCGCCGGAGAACGGAACCGAGCCGGTTGCCATTTCGTAGAGCACGACGCCGAGCGAAAACAAATCGGAGCGCGCGTCCAAGTCTTCGCCGCGGGCCTGTTCCGGAGACATGTAGGCGATCGTGCCCATGGAGCTGCCCGGGCTGGTGAGATGCTCGTCGTGGAGCACATTCGCCGTGGTGTGCGTGGATGTGGCGCCTACCGACTCGGCGGCGAGCTTGTGCACCGGCGACAACTTCGCCAAGCCGAAATCCAGAATTTTCGCCTGCCCGCGGTTCACGAGAAAAATATTCGCGGGCTTGATGTCGCGGTGCACGATGCCCTTGGCGTGCGCCGCATCGAGCCCGTTCGCGATTTGAATGCCGGTCTCGAGCAGTTCCGATATTTCTATCGGCTTGCCCTCGATGCGGTGCTTGAGCGTGCGGCCCTCGAGCAGCTCCATAGCGATGAAAGGCCGACCCTCGAATTCTCCGATATCGTGAATGGTGCAGATATTTGGATGATTGAGCGCGGATGCGGCGCGCGCTTCGCGCCGGAATCGTTCAGTCGCTTGCGGATCGTGGGAAATATCGTCTGGCAGGAATTTCAGCGCAACGTTTCGGCCCAGGCGCGTGTCCTTCGCTTTGTACACCACGCCCATGCCTCCGCCGCCCAATTTTTCGAGGACCGCGTAATGGGAAATGGTACGGCCAATAATCGAGGAAGCATCCGCCACAGGCCGTGCATTGTACGCCAGCGCCTCCATACAGGCAATCACGCAACATGCAACTCGGCCACGCGGCTAACTCCCGACAAGCCAGATTACCGGACGAGTTCTTCCCTAGTACTTCACACATCTGGTTGGGGCCTTAAGATCGGCAAGCCGGAAACTGAAGGTTTAGAACCAGGTTTTGGCGCGGTATTGGCGGTAGGCGTCGCCGAATTTGGCTTCGAGGACACGAGCTTCGTTTCGGGCGCGCCAGAACTGCATGAGAGTTATCAGCAGCACGAGCAGCAGTCCCCACCAAGGCACGGACGCATAGAGCACGATTCCGAGAAAAATTACTGTACCGAAAAAATAGATCGGATTGCGTATTTTGGAGTAGATGCCTGTGGTCACGAGTCCGCGCGCTTCCGCTCGCGGCGTGAAGAATTCCCGGATTTGCAACCGCGCGATCAGCCAGCCGAGATATCCGGCGGCGATCAATACGGCTCCGGCGATGTGGTGGGCAGTCCAGGAACCGTTCCTGCCGAGATACGCCAGATAGATCGCGAAACAACACATTGCGAAAATTTCCAAGTCGGATTTGCGTAGCTTCATGGGTGCGGTGATTGTAGAACGGGGCGGGCGGAAATGCTTGGCGAGAATCGCAGCCAGCTGATTACTTCTTTCCGTTTGGAGGGTTGGAATCAACGCTAAGATTGCGTTCGAGCGCAGACTTAAGGCGAGCTAGGTGCTGGATTGCAGTGATTTCGCTTTGGAAAGCCTTTGCCCGAGAATCGAGTCCTGACATATCCGCGGTTCTCAGTTTGTGGGCCGCGTTGGGAAGCGCCGTCATGACGATGAGCAGCGGAACTCCGAGGGACAATATTGCGAGACCAATAACTGCTCTCCCCACATTTCGGGGAGTAAGGTGCAATGACAATCTCCGTGTCCATGTATCCGTTTGCCGCATCACGCGGATGATACCACCACGGTAGTTGGCTTGCTAACTGACATTCCGCCTTGGTTCTGCCGTTCGCCTCGCTGCGCCACCGCAATAGTTGTTGGCGGGGCGCGGAGCGTCAGAGTAAACTCCAGACTCATTTTTCCTCGTGGGGCTCAATGGCGACGAAGCAGATTAGCGTGCGGCGGTTTAGCGTGACGTCTTCGAAGAAATTTGAGGATGTGGTGGCGAAACTGGCGGCGGGTGTGGGGCATCCGGACGTGCGCGGGATGTTCACGAAGATCGGCGCGGCGAAAACGTACGCGGAAGTGGAAAAAGCGATTCAGCCCGGACTGGGACCGACGGGCTTGATGGAATTCATGCGATTTGACCTTGGCGAAGTACTCAGAAAAGCGCACGGGGAGAAGGCGCGGAAGTCTACGCGGTTTCTGATTGGGAATGCGCTGATTATGAAAAAAATGGTGGAGCATGTACCGGACGCGGGGTCGTATGCGCCAGTGACGATTCTGGTAGACGAGCGAGCGGATGGAGTGCATCTTTCTTACGACACGATGGCGAGTTTTCTGGAGACGTACGGAAATGCGGAAGCGTTGAAGGTGGCGCGGGAGCTGGACGCGAAGATCGAGGCGCTGCTGACGGGCGCCGCGAAGTGATATTCAGCAATCAATAAAGCCGCTAACGTGAAAACGACCTCAGGGGTTAAAACCCCGTCGGTTGGGATGACGGTACGGCACGGCTGAAGCCGTGCCCTGACGATTAATCAAATTGGGGGCACCAGCAAAAAGGAGATGGCCATGAGTTCCACCGAAGTGCTGCTTCTGGCGTTTCTGATTGGCGTGATTGCGGGGTTGCGCGCGCTGACTCCGCTTGCTGTGGTGGCGTGGGCGGGGTTTTGGCACCGGTTCCTTCAGGGCACACCGCTTTCGTTTATGGGGAGGCTTCCTGCCGCCATTGTTCTCACGGTGCTGGCTCTGCTTGAATTGTATGCGGATCAACTACCCACCACTCCCAGCCGCTTGGCGCCAGCGGGGCTGATTTCCCGGATCGTCACGGGCGGGCTGTCGGGTGCGTGCCTTGCGGCAGCAGGGGCGCAATCAATTGCGTTCGGTGGCGCGTTGGGTGCGGCGGGCGGCGTGGCTGGAGCGTTTGCGGGACACTACGCTCGGACCGGACTGGTGAAGGCGCTGAAAGTTCCGGATTTGCCGATCGCGCTTTTGGAAGATGCCATCGCGATTGGGGGGGCAATCATAGTTGTCTCGCTATTTTAAGCGCGCGTCGCGCATGGGTAGCCGGCCGCGTATTTTTTTTTGCCAGCTTGACTGAGGAATTCCTTCAATGAACGCGTCCGATCAATTTCAAGCGATCGTTATCGGGTCCGGGCAGGGCGGAAATCCGCTGTGCCTGGCGCTGGCGCGCGCGGGAATTCGGACGGCGCTGATCGAGCGCAAACACGTGGGCGGGACGTGCGTGAACGAAGGGTGCACGCCCACGAAAACGATGGTGGCGAGCGCGCGGGTGGCGTACCTTGCACGGCGCAGCGCGGATTACGGCGTTCACTGCGGAAACATCCGCATCGACATGGAACGCGTGCGGAAGCGCAAGCGCGACATCGTGGATGCGTTTCGCACGCGCAACGAAGAGGGCCTGAGGCACACCGCAAATCTGGAGCTGATTTTCGGCGAAGCGAGTTTTACGGGAGCGAAGACCGTGCTCGTGCGGCTGAGAGACGGCGGGCAACGCGTGCTTACCGGCGAGAGAATTTTTATCAATGCGGGTACGCGGCCGGCGGTGCCGGCGATCGAAGGGCTGAAGGACGTTCGGTTTCTCGACAGCACTTCGATCATGGAACTGGGCGCGGTGCCGGAACACTTGATGGTCCTGGGAGGCGGGTACGTGGGGCTGGAGTTTGGGCAGATGTTTCGGCGGTTCGGCAGCCGGGTGACGATCGTGCAGTCGGGCGGACAATTGCTTTGGGGCGAGGACGCGGATGTGGCCGGCGGAGTTGCGGCCATCTTGAAACAAGACGGAGTCGAGGTGCTGCTGAGCACGAAAGCTACGGGGGTAGTCAAAGAGGGAGCGAAAATTCGCGTAACTGTTCGCATGGAAATGGACAACGAAACGCGCGTGTTGGATGGGACGCACTTGCTGGTGGCCACGGGGCGCGTTCCGAACACGGATACGTTGAACGTTTCGGCGGCGGGCGTGGCAGTGGACAAGCGCGGGTTCATCCAAGTGAACCCAAAACTGGAGACCAGCATGGCGGGAATTTATGCGTTGGGGGACATTAAAGGCGGGCCGGCGTTCACGCATATTTCCTACGACGACTTTCGCATACTGCGGACGAACCTGATCGAGAAGGGAAGCGCTTCGACCGATGGGCGGCTGGTGCCTTACACGCTGTATATCGATCCGCAACTCGGGCGGATCGGGTTGACGGAAAACGAGGCACGCGCGCAGAACAAAAAAGTGCGCGTGGCGAGAATGCCGATGACCTCGGTGGCGCGCGCGCTGGAAACCGATGAAACTCGCGGATTCATGAAGGCCATCGTGGACGCCGAAAGCGGACAAATTCTCGGCGCAGCCGTGCTGGGGCTGGAGGGCGGCGAAATCATGTCGATGCTGGAAGTGGCGATGCTGGGCAAAGTACCCTGCAGCGTTTTGCATAATGCCACGTTTGCGCACCCGACACTCGCCGAATCGCTCAACAATCTTTTTCTGAATTTCGATTCGTAGGCGGTAATCGCCGGCTCGTTGTCGATCAACGTGGGGTGGCATCCTGCGCGGCGGGGGCGGAGGCGTTCCTCACGTCCAGGCGAAATTGAACCTGGACTGTGTTGGCTATTTTGTCGAACAGCACGTTATGGGTCATTCCAAAATCCCTCCGGTCGAAAGAAAAATCTCCTTCAATATGCTGAAGACCATTCTCCCGAGGGTACAGGATTACAGCGACAGAGACCGGCCGGGTGATTCCGCGCAAGGTCAGCTCCGCATTCATGTGTAGTTTCGAGGGATCGGCATCCGGAACAACGCTCTTCGATACGAAACGAATCTTGGGATACTCTTTCACGTTGAAGAAGTTTTTCCCTTTGGCTTCTTTGTCTTTGAGCCCGTTTCCAGTCTGTACGCTGGCTGCCTCGATCTCCAGATCGAGAGAAGCGTCCGCAAAATTGTCCGTAGGCATTTTCAGATCTGCGTCCCAGGAACGAAACACGCCGACCGTCTTCCCGAAGGTAGAGCTGGCATGAAATTCGATTCGGCTATCCGCTTTCACAACGGTGCGCGTCTGGCCCTCCTGGGGCTGACCGGCCACGCAGACAGCGGTGAAAAACAGAAAGACACAGGAGCCAAGAATTCGCATGAAGAAAACACCTCGAACCAAGATTACACTGGGGAGGGGTTTTGCGGCTTGGAGAAGAATTGATTGTGGCACGGCCGGATTGAACCGGCCGTGCCACAACGTGCTTCGTTAGGGTTATGGTTACTTGGTCTTGGGCTTAGCCTGCGCTTTCTTGGCGTCCGGAACGGTAAAGGTGCTGGCCTGAATCGACCCGCCCCAAGTGGAGTCGTCGTCCGTTTCGACCCAGAACAACTGATCGCCATTCGCATCGTAGGCGGTGACGGTAAATTCATTTGACACCTCGGTACTGGAGGTCGCTACAAACCCCCCATCACCGGACAAATAGCGTCCTATGCCTGTGCCGTCATCAGTGAAGGTTGCATCAAACGTACTATTGTTGTCTAGGGTCGCGGCTTCGTCGTTGAGGATCCCGAACGGATCGTTAATGAAGCCCTCTCCGGAGAAAACACCCGCATCCACCGCTGATGCGCCGAGTAGATTGAACGCGTCGAGATCGTCTTCGTCATCAACGGCATTGCCCTGCGCATTGAACACGACATCTGCCGCGATGTCACTCACGGCGGGTTCAGCTACTTGCGGAATCAGGGCCCCAGTGCCGACGTGGTTTTCGTCCATTTCGGCAATGAGAACTCCGCCGGTTAGTCCGGCTGCTGAGTTATTGGGATCGAGTATGTTGAGGGTTGGGTCTACCGCATATAAACCAAATGTGGCTAGTTCGGTGTCGGCAGGGGGGTCAATAAAGCTGAAGGATCCATACCCGTTACCGGCAAGAAGGTATGTGCCGTCGAATTCGGCGCCAGTCGCTATGTCCCCTATGTCAATCGATTCGTTCACATCTGCGGTACCTTCGAAGGCGCACGGGCTTCCGGTACAGGCGGGTGGTACACCCTGAGGACGAGCAGGGCGCTTGTTAGGTTTCGGTTTAGCATCACCCTCATCAACGAAGGTAAAAAACTGACCCGCGCCGTTATAGAAGTCAGTGAAACCCGAAATGTAGAACGCGGATTGGCCGATTGAAGAAGGTGCGAAGCTTCCTGCGGTGGCGCCTTGACCGTAGGCCGAGCCGACGGCTGTGTCGCCAGCGTCCACGTCGATGAGGCGAATCACTTCGGAGTTAACAACGTAGAAGTTAACGACCGCACTGGTCCCGTCAATACTGCCGGTGATAGTGCCGCGACCGAAGGTGTCAGATGCCGGAATAAGGGTACCCACAGAAGCGGAATTGCCGAGCGTAACGTCTCCACCGTCATTGATATCCACGGAGCTGGTCACGTTACCGGAAGCATCGAGCGAGAACACGCCTCCTTCGGCAATCGCGAAAAAGTCAGAATCGACGCCGGTGGAGGTAAATGAAAATGAAGTACTAACAATCGCACTAGTCGGTAAGGTCTGGAGGTCGTAGCTTCCAGCCGACGTTGCGGTGCCGTCGAACTGCGAAATGATCGCATGGTTGGCGTTGGCAAACGATAGTGCAAAAGTCTCCGTGCCCGCATTGCCCAAAGCCCCATTGCTGGTGACGAGAGTCAGGAGCGCGTTTCCGGAACCATCTGGGTTAAAGGACAACGATGATCCAGTAGCCAAGATCGTGTCACCAGCAGGCTGGCTAGATGTAAGGCCGTCACCATCGTTAAAGTCCTGTACACCGCCAGTAACTGTGTTATTGCCATCGGCGGTAATCGTCACTACTCCGACGATGGAGTAAGCGTTAAAGGTCGCGTCCTCGCCGTTCGCATAGAACACGAAATTGTTCGTGGGTATCGGGGTTACATGGTGGTGGCTGCTGCCGCAGGCCCCCGCGCCCAACGCGCAGATTACAACGAGTGCAATCCATAGGCTTCCGCGTTTCATAGCTGCCCTCCCTTCGATGCGGTCTTGCCGCCCTCATACGATTGATGAGTGCGGAGGAAACCGTGTTCGTTGCGGATTGTGTAGGTGTGACCATCGGCCTGAACGAGGCGAGTTACGAATACTTGCTTGTTGTTGATCGTCTTCATTACGCCGGTCACTTCAACCTGCTGTCCCGGTGTAACGGAGAGGGCGCCCTTGCCGTGCATCGCGTATTGTCCCAATGCCGCGTCTACTTCGCCTGTCTTTGTTGCCACGATGAGATGAGAACCGGCCACCATCTTCATCTCGCGGGTAGGCGCTTTCACCACGTTGCTTACCGTGCCTGAAAGCTTTACTTCCTTGGTGATGTCGTACCTGGGCGGTACGGCGGTTCTAGTTGTGACTGCGGCTGTCTGCGCGTAAATCGGCAAAGCAAAAAGACACAGGGCCAGGAGAATAAATGGCCCAAAAACTGGGAACCGCCATTTCATAGTTGCCTCCATGCGGATTTTTCTTGAAACCGAAGGGAGTAATGCAGGCTCCTCATGCGTGCGAATGAGAGCCTTGTACAACTCCGCCTTCGATAAGCAAGGTCTGACAGGATGCTAGGACCTCCGACGCTGGGCGGGAATATACCACGAATATCGCGATTTGATGATAAAAGAGTCAATTTAATTTGGGGGGCGGTTTCCGGATCGGAACCGTCTCTAGCGGGAAAAGCGATGGATAACCAATGAAATGGGAAGACCGACGCAAATAATATGCGTGATGATGGCGACGATGGAGGAGGTAACGGTTTTGGTCCCGTGGAAATTTGAAAGGGGCATCACGACCCAATACATGACGAGGTAAACCGCGATGCCATACACCACGCCTGAAACAATTGGACGCTGAACCATAAAGGCGAGCTGCCGGCTGGCCGCGTAAAATACGAAGGCTGCGGTGAAGGCGATCAGGAAGTGGAACGCGAGGCCGAGAGCGGCGGTGGTCACTCCGCCGTCAAACGATTTGGGACCGAGCCAGCCCGCCGCGACTCCTTGCAGGAGGCGCGCGGGCCTGACGCCCTTGAGCCACCAGGTGATGAAGGCGGCGGTAATGTCCATGACGCCGCAGAGCAGGCCAGCGGAGAAGATGGCTGCGAAGGCTCGCGAATTGTTTGCCAGCGCGAGAGACGAAGTTGAAGGCGGCAAGCGAACGCTCCTTGGAGTGAGTGCAATCCTAGCGGATGCGATGGCAACTCCAGATGTTGCACGTGGGAAGGGAGGGATTGGCGCGGGGCTGTGTCCGGGGCGACGATCACATGCTGTTTATGGTGCGGTAATTCGCGGTATCTTAACGCCCTAGTAAAATGAAAAAGGAGGGAGCTAATGACCACAAGCTCAAACCTGATCGGCCCCAACGGGCGGTTGTTTGCAGAGAGGCGGCCCGGAAAGGACGCGGTGACATTCCGGGTGGATAACTCCAGCGAGGCATACTACAACTCGCCGTACTATGCGCAGCACAAGAACGACGTGCAGCCCATCCCGCCGCCCCGCAAAAATGTTCCCATGCAACTGCAGCTCGCAGATTTCACCGGGCCGGAGATTATCACCGCAATTCAAAGAGCGGGGAAAATCACGTTTCACGCCGTGGGGGATACGGGAGCGGCGAAGGTGAATCACGAACAGACGGTTCAACGGGCGCTGGCGAACGAAGAGGAAGTGGCGGACGCAATGGCGAACGACGTTGCGGCCGGCGGGCCGAACGGGCCGGCATTCTTTTTTCATCTTGGCGACGTGATCTATAATTTCGGCGAAGCGCAATATTATTACGATCAGTTTTACGACCCATACCGGGCGTACGACCGGCCGATCTTTGCGATTCCCGGAAATCATGACGGAATGGTGTTTGGGCAGGGTTCGAGCGCGCCGCAAGTTCCGACGCTGGATGCGTTCTTGAGCAACTTCTGCGCGACGACGACGGGACCCTCGCCGGACGGTGGCGGATTGGTTCGCAGCGTGATGCCGCAGCCGGGCGTTTACTTCACGCTGGACGCGCCGTACGTTTCGATTATCGGTCTCTACAGCAACGTGCTGGACGGGCCGGGAGTGATCTCGTCACAGGGTGGCCATTTCAATATAGGGGATGACCAACTTGCATTTTTGAAAAGCGAACTGCAGCGTCTGGCGCCGGACCGCAATGCGGGGAATCGCGCGGTGATTGTAGCGGTACACCACCCGCCGCTTTCCGTGGACGCGATGCATGCAGGATCAACGGGCGTACAGGCCGACTTGGATACTGTGTGTCAGGAAGCCGGGCTTTGGCCGGACGCGGTGCTCTCCGGACACGCGCATCTCTACCAGAGATTTACGCGGATCGCGGGGCCGAACAAGAAGGAGACTCCGTACATTACCGCGGGCAGCGGCGGATTTGCGGCTACGCCGCCACAAAGCGCGGTGGGGCCGGCGCCGATCACGATTGGAAACGATACGATGGCGATCGATCCCATTGTGAAATTTGGATACTTGACTGTAACGTGCGACGGGGAAACGCTGTGCATTTCGTTCGAATCGCCTGCGCCGGGAGGAGGCGTAGCAGTTCTGGATTCCGTGTGCGTGGATTTGAAGGCGGGGCAACTGATGCCGAATAGTACAGCGCAGAAGAGCGGAGCAAAGGCAAGAGCGTCGAGCAGAACTTCGAGCGCGGTTCAAAGTAACGTGCCAGGTAAAGGGCAGAGCAAGATACACAGCAAGGTTTCGACAAAGCCGGGCGGGTCCAAGCCAAGCAGCCATACGCGAAGCAAGCCCAAGCACTAATCGAGAAAGTTCCGAACGTCAAACTTGAAGCAACACCGGAAGGCTCGGCGAAAATTCCGCCGAGAGGAAGAGGTCTTGCCGTAGATGCTTTTGTCGCGGCTCAAGCCGCGACCCACAACCCTTTGAACGGTTGTGCTACTGAAGAGGGTGTGCTACTTGCGATAGATGACGCCGCCTTTCATTACAAAGGAAACTTTTTGCAGCGCGGAGATGTCCTGGAGCGGGTCGCCGGGGACGGCGATGATGTCTGCGTCATAGCCGGGCTTCAGCGCGCCGATTTGATTCTGCCAGCCTAGCAATTTGGCGCCGTTCAGAGTGCCGGCCTGGAGCGCCGCGAGCGGCGTCATTCCGAATTTCACCATCAAAACATATTCGCGAGCTTGCGTGCCGTGGGGAAATGGGCCGACGTCGGAGCCGACGGCCATGGGCACGCCTGCGGCTAGCTGCTTCTTGAATTCCTGAGCGTGGAGATCGAGAAGCTGGCGATCGCGCGCGCCCTGCGCGGGTGTGGCGGCGTGGTCGCCAAAATATTCGAAGATGGTGAAAGTGGGCACGGCGAAGATTTGTTTTTCGCGCATCAGGCGCATGGTTTCGTCGCTGAGCTGAAGAGCGTGGTCGATAGATTCAACGCCGGCGCGCGCGGCGTAGAGCGTGCCGGGCTCGCCCATGGCGTGTACTGCAACGCGATTGCCGGTACGCGCGGCTTCGCGGACAGCGGTGGTGAGTTCTTCTTCGGTGTACTGATACGGAGTGGAAAAGTGGCCGTCGGCGATCTTGTCAGGGCCGGTTTCGTAAATTTTGATGAAGTCCGCGCCTTCCTTCAGTTGGGCGCGAATGGCGGTGACGAGTTCGGCGGAATCGTTGGCGTAGGTGGCGTTCCCGAGGACGTGTTGCTCGGGGTTGTAGCCGATGGCGTCTTCGTGGCCACCGAGAATGCTGATGGCGTTGCCGCTGATGCGCAGGCGCGGGCCGGGAATCAGGCCCTGGTCGATGGCGTTGCGGACGGCGGTGTCGGCGGAGCCAGCGCCTTCGGTGCCCATGTCGCGCTCGGCGGTGAATCCTGCGAGCAGATCGTCGCGCGCGGCTAGCGTGGCGAGAATGGTGCGCTGCGGAACGGATTCCTGAACGGTCTGCAAATCTTCCGCGCCGGGATGCAGGAAGAGGTGGACGTGGGCGTCGATGAGGCCGGGGAGGAGCGTGGTGTCACCGAGGTCAATGAATTCGGAGCCGTGCGGGTGATTCACTTTCGAGCCGACTTCGACGATGAGTCCGCCCTGGACCAGGATTTCGCCGGGAGTCGTGATGCGGCCGGTTTCGACGTCGAGGAGGCGCGCAGCGTGGAGCACGATGGCGCGCGGCGCCGGCGCGGGCGTGGACTGCGGCTCGGTTGTCTGCGCATGAATCGCCGGAGCGAAGCTTAGAGCGCCGGAGAGAACGAGTGTTGCGAGTGCGGCGAGAGCGCGACGGACGGTCATGTTTTCGGCCGCGATAATAGCACGCGGCGCGGAATCCCGCTCGCTTGCGACGCCGGCATACATCCTCAACTCCACCCCCGAGTTACAGAAATAGCCCGCGCAAAATTGTGCGGCCGATTGTTTTCAGGTTGACATCTTACCCAGGCATTTGTATCCTCGGGTGACATGTCTACCCAAGATGCAAGAGAACGATTGGAATTGTTGCAGGGCACACTCGATCTGCTGATCCTCCGCACGCTCATTTTCGGATCGCAGCACGGGCAAGGGATTGCACGCGCCATCCAGCAGACCTCGGATGAAGAGCTGCTGGTGGAGCACGGCGCCCTTTATCCTGCGCTCCAGCGGCTTGAGGAGCGCGGCTGGATTTCGGCGAAATGGGGGATCTCCGCCAATAACCGCAAGGCCCGATTTTATTCACTGACGCCGGTTGGTCGCAAGCAATTGGTGAAAGAGACCTCCAAGTGGAATCGATTGACGGCGGCGATCGGACGCATTCTGGAGTCTGAGGAGGGCTAGTGCAATGTTCAGACGCAAGCGGAAAGCGAGCGACTTCGGCGCTGAAATCGAAGCCCATCTTCAGCTAGAGACAGAACGCTTGCAGGAACAGGGCCTCAGCTATGAGGACGCTCGTACCGCAGCGCGCCGCTCCTTCGGAAATGTAACGAATACGCAAGAACACTTCTACGAATCCAGCCATCACCTCTGGTGGGACAACTTCTGGCAAGACATTCGCTACGCCGCGCGCATGTTGCGCAAGTCTCCCGGCTTTGCCGCCATCGCCATCTTGACGATTGCCTTGGGGATCGGAGCCACCACCGCGATTTTCAGCGTCGTCGATGCGACGCTGTTGCATCCCCTGCCCTACCCGCATCCGGAGCAACTCGTAACCATCCAGGACGATCTTCCCGGCGTGGGCGCTCGCGACGTGGGAATCTCCGTGCCGGAATGGCACGATTTTCAGCGCTCCGGCATTTTTCAATATGTCTCGCCGTTCGGCGGAGGGGACACGAATCTGACAGGCGCGTCCGAGCCTGCGCGAATCCGCCTGCTTGTCACACCGCCGAATTACTTTGCGCTGCTGGACGTGAAACCGCGGTTGGGCCGCTCATTCGATCCTGAAGATCACACTCCTGGATTCAACCTGGAAGTTCTCATCAGCGACGGATTGTGGAAGCGGGCCTTCGGAAGCGATCCGCATATTCTGGGCAAAAGTGTGCGGCTGGACAACGACTTGTATCGCGTCGTCGGAGTCATGCCACCCGGTTTTCACGACCCGAGAGCAACGGTGGAGCAAAGCAACACCGACGTTTGGGCCGCTGCAGGCTTCGCCGGTCCGCCTGCTCCTCCTCCTCAACGCAATTTGCGGATCCTTCCGGAAGCCATCGCGCGAATGAAACCGGGACTGACGATTGCAGCGGCGCAGAGCCGGTTAGACGCGTTGGTAGCGTCTTTGCAGAAAGAATACCCGGACGATTATCCGCTGCAGAGCGCATGGAAGGTGCGGTTGGTACCGCTCGCGGAGACGGTGGTCGGAAACGTTCGCCAGTCGTTGATTCTGCTGCTCGGCGCTGTGGGATTGGTCCTGCTGATCGGCTGCGTGAACGTCGCGAATCTCCTGCTCGCGCGCGCCAGCGCAAGAGGACGTGAAATGGCCGTTCGTCAAGCGCTTGGCGCCGCACGGACGCGCCTGATACGACAGTTGCTCACCGAGAGCATACTTCTTTCGTTGCTCGGCGGAATAGCTGGTCTAGCGATTCTTTTTTGTGTGAAGGGGTTTCTGCTGCGAATTGTGCCCAACAGTGTGCCGCGGCTCAATGAAGTATCGATTAACTGGGCCGTTTTGCTTTTCGCTCTCGCCGCATCTCTCGTCGCCGGCGTGATTTTCGGTCTGGCTCCCGCGTTTCATGCAGGCCGGCCGGACTTGATTCCTATGCTCAAACAGGAAGGGCGCGGCTCAACAGGCTCCGGAGAGCAGACGCACACGCGCCGCCTCTTGATGGTGACGGAATTTGCTCTCTCCTTGGTGCTGATGATTGCTGCCGGCCTTTTGCTCCGCAGCTTTTGGGATTTGTTGAATGTGCGACCGGGATTCAACCCGCAGAGTGTGATGGCTGTTCGCACTTGGCTGCCCGTGCCCAACGATCCCGGCACTGACATCTATGGATCGCCCGCTCAGGAAGCGCCGTTCATACGCGAAATACTTCGTCGTGGCGGCACGCTGCCCGGGGTGGAAGAAGTGGCCGTTGGTGACATAGCCGCTATTCCGTTGGGCCACGGTCGAAACGACCTAAACCCATTCGCATTGATCCTCGACGGCCAGGAGAATCAAAGCGATCATTCTCCTTTGGTGAACGCCACAATGGTCACGCCGTCCTATTTCCACTTGGTAGGCATGACCCTGCAGCGCGGCCGTTTATTAAGCGAGACTGACAACGAAAATGCTCCGGCTGTAGCAGTCATCAACGAAGCGTTCGCGCGAACGTACTGGCCGAACGACAACGCTGTCGGCAAACATCTCAAGATAAATAACGCCCGCGGATCTACAGTGAACGCTTCTTGGACCGCCGTGGTCGGCGTGATCGGGGATGCTCGAACAGAATCACTTGCGGAATCGAGTGTTCCACAAATCTACGTGAGTGTGTACCAGCATCGGCCCAAAGATCTGGCGATATTTTTGCGCGGACGCCTGGACCCGGCCACCACTCCACCACAGTTGCGCGAACAGGTGCAGTCCATCAACCCGGAGCTTCCCGTTTTCGGTGCGCAGACGCTCACTGAAATGATGTCTGCCTCTCTCTCCGAGAGGAGATTCTCGATGGAAATGGTCGGGTTGTTCGCTCTGACTGCGTTGCTTCTCGCGGGCCTGGGAATTTACGGAGTGATTTCCTACATCGTAAGCGAGCGCATACACGAGATCGGGATTCGTCTCGCGCTCGGGGCGCAGAGCGGGAATATCCTGCGCATGGTTCTGCGTCAAGGATTGGGACTCGCCCTTGCGGGCGCTGCGGTGGGGCTTGCTTGCGCGCTGGTCGTGTCGCAATTGATGGCCGGGCTGCTTTACGGCGTGAGGCCGACAGACCCTTTGACGTTTGCGGGCGTCGCCCTCCTTCTCATCGGCGTCGCTCTGTTGGCTTGCTACATTCCGGCGCGGCGAGCGATACGCGTCGATCCGCTCGTCGCGCTGCGGCACGAGTGACTGAGTGGGCGAATCTGATCGAACTCGACAATCATGTTGTGCGGGTTAGTGCTCGTTCCAAAAACACGAAAGGAGAATGAACCCATGAAAACGAACCACCTATCGCTGGCCATGCTACTCAATCGCTGGAAATTCCAAAGATGGACAGTTTCGGCCATGGTCCTGGTTTCCTTTGCCGCTGGATCGCTCATTACTGCTCGACTGATGCAGATTAACCAAGTGAGGGCCGATAGCGATCGCATCTTTGAGCTTCGCATTTATCATACTGTGCCGGGAAAACTGCCGGCGTTGGAATCGCGGTTTCGCGACACGATTTCAGAGCTACTCACCAAACACGACCTCAAGGTCGTGGGTTACTGGGTACCCGAGAACGCTCCCGCTTGGGATAACACCTTCGTCTATATCCTGGCTCATCGCAACCGGGAGGAAGCAAAGAAGAACTGGGACGCCATGCGGGCCGACCCGGCATTTCTCGAGGTGTTGAAATCCGAGCAGACCGACAAACAGGTCGAAAAAGTTGACTCGATCTACATGCTTCCGACGGATTTTTCGCCGATGAAGTAGCGCATGTTGCAACCCGCGGGGCACAGCAACTCAACGGGGCCTCCCAGGTCGACGGTTAGTCGAGCCTGGGGAAGAGGCCACGAAGTGGCCGGAAGAGGCGGGGCCTCCCAGGTCGACGGTTAGTCGAGCCTGGGGAAGAGGCCACGAAGTGGCCGGAAGAAACGGGGCCGCCCAAGGCTCCCGGCAAGGGGCGCTTGGGGAAGAGGCCACGAAGTGGCCGGAAGAAGCGGGGCCTCCCAGGTCGACGGTTAGTCGAGCCTGGGGCAGAGGCCACGAACTGGCCGGAATACTTTCCCGGCGTAGGCGGATCACTTCTCAAACGAATTACTCGCCTCGCGCATCCGAATCTCTCGCGCGAACTTAACAATGTCGCCTTCCCGCAGCTTCTGCAGCAGCCTGCTTAGCGTCTGTTGCTCGCGCCCATCCAGGACGCGCATCAGCGACTTCACCACCTTCGCGTGCTTCGGAAAAACTGTCCCGATAAACCTGTTTCCTTCCGCCGTCAGCCGCAAAACGCCTACCGAGCGTCCCTTCGGCTGCCGGTGCCTCCGTTCCCGTGCCTGTCGTCGCTCTTCCAGTTCATCTGAACGGAGCGGACGCCGGAACCGGCGCACCCAACCGCGCGCCTCCAGCCGTTCCAGCAGGAAGTCCACATTTTGCCGGCTGCATTCCAGTTTCTCCGCCACCGCGACCGTCAGCATAGGCCCCTCGCGGTACAAAATCTCCAGCAGCCGAAATCCCCGCACCGTCAGCCCAAACCCATCCAGCTGCCCGCGCAACTCACTCCGCATCCGCTCCGCCGTATCCAGCAGATCCAGATACGCCCCAAACGCCCGTAGCGTCTTCCCTCGCTGCGATATCCGCCTCTTCACCCGTGCCATCCCCCCTGCTAAGGTTTTAAGGTGTAAATGTAGCGCCGCGGCCTTCAGCGCGGCAGCCTTCGACGGACTTGTCATCCCGAGCGAGGCCGAATTCCGGCCGACGAGGGACCTGCTCTTGTCTCTAAATCCATTCCCAAATCGGGAAACCAGCCATCCTTGGCTCGCCGAAGAACGCCTCTTAACATCGCGCAACTCGCAGATTCCCGCAAGCTCCTTGATGCTCTTACACACATATTTTTTGGAGAATTTACGACTCAGTTTTGTCTAAGCGAACGTCTAGGACAAAGCTTCCGATGAGAAACCCGGAGGAGGCCAGTTCCTCTGCCTGCACGGAGAAGAATTTTCTCGCTTCATCGAGAGACATGGCAGGACACTGTTTAATCCGATAATCGGCGACGCTCCACTTCTGACAAGAATACCATCCAACAAGATAGATTCCGTTCTTGCAACGATTGTCTTTCAAGTAGCGATCTCGCAGCTGTGTCTCCATCCCGGTTAGCAGGCCGCGGTTCCAATTTCCCTTTACCTCGATGATCACGTAGGCCCGATCGAAACTTCCAGGTGCAGTCGCGGGAACAGTTGCATCCACGTGTATATCCGTTCGTTGTCCGCTCCCATCTCCAGATTTGTGTCGAATCTGAACCTCGCGGTTTACAATAATGCCTCTGCTTCGAAGATCATGATCGAGATGCTTCGCAACATAGTCAGAAAGGTCCTGTTCGTCCTTCGGTTGAAAGGTGCCCTTCGATTCGTTCCATAAGAACTTTGCCGCAGGTAGTTCATCGTGCAGGGATAGCTGAAGTCGTTTCAGCGAAGCGAGGATCACTTCAACGAGCTGCTCCGACGTCTCCACAAAGCGCGTGTCCGCATCGAAGACCATCTTCATAAACTGCCTAGGCGAAATCGGTTGCCACGTCGCGGCGCGGGCGGCTAGTTCCGCCTGCTCAAGGTAATAGTCCAACCATTGATAATCCGGGAAGGTTTGCATGATGTTTCGAAGAGCACTGCAAGCGTCGAACGTGCCTCGCCTCCACAAATGGTCGAGGACACTGTCACGTAACATGGCAGCCGTGTGGCCCGGGCCGACCGCCCCAGATACGTGTGTGTGCTCGAATCCCGGATAGTTTTGGACCATCCATATATAAAGTTCGCCGAGCTGCGACTCCGTGAGTTTCTTCAGGAAATCCGTATTACTTGAAACACCCCACGAAAGCGATTCCAGCACCTGGCGTCCGAGATCATTGTTCGCCCTTAAAATCGGCCAGATTTTTGGCCACGACGCATCGGAGGAATTCCCAATTAGAACTCGGATCGCTGCCTCCGCCTTCTGGATTTGCGTTTCAGATGCGGCCGCCAAAGGAGAAAGGAAGGACTCCGCGACACTGCACCAACCTAGCGCTCCGTGTCTCGCGGCCATTTCGAGCACGCCAGCCATTGCATAAGGCTTAAGCTTCGGGTCAGCTGCTTTCGCAAGAAATCTTTCACCCATGCGATCGTCCCAACAGCTGCCGACCAATTTTTGGTCGAGAAAGAAATAGCCGGAGATTTCGTTATCGGAATCGATCACCGCCTCGATCCATTTGAGCACCTCTAGGGGGTCCAGCGAGTAGGCTCCTTTAAGTAGTTGCGAGCGGAGATTTGATTCGTCGCTTCCGCTGTGTCGGTATCGCAAAATCCCCGGGGTCCATTTGGTCCACGCTGTCGGCGTGATCGTGCCCAACTTTTCTTCCGCGAATGTAAGCAGCAAGGCTAAAGCGTGGAATCCTGCGATCGCAGTATATGGAGTGCTATTGGTCATGACCCATTTTTCGTTTTGCGGGTCGTATTCGTTGACGTATCGCAGTGCCGCTGCAACAATTCGACCTCTGGTATTTGCGTCGGCGCATTTCCAGCCGGGGAGCAGCGTGAGATCTTGCCCGGGTTCGCTCGTTTGCCTCGAGTTGGGCTCTAACGTCAAGTCAAAGACTAACAGCGTCCACTCCGCGGTGCTTCCGGCCTCGATCATCCGGAGCCTCTCCTCAATCCTTTCACTAGGTGGCGGGTCCAAAAGTATTGGCTGTTGTCGCGTTCGGTCTTCTCGAAGCCAAGTCACCTCCTGCGAGTCCAACATAACTGGCCCGAACAGCACTCCACATTCCTGTCTCAATTCTTCCGTGGAATGCAATTGTGCGTGCAGGCGGTAGATGTCACTTGCGTTTCGCCGACCGCACAGGTAGGGGACAAGTCTCGCCTCGGCTCGCTCAGAGTTGGGAGACGTTGTGCTCTGGACACGCCCGATCAGCCACTCCAGGTCACTGGGCAGGAGCAGATGGTGCTGCCAAATTAATGCATCTCCTCTCAACTTTTCGTCGAGCTGGGGCAGTACTTCAGTCAGCAGCTTCCGGCGTCCTTTCGCGTCGTTTTCAACTTGTTTGGCAAAATCGTGGTCAGCTCCATCTAAAAAGGAGTCGTGTGATCGCATTCGTGAAATCACCACGCTCGCCAGCGCCGCCGCGATGTCTGGCCTATCGAGGTAAGGCCATGCTAGCTTAACAGTCGCGTCCATTAGCCGCTTCAAGGCCCACGCCGCGGGGTGATAGTGTTGGTGCGATAGCCAATCGAGAAGAGCGGGTATTTGGTCCGCAGTCGCCCTCTGCAGAAAATGTAGATCCAGGAAGGACGTATACGCTCCGTGCAAGTTCGCCTGCTTCGGAGATGTAATGAGCGGGAGAATGTCGGTGATTGTTATATGGTCCGGCCAGACGGCCTTCAGTGCAGAACCTTTTAGCTCGTCCTCGGGGTCTTCTCCCGCAAGCCCGAAAGCGAGCGGAAACAGCCGGTATCTAACTTCCGAGTCTCCGATTTCGACCACCGTCCCGGCACACGTGTTCCTCAACGTCTGATTTTCGGTAGCGTCGAGGGCGATGTTGGCTAGATCGGCGGCGAGCTCGCTTTCCTTGACTGCCCGAGCGATGTCGGCGGAAAGGACTCTCACTCCGAGAGGCTGCGTTTTTTCTACTAGGTACGGTCGTAGCTGGTTAGCGAGGGACGCATGCTTGAGTTTTTGGTACAACGGAAACATTTCCCATCGCAGGTGCAAGGCGTGGCCGTCTACCGCCAAGTCAAGGAAGCTTTGCACAATAATCCGACGTTGCGAATCTGAGAGACCTGCCGCACTAGCCCCCAGCAGTGCTTCCGGCTCGGCCTTGGCGATATCTTCTAGAAGTTCAGGAAACATCGCGGACATCCAGGCAGCAATTTCTCGCAATTGGGGCACCAATCGCTTGCTTCCTCCGGCGGGATGGAACAAGAGAGATCGGGTTTGCTCTATCGGAATTTGATGGCGCTTGCAGTAAAGCGCGGCGAGGAATTCCGCATAGGTCTGGTGAGCCCATCCCAGTCGATTAGGGCCTCTGGAAGTAAAGAGGCCCGTGTTCAAGACTTCAGAAATTTCCGCGGCTGAGACAGAAAACTCGCCGAAGTTATCGTCTCGTTCTGTCCTTCCCGTGAGGTCGTGAATCGGGATGTCCTCGGGCGGTATGCCATCCGACTCCGTGCCCAAGTATATGGCGTCACGGTTGGAGAATTGCGTTGTAGCTGCAATTCGAGCCGCAATACTGAGACGTTGATTTGCGTTGAGAAGGCCTCCGGTCGCCCCCGACCTACGGCTTTCATTTTTCTCCTCACAAAGTATTCTGCAACCTTTTTCGTAAAGGGCGATCGGGTTGGTCGGGAATGTTCCTTCCTCAAGAAATGTACTAATTAAGAATTTAAGCGTGACCGGTTTCACAGCGAGAGAAGTCGCACCTGACAATTGAACCTGATGAAGGAAATCATCGACGTCCGGGATTCCGCTAGCTTGTACGGCGTCCTGCACGTCCTTTCGCCGCAATGGCGCCAGTTCATACGCCTGAAAACCAGGAAATATTTTCGGAAGTCCGCGTTCCAAAATCTCTGGCCAAGGAGCTGGTCGGGACGCGATACTCAGGCTTAGCCTCTCTACAGGCCACTTCGGAAGCTCATCAGCGAGCAGTGCTCCTACATTGCTCATCCGAATCAGAGCTTCGTCCAAACTGTCTAGAAAGACATGGAGCCTATGGCTGCCCCGGCGCCAGAGATCGAAGTCTTCGCTCCCAAACAACTGGCTATACAGCCGCCCCTCGTCTCCGTAGGACCTGAGATCCAGCCACACAACCCTGTCATTTCTTGCTTCGGCCTCCGAACGGATTCTTTGAAATTGCCGATTCAGTTCCCACGTCTTTCCAATTCCGGGTTCTCCGAAGAGCACAACACAATCGCACTCGGGGATATCTTCTGAGGAAACCAGACCTGGGTTGAGAGACTTCCCCCATGGCCCGTCGGGATCCGCCAAAAATCCGTCGTCCCAGAGGTTAAAGGTTTGTCCTCTCGGATGCCAAAACCGCTTCCAATCGAATTCAAGGGTCATACCGTCGGTTCTCCTGCGTCGTGGTACGTAAAAAAGGGCGTCGCGGTGGTTTGCACCGGACGCCCTTGTGGACTTGGATTAAACGACCGAATGGATCGGCCGGATGGGTTTAGTACATTCCGCCCATACCGCCGCCGCCGGGCATACCGCCGCCGGCTCCGCCTGCTGCGCCCTTCTTTTCGTCTTCCTTGATGTCGGCCACCAACGCTTCGGTGGTGAGCATCAGGCCGGCGATAGAAGCTGCGTTTTGCAGTGCGAGACGAGTAACCTTGGCCGGGTCGATTACGCCAGCCTTGACCAGGTCACCGTACTCGCCGGTGTCGGCGTTGAAGCCGAAGTTGTCGTCCTTCGATTCGCGGATGCGGCCAACCACCACAGCGCCTTCACTGCCGGCGTTGTGAACGATTTGACGCATGGGCTCTTCGAGAGCGCGCTTCACGATGTTGACGCCGATGGCTTCGTCATCGTGCAGCTTGAGCTTTTCGAGCGCCGAGATGCAGCGAACGAGAGCCACGCCGCCGCCGGGAACAATGCCTTCCTCGACAGCCGCGCGTGTGGCGTGCATGGCGTCCTCAACACGAGCCTTCTTTTCCTTCAGCTCGGTTTCGGTTGCAGCGCCGACTTTAATCACGGCGACGCCGCCCACCAGCTTGGCCAACCGCTCCTGCAACTTCTCGCGGTCGTAGTCCGATGTGGTGTCTTCCACTTGGGTACGAATCTGCCGAACGCGGCCTTCGATCTCGCTGGATTTTCCGCCGCCTTCAACGATCGTGGTGTTGTCCTTGTCAATGGTAACTTTCTTGGCGCGGCCCAGATCTTCGACCTTCACGTTCTCGAGCTTGATCCCGAGATCTTCCGTGATGGCCTTGCCGCCCGTCAGCGTAGCGATGTCTTCCAACATGGCCTTGCGACGGTCGCCGAAGCCTGGAGCCTTTACTGCAGCGCACTGCAGCGTGCCGCGGAGCTTGTTCACCACGAGTGTTGCGAGCGCTTCGCCCTCAACGTCCTCTGCGATGATCAAAAGCGGCTTGCCCATCTTGGCGATCTGCTCGAGCAAAGGAAGCAAATCCTTCATCGAGCTGATTTTCTTTTCATGGATGAGAATGCGAACGTCTTCGAGCACGCATTCCATGCGTTCGGGGTCAGTGACGAAGTAAGGCGAAAGGTAGCCGCGGTCGAACTGCATTCCTTCGACCACTTCCAGTGTCGTTTCCATGGTCTTGGATTCTTCCACGGTGATGACGCCGTCCTTGCCCACTTTCTTCATCGCTTCGGCGATGATTCCGCCGATGTGACGATCGTTGTTGGCGCTGATCGTGCCGACTTGCGCGATCATGTCGCCCTTCACGTCCTTGTGGAACTTCTTGATTTCCTCAACGCAAACTTCCACGGCCTTTTCGATGCCGCGCTTCAGGGCCATGGGGCTTGCGCCGGCCGCCACCGTCTTCACGCCTTCGCGGAAGATGGCTTGTGCCAGCACGGTTGCTGTGGTGGTGCCGTCACCAGCCACGTCGGAGGTCTTCGAAGCAACTTCCCGGACCATCTGTGCGCCCATGTTTTCGAGCGGATCCTGCAGCTCGATTTCTTTTGCAACGGTTACGCCGTCCTTGGTAATGATTGGCGCACCGAATTTCTTTTCGATCACCGCATTGCGGCCCTTGGGGCCCAGCGTGATCTTCACGGCATCCGCCAATTGGTTGACGCCGCGCAAAATGGCCTGGCGTGAATTTTCACCAGTCACGATTTGCTTTGCCATAATTCTCCTTCCTCCTAATTTATACGAATTGTTATCCGGCCGGCTCAGGCTCCGATGGAGTCGGAGTGAAACCGATTCCGGAAGTTACTTTTTGCCGCCGCCACGCCCGATTCGTGTCGGGAGTCGCGGCTGCATCGAAAAGTTACTTTTTGCCGCCAGCCGCTTTGGCTTGGCCGCCGATCTTCGCGAGGATTTCGTCTTCCTTCATGATCATGTATTCCTCGTTGTCGATCTTGATGTCGTTGCCGCTGTACTTGCCGAACAGAATTTTGTCTCCGGGCTTCACGTCGAGCGGAATCCGGGTACCCTTTTCTATGCGACCTGCTCCTACGGCAATCACTTCACCTTCTTGTGGTTTCTCTTTGGCCGAGTCAGGGATGATGATGCCGCCCTTCACGGTCTCTTTCTCTTCCAGCCGCCGCACTAACACACGGTCGTGTAGTGGCGTAATGTTGACTGCCATTTGTGCATTTCCTCCGGTGGAGAACTTAGTATCGCCCGGGGAGAAAGGCTGTTTGCCGAGGCATTAGCACTCCTCTCGAACGAGTGCCAATAGTAGCATGTGTGCACTCGCTGTCAAGCACAAAGCTGACAATTCTTCACTCACATATCTGATTGGCTGCTGTCTGTTACATAAGATGTTTCTTTTGTGTGCTATACATGCCATGGGAATACCCCGGAAATTGATGGTTGAGTCGGCGTATGTGTCGAGGCTAGAATCCGACTCATCTTATGCCTGTCGCGACTGCGGGCAAACAAGTCGGCGGCTTCATCCTCGCCGGTGGGAAGAGTTCTCGGATGGGCAGCGATAAGGCGTCGCTGGAGATCGCCGGCACCTCGCTAATCTCTCGCGCTGCTCGTCTTTTGGCGTCCGTCACGGCCAATCCGACGATTATCGCTTCGACGTCGCTTTACCGCTCGCTCGGCACTCCGGTCGTCGCCGACGATTGGCCGGATAGCGGGCCGTTGGGAGGGATTGCGACGGTTCTTCGCGTTTCCAAGACTTCCTGGAACCTGATTATTGCATGCGATCTTCCCTACCTGACGAAAGCATGGCTCGATTTCCTGATCGGGCGAGCGCTGAAATCGACCGCGGATGCAGTGGTGCCCATGAACGAGCGCGGGGCAGAGCCGCTTTGCGCGGTGTATCACAAAAATGCAGAGCAGGGAATTCGTAACGCGCTCGAAGGCGGCGTTCGCAAAGTGACGGACTCATTTGCTAGTATTCGCGTGGAATACCTGGAACCAAGCGAATGGAAAGCCTTTGATTCGGAAGGACTCCTATTTAAGAATATAAATTCGCCGGCGGATTACGAGGAAGCGAAAGCGCGATTCCGCGCGCAAGCAAAGCCATGAGCGACCATTACTTCGAATTTCGGAAGGTCTGCAAATCGTTCGACGATAACGACGTGCTGAAGGACGTCAGCTTCTTTGTGAACCAGGGCGAAACGGCCGTGATTCTTGGCCGCAGCGGGGTGGGGAAATCCGTTTCGCTCAAGCTTCTGCTCGGTTTTCTGCAGCCGGATTCGGGCCAAATCATCGTGGCGGGAAAAGACGTAACGAAGTGGACCGAAAAACAATTTTCGGAAATCCGGCGCCGGGTGACCATGGTTTTTCAGTCCGGGGCACTGTTCGATTCGCTGACGGTGGAAGAGAATGTGGCTTTCCCGGTGGAGACACGGGGCGGAGCCGAGGAGCAGGAAAAGGCGGAGCAGACGGTGAGTGAGCTGATGAAGATGCTGGAAGTTTCGCAGTTTGCGGATCGCTTGCCGTCCGACCTGGGCACGGGCATGAAACGCGTGGTAGCGATCGCGCGCGCGCTGGCGGAGAATCCGGATGCGATTCTTTACGACGAGCCGACTACCATGGTGGATCCGATTATGGCCGCGCACGTCAGCGACTTAATCGTTAAATTAAAAGCGCAGTTTAAAAAGACTTCCATCGTGGTCACGCATGATACGCATCTCGCAAGAAAACTGGCCGATCGAGTGATATTTCTGGTGGACGGCGGAGTCGGTTTTTTCGGAACCTGGCAGGAGCTGGAAAGTTCGACGGACCCTTTTCTGCGGAATTTTTTGGCGCAGGATGAAACGATTCCTGCTCTGGACGCCAGCGCGTGAGCGAGGCTGCTTCAGAGAGCGCCAAACCAAGACTTCCCCGGGTGATGGGCTTCTGGGACGTTCTGCTGTTCAACATCGTCACGGTGCTGGGGCCGCGGTGGATTGCAGCGGCGGCGCACAACGGCACTTCTTCCATATCCCTGTGGTTTCTGGCTGCGCTCTTATTTTTCGTGCCAACGGCGCTGGTGATCGCGGAGCTTTCCACGCGCTTTCCGCAAGAAGGCGGACTCTACGCTTGGTCGAAAGACGCATTCGGGGAATTTCACGGGTTTGTGGCCGGGTGGACCTATTGGATTTATACCCTGTTCTATTTTCCCGCGCTTTTATTTGCCAGCGCGGCTATGGCGGCTTACATCGGAGGGATCGGGTACGCTCCGCTGGCGCAGAACCGTTCGTTTTTGCTGGCGGGATCGTTCGCGCTGTTTTTTGTGGCTGTGTTCATGAACATCATCGGGCTGCGCGTGGGCAAATGGCTGCAGAACGCGGGCGCGGTGGCCACGTTCGTTCCTTTAATGATGCTGATCGTGGCCGCGGTGTGCGTCTGGTATCGCCACGGATCGACGACGCAGTTCACCTGGAACAATATCCAGCCGCACTGGAATTGGGACACGGTAAATTTTTGGCCGCAGATCGCGTTTGCATTCGGCGGATTGGAGCTGGTGTCGTCAATGAGCGAGGAAGTGAAAAATCCGCGCAAGACTTTTCCGCGCGCGATTCTCGGCTCGGGCATCGTGATCGCGGTGATCTATATCGCGGGGACGATCGCGGTGCTGTCATTGATGAGCAGCGTGACTGTGGATCCGAAGAGCGGCGTGTTTCAGGCGCTGACGATTGCTTCAGCCACACTGAAGATCTCCGCGCTGGGAATCATCGCGGCAATACTGGTGACGGTGGGAAACGCGGGCGGCGTGGGTTCCACGGTGGCGGGAATCTCGCGCGTGCCGTTTGCCGTTGGCGTGGATCGTTATCTGCCTCGCGCGTTCGCCAAAGTACATCCCAGGTGGGAGACGCCGTACGTTTCGATCCTGGTGCAGGCTGCGATTTCGGGCGCGATTTTGCTGCTCAGCCAAATCAGCGAAACCACTGTAAGCGCTTACCAAATTCTGGTGGACGCCACGAACATTCTTTATTTTATTCCGTTCCTTTATATGTATGCGGCGGTGATCAAGCTGGCGTACAGGCCGGACCGCGAAACGTCAACGGCCGCGCTGATTCCGGGCGGCAAGGCGGGCGTGTGGCTCGCGGGAGGCATGGGATTTATTATCGTACTCGCGAGCATCTTGCTTTCGGTGATCCCGCCGGGCGAAACAACGAACAAACTTCTATTTGAAGTGAAGCTGATCGGCGGCACGGGACTCAGCCTTCTGCTGGGCGTGATGCTTTTTGTGCGCGGCGCGCGCACGAAAGCGCAGGAAGTTGCGCGCTAATCCCTGCGACGTCGAGTCGAATCGAATACCTCAACTCGCAGTCAGATGGCCCCCCTAAGGGGCGGCTCGCCGTCCTGGAAAGACACTCGAATCCCCGTCAATCTTTCCACTCACTGTGGTGCATTCTCGTGATATCAAGATACTATATCTTGACATCAAGATACTCTGTGTTTTATCGTCCTGGCGGTGGAGGGGTGCGGCGGCGCGGGAGAAGCTGCGCCCTTGATCCGCAGGGAGGGGAAATGAAGAGGGCAATCTTTCTTGTGATGCTTTCCGTTGTTCTGAGCGGTTCGGCGCTGGCGCAGTCGCCGCAGGAAGATTTGAAATCCTATGTGCCGATTTTGCCCGCGGTCCGAGCGCAGTATTTCAACGTCGACCCCAAGCTCGGGTATGCGGTCAAGGAGATGGGCGGAGGCGTGTACGTCATTTCCGATAACATGTGGCAATCCGCATTTCTTGTTACCAACGAAGGCGTAATCGTGTTCGACGCACCGGAAAGCTTCGGAAAAAGCATACCGTCGGCGATCGCCAAAATCACTGACAAGCCCATCAAGATGCTCATTTATTCCCACATCCATAAAGACCACATCGGCGGCTCCGCCGCGTTCAAAGACATCAAGGATCTGAAAATCGTTGCGACGGAAGGCGTCAGCGATTTTCTGAAAGAGCAAAACGATCCCAATCGCCTGATACCAAATGTAGTGTTCGGCGCGAAAAAGACGATCAGCATGGGCGGCAAGACCGTTGAACTGACTCGACATTTCTATCACTCACCAGAGGGAGATCTTTTCATCTATGTCCCACAAGCGAAATTCATGATGGCGGTGGACTGCGTGACGCCGGGCTATGCTCCTTTCCAGGGATTTGATATCACCGCCGACTTTGGGGAATACATGAAGGTGTTTGACGAACTGCTGGCCTACGACTTCGATAAATTCACAGGTGGTCATCTGACGGCCACGGGAACCAAAGAGGACGTGCTTGTCACAAAGGAATTTGCCATGGACGTCTATCACACGGTGAAGCGCATCCACAACAGTCTGGACCAGCGCGCGGTCATAGCGGAGGCTGCAAAAACAATCGGATACGATAATGAGTTCCTGTTGTTCAAGGTAGTCTTGGACCGGGTGGCCCATGATTCCGAGGCGGAGCTGCAACCTCGCTGGATTAATCGGCTGGCCGGTGTCGATGTCTGGATGGACAGCCAGGTGCGCACAGCAATACTTTACGTTCGCTGGGATGACAAATACTAAGGAACCTGAGCGAGACGCGTTTTAATCAACGCGTCTTGAGGTCGAGATACTTCGCAATAAGTCTCTCTATGGCGCTACATTTGCGCTATGCCTGTTCGAGCCCGTCTACCTCAAAAAACCGAAGCAACTCATGTATTTCTGGTGTTATGGAAGGCCTACCGCGCCATGCTTGTGAAATATGACGAAAGCAAAAAGAATCTGGGGCTTTGCGATTCGGATTTCCGCGTGCTTGAGGTGCTGCTACATAAGGGACCCTTGCCGGTCAACGTAATTGGCGAGAAGGTGGAATTGACAACCGGTTCGATTACCACCGCAGTGGACCGGATGGAAGCCAAGTGGTTAGTCGCACGGAAAAACCATCCTGAGGACCGGAGAGTCCGGCTTGTCGAGTTGACCGCGAGAGGGCGGCGAATGATGGAGAAAGCTTACGCCCAGCACTCGATCTACATGGAAAAATCGATGAGTATTCTTTCTCGCGAAGAGCGCGCCGTTCTCGTGGAACTTCTCAAGCGCCTGGGAACCGGAAAAGAGGAGGCTGCGGCTGAGCGTCTTCGCGCGGTGCGCTAAGGCTCCTGATCTGATGTGTCGTTGACGTCTACGCACTCACACGACAACGACAACCCGCCCACGCCGAACCGGGTGTTCCACAAGTTCGTGCGCACGAGCGATATCTGCTAGCGGGATTCGTTCGCCAATCTCGAAGCCTTGCCATCCCGCCTCCAGTGCAGCATTTATGTCCCGCGCGGCTTGCGACTTCGCTTCCTTCGGGAAATCATCACTGCCCAGGAAGAAGACGCGAATATTCTTAAATACCATTTGCCAGAAAGGAATTTTCGGAGTCGCGTTATCGCTAGCATAGCTTGCGATCGAACCGCCCTGCTTCAGAAGTTCGACATCGGCTTCGATGTTGGCTCCAAACGCCACTTCGACGATGTGATCGATACCGCCGGGAGCCATGGCTTTCACGCGCGAAGTCAGTTCCTTATCGCCAACTAGCACTTCATGGGCGCCGGCGTTCTTTGCAGTAGCTTCGTCCGACGACGACCTGACTGTCCCTATCACTCGCGCTCCGGCGAAACGCGCGAGTTGAACTGCGCAGGCACCGACGGAACCTGCTGCACCTTGCACCAACACGGTGAGTCCACTCACGGAACCCGCAACATGAACGGCTCGGTGCGCCGTGATACCAGGTATGCCGAGACAGGCGCCTTGCTCCATCGGCACTTTTTCTGGAAGGCGAGCGACCTGATCTACAGGCACAGTCGTGAATTCCGCAGCGGTGCCAAACGGGCGATACGACTGCGCTCCATAACACCACACCGGATGGCCCATCCATTCAGAGAGGACGCCGGCGCCAAGTTGGTCCACCCGACCGGCGCCATCGCTATGCGGAATCACGCGAGGATAGGGCATACCGACACCAAAAGCGTCCGAACGTTTCTTCACGTCACCCGGATTGATGCCGGAAGCAGCAATGCGAATGCGAACTTCCCCAGCTGCTGGAATCGGGTCCGGCATCTCGCCGACGACCAGCACGTCGCGAGCGGGCCCCTGCTTTTCGTACCATGCTGCCTTCATTTACCTTCCTTAGAGCTGCTGTGCGTACAAATCCAGGGGACCCGGGGTCATGGTCGTTTGTCCGACTTCGATGAGGTAACCGTCTGGGTCGCGCATGTAGCACCGCAATTCCGTTGCATGGACTTTCGGCTCCGTGATGAATTTCGCGCCACGCGAAGACCAAAGGTCGTAATAGCGCGTGATGTCAGTCACGCGAAGGTTCAGAAAGATGCTAAGAACGTTAGGGTCGCGCGGCGGCGAAGCGACGACCTCAGGCTTATCGTCGGTCCCGCCGCCACCGCCATTGATAGTGAGCCAGATATTCCCGAGCCTCAGAAATGTCGGCTCACCTTCGCGCAGCACGGTGGCGCCCAGGACATCGCGATAGAATGCGACTGAGCGCTGTATGTCTGCAACGATGAGGGTATTGGTCACCACAAACTTGAGTTCAGTCGGCTGATCCGGTCGGGACATCGACATGGCACCTCCCGTGGGGTGAGTCTAAAACGTCATGTCTCTTGATGTCAAGATATGTCTTGAGGCCACAATCTGGAGCCGCGACACGGGCGGAAGGCTCAGCGAAAATCTCCCGAAGGAGTGCTCCTTTTGGGCGCGTATGTCAAGTCTGAGGCTGCAGTTCGCAAGGACGGCCAACCCTTCGCGAGCTCAGGACAAGAGGGAAAACGGTGCTCTTACTTCGTTGAGCTCTTTTTGGGTGGTGCACATGCCGCGCTAAAGGCCGCGGCGCTACATTGAAACCTTCACGGCTTTAGTGGATGGCGCGGTTTTGCGTGGATTGTTTTGTGGCGAGAGAGAAACGCGGCTCGATTTTCAGCGGGCCTGGCGCTTGGCCCTGAAGAACCAGCGCTGCGACATATTCTCCGAGTGAGGGGCCGTGCTTGAAGCCGTGGCCGGAGCCGCCGCCTACCAGCCAAACGTTGTCGAAATCCGGATGGCGATCAATTAGAAAATCACCGTTGGAAGTGTTTTCGTACTGGCAGACGCGCGATTCGACAATCGGCGCATTCTTCAGGGCCGGGAAACGTTTCGCGATGAAGTTTCGCGCCGCGGCTATTGCTTGCACACTGGCCATGCGAGGTTGCGTGTCGGGGTCGACGATTGGTCCGTGGTGGTCGTCGGCAAGTTTGAAGCCGCGGCTTTCGAGATCGGGCATGCCGTAGAATTCGTCTTTTGAATCGATCCAGGTGGGCATTGTGGGCATAGAAAATTGCGAGTTGCCCGCGGGCACGCCGAAAAAGAAAACCTCCTGGCGCGTGGGGAATATGCGGTCGCCGAGCAGGTTAGGAAAAAGTTTGGGCAGCCAGGGGCCGCAAGCGAAGACGAAAGTGTTTGCCGAGAGCGTCTGGCCGCTGGCAGTTTTCACTCCCGATAGCCGCCCGTCGCCCGAGGGCGCCAGGGCCGCTTCGGCGGTGTAGTTCACACCGCTCTTCTGCGCCTGCGCGACCACGGCCTGCACGGCCCTTCGAGCCATTAATACGCCGCTCTCGGGTTCGAAAATTCCCCAGGCGCCGTCCTCGAAGAAAATTTGCGGGAAGCGGCGGCGCATTTCATCGAAGGCAAGCTTTTCAAATTTCGCGCCGGCGTCCCGCATCATCTTCATGCTGGCGAGTGCATAAGGTTCCTGATCGTGCGCGATCCAGAGAACGCCGGTGGGTTGAAAAAGCCCGGGACATCCGGCTTGGGCGAAGAGCTCTTTCCAGAGGGGCAGGGCGCGTAGAGACCAGCGCGTATAAATTTCGTCCGCGCCGTATCCCATGCGAATGATGCGCGACTCTCCGCCGGAGCTTGCGCGTGCGTTGGCGGGTCCATATGCATCGACCAGCAAAACGCTCGCGCCGGACTTCTGCAGGCAGTACGCGGTCCAGGAGCCAAAAACTCCGGCTCCGATCACGGCCACGTCATATTTCCCGGATTCGCTCATGCGTGTCTCCCCTGATTTTTCCGGCACGTTCTTCAAATTGCGGCCCAAAACGGATACAGCTCCGAGAGTTTTAAGAAATTGCCGCCGCGCAATTTTCATGTGGGGCTGTTCGAACGCCGCATTCAGAAGCCCTCTTCGATCAACTGCGTGATTGTGAGACGCGAATCCGGCGAGGTTTTGTGATTTGCGAGGAGGCTTTCGACGTATTTTGCGAGTATGTCGGTTTCAATATTAACCGCATCGCCTGGAACCATAGTGCGCACGTTGGTGTGCTGGTAGGTAAAGGGAATGACGGCGACGTCCGCGATTCCTTCGTGCCAGCGCGCGACGGTGAGGCTGATACCGTCGATTGCAATCGAGCCTTTTTCCGCGACGTAGCGGCGCTGGTCTTCGGGCACGCGAACGGAGAGCCACCAATTTTCGCCTTCGGGGACGAGGCGCGTTACGCGGCCGATGCCGTCCACGTGCCCTTGGACGAAATGGCCGCCGAGCCGCGCGTTTGCCGCGAGTGGGCGTTCGAGATTCACGAGATGGCCGGCTCTTTTCTCGCCGAAGGAAGTGCGGCGGAGCGTTTCGCCGGAAAGATCCGCGGAGAAATGATTCTTGTCAAATTCGACGACGGTCAAGCAGCAGCCGTTGACGGAGATACTGTCGCCGAGTTTCGACTCTGCGCCGAGCGCGCCGGCGCCTTCAAGGCTTACGCGGAGGCGGCCGCCGTCTTTCGAGTGCTCGAGCGACTCAATTTTTCCGACGTGCTCGGTGATTCCGGTAAACATCGTGAAAATATCCTTGGACGACAAAATCGGGGCCGTACGCGTTCAGCGTCAAATTCTTGAGCGCGGGCGATTTTGGAGACCAGCGCGCGGGGATCCGGGCCATGGGCACGCCGCCTGTCCCCATGATTTTGGGAGCATAGAAGAGAATCATTTTGTCCACAATACCGGCTTGGAGTGCGGCGCCATTCAGCTCGGCGCCGGCTTCCAGCAAGACATTTAGGATGCTGCGGCGGCCAAGTTCACGAAGGACGGCGCGCAAGTCCACATGCCCGCCGCGTGATGCGACGCGAACAACTTCGACGCCGGCGCGGACGAGCGCTCGCGCCTTGGGAGAATCTGAGCGCTGGGCGGTGAAGATGATGACGTCGCCTTGCGCTGATTTCACGAGCTTCGATTTCAGCGGCGTGCGGAGGCGCGAATCCACGATGGCACGCAGGAGCCTGCGGCGGCGGGGCAAGCCCGTGCGATCAGACATGCGCGGATCGTCGGCGAGGACAGTGCCGATGCCGGTAAGCAGAGCGTCGGCTTCGTGACGTAAGTGCTGCACAGCTCTGTGCGATCGCTCACCCGTAATCCAGGTAGTGCTGCCTGCATGCGATGCGATTTGGCCATCGAGTGTGAGCGCGGTTTTCAGAGTGACGAATGGACGTTTAGTTCGAATCCACCACGCGAAATCCTCGTTCCATCGCTGCGCATCTTCCTCTCCGACTCCAACAATTACCGGAATTCCCGCGCGGCGAAGTTGCGCGAAACCTCGGCCCGCAACAGCAGGATTCGGGTCTTCCATTGCGGCGACAACACGTTTGACACCCGCGCCGATAATCGCCTTCGTACAGGGGCCGGTGCGGCCAGTCGTACAACATGGTTCGAGTGTGACGAAGAGCGTCGCCCCTCGAGCGTTAGTTCCGGCTTGCTTAATTGCGGCAATTTCCGCATGGTCGCGACGATCGTATATCGTGGAAGCCTTCACCGACAATCCGGCCATTCCTTACTACGACTGCACCGACCATTGGATTCGGATGCGCAAGAGCGAGACCTTGCTGCGCCAAATCGAGGGCGCGCTTCATGTACGCGTCGTGAGACGCGGCATCGGCGCTAGTCGAAGAGCGAGTTGACATAGGTTTGGGCGTCGAAGGGGACCAGGTCGTCGATTTTTTCGCCGGTGCCGACGAAGCGGATGGGCAGGTTCAGTTCGCGTGCGATGGCCACGACGATGCCGCCTTTGGCGGTGCCGTCGAGTTTCGTCAGGACGATGCCGGTGACGCCGGCATGGCTCCAGAATTCGCGGGCTTGATTGAGGCCGTTCTGTCCGGTGGTGGCGTCGAGAACCAGGAGAACATCGTGCGGCGCGCCGGGGACGATTTTTGCGGCGGTGCGTTTCATTTTGTCCAGCTCGGCCATGAGATTTGACTTGGTGTGCAGGCGGCCGGCGGTGTCCACGATGACCACGTCGGAGGAATGAGCACGCGCGGAGGAAATCGCGTCAAACACAACGGCGGAGGGGTCGGCGCCGGGTTTTTGTTTTATGACTTCCACGCCGGAGCGGTGCGCCCAGACTTCCAGTTGCTCGATGGCTGCGGCGCGGAAAGTGTCGGCGGCGCAGAGAACAACGCTTGCGCCTTCTTTCTTGAGACGATTTGTAAGTTTGCCGATAGTTGTCGTTTTGCCGGTGCCGTTTACGCCTACGACGAAAATGACGCGCGGAGTGACTTTGGCCATTTCTGGCGATACGCCAGTGCCGTTGCCCTCCGAGTGTGCCGCGGGCGCTTGAAGGATTTTTACAATTTGACGCTTGAGTTCCTTTTTCAGCTCGGCGGTTTCCGTGAGTTTGTGTTCGTTTACTTGCTGGCGCAAGGAGGCGAGGACTTCTTTAGTGGTGCGCACGCCGATGTCCGCACCGAGGAGAGCCAGTTCGAGATGCTTCAACAACTCAGGATCAACTGGGCGATTGCCGGTGAGAATTTGCTCAACTTGCGCGGCGAGTTCCGTGCGCGTTTTGGTGACGGATTCTTTCAGGCGCTCGAGAAGCGTGGGTTCCGGTGGTCCGAAGAGAGAAATCATGGCGGAAACAGGCTAGCACAATGATGGAATTTTGGCTTGGTGGTGGGTTGGGGAAGCAAATGTGGTTCGGGATTAGACTTCGACGAGGGCGGCGGTTAGGCGGAGGCGGCCGTCGGCGATGGCGGATTCGAGGGCTTTGACGACGACGGGGTCGAACTTGGAGATGGCGAGGGAGCGGATGCGCTCGAGGGCGAATTCGAGATCCATGGCGGACTGATACGGGCGGTTAGTGGTCATGGCGTCGAAGGTGTCGGCGACGGCGATGATCCGCGCCATCATGGGAATTTGATCGCCCGGGAGGCCGTAGGGGTAACCGGCGCCATCCATGCGCTCGTGGTGCAGCTCGATGCCCGGTAGCATTTCTTTCAGTTGCGCGACGGGGCGCATGATGTTTGCGCCTTTCACCGGATGCTGCTTCATCAGCGCGAATTCTTCTTCGTCAAGCTTGCCGGGCTTTTTGAGGACGCGGTCGTCCACGCCGATTTTGCCGACGTCGTGAAGCAGGGCGGAGATGCGCAGGTTGTCGAGATCCTGGGCATTCAGGGACAGATATTCTCCGATGATCATGGAGTACTTCGCGACGCGGCCGGAATGGCCTCGCGTGTAGGGATCTTTTTCGTCAATGGCCGCGGCGAGCATGCGGATGGAGCCCAGGAACAGGTCGCGATTTTCAGCAGCGGCTTGTTTCAGGCGCTCGACGTACTGCTCGATGTCGCCGGCCATGTGGTTGAAAGTTTCGGCGAGCTCGGCGATTTCGGCGGCGCCGCGGACTTCCACGCGTTCGTGAAATTCGGCGCGGCTGATGGCGCGAACGGAAAAAACCAGGCCGCGAATAGGCCGCGTGATGCCGACGGCGAAAAGGTATCCGAAAATAAGAGCAACGATGGTTACGCCAACGACGAAGCGCAGAGCACCGGCGGTGAGTTCGTGGACGCCGGCGTCGATGCGGGCCTCATCCAGGCTGCGTTGCGCGATCACGGCCCAATGCAGCTCCGGGATGGTGCTGTAGGTGCCGATCATTTCAACGGGATGCTTCGAATCGCGCCCAGGCTGGGAGAAGTGCATCGTTTCGGTGGCGCGCAATTCCTGCGGCAACTCCTGAAGATGTTTTACCACGGGAGAATTCGTGGAGACGTCGCGGCCGGGAACCATATCTCTCGTGTCCGGGTGCGCGACGATGTGGCCGTGGCCGTCAACGATAAAGACGACGCGATCGCGAACGCTGGCGTCGCGAATTCTGGCGAGCAGGCCGTCGATGGATACGACGGAAGCGAGCATGCCGGTAAACTGGCCGTCGCTGGACAGCGGGACCGAGACGATGAGCGCGGGACGGCTGCCTTGCCCCAAAGCGAACGGCTCGCTGACAAAATTAAGCCCCTGAATGCTGGCGGTGAAAGCATGTTTGAGCGCGACTTGAACGAACGGGTCGCTATCCGCGCGAAAACTTCCTGCGGATTGCCCTTTGGCTTGTTTGTTTACGGCCGTAACGTAGAGGATGTTCTGATTATTTTCGACGAAGCTTTGCAGCAGGCGCGTCAATTGAGGAGCGTGAGCGGGGTCGTCCACATCGACAATCCATCCGGTCAAAGCGAGGACCTGGCGCTGGCTGAGAAGCTGTTCGTTGAGGCTTTGCTCGAATTCAAGAGTCTCGCTGGCGAGGGAACGAGTGATTTCGCTTTGCTGAACGCGCTCGGTGTCCTGAAGTTTTTGTTCGCTGAGGTTCAACACCTGGCGATGATAGAGCCACAAAGGCGTGACGCTGACGAGCAATAAAGCGCCGAGCACAATCCAGAGGATGCGCAATCGGCGAGTCGTGAACTGCTTGAGGGCCTTAGTGAGCACAGGAATTTCCCGCAATAAAATGCTAGCGGAGAGAAGCGCACGGCACAACGGGACGAAAGTACTGGGGTTGGCAGATAAGGTACAGAGATGTTGGCACTTAGGTACGAGAAAGCGCGGGGTAGCGGCGCCTTTTTTCGGCTCTAAACAGCGGGCGGCTCAGTTACATAGCAGTTATCCCGGAAATTTGATGCGGGGTTCGGTGCCGGCGACGAGGCGCGCGATATTCGACCAGTGTTTCAGCAAAACGAGAGTGGAGATGAGCACGGTGCCCAAGGTGACAAGTTCGGGAGGCGCGTGGCGGGGCGCGTACAAGATATAAACAAAGACGGGCAGCGCTACGGCCGCTGCGAGCGAGCCCAGAGAAGAATAGCGCCAGAAAATCACCACCGCGAGCCAAAGAACAAACGCGGCTGCTACTGCTTCAGGGCAGATGGGAACAAAAACTCCAAGACCGGTTGCCACACCTTTGCCGCCGCGGAAACCCAGCCAGATGGGAAACATGTGGCCGATGACCGCGAGGACCGCGGCGGCCATCATCCAGCGGATGTTGCCGCCGGTCCACCGGGATGCGAGCCAAACGGCGGCGTAGCCTTTCGCGGCATCGAGCAGCAGAGTCAGAATGCCGGGCAGGAGGCCGGCACTGCGCGTGACATTTGCCGCGCCGATATTGCCGCTGCCCGTGGAACGAATGTCCGGACGGCCCATGGCCTTCACCACGAGAAGACCGAAGGGTATGGAACCGAGCAAGTAGGCGACGACAGGAATGAGCCAGTTTGCGTTAACGATCACGCCGCTCCTTCTTTCACGAACGAAAACGTTGCGAGCCGGGAATATTCGGCGCCCGAGGGTTTCAGGACACTCCGGTAAAGATGAAATTCGGACGCGCGCGCCGACCCGAAATCATAAGACTTGAGATTATTAGCCGCGCGGACAAGCGTGTCGAGACCTTTATGCGAATTGAAGCGCGCAAGCGTGAGATGCGGCGTGAAGGGGCGCGATTCAGCCGGAAAGCCGAACGGTTGGAGCGCGCGGTCAACGCCGGCGGCAAGCTGCGGAAGATTCGAAGAGGATTCAATTCCGCACCACACAACGCGCGGGTGGGAATCGTTGGGAAAAAAACCGATGCCGCGAAAATGTGATTCGACGGCTTGGCCGGAATGTATGGAGGAAAGCGCTGAGCGGATGGAATCGAGCTTGGCTTCGTCCGTCTCGCCCAAAAATTTCAGCGTGATATGCATTCCTTCGGGACGAACCCAGCGGGCGCCGGCACATTCGGACTTCAGACGCGCCATTAACTCACGAAGCGCGCGGCGAACGGCGTCGGGAATATCGAGCGCAACGAAGAGGCGCATGGCTCAAGCGCGTCCATGCGGGGGGAACAGAAAATACCGGCGGATAGTGTCGAGCGCTTGTTGCGTGGCTTGAAAGCGGATGCGCTCGCGATCACCGGGGAAACGAGAAGCGCGTTCGCGACTCCCGCGCTCGTCGGCGATGCCGATGTGTACCAGGCCGACGGGTTTTTCGGGCGTCCCGCCGCCGGGGCCCGCAATTCCGGTGACGCCGATGCCCAGCGTCGCGCCGGTGCGTTTGCGAATGCCGTCGGCGAGAGCGAGAGCCGTCTCGGAACTGACTGCGCCTTTGGAGTCGATGATGTCGGCAGGTACCCCGACCAGAGATGATTTCAGCTCGTTGCTGTAGCAAACCACGCCGCCGAGGAAATAGGACGAGCTGCCCGGAACGTTGGTGAGACGCTCGGCGAGCATTCCGCCGGTACAACTCTCGGCGACCGCAATGGTGGCGCGATTTTCGGTAAGCGCGCGCGCAACGACATCTTCGAGTGTTTCCCCTTGTGTGGAATACACGTGCTCGCCCAGAGCAAGGACCATGCGGCTCACAATTTCGTCGAGCATTTTTTCGGCTGCGGCCGGATCGCGGGACCAAGTGCGCGGATGGAGCTGAGTTCCCGTCGGCGTGGCAAGAATGGTGGTTTCTGTTTCGGGGTACAACTCGTAAAGAGGACGTACGCGCTGCTCGACTTCGGATTCGGGCAAGCCGGTAACGCGCAGGTCGCGTGAGAACAAACGTTCCGCGATACCTTGCCGGCTGAGGCGCGCGCGGACTTCGGATTCGTAGATGCCTTTTAGCTCCGAAGGCGGACCGGGCAGGAGAATCACAATGTGCCCGCCGCCTTCTATCCATAGTCCGGGCGCGGTGCCGCGCGGATTGGGAAGCACGATGGCGCCTGCGGGAACCATAGCCTGGCGCTCGTTGATTTCCGGCATGGTGCGGGCGAAACGGCGAAAGCGTTCCTGGATGCCGCGGAGAACTTCATCGTCGCGGCGCAATTCGCGGCCGAGCAATTCGGCCACGGTTTCTCGAGTGCGATCGTCATCGGTAGGCCCCAGGCCGCCGCAACTCATGATCAACTCGGAACGGTCCAGCGCATGGCGGAACGTTGCGCGAATTTCGTCCCGTGAATCACCGACGACAGACTTGTGAACCACGCGGATGCCGAGCTTATTCAGCTCAGCGGTGAGATATAGAGAATTTGTGTCGAGCCGGTAGGGCGTGAGCAACTCCGAGCCAACCGCAATGATTTCCGCTAGCATTCGGGGCCTAAGCGTGAAGAGGAAGACCCTCGACATCCCAGTCGAGGGAATAGAGCGCGTTGTTGGTGGTAATCATGGCGCGATGCGAGGGCAGAAGTGCGAGGCCAACGATGCCGCTGCCGCTGAGGATCAGTTCGGCTTCAGCCTGCGGAGTGAGGCGCACAATTCCGCGGTTGCCTCCGAGCGATGCAGCAACGTATAGATTGCCGCGGCGATCGAATGCAAGCCCCTGCGGGCGGCCGAGACCGCGAAAAAACGTGCTGACTTCGCCGGCAGGATTAATGCGATAGACGGAGTCGAAACTGGAAGTGGTCGGCCCGGTGACGAAGAGTTCGCCGGCGGGGCTGAACGCCAGGTGATACGCGGAGAGGGAAGGCTCCAGCGTGGCGAAAACAAAAATTTCGCGGTCCGGAGCGATTTTAAAAATCGTGCCGCTGCGATCGCCGACGTAGAGGCTGCCTCCTTTGTCGAAGGCCAGACCGGTGGCGATGCCCATGCCTTCGATCCACTGCATTGCGCGGCCGTCGGGCGAGACGCGATGGACCGTGCCGTCGTTGCGGCAGGAAACGAAGAGATAGCCGTTATGATCGATGGCGAGGCCGGTGGGGTTCATCATTTCGGTGATGAAGGGTTTGACCGTATTGCTGGAGGTGACTTTGTAAAGCGAGACGGGAACTTTTTGTCCACGCTGGCCGCTGAAGGTAACGTAGACATTGCCTTCGGCGTCCACCGCAGGACTGGCAACGGGATGCAAATTGTCGGCAACTTGGATGCCGAGCGCCATGGGAAATGGCGCGCTTTCGATGCTGCCCATGCGCACGCGGACCGCTCCGCCGGCTGCGCCATCGGGAACGCGCGCGATTAAGAGATTTTCGGCGGCTAAAACCAGGCTGCCTTCGGCTAAGCCGAATTGCACTTGCGGGCGCGTGTGGTTGCGCGCGCCGAAACCGCTGCCCTTGATGGATATTTCTCCGCCGGGGAGTGCGGCGGGCGGTTTCACGGCTTCGATTCTTGGCGGGCCGGTCGTTTTCATTTTTCCTGGTGCGCTGCTAACAAAAAGATGCCGGATGAAACCCATCGCAAGGAAGCGTTACAACCCGAGCGCCCTTGCGAGCCACAGTCCGAGCGCGGCGTAAATTCCCGCGACCCAGTCGTCAGTCATGATACCCCAACCGCCGGGCAACGCTTCGGCTTGACGCGCCGGAAACGGCTTCCAAATATCGAATACGCGAAAAAGTATAAAACCCAGGAGCCAGGATTTCCAGTTCAAGACGACGAACGGCATGAAGTAGGTTAGGAGTTGGCCCGATACCTCGTCAATTACGACGAATTGAGGATCTTTCTTACGGGTGTACTGTTCCACTCGTCCAGATGACCAGACTCCAAGGGCGGCCACGAGCGCAACGCAGATGAACATGGTGTAGCCCGGAATAATGCCGATCGTCCAAAAGTTTCCGGGCTGGTCAATCTCGGCAGCCGCGAGCCCACGCTTGCTAGTCACCCATGTCAGTAAAATACTGATCGCTAGCCCAGCGAGCGAACCAAAGGTACCTGGAGCTTTGGGGAAGTAGCCGAGGCCGGCAGCGGTGGCGACGAAAAGCGCGAAGCGAGGCTTCTTTCGGAGCTGAGCCGCGGAGGTTGAGGATGGCGCGACCGCAGAAGATGTTTGCGCGGATGGTGGCGCCGGGTCAGTTTTTTCGGTCATCCGCGTCTCGGTCGCGATCTTCGGGGAGCGACTCGTCAATTACGGGCTCGCTGATTACATATTTCTCGCTGGCCCAGGCGCCGAGGTCGAGCAGTTTGCAGCGTTCGCTGCAAAAGGGGAAGTCGGAATTCGAGTCCGAATCGGTCGGCTTGCGGCAAATGGGGCAGTGAAATTTCATGGTTTTCTGGGCTTTAGACTAACACGGATGATTTGAAGTGGCGGACAGATTGGCACTTGCAAGAGAGGGGGATCAGGATTGCTTCCTCGCTGGCCGGGTAGTAACATCGCGCGACACGGACGGTCGTTCACCCGAGCGGAACTTTCGCCCATTGTTCCCTGCCCACTTCCAGGCGAAACCGCAACCGGGAAACGTGAAGACCGCCATTTCCAAAAATGGCCGAAGCGCGAACACAACACGATCCGGCTCCCACGTCCAATACGGATCTCAGCGGAAAAACGGTCGGAAGATTCCTGATTCGAGAGCGCCTGGGCGGCGGAGGCATGGGAGAAGTGTACCTGGCCGAAGATACCGGGCTGAAGCGTCAGGTCGCGCTGAAGCGGATTTCTCCGGCCTTGCGAGCCGATGCGGAGTCGCGGCAACGGCTGTGGAAGGAAGCGGAATGGGCTTCGCGGCTGAACGATCCGCACATCGCCGCGGTTTACGACGTTTTCGAGGAGGGCGGGGAAGTTTTCGTGGTGATGGAGTACGTCGAAGGAGAAACGCTGCGGCACCGGATTGGAAGTCCGCTGCCGATGGCTGAATTTCTTTCGATCGCCACGCAATGCGCCGCGGCTCTGACGGCCGCGCACAAAGCGGGCTTGCTGCACCGGGATATCAAGCCTGAAAACATCATGCTTACGCGCGACGGGCAGGTGAAAGCGCTGGATTTCGGCGTTGCGCGCGAGCTTCCGGGATCGGATCGCGCGACGACGCGCCACACGTTCGAGAGCGCGCGGTTTGCCGGAACGCTGCCGTACATGGCTCCGGAAATACTTGAGGAGAAAGAAGGAGACGGACGGGCGGACATCTTTTCCATGGGCGTGGTTTTCTACGAAGCGCTGTCCGGAAAAAATCCGTTTCGGCGCGCGGGATTTCTGCAAACATGCAACGCAATCCTGCACGAGGAGCCGCCGCCGCTGAGCAGGCAGAATTCCGACGTGCCGGATGGGCTGGAACAAATCGTCGGCAAAATGCTGGCGAAAAATCGCGAAGATCGCTATGCCACGGCCGCCGACCTCGACGTCGATTTGCGATTGCTTTCGCGCTCGCCGCAACTTCCGCAGATTCGTCGCGCGCGCATCCCGAAGAAATTTCTTGCGCTGGTGATAGGCGTTGTCGTAGTCGCCGCCATCGTGCTGCTGGCCAGAAACTCCAGCGTCCAGGAACGTGCGAAAGCGTGGCTGGGCGTAACGCTCGTACCGCATCAAAAACTGCTGGCCATCCTGCCGTTTCGCGCGTTGGAGGGCGGCCCTGAAGCTGCGTCCTTCACCGATGGCTTGACCGCGACGTTGACGACAAAGCTCACGCAATTGACCGACAACCAATCCTTGGGCGTGATATCAGCGAGCGAAATCCAAGCCAAGCATGCCACCACGGCGGATCAGGCCTATGCCGAATTCGGAGTGAATCTGGTCCTGGAAGGGAGCCTGAGCACATCCGGCGAGCTGATGCGCATAAATTACGAGCTGGTGGATCCGCGAACGCACCGGCAGTTGCGCGCGGAAAGCATCACGTTGCCCGCTTCCGAACCCTTCGCAGTGCAGGACCAGGTTGTAAATGGAGCCGTCCGGATGCTCGAGCTGGAAGTTCCGCCGGCCGAGCGACAGGTGTTAGATTCTCACGGCACGCAAATCCCCGCCGCGGAAACTCTCTATCTGCAGGGACGAGGCTATCTTCAGAATTACGACAGACCGGAAAACAACGACAGCGCAATCCAGGTATTTCAGCAGGCGCTGAAGCTGGATCCGAATTATGCGCTGGCTTACGCCGGTTTGGGCGACGCTTACTGGAAGAAATACACGGACAACAAAGACCCCCAGTGGGTTCAAAGCAGCCGGGAATCTTGTGAAAAGGCCGTGAACCTGGATCCGAATCTTGCCGCCGCGCACGAATGCCTGGGGACGCTCTATTCCGGCACGGGCCGCTACGAAAACGCGGTGACAGAGTTTGAAAACGCTTTGAGGGCCGAGCCGACCAATGATGACGCGTATCGCGGCCTGGCCAGGACCTACGAAAAACTCGGGAAACTCACGGAAGCGGAAAAGACTTATCAGCGCGCGATCGAACTGCGGCCGCAATATTGGGCGGGATACAGTTGGCTGGGAGCTTTTTACCAAAACCACACGCGTTATGCCGACGCCGCAAAGATGTTCAGCAAAGTGATCTCGCTGGCGCCGGACAGTTTTCGCGGATACTACAATTTAGCGGCAGCGAACGTAGCACAAGGCCAATACGCCGAAGCCGTCGCCAACCTCGAACATTCCATCTCCATTCGGCCCTCATCGAGAGCTTATGCCAACCTGGGCATGGCTTACTTCTGCTTGCGGAGATTCGACGAAGCGGCGCAGAGTTTTGAACAGGCGGTGAAGCTGAACGATAAATTCTACGAAGGATGGTGGGACCTGGGAGACTCCTATTCGTTCGTTCCGGCGAAGAGCGGGCTGGCGAAGGGCGCTTACGAAAAGTGTGTGACGCTGGCGAATGAAGCGGTGAGCGTGGATGCGCGAGATCCGTTGGCGCTCAGCATACGCGGGATCTGCCAGGCGATGTTGGGTGACCGAGCGGCGGCGTTAGCCGACCTGCAGCGAGCGGATGCGATTCTTCCGGGTGACGCAGAAGTTAGCTTTGACACCGCAGTTGTCTATAATCACTTTGGCGATACAGACCAGGCGTTGCGATGGCTGGGAAAAGCGGTGAGCGCGGGGTATTCGCCGAACATCGCGCGGGATTATCCTTTCTTCGACAAAATGCGTTCGGACCCACGGTTTCAGAAAATTTTCCAATCTCCCTAGTTTTTGAAAGGAGGAACCATGAATACCGGCACAGCTACACAATGGGAAACACCCAATGTAAGGACAATTGTCATCACGTTGGACAGGAACGGGTACCCTCAAGTCCCCGAAGGGGACGAAACGGTTTCGATCTCGCCGACGAAAAACCAACAGATCAGCTGGAAATCGGAGGAGACTTTCCTGATTGATTTCAAGGGAAACTCGCCTTTTTACGAGGAACAGTTTAACAACGCGTACCCGCAATCGGGACTGTTGCGGCGAACCGTGGTGCCCAACAATTCCGTATTCTACAAATACAGCATCATCATAAATGGAAAGACTCTGGACCCGCGCGTGGGCGTTGATCCCTAGAAGTCTAAATCCTTAGAGGAAAATGAACGGTATCTGAGCACCGCTAGAGGAACCTCAAGCGAGGATGGGGAACAGGCTGGGCGCTTGCGGGTGAATTTGGCGCGGGAGGGACGGCGCTGCGAAATCCGTGACGCGGCCGATCAAGTCGTAGTCCTTTGCCTCGGTGATCTCGATTGTGGCGAGCGTGCCGGGCGCGGGGAGCTCGGCGGCGTCATTCACGCCTTCGAATTCGGTGATGTAAACTTTGCCGTCAATGTCGGGGGCCATGCCTTGCAGGCGGCCCTCCCAGACCAGGTCGGTGTCTTTCGAAGGGCCTTCCAGCATGACTTGCAGGCGCTGGCCTACGCGTTTTTTCAAATTGCGCGCGGAGATTTTTTTCTGGATGGACATCAAAGTGTCGCGGCGGCGCGCGATTGTTTTTTCGCCGACCTTTTTATCGAGCGCGAAACTTTGCGAAGTGTCTTCGTCGGAATAGGAGAAGACTCCCATCCAATCGAACTCTGCCGCCCGCACGAAATCGCAAAGCTCGCGGAAATCTTTTTCTGTTTCGCCGGGGAAGCCGACGATGAACGACGTGCGAATCGACACGCCGGGAATGGCCTTGCGCGCTTTTTCCAGCATTTTCAGGAACGCATCCCCGTTCGAGCCGCGCTTCATGCGCGCGAGAACATTGCGGCTGGCGTGCTGCAGCGGAACGTCCAGATATTTCGCCAGGCGCGGATGAGCGGCGATCGTGTCGAGCAAGCGCGGCGTGATGCGATTGGGATAGCAATAGAGAAAGCGCACCCAGTTCAGGCGCTCCACTTGCGCGAGGCGTTCGAGGAGCACCGCGAGGCCGTCGCGCAGGCCCAAATCTTCGCCGTAGAAAGTGGTGTCCTGCCCAATCAGCGAAATTTCGCGCACTCCTGCGGCAGCGAGATTTTCCGCTTCGCGTACGACAGATTCAAAGCGGCGGCTGCGGAATTTTCCGCGAAGCTGCGGGATCACGCAGAACGTGCAGGGATGATCGCAGCCCTCGTTAATTTTGATGTAAGCGGTGTGGCGCGGCGTGGCCAGAATGCGCGGCGTCAGGTCGTGATACAGATAAGTGGGCAGGTCTGCTGACGCAGCGTCGTTCGAGCGCAAATCGCCTTCGCACGCTTCCAGAATTTTTTCGATTTCGCCGGTACCGATGACGGCGTCCACTTCCGGAATTTGTTCGCGGATTTCGTCGCGATAGCGTTCGACCATGCATCCCGCGACAATTAATTTTTGAGCGCGGCCGAATTTCTTGTACTCGGCCATTTCCAGAATGGACTGCACGGATTCCTGCTGCGCCGGAGCGATGAAGCTGCACGTGTTCACTACCAGGACGTCGGCATCGCCGGCGCGCGGCGTGATTTCGTAACCCGAGCGCGCGAGAATACCCATCATCACCTCGCTGTCCACGAGGTTCTTCGGGCATCCCAGGCTGACGAATCCGACCTTCGGCATATCTGTGGAATCCTTCAGGCAGCTTGCAAACACACCATTCTAGCATGGAGACAGCTCGGCGACTGATGAGCCTTCCCGATAGCGGGCCAGCTTCCGATTACCGCGTCTACCGGGAGTTGAGAGAAAAAGCCTCGGGTTACTGCTTGGCGCCCGCTTTCTCAAGCAGTTCAACGTCGTCTAAATGCCGTACTCCCTTTGCAAGTTTGAGCGCAGTCGTTCCATCATCCGTCTTGGCGTTCGGGTCGGCACCATGTTGCAAAAGAAACGCAATGTTTGGACGATGATGGCCCCCCCACTCAGCGGATCGGATTAGCAAGCTGTATCCGCGTTTATCCTTTGCGTTGATGTCGAGACCACGGTCAAGAAATATCTGCACTATTTCGTTTGTGCTGGCGCGCGACATGACTATGGCCCCGTCACTGGTTTCGGCGTGGAGGTCGGCACCATGCTCCAAGAGCATTCTTACAACCTCTGCATTTTCAGACGAGGCCGCTACCCAGAGTGGAGTTATGCCGTCGAGCCCGTTCGCCCCGGCGCCACTGACGGAAGAAGCCTTAGCATTTACCTTCGCTCCAGCGTCCAGAAGAAGCTTCACAATGTCGGAGCAGCCGTTCCCGGCGGCAACCATGAGCGCGGTCAGCGTATTACCGTCCTCATTTCTCGCGTTTGGGCTAGCCCCTTGCTGAAGAAGTCCCTGCACGGCTTTCAAGTCACAATGGCCCCTTGGACCGAATGACAGCGTGTTCATTAGCTTCTCATCCAGGGTTTTTTGCTGGGTTTCGCTGAGTCTCGGATGGTCCGGCGTTTGACTCCGCGCCGAGAACCCCGTCGCGAAAAAGAAAGCGCACAAAAGCAGGCGGACAAGATATTTTTTCGTCGCCATTCGATTATGTTATCACCGGCGGAGGTTCGCGCCGCGCTGTAAGTCCTGATTTGTCGCGAAACCGGAAACTGACCCGCTACTTTCTGGTCGTAAATATTCCAGATTGGCGTTATCAGGACGCGCGTTACTTCCGCGGCGAGCGGATGGATTCGCGGATCGCGCGGAGGAGCGAGGACATTTGGTCGACGGGGGCGGCGTGGTCGCCGAAGCGGGCTGATTGGTAAAGCTCGGTGAGTTGGGCGACTGGCGCGGCGAGATCGGCGGCGGGGATAGCCGAAGCGAATTCAAGCGCGGTTTGCGACGGGGCTTTCTTCCAGCCGCGTTTTTCGAGCAGGCGCAGCATTTCGCGATATTCGAGCGCGGCGAGCGAGGCCGTCAAATTTCCGCCGCGCCGCGCACGAACTCGCCAGCGCGCGATCAGGTAGCCTATCAACGGACGCCCGCGCAGATAAATCAGCAACGCAATCAGAAAGACGAGAACGCCAGGCAGAAAAAACGGCGAAGCTTCGGTGCGGTGGTCGAGCGCAAGGAGCAGGCGAATCGCGTCGCGTTGTTTGTCGTGGTAATAGCGCAGCGCCCGTTCGCCCCAATCTTTGGAAGTTTTCTGTACGTTTTGCGCGAGATTGGTCTGGTGGACAAAATCATAGTTGATGACCCATTCGTCCCAGGCAAACTGAAACCAATCCCAATACAGGCCGAGCCGCGCGAAAATTCCGCTACGTTTTCCGGCGCCGGGGGGAGTGGGATCGAAAGTGATCCAACCGTAGCCGGGGAAATAGGCTTCGACCCAAGCGTGAGCGTCGCTGGCGCGGACGATATAATCGCCGCCCAAGTCGTTGTACTCGCCGGGCAAAAAGCCCCCCACGTAGCGCGCGGGAATTCCGAGGTCGCGAAGCATAACGGTCATGGCGGCGGCAAAATATTCGCAATTTCCGGAGCGCTTCTCGAAAAGAAAATAGGCGAGAGGGTCATCGGTCTTGCGGCCGGTTAAATCGAGGGTATAGCCGTAATGTGTTTTCAGGTAGCGCTCGATATTTGCGGCGCGGTCGTATTCGTTGTGCGAGTTCTCCGCAATTTTTTCCGCGAGATCCTTGATGCGCGGGTCGAGCTGCGGCACCTGGAGATACAGGTCGCGGATCGGGTCGGGATAAGTCGTCGAGGATTTGCGCAGTTGCGCGGGTGGAATTAACGGCAGCAGCGACATGCCCTCGTAGCGCACTTTGATGTCGTTGTGAAATGGATTGGAGAGAGAGCCGGTTTTGTCGACCAGAAGGTAGCCGTGGTTCCGCGAAGCGCCCGGACGCTCGGATTCATTGCCGAACCTGCCGCGCAACATTTCGGGCCGAGGCGCAACGAAGACCGCGTCGGTTGCTACCGGTTCCATCATGACTGTGTAGCGCAACGGGTAGAAATCCCCAATGGGGAGCGGCAGGCGCGCGAAACGGTATTGGCCTTCGGAATCGGGCGAAATCACAATCTGATCGTGAGCGGGAGTGAACCAGCGCTTGCCGTCAAAATTCGTGAGCACGACGCCGCGCCAGTGAACGTCGTCGGCGTGGCCGGGATCGCCTTCCACGTGGATGCGCATCACCACCGCGGAACTCTGCTGAATTTTTCCGATTTCGCCGATGGTGATGTCATCGCCGAAGCCGGTCATCAGGTTGGGCTGCAGATTCAACGCGCTGAGGTAGCCGGCGGTGAAGCGCGGAATCAAAAAGAATAAAACGCCGCCAATCAGGAGCGCGCTGACGGCGACGAGGGCGGACGTCAGCCCCAGAGCGCGGTTCAGTTGACGCGCCATGGGCGAGCCCGGTTCGAAGGGAGGAGAAACGGCTCCGGCGGCGCTGCGGCGAATTTCGAGCGCGACGAAGGTGGAGACGGCCAGAGCGAGAAAAATGGCCAGCGTCACAAGGAAACCGGTCTCGACGGTGAGAATTGCCGAGGACAGCATGCAAGTGAAAGCCAAGACGGCGAGAAACGCGAAATCGCGATTGGTGCGCGCAGAGTAAAGGCGAACAAGCGTGGCGAAAAGCATCAGGTGAATGGCCGCGAGCAGCGCTGCGTACAACGCCGGATTCGGCGCGCTGCTGGATATTCGCCGCGAGAAAACCCAGAGGTCGAGCGGGAAAAATAAAAAGTAGGCGAGGACCAGCCAGGTCGCGACGCGCGCGGAAATTTCCGGGCCACGGCCGCGCCAGATGCGGAATCCTTTGTACGCGAGAGCGACGGGGGGAATCACGAGCGAAATGGGATCGAGCTTGCCGGTCAGGACGACGGCCATGATTCCGGTGGAGACGAGCAGGAACAGCGATACCTCGAAATAGCGCTGCACTGCCGGGAGCGATGGTGCGCTCGCTGATGCGGTGGAGTTCATGTTCCTTTTAGGATGCTAGCACTGCGTGAGCCGAGGCAGAGGGCTTTGAAGCGGGGGATGACGGGGAAATAACTGTACCAAGGTATTGCTAAGCGAATGGCACCTCTAGCGAACCGGCAAATGGGATGCGGCCGCGGCGATTTTGCGAGTCGCGCTGGAAACGGGAAGGCGGCTTCAGATTTTCGAGCGTGAGGACGCGGGTGCGAGGCTGCTTCGGAAGCTGCTCTACGCGCGCCAGGAACGGGAGCAACGTGATATTGCGGAATGTGACGCCGTGTCGGGCGGTGGGAAGTTCTTCGAGAGCGATGCTGTTCAGGCCGAGAGTGGCGCGAAGATGTTTTTTGAGTTCGGCTTGCGGGTGGCGCGCGACTTCGACGGCGGGGAACTGCCACATGCGGGAGAAGAGCACTTCGTCGTGCGCGCCGGGATCTTTCACCAGAATTGTGCGGCCGCGCGGATCGAGAAGAATTGCGGCAGCGATTTTTATGCGCACGGCGGCGCGCTTGACACGAGCAGAAGGAATTTTACCGGTCAAACCAAGCTCGTAAGCGCGGCACCAATTCGAGACGGGGCAAATTTCGCAGCGCGGATTTTGCGGCGTGCAAATCGTCTCGCCCAATTCCATTAGCGCCTGATTCCAATCGCCAGGTGAGCCGCTGGCGAGCCAGTCCTGTGCGGCTTTCGCTAGCTCTCGCCAGCGGCGCGGCTCGCGCAGGTCGCCGCGAAGGGCGAGAAGCCGCGCCAGGACACGCGCAACATTGCCATCGAGCACGCCGAGCGGCACGTCGTAGGCGATGCTCAACACTGCAGCGGCAGTGTAGCGGCCGATTCCGGGCAGTTCCAAAGCGGCCTCGAGCGCGCCGGGAAATTTTCCGTCGTGATGCAGGAGGATTTCTTTCGCAGCACGGTGCAGGTTGCGGGCGCGACTGTAATACCCGAGGCCGGACCAGAGTTTCAAGACTTCCGCGAGCGGCGCGCGAGCAAGCGATTCCACATCCGGCAGGCGATGCAGGAAACGCTGGTAGTAGGGCATCACCGCGGCGATGCGCGTCTGCTGCAACATTACTTCCGCGATCCAAACGCGATAGGGATCGCGGCTTGCCCGCCAAGGGAGGTCGCGTTTGTGGGCGCGAAACCAGCGCAGCAAGCGCGTTTGAAAATTCCTAAGCTGGCGCGGCGAGAGATTTTCCTTCATGAGCGAGGTATTCTCGCACGAACGCACGAGGAACTTCAGCGGCTAAAGCCGCTCGACCTTGAGGTCTTTATGTCATGGCTAAAGCCATGACCCACAAAGATATTCGGAGCCGAGAGTTTCTTTCCGGAAGCCACATCGAGAAAGTCACATCCCGAAGCAACTATCGAAAGCTGCCTCCTGGATATACCGGGAACTATATCTAGAGCTCATCGATGAAGAGGAAATAGGAGGAGGACCACAGCGCGGTGGGGATGGAGCGCTGCGAACGGTTGGTGATGATGATTTTGAAAATTTCGCGATCGGCGGCGAGGTCGTCGAGAAACTCTCCGCCGATGGAAGAATTATCAGGTTTGAGTGTGGCAAGCTCGCGCAACGTTTCGTAGATAATTTCGGCGGCCGGGGCCATCTCCGTTGCGAAGCGGTTGGTGCGGAAGTGCATGACCGAATTAATTTCGTTGAAGTGCCAGGCAATGCAGGCGGTCATGGTTACGGCGCGCTCGAACCGTTCGGCGTGTTCGGCCTCAGCGAGCTGGCCTAGCTCGGCACGGGGCGGGCCGACGAACGGATCGAGGACGAGCATTACGCGGCGTTCGTCTTCTCGCGCGAATTCGCGGACCATCAGGCGGCCGGCCTTGGCGGTGACTTTCCAGTCCACGAATCGCGCGCTGTCGGTGTGCAGGTAATTGCGCAGCGAATGCAGTTCGTGGCCGCGGCCGCGAAAATGGCTGGCCATTTCGCCGCTTAACAGCGGAAGAACTTCGTAGAACTGGTCGGTAGGTGCGACGCGCGGATATACGACAATTTCGAGCTGCGAATCGACTTTCCGGCTTTTTTCAAAGAAGCCGAAGGGAAATCGCGTGCGTATGCCGAAAGTGTCCTGGTGATAGACGCCGCGCCGGGGAAACATCAGCTCGACTTTCTGCCGCGCGGACCCCTTGCGCGGGATGTAAGGAAAGAAGACGGGCCGGCTGAGAATTTCGGCGGCGCCTTTCTTGTTTTCTCCGGCGACGCGCAGAGAAAACGACGGCCAAGTATCCTTTTCGTTGCGCAATTCAAGTTCGGCGAGCACCGGCTGTTCGGCGAAAATGTGCTCGGGCATATCGAACTTGAGGTCGATTCCGGTCAAGACCGCGCGAGAAAGCACGCCCGAAATCAGGATTCCGGCGAGCGAGCACGCGAGGATCATGAAGAGCAGGTTATTTCCGGTATTGACGGCGGCGAGAACCAGAATGAAAACGGCTACGAGGTAGATGATTCCTTCACGCGTGAGGCGGTAGTTCACCTGATAAACGAACCAACGCAGACTGGTGCGCCGGGCGAGCGTGGGTACGATGACAATGGCGACCCAGCCGGCCAGACCGAGTGCGATCACGGTGGAGACGGCGGCAACACCTACGCGGCCCTCCTGCGCCGCAGCAGCGGAAAACAGCGCGACGATTAGCGCCGCCGAAAGCACCAGCATGGCGATGCCGAAACTGCGCCAGCCGTGACGGTCGCGATTATTCCAGAGGCGCGCGATGAGAGTTTGTTCCATATAAGAAGCGGGCCAGCGGCTCGCCTGCCGTTTTCGTGGCTGCGATCCGGAACGAAAAATCGCCGGCAAGATGCCGGCGCTACAAAGGCACGCGCGTCGTGTCCATGATTTCGCGGAGTATCGCTTCGGCCTGCTCGGATTTTTTCTGTGTGGAGACGTAACGCGAGCTGACCACCACGCGGTGCGCGAAGACTGGGACGATGAGGCGCTTGAAATCATCGGGCAAACAGTAGTCGCGGCCTTCAAGGAAGGCTCGCGCCTGCGCGGCACGATGCAGCATCACGGCGCCGCGCGGGCTGACGCCCAGACTCAGTTGCTCGGTCTGGCGCGTGCGTTCGACGATTTCGAGCGCGTAGTCCAAAAGGCTTTCTTCCACTTTTACTTGCGAGGCGGCGCCCTGCATGGCGATCACGTCGGCCGCGTCCATCAATGCTGAGATTTTATCCACTGGAGCGGCGCCGGAATTGTTGCGAATGATTTCTTTTTCGCTCGCTCGCGAGGGATAGCCCATGCGTATGCGCATCAGAAAGCGGTCGAGCTGCGATTCAGGAAGCGGATAGGTACCATGATGTTCGATCGGATTCTGCGTGGCCAGCACCAGGAAAGGCTTGGGAAGCGGATGCGTGGTGTTGTCCACCGTAATTTGCGCTTCGTTCATGGCTTCGAGCAGGGCGGACTGCGTTTTCGGCGTGGTGCGGTTGATTTCGTCCGCGACGATGATGTTCGCGAAGATGGGGCCGGGCTTGAACTCAAATCCCTGCGTGGCGGGATTGTACACGCTGACGCCGATCACATCGCTGGGCAGCATGTCCGAAGTGAACTGGATGCGTTGAAACGAACAATCGAACGAGCGGGCCAGCGCCTGGGCCAGAGTTGTCTTGCCGACGCCGGGAACGTCTTCGATCAGCAGGTGGCCGCGCGCGAGAAGCGTGGTGAGCGCCAACTGGATGACGTCTTCCTTGCCTTTCACTACCGCCGAGATGGAGCGCAAGAGCCCGGCGAGGCGCGTGCTGGCGTTGGTGGTCGTTGTTTGCAATTGGCACGGCCTTCTGCTACAAAAAGTCAGTACTGTGGGCGACTAGCTCAGTGGTTAGAGCGCTCCCCTCACACGGGAGAGGTCCAAGGTTCAAGTCCTTGGTCGCCCACCACGAACCCACATACAAGTTCTATCATCATTCATTACACGAAGTGAAAAGAGGAACGGTACAGGTGTGTTCAAAAGGTGGTCACACGGCAACTATTGTCAGCGACTCAAGAAGAAAAGTAGTGAAGGAGTCATCGCGGCTGAGCCGCGAACGGTTCGAGCTAACGTCTCGCAGCTAGGTTCTCCGAGGCGTCAGTTCACTTGGATCGAGCTGATTTTGTTGTTCCAGTTGCGGGATCTGTCGCTCGGCAGGCGCCAGGAAGCCAGGTCAGAGACGCTGCCATTCAGGGTGGCGCTATCGCTTTGGAAGTTTTCGCTCTTGTAGATGACCACCGAAACCCTTCCGTACACCTTGATGGAGCTGATCGCGTTATTAAATCCTGAAGGCATCAAATTGAAACCGGCACCGCGCGTCATGCAGAAATACTCGCCGCGATAATATTTTTCCTTGAAGAAACAGGCGCCGCGGCTCGGAATGCCCTTGCTGGGCGGCCGATGACCTTGGCCGGGATCCCACCACCATGGTCCGCTGGTGTAGGGTTTTACAACGAAGCTGGCGCGACAGCCATGCTGCACCCAGATCCCTGCGCCATCCGCTCCCCAGGTGCTTCCAAAAACGCACGGTGCGCTGGAGAGTTGTTGCTGAATTGCGGCGCCGCCGCGCGTGTCAGCGGCACAGTACGTGCGCCCATAAGATTTCGATTCGCAGGTGAGGGTGTAAACCACTCCGGGCTGTTGGCCGACGCCGAACGTTATGGAGATTCCGCCGCCTTGTTGCGCCTTGCCAGAGACGGATGGGGCTGGGGCGAGCAGAACGATTGCCGCGCAAATGACGGCAACTGCGAATATCACGACTTCTCGGAGAGTGGGTTTCATCTTTTTCTCCTTTTCGCTGTGAAGCTATCCGAAAAGTGTTCCGGCGGACTGCGGCAGGAGTTTACTCAAAGTAGTGCATCTGTGGCAATGGCGGCGAGAGTCGCGGACGGATTTTGATCCGGCAGGCAAGGTTGCGAGTTGCCGTGATAGTCTGAGCGTATTCTACGTGATGCGTGGCGGCGATTTGTTGCCGCCGAAAGAGTTTGGAGCGATGACTAATATTTTGCGCTTCGTGCAAGTGTTCGCGTTAGGCACCTGGGTAGGATCGATATTTTATTTTAGTGCGGCGGTCGCGCCGGGCGCTTTTCGCGTCCTATCGAACCAGGACCAGGCAGGAGCGCTGGTGCAATTCACTCTGGGGCGGCTGCACACGCTCGGCGTGGTTGCCGCGCTGCTCTATCTCTTTGCGTCGGTCGGGCTCGCGGAGTCGTTCAAAGGATTGGTTCGGCCGGCGGCGATTGGCGTGGTGCTGATGCTTGTGCTCACGCTCACTTCGCAGAATTTTGTGATGCGGAGAATGGTGGCGCTGCGGACGGAAATGGGTTCGGTGATGGCGACTCCGCCTACCAACCAGCTGCGCGTTGAATTCGACCGGCTGCACGGGATATCGGTGAGACTCGAAGGAGCGGTGCTGTTGATTGGTTTTGCCGCGCTGTTTCTTACAGTGCGGGAGATGACGGTGAATAGTCGCTAAATTTAGGCGCGGTAACAGATGCGAGGATCTCTGGGCGGATGTAGGCAGTGCGAGAGCCTTTGTCGCCTTGGCCGTCCTGGGGCACTTGCAAGCGCAAACGAAAACCGCCGGCAAGATGCCGGCGCTACAAAACCCGCAAGAACCTTTGCTTGCATTAGGGCCGCTTCTTCGTGGCGCGTTTTTTTAGGGTGGGGCGCTTCTTCTCACGATTCCTCTTTGTTTTCTTTTTCCTGAGTTTCGTCTTTGCCGTGCTCTTTGCGATTTTTCTAGCGTCTTTTCCGGCGCGTCCCACGGCCCGCCACATATACCAGCTCGCGACTGTGCGGTAGGGGCGCCAGCGCTCGCCGAAAGCGGCTAGCTCGCGAGGCTTGGGAATGGCTTTCTTGCGGTAGAGAATCGCAAAGCCCTTCTGCACGCCGTAATCGTGAATCGGAAGAACGTCGGGACGCCCCAGACGAAAGATCAGAAACATTTCGACCGTCCACGCGCCGATGCCCCGCACGGATATGAGGCGCTCGACAAGCTCTTCGTCCGACATTTTGTGCGCTGCTTCCAAAGAAGGGACCACGCCATCAATGGTCTTCTGCGCCAGATCTTTCATCGCCAGCGCTTTCGCCGCAGACAGCCCCGCTTTGCGCAGAGCCTGCGGAGACGCTTTAATAATTTCGGCGGGCGTGGGGCACTGGCCGTTCGCGCCCAGTGCTTTAATGCGCGCGTAAATCGTGGCGGCGGCTTTACCTGAAATGCTTTGATGCGTGATGGCTTCGAGCAGCGATTCGTAGACGCTGTCGCATTCGTCCAATTTGAAAGGAAATTCTCCGATCTCCGCAATCAAGCGGCCGAGGCGCTTGTCGGCCTGCGAAAGATGCTCGTGCGCTTTGACGTGATCGAACGGTAGTGACGAGATTTCAGTCATGGACGCAAGACAGGATACCGCCAGCCGGGCATTTTGTATAATTCGGCGCGGAGTAGTGCCGGCGAGTGTAAAATGCGGTTTCCCGCCGGGCAACAAGCGGAAGAATTGGCCTCGGAGTCCACCATGAAAACGGCAGTCCGGCTCGCAGCAATTGTCTCGCTCGGTGTGGTGTGTTTGTTGGTGATTCGCGCGGCGCCCAGTGCGCGCGGCGATCAAGGAGATGACTGGCCCGTTTACGGGCACGACGCGGGCGGAATGCGTTACTCGCCGCTCACACAAATCACCCGCGAGAATGTTGGGCAGCTCAAAGTTGCCTGGACGTTTCACACTGGCGATATTTCGAATGGCAGCGGCGGCAGAAAAAGAAGCGGCTTTGAAACCACGCCGATACTGGTGGACGGAACGCTCTACCTGACCACAGGTTTCAACCGCGTGATCGCGCTCGACCCGGAGACGGGAAAGCAACGCTGGGCTTACGATCCGCTGGTGGAACAGGCTGCGGACTACGGCGACGGGATGATTAATCGAGGAGTGGCCACGTGGTTGGATCCGGATCGCGCGGAAGGGAAATTGTGCCACCGAAGAATTTTTGAAGCGACGCTGGACGCGCGCCTGATCGCTCTGGATGCTGCGACAGGCGCTCCGTGCGCGGATTTCGGCGCGAGCGGCCAAGTGAGTTTGCGGAATGTCGCACGCTACTTGCCGGGCCAATATCACATGACCTCGGCTCCCACCGTGATTAGCGACATCGTCGTCGTTGGCTCGGCCATCAACGACAATTCTCGCGTCGATATGCCGAGCGGCGTGGTCCGCGCATTCGACGCCCGCACGGGCGCGTTGCGCTGGAGTTGGAAACCGCTCCCGCCAAACGAGCCAGCCTCTGCTGCAAACGGTGGAAAACCTTGGCGCACTGGAGCCGGCAACGCGTGGTCCACGATCGTCGCAGACCCCGAGCGCGGGCTCGTATTTGTCCCAACCGGAAGCGCAAGCCCCGATTATTACGGCGGACTTAGACTAGGCGATGACAAATGGGCGAACTCGGTGGTTGCTCTGCTCGCGAAAACCGGCGAACTCGCCTGGGGCTTCCAGCTTGTTCACCACGATCTCTGGGACTACGACTCGGCATCGCCGCCCCTGCTTGCCACCATCGTGCACGATGGAAAGAGAGTCCCGGTCGTGATTCAAGGCAACAAGACGGGATTCCTCTACGTTCTCAATCGCGATACCGGCGTCCCCGTGTTCCCGGTGGAAGAGCGGGCGGTGCCGCAGAGCGACATACCCGGCGAGGTCGCGTCGCCGACGCAGCCATTTCCGTCCGCGCCTCCAGCACTCGTTCCCCAGCGTTATTCCGCGGATGATGCCTGGGGCATCACTCCTGCAGATCGCGACGCCTGCCGCGTCAAGATGCAAGGGCTGCGCAGCGAGGGCGTTTTCACTCCGCCAAGTGTGCAGGGAACGCTGACGGTGCCCGGAAACGTCGGCGGCATGAACTGGAGCGGGTACGCATTCGATCCGCAGCACGGCCTACTGGTGGTAAACATGAACAATCTGCCGGCGAGAGTAAGAATGATCTCGCAGTTTAAGATTGATCAAGACTCGGACAACAACACTGACACATCGCACGGTGAATACGGCTGGCAGCGCGGCGCGGCCTTTGGGATGTTTCGCCAATTTCTTTTTTCGCCGTCCGGTCTGCCGTGCGTACCGCCGCCGTGGGGCACTCTGGCGGCAGTGGACATGACCACCGGCAAGATTCGCTGGCAGGTGCCGCTAGGCGAAATGGCTCCGGGCACGCCCGTTCCGCCGGGCTCGATCAATCTTGGCGGCCCGATCGCGACCGCCAGCGGCCTGGTTTTCATCAGCGGAACTTTCGACCCTTTCATCCGCGCTTTTGATGTAGAGACCGGCAAAGAAATCTGGAAAGGCCAGCTCCCCACCAACGGCCACGCCATGCCCATGACGTACCAAATGCGGTCCAACGGCAAGCAATACGTAGTCATCGCCGCTGGTGGCCACGCCAAAGTAGATGAAGAACCTCAAGGGGATTCTCTCGTAGCCTTCAGCTTGCCCTAGTCGCGATTCCGCGCCTTGTAAAATCGCCGTCCGAGTTTGGTTTACTGGTTAGCGTTTCGGCTGCGCTTGGGTCTCGACTAGCGGTCCTCTCTTCACGTGCAATGCCTCCAGCGGCCCGGCACTCTGCTCCTGGAAGCTGCCCAGCCACTCGCTGGAGGCGTCCTCGTCGAACGAGAACACCAGCCCCGGACCAGCCTCGTACAGGACCACGGTGAAGTCCACCGTTGGACCGCCAGCGCCACCGAGGGGACCGACGGCAAATGGAGTGGCCGACCGGAACATGTATCGCCCTGCGGCGTCAGGCGCGGCCGCTGTCCCCGCGATCGGAACGGCAGTGTACTCATCCGCCGTGCCCGATATGAAGGACGCGAACGGATCGCTGATATCTGCTGGAGTGGGGGGCCCGTCGGTCGCGGTGGTGAAAACACGCGACGCAAACGTTCCTTGCCCGACGAAGTCAAACTCCCAACCCGGGTTCCCGCTGGGCGAACTGCCGTTGCCGGCAAAGGCCTGTGCCCCGAAGCCGTAGCTGTGGTTGAGGTCTGACCCGTCAGACGCTATGGTCCCTTGCGGAACCACGATTCCCGTGCCCTGGGCGAAATCATCCAGGTCGAGGACAAGGGCGGCCCCTAGATTGGCCGCCGTAGTGTTGTTGGGATCGAGAAGGTTGAGTCTTGGATCCGTCGCATACAGCCCGAGCGTGTGAATGGATCCCAGCCCCGTGACGTCGGTCATGCTGCCATAACCGAGCACGGTGGTGGAAAAGGAGTAGTTGCCTGTGACTCCACCGGCAGCGCCCGTGGCCATGATGGTTCCCCCTTCGTCATCATCGCCTTCACCCGTGAATGTAGCGTTAAACGTTCCAACGGCGGTATGGGCGGCAACGAGTTGCCCCGCTGCGGCAAATATGGCGTCCTCCGTGTTGTCCAGGATGCCGAACACGTCCTTTGACAGCACTGTGCTGTCGAAGGTGGTGGCGCTGCCCTGGCCGTAAGCTGAACCCACCAAAGCGTCGAGGTAGTCAACATCGATGATGCGTAATACTTCTGGACCAACGATGTAGTAGACCAGCGAGATGGGTGCGTCGCCGTCGTTGGGATCCGTGAAGCCGCTGATGCTGCCCCGCCCGTACACGTCCGCTCCGACGCCGTTGTCCGTCGCTGTGAGCGTATTCCCCGCGAGCACCGTCCCGAAATCATTTTCGTCGTATGTGCCGTGGATGGCGCCGCTGTTGTTCGAGAACACGCCTCCAAACGCAACCGTAGCCTCGTCCGTGGTGTCCAACCCGGAGAGGGTGAAAGCAAAATTGCCGCCGGCGCCACTACTTGCCGTCTGCAGGTCGAAGCTTCCGCTGGAAGTTGCCGATTTATCAAACTGCGTGATCAGCGCATGACTGGCGTTTATAAACTGAACGGCGAATGTCTCGATGCCGTTCACCCCAACTCTAGGGTTGCTGGCCGAAACATCAAGAACTAGCGTCCCGGTTCCGGTGGTCATGTCCACCGTCATCGAACTGCCAGTGGGGCTGATTACGTCGGGGGTCGTGGGTTCGCCGGGTGACGTGAAGCCGTTCCCGTCGTTATAGTCCTGTTCGCCGCCGATGACGTTGCCGCTCAAGTCAAAGCCCACCGCGCCTGCGATGGCGTAGTAAACTGGCCCGAGTCCCGGGGGGAAAGCGGGGTTGCCTTCCAGCCCGTTCACATAAAACACGAACACGATGGCAGCCTGCTTCTGTGCTGTGTTGCTTTCGGTGAAGCTGGCCGTTGCTGTGGCTCCCGCTGCCGCGGCCGTTACTGAGTAGGCGCCGGGCGCCGCGTTTGCAGTGCATGTGATCGATGCGGTGCCATCGGAGGCGGTGGCAACAGTGGTGGCGGACGGCGTGCAGCTCTGACCGGCTGATCCCGCAACAGGCGTGAACGTAACCGTTACGCCGCTGGCCGCTGCTCCGTTGGACGTCACGGTGGCTACCAGCATGTTGGTAAAGGCGTCGCCGACGGTTGTGGTTTGTCCCGATCCGCTCGTCGCAGTGATCGCGATGGTGGGAGGCGGCGTACTCGAATTGCTGCCGCAATCCGTCAGGAACCCGAAAGCCATGCAAATCAAAATCAATGCGAGAATGCTGGTGAAATTACAGTTCCTCATGGATTCGCTCCTCTCTCATCGCCCTTCACCAGAGTCCCGCTGACAACCGTGTCCGCGTCCGTCTCAAGGACTAGCATTTCGTTCCCACAGTCAACAACCACGAAGCTGAAGTTCATTTCCGGCTGCCCCTTCGGCGTTATGGTGGCCGTGCCCCTGCAGTCCGTGCCGACAGTGTAAGAACCGGAGACGGGCTCCTCCGCGAACGTGAGAATCGTGCCATCTTCGCTACCCGCTATGTGTCCTCTTATCACTCCCGCTCCAGACGGATCGACCGTTAACTTCAACTCACCTATGAACGCCACCGGTCCTGTGGCGGGTGCCCCTGCGAGGAAGGCGCCGGTCGTTTCAAACCCAAAACTACCCTCCACTCCGGCATTGGTGCAGGCCGCGGAGCCCTGCTTCACGCCGAATCCCGACGAGGTCGCGCCTGGCTTTTGGAAAAGGAACAAAAACCCTGTTGGCGTGAGCACAAAGGAGACATTGATAGCCGGGTGGCTGCCTACCCTGACGCTGGCCGTGACGGTGCAGTGCGGGGCGACTGCGTATGTTCCGGCGAGAGACTCGGTGATAACGGCACCGTCCGTGTTTTCTGTGACCTCTCCGGTATACGTGCTTGTGGTTGGGTCAAACGTGGCCTGGCTCAAGCCGATAACAGGCGTGCCGCTATCAGTGCCGCCGTGCACAAACCCGTAGGTGCCACTCAGAGAGGCGTTTGAACAGGTCGCCCCGCGCGCACTGCCAATACCGCCAAAAGCTGCAAGCAGTACGATTCCCGCCGTTGCCTTCAACGTGTTCTTCATTGGAGTTTTCCTTTTCGATTCAAGAACGACGAAGCGCATATCCCACGACTGAAAGCCTTGCTCTTCATGACGGACCTTCGCATTTAAGATTGCTCCTTCGCCCCGGATGCCCCAGCTACCGGTTCCATCGCTTCCCACACAACCGTTTCAAGTGGGGAAGTGCGCATCCAACTTAGTTAGCGCACCGTTAGTCCTTATCCTTCATATCCAGCCTTATCCCTTCTGACGTGACAGTTGTTTGAGGCTCCGCACTTAGCAACAAGAATCTTTTGCCTCCATCGACGACGATGATGTTATTTTTATTACCGTTTGCATCGAAGAACGACCCGGTACAGTCCGAATCGATCGTGTAGCTTCCGGTGTTCGGCGGGGAATTTGTCCAATCTTGGATTACACCGTTGGTGCTTCTGGTTGAGCGAATGATGCCGCGCGTCCCAGCTCCGTTTAAGACGTCGAGGCCAATCTCGGCGATAGGGCCGCCCGCGGCATTGTTCACGCCCGTCCGGCTGAAGGCATAGATCCCTTTGAGGCTGGCAACGCTACACCCGCCACCCTGAGCATGAACGTTGATGACGGCGCCTGGAATGCGCGCAAAAGTCGCAAGGATCGCGAAACCTGTGACGAGAAGAAGGTACTTTCCGAACTTGTTCATTTTGATTCTCCTTTTTATCCCCGGCTTTAACGCCGTAATTGGCGAAAGCAGGCGAGAGTTGCATAAGACCCCCGCGTTTGAGCTCGCGCTTCCGTGGCCCACAATTGCGCGGAGTGGTTTTGGGCACAATGGCGAACGCATGGTCTGCAAATGTTTTAGTTCTGACCGTGCAGCTCGGTGAATTCAGGGGAGTTGCAGGGGACGCGCGTCCGGGCCAGCACATATTTCTTAATCAGTAAGCAATTGGTGGTAGAGTACCGCCACGTTTGTAAGCCTGTTATGGAAGCTGTTCCGCAAACCCGCAGGACGCGCTTCGGCCCCTATGAGGTGGACCTGCGTTCAGGCGAGGTCTACAAGCACGGTATTCGCCTGAAGCTCCAGGACCAACCCTTTCAAGTGCTTGCGATTTTGCTGGAGCATGCAGGTGAAGTAGTTACGCGCGAGGAACTTCATCAGAAACTCTGGCCTGCGGACACTTTTGTTGACTTCGACACCGGTCTGAACAGCGCAATCAAGAAGCTTCGCGACGTCCTGAGCGATTCAGCCGAGGAACCTCGTTACATCGAGACCCTACCCCGCCGCGGCTACCGCTTCATCGCTACCGTCGAAAACGGCGCGCCGCCCGTATCGGCCCCCGTCGAGCTACGTGTTGTCCCGGTCCCCACCTTGCGGGAGCCGCGACAGCCTTGGTATCAGCGCCGCACGGTCGTTGCGGCTGGCATCGTAGCTCTTCTCATCGTGGCCGCGTTCGTTGCTTGGCGCGTATTTTTCGCTCGACCGGTGCTGACCGAGGCCGACGTGATCCTGGTAGCGAGCTTCGTCAACAAGACCGGCGACCCCATCTTCGACAACTCCCTGGACAAAGCCCTCGAGGTCAAACTTGCCGAGTCCCCGTTTTTGAGCCTCTTCTCGGAAGCGAACGTGCGCGAGACATTGCGCATGATGCGGCATGATCCAAACGAGCGGGTGACGCCGGAACTGGGCATCGAAATCTGTAAACGACAAGGCCTCAAAGCCCTGGTGGTGCCCGAGATTGCCGCCGTCGGGAACACTTACCTGATAACCCTGGAAGCGATTGACGCGCGGAATCAAAAGCCCATCGCCCGACGCCAGGAAGTAGCGGACAGCAAAGATAAGGTCGTCGCTGCGCTGGGAAAAGCAGGCTCGCAGTTACGGCGGCAATTGGGCGAGAGTCTGAGCTCTCTAGAAAAGTACAACGCGCCGCTGGATCTTGCGACCACAAGCTCACTCGACGCGCTGCTAGCCTACCGGGCGGGGCAGAATCTGTATCGTTCGGGGAAGCGGAGTGAGTCCATCCCGTTCTTTCAAAGAGCCGTCGATCTGGACCCACAGTTCTGTTCTGCTTACAACATGCTGGGCAGCGCCTATCACGCCATGGGTGATGGACAAGCTTCCAGGGAGAATTTTGCCAAGGCTTTTGAGCTGAAGGATCGCCGTCTCACGCAAGAGGAGAATTTTCAGACTACCGCGCTCTATTATTCGGCCATAACGGGCAACCTGGAAAAGGAAACTACTGTACTCGTTTTGTACAAGGAGGCGTATCCACGCAGCGTGTCTGCTTACAATTTGTTGGGGATCGCTTACGCGCAGCAAGGCCGAACGGAAGAGGCTTTACAAAATTTCAATTGGGCAATTGCCCATTCCCCGGTCCCCTCTGCTCAGCACTACGCCAATGCAAGCCAGGCACTCATGATCCTGGGCCGATTTGATGAAGCTAAGAAAATGATTGACGAATGGCGTCAGAAAGGATCGCTGACCCCATCTCAAAGCGAAAGTCGCTACCGCATCGCCTTTATCGAGAAGGACGCGGCAACGATGGACAAGCTCGCTCGCGAAATTCCAGCGGATGATGTGTTCTGGCTCCGTTTTCAAATGCAGCTCGCATTCTTGCGCGGCGACTCCGGCACACTCCGTTCGCTCGGTGAAACCCTGGTGAATCAAGCGAGCCGCGCGAACCGTAAGGGAAACGTTGCCGACCAGCTTGCCTGGCATGCTGCGCTTGAATCCCTTCTAGGCGACTATGCCTTGGCGCGGAAGCTCTGCGGCCTGGCGGAAGAGGCGGGTAATGACAGTGCGAGCGGCCTGTGGGCTTGTGCTATGGCGCTAGGAGAAGCCGGCAACGTGACAGAGGCTGAAGCGCTGGCAGCGAAACTCGATCAGCAGTTTCCTGAGGACACATATCAGCAGAAGGTCGGTCTGCCGATGGCTCGTTCCATCATAGAGCGTGAGCGAGGAAACGCCGTTAAGGCCGTTAGTTTGCTCGTCCCAGTCACACAATATCCAAATGGAGCGGTTTCTTACCAACGTGCACAAGCTTACTTGGCTGCGGGAGAGTACGGTGAGGCTGTCGCCGATTTCAAGACCGTCATCAGTCATCGTGGATGGCCCCAGTGGGAAATATATTCTCCGCTGGCGCAGCTCGGTCTCGCGCGAGCCTACGCGAAGCAGGGGGATACTGACCTCAGCCGCAAAGCCTACGATGAGTTCTTCACAACTTGGAAGGATGCGGACCCGGATATCCCGATACTCGTCCAAGCCAAAGCCGAATACAAGAAACTCGCCGCAACCGCATCTGCCCCCGCTTCAGCGTCACCGTAGTGTCCTAATTTGGAGAGCCGCGCCCGCCTCTAACCCCTTGACTTTTGTGTATTTACGTGATACTGTACGTTTAGTTACTATGAGGCTCGTATTAAAGGACTTATGAGCCGGGAGAAAGTCCCGGCCCAACTCCGAGCCCACGTCCTGTGCGTGGGCAGAACACCAGAAAATGACCGATTTTCTAATCGAGAACTCGATTTATTAGAACCCCCCGTATCTCTCTCAAAACAAACAACAGCGCCCCTTTCTAATCGAGAACTTTCAACCATCTCGAGCACCCATTTTCCGATCGAAACCTCCTCGCCGAAGCTTCCCGCCCCGACGGTCCAGCATCATCGTATGTGCTACTATCATCCGCTTATGAAAACTGGAATTATCGGACTGCCGCTGGTAGGGAAGACGAGTCTGTTTCGAATTCTGACGCGCGCGCGTGTGGAAGCGCGAAGCTCACCAAATCAGGCGCACGTGGGAATCGCGAGAGTTCCGGACGCCCGTGTGGTGAAACTCTCGGAGGTGTTTAAGCCCAAGAAAATCACGTATGCCACGATTGAATACGTGGACGTGGGCGGCTTGCAAAAAGACCGGGAGAAAAATTCGGCTTCGCTGGTGCCGTTGCGCGAAGCGGACGCCCTGGCTCACGTCGTGCGGCTGTTCGAAGACCCCGCCGTGCCGCACGAAGGCGGCTCGCTCGATGCTTTGCGCGATATCGAGAGCGTTGAAATCGAGTTGATGCTGAACGATCTGGAGCAAGCCTCCAAACGAATCGAGCGCGTGGAAAAGGATCTGAAGAAAAAGAAAGAAACGATCCTCGAAGCTGAGCTGCAGGTTCTGACTCGTTGCCGCAAAGCGCTGGAGAGCGAAACGCCGCTGCGCGAACTTGACTTCAAACCGGAAGAACTGAAGATGCTCAGCAGCTTTGAATTTCTCACCCGCAAGCCGATGCTCTACGTGCTGAACCTCGGAGACGACGAAGCCGCGGACATCGATCGTGTGATCGAAAAACATCATCTGGAGAAGCTGACGTCGAAGGTTCGCACCGCCGTGGTCCCGTTTTGCGGCAAGATTGAAGCTGAACTCTCCGAGTTGCCGGACGCGGAAGCCGGGGAAATGATGCGCGCATATGGTTTGGCGGAATCGGGCCGCGATCGATTGATTCAGGCCAGCTACCGGCTGCTTGGATTGATTTCGTTTCTGACTTGCGGCGAGCCGGAGTGCCGCGCCTGGACTATCGAGCGCGGAATGAACGCGCAGAAAGCCGCCGGCGCGATTCACAGCGACATCGAGCGCGGATTCATCAAGGCCGAAGTGGTGAACTGGGAAGATTTGCTGAAGGCGGGCGGATTTCCCGTAGCGCGTGAACGCGCCCAAGTGCGTCTGGAAGGCAAGGAATACATCGTGCAGGACGGCGATGTGATTTTGTTCCGCCACTCGAGTTAGCCGCATGTTTTCCTCGGAAGCAAATCGGATACTTCTGGCGCTGTTGCTGGGAGTGAGCGCCGCCGGCGCAAACGTCGTTGGCGGATTACTAATCACCCGGGCGCGTTCGTTGCAGCGCTATTTGAAATATTTTATAGCGTTGGGCGCCGGATTCATGCTGGCCACGGCGCTGCTCGAAATGATCCCGGAGTCCCTGAAACTCCAGGCCGAAACAGGATCGATTTTTTTCCACGGCGCGAATTCCGTTTTTCTGTTTGTCCTGGGCGGGTATTTGCTCGTCCATTTTTTTGAGCACACCGTCGCGCCGCACTTTCATTTCGGCGAAGAAACGCATCATGAAGAGATTTCGGGCGCGCACGCCAGTTATGCGGCATTGCTCGGCCTGGTAATCCATACTTTTTTCGACGGCGTCGCGATTGCTTCAGGGTTACTTGTTTCCACCTCGCTCGGCGTTGTGATTTTCCTGGCGATCTTTCTGCACAAACTGCCGGAAGGATCGACGGTCGCGTCGCTGATGCTGGCGAGTGGCCAGAGCCGGAGGATGGCGTTTCTGTCATCTGTGATTTTGGGGGGATCGACCTTACTGGGGATGGGGTTAATGTTCGCCTTCGGTAATGTGGTCAGCGATGCGCTGCCGTTTTCGGCGGGAGTCACACTGTATGTGGCTGCCTCGGATTTGATTCCCGAAGTGAACCGCGAGCCCGGCCCGGCCATGGCGCTGCTTGTGTTCCTAGGCGTGGCAATCCTGCTTGGACTCAAGGCACTCTTTCATGTCTAAACTTTGACGTACGTTTTCTAAACCTTTTAGATTCAATGCGTTTTTCGTCGCTGGAGGCGCTAAAGCGATGCAGGGCTATGGATTAGGCAACATCCCCGTAGCTGCAACTTTAAGTGGCTACAGGTGTTAGATAGAATGTGGAGGCCATGACCAGGTCTGACGTCCAATTGATGCTGGACGTGAAGGCAGGGGACGATTCGTCCTTTGACCTTCTATTGCAGAAGTACCGAACGCCGCTGGTCAACTTCCTCTATCGTATGGTGAGAGATACTGCAACGGCCGAGGATCTGGCGCAAGAGGTTTTTCTTCGAGTATATCGCGCCCGCAAGCAGTACTCTCCCAGCGCGAAGTTCACCACCTGGCTTTTTCGGATTGCGACGAATTTGGCGCTGAATTCGGTACGCGATAACCGCCACCGCCAGATGGAAGTGTCGCTGGATGCCACGCCCACTGATGAGGACGTAGCTCCGCTGCAACTGCCGACACGCGAGATGCGCATCGACGAGCATATGGTGGAACGCGAGCGCGCGGATTTCATTCGCGGCGTGATTTCCGCGCTGCCCGAAAAGCAACGCGTAGCGGTTTTGCTGCATAAATATGAAGAGATGGATTACGGAGAAATTGCAAGAATCTTAGATTGCTCGGAAAGCGCGTTGAAATCGCTTTTGTTTCGCGCTTACGAGACCCTGCGAGTGCAACTGGCGCCCCTTGTTTCACCGCCAGCGCGGCACGCGGGGAAGGAAGCCCATCATGAAATGTGAAGATGTTTCAAAGGAACTCATTCCGTATCTGGATCGCCGTGCGAACTCGGCGGACCGCCACGAAATGGAAGAGCACTTGGCGGCTTGCTCGGCGTGTCACGCGCGCGCGGAGGAGCTCCGCAGATTATGGAGTGTCCTTGACGAAGTGCCCATCGTGGAGCCGTCGCTGGGCTTCGACGCACGCATGCGCGCGCGCATCGCGGAAGAGCCGCAACCGCGCTGGTACCGCTGGTTCGTGCCGCAGCCGCGTCTGGCATTGTCCATCGCTTTGCTTCTGGCGCTCAGCGTTTGGATGTCGCGCCTGCCACAGGATAATTCGGGATTGGCTGGATCTGCACAGAGCGAGCACGAGCAATTCCAGGTGATTAAGAATTTGGATGTGCTGGAGAATTACGATGTGCTGAGCAAGTTCGATGCGCTGGACGAAGTCCCCGCGGAACAGCAGCCGGCACAGCCGGACCAGAAGAACGATCAGCAGCCGCAACAGGACGATGGCGGATAAATGAAGCGGGTGAAAATTATTTGCGGGTTCGCGCTGGCTCTGCTGATGGGGCTTGCGGCGCAGCCTGCCTTGGCCCAAAGGCTACGCGCTTCCGCGCCTCAGCATCCGAGGATGCAAGCCGGTCCGCGACCAGGTGCGGCGCGACGCGCCAATCGGAACGCAAATCTGGCGGCGCGACAGCATCCGGGAGCCGCATATCCCGGGAATACAGTCCATCCACCTGGCAATACGAGCGCCGCGCACGTCCAGGCAAACGCGCGCGAGAACGAGCATCCGCCGGCCAATGCGAACAATCCGGGAGCAAATGCCGGTGGAGCGGAGGCTGATCGAGAGGGGCGAGAGCTAGGCGGATTTTCTGCCGGTGTCAGACAGAACCTGCGGGACATGTCGCCTCAGGAGCAAGAACGTTTTCTGCAGAACAGCGAGCGCTTCAAGAGCCTTCCGCCGCAGCGCCAGGCTCAAATTCAACGGAACCTGCAGAAGTGGAATAACCTCTCGCCGACCGAGCGCAACGCGATGAACGACCGGGCGCGTGCTTGGGAACGCATGTCGCCCGAAAAGCGCCAGTATGTGCAAAGCACTCTTCTTCCCAAGTGGCAGCAGATGAGCCCGGAAAGAAAACAACTGGTGACTGGCCGTCTGCACACCCTTCAGGGGATGAGCCCGGCGGACCGGCAAGCGGCGCTTAACGATCCGCAGTTCATGCGCGGTTTGAATCCCGACGAGCAGTCCGTTCTGCGCGGGCTGGATTCGCTCAACACCCCATCCCATCCGTAATCAGACCCAGACGAATCCGCAGTAACCTCCCTTCGTTGACTTGATTCCTGACGCACCTTAAGATATGCCGCAAATGGCGGATTTTTCCTCACTGATCGGTCGGACAATCTCGCATTATCGCATCGTCGAGAAACTCGGTGGTGGCGGCATGGGCGTGGTGTACAAGGCCGAGGATGTCAAACTCGGCCGGTTTGTGGCCCTCAAGTTCCTGCCCGACGGCGTGGCCAAAGACCCACAAGCCCTCAGCCGTTTTGAGCGCGAAGCCAAAGCGGCCTCCGCGCTCAATCATCCCAACATCTGCACCATCTACGAAATTGACGACCAGCACGGCGAAGCGTTCATTGCCATGGAGTTTCTGGATGGCAAGACGCTGAAGCATCGCATCGGCGGACAGCCGATGGAAACGGAAGCAATTTTGTCACTGGCCATCGAGATAGCGGATGCGCTGGATGCCGCGCACGCCGAAGGAATCGTCCACCGCGACGTAAAGCCCGCCAACGTTTTTGTGACCAAGCGCGGCCACGCAAAGATTCTGGATTTTGGCCTGGCCAAGGTGCAAGCAAAGACGGCCACGAATGCCGAAGCGACGCTCACGCAGGACGCCATGGAGTTGACCGCGCCCGGCAGTGCCATGGGCACGCTGACGTATATGTCGCCCGAGCAGGCGCGGGGAAAAGAACTGGATGGCCGCACCGATATTTTTTCTTTCGGTTTGGTGCTCTACGAAATGGCTACGGGAAACCGGGCGTTTTCGGGCGATAGTTCGGCAGAGATTTTCGATGCCATTCTAAATCGGACTCCGGTTTCCGCGACCCAAGTGAACTCCGAGGTGCCGCCGGAACTGAATCAAGTTATCAACAAGGCACTGGAGAAGGACAAGAATCTCCGCTACCAATCGGCGGCCGAGATGCGTACTGATTTGCAACGGCTGAAGCGCGATACGGACTCGGGACGCCCGACCGCGGCGAGTGCAATAAAATCGAAATCTCTCAACGGACCAGCCGCCACGGCGAAAACTCGCCGCACGAAATTGGCTGTCGCGATTGCCGCCGTTGTGATCGTAGTGGCAGGCGTGGCTAGCTGGCTGTATTTTGCGCGTCGTGCGCGCGCCCTCACCAACAAGGACACCGTTGTGCTCTCCGATTTCGAGAATAAGACCGGCGACCCGGTCTTCGACGACACGCTGCGGCAGGGACTCGCCGTGCAGCTCGAGCAATCGCCGTTTCTCTCCATGATTTCCGACAGCAAGGTGAATCAAACCCTGAAACTGATGGGGCGTCCTGCCGGTGACCGGTTGACGCCGGAGGTGACGCGGGAGGTCTGCCAGCGCACCGGCAGCAAGGCTATGTTGACCGGCTCGATTGTCGGGCTGGGCAGCCAGTACGTGATTGGGTTAAAAGCTGTGAACTGCCACAGTGGCGACCTGCTGGCGGAAGCGCAGGTGCAGGCCGCGGGAAAAGAGGGGGTGCTCAAGGCCTTGGACGCTGGGGCGATCAGTCTGCGGAGCAAGCTGGGCGAGTCGCTCAGCACGGTACAGGAATACGCCACGCCTCTGGAGGACGTAACCACATCATCGCTCGAAGCCCTGAAGGCCTTTAGTCTGGGGCAAAAGACGCGCTATGCGAAAGGCGACACCGCCGCACTGCCCTTCTACAAACGGGCGGTAGAACTTGACCCGAATTTTGCCTATGCCTACCTCGGCCCGGCGGTTAGCTATCTCAACCTCGGGGAGCTAGGCTTGGCTGCGAAATATGCGCGCAAGGCATACGAGCTGCGAGAGAAGGTAAGCGAGCGGGAGCGGCTCAGCATCGAGGGGTTCTACTACAAAAACGTGACCGGGGAGCTGGAGAAGGCAGGGCAGAGCTACGAACTGTGGCAGCAGACCTACCCGAGAAACGGTGCGCCTTACGGGAACCTCGGAGTTATTTCCAGTACCTTGGGAAATTACGAAAAAGCGTTGAACGAAAACAGCGAAGCGCTCCGTCTGGAGCCGAATAACGTGGACACCTATCTCAACGTGGGCGGCGCATACATGAACCTCAACCGACTGGATGAAGCGGAGGCCGTCTACAAGCAGGCGGAAACGCGCAAGCTGGAGAGCGAGGACCTGCTCGCGGCCCGCTACCTCCTGGCATTTTTGAAGGGCGATGCAGCGCAGATGGAGCGGCTCGCCTCAGTTGCCATGGGCAGGCCCGGCTTCGAGGACCCGTTGCTGGGCGCACAATCGGACACCCAAGCGTGGTATGGGAAGTTGCAGAATGCGCGTGAACTGACGCGTCGGGCGATGGATTCCGCCGAACACAATGACGCCAAAGAGACGGCGGCGACCTATCAAGTTGAATTAGCGTTTTGCGAAGTAGAAGCGGGCAACAGGGAGCGGGCTCGCGCGGAAGCGAATGGCGCACTGAAGCTGGCCCCCAACCGCGATGTGAAAGCGGAGGCGGCACTGGCCCTGGCCCGGGCAGGCGATGCGGCAGGAGCAGAGAAGCTGGGAGCCGAACTGGACCAGACATATCCGCTGGACACTGTGGTACAGAGATTTTGGCTGCCCACGATCCGGGCGGCCATTGCACTGGAGCGCAAAGACCCGAACCGTGCTGTGGAACTTCTGAAACAGGCAAGCGCGATAGAACTTGGGCTAATCGGCGCGCCGTTGGCCCCGGCTTACGTGCGCGGGCAAGCTTATCTCGCCTTGGGAGACGGCAACCGCGCGGCAGCAGAATTTCAGAAGTACATCGACCACCCCGGATTGGCGATAAATTTTCCCTGGGGCGCGCTAGCCCGCCTGGGACTCGCGCGCGCCTACGCCCTACAGGCGCAATCCGCACAAGGTACCGGGGCAGAAGCGGCTCGCGCCAAAGCCCGCGCTGCATATCAGGACTTCCTCACGCTCTGGAAAGACGCCGACCCCGACATCCCCATCCTGAAGGAAGCCAAGGCGGAGTACGCCAAGCTGCAATAACCCGTTTGCCGATCCGCTCGGTTTCCGGCGGCTTCCGATTGCGCGGTTTAGGAACGGAATTCGGTCGTACAGAAGCTCGCGCGGTGTCGCCCCCATGCTTGCCGGCACTAAAAGTGCCGCGCTGAAGGCCGCGGCATGCCTGATGGCAAGCACGCGCTACATCAAAACCTTCTGAAGCGCGGTGGTGTGACAAGAAACCTATGAGCGAGCCGATTTTTTCTGCTGTTTACTTTTACGAAACATTTTTTCTTCTTTTTTTCGCTTCAGCAACTAGGCGTGCGGAAAGCATTCAGGAGCATCCACTACTAATTGTGGTTTGGTTGCAGTGGGCCACAACGGCGCATCTTATTTTTAGTAAAAATCTTTAATTGCAGAACGGATTCCGCTTGACATGTAGTCGAACCTAACTACAATCGGGGCACAAAGTGGGAAGAAGTGGGACGCAGTGGTAAAAGAATTAGAAAGACTTAGAAAGCAGGGGCGCACTAGAAGAGTGATTCTCACGCCGCACAGGCCGGGCGCAGTTCTGAAAGGCTTCCATGCTTCGGGGCAACTATCTAGCGACAGTGGACGAGAAGGGCCGGATGAAAATCCCGGCAGATTTTCTCGCGTTACTGCGCAAGTCGGGCAACAAGTTTTACGTAACCAGCGAAACCGGCGGTATGGCGCGGATCTATCCCATGAAGGCCTGGGAAAAGATCGAAGAAAAACTCGCGAAAGTTTCCACTCACAACCGGGCCAAGCAAAAATTTTTGGCGCGGGTGAACTATTACGGCCAAGTCGTGGAGTTGGACGGGCAGGGGCGCATTCTAATTCCACCAACGCTACGGGAATCGGCGCAGATGAAGGGCGAAGTAGACGTTCAGGGCCAGCTGACTTACCTGGAAGTCTGGAATCACGCGCAGTTCCTGGAACAACTGAACCGTAACCCCATCACGGCGGAAGACGAAAAGGAATTGGATTTACTGGGCATCTAGCTTTTGAGCGTTCTGCACACGCCGGTTCTGGTTGAAGAGGTTCTGAACTGGTTGCGGATTCGGCCCGAGGGCACGTACGTGGATGCCACGGTCGGCACGGGCGGGCATGCGATTGAAATCGCCCGGCGGCTGACCACGGGGCGTTTAGTGGGGATGGATCGCGATCCGCGCGCACTGGAAATAGCGCGGGAGCGTCTGGGGCCGCACGAGCGGCAGGTGACCTTAGTGCACGCAGAATTTTCGAAGATCGGCGAAGTGGCGCAAAACCTGAAGCTGCCCCCGCTGAATGGCGTGATTGCCGATCTGGGGATTTCAAGCCTCGAGCTGGACACTCCCGAGCGCGGATTTTCTTTTCGTTGGGCCGCGCCGCTCGATATGCGCATGAATCCCGATTCGCCGCTCACCGCGGAAGAAATTGTGAACTTCTGGCCGGAGAAAGAACTGGCCTACCTTCTCTACAAGAACGCCGAAGAGAGGGACTCACGCAGAATCGCCAGGGCAATCGTTCGCGCGCGACCCATCCGCGACACCGAACATCTGGCAACGGTTGTGGCAGGGGGACGAAAAGCAAGGGGAAGGCAGAGACTGCATCCCGCGACAAAAACGTTTCTGGCGCTGCGGACAGCGGTGAATCGAGAAGAGGAGGAACTCGGGCAGTTTCTTTCGCGGACCCCTGCCACTTTAGCTCTAGGAGGACGGTTGATCGTCCTCAGTTACCACTCGCTGGAAGATCGCTTGGTGAAGCATGAATTCCAGCGTCTAGCACGGGAGAAAAGTTTTCGGGTACTGACCAAGAAAGTGATTCTGCCGGGCGACGAGGAAATCCGAAACAATCCGCGTTCCCGGAGCGCAAAGATGCGCGTGGCGGAGAAGGTGGCGACGGCGGAAAGCTCGGCGCCTGAGGCGTGGTCATGATCGAATATCACACGGTAAAACATATCGATAATTCGCGGCTGGTTCGTCCGGTATCGCCCGCGCGCTTGGGCGATTTTTGGCGGCGCGTGGCCGCGGGCGGCGCGATGGCTGCCTGCCTGCTGGTTTATACCTGGCAACATTTTGAATGCATCCAACTGCGTTACGAAGTGGAACAGCTTGAATCGCTGCGGGCGCAAAGCTCGATATTGAATCAGCAGCTGAACCTGGAAGTGGACACGCTGACCTCGCTGGACCGGGTCTATGCGATCGGCGGAAAAGAGCTGGGATTGACGATTCCGGTGGTTGGCCAAACGGCTGCGGTGGAAGCAACGGGAGATCGAGTGTTGGCGCAAGCGCGCACCGTTTCTCAAACCCAGCGTCCCTGACACGAAATTTGCAGCGGCCTGGCTTACCGGGCGCGTCCCCGCGAAGCAATCCGAACTTTCGCGGGGTTAAGTTTTTTCTGGGGTAGGCCGGAGTACCATGGAGCAGCACAGCCCGCGTCGCCGCTGGTTGGTAGTGGGGGTCGTGGCGTTGATTTGGATGGCGGCGGTGCTGGCGCGCCTCAGTTATCTCCAGCTCTTCTGCTATGGCGAATACTTCGCAAGAGCCCAGCACCAACAACGGCACGTATTTGAAATCAGCCCGAAGCGCGGCACGATCTACGACCGCAAGGGTAGAGAACTGGCTATCAGCATCCCGATGGATTCCGTATTCGGCGATCCTTCGGACATCAAGGATGCATCCCTCGTCGCCAGGCTGCTCTCGCGCGTTCTGAACATTCCCGCCGAAGAGATCGAAACAAAAATACGAGAGGCGCGTACGCCGGTTCGTCTGGCGAAAAAACTTTCGCCTGAAATCGTCCAGCGCATTGACGACATGAACCTGAAGGGCGTCTTCTTTCAGAAGGAAAATCGCCGGGTTTATCCGCAGCGGGAGAGCCTGGCGCACGCACTGGGCTATGTGGACGTGGACGAAAAAGGCATCGGAGGCATCGAGTACGCCTTCGACAAGCAGATCCGCGGAAAGCCCGGCCGCATGATGGTGATGTCCGACGGAAAACGGCGCTGGTACGACCGCAGCGAAGCCGCCGCAGATCCCGGTGCGAGCGTGACGCTCACGGTGGATGAAACAATCCAGTTTATTGCCGAAAAAGAATTAGCGCGTGGAATGGAAGAGACACACTCCAAATACGGGTCGGTGGTGATTCAAGACCCAAACACCGGGGAATTGCTGGCCATGGCAAATTTTCCCGCGTTCGATCCTAATGAAGCCGGCACTTACCCCGACGAAGTGCGCATGAACCGCGCTGTTACCGCCGCGTACGAGCCCGGCTCGACCTTCAAAGTGATCACCATGACCGGAGCGATTGAAAACGGAGTCACGGATCCGGACAAACTCGTGGATTGCCAGATGGGTTCAATTCTTGTTGCCGGCAGGCTGATTCATGACTGGCATCCGTTCGGAGTTCTCAGCGTTCGCGACGTCCTTGCGAATTCCAGCGATGTAGGGTCGATCAAGATTGCCCTGCAGCTCGGCGCTCCCAGGTTTTACGACACGATTCGATCTTTTGGAATCGGCCAGCTCACCGGGATCGAGTTGCCGGGGGAGAATCGCGGAAAACTTCGACCCGTTGAGAACTGGAATGCAAGCGCTATCGGGTCGGTGGCTATTGGGCAGGAAATCAGCGTGACGCCGGTACAAATCATCTCGGCGATTTCCGCCGTGGCGAACGGCGGATTGCTTTACAAGCCGCGCATCGTCAAAGAGATTCAGGGCGGAATTGCTTCGGGGCCGCTCCCGCGGCCTGCGCCGCAGCAAGTGACGGACGCGAAGACCGCGGCCACGGTGCGCGGAATGATGGAGACGGTGGTCTTGAGCGGCACCGGCAAGCTCGCGCAGCTCAATGGATACACAGCCGCGGGCAAATCCGGCACCGCGCAGGAAATTGACCCCGACACGGGGCGCTATTCACCCAACAAATACGTTGCTTCATTTGTCGGATTTGCGCCGGTGAACGAACCGGCGGTCACCATACTCATCGTCTTCGATTCGCCCCAGGGCGCGCATCACGGCGGAGAAATCGGTGGACCGGTATTCAAGCGCATAGCGGAACAAGTGCTCGCCTACTTAGACGTTCCCGGCGACATACCTGAGCCTTCCGAGACCGAAAATGCGAAGAATGTGGGACACGCTCGAGCTCCGGAAGAAGATTTGAGCAATGGAATCAATGAGGCGCGTTTCAAAGCGGCGACCGAGCAGCAGGACGTCTCGCCGGCCACAACGGTTGCGTTCAGCGATGGCGACGCTGTGATAGTCCCGGATCTGGCGGGAGAGACGGTTCGAGGTGTCACGGAGGATTGCTCGCGCCTGGGACTGGTTCCTTCGCTGATTGGCAGCGGAGTTGCGTTGGAACAGTCGCCGGAGGCAGGTACGCGCGTGGTGCATGGGAGCCGCGTGACAGTGCGGTTTGGGCGCGTGACGGCGGAAGCGCCGTCCACGGCGGCGCAAAGGAATGTAAATTGAAATTTGTGATGGAGAGTGGGCCGGAAGTGAATTCAGGAAGCAGTGCAAAGCGCCAGAATAAACAAAGCACAACTCTGCGTGAGCTAATGGAGGGCGTTGAGCGGGTTAGCATGAGCGGAGCTGCGAACCCCAATATCCTCTCGGTGGCGTGCGACAGCCGTCAAGTTACGCCGGGGGCGCTGTTCTTCGCCCTGCCGGGACAAAAAGCGGACGGCAATAAATTCGTGTTGGACGCGATCGCGCGCGGCGCGATTGCAATTGCGAGTCCGCAGCCGCGAAGCGCAGAGATAAAGCCCGGTATTGCGTGGGTGGAACTGGTTCCCGGGACCGAGCGCCGCGCTCTGGCGATCGCGGCTGCGAATTTCTACGGGCACCCTGCCAACGCGCTGAAACTCATCGGCGTCACCGGAACAAACGGGAAGACCACCACAACTTTTCTCGTAGATTCGATATTGCATGCGGCGGGATTTACAACCGGGCGTATCGGCACCACCGGATACGAAACCCCGCGAGGTAGTCGCAAGGCTCTGAATACCACTCCCGAATCGCTGGACTTGCAGCAGATGTTTGCAGAAGTTCGCGACGCGGGCGGAACGCACGCGGTGCTGGAAGTGAGCTCGCACGCGCTGGCGATGGAGCGCGTCTGGGGATGCCACTTCGCTGTGGCAGTTTTTACAAATCTCACGCGCGATCATCTTAATTTTCACAAAACGTTTGAAGAGTATTTCGCTGCCAAGCGCCGCTTGTTTGAAGGCCTGGGCGCGGGAGCGCCCGATGTCGCCGTGGTCAATGCGGATGATCCTTATTCGCCCCGGCTTGAGGGCCTCGCAAAACACACGCTGAGATATGGCCTAAGCGAGACGGCCGACCTCACCACGAAATCGTTTTCCCTGCGATTTGACGGCACGCAATTTACGGCGCAAACGCCTGCCGGGAAAATCGAAGTGCGCTCGTCGCTGGTCGGGCGCATCAATGTGTACAACATTCTGAGCGCGATCGGCGCGGCGATTGCGCTTGAGATACCTCGCGCGAAAATCGAAGAGGGGATCGCGAATCTTGAACTGGTGCCGGGCCGTTTTCAGCAAATCGATGAAGGCCAGCCGTTTCTGGTGGTGGTTGACTACGCGCATGCCGACGACGCTATCCGCAACTTGATTACGACCGCGCGCGAACTGAATCCGTCCGGCCGGGTCATCACGCTCTTCGGAGCTGGCGGAGAGCGCGATCGCTCGACTCGGCCGCTGATGGGTGAAGCCGCCGGATCGCTGAGCGACCTCGTGATTCTCACCGACGACAACCCACGGAAAGAAGACCCGTTGCTGATCATGAACGATGTGGTGGTGGGATTGCAGAAAGTGAATGCGAAGTACCGGATCGAGCCGGATCGTGAAATAGCCCTTGAAATGGCGATCGATGAAGCGCAGCCCGGAGATATCGTGCTGCTGGCCGGAAAAGGTCACGAAAACTATCAGATTTTGCGCGACCGGACCTTCGAGTTTGACGATCGCGAAAAAGCCCGGGCGATATTGCGGCGCAAAGGTTATTCGAAGCAATCGGCCAAAAAGTAGGCGATTTCGCACGAAAATCTGAGTTTTTCGAAAATCAGATTCTGAGAGCGACCATCAGCCCCTTGGAGACGCAATGCGGTGGACAGCAGTTCAAGTGGCCGAAACTCTGGGTGTCCCGGTTCCCGCGGGCCTCGATCCCGTGGCCCGGATGGCCGGTGTCTCGATTGATTCTCGCGCCGTTCAAGCCGGAGAACTGTTCCTTGCTATACGCGGTCCGCGTCACGACGGACACACTTTTGTGGCCGGGGCGCTTTCTCGCGGAGCTGCGGCCGGGGTGGTGGCGCGCGAAAAGTTTCCAGAGTACCCGGAAGAAGTCCGGCGCAAGCTTTTCGCCGTGGACGACACGCTCGTCGGGCTGCATCGTTTGGCCTCGCGTGCCGCTGAGATTTGGCGCAAGGCGAAGCCGGGCAGGCGAATTGGGGCGGTGGCCGGGTCGATCGGTAAAACTACCACGAAAGAAATCCTTGCGGCGCTTGTGGCCGCGCGGTTCCGCGTACTGAAGACGCAAGGGAATTTGAACAACGAGTATGGTGTGCCGCTTACGTTGCTGCAGCTCGATGATGAGCACGATGCGGCTGTAGTGGAGATGGGCATGTCCCACCGCGGAGAGCTCGCGCGATTGGCGCGCATTGCTGCTCCGGATGTGGGCGTGATTACGCGCATCGCCGTCGAGCATTTGGAGTTTTTTTCTTCGATTGAAGAGATCGCGCTGGCGGAACGCGAGTTGATCGAAAACCTGGCGTGGCCCGGCGCAACGGCGGTGCTGAACGCCGACGACGAGCGCGTAGCTCGGTTTGCGGATGTAGCGCGCGGGGATGTGATTTGGTTCGGAACGAACGGCGCGGCGCAATTTCGCGCGGAGAATATCGAAGAACGCGGCGTGGAAGGTACAGCATTTGAATTCGTGTCTCCAAGCGGCCGCGCGCGATTGGAGTTGCCGTTGATTGGGCGCCACAACGTGATGAATGCGCTGGCGGCACTAGCGGCAGCTAGCGCATGGGGCATCGGCGCGGCGGAGGCGCAAAATGTATTTCCGACGCTGGTACCGGCCGATAAACGCGGCGAAGTGGTTCGATTTGAAAACGGACTCACAGTGATTAACGACAGCTACAACTCGAGTCCGACTGCGCTGAACGCCCTGGCTGAACTTCTCGCGGCGACGCCCGGATATCGCCGGAGAATTCTCGCGGCGGGCGAGATGCTGGAGCTTGGGACCTCGGCGCCGGGGCTGCATCGCGAATGCGGAAAGCTCGCCGGGTCGCTCGCGGGAATTGACTGGATCGTGGGCGTACGGGGCGATGCGGGGGAACTGGTCCGCGCAGCGATTGATGCCGGGCATGCGCCGGAGCGCGCGAAGTTCTTCGAAAATTCCGATGACGCGGCGAAGTTCCTGGCGGAATTTGTCGCCGGCGGAGATCTTTTGCTGCTGAAAGGCTCCCGCGGCGTGAAGATGGAAAAAATTCTCGAGGCCATTGATGCAGGTCACAAGCGAACCGCATCGACGCGTGCCGTCGTGGAAGCAATCGAAGCCGGGCGAAAAGGCTCGCGCTGATGCTCTACTACCTTTTCTTTTACGCGCTGAAGCCCCATTTCAGCCCGTTGAACGTATTTCGCTACATCACGGTCCGGACCGCGGTGGCTAGTGTGACGGCGTTTCTGCTTTCGCTGCTGATGGGGCCCTGGGTGATTGAAAAACTTCGTGAGCTACAAGTGAAACAGTACATTCGTGAAGAGGGCCCCAAAGCGCATCAAAAGAAAGCAGGAACTCCGACCATGGGCGGCGTATTGATCGTGGCCGCCATCGTGATTCCTACGCTGCTGTGGGCGGATTTGCGCAGTCCCTACGTGTTGCTTGCGACTGGAGCGACGGTCGCGTTCGGCGCCATAGGTTTCGTGGACGATTACAACAAAGTTGTGCGACGTCGAAATCTCGGGCTGTCCCCGAGCAAGAAATTCTTTTTTCAGGTGTTGACCTGCGTGGCGGTCGGCGTCGCGTTGCTGGTGTTGCAATCGCACGGAGCGTACTCCACGCAGTTGAGCGTGCCGTTTCTCAAACGGCTGCATCCGAATCTGGTGATCGACTCGCTGTTGATCCGGAATTTCGTATGGCCGCTGGCGTTCGTTCCATTCGTTCTGTTTCTTGTGTTTGTAATCGTGGGCAGCTCGAACGCGGTGAATTTGACCGACGGCCTGGACGGCCTGGCCATCGGATGCGTGCTGGTTTCTTCCACCGCGCTGACGGTGCTGACGTACGTATCCAGCAACGCGCGCATGGCTGAATATTTGGAGATCCAAAAAATACCAGCGGCGGGCGAACTCGTAATTTTTTGCGGCTCGCTTGTCGGCGCTTCACTGGGGTTTCTCTGGTACAACGCGCATCCTGCCGAGATGTTCATGGGCGATGTGGGGTCGCTCGCGCTGGGAGGCGCCATTGGCGTGGTGGCTGTAATCATCAAGCAGGAGATTCTGCTGCTTTTTATCGGCGGCGTTTTCGTTCTCGAAGCGGTTTCGGTAATCATTCAGGTCGGCTCGTTCAAGCTGACGGGCAAGCGGGTTTTTCGCATGGCGCCGCTGCATCACCATTTCGAATTAATGGGATGGAGCGAGTCAAAAATCATCGTTCGTTTCTGGATCGTGGCGCTTGTGTTTGCGTTGTTTTCGCTGACGACATTGAAATTGAGGTGACTTAGTTTGAGGCCTGGAATCGATCTCGCAGGCAAGCGCGTGCTGGTGGTGGGATTGGCGCGCACAGGCGTGGTTACGTCGCTTTTCTGCGCCGGCTATGGAGCCACTGTGACGGCCACGGACGAACGTCCGGAATCCGAGCTGGCGGAAACCGCCGCAAAGCTGCGCGCAGCGGGAGTGAAATTCGAGCTCGGCGGCCACGTTGCCAAGAGTTTTCTGAATCAGGATTTGATTGTGGTCAGCCCCGGGGTCCCGGCAAAGCTTCCCGCGCTGGAATCGGCGCGCGCGCACGGTATTCCGGTCTGGAGCGAAATTGAACTTGCGTGGCGCTTTCTTCGCGGAAAGCTTATCGCCATCACCGGCTCGAACGGCAAGACCACGACGACATCGCTGGTCGCGCACATTCTGAAGACCGCGGCGATTCCGGTAATGGTCGGCGGCAATATCGGCACGCCGCTGCTAGCACTGGTGGAAAACTCCATGGATACCACCGTGACCGTGGCGGAGATCAGCAGCTTCCAACTCGAAACCATCGAAAAGTTTCGGCCCGAAATCGGAGTTCTGCTGAATCTGACGCCCGACCATCTCGATCGCCACGTTTCATTCGACGAGTATGCCAACGCGAAGATGCGCATGTTCGAAAATCAAATCGAACGCGATATCGCCATCCTCAATGCCGACGATCCCGAAATCACGCGCCGCATGCCCTCCAAACCGCACATTTTCTGGTTCAGCCGGCAGAAGCGGGTGGCCGCCGGCGCGTTTCTGCTCGACGGGCAGATATTTTTTCGCAACGAAGGCACGGAGGTAGCACTTGCGCGTCGCGACGAAATTCCCCTGCGCGGCGAACACAACGTCGAAAACGTATTGGCCGCTTGTTCCGCGGCTTTCCTGGCAGGCGCCGACCCGGGAGCCATTGCGAGCGGCGTGAAATCGTTCAAGGGCGTGGAGCATCGCTTGGAATTCGTGGCTGAAATAGCCGGGGTGCAGTTTTACAACGATTCAAAGGCCACAAATGTGGACGCGGCAATGAAAGCAATCGAAGCGTTTCCGGGGCCTCTGATCGTGATTCTCGGCGGAAAGGACAAAGGGAGCCCCTACACGCCGCTGCGCGACTTGCTGCATGCGCGCGCACGTTTGGCCGTCCTGGTGGGCGCAGCCGCGGAGAAGATTGCAGAAGACCTTGGCGATTCAGTTCCCCTGACGAACGCCGGCACGCTGGACCGCGCCGTGCAGATTGCCGTTGAGCGCGCGCAACCGGGCGATACAGTGTTACTCACTCCGGCCTGCGCCAGCTTCGACCAATTTGAGAATTACGAACATCGCGGCCGAACTTTTAAAGAGCTGGTTGCGCGTCTGGAAGATCACAACAAATCGGCCGCGGGAGCTTCCGCGCAAAAAGGATGACGCATGCCACGTAGCCTGCAACCCGACCGAAAATTATTCGGCGTCACGCTGGCGCTTTGCCTGATCGGCGCGGTGATGGTCTTCAGCGCCTCGGCCATCACGGCTCGAGAGCAGGGCGGTAACGGCTACACCTTTCTGCTGCGCCAGCTTGTCTGGATCGCGCTCGGTCTGGCTGGAATGTTCTGGCTGATGCACGCGGACTACCGTAAATTCCGCCAGCCACGCGTAATTTTCACCGCGGTTTCCATCACGCTCGTCATGTTGATTTCGGTTTTCTTCCTGGATCGTTCGCACGCCACGCATCGCTGGTTCCGGCTGGGCCCCTTGAGCCTGCAACCTTCGGAGATCGCGAAGCTGGTCTTAATTTTCTATCTTGCATGGTTTATTGAGATCCGGCGCGCCCCGAAAAGTTTCGGCATAAACGACCCGGTGCACACGCTGTTGCCTGCGCTGGGAACGGTTCTGTTGATGGTCGGCCTGGTTCTGGCGGAGCCGGATATGGGTACGGCGTGCATGATCCTGCTCATCGCAGCGGTGATGCTGTACGTTTCCGGCCTTTCGATGCGATACATCGTCGGCGCCGGACTCGCGGCGATTCCTGCCGTCTATCTGTTAATTGAAAGCTCGCCGTATCGCTTGGAGCGTTTCAAGGCATTCTTGTCACCGAGCACCGATCCGCAGGGCCACGGTTTTCAATTGTTGCAATCGCTCATCGCCATCGGCTCCGGCGGATTCACCGGCGTGGGCTTGATGGAAGGCCGACAAAAGCTTTTTTTCCTTCCCGAGGCGCATACCGACTTTATTTTTGCCGTGATTTGCGAGGAACTCGGATTTATCGGCGCCGCGATTGTGCTGACGCTCTTTTTTGTGTATGGCTGGCGCGGATTTGTAGCCGCCATGAAAGCTCCGGATGAATTTGGACGGCTGCTCGCGCTGGGGATCACGGTGATGGTGATGGGCCAGGCGCTCATCAATTTAAGTGTCGTGCTGGGATTGATGCCCACGAAAGGAATTCCGCTGCCGTTCATCAGCTATGGCGGATCGAGTTTGATCGGAATGTTGTTGGCCACCGGCGTGCTGTTGAACATCAGCCAGCACGCGGATGAGATGTGAAGCAGGATGCAAACAGCTTGCTAATCGCCGGCGGCGGCACCGGCGGGCATGTTTTTCCGGCGATTGCCGTAGCGCGTGAATGGCTCGGGCGCAAGCCCGAAGGAGAGCGAAGCGTCGTGATCGTGGGAACCGAGCGCGGAATGGAAGCGAGGCTGGTGCCGCAGGCTGGACTGCCGCTTGAAACCATCCGCGTCGCGGGGCTGAAGGGCATCGGCGGAACGAAATTCCTCCGCAATGCCGCAATGCTGCCGTTGGGACTGTGGGACTCGGAAAGAATTCTGCGCCGGCGCAATTTTGGAGTCGCATTCGGCGTGGGCGGGTACGCGTCCGGGCCCATGATGCTTCTGGCCAAGATGCATTCGATCCCCACGGTGATTTTCGAGCCAAATGTCGAGCCGGGGTTCACCAACCGTGTACTTGCGACGATCGCTACGCGAGTGGCTGTGGCTCACTCCGCCACTGCAGAGCGCCTCGGAGGAAAGGCGGAGGTAACGGGGTGCCCAGTGCGTCCGGAATTCTTTGGCGTTCCGCGGAAAGAGCATGGCGAGCCCTTCACTATCCTGATTACCGGGGGGAGCCGAGGCGCCTTGCCGATAAACCGCGCCGTCGTTGACTCGCTCGACCTGTTGTCGCCGCGAAAAAATCAGCTTTTCATCGTGCATCAGACTGGTGAACGCGACTATAATGCGGTGCGAGTAGCTTATGCGCGTCGCGAATTCCGAGCGGAGGTTGTGCCCTTCATCGAGAATATGGCGGAGCGGTTTGCCCAGGCAGACTTAATCGTCTGCCGGTCGGGGGCGATCACAGTCGCGGAGGTATCTGCCGCCGGACGCGCCGCTATCTTCATCCCTTTCGGAGCTGCCACCGATGCGCATCAAACTCGCAACGCGGAAGCCATGCAGGACGCAGGCGCCGCGCGGATGTTGCCTCAAGGCGAGTTGACGCCGGAGCGCCTGACGGCAGAAATTTTCTCCCTGCTTGACCAGCCCGGAAAAATCGCGGAAATGGAAGAACGCGCACGCGGACTCGCACGTCCGCGCGCCGTCGAGGACATTGTGGACCTGCTCGAAGCCCAACTCGAAAACCCGCTGAAAGGAATGGTGCGCGCATGAGCGTAACCTTCCGCAATTTCCAGCGCATCCATTTGATCGGCATCGGCGGCAGCGGTATGAGCGGCATCGCCGAAGTCCTGCTTTCCAGCAATTACGCGGTCTCTGGTTCGGATTTGAAAGCTACTCCGGTGACGGAGCGGTTGCGAAAATTAGGAGCTACCATTTTTGAAGGCCATCTGGCGGAAAACGTTCGCGGCGCGCATGTGGTTGTCATTTCTTCCGCGGTCTCTGCGAATAACGTGGAAGTGGTGGAAGCTCATAAACTGAAAATTCCCGTGATTCCGCGTGCCGAGATGCTGGCCGAACTGATGCGCTTGAAATATGGAATCGCGGTGGCCGGCGCGCACGGCAAAACGACTACCACCTCCATGGTGGCTTCCGTGCTGGGTGAGGCCGGTCTGGATCCTACATTCGTGGTGGGCGGACGCGTGAATCATGCCGGCTCGAACGCCCGCGTGGGCCAGAGCGAATACATGGTGGTCGAAGCGGATGAAAGCGACCGCTCGTTTTTGCTGCTCGCTCCGGTGCTGGCCGTAATCACCACGATCGACCGCGAGCACCTGGACCATTACCACTCGCTGGAAGAAATTCAGGAAGTATTTCTTCAATTTGCGAACCGCGTCCCGTTTTACGGCACCGTGATTCTCTGTATCGACGAGCCGAACGTGCAAGCGATTCTGCCGCAGGTAAAGCGTCCGGTGATCACCTATGGCACGTCGAGCCAGGCGGACCTGGTCATCAGCGAAGTGCGGCTGATCGGGCTCGCGAGCGAATTCCGGCTGAAATATCATGACGACGATCTCGGAATTTTCCGGCTGCCATCGCCGCCGGGAATTCACAACGTGCGCAATGCGGCTGCCGCCGCCGCTGTGGGGCTCTCGCTCAATGTCCCGGCGGACCTGATTCGCGCGGGCCTCGCGAAATTTTCCGGCGTCGGCCGGCGTTTCGAGATCAAAGGCGAGTTTGGCGGCGTTACCTTGATCGACGATTACGGCCATCACCCCGCCGAAATTCGCGCCACGCTCGAAGCCGCGCGCGGTTGCGGGTACAAACGCCTGCTGGTGCTGTTTCAACCGCACCGTTATTCGCGCACCCAGTTTCTCTGGGAGGATTTTCGCAGCTCGTTCAATCAAGCGGATATTTTGGTGATGACGGAAATTTACGCGGCCGGTGAAGCGCCGATCGAAGGCGTCAACGCCGAAATTTTGTCCGAAGCTATCAGCACGGCGGGCCATAAAAATGTGGTGTTCACCAGCACCATGCAGGCCGGCATGGAATTTCTGTATAGGGAAGCGCGTCCGGGTGACGCAATTCTTACCATCGGCGCCGGCAGCGTTGGGCGCGTGCTCGATCAGCTCGCCATGCTGCTTGCTTCCAAGGTGCCGAGTTCTTATGCGGATTAGCGAAAAGCCGCTTGCGGCGCGGCTGAAAGAGCTTGGAGTGGAATTGCACGCATGCGTTTCGTTGAGCGAAAAGACTTCGCTGGGAATTGGAGGCTCGACCGATGAACTCGTGCTTCGGCGCTTCGATACGATTCCCGAGGTGATGCGTTTGCTGGCTGACGAAAAAATTCCGCACCGTTTCCTCGGTGGCGGAACGAATGTGCTGATCGACGATGGCGAGCTGCCCTGGGTGGTTTTGCATCTGCCTACTTCGCAACCGGGCATGAGAGTGGAAGGCAATGCAGCCTACGTCGATGCCGCTGCCGATCTCGGCGGTATGGTCACGTTTTGCGCGAAGCGCGATCTGGGCGGCATGGAAGGCTTGATCGGCGTGCCCGGCAGCGTGGGCGGCGCGTTGCGAATGAACGCAGGAGCTTACGGCACCCAGATTGGATCGTACGTGCGCGAAGTGGAGCTTTACCGCGCGGCGACAGGCGAAATTGAAACCGTCCGCGGCAACGACATTCGTTTCGATTATCGCCACACTTCGTTTGCGCCGGATGACGTGATGCTGCGCGTAAAACTGGAGCTGCCGTCCAAGCCGTTCAAGGAAATTCTGGCCGGCATTCGCGTGTGCAACGAGAAGCGCCGCGCGAGCCAGCCGCTCAATCAGAAAAGCGCCGGATGCATTTTCAAAAATCCTCCGGGCGGTTCAGCCGGACGCATGATTGACGAACTGGGCTTGAAAGGCCACCGCGCGGGCGACGCGATGGTCAGCGATCGCCATGCGAATTTTTTTATCAACGCGGGCAAGGCCAGCTGCGCCGACATGCTCAGGTTGATTGACGATGTCCGCGAGCGCGTGCGAATCAGCCACGGGGTCGAGCTCGAGAACGAGGTCATTCTCTGGAAAAACTGAAGACCATGGACGCGGACGCTTATCCCCAGGAACTCCTGGCCGACGAAGAGCCGAAGTATCTTCGCAGGCAAAAGCCTCTGGAGATTAAGCGGCGAAAGTTCGGCCGGAAGGCTTGGAAGACGTATCTCCGCGTTACGGTCGGAGTGGGTGTGGGAATCGCGGGCGCATGCGTGGCCTACGCCTGCGGACACTTCCTGTTTGCGTCGCCGCAAATGGCGCTGATTCATTCGAGCCAAGTGGAGCTGGCAGGAAATCATTTCGTCCCACGCGGAACCGTACTCGCAATCTTTAGACCCGATCAGGGCCGTAGCGTTTTGCGCATTCCGCTGACCGAACGCCGGCGCCAGCTCGAAGCAATTCCGTGGGTGGCGCAGGCGACCGTGCGGCGAGCGTTGCCCAATAACGTCGAAGTGGAAATCACCGAGCGTGTTCCCATCGCGTTTCTTCGCCAGGGAAGCGATATGGCGCTGGTGGATATTCATGGCGTGATTCTTGAACGGCCTTTGAAGGCGAGTTTTCATTTTCCGGTGGTCACCGGCGTCAGCGAGAATATGACGCCGGATGAGCGCGAGCGGCGTATGCAGTTATTTGCCGGCTTCACCCAGCAAGTGGAATCCACGCGTGCGGGCGCGATGGACCGGGTGAGCGAAGTGGACCTTTCGGACGCCAGCGATTTGCGCGCGTCCATCGCAGGCTTGAATGGCGAAAATGCCTCCGGCGGGGCGCAAACCGATTCGCTGGTCCTGGTGCATTTTGGCGACAACGATTTCGAGACGAAGTATCGGACGTTGCTGGACGACTTCGCACAGTGGCGCGCAAAAACAGGACGCGTGGAATCCGTGGATTTGCGCTTCAACGGAGAGGCGGTGGTGAATCCGGACACGACGCTGGCGCAAGAGATTACGCCTCGGCCGATAGCGCCATTGCAACCCGCGCCGAAGCCGGTTCATGCAGCGCGCAAAAGTTCGGGGAAGAAGTCACGATAGCAGACGCAAAAGGTCGAAATTATAAGGAGCGGATTTGACGAAAAAGGAACGGCATATCGTAGCGCTGGACATCGGCAGCACGAAAACGTGCGCGCTGATTGGAGAGCTTGGTGACGACGGCGGCGTGAAATTCGCAGCGCTGGGTGCCGCGGAATCGAAGGGCTGGCGCAAGGGCCAGATTGTGAACCTCGATCTCGCGGTGAGTTCGATCCGCCGGGCGGTTGAAGAAGCCGAAACCATTGTCGGCGTGCCGGTGGAATCCGCGCTGATCGGCGTCGCGGGTACGCACGTGCGCGGGGTGAATAGCCGCGGCGGAATCACCGTGGGAACCCGGCCGCGCGATATTCAACGAGAGGACGTTCGCCGCGCGGTGGAAGCTGCGCGCGGCATTCAGCTTCCCGAAGATCGCGAAGTGTTGCACGTTCTCCCGCAGGAGTTTTTCCTGGATGCGCAGGACAACATTCGCGACGCAATCGGAATGGTTGGCCAGCGCCTGGAAGCCAACGTGCACATCGTCACGGCGTGCGGCTCGGCGACGCAAAATATCGTCACGGCCGTAAATCGCGCGGGCGTGCGAGTGGACGATACGGTTCTGGAGCCCCTTGCTTCCGCGGAAGCCTGCCTAACGCAAGATGAGCGCGAACTGGGCTGCTGCCTGCTCGATATCGGAGGCGGAACTACCGAGCTGCTCGCGTATTCGGGCGGCGTAGTGCGGCACACCGCAGCGATTCCAGTCGGCGGCGACCACTTTACAAATGATCTTGCCGTGGGGTTGCGAACTCCCATCGATGAAGCGGAAAAAATCAAGCGCGAACAAGCTTGCGCGTTCCGCGAACTTTTGAAGGACGATTTTGCCATTGAAATCGCCAGCGTGGGCGATCGTCCGCCGCGAACCGTTTTTGCCCGCATGTTGTCCGACATTGTGGAACCGCGCGCCCAGGAATTATTGATGCTCGTCCGCGATGAATTGCGGCGCGGCGGCGTGGAATCGTCGATTCCCGCTGGGATTATTCTCACCGGCGGCGGAGCGCGCCTGCGGGGATTTTGCGAACTCACCGAGAAGATTTTCAATCTGCCCGCGCGCGTTGCCGTTCCGCGCGGACTATCAGGAATGAGCGAAGAAGATTCCCAGCCCGAATATGCAACAGCCGTGGGACTCGTGCTTTACGGTGCGCGCACGCGGCGCAGCGCGGGAGCGCGTCCCAGCGGCTGGGTGGGCAAGTTTAAAAGTATGTTTGCAGGAGCGTCATAGGAAATTGATCAAAAATTTCAAGAGGGCGAAAGACTGGGGAGGAAGCATGTCACCAAAAGAATCGAGCCTTAAAGTTTCATTCAGTGAAGAAGCGCAAACTGGCGCCAAGATTAAGGTAATCGGTGTGGGGGGCGGCGGTTCGAACGCTGTCAACCGCATGATCCGCGCCAAAGTGGAGGGTGTCGAGTTCATCGCCGCGAACACCGATTTGCAGGCGCTCAAGCTTTCACAAGCGCCGGTAAAGCTGCAACTCGGCGCCAAGTTGACGAAAGGACTGGGAGCGGGCGCTAATCCGGAGGTCGGCCGCAAAGCTGCGCTGGAAGACACCGAAAAAATCCTGGAAGCGCTCGACGGCGCGGACATGGTTTTCGTCACGGCCGGATTGGGCGGCGGCACAGGCAGTGGAGCTGCTCCGGTTGTCGCGAATCTCGCCAGCGAATTGGGGGCGCTCACCGTCGCGGTGGTCACCAAACCGTTCGCCTTCGAGGGAAAACGCCGGATGGAGCAGGCCGAGCAGGCTCTCGCTGAGCTAATCGGGAGCGTGGACACGGTCATCGTGATCCCGAACGAACGGCTGATGGAATGCGTCGAACACGGAACCAGTTTCTTTGAAGCTTTCCGCATCGCCGACGATATTCTGCGCCAAGCCGTTCAGGGCATTTCCGACATCATCACCATTCCCGGCATCATCAACCGCGATTTTGCGGACGTGAAAACGATCATGTCAGGCCAGGGTTACGCGGTGATGGGCACGGCTGTGGCTTCCGGATCCAACCGCGCGATTGACGCCGCCAACCGCGCGATTAATAGTCCGCTGCTGGAAGACAACTGCATCCAGGGCGCGCAGGGAATTTTGATCAACGTCACGGGATCGTCCAGCCTGACCCTGCAGGAAGTTCACGAGGCCTCGTCCATCATTCAGAAAGCGGCGCACGAAAATGCGAACATTATATTCGGCGCGGTAATGGATGATGCAATGAAAGAGTCGGTGAAGATCACCGTGATCGCTGCCGGTTTCCGCGAAGTGGCAGGCAGGAAATCCCAGTCGCGGCCATCGTACCTGCCGAAAACGTGGAAGGCCACCCGCGAGCAAGCGCCGGGGCACACCGTCCCACAACCAACGAATGTGGTGCAGCAAGTATCGAGAAACGTCAGCGAAGTCGTGCATCAAGTCGCGCGGAACGTCAGCGACGTTCGTGAGGTGCCGGCTGACGATCTCGATGTTCCGACATTCCTTCGCCGCCAGGCTCAAAAGGCGTAGAGCGAGATTCAATTGTTCGTTGGGTTGCAGGGGTCGCTCCCTGCAACCCTCCACTTCGCCGGCGGAAAAACTCATCAAGAGGCCGAAGCCTGCGCCAGCAGCGCGCAAAGAATTCAAAGCAGGAACTCCTCGCGGTAAAATTCGAAAGATGGCAGACACGATCCGAGTTCGCAAGGACGTTCTGACGCAGATGATGGACCGCGTTCTGCAAGAGCGTCGATTGGAATGTTGCGGACTGCTGGCCGGACGAGACGGGGTCGTCACGCGAGTTTTTGCCGCGACAAATGCGACAGCCAGCGCGACGGAATACGAAATCGCACCAAAGGAATTATTTCTGTCCATGCGGGAAATTCGCGGAGCGGGGCTTGAGTTCATGGGCATTTACCACTCGCATCCGCACGGCGATAACGAACCGTCCGCGCGCGACATCAGCCAGGCGTATTACCCGGATGTTGCCTACTTCATCCTCTCGCCGCAGAAAGATGCTGCCGAACCTATTCGCGCCTTCTCGATTCGTGATGGAAAAAGTGCCGAACTGGATATTCGAATCGAATAGCGGCGAACTTGCCGCTAGGGACGCGGAATTTTAAGCGCAATCGCGGTGATGTCGTCGTGCTGCAGCCCGCCGACGGCAAAGTCCTTGGCTTCACGAAGAAGGCATTGCAGCGATTCGTCGGCCGACATTCCTTGGCACTTCCCCCAGATGTCAGCCATTCTATTCCAGCCGAAGTCATCGCCGTCGGCGCCTTGCAATTCGTGGAGTCCGTCGGTAGCAAACAAAACTGAATCACCTGGCGATAGGCACACGCGGTGAGTGTCGTACGAAGAACCAGGAAACATTCCCGAGGGCAAGCCTCCCTCCTGTAATTGCCGGCAGGCTGAACCGGAGGCCAACAGAGGGTAAGGCATCCCCGCGTTCGAAAACGTCAACTCGCGGCAACCGGGATCGTAAACGGCGTAGAGCGTGGTAGCGAATCGTCCCAGCACCGGCCGAACGAGCAACCGCTTGTTCAGCGTTGCGAGAACCGCTGATGTTTGTTCGCCCGTCTTGTTGATCCCGCGCAGCATGCCCATCACCAGCGCCGCGTACATCGCCGCCGCCAAACCTTTGCCGACGACGTCTCCAATGTAGAGGCCGGCTATTCCGTTCGGCAGAACGTAAAAATCCGCAAAATCTCCGCCCACTTCCGCGAACGGAGAGAACCGGTAGGCAATTTCTACCGAAGTGGTCCGAAGCGTTCCAGAGGGCATCAACGAATTCTGGATTTCTCGCGCTTCGTCCTTTTCGGCCCCGTAGTTATCGCTAGCGGCGGGCGCTTCCAGTCCAAAAAGCAAACTCATCGTCGGCCTTTGACAGAGCGGTGGGGACTACGTCTGATCCCACTGCCAAGTGGAAAGCGGGCAACTGGAATACCAAAGTGGAGGTTTTGTGGTTTGTAGCACAGCCTGCGAAAGGATTTACGGGGCGAATGAGGTGTGAAGTTTGCAAGAGTTATGTGAAGTGACCCAGAGAGGCATACATGTACCCGGCTGAAACAACGGGAAGGCCATTGTTGTGCGCGGGATTCTAGCTATTTGCGCGTTGGGTGTGCAGCATTCCGGCTTTATTGGCGGCTTCGAGGCGCCGCGCATACAGCGGAAACTTTTCTGCGAGGGTCGCAACCTCTTTTCGAACTCGCTGCTCGATCGCGGTGTCGCCCAGATGCGTAAGCACCTCCGCAATCCATCCGGCAATTTTTTCCATTTCCGGCTCGCGCATCCCGCGTGTAGTAACCGCGGGGCTACCCACACGAATTCCGCCGGCCTTCATGGGCGGCAGCGGATCGAAAGGGATGGCGTTCTTATTGACGGTCATGCCGGAACGTTCCAGAGCCAATTCCGCGTCACGTCCGGTGATCCCGCGCGAGTGCATATCAACAAGAAACAAATGATTGTCCGTGCCGCCGGTAACGATGCGGAAGCCCAGCTTTGCCAGACCGGCAGCCAGCGCGCGCGCATTCGCTACTACCTGCTTTTGGTATTCGCGGAACTCCGGCGCCGCCGCTTCTTTCAGGCAGACAGCTTTGGCCGCGATCACGTGTTCCAAAGGGCCGCCCTGTAGGCCGGGAAACGTGATGCGGTCCAAATCCTTGGCATATTTTTCGCGGCAGAGAACCAGGCCGCCGCGCGGTCCTCGAAGAGTCTTGTGCGTGGTGGTCGAAACAAAATCGGCATATGGCACGGGGCTGGGGTGCAACCCCGCCGCCACCAGGCCGGCGATGTGGGCCATATCCACGAAGAAGAGCGCGCCGGCGGATTGGGCGATTTTCGCGATGCGCGGAAAGTCGATGATGCGCGCGTAAGCGCTGGCACCCGCCACAATCATCTTGGGTTGATGTTCGCGCGCTAATCGCTCGATTTCGTCGTAGTCAATGGTCTCGGTTTCCTTGGTAACTCCGTAGGCGACGAATTTGTACGTCTTGCCGGAGAAATTCAGCGGATGGCCATGAGTCAAATGGCCGCCGTGCGCGAGATTCATTCCCAGCACGGTGGCGCCGGGCTCCAGCGCGGTCATATAAACGGATATGTTCGCCTGCGTGCCGGAATGCGCCTGGACGTTCGCGTGTTCCGCCCCGAAAAGCTGCTTGGCTCGTTCGATGGCGAGCCTCTCGACACGGTCAACGTTCTCGCAACCGCCGTAATATCGTTTGCCCGGGTAGCCTTCGGCATATTTGTTGGTGAAGACCGAACCCGCGGCTTCGAGCACAGCTTCGGAAACGAAATTTTCGGAGGCGATGAGTTCAAGCCCGGTAGCTTGCCGGCGCACTTCGTCCCGCAATGCTTCCGCCACCTCGGGATCGACTTCGTCCAGCGAGCGGCTCATCCTCACCAATTCGGGGCTGTCGTGTGTCATTTCATCGCACCAGAAAGATTCGCAGTGTCAACTTTATCCGCGCTCCAGGGAACGCGAACGTGATTCTATCGGAGCCGGCGGGGTGTTTGCAATGAATGGCGGGACGCCGCTTGCCCGTCACTCTTAAGTTTCCTGGAGGCGTAAATTTAAATGAACTGAGCGGCTTGTTGTATCATCTTCGTACTCTTTGCTGGCAACGGAAAAGAGCTGTCTATACATCTAAAAACACCGAGCTGCGCCGCGGGGTTGTGAGCTTCAAAGACCGATATTTCTATCCAAAGGGAACCGGCCGCTGATCTTTGCCGCCAAACAGAAGGAACTTTAGGTTCTGATCAATCGAATAGTCTAGGGGGAGGGCTCATCTTGAAGTGTTCGTGTGGAATGATCGCCAGAGGCGTGACTCTTCTTTTCATTTTCACCTGCGCGGCGTCCGTTTATGCGCAGGGTGGCACCCCGCCTGCCAATCCACCCGCAAGCCAGCCGGATCAGCCGCCGCCGGCTACTGCTCCCGCGCAACAGCAGCAACAAACGCCGCCTGCAGCTTCCCCGGCGCAGCCGCAAACACAACCTGGACAGACCAGGCAAGATGCCAAGGATCAGAAGAATCAGGGCACCTCGAATGACCGTCTGTTCTTCGCCTTGCCGAATTTTCTAACACTGGAAAATTCCGCGCACGTTCCTCCGCTCACCGCGGGGCAAAAATTCAAGGTCGCGACGCGGTCTTCGTTCGACTACGTCCAATATCCCTGGTATGCAGCTCTAGCGGCGATAAGCCAGGCGGAGAACAGCGAACCTGCTTACGGCCAAGGTGCGGAGGGATATGCCAAGCGCTATGGAACCGCCTTCGCCGACGGCACGATTGAGAATTATATGGTCAACGCTGTTGTGCCTTCTGTCTTGCGCACCGATCCTCGCTATTATCAGTTGGGGAAAGGAACTTTTGTGCACCGCACCGGTTACGCGTTGAGCCGTCTCTTCATTACGCGAACGGATTCCGGACACAATACCTTCAATTTTGGCGAAATCATGGGGAGCGGGATGGGGGCAGCAATTTCCACCTATAGCTATCATCCAGCTGCCGATCAGACTTTTTCGAACACCGCCTCGGTATGGGGTACTCAAGTGGCTTACGACGCTATCAGGATCGTGCTAAACGAGTTCTGGCCGGACATTCGCCGCCATTATCACAAAGATAAGACCCAGTCGCAGCCCTAAATAGGAAAAGCTCACCGTTTCAAAGGCTGAAACCAAGGGAAGAATTAAGTCTGGAGAAAGCCTACTCCTGCCTTCTCTCACGGAGAATAGTGATCGAGGATGTCGTGCGAGAAAAAAAAGAGAGCGCTGGACGAGTCACAAGCCTTCGTCGCAGCGCTCCCCGATGCAGCAGTTCCTGGTCTGTTAGTTGCCCGGATTTGATCCTGTCGCGTTCGAGAGCACCGGCACGTGATGGTGGCTCAGTAGCGTATGCGGGCCGCCGTAGACAAATTCCAGCGCGAGGTTCAGGCCACCTTGTATCAGCAGGTTGTAATTGCCCATCCGGAAGCCGTCCATGGGACCATAGCGGTTCGGAAACCATAGCAGGGCTGCCGCTTCCGTTCCGGCGTAGGGAGCCGCGATCGCCGAAAAGGAAATCACGCGGTGACCGTCTTCGCCTCTGCGCGCTGTGACCGTTGAAATCAACGCATGCTTCGTTCTCGCAAAGATACCGGTGCATTCGCAGCGGTAGTAAATCGTATCTTCGTGCAAGATTTCTGCCATCGTGTAACGAGCGGTTTGAGTAACAAGGTTGATTCCAAAGTCGCTTCCAAATCGAGCTCCGTAGGCATCCCAGCCCTGTCCCCAATCCGGAGGGATGCCTGCAGGGTTGTGCGAGTTACCGGCCGTGTCGGCTTGTTGGATTGCGGCAGTGGCAGCGGAACCGATAAATGCGTATGGACCAAAGGCATCGAACGCGAAATTCCGTAGTTTCTTACCCTCTGACGGGCGTTGGTACGTCAGCCCAGGCTGCACATTGGAAGAACTCGACGAAGAGGGCGGCGCAGTTTGCGGTGGCGTTTGGGTCTGACTCGGACTCTGAGTTGACGTGCCGGATCCGCTTGGCGACTGGGCCTTTGCCAACGGCTGATAAACCAAGAACAACGTAATCGCGACAATTAAAAACCCGGCTCGACACATCTTCATTTCTGTAAACTCCTTTAATTTAGGGCGACTCTGGCGGGGAACCAGGCGCATAGCCTACAACGAAATGGCTTTTCGTTCACGCAAAAAATTCAAAAAAAGGCCCCGGGTTGACTTCGGATGCCGTCTCCCCTAACCTAACTCGATTGCGTGCTCGCGTGATGGGCTAACGTCCACGCACCGTTTCAATTCGGAGCAGAAAAGAGCCAATTATCCTATGTCAGACCAGAAGCTTCCCACCCGAGGGGAGGATTATTCGGAGTGGTACAACCAAGTGGTTCTTCGTGCCGAGCTGGCCGACTATGCGCCGGTGCGTGGCTGCATGATCGTGCGGCCTTACGGCTGGGCCCTATGGGAAAACATCACGGCGGCGCTTGATAGCCGCTTCAAGGCAACTGGGCACGTGAATGCGGCCTTCCCTCTGCTGATTCCGCGCAGCTTCATCGAGAAAGAAAAGTCGCACGTGGCTGGATTTTCACCGGAACTTGCGGTCGTGACCCACGGGGGCGGCGAAGAGCTTGAAGAGCCTCTGGTCATACGTCCCACTTCGGAAACCATCATTGGTTACGCCTACGCGAAATGGATTCAGTCCTACCGCGACCTGCCGGTTCTAATCAACCAGTGGAATAGTGTCGTGCGCTGGGAGCTGCGAACGAAGCTGTTTCTCCGAACGCTCGAATTCTTTTGGCAGGAAGGCCATACCGCGCATGCGACAGCTGAAGAGGCGGAGGCTGAGACGCGGCAGATGGTGGGCGTCTACACCGATTTTGCATTGAAGGAAGCGGCCGTGCCCGTGATTCCAGGGCGTAAGTCGGATTCGGAAAAATTCGCCGGCGCGGAAATCACCTATTCGCTTGAAGCCATGATGGGGGATGGAAAAGCGCTGCAGTTCTGCACATCGCACAATCTGGGCCAGAATTTCGCCAAGGCATTTGAGATTCGTTATCTCGATAAAAACGGTGTGCACCAGCATTGTTGGACCACTTCGTGGGGTCTTTCGACCAGGGTCGTGGGCGCTATGATCATGGTGCATGGCGACGATCAAGGATTGATTTTCCCTCCGCGTCTCGCGCCGTTTCAATTGGTCATCGTGCCCATTTATAAGACGGACGACGAAAAGTCGAGCGTCCTGGAGTGCGCTCAAAAATTACGCAAGGAGCTGGTGGCCGCAGGCGTCCGCGTCAAGATGGACGAACGCGAAGGAGTCAGTCCCGGTTTCAAATTTAACGATTGGGAAATGCGCGGTGTGCCGCTGCGCCTCGAGATTGGCCCCAAGGACGTGGCCAAAGGCTCGGTCGTGCTCGCGCGCCGCGATCGACCCGGCAAGGAAGGGAAATCCTTCGTCTCGCAGCAGGATCTACCCGCAAGCGTCGCCCATTTGCTTGAAGAAATTCAGAAGTCGCTGTATGACCGCGCGCTGGCATTTCGAAACGCCAACACGTTCGAAACCGCGACCTACGAGGAGTTCAAGAAAGCGGTGGAGAAAGGTTTCGCCTTTTCCTGGTGGTGCGGCCGCAGCGAATGCGAGGCGAACATTAAAGAAGAAACCAAAGCCACCATGCGCTGCATTCCGCTCGAACAACCCGGAGGAACCGGCAAGTGCGTTCACTGCGGCGAGATTTCGAAGGAGAAGGCAATCTTCGCGCGCGCGTACTAAGCCGAATGGGCTTAACCCCGGCGTTTACTCATTCCGTACACCGTTTGTTCGCCGCCCTTATCCGCAGGGAACCACAATGCTAGGATGACTGCACCGATGGGGTTCAATCCCGCGGAGGTATTTTAACTGTGAAGGCGCAAGCAATGCAGCTCAAAGAGCGCGGCGGATCAAAGATCAATTTGCTGCTGACCCTGCTCATTCTGGGATCGATGATCTTTGTGGGCGTCATACTCGCACCGCCATACTTCACCAACTACCAGCTTCAGGATGCTATGAAGACGGAAGCTCGTTTCGCCGGATACAACCGGAAAACCAACGAAGAAATCCGCGAAGATGTTTGGAAGAAAGTGCAGGAACTAGGCGTCCCGGCCAAGCGCGACGACATCCGCGTTACCAATGACAACAACACGGTCCAAATAATCCTGGATTACACCGTTCCAGTAGACTTGAAAGTCAAGCAATTCGATCTGGAATTCCATGCCCACGGGGACAACCACTCGCTTTAAACCGCCAATCTAATATAGTGGAAGCCGGGAATGTAAGCCTTGGAAGCGCCGTACTGACTTGCGGACTCTGGATGGCTTCAGCCGCCCCTTTCAAGCTATAGCGGAGAAACCGATTGCGGATTCGAATCGCCCCAGGATTCTGGACTTCCCGGGCCGGCATTGCGGTGCTGGTTGCGGCTTTGGCTGTGTTCGTCGCAGCAACATCAGTTTTCGCGTATTACTACATCCAGTTCGGCCACCTGATAGACCAGCGCCTCACCGGCCAGATCTTTCAAAATACCTCCCGCGTTTATTCCGCTCCCGGACGCATTTACACCGGCGAAGACTTGCGGCCCGGAGATCTCGCCGAATATCTGCTGCGCGCCGGTTATCAGGATGGCGAAGTGCCCGGGGCGCCCGGACAGGTTCACGTGAAGGGCAACACGATTGATATCAAGCCTTCCGAACAATCCTTCTTTCATGGCGGAAACGCGTTGCGCGTGGTCTTCACCGGCCCGTCCATTTCGCGGATAACGCAAATTCCCGACGGGGCGGTGCGCGACTCCGCCGAACTCGAACCGGAAGTGATCACCAATCTTTTTGACAGTTCGCGCGAGAAGCGCCGCATCGTCCGCTTCGACGATTTGCCCAAGGATATGGTGAACGCCGTCCTGGCCGCCGAAGACAAACGATTCTTCGAGCACGGAGGTTTCGACATCGTTCGTGTCCTGGGCGCCGCGCTTGCCGATTTGAAGATCGGCCATCGCGCGCAGGGCGCCAGCACGATTGACATGCAGGTAGCGCGAAGCTTTTTCTTTTCCACCAAGCGCGAGTGGCGCCGCAAGGTGAAAGAAACGCTGATGGCGTTTGAAATCGACCAGCGCTTTTCAAAGCCGCAGATCTTTGAATTGTACGCAAACGAAATCTATTTGGGCAATCGCGGCAGCTTCGCCATTCGGGGATTCGGCGAAGGCGCTCAAGCCTATTTTGGCAAGGATGTTCGCGAGCTGAACCTCGCGGAAATGTCCTTCTTGGCCGGAATCATACGCGCGCCGAATCGTTATTCAGCCGCCGAGCGACACATGGATCGCGCCATCGAATCGCGCGATCGCGTTCTGGCGCAGATGGTGGAGAACGGCTACATCTCCCAAGAGCAGGCCGATGGCGCCAAGAAATACAAGCTTCACTTCGTGATTGGAGGCCTCGGCAGCAGTTCCGCGCCTTACTTTGTGGATATGGTGAAAGACCATCTCCTCGAGCAATTTTCCGAAACCGATCTGCAGACGCAAAGCTATCGGGTTTACACCACGCTCGATCCCGATCTTCAGCGCGCCGCGAGCGCGGCAGTCGATGCCGGAATGCTGGGCGTGGACAAGCTCCTCGAGAAGCGCTATGCGGCTTGGAAGAAAAAGGGTCAGACCGTTCCTCAGGTACAAGTGGCGCTGGTGGCGCTCGATCCGCATACCGGAGAAATTCGCGCGTTAATCGGCGGCCGCAACTATGGCGAAAGCCAACTCAATCATGCTCTGGCTCATCGCCAGCCGGGTTCCGTGTTCAAGCCTTTCGTATATGCCGCCGCGTTCTCCAACGCAGCTCAGGGACTGACGCCGGTCGTCACCCCGGTTACCACCGTGCAGGATGTCCCCACCACCTTTGATTTCGATGGCAAAGAATACACTCCCGACAATTACGGCGAAGAGTTCTACGGCACGGTCACCGTGCGAGATGCCCTAATCCATTCCCTCAACGTCGCCACGGTGCAGGTGGCCCAGCTAATCGGTTACCAGCGCGTTGTGGATGTCGCCCGGCAAATGGGGCTGGGCTCCAACATTCAAGCTACGCCCGCCGTGGCTCTTGGCGCGTATGAGATGACGCCTGTTGATGTGGCCGCCGGCTATACGCCTTTCGCCACCAATGGCCTTCGTTCTGAACCGATTTTCCTGCGCAGCGTGCTAGCCGCCGACGGCAGTATAGAAGAATCCGCCGCCCCGCGTTCGCGCGCAGTGCTGGACCCGCGCGTGGCTTTCCTGGTGACCAGCCTGATGGAGGACGTCATCAATCGCGGGACAGGCGCCTCTGTGCGTTCCTTGGGTTTTACGGCGCCGGCGGCCGGGAAAACCGGGACCTCGCGTGATGGATGGTTTGCAGGATTCACTTCAAATCTCTTGTGTGTCATCTGGATCGGGTTTGACGATAATCGGGATCTGGGATTGTCAGGCAGCCAGGTCGCCGCTCCTCTTTGGGCGGACTTCATGAAGCGCGCGGTGGAATTGCCTCGCTACCGCAACACGCAGCCCTTCGATCCTCCTCCCGGCGTGATGGCAGAATCGATTGACCCGCGTAGCGGAGAACTTGCCACCCCTGCTTGCCCGGAAACGGTTACGGAATATTTCGTGTCGGGCAGCGAACCCACCCAATACTGCGAGTTGCACGGTGGCCATTTAGCGCAAACTCCCGGTACCTGGCTATCGCACTTATTCGGTAAGAATGGCGAGCCCGTTCCGCCGGCAGCCAATTCCGCGGCTCAGCCGCCCGCCGCTGCAAACCCGGCCGAACAAAACCCTCCCGCCGACGCCGAAAAGAAAAAAGGGTTTCTTGGCAAGGTTTTTGGTATATTTGGGTCAAGTAAGAAGCCTCCGGACAACCCGAAGCCACAACCGTAGGCCAGGCGCGGAAAAGGAGTTGGGCAATGAGTCGAGTGACTCTGTTTGCCATCCCGCTGGTGCTCCTCATCGCGGGGTCGAGCCGGGCGCAGCAAGTACCTGTCGGTTACACCAAGCCGGCACAAGCCTCTGAAAACTCGGCGGTCAATCCTGCTCCGATGACACCGCGCGAGATTGCTGAGATGCAGGCCGACATCCTGATGGCGCGCAAAGAATTTTTGGCGGCCGCGATTGCATATTCCAAGATTCTCGAGACCGAGCCCAAGAACGCTCAGTTGATGAACAAAGTAGGGGTCGCATTCCAGCAACTGGGCGATCTGAACAAAGCCGAGCGCTATTACAAGAAAGCCATTCACGCCGACAAAAACTTCGGGAGCGCCATCAACAACTGCGGCACGGTTGAGTACGAAAAAAAACATTACGGTAAAGCGATCACCCTATATAAGAAGGCCCTGGAATATCACCTGGAAATGGCCACGCTTTACTCCAACCTGGGCTACGCCTACTTCGGCAATAAGGAATACCCCCAGGCCATGAACAGCTTCGCTCAGGCCCTCGTGCTGGATCCGGGAATTTTCGAGAGAAAGGGAACCAGCGGGGCGGTAGTGCAACAGCGAACGGCCACCGACCCCGGATTGTTCTACTTTTTCGTTGCCAAAACCTACGCTCAGCAGGGAGACGCCGAGCGCGCCGCGCATTACCTGAAAATGGCGCGCGACGACGGCTACGATGGATTCCTCTCGGCCCAAACGGACGTTGCCTTCGCGCGCGTGATTAAAGATCCCCGTGTCCAACAGGTTTTGCAGGTGCCTCCGTCTTACGCCGGCCCGGCGAAGAAGCAGGAGCGCAACTAGTCTCGCGCAGTGCATGCGCCGTCGTTGGAACCAACCAACGCGAAGATTTGCTCAAGCCTTCTGGACTCGGACACGGACGCCATTCACTTCCGAAGACTGCTACTTGTCATTTCCCAAGCCTTTTGCTTCCACGTACACCAAATCGTACAGGCTCCCGCTTCCGTTCGTTTTGACACTGGCAATATGTTGGACTTCCTTCGTGCCGGATTTTAGAACGGTTTCGCCCTTCTCAGGGTGGTCCGAGTCGCAGTCCAATCCGTTCGATGATTTGCCTTTCTCCGCTGTGGTACTGGAGTCCGAACAATTTAGAACCTTTCCGTACTTTGACAGCGCTTTCCGGTAGAACGCCGCGACTTTCTCGGGCGCGTCGTCCGACTCCATCTTAAGCACCACAAGTTTGAAGCCGGAGGATCCACCCCACGCGCCGAGTTGCACGGCCGCGCTATCGTCGGAATCATCCTTGTGTTTCCTCGATCCGGGATACAAAGGCAGGCCGACCTCTTTCGCATTGGCATTCTTGCTCGCGACAAATCCAATGCTGTCGCCGTCGGGTTTGTTCGCGTCCGAATCTTTCTTGTCCTGCGCGGCCGCGGGCATCGCCGCTGCGGCGAATATCAGCCCCATCGCAATCGCCGGAACCACTCGTCCGAACCATCCAGAACCAGTCAGACTTCTTCGCAAAATAGATCCCTGCGCTCTCATGGTTGTCTCCTCACTTCGTCCACAGAAGATACGCCCTGCCGCACCTCAAAGTTCCATGATGATCCCCATCGGAACCGGGTCCGTTTCACGAATGTTGCGGAACATTCGAAGCCGGACTAATTCTGCTGCTATAATAGCCGCCGGAATGGCTCTCCGCTCATTTCGCTATTTGATTCTGCTGGTGTGTGTGGCTGCCGGATCGTTTCTCATCTTTAGCCACAGCGCCGTGGCGCAATCATCTTCCGCCGCCTCTTCGTCTTCGACGGCCGCTTCCAATGTCGTCGAGCTTCACATTGACGGCGAAATCGAGCCTATCCTCGCCGAATACATCGTCCGTGGAATCAGCCAGGCCAATGAGCGGCATGCCAACCTGGTCCTCATTACGATGAACACCCCGGGCGGCCTCGACACTTCCATGCGCTCGATCATCCAGGCCATCCTGCGCTCGTCCGTACCCGTTGTGACGTATGTGTATCCCACCGGCTCGCGCGCCGCTTCCGCCGGATTTTTCATTTTGCTTTCAGCCGATATTGCCGCCATGTCTCCGGGAACGGAAACTGGCGCCGCTTCTCCGCTCATCGAGTTGGGAGGGCAGCCGGTTCAGATTGACGACACGTTGCGCAAGAAAATCGTAAATGACGCGACCGCGTATCTCCGCGCTTACACCAGCAAGCGCGGCCGCAACTCCGATCTGGCCGCCACCGCGGTCACCGACGCGAAGGCTTTCAGCGATAAGGAAGCGCTGGACGGCAAGCTGATCGATATCGTTTCGGCGTCACGCGAAGACCTGCTTGCGAAGCTTGACGGCCGCGCCATCACGCGCTTTGACGGTACGTCCGTGCAGCTTGCGCTGCCGCATCCCGTAATCACCGCCGTGGAGATGACCTCGCGCGAGAAGTTTCTTTCGCGCATCGTTCAGCCCGACGCATTTTTTATTCTCTTGATCATCGGCGTACTGGGACTCTATGCCGAGTTCACGCATCCGGGAGCATTCGCGCCGGGCGTGATGGGGGTGATCGCTCTGGTGCTGGCCTTGTTCGCCATGCACATGCTGCCGATTAATTTCGCCGGCTTGTTGCTCATTGTCGTCGCGCTCGTGCTCTTTGTTCTCGAAGCCAAGTATCCAACGCACGGCGTACTGGGAGTGGGAGGAGTGGTGGCCATGGTGCTGGGTGCGCTGTTTCTAATTGACTCGCCGCTCACGGGAATGGGTGTGAGTCTCGGCGCCGCTCTGGGCGTGGCGATTCCTTGTGCGATCATTGTTATTTTTTTGATGCGTCTCGTTCTGCGCTCACGCACCTGGAAACAATCCACCGGGAAAGAAGAGCTGATTGGCGAACTAGGGGAAGTGACCGAAGCAGTGGAACCCCCCGACGTGGGAATGGTATTTGTTCATGGTGAGCTTTGGCGGGCGGCTGCGCGGGGCGGGGAAGAAATTCCCAAAGGCGCGCGCGTTCGAGTAAAGAAAGTTGCCGGGCTAACGCTGGAAGTCGAGATTGTGAAGACGCCTCAATCGGCTTCTTCTTAACGATTCACGCGAGGAGGCAGCGAATGGAATTTCCGACGATCCTCTTGGGATTCGCCGTGCTTGTTTTTATTTTCTGGCTGGTGAATTCCGTGTACGTCATCAAGGAATGGGAACGGGGCGTCGTGCTGCGTCTCGGACGCATGCTTCCCGAAGCGAAAGGCGCGGGATTGCAACTGGTTTTCTTTCCGATCGACAAGCTCACGCGCATCTCGCTGCGAATCGAAACACTCGACGTCCCGCCGCAGGACGTCATCACCCGCGACAACGTCTCGGTGAAGGTGAACGCGGTCTGTTATTTTCGCGTGGTGGACGCCAACCTCGCGCTTTCGCAGGTGCAAAATTATCTATACGCCACTTCGCAGCTCGCGCAGACCACTCTGCGCAGCCTCGTCGGCCAGTTCGAATTGGACTCCATCCTTTCCGAGCGCGAAAAGGTAAACGCCAAGCTGCAACAAATCCTTGACCAGGATACCGAGCCTTGGGGTATCAAGGTAACGAAGGTTGAGGTCAAACAAGTCGACATCCCGGAGAATATGCAGCGCGCCATCGCCAAACAGGCGGAAGCCGAGCGCGAACGCCGGGCTAAAATTATTCACGCAGAGGGCGAATTCGAAGCCTCCGCGAAGCTGGCGGACGCGGCCGAAGTGCTGGAAAAACAGCCTGCTGCGATTCAGCTTCGCTATTTGCAGACGTTGACTGAAATCGGCGTGGAAAAAAATACGACCATAGTTTTCCCGCTGCCGGTGGACATTATTTCGCAGTGGATGAAGCTGGCTGGCGGCAAGTAGGGGTGGACAACTAAAGACGATGGCACGAAATGGAAGCCGCGGCGGTGGCGAACGAGTGCTGGAGAGCCGGCATCTCGTAGGACTGTTTCTGGGCGTGGTGCTCTTGTGCGGCGTATTTTTCACGCTCGGTTACGTGATGGGCCGCAACCAGTTCGGCGGCTCGGTTCACGCTGCCGAATCGCCGTCGCGAAACGTACCTTCCTCTTCCGCAAAACCCAAGGAAGGCGAGCCTCCTGTGTGGGATTTTTACGGGGGAAAGAAAGATAACGATCGCCTCGAGCAACCGGCGCCTCCCGCGAAACCGCCCGCTCCTTCGAACGCGGCAGCCGGCAAGCCAAACACTGCGCCTGCACCTTCGCCCAAGCCTTCCGTGAACGACGCGAAAAGCCCTCAGCGTTATCAGACGCCGGCAATTCCAAAAGCCGCTATTCTCCTTCAAGTCGCGGCCCTGCGGAGGCAGGGTGACGCCTTGGAAATGGCTGAAGCTATTCAGCAAAAGAAGTTCCCCGCCTTCGTCGTGACCCCCGGCTCGGACAACTTTTATCGCGTGCAGGTTGGCCCCTACCAGGACATTGCTACAGCGGAAGCCGCAAAACGTGCCCTCGAACAATTCGGTTTCAAGCCTATAATTAAACGCTGAATGAAATTTACGCGAACAACGCGAGTGCTGCTCGCCGTGGCGAGCGGTGCCGCCCTGGCCCTTTCCTTTCCCGCCTACAATCTTTGGCCTCTCGCTTGGATCGCGGTCGGCCTGCTCGTTCTCGCATCCGCGGGAGCGCGTCCCGGCGAATCGCCGCTCTACGGATTTTTGCACGGTGTGGTTTTCTACCCGGTTTGCGTGCCTTGGATTGATACGGTAATGCGGCAGTACGGCAATTTGGACCCGTGGACCTCCGCCGGAATCCTGGGCTTGATGGCCGTCGCCGGTGGCCTGCTCTGCTCCCTGTTTTCCTGGGGCGTGGCCAGAGCTTCCAGAAAGAGCGCTGCTCTGGCCTGCGTGCTTGCGCCTTTCCTGTGGGTCACGCTGGAATTCGCACGCACCCATTTGCCCTATATCGGTTTTCCCTGGAACCTTACCGGTTACGCGGCGGTCAAGAGTCTCGCGCTATTGCAAATCGCCGCGGTGACCGGAATTTACGGGCTTTCGTTTCTTATCGCAGCGTATGGCTCGCTTGTCGCGTTCGCAATCGTAGTTGGTACGCGGCCTGCGTGGCGCTCAGTTATCATCACAACGATTGTGCTGCTTGTTGTGGCGCTGGGTGGCGGCTATCTGGTTCCGACCGCGACGCCGCACCACATCGCGCACCTGGTCCAGACGAATTTTCCGCAGTCGGAGCAGTATCCGTCCAACTGGCTCCAGCTCCACGCCGGGGAACTGGATGAGCTCGCAAACATAAGCATCGCCGCAGCCAAGAAAAATCCCGGCCCGCCGGATTGGATCATTTGGCCCGAAGTTCCCGCGCCGTTCAACTGGCAGGACCCTGCTTTTTCCGCGCGTGCCGTTCGCATCGCGCGTGATTCGGGCGCGGATTTCCTGGTCGGTGTCGTGGACTGGAAACAGGCCGCGGATAAAACCTGGCTGGCTTCCAACAGCGCCGTGCTTCTGGACCCCTCCGGCCGGCGAATTTATACCTATGATAAGATTCATCTCGTGCCATTCGGCGAGTACGTGCCGCTGCGCCGGTGGCTCACTTTCGCGGGACGCCTGACTGCCGATATTTCCGATTTCACGCCTGGAACGGCGTATAGCGTGGGCCAAATTCCCGGAGGCAGCTTCGGCACATTCATTTGTTATGAGGCGATTTTCCCGGGTGAAGTGCGCCGGTTCGCAGCCGCCGGCGCGCAATTGCTGATCACCATTTCGAATGACGGCTGGTTCGGACGTTCGGCGGCTCCCATCCAGCACTTGATGATGGTGCGAGTACGCGCGGTGGAAAGCCGGCGCTGGCTGCTGCGCGATACGAACAACGGTTTCACCGCCGCGATCGATCCGTATGGACGCATCGTAGCGCAGTTGCCGACCGACATTCGAGGAGAGCTGGACGCTCCCTACGATTTCAGAACTGATTTGACGCTTTACGCGCGGTTCGGCGACTGGTTTTCCTGGCTCTGTGTGCTTGCCACCGCAGTGCTTATGTTTTTCGCGCTGAAGCCACGCGCATCCTAGGAATATAAAGGCGAAAAAGAATGGCCGAACACATCGAAGACCTGCAGCAGCGCTACGCCGAGCTCAAAAAGCGCATCGAGCTCGTGCGGAGCTTTCTTTGACGCGGACTCCGCTCGGAAGCAACTCGCCGCCCTGGAAGCAAAAGTAAGCGATCCTGACTTCTGGCAGAACCAGGAAAAAGCGCAGGCCGTCCTGCAGCAGCGCAAGCAAGTTGAAGATCGGGTTAACGCCGAAAAGTCCCTCGATACCAAATCCAGCGACATCGAAACATATTTTAATCTAGCGCGAGAAGAAGCCGACGACGCGCAGCGCGATTCTCTTCTCGATGACGTCAGCAAGGAACTCGCCTCCGCCGATGCCTATTTGTCCGAGCTGGAAACGAAAACACTGCTCGCCGGCGAAAACGATCGCCTGAACGCTATCGTCACCATCAAACCCGGCGCCGGCGGCACCGAGTCGCAGGACTGGGCGGAAATGCTGCTGCGCATGTACCTTCGCTGGGCGGAACAAAGAGGGCTCGGCGCCACTGTGATCGACTCAACTCCCGGTGAAGAAGCTGGAATCAAAACTGCCACCGTCCAGATCGCCGGTGAAAATGCTTACGGCATGCTGGCAGGTGAAAGCGGCGTGCACCGCCTGGTGCGCATTTCGCCGTTTGACCAAGCCGCGCGCCGCCACACTTCCTTCGCTTCCGTTTTTGTCATCCCCGAGATCGACGACAAAATCGACATCGTAGTGAAACCCGACGATCTTCGTATCGACACGTTCCGTGCCGGCGGCCACGGCGGTCAGAACGTCAACAAAGTTGAATCCGCCGTCCGTATCACGCATCTTCCATCCGGCATTGTCGTTCAGTGCCAGAACGAGCGCAGCCAGCACAAAAACCGCGAATGGGCTATGAAGGTGCTGCGCTCCCAGCTTTACGAGCTTGAACTCGAAAAGCGCAGCGAGGCTCTGCACAAGCTCGACGCTTCAAAGCCCGAAATCAGCTTTGGCAGCCAGATTCGCTCCTACACCATGCAGCCTTATCAGCTCGTCAAGGACCATCGCACCAAGGTTGAGCGCGGCGATGTGGACAAGGTTATGAACGGCGATTTGGATCCCTTCATCCGCGCCTATCTCCTCTTCCGTCGGGACAACGGAGCAGGTGGAGTCGGCGCTCCCTAGCGGGTAATCGAGGGGAAATTCGGTGCCAGTCGTCTTCGTCGTCTCAAAACGAGGAAGCTGGCGGCGGACATTTCAGGCCCGAAAATCGCCATCCAGGCCGCATTTAACGCCTTTCAATGCCTAAGATTGACACGGTTATACCCCTATGTTAGCGTTTCAGTTCGGTCCAATACTGCACCAAGCGCAATTTTGGCCCCGCAATTGCCTTTCAATCTGCCGGAGGATACTTTTTTGGCTCACTCTGACGACAAGTTCCTTTTTACCTCGGAGTCTGTAACCGAGGGTCATCCCGATAAAATTGCTGACCAGATTTCCGATGCCGTTCTCGACGCCGTCCTAACAGACGATCCCCTGGGCCGCGTTGCCTGCGAGACTCTCGTCACCACCGGACTTGTCGTCGTAGCCGGTGAAATCACCACCACTACGTATGTTGATTTCTCCGATCTCGCCCGCGAAGTGATTCGCGACGTAGGCTACACCCGCGCCAAGTTTGGCTTCGACGCGGAGACCTGCGGCGTAATTTGCGCCATCAAGAAGCAGTCTCCCGACATCGCCATGGGCGTGGACACCGGCGGCGCCGGCGACCAGGGCTTGATGTTCGGCTTTGCTTGCGACGAAACGCCCGAGTTGATGCCCATGCCTATCCAACTCGCGCATAGCCTCACGCACAAGCTTGCTGAGGTCCGCAAGAAGGGAACTGTAGATTTCCTCCGGCCTGACGGAAAATCCCAAGTCACAATCGAATACATTGACGGCCGCCCCGCTCGCGTTGACGCCGTAGTCATTTCCACCCAACACAGCGACAAGGTTTCACACAGCAAACTCGAAGAAGCGGTGATGGCCGAAGTCATCAGTCCTGTCCTTCCCGGGGCCATGGTCGACAAGAAGACCAAGTACTACATCAATCCCACCGGCCGATTCGTAACCGGCGGCCCGATGGGTGACGCAGGTGTGACCGGCCGCAAGATTATCGTGGATACTTATGGCGGATACAGCCGTCACGGCGGCGGCGCGCTTTCCGGAAAAGACGCCACCAAGGTTGACCGCTCCGCTTGCTACATGGCGCGCTATGTCGCGAAAAATATCGTCGCAGCCGGCCTGGCCACCAAAGTGGAAGTCCAGCTCGCTTACGCCATCGGCGTTGCCGAGCCGGTTTCCGTGATGGCCGACACCTTTGGCACCGGAACCATTCCGAATTCGCAGATCACCGAGCTGATTCGCGCATTCTTCAAGCTCACGCCCAAGGGAATCATCGAAACGCTCGATCTTCGCCGCCCGATCTACCGTCAGACTGCGTCGTACGGCCACTTCGGCCGCACCGGCCCTGGCTTCACCTGGGAGAAAACAGACAAGGCCCAAGCGATCAAGAAAGAGGCCGGCTCGCGCGGTGTTGTAGCCGCGTCGCGCAGTTAATTTTCCGCACCATAAAAACCAAAGGGAGTTCTCGTGGAAACAGCAGCTAAGCTGAATGGCGATGTGAAGGACCTTGCCCTAGCCGAAAAGGGAAAACGCAAAATTGAATGGGCCAATCAGCACATGCCCGTTCTGCAGCTCATCCGCAAGCAATTCATAAAAGACCAGCCGCTCAAGGGCATCCGCATGTCCGCTTGTCTGCACGTCACCAGTGAGACGGCCAACCTGGCCATTACTCTGCGCGACGGCGGCGCCGACGTGGTTCTTTGCGCCTCCAATCCGCTTTCCACTCAGGACGAAGTCGCTGCTTCTCTGGTCAAGGACTACAGCATCCCGACTTTCGCCATTAAGGGCGAGGACAACGCCACCTATTACGCGCACATCAACGCCGCGCTGGATCATAAGCCGCAGATCACCATGGACGACGGCGCCGACCTGGTCACCATCCTGCTCACCAAGCGTCCCGATCTGGTGAAGAACATCATCGGCGGCACCGAAGAAACCACTACCGGTGTGATTCGTCTGCGCGCTATGGCCAAGGACGGCACGCTGAAGTATCCCATCGTGGCGGTCAACGACGCGCTGACCAAGCATCTCTTTGACAATCGCTACGGCACCGGGCAGTCTTCGATTGACGGTGTTCTTCGCGCCACAAACCTTCTAATCGCGGGGCTTCGCGTGGTGGTTTCCGGCTACGGCTGGTGCGGCAAAGGCGTCGCCATGCGCGCCAAAGGCCACGGCGCCGACGTCATCATCACCGAAATCAATCCCGTGCGCGCTCTCGAAGCCGTAATGGACGGTTTCCGCGTGATGCCCATGCCCGAAGCCGCAAAAATCGGCGACATCTTCATCACCGTCACCGGCAACAAATCAATTCTCACTCACGACCATTTCGAAAGAATGAAAGACGGCGCAGTCATCGCCAATTCCGGCCACTTCAACGTCGAGATCGATATTCCCGCGCTCGAAAAGCTTTCCAGCTCGAAAAAGCCGGTCCGCCCGTTTGTGGACGAATACGTGATGAAAGACGGCCGCAAGCTGTACCTGCTCGGCGAAGGCCGCCTCATCAACCTCGCCGCCGCCGAAGGCCATCCCGCATCGGTGATGGACATGAGCTTCGCCAATCAGGCGCTCGCTTCCGAATACCTGGTCAAGAACGCGAGCAGCCTGAAACACCAGGTTTATTCCGTCCCCGAGAATATCGACCGCCACATCGCCAAACTAAAGCTCGATTCCATGGGCATCCAGGTCGACAAGCTCACGCCAGATCAAGAGCAGTACCTAGCCTCCTGGTCCGAAGGCACTTAAAAGTCTGATAAGCATTGTCATCAAGCTTCCTCGCGTTTCGGCGCCGCGCTCGAACCACGCTTCGTTACAAGCAGGAACTTTCTCGTCGCAAAATCCTAATCTGGGCTGTCGGGCGTGTAAAGTGAAGGTGAATGAAAGGGCGAAATCACAATTCTCGAGCGTGGTACATCTTGGCGGTGCTGGTAGCGACGTTGATAGCTTCAACGGCAGGCGCGCAAGAATGCACGTTAAAGCCCTTGACGATTCCGCTGGGCCAGACCCTACGCCTTCGCTGCGAAGTACCGGCAGCCACTGCGCGACTCAACGGCCGCACCGTGCGACTTTTCAAGCAGGAAAGTGGTGATTGGGAAGGCTTGATGCCCGTAGCCGTAGCCGACACACCAGGCACTTACCCAATTGAATTTCTCGCAGAAGACGGAACCGGCGTCGCCTCCGTCAGCGTGACCATTCGTAAAACCATCTTTCCCTCGCAAAATGTTGTTCTCGCGCCGCAAATCGAAGCGCTCCATTCCACGCCGGAAGAAATGCAAACGCTCACCACCTTTCGCGACTCCGTATCCGACGTCAAGTATTGGGAAGATCCCCTTGTCGCTCCGGTTCCCGGTTGCGTCATCTCACCCTTCGGCGTAAAGCGCCTGCACAACGGGAAGCCTACGGGTGAGTTCCACGCGGGAATTGATCAACGCGCGTCCGACGGGACTCCCATTCACGCGGTCGCTGGCGGCGTGGTAAAAATCGTCCAACCCTTCAACGTCCTAGGCGGCACCGTAGCCATCGACCACGGCCAAGGCCTCGAAACAATGTATCTGCACATGTCGAAATTAAACGTCGAGGCAGGCGCTCGCGTGAACCAAGGCGACGTAATCGGCTACGCCGGGGCCACAGGCCGCGCCAACGGCCCGCACCTTCACTGGGTCATCTACGTGAACGGCGTCCCGGTAAACCCCCAGCAATGGGTCGTCCTCAAGTCCTGCGGTGCGGCCAAAACGAAATCGAAAGAAAAGTAGTTTTCGGCCTCAGTTCCAATGCTTTAGCTTCGGCCACATCGATGCCAGCGGTGCCTTCATGCCGTGGCAAACCAAAATAGTGTAATGCTCTTCATCCATCCCGTAGTGCGGATCCAGCGCTGGCCCTTTTTCAACGTTTTGGCACCAGCGCTGAGCGTCGTCCAGATCCCACTGCAGCAGAATCAAGCTCTCGCCCGTATAATTCCTCGGCCCCCAATAATAATAATTCTGGTGAGCGCTAATCGATTTGGGCAATCCGTAGCGCGAACCGAAGAAATCTATGGCCCCTGCCTCGCCGTAATTTCCCGCCAGAATCCCCGTCTTGGCGCGTTCTTCCGGGGGCATCGCGTTGTACACTTCCGCCACCGACGCCACCATCTCCGGCCATCCAAACTCATCGGCGAAATGTTGCGGCAAAGGCTCGGTGTCGTGCGACTCGGTGTGCGGCAACTTGATCCCCAGCGACTCTGTGTATGGCACCACCTTCGCAATCGGCAAAATCGGAATCACCAGCGGCGCCAGTATCGCGCCCATCGTCAGTACGAGCGCAGGCACTGCGACACGCACCCAAAGCAGCCGAGCGCGCCCACGAGTCAGATCTTCCCAGTACGCGCCTCCCGCGGCAAACAACATGGGATAAATGGGCGCCAGATAATAGTCCTTCGCGTGCAGCGCCATCATCACCACAAGAAACGCGAGGTACGTAACGCCCAGACTTCTGTAACGCTTCCCCTCGCGGTGAAACAGAAGAAATCCCAGCCCCGCAATCCACACCATGGCTCCCGCAGGGTTCAGCATCAGGACCTGCTGCAGCAGAAAACGCAGAGGGGGCAACACCGTGTTCTTGCCCGTTTTCCTTACGTTGTTCAGGTCCACCCAGGTCGGAAACCCGTGCTGATATTGCCAAATCAAATTCGGCAGGGCGATCAGGAACGCGATCCCCACTGCAATCCACAGCCACTTGCTCTTAAGCAATCGCCGGTCGGACGTCGCTACGATTCCGGCCACCAGAGCAAAAAGAAAAAACACCGTGGAATGTTTATTTTCCAACCCGAGCCCGAGAAGCACTCCGCACCACACCAGCAGTTTCGGTTGATTCCGATTGATCGCCAGCAGCAGAAAATAAACGCAGCCCATCCAGAACAGCGGCTCAAAAACATTCATCGAGTAGCGCCCGTCCATCACGAGAACCACCGGAGCCACCAACACTGACACGCATGCCAAAAACATCGCGAACGTTTTTCCGCCAAGCTCGCGCGCGATCAAGCCCGTCAGTACGATCAGCGCTCCACCGGCCAGCGCCGGCAGAAGACGAACGGCATGCAAGGAATCGCCGAACACCGCGCGGCTCACATGGACCAGCAGCGCAGCCAGCGGAGCAAAATCCACATACCCCCACGCAAGATGGTCTCCGGTGGCAAAGTAATAAAGTTCATCGCGAAAGTACCCGTAGCGGCCGTTGGTAATCATCTGCAGCAGCACCGCAACCCCAGCCAGCGCCCAGGCAATCGCCGTCCCGCCGGAAAAGAGCGATCCGCGATTGTCGCCAATATCGCGCTGCCCCGCCGAAGCGCTTTCGCTTGCGAGTCCCATCACTCGGTTCGAAATAGAGTCGTCCATCGGGCCAGCAGCTTACCGGACAAAAATCCAGCATTCAACCGTACAAGTGTTTTCGTGAAGACCTGACCTACGCGGTGGTTCAAAAGTGAGATTAGAAGTATTACGATGCGGAGCTTGTGTTGAGGCCCACGAGTTTCTGGAATTCAGGGTCGTCGTGCAACCAAACCAGATCAGAATCCTTGGCCGCCCAGTTGCGGTTGCCATATCCGGCCGCAAACGCCTTTCTCAGAGTTTCGAGCGCCTCTGCCTTTTTTCTTAGGACCCCGTAGGTACACGCGGCGTTGTAAAGGGTGTTGGGGTCGTTGGGCCGCAGGGCCACGGCCGTCCGCAGGTGCCGGATGCTCTCGTCCGAATCCGCTTCGGAGTAGGCCAGGTTGGCAGCCAGCAAGATTCGGGCCCGGACGTCTTCCGGCACCAGCTCCAGCTGTTGGCGGAGCACCTTGATCATCCGCTCTTCAACGTGCGCAGATTCTCTTTGTCGTCCCAGCCGCCTCTGCGCCTGGTGATAGGGGATATAGGTATTGTAATCGTCGCCGTTGAATTCGATTGCCCGCTCCGTCAGCGCAGCGGCCTCTTCGAAGGATCCGGACGTAAAGTACGCGCGGCCGAGGATGCTCCAGGCTCCTTCACAGTCAGGTTTACGCTCTATGGCGCGCTGGGCCAACAGCGCTGCTTCGTCGTATTTCTTCTGCGCGAAAACGATGCGGGCGCGCGCCACCAGCACTTCCGGCAGGTCGGGCGCAAGCGACGTAGCCCGGTCGCAGGCAGCCAGTCCTCGTTCCATCCAATTCGGATTCTGGTCGCGAACTTCGAAGATGATCCCGCACAGATGCGCAATCCCCGCGTGCGCCAGGGCGAAATTCGGGTCAATTTCGATGGCCTGTTCGAACATTTGCAGCGCGTATTCGAAATCCTGGCGGCGCGAGTAGCTTCGCCCGCGAAGAAAGAAATCATACGCCAGTGGATTTTCCGTGGCCTTGCGCGCGATGATTTTTTCTTCCTGCGGCGTCAGCGTGATACGCAGCGCCTGGGCGATGCTCCGCGCGATTTCCTCCTGGATAGCGAACACGTCTTCCAGTTGGCGGTCGTAGCGCTCGGCCCATACGGAATGCCTGGTGGAAGCTTCCACCAACTGCGCCGTAATCCGCACGCGGTTTCCCGCGCGGCGGATGGAACCTTCCAGCACATAGGCGGCGCCGAGTTGCTGCCCCACCTGTTGCGCCGTTACTGCTTTGTCGCGGAAGCCAATCATCTCCGAACGGGGAAAGATTTGCAGTTGCGCTATCTTTGAGATCTCCGTCACGATGTCTTCGGTAATCCCATCGCGGAAGTATTCGTCCTCTTTTGCGCCGCTCTGGTTTTCGAAGTAGAGCACCGCAACTGATTTTTGCTTGGCTGCCGCCGCTGCCTGCGCCACGGCCCCGGAAGCGCTCTTCTCTGCGGCGGGTCGGCGGCTCGATTCGATATCCCGCTGAAGCCGCTTCAAGTCCGCGCGAAGTTCTGCGGCGGTCTGGCATCGCAGATCCGGGTCTTTCTCCAGCGTCTTACCGAGAATATTTTCCACGGCCAAAGGCAGGCGTGGGTTGAGTTCCTTGGCGGAGGGAGGCGTAGAATGCAGGATTCCGTCGAAAACCACTGCCGAAGTTGCGCCCGGGAATGGAACCGACCCGGTCGCCATCTCGTAAAGCACCACGCCGAGCGAAAACAAATCCGAGCGTGCGTCCAGTTCTTCGCCCCGCGCTTGCTCCGGCGACATATACGCAATCGTGCCCATCGAGCTGCCCGGACTAGTCAGTTGCTCTCTATTGAGCATATGCGTCTGGGTGCGCATGGATGTAGCGCCCACCGATTCGGCGGCGTGCTGATGCACCGAGGTGAGCTTCGCCAAACCAAAATCCAAAATTTTTGCCTGCCCGCGTTCCACCAGAAAAATATTCGCAGGCTTGATATCGCGATGCACGATTCCCTTGGAGTGCGCCGCATCCAGCCCGTTCGCGATCTGAATGCCGATCTCCAGGAGCTTCGATATCTCCACGGGCTTCCCCGCGATGCCGCGCTTGAGCGTCTGGCCTTCGAGCAGCTCCATGGCGATAAACGGCCGCCCTTCGAATTCTCCAATATCGTAAATGGTGCAGATGTTCGGATGATTGAGCGCGGATGCGGCGCGCGCTTCGCGGCGAAAACGCTCGATGGCTTGCGGGTCCTGGGAAATGTCGTCGGGGAGAAACTTCAGCGCGACGTTCCGTCCCAGGCGTGTGTCCTTGGCTTTGTACACCACGCCCATGCCTCCGCCGCCCAGTTTTTCGAGGACGTCGTAGTGGGAGATCGTGCGACCTGTATAGGCAGAGGTATCTGGCACAGGCTGTGCATATTACGCCACCGCTTCAATCCTTGCAAATCGCGCAACATGGGTCCGCGCAGTTCGAGCCTCCAAGTTATGCACCGCGCGACTGCTCGCTCAGTTTGAATTGATTGCCCCATGTGCTAACTTCTCACTCCGAAACTGCCGCGAGCGCGTGCGCCGCAGAACGCCGCGCAGGAGAGCACAATGAAGACTAACGCCGTCAGATTTCTACTGGGACTCTTCGTATTAGTGTGCTTGGTCTGTGCCGCCGCCCCGCGAGCTCTCGCCGCCGATAAGCATCCCTTCAACATCGACGACTATGCCGCTCTGCGCTCGGCCCGCGCCGTTTCTATCTCCCCAGACGGCAAAACCATCCTCTATCGCGTTTCCTTCGACGGCACCGCCGGCCCCGCCGACAAACACGAATGGCACCTGATGGACACCTCCGGTGAAAACGCGCGAAAGCTCGACCTGCCCGAGCATTTCGAGCCGTCAGGTTTCACAAAGGATGGCTCGCTGTACGGAATTTATCCCGTCGGCAAATTGCCCCAGCTTGCGATCGTTCCACTCGGAGAAGGGAAGTTGGTACAAATTCTCTCCCTCCCCTCCGGAATCCGCTCTGCTACCATCTCGCCGGACGGCACCCGCTTCGCCGTACTGGCTGATCCGCGCAAGCCGGACCCGCTTGCCGCTGTGCGCACGATTGCGGCACCCGATGAAACGAGCTTGTACGTCGTTGGCGTAAATGGCTCGGATCCCGGCTGGTGGTGCCCCGCGCTCGTGGACGTCGCCGAGATTGCCTGGTCTCCCGACGGCTCGCAAATTGCCGTAGCCTCCATGTGGCCAAAGATCGGGCATCACGATTTGCATTCGTTCGTGGATGTTTGCACTTCCATCGGAACGCGCCGCCTTGCCGAAATTCCCGACGCCACAAGCGGCCTCGCTTGGACCTCCGGCGGTAAAGAACTCGTCTTCGCCGGCACCACTTCGCCCGTGCTTACTCCGGAGCACGTGTTTGCGTTGCCGGCCAGCGGCGGCCAGCCCGTCGACCGCACGCCTGATCTCGCAGGCACCGCGATAACTTTGGAGGCCGATCCCCACGGCAACGTCTGGGTGGAAATGCACAAGGGCGTCATCACCGAGACGTATTCTTATCGCGATGGAAAACTCGAGCCTGCCTATCGCTGGCCGGACGGCGTCGTCCAAGGACTTCCTGCTTACTCCCTGCTTTCATCCGCTCCCGCGATCTTAGCGTTCAACGTACAAGATCCCTCGCACTGCACAAACGTAGCCGTGGTCGCAGGCGCACAGCTTCAAAAAATCACGCACGAAGGCGACGACGCTCTGGCCAACGTGAATCTCGGCGAAGTGAAAGTCGTGCATTGGACCTCGAAGGATGGAACCAAGCTGGAAGGAATTGCCACTTTCCCCGCGGACTACGCCGCGGGCAAGAAATATCCTTTCCTTGTTCTTCCACACGGTGGCCCCGAAGCTAACGACGAACTTAACTTCGACCTTTTTTCACGGCTGATCGCTGGAATGGGATATGTCGTACTGCAACCGCAATATCGCGGCTCCACAGGCTACGGCGCGGATTTTCTGGCGGCGATTTATCAGCATTTCGGCGATCGCGCCTATAACGACGTTGACAGCGCCACCGATTTTGCCATCGCCCAGGGATGGGCGGACCCCAATCGCCTCGCCATTTTCGGTTGGAGCGCCGGCGGGTTCATGACTTCCTGGACCGTCACTCAGACCCATCGCTATCGCGCCGCGATTGAAGGCGCCGGCATCACTGACTGGCTCAGCTTCATCCCTACCAGCGACGTTTGGCAAACTGACTACGACGCGCGTTTGCAGGAAAAAGATCCCGCACCCATGCTGCAGTTTTCCGCCGTGATGCACGTGGACCAGGTCACCACGCCGTTGCTAATTCTTCACGGCGAAGCCGACGCGCGCGTCCCCACGTTCCAAGGCCGCGAATTCTACATTTTGCTCGCCGAGCGAGGAAAAACCGTGCGCATGGTCACCTATCCTGGCTCGCCCCACTTTCCCCAAATAGTCGAGCAGCGCCGCAACGTTTTCACAGAATTGGAAAATTGGCTGAAGAAGTACAACCCATAACCTCCACGCGATGTCGGGCGGGACATTCGTCCTCGCAATCGTGAAAAGTCTCACGGGTTGAACGCGCTCGACTTAACTCTAATCACACTTCCACCGCACACGCTCCCTTGTATTCTGAATCTTCTATCCCTAAGATGTTTCGGATGACTTGGTCCATCACGACTTCCAACAGTTTTCTGATCGGCAGCGTCGCGATTGGCATCATCACTCCGGGGAACCCTCGCGCATGATGCTTGACTGGGCCGCCCTGGGCATCGAAACCGCGAAGCTTCGCGGCGCCAGCTATGCCGACGCGCGCGTCATGGACACTCGCCAGCGTGAAATCGCCACTAAAAACGGGGAAGTCGGTAATCTGCTCGAGTCCGAATCGCTCGGCATCGGCATTCGCGTGATCGCCAGCGGCGCCTGGGGATTCGCCTCCACCGACCGCCTGACGCGCGAAGGCATCCAAGCCTGCGCCGCGCAAGCCATCAACATCGCAAAAGCTTCCGCGCTGGCGAAACGCGAAAATGTCGCCCTCGCTCCGGAAGAAACTTACGTGGACACCTGGCAAAACCCCTTCGTAAAAGATCCGTTCCGCATTCCCGTCGAACGCCAGATTGATTTGCTGCTTCGCGCCGACAAAGAAATACTCGCGGTGAAGGGCGTCACGCTTGCGGAAGGTTCCATGTCGTTCCGTAAGATCGATCAGCTTTTTGTTTCCAGCATTGGGTCCGTCATTCATCAAGTCAAAATGCAGTCGGGCGCGGGAATTTTCGCCACCTCATTCGGTGATAGCGAAATCCAGAAGCGTTCCTACCCCAACAGCTTTGGCGGCCAGCACGCTTTGCAGGGCTACGAGCTGATCGAAGCGCTCGACTTGGTCGGCAACGCGCCTCGCATCGCGGAAGAGGCCGTCGCACTCCATTCCGCAGTCCAGTGTCCCGAGGGCACCAGCACAATCATTCTCGGCGGCTCGCAGCTTGGTTTGCAGATTCACGAATCCATCGGCCATCCTATCGAGCTAGACCGCGTCCTCGGACAGGAAGCGAATTTCGCCGGCATGAGTTTTCTTACCCTGGAAAAGTTGCGCAAACTCAAATACGGCTCCGACATCGTTAACGTGGTTGCCGACGCGCGCCTCGAACATGGCCCCGGTCTCGGCACGTTTGCCTATGACGACGAAGGCGTTCCCGCGCAATGCACTCCTATTATTACCAACGGCCTTTTCACCGGCTACCTGAGCAATCGCGAAACTGCTGCCACCATCGGCGAAACGCGCTCCAACGGAACCATGCGCACGGAAAACTGGAATCGCCTGCCCATCATTCGCATGACCAACATCAGCATTAATCCCGGAACCTGGAAATATGACGACCTGATTGCCGACACCGACGACGCTATCCTGATGGAAACGAATCGTTCCTGGTCCATCGACGATCGCCGCTATCAATTTCAGTTTTCCACCGAAATCGGCTGGGAAATAAAAGGCGGAAAGAAAGGCCGCATGATCAAAAATCCCAGCTACAGCGGCATCACTACGGAATTCTGGAACAGCTGCGACGCCATCTGCTCTCGCGAGCATTGGACGCTTTGGGGTACGCCCAACTGCGGCAAAGGCCAGCCCATGCAAACCATGGGAACCGGACACGGAGCTTCGCCGACGCGCTTCCGAAACATAAGGGTTGGAGTTGCCTTCGCCAAGTAAAAATAAACATGAAACGTATGAAGAAAAAATCGCCGCCATCACGCGCCCGCCGCTCAAAAGGGGCGAAAAAATCCTCGCGATCGGTACTCACCACAGCCGGGCTTGCCGAAAATGGCGCACGGTTTACTCTCGCGGAACTCCAGCGCATCGCCGGGCGCGTGATTGCGCTCAGCCAGGCGGATGAAACCGAAATCGAGATTGATTCCACCACCGACGCGCTCACGCGCTTCGCCAATAACACCATCCATCAAAACGTAGCCGACCATACTCTTTCAATCTCGGTTCGCGCCGTGGTCGACGGCCGCACCGCCCGCGCCACAACCAACAAAACCGACGACGAATCGCTTCGCCGCGTTGTCGCTGCCGCTGCCACGCTCGCGCGACACCAGCCGGAAAATCCCGATCTGCTGCCTATGCTCGGTCCGCAAAAATACCAGAAGGTTGCGCGGTATTTTGACGCGACGGCCACGGAAAACCCGATGGACCGGGCTCGAGCGGTAACCCGCGTTTGCAAAATGGCGGAAAAGAAGAAGCAGACCGCCGCGGGAATTTTTGCCAGCGGCTCGCATCAATCCGTTTTGGCGAACTCGCGAGGGCTCTTCGCCAGCCATCAGTACACCGACGCGGAATTCTCGGTCACCATCCTCGAAGACAAATCTTCGGGCTGGGCGAAATCGAGTTCCCCCGACATCCGTGACATCCATCCTGACGAGCTCGCCGAATCCGCGAGCAACAAGGCTATCGCCTCGCGCAATCCGCGCGTTCTGGAGCCCGGGCATTACACCGCGATCCTGGAGCCTTCCGCCGTCCTCGATATCATCGGGTCCCTTTTCCTGGATTTTTCCGGGACCTCCATTCTCGACAAGCGCTCCTGCCTGAACGATCGCATGGGCAAAAAGATTTTTGGCGAGAACGTCACGCTCTGGGACGACGTTTACCATCCGTACCAGCTGGGAGCGCCCTACGATGGCGAGGGGTTACCGCGGCAAAAAATCCTCTTGGTGGATCGCGGAGTTCCCAAGAATCTGGTCTATTCGCGCACGACCGCGAAAAAAATGAAAGCAAAACCCACCGGCCACGGCCTTCCGCTGCCGAATGAGTATGGCGAAGCGCCCATGAATCTCGTTTTCTCGGGTGGCGATAAATCCGTGGACGACATGATTCGTTCCACCGAGCGCGGCATCCTGGTCACGCGAGTCTGGTATATCCGCGAAGTGGATCCCTACGAGAAAATTCTTACGGGTATGACTCGCGATGGCACTTTCCTGATTGAAAACGGCCGCATCGCCGCCGGCATCCGCAATTTCCGGTTCAATCAAAGCGTGATCGAGATGCTCTCGAACGTCGAGATGCTTGGTCCTGCTGTGCGCGCCGCCGGAGAAGAATCATTCGAGATGGTCGTCCCGGCCATGAAGGTGGGAAACTTCCACTTCAGCGAAGTCACTAAGTTTTAATGCGTCTCAGCCTGCGGTTTTTCAGGAGCCGCGTCGGGGCGAATAAAATAATGCCACTTATCGAGGTCGGCGCGCACCGCGACATCGAAGAATCCCACCATCATTTCGTCGTACGTTTGGTCCCCCCATCGCACAGACGCGTCCGGATCGGGGTTGTGTGAATTGCCGCGCGAATTGTCATACAGCGCGACCGCCTGCAGCATCGTGCCCGCCTTCAGCAATCGCGGCTCCGCCAGGCGGTAGCTTAATTGCCAGTAAAAATCATAATTCACCCGCAGGAGAGTCTCGACGCTTCCGTTCGCGCTGACGATGTTGTAGTCGAACTGTTTTCCGCGCAGATGCATGTGCGGGAAAAAACTGAGCAGCGTCGCGTCGTTAGGCAAAGTGCCGCGCGCCTCCACCCGATAATCATCCGCGCGCGGAGGGATCACGAAATGATCGTTGGTCAACTGCAATGTGATCACTCGTTGCGCGGGCCTCTGCTTGGCGAACACGATCCCGATGCTCGTCTGATCGGTCGCCGCGTGGCCATGGGTGGTGTAATGCATCTGGAACACCAGGTCCGAACCGGCCGGAACGAACTTGGCCATGCCAACGGGCCACTGGTCCGGCGAACTTCCCGGCGCGTACACCAGGAGGATGTCGCTGTCGGTCCAATGCGCGCCGTGGCGGCTGTCTTCATCAGTCATGTCCGAAGCAGTGAACGGCACGCCGGCGGGAGCGTGCCTCAGCCATTTGGAATCCGGCGGCCGGATATAAACGACCGCGTGATGCACATTTTCGCGGCTCGAAGGGCGAATCTCCGACATCTGTATCCATTTGTCTTCCGTAAATCCGGTGGGCACGATTTCGTATGTGTACTCCACATCGCCCTGCGCCGGCAGCGCGACGGGCTTCGGCATTTTCACAATCACGTCCGGCTGCGGAATATTCCATCCCTCTACCCACTGACGCGGAGGCGGTGCATCTCTCGGGTCGCCTGCCGGGGCATTCGCGTCGGCCCAAGCCACGAGCTTTTGAATTTCCTCCAGCGCCAGCGACGGATCATTGGAAAAATGGCCGTAGCGGGGATCGGCGAACCACGGCGGCATTTTTCTTTTGGCGGCGGAATTTGCGATTTGTTGGGAATACGATCGCGCGTTCTCATAGGTAACCAGCGGCATTGGTCCAATTTCGCCGCTGCGGTGGCAGCCCTGGCAATGCTGCTGGAGTATTGGGAGGACATCGCGATAGAAGGAAGGAGGCGCGACGTCGCGAGGCGGATGCAGGCTTTTTGTTTCTCGCGTGCGCATCGCCGCAAGGCTCAGCAACGCGACGCCGGCGGCAAAGGCGAGTATCTTCAGTTGCACAGTTGGATTAGTTACCCATTCTCAAGAGTTGGTTGCCAGTAGGAAGATACTGCGTTTCATCTTATTTTGTGAATTGAAGGCTGGAGATGGCGCGCGCGATTACGTTCTCCTGAATCTGCACCAGGTCGGTGTCCGCGACAGTCATACCGAAAATTGTGTAAAGGCGCGTGTCGCGAGGGATACATACGACCACGCCGGACCATTCGCGCTGGTCAACTCTGCCGCGAAAATGCCGTTCGATTGCAGGCAGGCCGGAAATCGTGATGTGTTTTTCATCCAGCGGCTGGAAATTCTCCATGATTTCTTGAAGACGCCGCTCGGTAGCATCCATGTCGTTAGCGACGGATTTCGAAACAGGCTGCTGGCCGATCAGGAGGTAGGTAGTCTGATCGGCTGTGCCCATCGCGGTAATCGATCCGGGGAGAAGCGCGCGCGCTCCCTCGATCAATTCCCAGTCCGGCGGCTTGTACATGCGGAAGCTGTACGTGTCGTTCACGTAGGTGTTTCCGTTCACTTCTTCGCGCATGGGTTCGGGCGCGGGAGTCGGAGGCACAGGCGGCGGTGCGGCCGGCGAATTCGCAACCGCCGGACTCGGCGCCGCAAAGTTCGCAGCGGACTTATTCGCGGTATTGGGCGAGGAGTTCGACCCGTTTGAGGCGGTCGGCGCTACCGAACTCGGCGAGACGGCCGAATTGTTTGCAGGCGCGGTTACGGGCTTGGGTGGCGCCGGTTTCGGCGCGGCTTCATCAGTGCCGGGATCGATTTTCTTTTCCGGTTCCTTCTTTTTCGGAACCGCGGAAATCACGATCGATACCACTTGATCTCTCTGCACTTCGGCAAAACCGTAGCTCGTTTTCACCTTAAAGGAATGTTCTTCAAATCCGACGATTGTGCCAACGACGGTCGTGCCGTCTTTCAGCTTGAGTTCGTCCGCGCGCGCTACAGAAAGGGCGGCACAAAATGCGATCAGCGCGATCAAGGATGCTCGTGCCACGCGTGTTCGGAGTGCTGAGGCGAGCCTCATCCTTGAAGTATGGCGCTGGGCGGCACGACGGGCAAGTTCGCGCGCGAGGAGCATGCTGCTTTAGTCAGCAGCCGTGCTTTCGCGGGTTCGCCGCCGCACTAACGCGCGTGGCGGGATTTTGATTTGGCTTTTTGTTTCGTCTTGGGTTGTGTTTTCGGCGCGGAGTGGATGGCCAAAAGCTCCGGTTTTAGTCGCGCAAATTCCGATTCGAGCGCGCGAAACTGCAAATCGGCGCCGAGCAAATCGCCGGAGCGGCCCATGGCTTCGAGGTTGCGCACAATCGCAACTGCATTTGCCGCGCCGAAGATCGCGATAGACCCTTTCAGCGCGTGCGCGGAGCTAGCAAGTTTCTGTGCATCTTTTTTAGCAATGGCGCGTTGGATCAATGAAATGGTTTTTGGGGCGTCTTGCAGAAACGTTCTGATCAGAGAGCGCTCGAGCTTTTCACTTCCTCCTGTTGCGCGATGGAGATGCTCGGCGGCGGATTCGTCACACGTTCCGGCCGGCGTCCCAGGCGCAGCCACTGCCGAGTCCTGCACAGGTTGCGCCTCGCTAATTTGCTTTGCGGTCTCGGCTACAGACTCAACCGCTGCATACAGTTTGTCCATGCGAACCGGTTTAGCTATGAAAGCGTCCATCCCGGCTTCCAGGCAGCGCCGCTCGTCTTCGTGAGTCGCGTTTCCTGTGAGTCCAATAATGCGGACGTGCTTTCCTGTGGAAGACTCCATTTTGCGAATTGCGCGGGTGGCTTCCAGGCCATTCATGTGCGGCATTTCTTCGTCCATGAGCACAACATCGAAGTGACCGCGCCCAAGTTCCGCGAGGGCTTCCAGTCCATCCGCCGCGCTGGAAACAGAGTGGCCGCGCTTTTTCAGAAGTTCGATAACGAGCTCGCGATTTATTTCGGTGTCTTCGGCGACCAGGACACGCAAGGGTTTCGACGGCTTGTTGGCGGGTGCGCGCTGCGCAGAGGAATCGCTAGGAAGGCTCCTGGGCGACGTCGTTGCGGCGTGCGAGCGACCGGCATCGGAATTTGCTGTTGATCGATCTCGCGGGGCTGCGGCCGCGCGCGGGAGCCGAAACCAGAAACGCGATCCCCCCTGGGGGCGTGTTTCGGCGCCGATTGTTCCGCCCCAGCGCTCGACGGTAATTTTGCAAAAGTAAAGTCCCAGGCCGGCTTTGCCGGAATGGCTTTTACCTTTTGAGAAAAGAGCGAAAAGTTGATTCGCCGGCAAATCCGGCGGAAGGCCGGGGCCTTGGTCATCCACGAACGCGATCACGCCGGCGCCATCATCCTTGACGCCGACAGTCACGGTGGATGCCGGCGGGCTGTAGCGCAGAGTATTTTCGAGCAGATTGCCGAAAATGCGATCTAGACGCGGCGCATCGCCCACGACGCGCCAGTCCGCCGAGCCATTCGATTGCGGATCGAATCGGAGGCCAATGTTTTTATCTTTGAACGCGGAGGTAAATTCCTCGATGGCCAGTTGTGCGCAAACTGCCAGATCCGGGGCCGCCGCGCCCTTGTCAGACGTTGATTGCTGCGCCATTAAATCTCCCGAGAAGGCGGAGAGAATGCCTCGGATCATCAGTTCCTGGCGCTGCGATTCGCTCTGGCCGGTTTCAACCAGCTTGCGAGGCCCGGCGGGCAGATGTTCCAGGCTCAGAAGATTGAAACAACCGCTGATGGCGCTAAGAGGCTGGGAAAGATCGTGGACGATGCAATGCAGCAGAATTTCTTTCTTCTGAATTTCGCCCAGAAGCTGTTCGTGAACGAGCAGGGAATCGCGGGCGGTCTGGAACCATTGCTGCTGTTCGGAGAAGTGGGCGGACAAGTTTCGGACGATCAGGATTTTCTTGCCATCAAGAGACAAGGCGAAGGCTTCGAGCGGAATATCGCGGCCATTTTTGTCGCGTTCGGTCCAGTTACCGGAACTTGCGGAGCCTTCGGACTTGGTGTTCCAGAATTCTTCGGCGTCCACCAGGAAGTTTTCGAGGAACGGCGAGTTTTCTGCGAGCCGGCTCGGCTCCCCTTCCTGGGATCGAATTTCAAAAACGTCGCGGCACCAGGCTGGACAATTTCCAAGAACTAAGAACTCGCCGCTGCCGAGCGATTCGAACAGAGCATAGCCCTGGCTGGCAAGGAATGACTCGAAAAGTGAATTGGGAGACATTTTATTCGGCTAGCATGGCGACCGTCAGTTTTGAAAAAACATCTTCAACGGAATCGCCAGTTTTGGCGCTGGTGCGAAGTATATTCCATCCGGCCGCGGCTAGTTCAGACTCGCGCGCGGAATCGATTTCCCATTTTTCAGTCAAGTCGCTCTTGTTCAGCACCAGGACAGCAGGAACCTTTCCGGCTTCTTGAATTACGCGTTCGTTCAGTGCTAGAGCGTCGTCCAGCGTTTGGCGGCGCGTGCCGTCCACAACCAGCAGATAGCCGGACATGCCGCGCAGATAGGACATGCGAATTTTCTGGTACACATCTTCGCCGTGAATGTCCCATAAAACGAGAGTGACGTCCTCGTTGCCCGCGCGGACCACTTTCTTATCAATTTTTACGCCGATGGACGTTTGATAAGCATCCGAGAAAATGCTTTCGACGAAGCGGCGGACCAGACTGGTCTTGCCGACGGAGAACGAGCCGAGCATGCAGATTTTCTTTTGCAGCATTCGAGGGACTCGTTCAGTTTACGGCAGACGTTGGAGTGAAAGTGATTTTAAAGGTGACGCTGCGGTTCAAGCGGCGGCCTTCCTCGGTGTCTTCGGTGCGCAAAGGCTGCGTAGTGCCGACTCCGCGCGGGCGCAAATTCGCAGGCGGGACGCCGCCTCGCAATAACCTGGCGCGGACTTGCTCAGCGCGCTGCTGGCTGAGAAGCTGATTCGTACCTTCGATGCCGGTGCTGTCGGTGTGGCCGATGAGTTCGATGGAAGTTTGCTCGCCGAGGTGTTCCGCTTGGGCCACGATGTCGCGAATTTGTTTTTGTGTCTGGGCAAATGTGTTTTCCTGGCCGGGCTCAAGCTCGGCTCGGCCGACGGGGAAGAGAAGCAACACGGACTCGATTGCGCTTTGAGGCGCCTTGAGCTGCAATAAGTGAGAATTCTGCAGGTGAGAAACATCGACGACAGCAACGCCGGGAATCAAAGGAGCGCGGTCCGCGACGCTGGCGATCCACTGCGGCGAGGCAGTTCCTTCGACGTCCAGCTCGCCGTGATGCTCGGAGAGCTTGACGCCTTCGGGAGGACGCAATAGTTGGTGGGCGCGTTGGACGACGATGGCATCGTCCAGGGAATAGTAGGGCGCGAAATCGAACTCGGCGTTGTTCGGATCAAGACCTGCCTGGCTGAGCAATGCATTCGGGTCCGGCGCGAGCGGGTCTTTGAATCCCCGTATGTGATAACGGCCGCCCTGCTTGTCATAGGAAATAACCACGATACCCGGCTGGCCGCGAACGGCGTGAAGGAATCGCGACCATTCCCAGAGGAGATAACTGGAGTAGGCGGCCCAACCGAGGACGAGGATGACCACAATGGCGATGGTTGCGAGCGCTGCGCGAGGCTTTCTTGCTCCAACTGGCTCGCGATGCTGCGTGGCGAGAAGGCGCGATAAGAGTTCATCGGCGGATTGGAATGGGGCCGCATCGCCCTTGAAATTCTCGAGAGCGGAACTATAGCGCTGCTGGATTTCTTCGAGCGCTTCTTCCATCGCGAGCCGGTAATCCGGCGGAGCGTGGCCGCGAATCACGGCGGCAATCACGGCATCGGGGCCGTCTTCAATCCAGACCTCAAGCTCGCCGACGTTCAAGCTGCCGAGTGTTTCTTCCTTTCTTGAATCAAAGGAATCGCGCACGAACTGCTGGATGGCGGAGAGCATGCCGGCAACCATGGACGGATCCTGCGTGGAAACCGACGTTGCCACGACGTGGCTGAGAACGAGCCCGGTTTGGCGATGTATCAGAAAGACCTGTTCCACGCGATACAGCAGGCTGTGCATCAAAACGATTTCGCCGAAGGATTTTCCGGTACGGAAAGCTTCGATGCGCCACTTGATTCCCTGGGCAGACAGGCTGTGCTCAAGGGCGGCGTTGAACGATTCCAGCATGGCGCGGAGCGTCTCTGTGATGGATTTTCGAATGGCGGGGCCCATCACGGGGAACAGCGCATCGGCCAGGACGTGGGGATCTTTTCGGACCGATTCGCGAAGAGTTTCCTGAATAGTGGGAGACAGGGCCTTGGCCAGGGCTCGCTCGCCGTCTTTTTTTTCACGGCGCATGCTGATCGCTTCAGCGACGACGGAGCTGACATCCTCCGCGCGGCGCGCGCGATCTTCCAGGCGTTCCTGGATATCTGCGATTTCTTCCTGCTCGGGCGCGATGATTAAATGGCGAAGCTCTTCGTAGGCGTGGTTGTTGTCCAGCGGATTTTCCTCTGGTTGCCCCTGTGGGGCGCGGCGTTGGGCTTGCTCAGGCATTTTGAAAGGTTAAGGTTTTTCTCGACGGGCGGTTCTTAGGTTCGCGCGAAAACCGCAAAACCGGAACTTCAGCGGCTAAAGCCGACTGCGTTTGCGGCATTAACGTCGTGGCTAAAGCCACGACCCACAAAGATCACCGAGTTCTCGCATCGACACATTTAGGCGCGTCCGTTGAGTGCATGTTCCCGATTCGCTGGCTACTCCTCCGGCAGCTCGAATTTATTTTTGAGCCGCAGAGAGAATTCAGTGAAGAGGTCGGCAAGGGCGGCGCGGTCGGTTTTTTCATCGCGCAGGACATCCACTTCGCGGTTCAGCGCGGCGGCAGTATCGCGGCGCAGCTTGTCGATTTCCGAGGAAACAGCCTTGGAGTGCTCGAGAAGCTTTGCCCGCAGCTCGCCCTGGCCGTCGGACATCTGCTCTTCGAGCTGCGAGAGCTTTTTCTCGATCACTTTGCCGCCGTCCTTGATTTCGCGCGAAATTTCCTTGAAGGCTTCGGTGCGCTCGGACTTTTCGCTCTTCAGCCGCGTGCTGAGCGAATCCACTTCCTGCCGGATGAAGCTGCCCAGAGTGTCGAGGCGCTTGGTCATGTCTTCGCGCAGCGTATCGAGAGCTTTGGTGACGGTGTCTTCGAGGCGCACGAAGCGCTTTTCGTAATCGCGCATCTGCGAGCCGAACAGGATGTCGCGTATCTTGTCTACGTTCGCGCCTTCGGGATTCTCTTTGTTGGTAGTGTTGGGAACTTTCGCCGGGGATGCCATTTTCCTGCCTCTCCTTTTGGGACTCTTGATGCCCTGCCGGGGGGAGCCTCTCTGGCCTTCGGGGGCATCCGCGGAGGCTACTACGAAAGGCCGCCTGCCGCAAGAAAGACGAGGGATAGGACTAGGGTACGGATGGGCTAGGACGCCTGGGAAGAGGCATTGCCGAACCGCGTCAGGGGCACGCATTTGAATTCTGATGGCAGGCCCGGCCGATCATCCAGACCACCCACGGCGTATAGATGGCCAGCGGTGCCCCTATCAAAATCCAAAGGCCCTGCCAATGATAGCGAAGCAGCCCAATACAAAGCAGCAAGGCCCAGAGGCCAGCCAAAAACAAGCTGCCCCAAAGTCCCCGGTCATCAGTGAAGAGGAGTAAAGCGAATCTGCTGCCTATAGCGACAACTAGAGACGCGATAAGCAACGGCCAAATGTGTTTTTTAGGCCACATCAATTAATTTTACCGATTGGCGTGACTACATGACGGATAGTACCACACCGATAGTTCGCCACTAAGTTGCCTCGAAACCTAGAGAGATCTAACGATCAAGGAAGGCGCGGAGGCGGGCGTAGCCGGAGCGGCTGACGGGGAGCTGGGTGCCGTTGGTGAGGACGGCGACGTGCGTGTCCTTTGCGTAAGGCTCGACTTTGACCACGCGCTCCAGGTTGACGATGTAGGAGCGATGAATGCGCAGGAAACGTGACGGGTCGAGGGCGGATTCAAGGCTCGAGATGGTTTGCTGCTTCAGGTGCTTTTTGCCTTCGGTTGCAAGAGCGACGTAGTCGTCCTGCGCCTCCACGTAGTCGAGTTTCGCGACCGGAATGATGAAGACGCGCGTGCCGTCGCGCACGGCGATGCGGTCGAGATATTGCGAAGGCGGGCGCGCTGCCGCAGCTAGATCCGCGGGAGGCATCTCGGCGTGCGAAGACTTGCCGGCGAGGCGTTCTTTGGCGCGGTTGAGCGCGGCTTCGAAGCGGTCAGCGCCGAAAGGCTTCAAAAGATAATCGACGGCGTGGACTTCGAAGGCTTTGATGGCGTAGCTGTCGAACGCGGTGACGAAGATTACACGGAGATCGTTGCCGATCAATTCGAGAACTTCGAAGCCATCGAGTTTGGGCATTTGGATATCGAGAAAGAGCAGGTCGGGCTTCAGTTCGGTGACGGACTTGACCGCTTCGAAACCGTTGGCGCACTCGGCGACGAGTTCGATTTCGGGATGCGCGCCGAGAAATTCGCGGAGAACTTGGCGGGCGAGCTCTTCGTCGTCAACAATAACCGCGCGGATTTTCTTTCCGGCCTCGCGGTTCATGTGGTTTGCAACGTCCTTTCCGCGGGGAAAGTCAGGGCAACGCGATAGGAGTCAGCGTCCGCTTTCACGGCGAAACTGGCGCGGTTTCCATAGCGCGCTTGCAGCCGCTGCCTCACGTTGGCGAGTCCCACGCCATTTCTGCGGCGGGCAGGAGCTTCGGGATCGAAGCGGTTTTCGACGACGATTGACACATCGCCGCCGCCGTTTTGGTATTGAACGCTCAGGCGGATCCAGCCGCCCTCGACAAGATTCGCGATTCCGTGTACGACGGCGTTTTCCACCAAGGGTTGGAGAAGGAGCGGCGGGACCGGGACGTCCAGCGCGCGCTTGTCGATATTTTCTTCCATCTGGATGCGGGCGCCAAAGCGGACTTTTTCCACCGCGAGGAACGCGTGGATCAAGGAGAGCTCTTCCTCCAGCGGGATTGCAGTTTTTTCGCCGAGACCGAGCGTGCGGCGCAGGAAATCTCCCAGGAGTATGCACATCTCGCGAGCTTTGGCGGAGTCGGAACTCGTAAGCGCGCTAATCGAGTTCAGGCTGTTAAAGAGAAAGTGAGGATTCACCTGCGCTTTCAGGGCTCTTAACTCGGCATCGCGAGCCAGCACGCTGGCTTGCATCACGCGGGCCTCCGCATCGCGCGAGAGGTCCACGGCGATGATGATGTAGAAAAAAGCAACGGAAAGCAGGTAAAGCAACAGGCCGGAACCGAAAATTACAGGAATTTCCGGACGGAGACGCGTGCTGAGACCGGTAAAAGCGGGCGTTTTCGACAGGCCGTTTGCCAGGGTGATCGCGACGAATGCCCAGATGATACTAGCAATGAGGGCCGCGGTGACGTGCGTGCTTATCAGCCTCCCCAATCCGTATTTTTCGAGCGGATTCCCGCGGCAGGAGTACCACGAAGAAAGGCAGACGAATGCGTATATCAACGACAGGGGAATGGAAAGGGTCACCGCCTCGCGCATGGTGATCTGTCCGGGGATGGTAAGCAGGTAAGCCAGCATCCCGGCGATCGGAATCCAGACGAGAAGGTAAAGGCCGAGCCGCCGAAGTTGAGAGAATATCGGGTGCATGCGCTTGCTTCAGTTCTTGACGACGACGCCGCCCATGAAATTGATTCCTTTTACAATTAAATGCTTCTGTGCCGTGCCGTCGGTCGGAGGAATTTGATGAGTTTCGTCGACGTATGCGCCCATAAGCCCCAAGCCGTCCAACGAGATGCGCCAAGTCTCCGGCACCTTGATTTCACCGCCGCCCATAATGGAGGTAGCATCGATCACGGCTGAATCGCCTTCCATGTCGGCTTTCCGCAAATCGATCTCGAAGCCACCCATGATGGCCATAACGCTTCCGCCGCGGAAATTCTTCGCGGTTACTCGCCGCTTGAAGCCGCCAAGAACTGCAACGTGATTAAAGTCAGAGTCCGATGAATCGCCCTTGCGCCACTCGTCTAGCCGCACGCGCCAACTAGCCGCTTGTCCGCTCAACGGATTGGAGTGAGGATTGATCGCTTGCCAGACCATCAACCCTCCGACCGCGATGATGATCACGGGCCAGATGGATTGAAACCCAACGTGCGCGAAACCCAAACTATCGAACAAGAGAAGGACACCGATTACGAGCAGAATAATTCCCCAGGTGCGCCGGCCGCCGGTTTGAAACAGGTTTACCAACCCGAATGAAATACAAAGCACGGGCCAGAAATATTGAAAGACTCTATTGGCGTCGATGATGCCCTGCTGGTCGAGCAGGAGGATGACGCCGGCGGCGGCGATGAGCAAACCGAAAGTAAGGCTCCAGCTAAAGCCCCTAGAGTTACAACCCATGTTTTCCTTCTTTGCGGGTGCCGGAAAGCATGCGGGCACGGTTTTCCCGGGCGGCCAGCATGATGGCAAAGCCAAAGCCGACGAGGAGCAACGGCCAGAATCGGCAGAATTCCTGCAGGGTGGACATATTCATGTGCAGCGAGAGGATATTCCAAATGTTCGTCGCGAGTACGGAAAATAGCCAAAAATTGCCCGGGGCGATGTGGCCATAGCCAAGCTCAACACCTTGGAACACCAGGCCAACCAGGACGAATACGGTGGCCGCCGCCGATATAGCCGCCGAGCCGGAAATTGAAGCCGTTGGTTGCGTCTGCCGATTCGCGTTTGTCATGTTCTCGTCTCCCGCTGGAACTTTGTTTCCGTCCATGGTGGGAGATTAGAGGCAAACGGGAAGCGGGTCTCTGCCTTTTCGGCGAATGGCGGTTGGTTACCGGCGAACGGCGGCAAAGGGCGGAGAAATGCGGGAAAGACGCCGCGACAAGCGGCGGTGAAGTTAAAGAGCCCGCGAGGCGTGCGATTATGAGGACAACGCCATGCCAAGCCAAAAGGCGGATATCAGCATCGCGGACAGGGCTAGCAGCATGCGCATTCGCTTCTTTCGCACGGCGAAGACGATAACGGCCACGCCGCAGAGCAAGAAGCCCAACTCCGGCCAGAATAAGCCGGAACCCAATCCGCCGCCGCTCCACTCTCCCGCCGGATCCTGCATTAAAAACGAAACTGATGACATCGCAGCGGTAAGAAGAGCACCGAGGGCACCTGCCAGAGCCACGCCTTTCGCCCATTCCGGCAGTACCCAGCCCTTTCGGGCTTCGCGCCAGTCCACCCAAGTTTGCACAACCACAACGCCTACAATAAACAAAACGAACAGCGCCACGTTCCCCCTCCCTAGCGCGAACCGCTTCGACAGTCGAGCTCAGCGCGCTCCTTCACCCTGCGGGGCGAGCGCGAAGAGTCCCGAAAACTGCCGGAACGGTCGAGGGCCGCTGCCGTCGAATTCCCCAGTACAAAGCCGCCCGTTCCCCGTGCAGCTTTAATTGCTTCGACAGACCCTGTTGCTCTTGCGTCAAACTATCTTTGCTGCTGCTTCTTCGAGCGCGCACAAGCTAACACACTTGTGCACTTTCTCGAACGAGATCATTGAGGATTGAACTCCTCTGTAACGATCATCCGTTCGCTCAAAATTCGCGCCTGGGTGTATCGCTCAATCACGTCCTCGGGCGTGCCGGCGGGTAGCTCGCCAACGATGCGCTTGAGCTCTTCATTGAACAGGCGGGTGATGAGTTCCGGCGTGTGGGCGATGGCGTGGCCGTTGTCGTCTAAAATGGTGACGACATCGCGGTGGCGCACGCGCTGCGCGATCATAAGGCGGTAAATGCGATCCGTGGCGAGATCTTCCATATAGCCGTCGAGCAAGCTGGCCCCGCGGCCATTGAGCACGCCGTTGCGATAGCGAATCACAGTGCGGATCGCGGCGCGTGTGCCGGCAAGAGTCCGTTGGCCGACACCCTCTGGAACGGGGCGAAGGTCCGGATGCGGGTCCTGGTTGGCCGGCCGCGCGCTCAATTGATTGGGAGCTGGGAACTGCTTCACGGCGATTTCGTTCTGATCGGGGTGACCGGTCCATGCGCCGTCCATCAGGGACATGGCTTCGTTTTTCTTGTCCTTTTCGAGAACTGCCAGGGCGCGGGCGTTAAGATCGGCATCCTCGCGGCTGGGATACAAGGCGGTCATGCCGCCGATCGCGAGCAGGCCATGCTTGTGGCAAGTGTCGGGCAAGAGATTCCGCAAATTCTGAAAGAAGGCCACATCGTGCGGGATGGTGTTGCGGTCGGGAAGCACCCAATTCGGATCTTGCAAATTGAAATGGATCAGACTGGCCATGTAGTCCCAGCGGCCCAGGTTCAACGCCAGGATATGTTCACGCAAGTGGCCGGCGAATTCTTCCATTTGATAGGCGAGCGGGTGCGATTCAACAAGCGCCATGCACTTGATATAGTTTGTCGGCCATCCTTTCCAGCGCGCTATGGCCTGAAAGAGGGCGCGCCACCACATGGCCTCTTCGGCCGATTCGGACTTTGGGATGTAAAACGTGAGTGGGTGCTTGAGCTTGGCAGGGTCCACTTGAAACGCGATGAGCGCCACGTCAAACAGAGAGGCGCAAACTTTTTCGCCTTCAAGAATCCTGGCCTGGCGGAGATGCAATCCGCGAGGCCGCAGCGAAATCACGGTATCGCTGGGCTGGATTCCAACGGTTCGGTTGCGCTTGCGGTCAAAATAGGTAAGCTCGCCGCGCAAGGCTGCCAGGATATTTGTCACGCCCTGCATTAGTTGTGGCCAGACGTTGGCCATGGAATCTTCCAAGTCGAGCATGACACCGGGTGCGCCGGAATTGAGCATCTTCACCACGAGCTCCGCGTCGTCTGCCGGCCCGGTCATCTGGTTGCGCTGATCGCGGCACCACTTCGGGATCTCAATCTGCCAGGCGTCCTTCGTTGCAGGCGAAGGCGGCAGGTAGTTGGGTAGGCGGCCTTCCTGGGATGCCGCAAGCGCAGCGGACCGCTTCTCAATCAGATCGCGCTGGCGAGGCGTGAAGGAGCGGTGCAGGGGTAGCAGGAATTCGAGAAAGCCCGTGGGGAGGTCGCGCGCCGGATCGAAGCCCGCCGGGGCCGAGTTCATCGGCTGAACTGGCGCGGGCAGGAGCTCCATTTGCGTTCTCAAACTGGACATCGCACATGCCTCTGGGGGCGGCTGACTAGTGCGGGCAATCGGCTGACCAAAGCGTCAGATGCTTCCGAGTATGAACAGCCATCCTAGCCAATTGTAGATAAATAAGTTAGCGGTTCGGCAGCGGCTGACGGAGAACAGAAGTCGAAAATTCCGCCGACTGAATCGATTGAGTTTCCACCCCGAGCAACGCATTGTCCTATTTAGGAAACGATTTGCATCTATTGAGCTATCGGAGGAAAGCAAGTCTTGGACCCAGTTTCTTTAATAACTGCTCGACCAAGCGAATTAAAGCGAGCAGCTTTGGTCTGAATCTAGATGGCCCAGGTTGTAAGTTCTACAACGCACACGCGGGAGCGAATGGCCGGGCTTGAGTTATCTGCTAGGATAACCAGAGTCCATGCGAAAACCTTGGGTCATCGCGCATCGGGGAGCTTCGGGCCACACTCCCGAAAATACGCTGGCGGCATTTGAGCGCGCCGTTCAACTGGGCGCGGGTTTCATCGAGACGGACCTTCACTTGACGCGCGATGCGCAGTTCGTCGCCATCCATGATGCGACCCTGGAGCGGACCACCAACGGGCGCGGCGCAGTGCGCGATTTCACGCTCGCCGAACTCCGGCGGCTGGACGCGGGGATGTGGTTCGACCGCGAGTACATGGGGCAACGCATCCCCACGCTGGAGGAGGTTCTGGAGTTCGCGCGCAAAAATGACGTGATCTTCTACCTCGAAGTGAAATATGACGCGGCTTGGGGCATGCACCATTCCCTGGTGGCCGCGCTGCAAAAGGCGGAGAATGCCGCGCGAACCATCGTGATCTCGTTCGACCAAACGACTCTGGCGGCGCTACGGCGAGTGGATGCGTCCGTGATGATGGGATTGTTGGCGGATGAATCCGGGCCGGACTATGTGAAAGACACGCTGGAGTTGGGTGCGCGGCAAATGTGTCCGCAAGTTTCCTTGATCACCCCGGATCTTGTGGAGAGAGCGCATGGCGCCGATTTGCAAGTGGCGACATGGACGGTGGACGATGCCGCAGAGATGCGCAGGGTGATTGCCGCAGGAGTGGACGGCATCATGACTAACTTTCCGGACCGGCTTCTGGCGGTCATTGAGGATATGCAGGATCCGGAAAGCCGCCGCTAGGAAAGAACGGCGAATAGAGATGCGAACTGGGCGAGACTCAGTTGCTCGGCACGCGCATCGAGGCGCAGGCCGCAATCCTTCATCGCCTCTTGGAGCTGCCGATCGGAGGCCAGTGACCGCAAATTATTCCGTAAGATCTTGCGCTTTTGGCCAAAGCACCCCTGGACAAATTTCAGGAAGCGTTTCTCATCGGCGACTTTCATACGCGCGCGTTCGCCGGGCAGTGTCATTCGCACCAACGCGGACTTGACGCGAGGCGGCGGGCGGAACGCGCCGGGCGGAATCCTTAACACAATTTCGGGCTTGCTGTAGAACTGGCAAAGCACGGAAAGATAGCCATATTCACGGCGGCCCGGCAGCGCGGCGATGCGTTCGGCCACTTCAAGCTGAATCACGATGTGAATCGATTGAATCTGACCGGCATAATCGAATAAATGGTGCAGGATTGGGGACGTAATGTAGTAAGGCAGATTGCCGTAAACGCGGAAATTGCCGCTTAAAAGTTTTTGAAAATCAAAAGTGAGGACATCCGCGGAGATAATTTCGACGTTCGGCCATTCGGACGCGAAGGAGTGCGCTTTTTCCTGCAAATCTTCCGCCAAGCGCGTGTCCGCTTCGATGGCAAAGACGCGGCGGCCGTCGCCGGCGAGCAATTGGGTCATCTCGCCGTGCCCCGCGCCGATCTCAATCCATGATTCGTTTGCTCCGGGGGAGAGAATCTTGAGAATGCGCCGGCGCCAAGCGAGATCGCCGAGAAAGTGTTGTCCCATGCGTTGTCGAGCCATGCCGGTGCAAAGTGTAGCAATGCAGCGCAGAGCGATGCGAACAAATCGTCGGGCGAGATGGGCTGCAGCGCGTTCGAAACGTGGTCGGCCGACTAGCTTGACGAAGCAGAATCGTTCCGCTACCGTTTTTCTTTCATTCGAGGGCTGATGAAAATTTTATTTGTTGCGTCGGAAGGACTCCCCTACTCAAAGACCGGCGGCTTGGCCGATGTGGTGGAAGCGTTGCCCAAGGCCCTCGTGGAAATGGGCCACCAAGTGTCTGTTCTGCTGCCACGCTATCACGGCAACCGGGTCACTTCCACGCTGGTTTCGAGTGTGACAATTTCCCTTGGCGAGCAGGTAAGGTTTCCCTCGATTGCGGAAGGTGCTTCCGTAGCGGGAGTGCGTTATTTCTTCGTTGATGATCCGGGATACTTCGACCGCGAACAGCCTTACGGCGACAAGTCCGGCGAATATCCGGATAATGCCGAGCGGTTCGCGGAGTTTTCGCGCGTAGCGATCGAGTTTGCGAAGCGCGTCCTGCTGCCGGACGTGATTCATTGCCATGATTGGCAGACCGCGCTGGTACCGGCTCTGTTGCGCACGCAGCACGCGGCCGATCCGGCGGTGCGTTCTCTGCCGGTCGTTTTGACCATTCACAATCTTGCGTATCAAGGAATTTTTCCACAGAATGCTCTGCGCAAGGCCGGTCTGCCCGCTCAGCTGTTCGCGATGGACGCGCTTGAGTTTTACGGCAAGATTAATTTTTTAAAGGGCGGGTTGCTTTTTGCCGATTACCTTTCGACCGTGAGCCGCCGCTACGCGAAAGAAATTCAGACGTCCGAATATGGCGCGGGGCTGGAAGGCGTGATCGCGCAGCGCGCGGACCGGCTGGTTGGGATACTGAATGGAGTGGACTACGCGATCTGGAGCCCGGACACGGACACTTTGATCGCGCAGAATTATTCGGCGCAGAATCTCGAGGGCAAGAAGGCCTGCAAGAAAGATTTGTTGAATGCTTTTAAACTGCCCGCAGATAAACCGGAAGATTTGGAGCGTCCGGTAGTCGGAATCGTTTCGCGGTTTGCCGATCAGAAGGGCTTCGATCTGATCGCGCAAGTGGCAAGTGAGATCATGAAGGAGAATCTATCGCTTGTCGTGCTGGGCACGGGGAATCCGGAATATGAGAGGTTCTTCAAGTTGTTGGCGGAGAAATATCCGAGGTCGGCGGGTGTGAAGATCGCCTACGACAATACACTCGCGCATAGGATTGAGGCAGGGGCGGACATGTTTCTGATGCCATCGCGCTACGAGCCCTGCGGTCTGAACCAAATATACAGTCTGCGATACGGAACGGTACCGGTGGTCCGCGCAACGGGCGGGTTGGACGACACGGTGCAGAATTTCGACGTTAAGACGCAGCAGGGGACTGGTTTTAAGTTTGATGCATACGATGGAAAGGCATTGTTGGAGTGCCTGCGATGGGCTTTGAAAGTTTACAGGGAGCCCAAGTGGTGGCGAGCGCTGCAGAACAACGGCATGGCCAAGGATTTTTCTTGGAAGACTTCGGCGGCGGCATATGTCACGCTGTACGAAGCCGCGAAAAGGTCTAGAATCCCACGGGTGGCTGGAACATCTAAACACTAGAGTGGAACTGGCGTCGGCCTGGCGTTGACCGGTGATGCTCGACAAGGAAAACAAAGAACATGGCAGACATTCAAGCAGTGAGCGATGCAAGCTTTGACGCAGATGTGATTGAAGCCAGCAAGACGCAGCCGGTACTCGTGGATTTCTGGGCCGATTGGTGCCGTCCATGCCACATGCTTTCGCCCACGGTGGAAGAAATTGCGCGCGAGAACGCGGGGAAGCTGAAGGTGGTCAAGCTGAACGTGGACGAGAACGTAAACGCGGCAGGAAAGTTCAATATTCGCGGCATTCCCACGTTGCTCATCTTCAAGGGCGGACAAGTGGCCGACCAGCTTGTGGGAGCTGTGCCGAAAGAGCAGATCGTGAAAGTCCTCCAGCGCCATATTTCCTGAGCGCGATCCGTAACGATAAAAGACGGTCGAACATGAACGCCGGCACGCCTGGTACAAGAGCCGCTGCGAACCCGCCGACGCAGAAGACCTGCGAAGCGTGCGGGGAGAAGTTTCCTTGTAGCGCGTCTGCGATAGGTTGCTGGTGTGAGCAGTTGAAGCTCGATCAAAGCACGTTGAGCGAACTTCGCGCACGGCATTCTGATTGTTTGTGCCCAAACTGCCTTTCCGCCGCCCAAAGAAATCATCCGCGCGGCGAATCGGCGTGAACCGCGCGTATCCGTTCCTCACAACTTCACCATGATTGCAAAATCAAGCAAGCAGCGTCGGCGGTGTCATTGGGCGCAGAAGCCCCTCATGGTCGAGTACCATGACAAAGAGTGGGGGAAGCCGGTACATGACGACCGCGTGCTTTTTGAGTTTCTGATTCTGGAGGGCGCGCAGGCGGGGTTGAGTTGGGAGACGATTCTCAAGAAGCGCGAGAACTACCGCCGTGCCTTCGACCGGTTCGATGCCGCGAAAATTGCGCGCTATGACCGGCGAAAAGTCCGGGCGCTGCTGGCGGACGCGGGTATCGTGCGCAACCGCCTGAAAATCGCTGCGGCGATTTCGAATGCGCGGGCGTTCCTTGAGGTACAAAAGGAATTTGGCACGTTCGACCGTTACATCTGGCAATTTGTCGGCGGCCGGACGAAGAAGAATAAATGGACGACCTCACGACGCGTGCCGGCGCGCACACGCGAATCCGACGCCATGAGCCAGGACTTGAAACGCCGCGGCTTTAGATTCGTCGGAACCACCATCTGCTACGCTTTTATGCAGGCCACCGGCATGGTCAACGACCACGCGCACGACTGCTTTCGCCACTAACGTCATTCCAACCGAGAGCACGCCCGAATATTCGAAGTGTCCAGGCGCAACGTGCGGACGTCGCACACCGCGCGCTGGGCTTGCGTTTGGACCTGAGCGGGGCGTACGATTGTGAGTCATTGTTTGTCACATATGCCCTCCTGCAAGGCTTAAGTTTTTCAGATTGAGCGGGGAAGGTGCGGTCTGGCGAGGGGTGGGAGCGAGAGTGACGGAGAGAGCCCGAACGAAAGCGATCGTGGTGGTGGGGGCGCAATGGGGCGACGAAGGCAAAGGCAAGGTTGTAGACTATCTGGCTTCTTCGTTCGACTACACGGCGCGCTATGCAGGCGGACACAACGCGGGCCATACCGTCATTTTTGACGGCCATAAGTACATTCTTCAGTTAATTCCCAGCGGTATTTTGCGCCCGGATAAAAAGGCTGTGATCGGTGCAGGGACGGTAGTGGATCCTGCGGCGCTCGTCGCGGAACTCGAAAACCTGAAAAAATCCGGAATTGAAGTGCGCGGGCGCCTTTTTTTGAGCAACCGCGCGCATGTGATTTTTCCTTATCACCGCGAGATGGACAAAGCCGCGGAATCGGCGCGCGGAGAAGCGAAAATCGGGACCACATCCCGCGGTATCGGCCCGGCCTACGAAGACAAAATGGCTCGGCGCGGAATTCGCGTTTGCGACATGCTTGACGCCGAGCGTTTTGCGGAAAAGCTCGAGCGAGTGGTCGCCGAGAAGAATGCGATCAGTCAGGCGACTTACGGGCATCCTTTGGAAACCGCGGGGCTGCTGGAGCAATATCTGGAATTGGCGGCGCATATTCGCGGGCTGGTGACCGATACGGGAATGCTGCTGAATCGCGCGCTGGATAATGGCGAGTCCGTGTTGTTTGAAGGCGCGCAGGGCACCATGCTGGACATCGATCACGGCACGTATCCGTTCGTCACTTCGTCGAATGCGACATCCGGCGGTGTGGCCACGGGGCTTGGAGTGGCGCCGATGAGGCTGACGGGAGTGGTGGGCGTAACCAAGGCATACACCACGCGAGTGGGCAGCGGGCCATTTCCTACCGAAATGCCTGATCTGGATGCCCAGGCGCTGCGCGAACGCGGGAAGGAATTTGGTGCAGTCACCGGGCGTCCGCGACGCTGTGGCTGGCTGGACCTGGAAGTTTTGCGCTTCGCGAAAATGCTCAGCGGTATCGATTCGCTGGTGGTGACGAAACTCGATGTCTTCGATGCGCAGAAAGAAATAAAAATCTGCACCGGCTATCGTTACAAAGGAGCACGGCTGACGGAAATGCCGCCTGACACTGAAACCTTGGCGGAGATCGAGCCTGAATATCACACCATGCCCGGCTGGCAGACGCCGACCCCGGGAATTCGCGACGTGAAGGGTTTGCCTCTGGCGGCCCGGGATTACCTGAATTTTATCTCCGACCAGCTGCAGGTTGAGATCGGGATGATATCCACCGGCCCGGAACGAGATGCTACAATTGTGCCACGAGGAACCAAGCTCGCATCCTGGCTGTAATAAACCCCCATGCTTTCCTACGAAGCAGCACGCGCGAAAGTAATCGAGATCGTTCACGCGCGAACGAGCGCGCCCCCTGCAACAGAAATCGTCGAGTTTGCGGACGATCCATCGCGCGCGCTCGGCCGCATCCTGGCCGAGGAGCTGATTGCAGACCGCAACTATCCTCCATTTGACCGTTCGACGCGCGACGGATTTGCAGTGCGCGCCGCTGATGCCGCGCGTCCCGGCGCCCGGTTGCGATTAATCGGAGAAAGCCGCGCGGGGCACGCCTTTCCGGGACAAATGGAGGCGGGCTCATGCGTGCAAATCATGACGGGCGCGCCCCTGCCGCGTGGCGCGAATGCGGTCGTGATGCAGGAGGACGCTGCGGTCGAAGGCGATTCAGTTGTTTTTGAGCGCGGCGTTCGCGCCGGCCAGCACTACGTTTTGGAGGGTCAGGAGACGCGAGCAGGTGAAAGTGTGGTCGGCCGCGGTAAGCGCCTGGGGTACGCCGAACTTGCGATGGCCGCGCAGGTGGGGCGATCGAGCGTTTTAGTAGCGAAGAAACCGCGTGTAGCCATTCTCTCGACTGGTGACGAGGTAATTTCTGTGGGCCAGTCTCCGCAGCGGTTTCAAATTCGCAACAGCAATAGCATTTCGCTGGCCGCGCAAGTGGCGCTCGCAGGCGGCGAACCGCTGGTGCAAGGGATTGCGCCCGATCATGTATCCGAACTTCGCTCCCGCATTGAGCAGGCGATGAAAGCCGACATCGTGATTTTGACCGGTGGCGTATCGGTGGGGAAATACGATCACGTTGAGCAAGTATTGAAAGAGATTGGCGTGGAATTTTTCTTTGACGCGCTGGCGATTCGGCCGGGACGCCCTGCCGTATTCGGCATGTGCAATGATAAACCGGTCTTCGGGCTTCCGGGAAATCCTGTTTCGACCATGGTCACATTCGAACTGCTCGTAGTGCCGGCGATAGAATTGCTTGGGGGACACCCGCCGGGTTCGCTGCATTTGCTCAAAGCCAGGCTTGCGCATCCAGTGGACGAGAAACCGCCTCTCGCGCATTTTGTTCCAGCGCGAGTGAAGTGGCCCGGTGGAGAGGCGACGGTGGAAGTATTGCACTGGGAAGGATCGGGAGATATCGGAGCCGTCGTTCGCGGCAATTGTTTTTTGGTGGTGCACGAATCGAAGCTAAGGCTCGAAACGGGTGAAATGGCCGATATCCTGCCGCGACGCGGACTCTTTTAGAACCTCGCGAAATGACCAAGTTGAACGCGTTGAGGAATCCACAGTATTAACCAATGATATGATGGTAGCTACGGGAGAACCATCGTGGCGGGACCGAGCGGAGATGCGAAAGAGTACTCAAAAAGAATCATGCGAGACGCCAAGATTTGTGGCGGAGAGCCTGTATTCAGTGGGACGCGTGTGACTTTGCGTACGGTGCTGGCCAGTCTGGCTGACGGAGATCGTGTTGAAGAAATCCTTGCCGATTTCCCGAGCTTGAAAGTTGAAGACGTTCAAGCCGCCATCGCGTTCGCTGCAGCGTCCGCCGAAGAAGATTTGCCTTTGCCAGCGGTTCCAAATATTCAATGAAGATCAAGTTGGACGAGAATCTCCCCGTTCGGCTTGCAATCCTGCTGAAAAACATCGGTCACGACGTGCACACCGCCTACGAAGAGCAGCTCGTTGGAGGCAGTGATTCCGAGATTTGGGCAGCGGCACAGCAAGAATTAAGATTCCTGATCACCCAAGATATGGATTTTTCAGATACGCGACGTTTTGCTCCTGGCACCCACCACGGAATCTTGCGTATCCGCCTGCGCTCGCCGAACCGAAGAAATCTAGCCGAGCGCATTGAGGGATTGTTTCAATTAGAAAATGTCAGCGACTGGGTTGGCTGTTTTGTTGTTGCTACCGAACGTAAGATTCGGGTGTTAAAGCCCAGGGAACAAAAGAGCTCATGATGCCTTCATCGCGTTCTAACCGCCCCCGAAAGCGGCCCTCGCATTATGACAAGGCGGGCCGCGTGCGAATGGTGGACGTGACCGCCAAGGCCGCAACATCGCGCACAGCGGTAGCCCATGCATTCATTCGCATGCAGCGTGCGACAGTTGCCAGTGTACGGCGGCTGAAATCCCCGAAGGGCAACCCGCTGGAAATCGCTCGAATCGCGGGTATAACGGCTGCCAAGCGCACGGCGGAGCTGATTCCACTTTGTCATCCCCTGGCATTGACGCACGTGGATGTGAGTGCGAAGCTGTGCCAGAATGGAATTGAGGTTACCTCCGAGGCTACCGCGACGGGGCCGACCGGAGTCGAGATGGAAGCGCTGGTAGCAGCGGCGGTCGCATCACTGACGATCTACGATATGTGCAAGGCTCTGGAACGGAGCATGGAAATTACGGAACTTTACCTTGTCAAAAAATCAGGCGGACGCAGCGGCGATTACAATCGCGAAGGAAAGCGTGTAAGGCGATGACACCGGGGAAAGGAGTGAAAGTCCTGGTGGTCGACGACAATGCGCTGATACTCGACCTATTGATGAAAGGCCTGATGCCGCACTGCGACGCGAGAGCGGCCGCTGACGGCGCCGACGCGTTATTGAAAATCGTGGATGATCCGCCGGACCTGGTGGTGTGCGATTACCGCATGCCGGGACTCGATGGCCGCCAGCTTTATGAAAAACTTCGCACCCGGCAGCAGACCAAGCTGATTCCTTTTATTTTTCTGGCCAGCCGGGGTGACATCGAAGAGAAGCTGCGGCCCATCGTGGAGGGCGTCGAGGAGTTTATTCCCAAGCCGTTTTTCGTGAAGGATCTGGTGCGGCGGGCGAAGAAAGTGGTGGATCGGCTGCAGCTTGAAAAATTGCAGAAGAGGCAAGTTCGGCCAGGCGTGATTCAAGGTCGGCTGGAAGAAATGAGCATCATGGATTTGATGCAGTCGCTCGAAATGGGACAGAAATCATGCCAGCTCTCGATCCGGCGGGGCGAAGAAACTTGCGAGCTGTTCTTTTCCGCGGGGCAGTGCAAGGACGCGCGATTCGGTTCTCTTGAAGGCGAGGCAGCTGTGTTTCAGGCGGTGCGTTGGACCGACGGCGAATTTGAAATTGATTTCAACGTGGCTCCCTCGCGCTCGACGATTTCTCGCACCACAACCGGTCTGCTGATGGAAGCGCTGCGGCTGATCGACGAAGAGCAACATCAATCCTCCGATGAAGACGCGGAAGTAACCGAAGGATAGTCGCCGCAAACCTCGCCATGCGTGTCGCCGTCGTGACAATCAGCGACTCCGTAAGCAGTGGGAAGCACGAAGACCGCTCGGGACCGGCGGTTATAAGCCGTTGCAAGGAACTTGGCTGGCAGATTGTGGCGTCCACGCTGTTGCGAGACGATCGCTCTGCGATTGAGACACTCTTAAAAGAAATGGCGGGAGCAGCAAGCGTCGACGTGATTCTCACGACCGGCGGAACGGGCCTGGGACCACGCGACGTGACGCCCGAGGCGACGATAACTGTCTCGGAGCGGCTGATCCCTGGTTTTTCCGAGCATATGCGTTCGGAGGGCGCCAAGAAAACTCCTCGCGCGATTTTGTCCCGCGCCGTCGCTGGGATCCGCGGCGCGACAATCATCATTAATCTTCCGGGCAGCCCGCGCGGGGCCATCGAATCGCTCGATGCTATCGCCGAGTTACTGCCTCATGCGGTCGCGATCCTTCATGGCGCGCGCCACGATTCCGAACCTTCGTAACACCGCGGAGTTTTGTTCCTTGCTGCTCGACTCCGCTCGCGTATAATCCCTCGCAAATGGCACTGACTGCAGGAACTCGCCTGGGTCCCTACGAAGTGATCGCACCTATCGGCGCCGGAGGAATGGGCGAAGTCTATAGCGCGAAGGATACGAGGCTCGACCGCACGGTGGCCCTGAAGATTTTGCCGCTCCATTTGGCCGATACCCCGGAAGTCCGCCAGCGTTTCGAGCGCGAGGCACGCGCGGTCTCCAGCCTCAATCACCCCAATATCTGCGCGCTCTACGACATCGGCCAACAGGACGGTACGGATTTCCTCGTCATGGAATATCTGGAGGGCCAGACGCTCGCCAAGCGCATCGAGCAGGGCCCCATGCCGACGCCGGAACTGCTGCGCGTGGCCATCCAGATTTGCGAGGCGCTGGAGAAAGCGCATCGCCAAGGAGTGATCCATCGCGACCTGAAGCCGGGCAACGTGATGCTCACGAAAGCGGGCGCGAAACTGTTGGATTTCGGCTTGGCGAAGGGCGCGGCGCCGGCTGTGAGCGATATGTCGAGTTCGCCGACAATGACCCAGCCGTTGCCGGGAAGCTCGCGCGGCAACCAACTGACGGTCCAGGGCACGATTGTCGGCACGCTTCAGTACATGCCGCCGGAACAGCTCGAAGGCGGCGAGGCCGACGCACGCAGCGACATTTTTTCATTTGGCGCCACGCTGTATGAGATGGCCACGGGACAAAAGGCATTCCCGGCGAAAAGCCAAGCGAGCTTGATCGCCGAAATACTAAAAGCGCAGCCTCGGCCAATCAGCGAATTGCAGCCTTTGGTGCCTCCGGCGCTGGAACGCATCGTCACCACGTGCCTGGCAAAGGATCCGGACGATCGTTGGCAGAGTGCCGGTGATCTGAAGCGGGAGTTAGTTTGGATTTCCAGCGCCGGCTCGCTGGCTGGTGTCCCTGCGCCGGTGATTGCGCAACGGAAGACCCGCGAGCGGACCTGGAAGATATTGTTGGCTGCAGTCGGAATTGTTGCCGTGGCAGGTATCGCCGGCTCGCTGTTTTTCGCGCGCAAAGCCTTCCAACCCACGCCGGTGATTCATGCGGAGATGAATCCGCCGGAGGGCTATGAATTCGGAAGCATAGGCAAGGATAACCAGTTCGCGATCTCGCCGGACGGATCCGCCATCGCCTTCGTAGCGGAGGGCCAGCGCAAGCAGCTGATTTTTGTGCGCATGCTGAGTTCCGGGACCACGCAGCCTTTACAAGGCACAGATGGGGCCTCGTACCCTTTTTGGTCCGGCGACGGGCGAAATCTCGCTTTCTTCGCTGACGGAAAACTGAAGCGCATACCAGCCGCGGGCGGAGTGGTCCAGGTTCTTTGCGATGCACCGGCGGGCCGCGGCGGAACCTGGAATCAGTCTGGCGTAATCGTATTCACCCCGGGCCTCAAAGAGCCGCTATATAAGATTCCGGATAGCGGCGGCACCCCGGCGGCGGTAACTGCTGTTAAGCAATCGGCCGCATTGCAAAGCCATCGGTGGCCCAGCTTCCTGCCCGACGGAAAACACTTTCTATTCACTGCGGACGATGGCGTGGGCGTCGGATCGCTGGATTCAACGGACAGCCACGTGTTTTTGCCGGCGAAGTCCAATGCCGTTTATTCCAGCGGATATATTCTTTATGTTACGGACGGAAATCTGGTGGCCCAACCGTTTGACCCGGATCATCAGGCCGTCCGTGGCGTTCCGGTTCCCATGGCGGGCCAGGTGGAATTCTCGATTGGAAAATCGTTGGGAAACTTTTCCGTTTCGCAGACTGGCGGACTCGTTTATCGGCCGGACTATTCACCGAAGTACCAGATGACCTGGCTCGACCGGAAGGTCGCGGAAGCCGGTAAGCTTGGCGAGCCCGACTACTATTCCGGCGCATCTGTTTCGCCGGACGGACAACGGATCCTGGTAACTCGCGTACAACCGGGGGTAAAAAGAGATCTGTGGCTAATTGACTCGCAGCGTGGGAGTCCTTCCCGAGCGACATTTGATCCGGAAGGCGCAATTTTCGCCGTATGGTCGCCGGATGGTGCAAGTGTGACAGTCTCGCTCGCCAACGGCTTTGAGATTCGCAAGATCCTTCTGCAAGGCAACGTCGCGGAACAATTAGTCGCCCCGGATCAAATCTCGAAATATCCCACCGACTGGACGGCAGACGGCCAAACACTCATTCTGACGGTCCAGAATCCGAAAACGGGCCAGGACGTGGAGACCTTGGCGGCTGCCGGAGAACACAAGCTCGCGCCAATGATTCAAACACCCGCCGTCGAGGACGCCGGCAATCTCTCCCCGAGCGGAAAACTGCTCACGTATAGTTCGAACGAGTCTGGACGGCCGGAACTCTACGTTACCGAATTTCCTGGCCCGGGGACGAAGTGGCAGGTCTCCGACCAGGGATTGACCGGCGGCATACCTGTTCACTTTTCGGCTTGGAGTCATGACGGGAAAACGCTGTACTACATCGACGCAGGCGGCAGCGTAATTGCCGTGCCGATCGAGAGTCAGAGCCCATTCAAGTCGGGCGTGCCCAGGAAAGTCTATTCGGCATCCACTGGCGCTGTGAGTGAAATCACTGCGGCGCCAGACGGCAGGCTGTTGGTTCTGGTGCCTGCGGGGAACCAGACGATTACGCCTGCGGCCCTCGTGATCAACTGGCCCGGAGAGTTGAAAGGGAAGCAATGACCCCCATTAAATCCTCTGCAATGACACTGGCTGGGGCACGAGCGGTGTGCTAGGATGACGCTCTCGATTCGGAGATGCCGAGCCAATACATCCCGATTCTGATCTACGCAGTCCTCGCCGCGGCCTTTCCCGCTGTCACATTGATTATTTTCAAATTCATCCGGCCGGAGATGCGTGCTACGGGCGCAAAGCTGGAGCCCTATGAGTGCGGAGTGCCTCCGGAGGGGAGTTCGCGGGGTCGTTATTCCGTGCGATTTTATATTGTGGCGATATTGTTCGTTATTTTTGATGTGGAAACGATATTTTTGTTTCCTTGGGCGATAAAGTACAACCAGTTGGGCGCCTACGGCCTGGTAACCATGCTTGTCTTCTTGGGCATTCTGCTGGTCGGCTACGTTTGGCTTTATCGCAAGGGCGCGCTCGATTGGGTGTGAGGGTGGGTCCGGCGTGTCCTGTGTCCTGGTACGCGGACAATCGCAGCGAATTAGATTCTCAACTTGATTGACGCTGTTTTTTGGGGTGTGTTAAAAAGGCGGGCTGCTCGCGGCTTTTGGAAGATAGGCGGCAAGAGTAGAAATCGACTCGATGGCCAACGACCCTTCGGAAAAAGACTCAGCATCGAAGCCGCCCGCAACCGGGGCGGAAAGCAAACCTGTTGCTCCAGGCGTGCCGGTGGAAAAACCAGCCGCGCCCGCTGCTCCTGCTGCGCCCAAGGCTGCTGCACCTCCCGCGAAAGAAGCGCCGCCCAAGCCCTTGCCTCTTGATAACGAACTTGTGCAGAGGCTGAAGGCGCGTTTCGGCGATGCCATACGCGAGGCCACACTCGATCGCAAGCAGGCCATCGTGACGATCGCGGCGGAGCAACTTCGCGAAATATCGCGCTATTGCCGGGACGACGAAAAATTCGACATGCTCGTGGATTTAACCGCAGTGGACTGGCCCAAGCGCGAAAAAAGATTCGATGTGGTTTTGATTCTGTATTCCTTCGCCAAGAACGAGCGTGTACGGCTGAAAGCGCATGCGGGGGAAAACGAACCCGTGCCTAGCGTGTGCGAAATCTGGCCGGCGGCGAACTGGCTCGAGCGCGAATGTTACGACATGTTCGGAATCGTATTCGAGGGCCATCCCAAGCTGACCCGCATTTTGATGCCTGATGAATGGCAGGGACATCCGCTGCGCAAGGATTACGACATATTGAAGCAGGACACAGACTGGGTTCGCGAGAACCTGGGCATCGAGAGCGGCCAATAGGCAGATGAGCGACCCGCGCACGACCGAACTTACCAACGTCAGCACCACTGTGCTGGGAGCCGACGAAATCATTTTGAATATGGGGCCGCAGCACCCTTCCACCCATGGAGTGCTGCGCGTGAAGCTGAAACTCGACGGCGAACGCGTGGTGGGTTCCGAATGCATCATCGGGTACCTGCACCGCGGCGTGGAAAAAATCGCGGAGCATCGCAGCTATCAACAGTTCGCGCCGTATGTGGACCGCATGGACTACGTCGCGGCGGTGTCGAATGGCCTGGGGTATTGCGAGGCGGTGGAGAAATTATTGGGAGCGGAAGCTCCGATGCGCGCGCGCGTAGTCCGCACCATCCTGACCGAGTTGCAAAGAATTGCCAGCCACTTGCTTTGGCTTGGAACGCACGCTCTCGACATCGGCGCGCTCACGCCGGTCTTTTATTGCTTCCGAGAGCGCGAAGAGATCCTGAAGATCTTCGAAAAATATTGCGGCGCGCGCCTGACTACCCACGCGTTTCGCATCGGCGGATTGCAGTACGAGACGTACGACGGCTTCGAGCAGGATGTGAAGCGCTTCTGCGATGATTTCACGCACCGGATCGACGAGTACGAAACGCTGCTTACCGAGAACCGCATCTGGGTGGGACGGACCAAGGGCGTCGGAATCCTTTCAGCCGCGGACGCTATCGCACTGGGAGTTACAGGTCCCGTGCTGCGCGCGAGCGGCGTGAAATGGGACCTGCGCAAAGCCATGCCTTACGCTGCGTACGATCAATATAAGTTCGAAATCCCCACGCGCGAAACCGGCGACACTTACGACCGATACGTGGTGCGCATGGAAGAGATGCGGCAATCGCGACTCATTTGCTTGCAAGGCATCGAGAATATTCCCACCGGACCGATCATGGCGCGCATCGGAAAAGTTCTGAAGCCGCCGCCCGGAGAGGTGTATCACTCGATTGAAGCTCCGAAAGGCGAGCTTGGTTACTACATCGTGAGCGACGGGACCACGCAGCCCTATCGCGTGCGCGTGCGGCCTCCGTCATTTATTAATCTACAGGCCTTCGACAAAATGGCGCGCGGCTCGCTCGTGGCGGACGTAGTGGCGATTATTGGCACGATTGATATTGTGCTCGGGGAAGTGGACCGGTAATGAGCCATTTCATTACACCCTCGATCATGCGGCTGGTTTTGCCCGTGCTCTACGCGGTCGTCATCGTCGCGGTGCTTCCGCTTCTGGCCGGCTACATCGTTCTGATGGAACGAAAAGTAATGGCGGATATGCAAGCGCGGCTGGGACCAATGCGCGTGGGTCCGCATGGATTGCTGCAGCCAATCGCCGACGCCGTGAAACTGCTCCTGAAGGAAGACATCATTCCCGAGAAAGCGGACCGGCTGCTCTTCTGGCTAGCTCCGCTCGTAAGCGTAACGATGGCGCTGCTCGCCTACGCCGCGCTGCCAATCGGTCCGGTATTTCAGATAGCAGACCTAAACATCGGGCTGCTGTTCATCTTGGCGGTCAGCTCGCTGGGAATTTACGGCATTGTTCTCGGAGGATGGGCTTCCAACAGCCACTACTCGCTGCTCGGAGCTTTGCGCAGCGCCGCGCAGCTCGTCAGCTATGAAACGGCGGCGGGACTCGGATTGATTTCCGCGCTCTTGCTGGCCGGTTCGCTTTCGATGAGAGACATTGTGATGGCGCAGTACGACCAGGGCATGTGGTTCATCTTTTACGTGCCCATCGGATTTTTCATCTATATGGTCGGCTCGATTGCGGAAACGAATCGCGCCCCCTTCGATTTGCCCGAGGCCGAATCAGAGTTGGTCGCCGGTTACATGACGGAATATAGCGGCTTTCGCTGGTCGCTTTATTTTCTGGCTGAATACGCCAACATGATTATTGTGGCGGGAATCGCCACCACTCTGTTTCTAGGCGGCTGGCTGCGGCCGTTCGCGAGCTACCACGATCATCTGCCGGGGACGCCTATCGAATTGCTGGATGCGCTGCCGTCGCTGCTGGTTCTCGGCGTTGCGCTGTACTGCTTTTTTCTTGCGCCGAAGCAGCCGGTGAAAATTCAAAAACTGGTGATGGTCCTGGTCGGCGGATTGTGCCTGGCTATTGCCGGCATTTTGGCAGGCGCGCTGTTTGCGTCGCCCACGGTACTGCAAGGCGTTCACGGCGCGTTCTGGTTCATGGCCAAGGTATTGGCCTACCTTTACTGCTTTCTGTGGTTTCGGTTTACGTTTCCGCGGTATCGCTTCGACCAATTGATGCGTCTCGGGTGGCGATTTCTGATCCCGCTGGCGCTGGTTAACTTGATCACCATGGCAACGGCGCTGCTGATCAGCCGGGAATGGGGCTGGAGTTTAAGGATAACGAGCATTCTCGCGATCGTGGTGACGCTGGCAGTGGCTATGTGGCTCGCGAAGAACGACCAGGTTGACAGCGCGGTACCGGTGGCGGAAGGCGAATAAATGGGCCTGACCTCAATTTTATTCTATTTCTTTGCCGCGCTCGCGGTGGTCTCCGCGATCCTGATGGTGACGAGGCGAAATGTGGTGCACGGCGCGGTTTATTTGATTACCACGCTGCTCGCGACGGCCGGAGTTTTTCTGTTGCTTCAGGCTGAATTTCTTTTCATCGTGCAGGTGATCCTGTATGTCGGCGGGATCATGGTTCTTTTCATTTTCGTGATCATGCTGGTAAATCTGGACGTTTCGCTGTTGCAGTATCAGTTCAACCGGCAGCGATTTGTGGCGGGCGTGTTGGCACTGGCGTTGGGAGCGCAGATATTTCTCGCCATAAAAATGGGTCAAAAATCGCTTTTCCCGCAGGCCAGCGCTCCGGAAATCTTGCCGAAAAATACAGAGGCGGTCGCTGACGCTCTTTTTGGCCACTTCATGCTGCCTTTCGAGATTGCGTCAATTTTGCTGCTGGTCGCGATGATCGGCGCGGTGGTGATGGCGAAGCGGAGGGTGTAATGGTTCCCGTGGATCAATATCTTTGGCTCAGTCTGGCGCTGTTCACCATCGGGGTGATCGGTGTGCTGACCCGGCGCAACGTCATCATTATTTTAATGTCCATTGAATTGATCCTGAACGCCGTGAATATCAATCTGGTCGCCTTTTCGCACATGTTCGGCACGGTGGACGGGCAAGTGTTCGCGATATTCGTGATCACCGACGCAGCCGCGGAAGCCGCCGTGGGGCTGGGCATTATCTTGGCATTTTTCCGTAACCGCGAGACGCTGCTCGCCGACGAAATGGACATGCTGAAATGGTGAAGGACGCCGCATGAACGCACAGCCATTTTTCCTCGACCACATGTGGCTGATCCCGCTCTTCCCGTTGGCGACGGCGGCGGTGATGCTTTTCTACGGCCGGCGGCTTAGCAATAACATCGTGAGCTGGCTGTGTTCGGGTAGCGTCTTCGTTTCCTTCATCTTTTCCGTAGGAGCTTTTTTCCAGATTGTTGCGAAACCTTCAGGAGAGCGAGTCGCCACGAAAGTTTTATTCGAGTGGATTCCCGCTGTGCCGTATCACATGCTCGATGGCAGGCTCGCGAAATTTGTCGCCGATTGGGGATTTCAGATCGATCCACTCTCCTGCGTGATGATCCTAGTGGTCACCGGCGTTGGATTCCTGATTCACATTTATTCCACCGGCTACATGGCCCACGAAGGTGGATACTACCGCTTCTTCGGTTACTTGAATTTGTTCATGTTTTCGATGCTTATGCTGGTGCTGGCAAACAACCTGCTGCTGCTTTTTGTGGGATGGGAAGGCGTGGGCACCTGCAGCTACCTCTTGATCGGATTCTACTTCCATAAGAAGTCGGCATCGGATGCGGGGAAGAAGGCTTTCATCGTTAACCGCGTCGGTGACGCGGGTTTCCTTCTGGGCATTTTTCTGACCTCTGCTCTGCTTGGCACTATCCGGTTCACCGATATTGGCCCTGCGCTTGCGGCCGGCGGATTCGCGATCGGTGATCCTCGAATTACGGCGATTGCGTTGCTCTTATTTGTGGGCGCCACGGGAAAATCGGCGCAGATCCCACTTTACGTGTGGCTGCCGGACGCGATGGAAGGTCCTACTCCGGTCAGCGCCCTGATACACGCCGCAACCATGGTCACCGCGGGTGTCTATATGGTTGTGCGCACCAACGCGATTTATCAACTTTCGCCGAAAGCGATGGGTGTGGTGGCGCTGGTCGGCGCGGTAACCGCGCTATTCGCAGCGTCAATGGGTGTGGTGCAGAACGACATCAAAAAAGTTTTGGCTTATTCCACCATCTCGCAACTCGGCTACATGTTTTTGGCCTGCGGCGTGGGCGCGTTCACCGCCGGAATTTTCCACTTAATGACGCATGCGTTTTTCAAAGGCTTGCTCTTCCTCGCGGCCGGCAGCGTGATTCACGCGGTTTCGGGCGAGCAGGACATGCGGAAAATGGGCGCTCTTTCGAAAAAGATTCCCATCACGTATTGGACCATGCTCATCGCCGCGCTGGCCCTTGCCGGAATTTTCCCGTTTGCCGGATTCATTAGCAAGGATTTGATTCTCGGAAAGGCGTACGAGAAAGACGCGGTGCTTTGGGCCATCGGATATTTCACCGCGGGCATGACGGCATTTTATATGTTTCGGCTGATTTTCATGACTTTCCACGGAACGTCGCGCGTGGACCATGAAGCCGAGCATCACATTCACGAGTCGCCAAAATCCATGCTGGTCCCCTTGGTGATTTTGGCGGTGCTTTCCATCGTCGGCGGATGGGTTAGCTGGCCTGAAATATTCGGCGGCAACAGCCATTTTATCCATTTCCTCTCGACCGTAGTCGCCGTGCCGCACGAGGCGCGTATGGAGCCGCTGAAAGGCGCCAGCTCCCGTCTCGGTGAGCTTCATTTGATGCTGCTGTCCGAGGGCTTGGTCGTATTAGGGATTTTGTTCGCCTGGTATTTGTACGTGAAGCGCACCGACCTGCCTGCGAAGATTGCAAAAGCTTTTGGCGGCTTCTATCGTCTCGTTTACAACAAATATTACGTGGATCAACTGTACGACGCGATGTTCGTGAATCGCGCGAAAGATCTGGGACTGGCGCTGGGTGCGTTCGACCGGAACGTGATAGACGGCGTCGGCGTGAATGGCGCAGGCTGGCTCACGCGGTTTATCTCAAACGTTTCGATCTGGTGGGATACCTGGATTGTGGACGGCTCCGTGCGTCTGGGCGCGCGCATCGTTTGGCTTTTTAGTTATCCGGTGCGGCTGATTCAGGACGGATTAGTGCAGAGTTACATGCTGCTGATCGTGCTCGGCTTGATTGGGTTTTTCGGGTACTACTTTTACGTCGCGCATCACGCGATACGTTAAGGCAAGAACGCGAGGGAATGGATGCTTTTCTCCGATAGCCACATTTTAATCACGATTTTATTTACGCCGACGGTGGGCGCGATCTTGATGCTCTTCATCCCGCGCGAGCGGCCCGACCTGCATCGCTGGATGGGAAATATCTTCGGCTTTCTCGGTCTGCTCGTATCCCTGCCGCTTTTGTGGCGATTCAACTCCGCCATGAACGCGCCGCGGTTCCAGTTTGTCACCGATAGCTTGTGGATTCGTTCGATTGGCGCGCATTTTACGCTGGGAATCGATGGGCTGAGTTTCCTTTTGGTGATGCTGACTACCGTGCTCGGCCCGATTGCGATTCTGTCGTCGTGGTCGGCGATCCAGAAACGGGAGAAGGAATATTACATCCTGCTTCTGCTGCTGCAGACCGGCATGCTGGGCGTTTTCATGTCGCTCGATTTCGTGCTCTTTTACGTCTTCTGGGAAGTGATGCTAGTCCCGATGTATTTCCTGATCGCCGTGTGGGGCAGCGAGCGGCGGCTTTATGCAGCGATTAAGTTCTTCCTCTACACGCTGGCCGGCTCGGTGCTGATGCTGCTGGCGATTCTGGCGATTTACTATTACCGCGGCACGTTCGATATCAGAGAAATTTTGATGCATCCGTTTACGGCGCAATACGGGTGGCTGCAGAAATGGCTGTTCTGGGGATTCTTTTTCGCTTTCGCAATCAAAGTGCCCATGTTTCCGTTTCACACCTGGCTGCCGGACGCGCACACCGAAGCCCCCACGGCAGGTTCGGTAATCCTGGCCGGCGTCCTGTTGAAAATGGGTACGTACGGATTCCTGCGATTCTCCGTGCCCATGTTCCCCGACGCGACGGTGAAATACCGCTGGATCATCATCGTGCTGTCCTTGATCGGCATCATCTATGGCGCTTTGGTTTGCATGATGCAGAAAGACATGAAAAGGCTCATCGCCTATTCTTCGGTGAGCCACATGGGATTCTGCACCCTGGGAATTTTCGTTCTTACGCCGCTGGGGCTCTATGGCAGCATCATCCAACAGATCAACCACGGAATTTCCACCGGCGCGCTGTTCTTGATTGTCGGTGTACTTTACGAGCGCAGGCACACGCGTTTAATTTCGGAATTTGGCGGGCTCTCGACGCCCATGCCGAATTTCGCAGCCGTCTATTTGATTGTTACGCTGAGTTCGTTGGGTATGCCTTTGTTGAACGGATTCATCGGTGAATTCACGATTCTGCGCGGCGTGTTTGAAGTGAGCTGGCAGTGGGCGGCTTGGGGCGTCCTAGGCGTAATACTTGGCGCCGCCTATCTGCTCTGGCTTTACCAGCGGGTGATGTTTGGAAATATAACGAATCCTGCGAATGAACATCTGCCGGACTTGAACGCGCGCGAATTCGCAACGCTTCTTCCGCTTGTCGCTCTGGCGTTCTGGATCGGAATTTACCCGAAGCCGCTGTTCGATGTTCTCGATAAGCCCGTGCACGAGCTGGTGGAGACTGTGCACCCCGGCTACTACTCGGCGCCTGCGCTGACTCCGCCAGCCGCTGCAGCCGCGGAAGCCCCGATTTCGATGGCCCTTCCCGCGAAGGTGCCTCTGGCGATCAGACCGATCGTGTCTTCATCAACTTCTTCACCGGCTGAGGTGAGGTAGATGCTTCAAGTCCCTTGGCAAGACGTTTTCGAGCAAACGCGCCGGGATTTTGTCTTCATCTTGCCGGAGACAGTTCTCGCGTGCTTCGGCCTCGGCACTCTGCTTCTGGATTTCTTTCTGACGAAACGCGAGAAATCCTGGAACTCGTTGACAGCCATGGTCGGCGTGATTATGAGCGCCGCTTCGCTCGTGGTGATGCTGAGGGGCATGGGCGGGCAATCCTATTCGGCCTTTGGCAATTCCATCATCATTGATCCGTTCTTCATTTTTTTTGGATTTATTTTTCTGGCTTCCACCGCGCTCGTGATTCTGATTTCCGTGAAATACATGGAAATCGAGCGCGAACAGCACGGCGAGTACTACGCCCTGATGCTTTTTGCCACCGTAGGGATGATGTTTCTAGCGTGTGGCAACGACCTGATCGTGCTGTTCGTTGCGCTGGAAACCATGGCTCTCAGTTTCTACGTGCTTACGGGATTTTTGCGCCGCGATCGCAAATCCAACGAAGCGGCGATGAAATACGTCCTGATGGGAGCCTTCAGCTCGGGCATCCTGGTGTACGGCTTCTCAATTTTGTACGGGATCTCCGGCTCGACGAACCTGCAAGTGATTGCTACTGCGGTCGCCGAACGCACTTCTCGGTTCGGGCACGGCGACGTACTCACGGTCTTAGCTCTGGGCACGGTGGCCGCCGGGGTATTTTTCAAAATCGCGGCGGTACCGTTTCATCAGTGGGCGCCGGACGTTTACGAAGGTGCGCCGACGCCGATTAGTGCGTACGTCAGCGTGGCCTCGAAAGCGGCCAGCTTCGCGTTGCTGCTGCGGTTGTTCCTCACTGTTTTCTGGCCCGTGAACCTGGACTGGGTTGTCGTGATGGAAGCGGTCGCGGTGCTTTCGCTCACGGTCGGGACATTGGCCGCCATCACGCAGTCCAATATAAAACGGCTGCTCGCCTATTCCTCCATTACGCAGGTCGGCTACATTCTGCTCGGTTTGGTTGCGGCCGTGAACCCGGATGGCACGCTGCATCAGCGCGGCTTGCAGGCCATGGCTTTTTATTTATTCGTGTACGCCTTTTTCAATACCGGCGCTTTTGCCATCGTGATTTTGCTGCGGCATAAGGGAGTGATCGGCGACGATATCGACGACTTGAACGGGCTGATCCAGCGCAATCCCGGCGCGGCAGTGTTGATGCTGATATTTTTGCTTTCGCTCGCAGGAATTCCGCCGACAGCAGGTTTCTTCGCGAAGCTGCTGGTTTTCTGGGCGTTGATTGAGACGGGCCACACGTACCTGGCAGTTCTCTCGGTCCTGTATATTCTGCCGGCGGTGTATTACTACTTTCGGTTGGTTGCGGCGATGTGGGTGCGCGAATCAACCGATCCTGTGCGCCCGGTGATCTCGATCGCCCAGAAATTTGCGCTCGCGGCCATGGCGATCGTCACACTGGCCGCCGGAATTTTCCCGGAGCAGTTCCTGCGACTGGCGACCTATTCTCTGCTCGCGCCATTCGGACGCTGACCGCCCAAAGATAATGGCCTCACAACCTCCTCCGCCGCGCAAGAATCCGAGTGGAGTTAACCGGCAGCTCGCCATGGCGATGGAGCTCCCGTTTCTGCTGGTCGGCGGCGCCCTGGTGGGGGGCTTGGTGGGCTACCTCCTCGACCGTTGGCTGCATACGAAACCGTGGCTGATGCTGATTGTGGGAGGCGTGGGTTTCGCCGTGGGAGTTCGCGACATGCTGAGGAGATTGCAAAAGGATGATCCCGATGGCGGTGGGAAATCAGGCCAATGATATCTCGGAAGGCGCGCGCCAGCGTATCGCTTGGCTCACGCTGGCCTTGGGTTTTGCTGCTGCCCTCATTTGGTTCTTCGCTAAGTCCCACAAACAGGGGGCGGGAATTGCCATCGGAACGGCCCTCGCTTGGCTGAATTACCGCTGGCTGGACCAGGGTTTGGGCGCGCTCGTCTCCGTGGCGCAGGCCCAGCAAGGAAGCGAGCAAGCACGCGTTCCTGCCGGAATTTATTGGAAGTTTGCAGGGCGCTACGTGTTGATAGCGTTGGCTATCTATGTTAGTCTTCACTACTTTGCAGTGCCTCTTTTGGCTATGATCTTGGGGCTGCTCTCCTTAGGGGCGGGCGCCTTAGCGGAGAGTCTCTACGAGATTTTTGCGGCGTTTCAATCGAGACGGGGATAAAGAATGCACGAGCACCTGAACTGGTTTACCGTCCTGTTGAACAAATGGCTCGGCAGCGTGGCGCTGGCCGTCTTGTCTGCATTCCATGTGACTCCGAAAGACTCCACCTATCCGATCCCCAATTTCGTCGCCGCATCGGTCCTGGTCGTCTTAATCAGCATGCTCTTCTTTCTCTGGCTGCGGCCCAGGATTTCGGTGGATCGCCCGGGCGGAACGCAGCAGGTAATGGAGATGCTTCTGACGAATCCGATGGGCGTGGGGATACGCGACTTGCTGGATGAGAATATCGATCACGGAGCCCGCGATTACTTGCCTCTGGTCGGATCCATTTCGATTTTTATTTTGTTCGCCAACGCCATCAGCTTGATACCGGCTTTTGAATCCCCCACGAGTCATCCCAGCGTTCCGCTTGCCTGCGCGATTTTAACTTTCGCCTATTACAATTGGAGCGGCTTGCGCCACCATGGGCCGATCGGATACGCCAAGCATTTTGCCGGCCCCGTCTGGTGGCTGGCCTGGCTGATTTTCCCGGTAGAAATCATCAGCCACACGGCTCGTTTGCTTTCGCTCACCGTCCGTTTGTGGGCCAACATTTTCGCCAGCGAACTGATTTATGTGATCTTTTTGGGACTGTGCATGGCGCCGGGTTTAAGTCTTAGCCACGCACATCCGGTTCTCGCCGACACTCTGGGAATATTTCCGATATTAATCCCCGTGGCTTTTATGGGGCTGCACTTATTTGTTGCCATCGTTCAGGCGTTCGTGTTCACCATCCTTCCGGCACTTTATATTGGCATGGCGACAGCGGACGAGCATTAATTCGGCTTGATTGCCGACCAGCGTGAGCCCGGCTGCTTTAGGATGACGGGAACCACCTCCTGGCGGCGCTTCATACAAAGGAGAAGTAGAGTGAAAAAACTAGCGGGGATTTTTTTGTTGTTGTTATTCGTCGGGTTGATGGCGGCGCCCGTGTTCGCGCAAGCTGCTGGTGAGAAGCCGCCCGAGCACGTCGCCACCGGCATCGTGCTTGCCGCGGGTTTCTCTATGGCTATCGCGGCGGCATTTTGCGGGCTGGGGCAGGCGAAGGTTGCTGCCGCGGCTTGCGAAGGAATTGCGCGCAATCCCGGCGCCGCGGGTGCGATTCGAACCGCCATGATTCTCGGCTTGGTGTTCATTGAGACCCTGGCGCTGTTTACGCTCGCTATCGTCTTCGCCAAAGTCGGCTACTAGTAGATTTTGAAACTCAGGCCCGGAGACTTGCCGCAAGCGAGTCTCCGGGCCGTTTATTTTTTGTGTCCTTTTATGGAGTGATTAGGAAATGCTCAAGCTGCAACGCTGGATTAATGAAGGTAAAGCGAATCCGCGGCGGCCTTGGCCATCTCTAGGACGCGCGCGGGAAGCAAACCGAGGTAGAGCGTGCCGGCAGCAGCGATGGCCAGAGCAAAACTGAGGCTGGGAGCAACTTTCGTTGGCACATAGTCCTTCGACGGCTCCCAGAAATACATCGCGACGATCACGCGGAGATAATAGTAAGCACCGATCACGCTGTTGATTGCCGCGATCACCACCAGCCACACAATCTTTGAATCGAGCGCGGCCTGAAACGCGAAAAGCTTTCCCAGGAATCCGCCGGTGGCCGGCAATCCCAGCAGCGAGAGCAAAAAAAGCGAGAAACAGATCGCAAGAACCGGCTGCTTCGTTCCCAGCCCCGCATAGTCCGTGATTTCCAGCCGCTTTTCACCCTGCTGGCCCAGGTGCGCGATCACCAGAAAAGCGCCGATCTTCATCAGCGCGTACGCCGCAAGATAAAAAAGAACCGCTGTAATGCCAATGGCCGTGCCCGCGGCAAACGCGACGAGAATGTAGCCGGCATGCGCGATGGACGAATATGCCAGCATGCGCTTTACATTTGTCTGCACCAGCGCCGCGAAATTGCCCACCAGCATCGTCAGCACCGCGGAAATCCAAATAGCCCAGAACCAGAAGTTGTCCGCCGAGCCGAATGAGACGTAGAAAATCCGCAGCATCAGCGCGAACGCGGCCGCCTTCGGTCCCGACGCCAGCAGCGCCGTCACCGGCGTAGGCGCGCCTTCGTAAACATCCGGCGCGTAAACCTGAAACGGCGCTGCGACCACCTTGAATCCGAGGCCGACGAACATCAGCGCCAAGCCCAGAAGTGCAAGCGAAGCAACTTGCCCTCGGTCGGCGATCATTATTTCAAGTGCTGGCGAAATCAAATCGATCCGCGTCGTTCCCGTAGCGCCATACACCATAGCGATGCCGTACAAGAAAAACGCGGTGGCGAACGAGCCCAGAACGAAATATTTCAGTGAAGCTTCGTTCGATTTCAGGGCGCGGCGCCGGAACCCGGCGAGAACGTAGGTGGAAATCGAGCTCATCTCCAGCCCGATGAACGCGGTAACCAGTTCGTTCGCTCCAGCCAGGATTCCCATTCCAGCGGTTGCGAACAATACCAGCGCGTAATATTCGCCGCGCTGGATGTTTTCGTCGTCGAGATACTGGAGCGACCCGAGAATCGCGAGCGCCGCAGCACCGATTACGATGACGTGGACGAACACGCTGAAAGCATCCGCGCGAATCAGACCGCTATAAGCAGTACTTGGCGCGTCATTTGCCATGATGCGAACCCCAAACAACGCGGCGAGTGTGCCGATAAACGCGAGCCATCCGAGCGCGCGCTTGTGGGCCGCCTGAACAAACGGGTCCGCGACCATAATGACGATCCCGAAGACGCAAAGAACTATTTCCGGTGCGAGCCGGTGGAAATTGGCGAGTTGTTCGGGCGGGAAGGGAGTCACGGCTGAACGTGCCTCAGCGAGATTTTCGTAAGAGACGCATTCCTGCGCGGCGCGGGTGAAATAACGTTTTGTTTTCCGCCCAGCTCAGGCGTTGGCGGCCGCGATACGTTCTGCACGCGCTCCATCTGGTGCAACAAATTATTGGTGGAAACTTCCATGCGCCGCGTGAACAGCGGCGAAGCGGCTCCCATGAAAATGATCGCAACGGCCAGGGTCGCGAGAATCAGCCGCTCGCGCCCCGAAGCGTCAGGCAAGGTGCGATTTTTCTCTACAGTCACTTCTCCAAATCCGACGCGCTGGTAGGCCCACAACAGATAGATCGCCGAAAGCACGGCCCCACTCGCAGCCCACGCAGCCCATGCATGGTGATTTTGAAACGTCCCGATCAAGATCAGGAACTCGCCGATAAACCCATTCAGCGGCGGCAACGCGAGCGAAGAGAGCGCAATAAAAAGGAAAAACGACATGAGCACGGGCATCGGATTCACCAGGCCGCCGAATTCTTTGATCTCGAACGTGTGGCGCCGGTCGTACAACATTCCCACGCCGAGGAAAAGTGCACCGGTCGAAACGCCGTGGCTCAACATCTGGAAAATTGCGCCTTGAATCGAAATCGTGCTGAAAGCAAAAATTCCAAGCACCACGAACCCAAGGTGGCTCACGGATGTGTATGCCACCAGCCGCTTTAAATCAGTCTGAACGGTGGCAACCATCGCACCGTAGACAATTCCGATGATCGCGAGCACGCCGATATATGGCGCCAGGCGGTGCGCCGCATCCGGAAACAGCGGCAAGCAAAATCGCAGCATCCCGTAGGTTCCGAGTTTCAGCATCACTCCCGCAAGGATCACGGAACCTGCCGTGGGCGCTTCGGTGTGCGCATCAGGAAGCCAGGTGTGAAGCGGGAAAAGCGGCACTTTGATGGCGAACGCGAGGAAGAAAGCCCCGAAAAGCAGAAGTTCGGTGTGTGACGGCAGCAAAACGAGCCCCGTTTGCAGCTTCGCCTGAATATCAGGCAGATCGAACGTTCCGGCCAGGTTGTAGAGCCACAGAATCGCGACCAGCATCAGAATTGAGCCGAACATGGTGTACAGGATAAATTTCACCGCGGCATAAATCCGCCGGTCGTGTCCCCAAATCCCGATCAGGAAATACATCGGTATAAGCGTCAGTTCCCAGAAAAAGAAAAACAGCAGCAGGTCGAGCGAAACGAATACGCCGATCAAGGCCGTTTCAATGACCAGCAGGGCAATGAAAAATCCTTTTACGTTTTCGCGAATGGCCTGCCAGGAGCAGAGAATCGCGAGCGGCGTCAAGAATGTCGTCAGCAAAACGAGAAACAGGCTGATGCCGTCCACGCCGAGGTGATAATGAATATTTGCACGCGCGATCCAGTCGTAATATTCCTCGTATTGGTATTGCGCGTTCACGGCATCGAATCCGCGCAGCAGAAAGAGCGAAATTACGAACTCGGCCAGCGAGATGGCCAGCGCGATTCGCCGAATCCAGGTGTGATCGTCCGCGCGGAGCAGCAGAAGCGCGGGGACGCCCAGTAGCGGCAGGAACGTGATGACCGTCAGCAGGTGAGAGGACATTTCCACGCTAGCGCACCATTCCCCAGACTCCAAGCATTAGCGCCGTAAAGCCCACAGCGCCGATCACCACCCAGGTGGCGTAACTTCGCGCATTGCCAGATTGCAGTTCGCGAGCCTGGCCGCCGGCATCACGAGCCACATCGGCAAAGCCGTTTACCGTGCCGTCGATCACGCGCTCGTCCACCACATGCCACAGTACGTTCGTAGAAATCCAAAGGAACGGGCGGATAAACAGAATCGCGTAAATTTCGTCCACATAATATTTATTGAGCAAGAGGGTGTAGAGCCCATGCACGCGTTCGGCAAGTTTTTTCGGCGCGTCCGGCCTGCGAATATAGAACCACCAGGCGATCAACAATCCTACGATTGCGAGGATTACCGGCGGCCCGGTCAAAGCATGCAACAGCTCCATCGCGGGACTTGGCGATATTCCGCCTGCCTCACCAGCCGCGCCCGCAAGCGATGCCCCTTGTTCAATTCCCGACTGCACTCCATAAGCGGAGAATACGGGATGCAGAAAGGCCTCGAAGTAATCTGTTCCGCCCAGAAGATGCGGCGCCGCGAACCAGCCACTGACGATTGAAAAGAACGCCAGGATCATCAGCGGCACGGTCATATTCCTGGGCGATTCGTGAACGTGAACTTCGTGCTCGTCAAAACGCGGCTTACCGAAGAACGTGAGAAATATCAGCCGGAACATATAGAACGAAGTGAGGCCGGCGGCAGCCAAGCCGAGCAGCCAAAGCGTGATGTTAGCGTGCGGTCCGGAACCTGCCGCGTCCAGGATTTCATCCTTGCTGAAAAAACCAGCGAAACCCGGAATGCCCGCAATCGCGAACGTGGCAATGAACATGGTCCAGTAGGTAGCGGGAATTTGTTTTCGCAGGCCGCCCATGAGTCGCATGTCCTGCTCGCCGCCCATCGCGTGAATCACGCTGCCGGCGGCCAGGAAGAGCAGGCCTTTGAAAAACGCATGCGTCATCAGATGGAAAATTCCGGCGGCGTACGCTCCCACGCCGCAACCGAGGAACATGTAGCCGAGTTGCGAGATGGTGGAATAGGCCAAAACTTTCTTGATGTCCGTCTGCACCAGCGCAATCGTCGCGGCATAAAACGCGGTGACTGCGCCTACCAGTGCGACAACAAACATTGCAATCGGCGCGCGCGAAAATAGCGGATGCATTCGCGCAACCATGTACACGCCCGCGGTCACCATGGTGGCGGCATGGATTAGCGCGCTAACAGGCGTAGGACCCTCCATCGCGTCCGGCAACCACACGTAGAGGGGCAACTGTGCAGATTTGCCGATCGCGCCGGCGAAAAGCAGCAAGCAAATCCAGGTGAGCACGCCCGCTTGCGTCGGGCTCTCGGCCGGCATGTTAGCCGCCTTCGCAAAAACCGTCCCGAAATCCACGGAACTGAAAGTCCAGAAGAGAAGCAAAATCCCGATGGTGAATCCGAAGTCGCCGATCCGGGTGGTGATGAACGCTTTCTTTCCCGCATTGATCGCGGACTGTTTCAGGAACCAGAATCCGATAAGCAAGTAGCTGCAAAGGCCAACGCCTTCCCATCCCACGAACATCAGAACGATGTTTGCGGCCAGCACCAGCGTAAGCATGAAGAAGACGAACAAATTCATGTAGGCAAAGAAGCGGTAGTAGCCTTCATCGTGCGCCATGTAGCCGACGGAATAGATGTGCACGAGCAAACTGACAAAAGTGACCACCAGCAGCATCACGATGGTCAGGTGGTCCATCTGCAGCGCAAAATCCACTTTGAACGAGCCGGCCACGATCCAGTTGAAATAATTCTTGAAAAACGCAAGCTGATCCGCGGGCAGCAGCGAAAATTCCCGAACGGCTTCCAGCACGGAAAGGAAGGACAGCGAAACGGACCCAATCCCAACGGAATTTATAGCCACCTTCGGCCAGTTCTTGCCGAGCAAGCCGTTGATCGCGGCGCCTGCCAGAGGCAGCGCGAGAATAATCCAGAGATGATCGAGTATCGGCATCACAATTTTAGAAGGTTCACGCGCTCGATATTCAGCGAATGGCGATTCTGGTAAATGGTGATCACAATCGCGAGCCCGACGGCCGCTTCGGCCGCGGCGACAACAATCACGAAGAAGACGAAGACCAATCCGTCCAGTTGATTCCAGGCGCGTGCAAATGCCACAAATGCGAGATTCACGGCATTCAGCATCAACTCGATGGCCATGAAGATGGTGATGATGTTGCGCTTGAACACGAATGCAACTACGCCCAGCCCAAAAAGAATGGCGCTCAGCACCAGGTAAAAGGAAATCGGAACGACGCTCATTCGTCCCTCTTCGCCAGAACCAGCGCGCCTAAGATGGCGATCAAGATCAAGATGGACGTAGCTTCGAACGGAAACAAATATTTCTGGAAAAGCTGCATCGACAGCTCCCGCGTCGAAACCATCACGTTCGCGGATCCCGCGCCGTTGGCGGGGGTTCGCCCGATCAGCGAATGCGCCATCCAATGTGCCAGCTCGAGAAGCAGAAGGATGCCGAGCGGAAGCCCCGCGTATTTCGCAATCTTGCTCCAGTCCGTGCGCTCTTCCGTCCCGGCATTTAGCAACATAATCACGAAGACGAAAAGAACCATAATCGCGCCGGCGTACACTATGATCTGCACCGCCGCGATGAATTCCGCTCCGAGCATCAGATACAGCCCGGCCAGCGACATCATCACCAGAATCAGCGCGAGCGCGCTGTGGATCGGCTCCCGGGCCATAATCAACAGTATCGCCCCGCCCACCGAGATCAGCGCGAAGACGAAAAACAGAATGAAGGGCAGGCTCATCCGTGCTTCACCAGCAACGGGAACACAATCCAGAGCGCGGTCCCGACCAGATTCGCGAGCGAAACCGGCAGCAGCAGCTTCCAGCCGAGCGACATCAACTGGTCGTAGCGAAAGCGCGGCAGAGTTCCGCGAGTCCAAACGTAGAAGAAAATCAAGCAGCCGACTTTCAGCAGAAACCAGAACGGCCCCTGCACCACGGCCATCACCGCGGGAAGCAGGCATAGCGCGCCGAGGACGAGCGCTCCAAAGGTAATCACGATGAGCTGGATGCGCGCAATCCCACGCGCGACCACGGCTGCGTCATAGCCCAAATAGAGCCCGAGCCCTAACAGCGTGACCGCCGGCAAGTATTGAAGAAACGTCCAGCTCTCCGGAAACGGAGAAAGCCATCCGCCCAGAAACAGAATCGTCGCCAGGAAAGACACGGTGAGCATGTTTGCGTATTCGGCCATGAAGAACATGGCGAATTTAAAGCTGGAATATTCGGTATGAAAACCCGCGACAAGTTCCGTTTCAGCTTCCGGCAAATCAAAGGGAACCCGGTTCGTCTCCGCGATTGCCGACGTGAAATAGCACAGAAACCCGATGCATTGCGGAAATATATGCCAGCGGGGAATAAACGGCAGGTAACGATAATATCCGGCCTGGCCTCCCACCATTTCGTTGAAGTTCAGCGTTCCGGCCAGCAGCACCACGCCGACCACCGAGAGGGTGAGCGCCACTTCGTAGCTGATCATTTGCGCCGAGCTGCGCAATCCACCCAGCAGAGGGTACTTGCTGTTGGAAGACCATCCGGCCAAGGCCACGCCGTATACACCGATGGAGGTTATGGCGAAAAGAAACATCAGGCCGATATTCACATTCGCGACAATCAGCTGCGTGGGCTGGCCAAGAATCGTAATGTTCGGCGGGCCGAAGGGAATCAGCGCTATGGTGGTGAGCGCCAGCGACAAGGCCAAAAATGGCGCGAGCACGTATAGAAATCTGTCCGCGCCCGGCGGCGTGACGTCCTCTTTGAAAAGAAATTTCACGCCGTCGGCTAGCGGCTGCAGCAATCCATGCGCTCCGACGTAGTAAGGACCCCAGCGCGATTGAATGTGCGCCACGACCTTGCGTTCAAACCAGGTAAGGTAAGCCAGCGTCGTCAAAGTCAAAAAAAGCAAAATGACGATCTTGACTAGCGATACCACCAGGACTGCGTGCTGGGTGACGAACTCCACGGCGTGTCTTTAGCCTCTTTGGTGGATGCGAGCCTGGAACAATAGCGCCCCAGGGTTCCGCTCGAAAACAAATTATCGTGTGACGAAAAAACGGCACCTGCAGCTACTTGATAATTCGGCTCGGGCGACTTGCAAGCCGCACTGGTGCGTTCGGCGCCGCCCGCGAGCAGGCTGGACACCGATACGTCATATCCCGCCACGTTCTGGCGGATTTCGTCGAACGCCGCTTCCGGCGTACGCAGGCGAATGGGCGTTCCGAGGCCAAGCATTCCAAGTTGGTGCGACAGAATGCGCAGCAAATCGAAATCGCTGCGCGGCCCTTGCGGGTCTATCGAACGATGCGTCATCTGCAGCTCGCCGGCCGTATTCGTCAGCGTGCCGTCTTTTTCATACGACGAAGCGGCAGGCAACACTACATCGGCGCGCTGCCCAGTCTCGGTCAGAAACATGTCATGCACCACAAGAAGCTCCAGACCGGCGAGCCGATCAGGCTGCGCAACTTCAAAAGTTTTCACCGGATTTGCGCCGACTACGTACATGGCTTTCAACTTTCCCGCGACCGCAGCCTCCATCATGTCGCGAGCGGTCAAGCCCGGCGTCGCCGCGATCTCGCCTCCCCAAAGCTTGGAAAATCGCGCGCGCTCCGATTTGTCGTCGAGCGACGCATAACCCGGCAGCCGGTCGGGAAGAATTCCCATGTCGGCAGCGCCGCGAGAATTCGAATAATCGCCGAGCGCCATATAGCGCGTCTGTCCGCCGAGACGCGAACCGAAAGCCACCAGATCGCGTATTGCGCCGCCCTGGATATCGGCGCCAAAGAGAATCACAACGTCAGACTCTTTTTCGAGCGCCCCTTTCACTTGACCAAGCGACTCCGAAACGCTTTCGTCGAACTGTCCTTCACCCGTCGCCAGCCAGCGAACTACGGCAGCTTCTCCGCCTTTGGATGTTTCCACGCCATGCGTGGCTTGGCGATGAATCTTGCTCGGTTGGCCGTTGATCGCGTACAAGCGTGTCTGGTGGTGCCGCACTCCAGTCCGGATTTGCCAGGCGACCAGCGGATTCTGGTTCGTGACGTCGTTGCCAATCAACAGCACCGCGTTCGCCTTATAAATATCCGCCATGGTGGCCTGCGCGTCTCGAGCCTTGGGTCCCAGAACAGCCGCGAGCCCCGCGTAATCAGCAGTGCGGTGGTGGTCGATGTTATTGGTTCCCAGAGTCGCCCGCGCAAACCGGTTCAGCAGGTAGTTTTCTTCGTTCGTAGTATGATTCGAGCCGATTACGCCAATCGAATTTGCACCGTGCGTCTCGCGGACTTGTTTTAGCCGCCGCGCGATTTCTTCCAGCGCATCTTCCCAACTCGCAGCTTCGAGTTTGCCGTCGCGCCGGATGAGCGGCTGGCGCACGCGCTCGGGATTATGAGTGAAATCAAAACCGAAGCGTCCTTTCGCGCACAGGAATTCACCGTTGACGCCGGACTGATCGCGATTGTTAGCGCGAAGAATTTCATTGTTGCGCACGCCCAGCGTCGTCTTGCACCCGTTCGAGCAGTGCGTGCACGGGTCCGGAACATACTTCATTTCCCACGGCCGCGTCTGATAGCGGTAAGTTCCGCTCGTGAGCGCGCCGACCGGGCAAATATCAATGCACATGCCGCACTCTTCGCAAGCCAACTCGCCAGGTTGATTCGGCAGAATCACGGAATTCACGCCGCGCGAACCGACGCCGAGCGCCTTCACGTCCATGCCTTCATCGCAAACGCGCACGCAGCGGAAGCATAAAATGCACCGGGGCGCATCGTAATAAACCAGCGGCGACCACTTTTCTTCGGGGTAGTGCAGTTTTTCCTCGTTGAAACGGCTGTGGTCCAGCCCGTAGCGAAAAGTCATGTCCTGCAATTCGCACTCGCCGCCTTTGTCGCAAACCGGGCAATCCAGCGGATGATTCGAAAGCAGGAACTCGATCATGTCCTTGCGCGCTTTGTGAACCTGCGGCGTATCGGTCTTAACCACCATGCCCTCGACAGCCACGAGCGTGCATGCCGTCTGCAACTTCGGTGTCTTTTCAACTTCCACCAGGCACATGCGGCAAGCCGCCTGTAAAGAAAGGCCGGGGTAGTAGCAGAACGACGGAACCTCGATGCCTTTAAGTTTGGCCGCCTCGATTACAAGCGTCCCCGCCGGCGTGGTGAGTTTCTCGTCGTTGATCGTGAACGTAATTTGTTTTGTTTCCGCCATGGAGTCCTAGGAAGCTCCCACGATCATCTCCGCGGGTTTGAAAGAACATTTCCCGCGAAGGTGGTCTTCAAATTCTTGCCGCCACTTTTTCACGATACTGATCGTCGGCAATGCCGCTGCGTCTCCCAGCGGACAGAACGTGCGGCCCAGCATATTTTTTGATAGCTCATCAATCAGCGGAATATCTTCGGCCCGGCCTCCGCCGTCATGAAAACGGTCGAGCAATTTACGCAGCCAGGCCGTGCCTTCGCGGCACGGGATGCACCAGCCGCAGGATTCGTGCGCATAAAAATGCATGATCCGCCGCGCCAGATCCACCATGCACGTTTCCTCGTTAATAATTATCAGGCCGCCCGAACCCAGCATCGAGCCGATTTTCGCAAGTGAATCAAAATCCATCGCCACGTCAATTTCATCCGCCGAAAGCAGCGGACACGAGCTTCCGCCGGGTATCACCGCCTTCAGCTTCTTGCCGTCCTTCATACCGCCGGCGACGTCTTCAATCATGCGCTTCAAATTAAAACCCATCGGCAGCTCGTAAATTCCAGGCTTATTGATGTGCCCGGAGATGGAGTACAGCCGCGTCCCACCGTTTTTCGGCGATCCAAGCGCGGCGTACCAGTCGCCGCCCTGCCGAATAATTGCAGGCACGGTGCTGAGCGTTTCCACATTATTGATTACCGTGGGGCAGCCATAGAGCCCGACGGTAGCAGGGAACGGCGGCTTAATTCGCGGATAGCCGCGCTTGCCTTCGAGTGATTCCATCAACGCGGATTCTTCGCCGCATTCGTAGGAGCCCGCGCCCGTGTGCGCCGAAAGCTCAAAATTGAATCCGGTGCCCAGGATGTTTTTTCCCAGGTAGCCTCGCGCATAGGCCTCGCCGATCGCGCGCTCGACGATATCGATTATGTAGTGATACTCGCCGCGAATGTAGATGTACCCCTGCTCCGCGCCGATGGCGCGCCCGGCGATCAGAATCCCCTCGATTAATTGGTGCGGGTCCAACTCCATCAAAGGGCGGTCCTTCGATGTGCCGGGCTCGCTCTCATCGCCGTTCGCAAGGATGTATTTCGGCTTGCTGGTGTCCTTGGGAACGAAGCTCCATTTCATACCCGTGGGGAAGCCGGCCCCGCCGCGTCCTCGCAGATTCGATTTCTTCATTTCATCGATAATCTGCTCCGAAGTCATCTGCTTGAGAGCTTTTTCAAGCGCCTGATATCCTTCGTTCTGCAGATAGACATCGATGTTCGTGGAGTTAGGAATCCCGAAGTGCTTGCTGACCACCAAAACTTCCGCCGGATTGCGCGGGTGTAACGCGCCGGAAATCACCGAGACAGGCTTCGGTTTCTGGCCGTCTTGAAGCTGCTCGAAAATCGAATCCACTTTGTCCGGATCGAGCTCTTCGAAGAAGTCGTAATTCACCTGCATCGCCGGCGCCCCTGTGCAGGCGCCGATGCATTCCACTTCTTCCAGCGAAAACGTGCCAGAGGGGGACACTTCCTTATTGCCGATGCCAAGCCGCTTCTGTACGTGCTTGTACAGTTCGTTTCCGCCGCGCAGCATGCACGAAACGTTGGTACAAACTTGAATGTTATAGCGGCCGGCAGGCTTGCGCCGCAGCATGGAGTAGTACGCTTCCGTCTCGGTCACCTGCAGCATGTTCAGGCCGACCCGCTTGGCAATTTCTTCCAGAACTTCATCGCTCAGGAAACCAAACTGGTCCTGCGCGTACATCATCATAGGAATCAGCGCCGAACGTTTGACCGGATAGCGTCCCAGCAGTTGTGTGAATTTTTCTTCCAGCGCGGGAGGTAGCTGCATTAGCGGTCCACTTCTCCCAGGACGATGTCGGTAGTTCCAATGCACGCGACAACGTCGGCGATCAAGCGGCCCACAGCCAGCTTCGGCAGCGATTGCAGATTCACAAAAGAAGGCGCGCGGACTTTCACGCGATACGGTTTCGCCGAACCATCGCTGGCTACGAAAAATCCCAGCTCGCCGCGAGGCGATTCTATCGCCTGATACACTTCTCCCGGCGGCGGCGCGAATCCTTCGGTGTAAATCTTGAAGTGGTAGATAAGTCCTTCGATCGACGTCTTCATTTCTTCGCGCGATGGCGGAATAATACCCGGCGCCTCGGTTCGGATCGGCCCGTCCATCTTGGGGATTTTCTCCATCGCTTGCCGCACGATTTTGATGCTCTCTCGAATTTCCGCCACGCGCACTTGATAGCGCGCGAAGCAATCGCCGGCGGTTTGCGTTTGCACCTCGAATCGGAAATCTTCGTAGCTGGAATAGGGAAAAGCTTTCCGCACGTCGTACGCCACGCCGCTGCCGCGCAGCATGGGTCCGGAACAGCCCATCGCGATTGCATCATCCGCGCTGATGATTCCAACGCCCTTCGTGCGCCCCAGCCAGATGGGGTTGTTGGTAAGCAGATCTTCGTATTCATCAATGTGTCCGGGCAGCGCATCCATTACGCGGCGCACTTTATCGAGGAAGCCGGGAGGCGGTTCGAGCGCCAGGCCGCCCACGCGAAAATAACTCGTCATCATTCGCTGGCCGGAAACGTACTCAAATATCTTCATTATTTCTTCGCGCTCGCGGAAGGTGTAGAGGAAAACCGACATCGCTCCGAGGTCAATCGCATGCGTCCCGACCCAAACGAGATGGGAAGCGATGCGCGTGAGTTCCGTGAGCAGCACGCGAATGTATTGCGCGCGCTTGGGAGCTTCCAAGCCGAGCAGTTTTTCCACCGCGAGGCAGTAGCCCAGGTTGTTTGAAAGCGGCGCGAGGTAGTCGATCCGGTCGGTAAGCGTGATCACCTGTGAATAGGTCTTCGCTTCGCAGGACTTCTCGATGCCGGTGTGGAGGTAACCGATGATCGGCTCTGCTTTTACTACGATTTCGCCGTTCAACTCGAGGATTACGCGCAATACCCCGTGCGTGGACGGGTGTTGCGGCCCCATGTTCAGGACCATCGTTTGAGCGGCGCCAGTCGGCGTTTCAACGGTTGTCGGCGTCATGATTCTTGGTCCCTGAGCAAGCTCAACGAGGCCCCTCTACCGGATAATCCTTCCGCAGCGGATATCCTTCCCAGTCATCCGGCATCAGAATGCGTCGCAGATCGGGATGGCCCTCGAAGCGAATTCCGAACAGGTCGAAGTTCTCGCGCTCATGCCAGTTCGCGGTCGGCCACACCGAAGTGACGGAAGGCAGCGTCGGATCGTTTCCGGGCAAACGAACTTTCAGCCGCAAACGGTCGCTGCGCGCGATGGATAGTAGGTGATAATTCACTTCAAAGCGCGGCTCGATCGGGAAGCGGTCCACCGTCGTGATATCGGACAGGAAAGCGAAATAAAGAAACGGCTCGGATGCTAGATAAGCGGAAGCGCGACTCAAGTGAGTCCGCGGCACTACAACCGTAGTTTCACCGCGAAATTCAATTACTTCCGAGACTGCTTCGGCGTCCCACTGTCGCAGTCTCTGCACTACGGCATTCTTGTCAGTTTCCTGCGATTCCATTATGAGTTCGGTCCCGGGGGCCGTCGCTCAACGATTCCAATCGAGCGCGCCCTTCTTCCAGAGGAATATGTAACCGGCCAGCAAAATTATAATGTAGAGCAGCATCTCCACAAACCCGAACACTTGCAAATCATGGTAAACCAGCGCCCATGGATACAGAAAGATAGCTTCGATGTCGAACAGAATAAACAGCAGTCCCACCATATAGAATTGAACGGTCACCGGTTCGCGCGCGTCACCGGTCGGATGGATTCCGCATTCATACGGCTCATCTTTCTCTCGCGACCTCTTGTGCCGTCCGACCAGGTTGGAAACCACCACCAGCGCCCCGGACAAGCCCATGGCCAGGATAAACATCAGTAACAATGAGCCATACGAATCTAGGTAATTGCTGTTCATTTTCTCCGCGCTGTTATAATAACGACCCGAGTGCACCCGGTCAAATGAACTCTCCATTAATCGGATTCTCGCGGCCTTCGCTGGAACGCATCGACGAGGAGAATTCCCTTCGATGAGCTCCGGCTTCAACACTGACGTAAAGATCGGGGACCAGGTCTTTCACGTGCAGACCGAAGACCGCGGGCCGAGCCATCCCATCATCGACACCGCCGTTTATCAGAGTGGGCGTATCCTGCATCGGCGCGCTCTGAATTACTCGGAGCTGACTGAATCGATCACTTTCACTCCAGAGGATCTTCGCCGTCGAGTCGAAGAACAGCACCGCGCCGTGATTGATGACATTCGTTCAGGCGTCTTGGATTCCGAAATAGCTTCGGCCTCCGCCGCCACGAATGCCAACCGGCCTCCCGGAATTCAATTGCAGCTTCTGAATCCGGGCTCGTGGCTGTCGGCAGGGAAGGTTTCTCTGGAGGTGGAAGTCTCGCGCCGCGCCGATCGCCAGCCGCAGGTGGGAGCGAACGTCGAAGCCTTAATCGAAGGAGCGCTGGACGAGACGCGCCACCCGGGAACCAGTGATGACCAAGGACGAGTCCGTATTCAATTTCCGCTTCCGCCGCTGGGAAAAGGTGACCTCACGCTGGTGATTCTCGCCAAGGCGGGCTCCTGGAAGGACGAGATTCGCTTCACCATGAGATCACGTCAAAAGGAATCACCGGCGAGTCCCGCGCCATGATGGTCAAGATTAACGGAGATCCCCGCGAGATCCCCGACGGCTTGACTGTGGCTGCGCTGTTGGATCACCTAAAAATGCGCGGTGACCGCGTCGCCATCGAGCGCAACCTCGATATTCTTCCTCGCGCACTCTGGAGCGCAACGCAAGTTCAGTCCAACGACAGCTTCGAAATCGTCCACTTCGTCGGCGGTGGTTAATCGCGTCTCTTTTCGCCCCCTGGAAATCGGGCGCCGCTAGGACGCCTTCTTCCGCGCGAAATGAAAAGTCTCGGTCTGATCTTTGCCGTTCGCGTGCATCGTCCACGTTTCGGAGAAGTGGTCGCTGTCATCGATCTTCAGCGTCATCAGATGCATGTGCATGTCGTCGGTGCTTGCCAAATTCGTGGCGCCGGTGAACGCGAACGCAAATTCATTTGAGTCGTGCGTAACCACGGGAGTCTCCATCCGCGGCTGGTTGCCTGCCGAGCAGAAATGCGTCAGCGCCACACGATCGCCGTCGGCAGTATAGAGCGTGACCATTTGATTGTGCTTTTCGCCCTCGTCGAACGTTTCCTCTAAGGCGGTGTCATTCGAAACGAATCGGATTGTGGAGGTGAACGTCTTGCCGCCCTCAGGTGTTGCGTTCCATTCTCCCACCAGCGTCTTCAAACGGTCGAATCCGCCGGCAGGCTTGGTTTGCGATCCCGCCCGCCCGGAAAAAACTCCCGCTGCCAGAGCCGCGACTGCGAACATGCTGATTGCCTTCTTCATTTGTATTTCCTCCAAGAAGATTTTTTAATTCTTGCCGCTGCTTTTCTCAACGGATCGTTGCAGTGAATCAAGAACGAAAGCCCAACCGCTATTGTGCTTGTCGCGCGAATCGTCACTCGCGAAGCGCTCGTGCGTCAAGATGAGTTCGCTCTTGTCGCCGAGATCCACGAATTCCAGTGTGACCATCATTTCGCCGTACTCCGGCTCGGTTTCCCAATACCAGGTGAACACGAGCTTCTCGGGCGGTTTGATCTCCCGATATTCGCCCCGCAAACGAAATACTTTCCCCTCAGGACTGGACACGTCAAAGCCGTAGCGGCCGCCCGGCCGCACATCCATTTCGATCAGCCGGCCCGTCATGTTCGGCTTGGCGTGGCAGAACCATTCGATCATTCTTTGCGGGTCGGTCCAGGCCTGAAAGAGCCGTTTACGCGGAGCATTAAACACCCGCCGGATATGTAGCGCAGTCGCCGGGCTTGGAACTGGACTAGCCATCGGAATGTTCTCCTTGGACTCTCCGGCCATGACGCCGAGAGTTAACTCTCAATCTAAAGATGCTCCCCCATTTGCTGGTCGAGGTGAGCGAGCACCTTTGGCCATGCATCTTCGTGCCGCTTTCTCGACTCTTCGTTTGGGAAACGCTAATTTCCCGAGCTATACTTCCAACGCTTTTGCGAGCATATCGAAGCATCCGTTCCAACCCCGGTTGTGGGCTTCTCGCGCTTCGGCGTTGCTGAAGCCTTCATGTGTCAGAAACACTTCCGTAAAAGTACCGCGCGGCTGAAATTCCACCGTCACCAGCGTTTCATCCTGCTCGGCGATCTTTTGTCCCGACGCCGAAAATTTCTCCCAGGTCCAGGTGAACACCAGCTTTTCCGGAGGCTGAATCTCCCGATACGTCACTCGCTGTTTGTAAGTAGTGCCGTCCTGGCTTGTAACCTCCATCGTGTTTGTCGCGCCCGGACGCGCATCAGCCCCCGTATAGCGCGTTTCGTTCCCCGGAAAGCGGCACATCCATTTCTCTAGCTTTTCCCGTTGCGTCCACGCTTCGAATACTTTCGCGCGCGGCGCCGCGAACATTCTGCGGATTTCGAGCTTGGTTTCGGGCCCGGTGGTGGAGCTTGCCATTGTGAAGCCTCCTCTTTTTGCGATTCTTCAAGATATCGCGCGAGTGAATCAAACTGACTTTCCCAGAACTGACGGTAATGCGCGATCCACGCGGCCGCATCTTTCATGGGCTCAGCGACCAGCCGGCAACGGTGCACCCGCCCGTCCTTGTGCCGCTTCACCAACCCTGCCCCTTCCAGCACGCGTAGATGTTTCGATACCGCTGGCAAAGACATTTCATAGGGCGCCGCAAGTTCGCTCACCGAAGTTTCACCCAGCGCCAAGCGCGCCAGTATCCCGCGCCGAGTGGCATCCGAAAGCGCTGCGAAAGTCGAGTCGAGCACCGCTCCTAAATAGTTAACCATATGGTTTAGTATCCGCGCGAAGCTTATTCTTGTCAAGGGGAATTTCTTAAGCGAGAAGATCTACAGACCGGCTAGAAGATGGCCCAGCTTGTTTTTCTTTGTGCGCAGGTAAAATTTGGAGTGATGGCTGGTACGCGGCCGGCAGGGAACTCGCTCAATCACCCGAATGCCTGCGCTCTCCAGTTGCTGTACCTTGTCCGGATTATTCGAAAGCAATCGCAGTTTGCGAATGCCGAGAGCTTTCAGCGCCTCCGCGGCAAATTCGTAATCTCGAGAATCCGCGGCGAATCCGAGCTTCCGATTGGCCTGCACCGTGTCGAGCCCCGCGTCCTGCAGCTCGTACGCTTTCAATTTATTAATCAAGCCGATGCCGCGGCCTTCTTGGGGCAGATACAGCAGCACTCCCGCGGGCTCCTTCGCGATTTGCCGCAACGAAAATTCAAGCTGCGCCCGGCAATCGCATCGCTCTGACGTGAACACATCTCCTGTCAGGCATTGCGAATGCACGCGCACCAGCGGCGCCTTTCCGCGTCCCGGAGTTCCGCGCAACCTCCCATGCTGAATCGCGACAGCCTCTTCAGTCGCCTTGCGCCCGGCAATACCAAATACCGTGAACCGCCCAAACCTCGTAGGCAGTTGCGCCCGCGCGACCACCCGAGCCTTCCGCCCTTTACCAGATTGTTTGGCGCGCTTCATGAGAATTGGACATTATATCAGCCTGTGCAACATCGCCGGAGAGTGTATGAGAATCCCTCCTTTCGTCAGAACGCGCTTTTTTACCCGAAGCTGACGAGGGCAGTCGTGCCGCCAGTGCCAAAGTCAGCGCGGCTTCTCTTTACATCGATGCCCGCTTTGGCTAACGTAACGCGAAGGATTCACCGAAGTCTGCGAGCGAAATGGGCACACTTTTTGGCGGACAAGACCTGCTGTTCATTCTGGTGCTGAAGGTTGGATTCGCAGCGTCATTGGCGGCGCTTTTGGTCCGCTTCCGCTCGTTCCGCAGCATGCTTTTCACCGAAGTTCGCGATTCCGACCAAAAAGTGATGTTGATGCTTTTTCTCGCGCCGCCGCTGGCCATCGGCGTTGTGCTGCGTCTGGTCGGATATCGCTTTTTCGATCTCACCTTCGAAGGCTCTTTCCTGATGGGCTTGATTGGCGGCCGCATCGTCGGCCTGCTCGGCGGCTCGCTGATCAGTCTTCCCGCGTTTGGCAATCACGAATGGCTTTCCAGCCCGACGGCGGCCTTGGTAGGTCTTATCGCCGGAATGGTTCGCGAATTATTGCCGGAAAAAGAGGACGTCTGGCATTTCGGCCCCTTTCTTTTCTTGAGTATCCCGCAATGGATTTGGCGGCTGGTGCGTTACGCCAAGGGAAATTGGGCCATGCTGCCTCTTTTCACCTGTGCCGCGCTCTCGGTGGGCGAACTCGTGCTGGCAAGAGTTGTTCCGCACAATTGGCTTTTCGACTTTCATCCGCAAAACTGGGGCTACGCGCTCCTGGTCGTGCTTTCTTCGGTGATGTGCGTGGCTATGGCCATAAAAATCTGGAACAACACCCGCATCGAGATGAACCTCGAGCAGAACCAGCAGCTTCTCCTGAAAGCGCGCATGGACGCGCTGACCAGCCAGATCAATCCCCATTTTCTTTTCAACACGCTGAACACGGTTTCTTCGCTCATCCGTTTCGATCCGGACATGGCGCGCGGCGTGGTCTTGAAGCTCTCCAATATTCTGCGCCGCTTGCTGCGCAAGCATGAGACTTTTGTCCCCCTGCGCGAGGAACTCGAATTCATTGACGATTATCTCGACATCGAAGTGATCCGCTTCGGCCGCGACAAGCTGCAAATTTTTAAGGAAATTGACGAGGATGCTCTCGAGGCTTTCGTTCCCAGCATGCTGCTCCAGCCTATGGTGGAAAATTCCATCAAGCACGGCCTCGGCCCTCGTCTGGAGGGAGGAGAAATCCACATTCGCACTCGCCGCGTGGATGGCCGGCTGCTCATCGAAATCGAAGACAACGGAATGGGCATCTCCACCGAGCGGCTCGCCGAAGTTTACGGCGGCGGCATCGGCATCAGCAACGTCCACGAACGCCTGCGCCTGCTCTACGGCGATCAATTCAAAATGGACATCCGCAGCCAGGAAGGCCAGGGCACCCAAATCCACATCGAAATCCCCGAACTAGCTACCGCCGAACCCTTCGCCGGCCTCCTGGAATAAACGCAGGTTAGATGGGAACGGGAATCGCAGTTAGAAGTGGCCACGCCGCCCAAACCGGCTCTTTTTGCCTTGTGGGTCGCGGCTTCAGCCACGACATAAGCGCGGCAAGATCGAGCGGACTTTAGCCGCTGAAGTTCCGCATTCGCAGGTCCTCGCACGTTAGGTCGGTGGCTCAGCCTCGCATCAGATTTAAATCACGCCTCGAATCGAGTTTGCGGGTGCCGCATCCTTTGCGTTTTCTTTTCTGCAAAGGGTGCGGGTCTGGACGTCGCGCTCCCAAACCCTTCCGTGCGGCTCACGCCTGGTCCGACGCTTTCGAGGGCTGTCGCCGTTTTAGTGCCGCGCTTCGCCTCAAAATTCTTTCGTCCGCCGCTTACTTTACTTCGGCGGGCGTAGCCGTTGCCGGCCCTTCTCCCACGATCTCCAGCACCGCCTCCGAATCCTTCGCCCCATCGTAGTGAATTTGTTTCCCAAAATGCGTCACAAAGCTCCCCGCCGGCATCGCAACAGTCTTCTCCGGATCGAATTTCGCTCCCGTGCCCACCCACCACGTCCCCGAAATCACTGTGATGAACCGGTCGTTCGGATGCCAGTGCGGATGGCTCATGTGATGCGGAGTCCACTTCACCAGTACGACGTACAGCCCCGGCTTCGAAGGATCTCCCTCCAGGACCGCCATCTTCGCCCCGATCGGATCGTCCTTCCACGGAATCTGGTCCGGCAGTTTGTAGGCCAGCACCTTCGGATCGAGGTCGCTCGCGCTCGGCGTCGGTGCCTGTGCCGACCCGCTCGACACCATCCCCACAAACATCGCAGCGAGTACTGCTGCCGCCCCGCACTGCCACATGCGAAAAATCACCATCACTCCTCCATGCGCCTCGAAATTTCGCGCGCCAAAACGAATCATCTCACAATTCTATATGTCACCGCGGCCTACTCCGCAGCCGCGCTCGCCGCGACTATGGCCGCCGCCATTTTAACTCACTGAAAACAAACAACAGCGCCAAGTCTAATCGTTTCTATAATTGCCACCACCCGATCCTTGTGTCGCGTCGTTTTTCACCGCTTTTCGTCTGAACATTTCCCACACTTCCCACGTACTATCTTGCAAGGCGGCATTGCGCACGTTAAGTCGGTTGCAGGCAGCCCGCGAATGCACGTCCTAGTGGGGAGGCGCTGAATCATGGGAACGTTCACCGATCAACTCAGGCAGGTTCTGCGAAGGCTCGGCCGAGCGCCGATGTTTACCATTATCACGCTGATTACGCTCGCCGCCGGGATAGGCGCGAACGTCGTCATCTTCAGCGTCCTGGAAGGCGTGCTGCTAAAGCCTTTGCCGTATCCGGAGCCGGACCGGCTGATCGGCGTATGGCACACCGCGCCGGGCATCAACATCAAAGACCTCAACATGGCGCCATCGGTCTATTTCATCGATCGCGAACAGAGCACCACTTTCCAGGACATCGGCGCCTACAACGAAGATTCGTTCAGCGTCACTGGTATGGGAGAGCCCGAGAAGGTTCGCGGCCTTGACGTCACCGATGGCACTCTGCCGCTCTTGGGTGTGGTCCCTGCGCTGGGACGCTTGTTCACCCGCCAGGACGATTCGCCCGAAGCGCCGGAGACTGTGCTGATATCGTACGGCTACTGGCGCCAGAAGTTCGGCGGCGACCCTTCCGTTATCGGGCGCTCGATCACCGCGGACGGGAAGCCGCGACAAATCATTGGCGTATTGCCCCAGGGGTTTCATTTTCTTGACGACCAGGACGCTGCGATCATCGCTCCGTTCAAGTGGGACCGCAGCAAAACGAAGTTGGGCAATTTCAGTTACCGCGCGCTGGCCAGGCTCAAGCCGGGCGTCACCATGGCCCAAGCGAGTGCTGACGTTGCGCGCATGCTGCCGATCGTCTCTCGAAGTTTTCCACCGCCGGAGGGCTTCAGCGTAAAACTTTTCGAGAGTGCGCACATCGGGCCGAATCTGCGTTCGTTGAAGCAGGAAGTCGTTGGCGACGTAGGTAACGCTTTGTGGGTGCTGATGGGTTCGATTGCGCTGGTGTTGTTAATCGCTTGCGCCAACGTCGCGAACCTGCTCCTTGTGCGCGTCGAAGGACGGCGCCAGGAATTGGCTATTCGCGCAGCTCTCGGCGCGGGCTGGCGGCGAATCGCCGGAGACTTGCTCTTCGAAAGCGTCATCCTCGCGCTCATGGGAAGCTTGCTCGGATTAGCCTTGGCCTATGGCGCGCTACGTGTCCTGGTTGCCATGGCGCCAACCGGCATCCCGCGCATCCACGAAATTCGGTATTGACGTTCCAGTTCTACTGTTCACGCTGGCCATCACCCTGTTTTCCAGCCTGCTGTTTGGCTCCATTCCGATCTTCAAGTACGCCGGGGCGCGTTTGAACACCAGCCTCCGCGAAGGAGGGCGCGCGCTGAGCCAGAGCCGCGAGCAGCATCGCGCACGAAACATTCTGGTAGTCGTCCAAGTGGCCTTGGCTCTCGTGCTGCTGATTTGCTCCGGCTTGATGATTCGCACATTTCGCGCTTTGATGCACGTTCCTCCGGGGTTCGTGGGGCCGGACTCAGTGCAAACTTTCCGTTTCTTCGTTCCTGAAGCGCAGATACCGGACTCCGAACGGGAGCGGATTGTCCGTATGGATCAGGAAATTCTGAATAAATTAGCGGCGATTCCCGGTGTGTCCTCTGTAGGGTTTTCCAGCTCGCTTCCCATGGATGGGGAAGATTCCAACGATCTGATTTTTGCGCAAGATCGCTCGTACGCGGAAGGCGACATTCCGCCGATACGCCGTTTCATACATATCTCTCCCGGATTTTTCGCAACGCTCGGAACTCCTCTCGTCGCCGGCCGGGATATCACTTGGTCGGACACCTACCAGAAAATTCCCGTCGCTGCTCATCTCCGAAAATTTCGCGCGCGAGTACTGGCACGACGCGAATAATGCTCTCGGCAAGCGAATCCGCGCGGCCAACACCGATGATTGGCGCGAAATTATCGGCGTTGTCGCCGATGTACACGACGACGGCGTAAACCAGGATGCGCCTACCTCCGTGTACTGGCCCGTCATGATGGACCGCTTCGACGGTGAGAAAGAATCGCTGCGCCGCGACATCGCTTTCACCATCCGTAGTCCGCGCGCCGGTTCGGAAGCTTTCTTAAAGGAAGTCCGCGAGACGGTTTGGTCCGTCAATCCGAATGTCCCGCTCTCAAGCGTCCACACGCTCGGTCATTTTTACACCGAATCGATGGCACGCACTTCGTTCACTCTGGTAATGCTCGCGGTGGCGGGAGGCATGGCGCTGCTGCTCGGAATCGTCGGGATTTACGGGGTGATCGCCTATTCCGTTTCGCAACGGACTCGCGAGATTGGCATTCGCGTGGCGCTCGGCGCGCAACGCCCGGCGCTCATCGCCATGTTCGTTCGCCACGGATTATGGCTCACAGGCATCGGGATCGTCTGTGGCCTCGTTGCAGCTTTCGTTGTGATGCGTCTGATGTCGTCGCTCTTGTTCAACGTGAGCCCGCTCGACCCGATCACCTACGCTGCGGTGACCTTCGGCGTTGTTGTGACTGCTTACCTGGCCTGCTACCTACCCTCTCGCCGCGCCGCAACCATCGACCCCGTCGACGCCTTGCGCGCAGAGTAGAGCGTCATTTCACGAACGTCAAGCCGTGCGGAACCAGATGCGGGAAGACGTAAGCGTACAGCATGACGATGACGCCGACGATTGCCCCGAGAGCGATCGAGTGCCAGAACACGAAGCGGAAAATCATACCTTCGTTGCCGACCTGCTCGGTCGCGGCGGTGGCGATGGTGATCGACTGCGCGTCCACCATCTTGCCCATCACTCCACCCGCGCTATTCGCCGCGCACATCAGGATAGGATCGATGCCGAGCTGCTGCGAAGTGATCCGCTGCAGGCTGCCGAAGAGCGCGTTTGAGGAGGTGTCGCTGCCGGTGAGCGCCACCCCGAGCCAGCCTAGAAACGTCCCGAAGAACGGGTACAGCCAGCCGGTCCGCGTGAACGCCAGGCCCAGCACGGCGTCGAGCCCCGAGTACCTCGTGACGAACCCCAAACCCAACATGAACGAGATGGCCACCATTGCCAGGCGCATGCGCACCAGCGTACGCCAGAATGTTTTCATCAGCGCCACAGGGCTCATGCCAAGAAGCAGACCGGAAACGAGCGCGGCGAGAAAGCATCCGCTCCCCGTCGCCGAAAGCCAGTTGAAATCGTAGCGCGCGCCTTCCGGTGTCGGTTTCGTCACCACGGGAGCCGAGCGCGAAATGGCGTTGTGCAGATAGGGCCAGTTCCAGCCCGGCGGCCCGGGGCGGACTTTTCCGTCGGCCTGCACCACACGGAACGCGGGGGTGGTCGCCTGGTTGATGGCGAGTTTCACCTTCGGCAGGCCCCAGAGCAGAACGAATAACGAGAGAATCGCGAACGGCATCCAGGCTTTCAGCACGACGCTGGCGGGATATTTTTTCGGCGCGACGTACCCATCGTATTCCTTGGCCGGCCATTTACCGCCCATGTCGTCGGCGATCTCGGAGGAAGGCGGAGCAACGGCAGACGCGCCTTCGGGTTTGTCGTAATCGAAGCGCCAGATTCTTTTCGGCTTCCAGAAGCGTAGGAACACAATCGTCACGATGATGGACACGATCGCGCTTGCGATATCCACCAGGTTACTGTCCACATGATTCGACCAGAAATACTGCGTAAGGGAGAATGAAACGCCCACGACGAGAATGGCGGGGAGCACTTCGAACGTCTCTTCCCAATTCACCATCGTTCGCACCAGCCACAGGGGCACGATAACCGCCGTAAACGGAAGGATGCGGCCGATCATGGCGCTAAGGTCGGATTCAGGTAGCCCGGAAACAGCGGCGAGCGCGTGGACGGGCGTCCCGATCGCTCCCCAGGCAACCGGCGCGGTGTTCGCGATCAGATTGAGAGCGGCAGCATGAAACGGGCGGAACCCGAGACCAATCATAAACGCGCCGGCAATCGCGACGGGCGCCCCGAAGCCCGCAGCGCCTTCGATGAACGCGCCAAAACAAAACGCCACGAGCAGAACTTGCAGGCGGCGGTCGGGCGTGATCCCGGCAATTGATTCCTTCATGATTTCAAACTGCCCGGTTTCCACGGAGATGTCGTACAGGTATACCGCGGCGAGAACGATCCATGCGATTTTCAAGACGCCGTATGCTACGCCGTACCCGAAAGCCGATGCCGCTAGAATCAGCGGCATGTGGAATATCAGAATCCCGACGAAGACTGCGGTGCAGGCGCCGGCGATCGCGCACCAATGGGGCTTCACTCGCAAGCCTGCCAGCAGCGTGAACAGTACGATGATCGGCAACGCCGCGACCAGCGTGGAGAGCCACCAATGGCCAAGCGGGTCGTAAACCTGGGTCCAGTTCATCACGAGCTCCTTCACGTAGCGATGCCCGGACCGCGGGCACTCTGCGGGCTCGTATATCCTTGCAAACAGCGATTGTCAAGATGAACGAGCGAGGCTTCGCCGGCAGCCCTAAGGCACTCTCCCTCGCGGGCAGCGCAGAAAATTCATTTTTCTGTCATGCCACCGCAACAAAAGAAAAAAGCACAACGCGATTAAGGGTTGGCAGTAAGGCACGGTAATCCCTCCGCGGAGTACTCTGAGATTTTCGCCTGTGCGGACGCAGTGCTCATTTGACGCAACAGCCGGAAACCAATGCGTCTTCTTGAATCCTGCGGCGTCGCGCGACCGGATGGCGTAGAATGACCGTTCTCGACACCATGGACGAACTAGCTCGAATGAACGAAGAGGAAGACAAGGGTAGCGCACTACCCGCTATTAGTTTATTGGTCTTGGTGATTCTCATCGCCGTTTTTTGTGTGGAGTTCGGAGCGCAGACGCTCACTTGGTTTGAGGCGAAGCGATGGGAGGCATCTAGTCCTTGGCTCGCGGACGTTCCTCAGCCGTTACCCACAACTTCCGAGGACACGGCAAAGGGTTCGCAACCTAAAGCCTTCGACTATGAATTCAATGTTCCGTGGAATGTGAAGATAAAAAACGTCGAGTCATTGTCTTACATCCAGTTCGTCTCCAACTCGGGACAAGTGATAGTGTTCTTCGATCCCGATTCACAATTAGATGTAATCCACTCGCTGAAATCTTCGAACCCCACCGAATACCAGAAATTCGCGAATGTATTCGCCAATCAGCCGATTGACTCGAACTATGCTCTGTATCAAGCAGTGTACGGAGCGTCACCTGCGCAATTCTCTCCAGTTATGAAGGTGGACGCGGCGAGGCGGAGCAACGTGCTGCTGCTTTGGAAATTATCTTTTGGCCCTGACCTGCAATCGGCTGGGGGGCCGGAGTTCTATTCATTTGACTGGGGAAAAAACCGAGGGTTTCAGTTCGGAGATCCAGCGAAAGGCCAACCGGTGGCGCTGCGCGTTTTCGACGATAACAATCGCCAATTCCGGTTCATTTTTACCGTGGCATTCGGTTCCGGCGCGAAAATCACCCAGAGCGACATCAACATGGCCGTGCGCTCTCTTCATCTGGTTCCCTTCATCGATCGTTGAGGCTCAGGCGTTCGCTTTGTTGCGGAGTTCTAACACGCTCTGGTAGTAGTTCTCATACTGAGGGATTACGTCGTTCGAGCAATACTTGCTGCGGGCATTGACACGCGCCTGTTGGCCCATCGAGCGGCCGCGGTCAGGACGCATGAGAATCTCAAGCGCGTACTTGGCTCCGGCTTTAACGTCGCGCGGCGGAATCAGGTAGCCGTCCACGCCGTGCGTGACCACCTCCGGCAGCCCTCCGACGTCTGTCGCTATCACCGGAACCTCGCAGGCCATGGCTTCCAGCGCCGCCAAGCCGAACGATTCCTCGTCGCTCGGTAAAAGAAACAAATCCGCCAGACCCAATTTCTCCTGAACTTTGTCCTGTTTCCCCAGAAAAAATACATCCTTTGAAAGGCCCTTCTTGCGCACCATGAAATCAGCCGAACCGCGGTCCGGGCCATCGCCCATCAGCACCAGCTTGGCCGGAATCTTTTCGCGGACCAGCGCAAAGATTTCGATCACGTCGCAGACCCGCTTCACCGGACGGAAGTTCGATAGATGCATCAGTATGGGCTCTCCGTTCTTCGCCCATTGTTGCCGCGCAGACTGATCCTTGCATCGCGTGTACAGATCGCAGTTGACGAAATTCGGAATCACTTCGATGGGCCGCTTGATTTCAAAATCGTGAATTGTGCGCTCGCGCAGATACTTTGAAATCGCGGTGACCCCATCGCTCTGCTCGATTGAAAACCGGGTGATGGGAAGGTAGCTGCGATCGTTGCCAACCAGCGTAATGTCCGTGCCATGCAGCGTCGTGATGAACGGCAGCTTCTTCGGCTGCGCCATCATTCGCGCTAGCAGCGCGCTCACCGAATGGGGAATCGCGTAGTGCACGTGCAGCAGGTCCAGTGAGGCTTCTTCGGCAACCTCAAACATTTTGGTTGCGAGCGCCAGAGTGTAAGGAGGGTGATCGAAAAGCGGGTACGAGGTGACTTCCACTTCGTGAAAATAAATCCGCTCGTGCGTCGAGCTCAGCCGGATCGGCATCGCGTAGCTGATGAAATGAATCTCATGGCCCCGCGCGGCAAGCTCGATCCCCAGCTCCGTCGCGACCACTCCGGAGCCGCCATACGTTGGATAGCATGTGATTCCGATTTTCATAGAGTTAGAGTGTGCACGTATACAGCTCGCACGACACTTGCAGCATGGGGCCATCGAGCTTGAGCGGAAATTTGGGTTTCCACGCAGGATCGGAGAGATGAGAGCAGTCTTCGGGAGGATCGGCGTAATCCCAATTCTCGAAGAACCAGTTCTCATGCTCCCAAACTGCGCGCACTGCTGCGATGCGTTCGAGCTTCACGTTAGGAATCTTCCCACAGCCGTAGATGTCGTAGGTTCCGGAGGACTCGCCGGGCTTCGTCCGAACCGGCGTAAATTTAATGATCCGCTGCAGATCGTACGTACCTTGCATGTCTCGAACGAATATGCGCTTGGTTACTTTGAGCTTCTTGTCCAGTTTCATCTTGTTCTGGTCCGACACCAGTTCGTAGAGCGCGGCCCAATCCTTGTTGCGATATGCTTCGGTGTAAGAGACCAACCTTGTTTTCAGCAAGGCGCGTTGACTAGCAGGTACGGGAGCCAACGGGCCGCTCGCACCTTGCGGATGGACCGTAGTCGCAAAGAGAAGTACCAATAGCGAAAGCACGCCGGAACTGCCATATTTCGAATGGTATGTGACGCCGATTTTCATTGGCCTCACTCTACTGTAGCAGCCGCCTGCTGCGGGCAGCAACCGGTGCGTTCGCTTGCACGGCTCGTACTTGGGTGCTAGATTCGCTGCCCGGCCGCTTGCACATTAGACGCGCCGCAGGGGCACGAAGGTGGAGCGACTTTCGGGGAAAGTAGCGTTCATCACAGGTGGTGGGACGGGAATCGGCCGCGCCTGTGCGTTGGCGTTTGCTGCCGAAGGCGCGCAAGTTGCCGTGGCAGGGCGACGGAAAGAGCCTTTGGCAGTTGTCGCGCGCGAGATTGAGTCATCGGGTGGCAAAGCATTGGCGGTAACGTGCGACGTTGTCGATCGCAAAGCCGTGGAGGCTGCGATTGCGCGTGTCGCACAGCACTTTGGCCATCTAAACATCATTGTGAACAATGCGGGCGCCGTTTTGGTTGGAACCGCCGAAGAAACTTCCGACGAAGACTGGAACCGGGTGCTGGCGACGAATTTGACCGGAACATTTCTCGTGTCGCGCGCAGCGATCCCGGCGCTCCGGAAATCCGGAGGAGGCGCGATCGTCAACATCGGTTCGTACCTTGGAATCGTAGCCCGCCAGCGGCGCGCCGCTTATTGCGCGGCAAAAGCCGGGGTTGCCGGATTGACGCGAGCAATGGCGCTCGACCACGCGCAAGACAACATTCGTGTGAACTGCGTATGCCCGGCGATGGTCGAAACCGAGATGGCCCTTCTTTCGCTCTCTAAGACGCCCGACCCCGAAGCAGCGCGAAAGCAGCGAATCGCGGAACTTCCGCTCGGGCGTTTTGGAAAGCCGGAAGACATCGCGCTTATGGCTTTGTATCTCGCGTCCGACGAATCTTCTTGGGTTACCGGCACCGTAATTCCGATCGATGGAGGTCAGACAGCCTCCTGATATGGCGCGTGCTTCCAAGCCGACTGAGTATCTTGCGGCAAGCGACGTGCAAGAACGCATCCGCACGAGCAATACTGCGAAACAACTTGGTTTCGTCATCGAAAAAGCGGAGCGGGGGAAAGTAACGCTTCGCATGCCGGTGGAGGCGCTGCACAAACAAGTTTACGGCGTGGTCCACGGCGGGGTACTCGCGGCGCTGGCCGATACAGCGGGAGGGCTGGCGACCTACATGGCGTGTCCGCGCGGGACGCGAGTGGCTACGGTGGAGATGAAGATTAATTTTCTGGAAGCGGTGGAAGCGGGCACTGTGTTCGCCGAGGCTGAGGTCGTGCGTCGAGGGAGGCACATCGCGGTGGTGGATTGCGACGTGCGCGACGACCGCGGCAGGCTGGTTGCCAAGGCGCTGATGACTTTTTTTGTGGGCCCGTTTAGAAAGAATCGAGAGAGCCGGGCTTAGTTTTCCTCTATCTTCGACTGCCAGAGTGAGACTCGACTTACTGCCCGTTCGTGCCACCCTGTGCGGCTTCGTCGCCATCCTTATAGAGGTACTTGATGGAGTGCTTGTAGAGCAGGATGTTGGGGCTGCCGTAGCGCGTCAGCTTGATGCATTCTCTGTCGTACCATTCCACGGTGCCGCGCAGCACTTCACCGTCGTTCAACACCACGGCGACGGGCGTGCGCGACTGCATCTGCTTGACGAAGTAGAAATTCTCAGCATGAGTCTGATCCGGGGGTGCCGGCTTCTTCCTGGGCGCGACCTGCTGGGGCATGGACTGCACCGGGCGGGGCGCGGCGAACTGGTCCTTCACCTCCGTGAGGCTGGGGCGGAAAAGTTTGCGATTTACCATATAAGTGCTCCTTGCACCTTCTCCTTGTTATGACTGCGCCAGGAGAGATTCGGTTGCAGGATTCGGAAAAATAGTCGAAATTTTATTTTGTCCTAGCGGTTTGCAAGCGAGGCGAGGTGAGCGTCGAGGCCGAGTTGCCGGCCCACATTACGCCGCAAGCGGCTATCCAGCACGTCAAAGCCCTGCGTAGCCCGCAAAACCCATTCAAAGTTTATTTTTTGGCCGAGGGCCTCTAGCTCCCGGCGTAGATCCGGGTTTCGAGGCAAGTATTGTTTCTGACCTTGGGAAAATTCCAGAAGGTCGGTGAGCAGACTATAAAACAGGTCCAGAATATTTTCAAACGATTCCTTTTCGCGTTTGGCGAGCTGGGCGGTGGCGGCGAACATCTGGCCGGATTTTTCTCCGGTGATGGCCTGGCCGAGCAGGGTCAAAACAGCCCGGCGCAGGCGCGAGGATTCTTCCAGATCGAGCGTGAGCGCCATTCCGGGGCTGCCGCAGGAAAGTTGAGCGAGAAGTTTGCGGTCGGCGGCTTTTGCGCCGGTGCGTTCCTTCAGGAACGCTTCCATCTGCTCCTCGCGAACGGGGGCGAAATGGAATTGCAGGCAGCGCGAGCGGATGGTGGACAGCAAAGAATCCGGAGTGGGCGCGAGAAGAATCAAGGTGGCGGACTCCGGCGGCTCCTCCAGGATTTTCAGGAAGACGTCGGCGTCAGTCCAGCGCATGGTGTCCGCGCCGTCGAGAATAAAAACGCGGCGGCGGCCATGGGGCTTGAAATAGGCGGCGCGCTGCACGGCGCGCAATTGGCCCACGCGAATCATAGGACGCGCGACCGGAGTGCGCAGGCGCACGGGGTCGGGAACGATGAGCCAAACATCGGGATTGGTTTCGATGAGCAGGGGCATGCGCTCGACCATAGCTGCATCGGCGCTTTCGCCGCGTTCGGCGAGACCCAACTCGATGAGAGGGGCGGGATCGGCAAGGCGCGCGATTTTCCTGCAGGGCTCACACTCGCCGCAGAAATCATCCTTCAGGCGCTCGCAGTTGGCGGCTTGGGCGAACATCCGGGCCAGCGTGTATTTTCCGATTCCGCGCGGGCCGGTGAAAAGCAGGGCGCTGGGGACGCGTTCGCGGCGCAACATTCCGCGAAGCGCTGTGACGATGCGTTCATTGCCGAGAAATTCGCCGAAGCCCATATTATTTGTTAGCTCGCAGAGTGGGAGTGACGCGCGCCTGGACGGCTGCCAGAATTTCCTGGTGAATTGATTCGGGAGCGCGCAACGCTTTCGGCCGCGCTATCGTAGCATTCGATTTTCACCCAATTCGGCTGGCGCGCGAGCTGGTCGTACACTTCCGAGGTGGCCTGCAAGTGCGCGAGGTCGGATTCGTGAATGTCGTGGCGTAATTTTGTGTAATCGCGGGCGGCCTTTTCGCCGACCAGGCGATGAGCTTCGGCGGGAGGCACGCGAAGATAGATGACGAGATCTTCTGAGGGCAGCGCGTACACCTGATATTCAAGCTGCTTGAGCCATTGCAGGAATTCAGCGCGTTTTTCGGGCGGGACGCGAGCGCTCTGATGCGCGAGATTTGATCCGATATAACGGTCGGCGACCACGGTTTGTCCGGAGGCAAGATCGGATTCGATGCGCGGTTTGGCCTCGAAACGGTCCCCGGCGTAGAGCAGGGCAGAGAAGTGCGGGTCCACGGCTTCGAGGGAACCGAAATCTCCGTTCAGATATTGGCCGGCCATTTTGCCGAAAAAACCGTCGTAACGCGGGAAACTGATCTGCGAGCAAGCGACGCCGTGGGAGGCGAAGGCGCGCACGAGCATTTCGAGCTGGGTGCGTTTGCCGGAGCCGTCGATTCCTTCGAGAACGATAAATTTTCCGCGGGCAGGCATCGAATTGCCGCCCAGTCTAGCATAGGGGCCAGTGGCGAGTGATGAGTGACTAGTGGCTAGGGGAATACCGGTGGGCTGTGAGTGGCTTGAGCGCGTCTTATAAATGGCCGAACTATTGGTGTCGCGAACCTCAGGGGTTAAAACCCCTGAATTTGGGACGCTCTTCGGCACGGCTAAAGCCGTGCCCTGACGTAACCAATTTCGCATGTGTGCAAATCTAGAACCGGTTAGAAATGATCCGGCGTTTTTGTTTTGAATGGGTTAGAGCGATTTTTGTTTGTGGCGCAGAACCGGTTAGGAACGCGTCCTGCGTTCCTATGCATGCAGTTCTGGCCCCGGATAGAAATTCTCCGATGGTTTGTTTTGAGTGAGTTACGGCCGTTTCTATATATGAGCTTGTGCCGGATAGAAATGCGTTGAAAGACCGATTTTCGTCGAAGCAAATGTTGATTTTTTGGCGATTTGAGCAGATCGCCGCTGTTTGTTTTCTGCGGGTTGCGAGGTGTTCTATTTCCGGAGTTTGGCGATTTAATTTGGCGCGATTGGTGGAGAACGGAGCGGCGTGCGAGAGTTCGCGGTGAGAAACTAGTCGCGGGACGACGGGCGGCCTTCGCAGCTCAGGGTGAACCCTTCGCAACTCAGGGTAAACACGCATGGTGGCTGCCGTTCCTGAACTGCTTACTGCGCCGACTTTTTCTGTGCTGCACATAGCTCCACTTCAAAGCTAACACACGATGCAAATCCAGATTTGTGTGAGCATTTCGCAAGTCGTTTTGGGAGTGGTGGTTGGGAGGGTCATTCCCAAAATGGGAAACTGCGATTTTTGGACTTGAGGATCTAAGCGGGAAGCTGAGAGGAAAGACTTTAAGGCTGCGACGTCAAAACCCGCACCCTTCAAAAACCGAAGAGTGCGGCACCCGCAAATGTAATCCGTGGCTTAATTGAACTCCGGTGTGATGCAGAAGGGTGCGCCACCCGCCTATTTAGTTGCCAAGATTGCCTGGCCTAGGTGGTAGGACAGGTGGTTGGTGCGGCTCAGCAGGATGGCGAAACGGTTGCGCAGAGGTTCCTTGGCGAAATCTTCTGCGGAGACGGAGGCGTGCTTCTGAAGCCAGTCGGCCGGCGAAAGGGTTGCGAAGCCGGCGCGGAGTTTTCCGTTCACTTCAGTCCAAGCTTTCTTTATTTGTTCGGCGGGAGGGGTGTTCGAGGAGGCTTTGTCCGGGTTTGAAAGGAAAGGATCGTCGAACTCGGGATGGAGACGCGGGCCTAGGCCGAGCAACGGGAGCATGCGGTCATGAACCGCGGTGAGGTGTCCCCAGAGATAGATCAGGCGATTTTTGCCTGGCGCGATTTCTTTTGCGAGCTGATCGGGAGTTAGGCTGGAAAAGAGCTTGTCGGCTCGGTCGATGGTGATGTCCCAGAGATTTAGAGCTCCGGATGAAAATAATTGCTCGTTCGACATGTGAAGGCCTCCTTGGTGCGGCATTTCGTATGCGATCGATTTGCTTTGCTCTTCCCGTGCAGGATTTGATTCTGCTTTGAGGATGTTGGGTTCAGGTTTTTGGCTTAGCCTGGCGCTACGAAGGAGCGGGAGACGTGTGTTGCACCTACGGCGCTGGGGCGGTATTTTTGCGGCGTGCCCAGCGTTGACACGCTGGGCTAACTTTTGGCGCGCCTACGGCGCTACGAAACGCGAAAGCAGGCAGCAGCAGGTCACCACTTCGGCGGGCAAGCCTCGTCGGCCTGTCTCCCGGCAGGCGGGCCAAAAGCGGCTTCGTTCGGAATGACAGACTAGGCCACGGGGGAGAAAAGAGCCGGCCCTTCGCAAAGGACTCTGGGTGAATCCCTACGGGATTCACAAGACGGGCCCGGCGCTACGAAAACCGAAGAGTCGGCCACCCGCCGACGCCGAGAACATCACTATGGTTTGGTGGCGAAGTAGAGGTGGCGGAGCAGGCGGTTTTCGGTGGACAGGATGTGGACGGAGGAGAGGAAGCGTTGCAGGCCGTCGAAGGTAGGGGCGCCTTCGGCGGCGAGCAAGTCTGGTTTGCGTTTTTCGCGGGCGTCGTGCCAGCGCTTTGAGATGCGGGCGGCGTTTTCGGTGGTGTCTATTGCGCGGATGCCGGAAAAGCCGGCTTGGTGCATGAGGCGTTCATTTTCGCCGGTTGGGCTATAGGCGTAAAAGCCGATGGAGCTGCGGGTGGCGATTTCTTCGGCGGAAACCATTCCGGCGATTACGAGAGCGTCAGTGAAGAGGAAGCGGCCGCCGGGCTTCAGCACGCGGAAGATTTCGGCGAGGACGCCGAGCCTGCCGGGAACGTGGCACAAAACATCGTTTGAGAATGCGGCATCGAAAGTCTCTTCGTCGAAAGGGAGATCCTTCGAAGCGTCAACTTGCTGGAAACGCGCCAGTGAAGCGAGGCCTCGGGATTGTGCAAGCTGGTTCGCGTTGCGGATTCCGGATTCGTTGAGGTCCAGACCGAGGATGCGGCAGCCGACTTTTTCAGCGAGGTGCAAGGCGTAGCCACCGGAACCGCAGCCAATTTCCAAGACATACGAATCGCGCTCGAGGGCAAGCAGCTCGGGGATTTCGGCAGACTCCTCAGTGGTGACCCAGCTTGTTTGGCCGAGGTCTTCGCCGTAGGTTTCGATGCGGACTTCGCGGTAGGCGTCCGACTCGTAATTTCCGTAGGCATTGTTGTAAAGATCGAGCTTGGGTGACATGGCGAAGGTTCTCCTGAAGGCGCTTTGGCAGACCTATATTAACCGTTAACCGGGCGGGTAGTCGGTCGCGACCTGTGATTTAATAGCGATGGGGGATGCTGATGTTTAGCCATGAGCCGAAGTGGAAGCTTTGCCGTTTTGGCGGCGAGCGCAAGCTCCGCTCTGCGAAAGGACCGGCGGTGCTGTGTGGCGTGCTGCTTGCGGCGAGCAGTGCCACGGGTTTTTTCTGCTGCGGTGCGCGCGCGCAGCAGAGTGATTCGGCGACGCCGGTTGTGGTGCAGCCGGGTGCGCCGGGGAAGCCGAGCAGGACGCTGCCTCCGACGACGAAGGGCTCGCCGCCACAATGGTCGCAGGCGGATGTGAAGTTCATGCAGGGCATGATCATGCATCATGAGCAGGCGGTGGAGATGACGGCGCTGATTGCGTCGCACACGGAGAATAAGGATGTGCGGTCGCTGGGAGCGCGGATCAGCAGCTCGCAATCAGACGAGATAAAATTCATGCAGCGGTGGCTGGCGGCGCGCGGAGAATCGGTTTCCATGACGATGGCGGGAATGCCCGACGGGGATGTGTCGGGTAAACCCGGCATGGATATGTCTGGCCATTCGTCCCCTCCGATGGCGATGGCGCTGATGCCGGGGATGCTGACGGCGGAGCAGATGGAGGCGCTGCGGAAGGCGAAGGGCGCGGAGTTCGACCACTTATTTTTGACGGGGATGATTCAGCACCACAATGGCGCGTTGATCATGGTGAAGGATTTGTTTGACACGGCGGGCGCGGGGCAGGATGCCGACTTGTTCGACTTCGCGACGGATGCGGATAATACGCAACGGGCGGAGATTAGGATTATGCAGGCGATGTTGGAGAAAAAACCTTTAGAGGAGAAACGATGAACCGAGGGCCCAGTGTTGCTATTCGTGCGGCAGTGGCGGCGATTATTTTGTGTTCCGGTGTGAGCCGGATGCAGGCGCAGACATCTGCACCCACACCGCCCGCGCAGGAACCTGCGAAGGCGCCGGAGGCGGACGACAATCCGTTTGCTCCAAAGCCGGCTCCGCCGCTGCCGGCGGGGATGACGGGGTCGGATGTGAACGATCCGCGGTATAAGCTGACACCGGGAATGTATGACGCGGGTGAAGCGGCGATGGGATTGAAACACGTGCTGCTGCTCAAGAAGCCGGACGCGTTTCACCTGGGGGTCAGCGATCCCGATGATCCGAAGGTGCAACACATGCTTGGCCAGCTCGGCATGGGCGGCGCGTCGAGGATGCCGAAGGAGCTGCAGATCGTGATCGCGCAGCTGGCGTTCGCGAATTCGGACTTGGCGTTCCAGGGGAATCACCTTTTCCAGGGAAATTTTTACGGCGTGAATATCTATGACATCTCGAATCCAGCCCAGGCCGCGTTGGTAACTTCGCTGGTGTGCCCGGGCGGGCAGGGCGATGTGTCGGTGTACAAGAACTTGCTGTTCATGTCGGTGGAGATGCCGAATGGACGGCTGGATTGCGGCACGCAGGGATTTCCGCCGGAGCCTCCGCCGTCTCCCGGGCATGAGAAGGAACGCCGGATACCGGCGGCGCAAAAGGACCGCTTCCGCGGGGTGAGGATCTTCGACATTTCAGACATCAAGAACCCGAAGCAAGTGGCAGCGGTGCAGACGTGCCGCGGATCGCATACGCATACGCTGGTGGTGGATCCGAACGACAAGGACAACGTTTATATCTACGTGTCGGGCGCATCGTTTGTGCGGCAAGCGGAAGAACTGGCGGGATGCTCGGGTGAAGCGCCGGACAAGGACCCCAATACGGCGCTGTTTCGTATCGACGTGATCAAGGTTCCGCTGGCTGCGCCGCAGGACGCGAAGGTGGTGTCCAGCCCGCGGGTGTTTATCGATCCGCGGACGGGCGTGCTGAACAGCCTGAACAACGGCGGGAGCCATGACAAGGATGAGCAGAAGCCGGCGGATACGAACCATTGCCACGACATCACGGTGTATTCGGCGATTGGATTGGCGGCGGGCGCGTGCTCGGGAAATGGAATTCTGCTGGACATCAAGGACCCGGTACATCCGAAGCGTGTGGACGCGGTGAATGATCCGAATTACTCGTACTGGCATTCGGCTTCGTTTTCGAACGATGGGACGAAGGTGGTGTTTACCGACGAGTGGGGCGGAGGGCTGGGGGCGCGGTGCCGTCCGAACGACCCGAACAAGTGGGGCGCGGACGCGATCTTCCATCTCAATAACGATAAGTTGACTTTCGCGAGTTATTACAAGCTGCCGGCGGCGCAGAGCGATACGGAAAACTGTGTGGCGCACAACGGCTCACTGATTCCGGTACCCGGGCGCGACATCGAAGTGCAGGCTTGGTACCAGGGTGGCGTTTCGGTGATGGATTTCACCGACGCCGCGCACCCTTTTGAGATTGCCTACTTCGACCGCGGGCCGATCGATTCGAAGATGCTGGTGTTGGGCGGCGAATGGTCGGCGTATTGGTACAACGGCAATATCTACGGTTCGGAGATTGCACGCGGGCTGGATATCTTTGAACTTACGCCGACGCAAGTTCCTGACGCAGAACGAAATCGACGCGGCGAAGACGGTTCGGGTGGCGGAGCTGAATGTGCAGGACCAGCAGAAGATCGAGTGGCCCGTACAGTTGGTGGTGGCGAAGGCGTACGTGGATCAGTTGGAGCGGTCGCAGGCTTTGCCGGCGGAGCAAATTGCAGCTCTGCGAGCGGCGATCCACGGCGCAGAGAGTTCGCACATGAGCAAGAGCAAAGTGGCGAAGTTGAGCGGGATGGCGCCTTCCTTGGAAAAGACCGCCGCTATGTCGACGAGTCCAACTGACGCGGCGCGGTTGCACGCTCTGGCGGATATTTTGAAACATCCGTCAGCATAAGCACATCGCGAAACTGACGGCTTCTCGTTTAGCGCGCGGGGCGGGTTCCGGAGAGGCTAATTGGAATCGGCGGAGCCTCTTGTCAGTCGTGCAGGACAACGCTCAGAAGCGAAGTATCGATGTGCAGGCCGCCGTTGTACTTGATGAAGCCCAATCTTCTGAATTTGTTCATGAAAAAGTTCACGCGCGAGCGGGTGGTGCCGACCATTTCGGCGAGCATCTCCTGCGATATTTTGGGGACCATCTTTTGGGGCTTGTCTTCCTTGCCGTAGCGCGCGAGCAGCAACAAGGTACGAGCCAGCCGCTTCTCGCTGGAGTTAAAAAGCTGATCGACCAAATCCTCTTCCACGCGGATGTTCCTGGAAAGCATGTAAGAGATGAAACGGTCGGAAAAGGCATGTTCCGCATGGAGGACGCGAATCATTTCCTTCTTTTCGATCAAAAGCGCAGTGGTGACCGTGATCGCAATCGCCGACCCTATCCGAATCAGTTGACCGGCGAGGCATCCCTCGCCGAAAAAATCGCCGGGTCCCAAAACGGCGACAACGGCCTCTTTCCCGGTTTCATTGACTACAGAAAGCCGTACGGCGCCTTTCTGAATATATAGAACGTTCTTAGCGGCGTCGCCCTGCGAGAAGATCGCTTCATTTTTCTTGAACTCCCTGACTTTGCGAGCTACACCGGCCGAATCGAGAAAAGCTTGCGCATCGAAGGCGGGTGCCTTCAGGTTTATATTCTTGTTTCTTTTGTCCATCCCAGGAAAAATGAATCCTCAAGGGAAATGTAACTTGGAGCGAGGATTATTGTCTGTAGGATATCCCACGCTATGGGCCGGGTTATTTCAGTCCAATCTCGCGATTATACTGTTGGATAACGCCGTAACACTCGCAGGTGCGCTCTTTGAGTTTTGCCCGGCTCAGAATCTGCACTGCGCCGCGCGTGTACTCGATGATCTGCTTGTCCTGCAAAACGCGGGCTGCCAAGCTCACGGTCGGGCGGTCCGTACCCAGCATGGTTGCCAGGAAATCGTGGGTGATAGACAGGGTGGGGGAATCCACTCTGTCCTGAGTGATGAGCAGCCAGCGCGCGAGGCGCTGTTCGATATTGTGGAGCCGATTACACGCGGCGGTTTGAGCGAATTGCATTCCCTGGACGACTGCGTAGCGGGTCAGAATCCGTTGGAGCTGTGGAGCTGATAGCAAGACTTTTTTCAATGCACCAATTTTCACCCTGAATCCGTCTCCGGCGATTTGTACGACTTCGCGGACTTGATTCTTGTTTATGCCGACGGCCGCCTGTACCCCGGCAAACCCTTCCTTGCCAACTTCTCCTACTTCAACAGTCCTTCCATCTTCGGTCGCAATTACCAGAGAGACCATGCCTGAATTCGGAAAATGCACGAACTCCAGCGGCTGGTCCGGTTCGTAAAGAATAAGATGCCCAGGCATGCTGAGAAACTCCAGGTGAGGAAGAATCAGCGCGTATTCCTTGTCGGAAATTGACAAGAGGATCTTATTGCCTACACGGTTTCCCGTGGAGGCAGTCCGTCCGTTCGGCTGCATGATTGAAAATCTCTCCTTTTACCAACAACGTTGCGCAATATGAAGCAGCCGCTGTAACTTTTGCACATTTCGCGGGTGAACGATTAACACCCAACTCGACGAACCGTGCCTGGAAGCGCGGTGAAGCGTGGATTAACTCGCGAGGCGGGCCACGGACACCTTCGCAAGCGCTTCCCCGCGAAGACCAAGTACAACGCGGCCATTCACTTGTCCCTTCTTCAGGCGGGTGAACACGTCATTGATGGATTCAAGCGGCAATACCTCAATCGTCGCCTTTACTTTGCCCTCTCCGGCAAAGGCAAGAGATTCTTCGAGGTCCAAGCGGGTGCCGACGATGGAGCCGCGTATGGTGTAGCCGTTTAGAACTAGGTCGAAAATCGAAACAGGGAACTCCCCGGGCGGCAGGCCGTTCAGCACGCAAGTCCCGCCACGACGAAGCATGCCGACCGCTTGCTTGAAGGCGATGGGCGAAACCGCGGTTACAAGCACTCCGTGCGCCCCGCCGATTTGTTTTTGAATTTCCTTGGGAGGGTCCTGCGTTTTCGCATCAATTGTGATTTCGGCTCCCAGCTTTTTCGCCAGCGCCATTTTTTCCGGACCGAGGTCCACTGCGGCGACATGGAGTCCCATGGCCTTTGCGTACTGGATGGCCAGGTGACCCAGGCCGCCTATTCCAGTAATCACTACCCATTCACCGGGCCGCGCCTCGGTCATTTTCAATCCTTTATAAGTGGTGACACCGGCGCAGAGGATGGGCGCCGCATCCACAAAGGAAAGATTACTGGGAATGCGCCCCAAGTAATCTGCCTGGCCCAATGCGTATTCCGCAAAACTTCCGTTCACCGAATATCCGGAGTTTTGCTGCTCGGGGCAGAGTGTTTCCCATCCGGAAAGACAGTAGTCGCAATGCCCGCACGCGCTGAACAGCCATGCCGTTCCGACGCGGTCGCCTTCCTTTAGGTGCGTGACCCCGGAACCGAGAGCCACGACGATCCCCGCGCCTTCATGGCCCGGGATGAGCGGCAGCGTCGGTTTGATCGGCCAGTCGCCGTCCGCGGCATGCAGATCTGTGTGACATACTCCAGTCGCAAACACTTCGACGAGTGCCTGCCCTGGCCCAGGCGTCGGGATGGGAACTTCGCGCAGGACCAAGGGCTCACCAAATTTTTCAACGACTGCCGCTTTCATGGTTTTCTTGTTTGGCACGACTCATCTCCATCTTTCTCGAACTGTTACCACGGTAGCCCCGGATCGAGCAGCCGTCTGTATCATTTGGCACAGTTGGGCGTGAATGTGCATCATCGCGACCTGTGATTTAATAGAGCAAGGGGGATGCTCATGGGCGAGCCAAACGACGAGCGGTGCGGAAAGTGCGGGGCGGAGATTGATCCTACCCGCCGAGTTGACTTCACGTTGAAAGACGGAACGCGTGTTTGCGATTCTTGTTTTGTAAAGGGGACGGCGAGCCCAACACACCCGAACGAAAAATCGTACTGAATTTATGCCTCGCAATACTGATTCGAAATTTATCGTGGAATTCAAGAACGTCCCACGCTTTCGCAACCTCGCGGGAGAATGAGGCACCGGAAATTTTGCAATCCACCTGTCAGTCCAAGAAAATCAAAAGAGCCGGCGAGACGCCGGCGCTACGAAAACCGTCGCCGGGAGAGGATTATTTCTTCGGAGCGGCCGCCAAGTAAGCCTTGGACTGCTGGGCTACGATGTCAATCAAGTTGCCGATTGCGAGGTTTACGTCGATCAGGTGCAGGCCCCAATCGGCCATGACTTGGCCGTTGAAGACTATGTCGCCAGTGATGTCACTGGCGCGAGGACCGGCGGGATCACCGTGGACGGTGATGGCGAGATAAGAGCCGTGGTCGTTGGCGACGCACTCGGCGGTCAACATGCCGGGTACGCTGACGAAGGGAGTGGTGACGGGCTGATCGGGCTTGACCCAGGGGCCCGGCGTCGCTTCCGCACCGCCTGGCAAGCCGCTACCGTTCTTTCTTAGATAAGAGTGCAGGTCGCCGCTGCCTCCCGGGAGCGCGGCGGGATTCGTGCACGCGGAAATCATGCCCTCGCCGGCTACTCTGCCGAAGTGGGTGTTGGCCGGGGGCGGCAAATTTACGCGAAACGATGCGTATGTGATCACACAGACCGTTTGAGTGGGCGCGTGGCACAGCGGGATGTGCTGGAAAGCGCCGCCGACATCTTTGCCTTTGGGTACGGGAAAGTTGGTCCCGAGGAGCAACACAGAAACGATGCGCGATTGAATCGGCTTGCCGTCGATTTCGTTCTTGATGAGCTGGGTGAGAACGTTGGCGCCCTGCGAGTGTCCGATGAGCACGACGCCGCGGCCGTGGTTGTCATGCTCGAGATAGTAGTTCCATGCATCGAGGACATCGTTGTAGGCCAGGGCGCGATCCACGGGAATGGGCGAGCCGAGCAGCGCGGCACGAAGCGCAGTGAGAGTGACTTGGCGGTAGATGGGCGCATAGGGCCGACACTGAGAAGCGAAGCGGGCGAACTGCACGCGCACTACGCCTTTTTCCTCCGGGCCCGGGAGCATGTCGCTGTTGCCGCTGGGATCCATCGAGACGGTGGGATAGACGTAGAAGCAATCGATCTGCGCGTTGGGATTGGCGGCCCAGGTTTCCAGGGTCATCTTGCCGTCGGCGGTGATGACTGTGGTGGAGAGGTCAACGTCGCAGGCGTCTTGGCGGCCGGGACGGCAGAGCCAGTTGTCACCGTTGCTGTAATCGTTCTTGGCGACGGGCGCGGGCTTGGGTGATTCTTGCGCCGGCGCGGGAGTTGGAGTTGCGGGCGGCGCGGCGGCGGTTTGGGCGAAGGTCGTGCTTCCGCAGGCGCAGAGCAGAATTAGTGCAGTGATAAGACGTGGCATCGTAGGATTCCCCTTTCCAGTTTAAGAGACTAGTGTTTTAAGGTGCGCGAGCCGTTGTTGACGCGAGTGAATTCCATGGTGCCGTCGTCGAGCTTGCCGAAGCGGAGCGCGGCCAAATCCAGGGCATAGTTCTGGTATAACCTCCACGGCTTTTTCGAGCCTTGCTTCGGGAGCAGCGCGCTGGATCTTTGGAGATAGCCGGAGGTCATGGTGATGGCGGACTCTTCGACGATGCCAGGATCGCGGCGGCGCGGGGTGCAGTAGGAATAGCCGTGCGCGTCCATATAATTCAGCAGGCGGCAGACGTATTTAGAGGTGAGATCGCACTTCAGCGTCCAGGAAGCGTTGGTGTAACCGAAGCACCAGGCGAGATTCGGGACGTCGCTATTCATCATTCCCTTGTAACTGATCGTTCGCGCGGGATTCGTGGGAACGCCGTCGATCGACCACTGCAGGCCGCCGAGAAGCTTTAGCTTTAGTCCGGTTGCGGTGACGATAATGTCCGCTTCGATTTCCTGGCCTGACTTCAACCGCAGACCTGTTTCGGTGAAGGTCTCGATCTCGTCGGTGGCAATGGAGACTTTTCCCGAGCGGATTGCTAAAAACAGATCGCCATCGGGAATAAGGCAGAGACGTTGGTCCCAAGGGTTGTAGCGGGGCGAAAAATGCTTTTCGACATCGTAATCGGGGCCGAGATACTGACGTACGTAACCCAACAGGACTTTTTTTGTGGCGTCGGGCTTTCGGCGCGCGGCGTTATAGAAGTACATGCCGAGGAGGACATTCTTCCAGCGGACTAAGTGATGCGCGACGGATGCAGGCAGATGGCGGAGCATCCACTTCGCGATGGGATCTTCCGAGGGGCGGGCCACGATGTAGGTGGGCGAGCGCTGCAGCATGGTGACGTGCGCGGCGGATTTGGCAAGTTCTGGAACCAGAGTGACGGCAGTGGCGCCGCTGCCGATTACGACGACGCGCTTGCCGTCGCAATTGAAATCTTCGGGCCAGTGCTGCGGGTGAACGACGCGGCCGCGGAAGCGATCCATGCCGGGCCAGCCCGGCATATAACCCTCGGAGTAATCGTAGTAGCCGCTGCAAACGTAGAGAAAATTGCAGGTGAAACGGACGGGCTTTCCCTCCGGGCCCGTCGCGTCAATGGTCCAGAGAGCCTCCGGCGACGACCACGAAGCGCGGGTGACCTGATGACCAAAACGAATTTTGCGGTCGATGCCATATTCGCGAACAGTTTCCTGAAGGTATTTGAGAATGGCCGGACCGCCCGCGATGGACTTCTTGTCTCGCCAAGGGCGGAAACCGAAGCCGAGCGTGTACATGTCGGAATCGGAACGCACGCCAGGATAGCGGAAGAGGTCCCAGGTCCCGCCAATCGCGTTGCGACTTTCCAGAATTACAAAAGTTTTTGACGGGCATTTTGTCTGGAGGTGATAGGCGCCGTCGATTCCGGAAAGGCCCGCGCCTACGATGAGCACGTCGAAATGCTCGAGGCGTCCTGGGTATGTCGCCGACAGAGGCGCGCTCTGAGGAGATATTGCCGTGTCGGCCATCTGCACTACCTCGCGTTCGACGTTGAGCTGGTAAAAGAATCATTAGATATTGCATGTTACGGAGCACCATATCAATAGATGCGTTTCCGGATAAATCGTCCTGCGTCGGCATGTGCGGTCCGGATCTGCTGGTGGCTGTGTTGACATCGAGTTGAAGATGGCACATCTTCCAGCTGAGGTTCCTATGAGAATTTGCCGCAGATTGTTCGTCACGATGGTGCTGGTAGCGGCGATCGCGGGGATCGCTCCGCTGGGAGCGGACAGCGACAGATATCCAGTACACGCTCAGCAGGCGATGGTGGTTAGCAGCAACGAGCTGGGGTCAAAAGCGGGCGTTGAGATGATGCGAGCGGGCGGGAATGCGGTGGATGCGGCGGTGGCAACCGGGTTTGCGCTGGCGGTGGTGCATCCGGCGGCGGGGAATTTGGGCGGAGGCGGATTCATGATGGTGCGCATGGCCGATGGGAAGGCGCATTTCATCGACTTTCGCGAGGAGGCTCCGGGGGCGGCGACTGCCGACATGTATTTGGACGCGCACGGAAATGTGATCGAAGACGCAAGCACGATTGGCTACAAGGCGGTTGGAGTGCCGGGGTCGGTAGCGGGTTTGGTTTACGCCGAAAAGAAATATGGCAAGTTGACGCTGGCGCAAGTGATGGCGCCCGCGATTGAATTGGCGCGCGGTGGCTTTCCACTGCCGTGGGAACTGGCTCGGGATATGCGAGAAGACACGTATTTGGGCAAGTTTCCCGAATCGCGGCGGATATTTCAGCGGGACGGAAATTATTATAAGGAAGGGGAGATTTTTCATCAGGCGGAGCTGGCGCGGACGCTGGAGCGCATCGCGAAAAATCCAGATGAGTTTTATAACGGAGCGATGGCGCGAGAATTGGCGGCTTCGGTGCAGAAAGGCGGCGGACTGATTACCGCGCAGGACCTGGCGAATTACGAGGTGAAAGAGCGCGAACCGGTGCACGGGACATATCGCGGATATGAAGTGATCAGCGCGCCGCCGCCTTCGTCCGGGGGAGTGGCGTTGATCGAGACGCTGAATATTCTGGAGGGGTTCGATCTGGCAAAAGCGGGAAACCGCTCCGCGGAATCGGTTCATCTGATTGCCGAGGCGTTTCGACGGGCGTTTTTCGACCGGGCGGAGTTCATGGGCGATCCGGATTTTGCGAAGCTTCCGGCAGCTGAGCTTATTGACAAGAAATATGGCGCGGCGTGGCGGGAAACGATTGCTCCAGAACGCGCGAGCGCGAGCAAGGATTTGAAACGGCCGGCTATTTTCAGCCAGTCGGAAGAATACGAACGGGAGCATCCGCAGGGCGCGCCTGGGCGCGAGTCGCAACACACGACGCATTATTCGGCGGTGGATGCGGATGGAAATGCTGTTGCGGTGACGACTACGATTAACGATTGGTTCGGCTCGCGGGTGACGGCCGAGGGGTTGGGTTTTCTGTTGAATGACGAGATGGATGATTTTGTGGCGAAGGCGGGCGTACCTAACAGCGACGGATTGATTCAGGGAAGTGCTAACGCGATTGGGCCGAAGAAGCGGCCGCTGTCGTCGATGTCACCAACCATGGTGCTGAAGGATGGCAAACTTTTTCTGGTGCTGGGTTCGCCGGGAAGTTCGCGAATTATCACGACGGTGGCGCTCGCGATTATAGGAGTTGTGGATTATGGGATGAACATTGCGGAAGCGGTGAACGCTCCGCGTTTTCACCATCAGTGGATGCCAGATGTGCTGAGCGTGGAGCGAGGGTTTTCTCCCGATACGGTGAAGGTGCTGGAGCACATGGGATACAAAATAGAGGCGGGAATCCCTTACTGGAGCGATGCGGAATGCATCGCGATTGATTTGAAGACGGGCGAACGTCTGGGCGTTAGCGACGGCAGGGAGAACGGAAAAGCTGTGGGTTTTTAATTCTGCAACATTGATCGAAGCGCAGTGACCTGAAAAAGATCGCCGTACAAGTTGCTCCGAATTGCTCCGACTGCGGCAGACAGCGAATTCCAGCTTCTAATTTATGCGATTTCCGGTGTGTGCCGGCGTGCGTGGTAGAATCGCGCGCGATGGCGACGGAAAAATCTGTGATTGCTGAGAATCTTGAGCGCGTTCGAGAGCGGGTGACGCGGGCGGCGGGGCGCGCGGGGCGGCACGCTGAAGATGTGACGATTGTTGCGGTGTCGAAGACATTTCCGTTCGAGGCGATTCGCGCGGCGTTCGAGGCGGGGTTGCGACACTTTGGAGAGAACCGTGTGCAGGAATGGGAGTCGAAGCAGGCGCGGGTCGCGGACCTGGAGGCGACGTGGCATCTGATTGGGCATCTGCAGAGCAATAAAGCGCGGAGAGCGGCGGGGATTTTCGATCGCGTGGATTCAGTGGATAGTTTGGCGCTGGCACAAAAGCTTGATGCGGCGGTGGCGGAGCTAGCTGGAGCGGAAGCCACGTCGGTGATTTCTTCAGAGAAGAGCCGGCGAGACGCCGGCGCTATGAAAAGCGAAGCCGCGAAGGGCAGACGGCTTCGAGTTTTGATCGAGGTGAGACTTGGCGACGAGGCTACCAAGAGCGGGGTGGCGGAGGCGGATTTGGCGATGCTGGCGGAGGGCGTTTCTGGGTTCGCACATTTGGAATTGCTGGGGCTGATGACGATTCCGCCGTTTCTGGACGATCCTGAAAGTGTGCGGCCCTATTTTCGCAAATTGCGGGAGCTTCGTGACGGTTTAGTCCGCTCCGTTGGCAGGCCGTTGCCCCTGCTTTCCATGGGGATGAGCCACGATTTCGAAATTGCGGTTGAGGAAGGCGCGACGGAAATTCGAGTGGGGACGGGGATTTTCGGCGAGAGGAAATCGATTCAGCAGGTCTAACTGTTCGGCAAGGGAAGAAAAAGAGCCGGCGAGACGCCGGCGCTACGAAGAACGTTCGCGGGCGCGGGCGTCAGGGTGTACTGAAGCTCCGACCCCTAAAAAGCGGCTACGAGGAAAAGGCCCGGCGGCGTGTTCCTACGAATAGCGGAGCCAGCGGAACATTTCGACGAGGGAGGGGCGCTTGCCGTACATGAGGATGCCGATGCGATAAATTTTTGCGGAGGCGTAGATCGAGCCGATGGTGGTGAGAAACAGCAGGACTAGGGCAAGGACGATTTGCCACGCGGGAGGCGTCAGCAGCGAGATGCGCAGAGCCATCAGCACGGGCGAGAAGAAGGGAATTTCGGAGAGGACGACGGAAGTGGTGGAACTGGGGTCGTTGAGGACTACGCTGTAGATCACCATGCAGAAAACGAGCGGGGCCATGGCGATCCATTGCAATTGTTGGGCGTCCTGCTCGTTGGAGCAAGCTGCGCCGATGGCGGCGAACATCGCAGAATACAGAAAATATCCGCCGAAGAAAAAGATTCCGGCGTAGAGCACGAGCGAAATCGGGATGTGAACTCCGGACAAAGCCGAGCCTGCGCCCAAGCCCGCCGCGGCTAAAGCTCCGTAAGTGAAAAGCAGCGCGGTAGAAATCATCCAGATGGCGAACTGGGTGAACGCGGCCGCGGCTACTCCCAGGATTTTTCCGCAGAGAAGTTCGAACGGAGTTACGGCGGAGATCAGGACTTCCATGGTTCGCGTGGTTTTTTCTTCGAGGACGGAACGCATGGTAATGATGCCGTACATGAGCAGCGCGGTGTAGAGCAGGATCACCAGAGCGACGGCGATGCCAATGCTTTGGCCTTTTTCCTCGGATTCGCCGGCTTCGCTGACTTTGAGGAGTTTGAGATCCGTGCCGCGTAGAATTTCTTTGACGTCGTCCAAATGGATCCCACGGTCGCTGAGCCTGGCTGAGATTACCGCCTGGTCGACCGCACCCGAAAGCGGGCCGATGAGAGCGAAGTTATCAGGATTGCGCATGTGCAGTTCGAAGGATTGGGTCGGGTCCGCGGGAATCCAGAGGTAGGCGTCGAGCTTCTCGGAATTGATGCGCGAGCGCAGGTCCTGCTGAAGGGTGTCGGGAGAAGCAGGATGAACGATGGTTTCTACGATGGTAAATTCCGGCTGGCCGTTTTCGAGTTTGCCGTCCAGGTTGTGAGTGATGGGTCGCGCGAGCGTGCCGGAATTGTCCACGACGACAAGCCGCATGGTCTGGCTGGGCTTGTGGCGCACCAAAAATATAATTAGCAGGCAAAACGCCACGCCCAGCAGCGGCACGAGGATTGTTCCGATGATGAACCCCTTGGTTTTTACGCGAGTCAAGTACTCGCGCTTGATGATGAGGCGAAGTTTACGCACGGGTGGTCCTATCGATAAAGATTTCATTCAGCGACGGTTCGAGAAGCTCGAAGCGTGTGATGGAGACATTTGCTTGCACGGCGGCCTTCAAAATTTCCTGGGGATCGGCGCCGGGTTTCAGCTTGGCTTCCACGCCGTTTCCAAGGCGCGTTAAATTGACGATCGAGGGATTGCTCAAAAAGGCTTCGCTGCCGGTGAACTCGATGTGCAGCGTGTTCTTGCCGTAGGACTGCTTGATGGCGCGGATTTCGCCGTCGAGGACATTGCGGCCTTTGTCGATCAGGCAAATCGAATCGCACATCCTCTCGACCTGCTCCATGCGATGTGTGGATAGGACGATAGTGGAGCCTTTCGCGCGCATCTCAAGCATGATTTCTTCCACCGTGGCGGCGTTCACGGGGTCGAGGCCGGAGAAGGGCTCGTCGAGAATCACGAGCGGCGGCTTGTGGATCACGGCGGTGATGAACTGGACCTTTTGCTGCATGCCCTTCGACAGATCGAGAAGTTTTTTTCCGGACCAGTCGGCCAATCCGAGACGGTCGAGCCATTCCTTGGCGCGGCGACCAGCCTCTTCTTCCGTGAGGCCGTGAAGCGCGGCGAGGAAAACGATGATGTCGAGGACCTTCATCCGGGGATATAGGCCGCGCTCTTCCGGGAGGTAGCCGATCAGGTCGCGAGTGCTATCGCTGACGGGCTGATCGAGGACCTTAATCGAGCCTTCATCCGGGACTAGGATGTTCATGATCATGCGAATGGTGGTGGTCTTGCCGGCACCGTTGGGGCCGAGCAGGCCGAGAATGGCACCCTGGCGAACTCGCAGGTTGACGCCGCTGACGGCGGTTACGGAGTCATAGGATTTGGTGACGTTTTCGAGTGTGATAGCGTCCATGATGTTGGCGGTCAATCCTGATACGCAGTGGGAGCGCGAAATATTACCTGAAGTTCGAGGCGGCTGCATGATTTATTTCATTCTCTTAGAATCAATTGCTTACGGAGCGGGAAGCTGAATTGCAAGTGACCGGGCGCGATGGCGGTGTGACATTCGCGGTGCATGTGTTGCCGCGGGCGAGCCGAGACGCCATCGAAGGCGAACACGGCGGCGCGCTGAAAGTTCGGTTAATGGCCCCACCTGTGGATGACCGCGCGAACGATTCGCTGAGGCGATTGCTGGCCGAGCGTTTGAACGTACCGGTGGCGGCTGTTAGAATCGTGGCGGGCGAAACCCGCCGCAGGAAGCGAGTTTTCATTGCGGATGTGACCCGCGCGCAAGCGATCAAGGCGCTGGGTATTTAGAAGATTGTTGTGGAGGCGGGAGAAACGTTATGCCGGACATAAGGGCAATTCAATCGGAGCTGCGCGACAGCAAAGTTGACGGCTGGCTTTTTTACGATCATCACCATCGCGACCCGATTGCGGCGAACATCCTGGGCGTCGGCCGGAATGGGATGGCGACGCGACGCTGGTTTTATTTTATTCCGGCGAAGGGCGAGCCGCGGAAGCTGGTGCACCGAATCGAACAGGGCGCACTGGATGGGCTGGAAGGAAAGAAACTGGTTTACTCGGGATGGGAAGAGCTGCACAAGAATTTGCCGAAGCTGCTGGCGGGGAGCAAAACCATCGCGATGCAGTACTCGCCGGAAAACAATATTCCGTACATCGGGCTGGTGGATGCGGGGACGATTGAGTTGTTGCGCAAGTTCAAGAAGAAGATCGTGAGTTCAGCGAACCTGGTGCAGAAATTCGAGGCGAGCTGGTCGCACGAACAAGCGCAGGGGCACTTTGAAGCCGGCAGAATCGTGGATCGAATTACGCGCGAGGCGTTTGCACGCGCCGCTGCTTTCGTGAAAGAGGGGAAGCCGCTGACGGAGGACCAACTACAACAATGGATCGTGGATGAATTTCGCGCGCGGGGACTTACCAGCGCCGAGCCGCCTATCGTTGCGGTGCAGCCGAACAACGGGAATCCGCACTATGCGCCGGTGGCCGGGTCTTCGCGGCCGATTCGGGCGGGAGACTTGCTGCTGCTCGACATCTGGGCCAAGCGCGAAATCGCGGGCAGCGTTTATTACGACATTACGTGGGTGGGGTACCTGGGCAATCGAGTGCCGGATTCCTATGCGAAGATTTTTCGCATCGTTCGCGAGGCACGAGACAACGCAGTGAAATTCATTCAGGAAGCGGTTGCCAAGCGGCGGGAAATTCACGGATGGGAAGTGGATCGAGTAGCGCGCAAGACGATTGAGAAAGCGGGCTACGGCAAATACTTCGTGCATCGCACCGGGCACAGCATCGGGCAGGAAGTCCACGGCAACGGCGCGAACATGGACGGGCTGGAAACGCGCGACGACCGCAAGATCGTTCCGCGTACTTGCTTTTCGATCGAGCCGGGAATCTATCTGCCGGAGTTCGGCATCCGAAGCGAAGTGAACGTGTACGTGGATGAAAAAGAAGCGCGCGTAACTGGCGCGGTGCAGGAAGAAATTCTTCCTCTGCTCGTTTGAGTTGTGTGACCGCACTTCGTGAATAACGATAATCCTATTGAAGGAACGTCACCGTCCGACGCTCACACACCAGAGCGCGCCGCGGATGACAGTAGCGCAATCGACCTCACAATCAGGCGCGATGTGGTGGCGCCATTTATCGCTGTGGCCGCCTGGATTGTTCCAGGCCTGGGCCACTTGGCGCAGCGGCGCTGGGGGCGCGCACTGATTTTTTTTCTCTCGGTCGGGGGGCTCGCGATCAGCGGTTATCTACTTCGCGGGAATGTATTTTCTCCGCGGGCGGGCGATCCATTTTCGATGCTCGGTTTCTTTGCGGATGCCGGCTCAGGGATATTCTATTTTCTGTCGCGCTTTTTTGAAGCGGCAGGTCCGGATGTCTCACGCGCTGCGGGCGACTACGGAACGCGGTTCATCGCAGCCGCCGGAATTGTGAATCTGCTTAGCGTATTCGACGCGTACGAAATCGCGCTGGGCCGGAGAACGATGTGATCGCCATATGGCCGGAAATCGTCAGCGCGCGCCCGGGCGGGCCGCAGATGTCCCATCTTGCGGCGATGTGCTTGTTCGCGCTGCTGATTTCAATCGCGATTGCAGGATTGACGAAGAGAACGGCGTTGGGACGGGCTAAATATGCAGCGTCTTGCTTCCTTAAGTTTTTGGCGGCGGCCATCGCGATTGGCTGGCTGATGTACCCGTTTTCACGTTGACCTCGGCAGTATTTTCGCGATGTTTGACGCTTTTTTTGCGGTGATGGCGATGTTAAAGTCAATGAGGATGCCGAGGTAGCTCAGTTGGTAGAGCAGCCGATTCGTAATCGGCAGGTCGGCGGTTCAAGTCCGCCCCTCGGCTCCAGCTTCTTGCAGAAGCGTTCGATAGGATTGTTCGTAGAAATCCCGCACGTGGCATCCTCTTTGGTAGCCGGTGACGCGGCTAAGCCCCCCTGTAAGCCAAATTGCCCGATGGAGCAATCTGCAGAGTTCCGCCTATTCCAAGCCACATAAGAAAGCCGGCGTAGTCTTTTGTGGTCTTAACGATTCAATGACCACGGAGTGTGGAGCATGGAGCAAATTCCCCGTGGCGAGGGCAGATGAAGCGCACTCCGCGCAGGGGCGAGGTGTTCCAAATCGGAAATTCCGGTGAATTTAAATTTGTAAAGAATTTTAGCGGGAGTATTCTTTTTAGTGGGGCCTTCGCTAGGCGATCGGTAATTTGATGAGGGTTCAGCTTCCTCGCGGTCGCTCCAATCATTTTTTCATGTGTTTTTGCCAAGTGGTGAAACAGAAACGGTATCCCTTGGCGGCAATATTTTGTTTTTCGGGGGAAAAGGCTGGATGACCTCGGGAAGAACAAGAATTTTACTCATGGTGGCGGCCATTTTATGGCCGAGTCTGCTCTGTTGTTCCGGCGCGTTCGCGCAACAAAGCAAGATCGGAGTCCTGACGGGGCAAGCCAAGCGCGGGAAAGAATTGTACGGACGCTACTGCGTGGGGTGCCACGGTCCACGGGGAGACGGAGAGGGCGAGAACGCGGCCTACTTAAATCCGAAGCCGCGCGACTTCACGATGGGCCTCTTCAAATGCCGGTCCACACCGTCTGGAAGTATTCCACGCGACAGCGATTTGTTCGACACGGTTGGGAGGGGCGTTGACACGACCGGGATGCCGCGCTGGCTTCCCCTGACGCCACAAGAACGCGCGGATCTGGTTGCATATGTGAAGACTTTTTCGGCGCGGTTCGTGGAGGAAAAACCGGACCCGCCGGTCAAAATTCCGCCCGAAACGCCAGCCACGCCCGAGAGCATAGAACGCGGCAGCGAGGTGTATGAATCTCTGAAGTGCGCCGAGTGCCACGGAGAAAAGGGACGGGGCGACGGTCCTTCCGTCTCATCGCTTCGCGACAGCAAGGAGAACCCGATTGTTCCCTATGATTTCACTACTGGGACGCGCTTCAAGTGCGGGGAATCCGATCAGGATCTCTATCGCATTTTCATGACGGGACTGGACGGAACGCCGATGCCGTCGTACGTTAACTGGGTAACGCCCGAACAAGCTTGGGACCTGGTCCATTATTTGCGCACACTGCAGGCCGATTATGGAGCAAAATCCAAAGTGGCCGATCATAAGAGTCTAATTGCAAGGAGATAACCGTGGGGGGATTGATTAAGAACAGGCGCGCAATATTCGAGGTAGCGCTTTGCCTTGCGGCTGTTTCCTGCGCCGGCCAGGCTGCCGCTCAGTCAGACTACACTGCCGTTGCAGTGGAAGACGCCGGAACCATCAGCGGAACCGTTCGCTGGGTCGGTCCGATTCCGAAAATTCCCAGACTGCCGATAACGAAGAACATCGAGGTGTGCAATCCGGATGGAGAGAAGACGCGCGATCTGGAGCGATTGTTGATCGATGCGGACGGCGGAGTTGCCAACACCGTGGTCTATTTGAAGAACATCACCCAAGGCAAAGCCATGGACCTTCCGGAAGCGCGCCAGCATTTGGACCAGAAGGCGTGCCGCTATGTTCCGCACATTCTGCTTGTGGCACAAGGCGCAGATTTGCAGGTGAAGAGCAGCGATCCCATTCTGCATACGGTCCACATGGCGGGTGCGGTGTCCAACAACATTCCTTTTCCGTTCCAAAACCAGTACATCCCCATCACGATGCGGCGGAGCGGGGTTGTGGACTTGAAGTGCAACGCCGGACATGTGTGGATGAACGCAGAAGCAATCGTGGTGAAGAACCCGTATTACGCTGTCACCGACGATCACGGGTTTTTCAAGCTCACGGACGTTCCGGCCGGGGAGTATGAGATTGAGGCATGGCACGAAGGTTGGCGGATCGTTTCGGAACAAAGAGTCCTAGATGTTGGGTCGCAGGTTGAGGTGAGCCGGCCGGTGTATAGCGCGCCGATGACCTGGGCCAAGAAAGTGGTTGTGCGAAAGGGCCAGACAAGCGATGTTCAGTTTTCAATTTCTGAAAACTAGATTGACGCTGCGTGGCTTTCTGGGTGGCGTCCCAATCCACAGCTAGGCGGATCGAAGTTTCCTCTAAGACTTCGCGGAGTCTTGAAACGTTTCCGGGGGATCGAGAGAGCACTTTCCCCAGAAGGCGGCCTCGGACAAAGAACCGTCCTGGAGGGCTTTTAGATCCTGCATTGTGGCGGCGATTTGTCCGCCGTCCGCGGAATCGAAAACAATTACGACCCCTTCCACCGGCTGATTCGAGGAAACCATGTCGTTGTAGGCTTTCAGCAGAAGAGATTTTGCAAACTTTCGTTTTTCCGCTGCGCTGGATGCGGCGGCTGAGGCCGGCTCGATCCAGACCACTCTCACAGTCTTTCCTACCAAAAGTTGCCATTTGCCGCTGAAGGTATTCGTTTCTTCCCGCGCCACCTTGAAAAGGCTGGCGCTGGCCGGCAAGGCGTTATTCGTTTTGCCTCCGCCTGCGCTGTAGCTCGGCGGCAATTCCACTTGAGAGCGCCGCATCCAGCCTCGAGAGGCGCCTGAAATCTGCACATGCACCCAAGAGCCCTCGACGCCGAGAATCTGAAACTCGTCTTCCTCATCCGCGGAGAGCAACACTTGCGCGCCGTCTTCCGGTTTGGAAAAGATTGCCACTCCGGCCTTTTTGACCACAACCAAATCCGCAGGACGCGCCTGATTCTGCTGAATTTCTTCAAGGCTTTTTATATCGGCGCTAACCTCCTGCGCTTTTCTTTCAGCTTCATCACGGCGAAGCCTTATGGACTCCACAGTTTCCACAGGGGCGGGATCAGCAGGCGCCGTAGCGCCTGGCTTGCCAGAGCGGCCTGGCAGAGCGGCGACTGCCGGAGTATTTCTGCTTGGCGCCGATTCCGGGCTGGAAGCCGCAGATGTGTCAATTTTGCGGTCAGGCTGCCGCGGCGTCGCATTTAAGGGAGCAGAGGCAGGAGCGCGCGAGGCTGCTGACCTCGCGGCGGGATTGGCAGGCAGGCTTTGTTCGATCTGGTCCAACAGATCGGTCTCGACGCGGCCATTGGAGACCAACTCGCGGTAGCCGGGTTGCGCGGATGTGGGATCCACATACCACGCTGTTATCTTGGCCGTCGCTCGGACCAATGCTCCGCCGTTCGGAGCGGGAAGGACTCGAAGAGTGCAAACGAAGTAGCCACGCTGATAATCCGAAAGGGGATGGTCGGCTGCTTCAACAAAGCCATCCAAAATCGGCAGACGGCCGCTGGACGATGAACGAAGGCCGTCCACCACTCGTTGGACTTCCGAGAGGGCATTGGGGAAAGTTCGCTCGACGGAATGATCCTGTGCAAAAGCGGGACCGCCGACAGCAAGCACGATGCTGAGGAGCAGAGTCACAGCATAAAATACAAACCGGAGCGGTTTTTTCATGGCAAGGGCTCGACCTGGTCCTGACGGAGCCAACCCCGTTGTCCTTGCACGGTTTCGACTCCGTACCAATACGGTGTAATGATTTCGACAACAACTTCCGTATTTGCCGAAAGAGATTGCAGCTTGGCGGCACGCTGGAAAGGAGCAGCTTTTAGCTCCGTGTTCGGGTTTTTGACTCTTACCTCGACATCATGCCGCAATTCATGGGCGCGCGATTGCAAATCTCGCAGCGAAGACTCCGCCGAATTCAGGCGGGCAATTTCTTCGTCGCGCTGCTTGGAGGCAGCCCGAGCTTCTACTTCCAACTCTCTTTGCTTTAGAGCTTCCGCGGTTTTTTGCTCTTCCCGCTGGATGCCGAGAAGGCGAGTATTAATCTCCGCGAATTCACTTGTTTCGACGCTGCTGTCAGATACATGAACTTTGTGCGTGGCGTCTTCGACGAATGCAGCATCGATTTGAATATGAGTTCGGTTCGGAGATACACCTTGGACGACGTATCGTACGGTGATGGTTCCAATGTCAGTGCTGTCCTTGAAATGTTTGGGTGACAGAGCACCCCGGCGGACCTTGTAGAAGACACGTCCGGGACCCTGCCAGGGGCCGTAGAAGGCAGAAGAAGCTTCGGCTTCGGCGTCGGTCAGCGTCGTCTCCCGCGCATAGACCCAAGTTCCATGAATAATTTGATCTTCGGTAACACTTTGCACAGCTTTTACGACATCGTCTTCTGACCCCTTGACGTCAATCGCAAAACCTTCGGGGAATGGGGATTTGTCCCGCTGTGGTGCGGCATGGGTTATGGCAGGGGCCACGAATACGAGGACCAAGAAAAAACTCCAGCAGTGCAACGAATCAAGACGGCGCGTCAATGCGTTTTCCTTCAGCAATGGTAAAGTGCGCATCAGTCAACCCGTTCCGGCAGCACAGCGAAGTACCAGCCAAAAGGCCCAGGACGCGGCAAAATAGCCAAGGCGTCTTAGCTGCGAATTACAATAGCGCAATCTTGCCTTCAGGCTCAAGGGCGTATAAGGCCGGTGATTAGGCTGAACCGACCGTCCTTTTGAACAGACCATAGCCGAATGGGCTAAAATTGTGATAGGAATCGCGGCGAAAGCGGCATAAATGGAATCCCGGTGATGGAGCAGGCAAAAGTCGAGAAGGCGGCAGAGCGGGCGGTGCCGCGGATTCTCGTTGTGGACGATGACGTCGAGCTATGCGAGTTGGTTGCGGAATACCTGACCCCGGAAGGATTTGAAGTCGAGGCGGTTTACGATGGCATTCGGGGAATTGAGAGCGCGCTTTCGGGCGAGTATTCTCTGGCCATCCTAGATGTAATGCTTCCCGGTATGCAGGGGTTTGAAGTGCTTCGGCAGATCCGCGCAAATTCGCGGCTGCCGGTGATCATGCTCACGGCCCGAGGCGAAGATGTGGATCGAATCGTCGGATTGGAAATTGGCGCCGACGACTATCTTCCCAAACCATTCAATCCGCGGGAACTCGCCGCGCGCATTCAGGCCGTTTTGCGGCGCAGCACCCAAAACACGACGGTAGACGAGCGCATCATTCTGGGCGACGTGGAACTGGAAGAGAGCGCGCGCATCGCGCGCTGCGGCAAACGCGAATTGGAATTGACATCGCTGGAATTCGATATTCTTGCAATATTCCTGAAAAGACCCGGCCAGGTAGTTACGCGCGAAGAACTCGTTAAGACCTTGCTGGGCCGTGAACTCGCCCCTCTCGATCGCAGTATTGACGTGCATATCAGCAACCTGCGAAAGAAAATGGGTCCCTATGCGGATGGAGCCAATCGCATCCGCAACATTCGAAGGGTGGGATATATCTATGCCGTTCCAGGCATGCTAAAGGAAGAGTAGGGCAAAATGCGAAGCTTGTTCCAGAAAATTTTCCTTTCGTTCTGGCTGGCCATGGTTTTGGTCAGCGGCACACTTATTTATTCGGTCGTGACAACTCAGTCGCAATTCACTTTGCGCCGCTCCGAACAGTCTGATAGGACGTTGATCCCCATTGTGGCGGCCCGCGCTGCGGACATCCTCGACGATCACGGTATGGGCGCGCTGGCTGATTACCTGACATCATTGCAAACAACCTTGAATTGGGAGGCCTTTCTTTTTGACGACGAGGGCAAAGAAATCCTATCGCAGCCCACGCCTCCAGAAGCTGATGCACTTGCGCAAATGGGTCTGGAAGCCAGCGATACAAAATTCCTGGTCTCACACGGAATCAAATACGTGGCCAAAAGAACGACGGGATCAACCGGAACGCGTTACGTTTTTGTGATCGGAACGAAAGTTGAGTCTGTGGCCAACGTTTTGCGCGCCCCGCTGGGAATTCAGATCCTGCGAGGGGCAGCGATCCTTCTTATTGCCGGGCTGGTCTGTTTCTGGCTGGCGCGTTACATCACGGCCCCGATCCGGCACCTTCGTATGGCGACGCATCGTCTGGCAACGGGAAATCTTTCGGCTCGCGTCGGAGGCTACGATGAGGGACGCAAAGACGAACTTGCAGATCTGAGCCGGGATTTCGACCATATGGCGGAACAGATCGAATCCCTGCTGAAATCGCAGCATCGCCTAATCTCCGACATCTCTCACGAGCTTCGGTCTCCCCTGACTCGTTTATGCGTGGCGTCGGGACTTGCCCGGCGGCATGCCGGGCCGGAATTTTCCAGCGCTCTCGACAGGATCGATCTGGAATCAAGGCGCTTGAATCATTTGATTGGAAGCCTACTGGAACTGGCGCGTCTCGAGAGCGGGGCTCAAGTCTTAGAAAGCAAGCCGGTGGGACTGGAGGCTCTCATACGAGAAGTCGCTGCCGATGCAGATTACGAAGCGCAGAGCCGCAACCGGCGCGTGCGCGTACTTTCGGCGGACCATTGCACGATTACGGGAAATGCGGAGTTAGTTCGTGCGGCGAGCGAAAATGTGATCCGCAACGCGGTAAGCCACACGGAGGAAGGCACGCAAGTGGACGTCGTACTCAAGCATGTGCCCAACTCGCAGGGAGGAGACGCTGTGATTCGCGTACGGGACCACGGTAAGGGAGTGCCGGAAGCGTTTCTGGCTGATATTTTCCTTCCTTTCTATCGCGTAGGTGATGCACGGGAGAGATCCGCTGGAGGTTCCGGACTCGGACTCTCGATCACGGATCGCGCGGTGCGGCTGCATGGCGGAAGCGTGAACGCCGAGAATTGCGCGGATGGGGGCCTTGTGGTCGAGCTGCGATTCCCGTTGACGGGGAACGAAACGCCGACCGCCAAAGAGGCGATGCCAGTTAGCTCCAGTGTCTGATGGCGTCCTCTTTTATGCGAGCGTCATTTGTTCGAGATAGTCTGTAACGCGGGGTTCCCACCGTATCAAATTGTTCGCTGTCCTCATCTTTAGATGTTGCCTTGGATTCCTGTAGGGTCGTACCCTACGTCTCGGCTAACAGATGGTCCAAACCGGCACGGGTGACAGGTAATAAGGACGGACCCTAGACGAAGAATTAAGGGGGCTGCCCGGATGTTAAGATTTGTTAATTTTTGTGCTTGCGTTCCTCTATTGGGAGGAGTATTTTCTAGGCGTTTTGGGGAATTTGAAGGTGTGGGCTCTGCGAGCAGATGAATAGTCCAACCCATTTCACGTTTGGATGCCGCGAAAAAATTATTCCTCCCGCTATAAGTTTGCATGCGGTAAGAGCTGGTTCTCACTTTTTCCAAGTGTCGATGACGCGAATTACAATCCACTCTTCTGGCAGCTGGAATAGGAGGCTGTATGTTTAAGCGGTTTCCAAATCGTGCAGGGCGAATCCGGAAATCATTTGCGCGTCCACTGGTCACGTGTGCGCTCCTGGTGATGGCAATTGTGATTTGCGATTACCAGACCGCGAGTGCGTCACCAACAAGTAAAGTAATGGCGATTCCCGCGTTCGCGCGCAAGTACGGCCTTCCTTGCTCCGCGTGCCACACGGCTTGGCCGGAGCTGAACAACTTCGGCATGGTTTTTCGCGATAACGGGTATCAGTTGATGAACGATCGCGACTCGCCGATTTGGCAAAACCCTTCTTATTTCCCCATATCCTTCCGGATCACGCCAAACTGGCATCGTGAGCAGACGGGGAATCAACCCGTTGACTCGATTCCAGGAGTTAACGGTTCTACCCTGGTGTCACGCAACGTGACACAGGCAGGATTCGATCTCTCGGGGATGGACCTGTGGTCCGCGGGGACGCTCTATAAGAATATTTCGTTTCAGCTACTACCCTCCTCTGATCCAACCGCAGTGTGGCACTTCGAAAGCGCTTGGATTCGCATCGACAACATAAAAGGAAGTTCCTGGCTCAACTTCAAGCTCGGGAGGTTCGAACTAGACAATCTGATTTCCGAGAAGCGCTTTTTGTTCCTCTCCAATAACGGGGGCCTCTACCAGGTCTATCATTTCAATGTTCCTAACAGCATTAACGACTTCGGAATCGGCGACAATCAAATAGGCATAGAATTGTCGGGGCACGATACGAACAGCTATACGCGCTATTCGGTAGCGCTGCTTAGTAGTAACGAAGGCGGCGTAAACCTAACGAATAACAACCTTCCGGGCGGTGTCCAAGCAAGCCGGAGCTACGATGGTTATATGGCCTTCACTAAGGCTTTCGATTTGGGAAGCTGGGGTTACCAAGAATTTCAAGGTTACGCCTATGTGGGTCAAAGACCCACGTTCTACCAAACCTCGCAAGGAGTTCCTCTGGTCGGCTTGGGCAATGAACCTTTTTATCGCATCGGCTTCGCCGGCCAACTTCATTTCAAAAACTTAGAGTTGTTACCGTACTTTATGCACGGGCACGACAATGCCTACCTTGGGGCCGGCGTTCCCGACTCCCAAGCTTTGCCGACAGGAGCTCACGCACCGACGTTCAACGGTGGTTTTCTTGAAGGTCAGTACTTCGTGAGCCCACAACTTGTGCTCCTTGGCCGGTTCGAGAAAATAAACGTGGGGCAGCAAGCATTCGCCAGCGGCGACGTTCCCGGCAATTACGGCAATGTCACAGCCTACTCCTTTGGTTATCGGTGGTATCCCATCATGTTTAGCCGCGCGGGAGTGGCTTGGCACAATGAGTATTCGATAGTTAAGACCATAGGTATCGTTCCGGAGAGCGGCGATGGCACAGGGCTACCTCCGCTTTTGCCGACCAACGGTGTTTGGAGCAGCAGCGTATTTATCGGATTTGATTTCGACTTCTAGAGAAGAGGCCCACAATGACACTAAAGAAACTTGCTGTGACATTTGCTTTGGGGTCGATGGCTCTGGTTACAGTCGGAGCCACATCCATCCTTGCGCAGTCGCACGTAAACTCGCCAGACCCATCCGTTGGGGCGCCTAGCGTCTCATCCGAAGAGAGCCACATTGGGAACATGACGGGGCACGCCGAAGAAGGTAAACAGCTTTATCGCCGGTATTGTATAGGGTGCCATGGACCTGACGGCAACGGCGAGGGCATGAATGCTCAGTGGATCGATCCCAAGCCGAGGGATTTCACCGAGGCTACTTTTAAGTGCCGGTCAACCCCCACCGGGACTTTGCCGACTGATCAAGACCTATATGATGCGATCACTCGCGGGTTCGTGACGACGAATATGCCGTCCTGGAAACCGTTAACGCCGCAACAGCGAGCCGACCTGGTTGCATTCGTGAAAACATGGTCGCCTCGGTGGACGAAGGGAAAGGCCGGTGCTCCGTTGGACATCCCGCCGGAGACCCCCATCACGATCGAAAGCATCCTTCATGGGAGAGAACTCTTTCAGAAATTGGAGTGCTGGAAGTGCCACGGTCCCGAAGGACATGGAGACGGTCCTTCGGCGATCACGCTTACCGACGACAAAGGCAATCCGATTCGGCCGTACGATTTTTCGTCGGGGTCGCGCTTCATGTGTGGAGCAACCAATCGGGACTTGTACCGCATTTTCATGACCGGACTGGACGGATCGCCCATGCCGTCTTTCGCCGACGTGGTGAAGCCGAGTGAAGCGTGGGATCTGGTGCACTTTCTGCGCACTTTGCAACCGCTCAAGACGCATGAGGCAGATCTCTGGATGACTTACAAGGCTGCGCATGGCGCGGAGCTGAAGCCCATAGGTCCGGACGCGGCACCGGGCGGGCAGTAGTCTATTTCATATATTCGGAGGAATCTTATGCGAAGCAGATATTTCACGGCTCTCGCAGTGGCAGTGTTACTGGGCAGCGGAATGTTGGTGTTCGCGAAGCCCCCCGCGGGATCCGGCTCAATAACGGGGAAGGTGACTTACACCGGCACGCCGCCCAAGATGAAGCCGATTGATATGTCTAAAGAGCCGTCGTGCGCAAAGCAACATGCGACTCCGGTCATGACGCAAAATGTGACCACCGGGCCCGGCAATGCCCTCCAATGGGTGGTCGTATATATCTCGGCCGGCGATGAGGGATCTTCGGCGCCTTCACAGGGCGTCCGATACGATCAGAAGGGCTGCGAATATCTGCCCCACGTTCTGCCGATGCAGGTTGCTCAACAACTTCAGATTTACAATGACGATCAGACCTCGCACAACATTCACCCGCTTTCGAAAATCAACCCTGAGTGGAACAAGTCTCAGCCGCCTGGCTCGCCTCCGATTGACACGAAGTATGAGAAGGCCGAGTTCATCCCGGTGAAGTGCAACATTCACCCGTGGATGCATGGGTACTTCGCAGTGCTGAACACCTCGCACTACGCGGTTTCCGGGGAGGACGGCTCGTTCGACATCAAAGGTCTCCCTCCCGGGAAATATACCGTGACAGCGTGGCAGGAGCAGTATCCCGCGCAATCGCAGGAAGTCACCATCAGCGGAAGCGAAACAAAGACTGCCAACTTTGTATTCAAGGTCTTGCCTTACTAGGGCACCTGGCGCCGTCGTGGCCGTATTTTTTGTTAGCGAGGGAAGGTTGTCGCTCTAAATCTTAGAGTACCACCCGTAGGACATCGGAGGGGCCGGAGATGGGTAAGTTTTTTGCGATCGTCCTCACCGTGATCACTCTGGTGTCCGCATCTATTTTTGCCTTGCACATCTGGTGGATGCCTGTGGATATCTCGGTTCACGGGCCAGCACTCGACAAGCAGTTTGGCGAAACACTTATGGGAACGGGTTTCGGTTTCCTGGTGGCGCAGCTGAGCCTGGCATTTTTTCTGTGGAAGTTCGCGGATCGGGGTGATGGCCGCAAGGTACGTGAATTCCCCGGCGGAGCGAAAGTGACGATCATCACCGCGGTTGTCCTGGTGGGCCTTGAGATTCTTGCGCTGTCGTTCGTCGGGCAAAAAGCATGGGCAGCGGTGAATCTGGATCCGGCTCCGCCGAATGCATTGCACATTGACGTTCAGGCGGAGCAGTTTGCTTTTTATTTTCGGTATGCGGGCCCGGACGGGCAGTTTGGCGCAGTCCATCCGGAAAAGATCAACGATGGCAGCGGGAATTATTTTGGCCTGGATCCCGAGAACGATATCGCGGCGCGAGACGACATCGTCGTGGGCTCGCTGACGATTCCGGTGAACCAGCCAATCCTGCTGACGATCCACTCCAAAGATGTGGGGCATTCGTTCTACGTCCGCGAATTGCGCATTCAGCAGGATTTCGTTCCGGGAATCGTGATCCCGGTTCATTTCACAGCCACGCAGACGGGAAAGTTCGAAATCGTTTGCACGCAGCTCTGCGGATTGGGCCACTACAACATGAAGGCGTATCTCGAGGTATTGCCTCAGGACCAGTTCGATCAGTGGCTGAAGTCTCAGGCAGGGCAATAGGCAATCGGCCCGCGTCGATGCGCGCAAGCGCGATAGGCGGCTGGCTTTATGTGAGGCAGGCAGATGCACGACACATCGGCGCAACCAGCGGCTCACCACCACTCCCCGCCGCAGGGCTTCCTTTGGACTCACGTCTTCAGCCAAGACCACAAGGTCATCGGTAAGCAGTATTACTTCCTCTCGCTCGCGTCGGTGGTCATCGGGATGGTGTTGTCATGGCTGATGCGCTTCCATCTGGCTTGGGCGGCTGCCGCCATTCCCGGGCTCCAGCATCTGTCGCAGGTAGGAGCGCCCGGGGGCATCATTACCCCGGAGTATTACCTCTCGCTGCTGACGCTGCACGGAACACTGATGGTCTTTTTTGTGCTCACCACCGCTCCCCAAGCCGGATTCGGGAACTATTTTCTTCCGATTCAAATAGGAGCGGAGGACATGGCGTTTCCCCGGCTCAACATGCTTTCGTTCTGGGTGACGTTCGTGGGCTTCGTAGTCCTAGTTTCCACGCTGTTCATCAGCGATGGCCCGCCCATCTCCGGCTGGACAGCGTACGCGCCGTTGAGCGCCTTGGGAAGCGACGCGGGGCCGGGCCTGGGCACGGGTCAAATTCTTTGGGTGATCTCCATCGGAATCTTCTGTATCGGCTCGCTCTTGGGCGCGCTTAATTTTATTGCCACGACTCTGGATTTGCGCTGCAAGGGAATGACGCTCGCTCGCATGCCGTACACGGTGTGGGCTTGGTTTATCACCTCGGTGCTGGGCTTGCTGGCCTTCGCCGTGTTACTCCCGGCTTGCGTTCTTCTGGTGCTGGATCACGTCGGAGGAACCAGCTTCTTCATTCCCGGAGGATTGGTGCTTAGCGATAAGCTCCAGCCGCATTCGGGTGGTTCCACGCTGCTGTGGCAACACATGTTCTGGTTTTTCGGCCACCCGGAGGTTTACATCGCAATCATCCCGGGCATCGGGATCACCTCTCATATCCTGGCGTCCACGGCGCGCAAACCGCTGCTAGGGGGCAGCCGGGTTCTGGTCGGCTGCATGGTCGCGATCGCCTTCCTGAGTTTCATGGTTTGGGGCCATCACATGTTTATCAGCGGGATGAACCCCTTCTCGTCGCTGCTATTCTCGGTGCCGACCCTGATTATCACAATTCCGGCATCGATCATCTCTTTGAACTGGATAGGCACGGCTTTTGGAGCGCGGCTACGTTTCCATACGCCGGGACTTTTCGCCATCGGGTTCATTTCTGTGTTCGTCACGGGCGGACTGAGCGGCTTCTTCCTGGCGCAACCATCGCTCGATATTTACCTGCACGCGACCTATTTCGTGGTGGGCCATTTCCACATGGTGATGGGAGTCGCGGCAATTTTTGGCATGTTTGCGGGAACGTATTTCTGGTTTCCCAAGATGTTCGGGCGAATGATGAATGAAACTCTGGGCAAGATTCATTTCTGGGTGACCTTCGTCGGCGTCTATTGCATCTTTATGCCGATGCATTACCTGGGGCTGGCCGGAAACGTCCGGCGGTATTCGGCCTTTGTGGACGATTATCTAGTGCCGCTGATTCCGGTGCACAAATTCATCACCATCGCGGCATTCGTCACAGGAGCGGCGCAGCTTCTGTTTCTGTTCAACCTGTTCTGGAGCATGTACCGTGGCAAGAAGGCGGAGGAAAACCCCTGGGAGTCGACGACGCTGGAGTGGACGATTCCATCGCCGCCGCCATTCGACAACTTCGGCGGCCGCCATCCCATCGTGTACCACGACCCGTACGAGCTCGGAGTTGAGGGACCGAAAGGCGATTACGTGATGCAGGATTCGCCGGAAAAGCTGGCACGGTCTTAACCCATGGGGGAGACGCGGTGAGCGAATCTGACATAACACTGAAGAGCGGACGGGCGGATTGGCTGGGCGGGGAACTGCCCTACGCAATTCCGTCTAAGAAGCTGGGGATGTGGCTCTTTATCGTCTCCGATTCGATTACATTCGGCGCCGTGCTGGTGTGTTACGCCTATCTTCGCTTGGCAAGCCCGAATTGGCCCACGCCCTTCCGGCTCTCGAGTATTGTGAACGGGGCGATCATGACGTTCGTGCTTCTCTCCAGCAGCGTCACCATGGTGGCCGCCGTTGAATCAGCCAAGCACGGGCGCATCGCCGCCAGTGTCCGGTGGCTTTCGGCCACGATGCTCGGCGGTATTCTGTTCGACATTCTGCACATCCGCGAGTGGCTTGGCTTGATTCACGAGGGCCTGCGTTTGTATCAAAACCCCTGGGGTTCATCGCTGTTTGGGGCGGCATTTTTTACGTTGACAGGCCTGCACATGACCCACGTCACCGTTGGCGTCATTTACCTGGGTATCGTGGCCATTGGGTTTCGCCGGGGCAAATTCACATCCGACGACGTGGAAATCAGCGGGCTATATTGGCACTTCGTAGACCTGGTTTGGATGTTTGTCTTCCCACTCGTGTATTTGCTGTCCGCGCGGATGCACTAGAATTTCGGGAAGGAGCCAAAAATGAGTGAGAGCACTGCTCACGACCTCAGTAAAGCCGGGATGGGCTGGTTTCTTAAGGTTTGGGTGGTCCTGCTGTCCCTCACGGCTCTGGAAGTCTTTCTGGCCTACGAAGACCTCCCTTTGCATGTCATGCTCATCCTATTGATGGGCATCTCGATCATCAAAGCCGCTTTGATCATCGCCTATTTCATGCACCTGCGATACGAGAGAAGCACGCTGGCCTGGACACTCCTGCCGGCATTGGTCTTTGTGCTCGCGATGATGGTGGTCTTTTTCCCGGATAGTATTCGGATCGAGCGTTTGGGCGAGTTTTTGCATTAGCCCCGGGGAAGTTGGTGTTCGAGGGTAGGAGAGCGCAGTTGGCCGGGCAAGATAAGGTTTGCGGGGAATAAAATGAGAAGTTCGAACTCTACGTGCTGGCTAATTCTCGCGCTGCTGCTTGCTTTCGCGATTCCCATGCCGCTTTTCGGCCAGGGCTGCGCAATGTGTTACCAGAGTGCAGCGGCTTCCGGGGCTCAGGGTGCCCAGGCGCTGAGGCACGGCATTCTTATTTTGCTCTTCCCTCCACTGTTCATTTCTACGGGCATCGGGTTCTTCGCCTACGGCAAGCGAAACAAATTCAACACGCAGGATCGCGCCGGCAGGCGGGAATCCGAATTCGAAAAGACGTCACAACGGGACGTTTAGCTGGTTCTCGGCGCTGCTGAAGAACTGCTAAGCGATTTGATGGCACTCGCTTCGTCTTTGTGAACGTCAAGAACCTTTTGCAACATGGTCATCTGAAGTAGTTCCTGGACCTTCGCGCTGGGATTGACGACCTTCAACTGGCCGCTCACCCTGCGAATCATGGCGTGAGCCCTCACAATTTCCCCAATTCCGGAGCTGTCAATGTGCTCCACTTCTTGCATGACCAGAAGAACCTTGATGTTCCCATCATCCACTAATTTCTGAATGGTCTCGCGGAGCACGATATTACCTTCACCGACTACAATTCTGCCTTTAACGTCCACGGCGGCCACACCTGCCGAGACTTGGCGAACACCGGCCTGCATCCTGGTCGTTGTCTTTGGCTGCGCTGATACAGTGGCACGGTCGAGGATGCCCGAGGCCACTTTCGAGACTTCAGGCGACTCGGTCCTGACGACAATGAGGGAGCGCCCGGTTTTCAAAACTTCCAGGAAGAGTTCCGCATCCTCAGGGGCCTTTTCGTCTGCGGTAGGAGCCGGAATCTCGGTCTCCTTCGCGAGCGACTTGCCTACCTTGGCGCCGGTTTTGGTTCCAAGAAACCCGAGCAATGCAGCGGCTCCGACACCCACGGCGAAGACCTGGCCGATGCCCGGAATCAGAGCCAGGGATGCGGCTACCATTCCCGCACCCAAGCCGATGGCGCCTCCCGTAAAGCCCCCGGCCACCGTACCGATCTCTTTCCCCAAGGCTATTGCTTCACTTTCGGAGCGAGTTAGGTAAACGATGGAGTCTTCCGGGACATGATGGTGCAGCAGTTCTTTCAACGCTTCTTCCGCTCGATCACGCGAACTAAATACTCCTATCGAAGTTTCCATATGGGCGCCGTCCGGCCATTAAAATAATCGCCTACGGGTTTCCCTCCTGCGAGGATGATCTCGTTATCACGTTCTTGTGAGGGTGTACACCGTTATGTAAAGAATTGTCAAGACAATGTTAAGCGAGCTAAGGTACCGTGAATGACGCCGAAGGAAGTGGAATGTTATACACTGAGCGTCAACGAGTTAGAGGCAGTTTCGCGATCGGCAGGCAGTTCAAGTCCGCTCCTCGTTGACCGAGGGACGATATTCACTTCTCAATTTTCACACCACTTTGTGATACCACTTATCCCACTCTAGAGGGTCAATCATGGATCGCAAGAAAGCAGCTCTGTGGTGCGTGCTCGCGGCTGGAGTCACGTTCGCGTCGCTATCGTCGGCGCACATAACGCGTGGGCAACAAGGCAGTGCGCTTGCAGAGCAGATCCAGGAAGTCGCGAGCCGGCCGGAGTACAAACATTCGACGTTTGGCGTGGAAGTGTATTCGCTGGATGAGGAGAAAGTGGTCTTTGCACTTCATGGACAGGAGCTTTTCACGCCAGGTTCGACGACGAAGCTTCTGACCGAAGGCACGGGGCTTGAGCTGCTGGGATCGGATTTCCGCTTCCACACGCGGGTGTACCGCACGGGCCAGATAACCGCAAATGGCATCTTGAACGGAGATCTGATTCTGGTTGCCAGCGGCGATCCCAATCTCTCCGGCCGAATTCAACCGGACGGCACGCTCGCCTTTGAGAACGAAGACCATTCTTACGACGGCAGCCCGGATACAAAAGCTGTTCCGGGAGATCCGCTGTTTGTGATTCGCGAACTCGCTGCGCAAGTGGCAGCGCGTGGCGTGAAGCAAATCCAAGGGCGCGTGCTGGTGGATGCAACGTTGTTTCCGGAGGGCGATCGAGAACTCGGAACGAGCGTGGTGGTTTCGCCGATTTCGGTGAATGACAATGTCGTGGACCTGACGGTTTCGCCGGGGAGCAAGGAAGACGCGACGGTGGGGCTTCGTGTTTCGCCTGCAAGTTCGTACGCCTCGTTCGTCAACAAGATCACCACCGGACCGACGGGTTCGAAGCCGGATATAAAGCCGCCTGCCGATGTGACGAATGCAGACGGCTCGCACACGGTCACGCTGACCGGGAAATTTCCGCTCGGCAGCCCTTCCATCCTGTACACGTACCCCGTTCCAGAGCCCAGCCGATTTGCGCAAGCGACGTTCGTTGATGCGCTGCGTGAAAAGCTGATAAAGGTGGACGTTGCTCCGTTCGCAGGGAAGGACGACTTTAAATCCATCTCAGGTAATTACACGCAGGAAAATGTAGTAGCCGAGCATGTTTCTCCGCCGCTTTCCGAAGAGATAAGAGTGACATTGAAGGTCAGCCAAAATTTGCATGCCACGATGATGCCGTTCATTTTAGGGGCGGTCGTGGGCCATAAGACGCAAGAGATCGATCAGGGCGGTTTCGATCTCGAGCATGATTTTCTGGCCAACGCCGGACTGGACTTGAGCGGTGCTTCACAAGCGGACGGCGCGGGCGGCGCGCAATCCGCGTATTACACGCCGGACTTCATGGTCCATTACCTGGCATTTATGGCGAAGCAAAAGGATTTTGCATTCTTTGAAAGGGCGTTGCCGATTCTCGGGCGCGACGGCACACTTTGGAATATTCAAGTGAATTCGCCGGCTGCCGGCCACGTTTTCGCCAAGACCGGCACTGATGGTTCGTACGACGCTTTGAACAAGAATCTAATGCTGAACGGAAAAGGTCTGGCGGGGTACATGACCACGGTTGACGGCCGCCATCTGGCATTCGCAGCGTTCGTGAACCGCGTTCCAATTTCGATGGACGATCCGGAAGCCGCGCAGAAGATAGCGGGACAAGCGCTGGGCGAAATCGCCGGGGCGATTTATTCCACACCGGCGGACAAGGCGGCGCCGTTCGATGTGATCATCAAGAACGGGCACATTCTGGATGGCAGCGGCGGGCCGTGGTATTCCGCCGACGTCGGAATACGCGGCGATCGGATCGCGGCGATCGGGCAGCTAGGCGACGCGCCAGCCAAGAAAGTGATTGACGCGACGGGGCAAATCGTTTCGCCTGGATTTATCGACATGCTCGGTCAGTCGGAAATGTCGTTGCTGATCGACAATCGCTCGTTGAGCAAACTTTCGCAGGGAATTACGACGGAGATTACAGGCGAAGGCGGGTCCATAGCGCCGCAGAACGAGAAGACGCTGGCGCCGATGGCTCCGTTCCTGGCAAATTATCACCTGACGATCGATTGGACGACGCTCGATGGTTATTTTCGCAGGCTGGAAAAAGACGGCACGCCGATTAACCTGGGCACCTACGTGGGGGCAGCACAAGTGCGCGAGAGCGTGATCGGCGACGACGATCGCGCTCCGACTGCGGCTGAACTGGAACAGATGGAAGCGCTCGTGGCGCAAGCCATGAAGGATGGGGCGCTCGGAATCTCTACGGCGTTGATTTACCCGCCGGGACATTATGCGAAGACGGACGAATTGATCGCGCTGGCCAAAGTAGCGGCGCAATACGGCGGTATTTATGCTTCGCATATGCGCAGCGAGGGCTTCAGCGAAATGGCAGCGCTCGATGAAGCGATACAAATCGGGCGCGAAGCCCAGATTCCGGTGGAGATTTTCCACCTGAAGGTGAGCGGAAAGCCGCGATGGGGAACGATGCCCGCCGTGGTGGCAAAAATTCAGGCGGCGCGGGACGCGGGGCTCGATATTCGCGCGGACCAATACCCGTATGTCGCTGGTGCGACGGCGCTGGCCTCGTCGTTGCCGCCCTGGGTCGCGGATGGCGGAGTGGACAAACTTCTCGGCCGTTTGAACGATCCAAAGATTCGCGAGCGGATCAAGAATGAAATGGCGACGGAGCACGCCGACTGGGAAAATCTGTATTTCGATTGCGGGGGCGGAGAAGGAGTGATGATATCGGGAGTGGTCAACCCGGACTTGAAGAAATACGACGGCAAGACGGTGGCGCAGATGGCGAAGGCGGAAGGGAAGCCGGAGCTCGATGCGCTGTTTGATTTCATCGAGGCGGACAAGGCGCAAACCGGAGCGATCTATTTCATGGCCAGCGAGCAGGATTTGGTCTATGGGCTGAAACAGGCTTGGACTTCACTTTGCCTGGACAGCGGCGAGCTTTCGCTGGATGGGCCGCTGTTCGAACCGCACACGCATCCGCGCTCTTTTGGGTCGTTTCCGCGATTCCTTGGCCATTACGTTCGCGATGAGCACCTAATGCCTCTGGAGCAGGCGATTCGAAAGATTACTTCCATGCCGGCGCAGCGCGAACACCTGGTGAACCGCGGGCTGATCAAGACGGGCTTTTATGCGGATATAACGATTTTTGATGCGGCAACGATTATCGACCGCGCTACCTACACAGAGCCGACAAGAGTATCAGAAGGCGTTGACTACGTCTTCGTGAACGGGCAACTCGAGTTTGACCACGGGACGCTGACCGGGGCGAAAGCGGGCCGGGCACTTCGTGGGCCGGCGTGGCGCGGTGATGCGACAGATCACTAATACGGATTGGGGAACAGCCAACTCGCGTAATAGATTCTGATCGAGGCAAACACGTCGCAACTTTCGCGGTCAGGATTTCCTCCAGCGGCTGATTCCTGCGCTGCCTGGGCCCCGGAGTTGCGGCGAAACACCAAGCCGACGTGAGCGATTCCATCGTTCGCAAACCACACTTTGGCGAGCACGCTTCCTTCCGCGCTTCGGTAGCGAACGCGCGAGATGCTTGAATCCTCCAGATAACCGGTGCAGGAGAGCGGTTCCGGGGACATGTTGCCATGGGAGATAAACCCCTCGGATGCCAGGGATTTGAGTGACTTCTCGACGAGCGCACTTCTCACGAACATAGACGTCTGGGCATCCGGCTTTGGATAGTAATAGGTGAACAGGAACGCACCGCTGTTGCGATCGGGAGCGAAGTAGCCAGCCATCAATCCGGGATCGGACTTATCTTTGGAAGTCCAGCTGACCCAATCGCTGGGGTAGCACATTTCCAGATCAAGGTCCCGCAGGATAGCGGATTTGTATTGCGAATCGGTGTGCAAAGAGCCTCTGCCGAAAGAAATCTTGTCGTGCGATCCGAGATCGAGATGCTGTCCGTTGAGATAAAACTCGGCGCGAAATTCTCCCGGGGGAATGCAGCTATTTACGCTGCTGGACTGCAACGCTGATTTAAAAGCATATTTCTTTCCCTCTCCTAAGTCGATCAAGTCGGCAGGGAGCACGCGACCCGAAATGCCGGGCAAAGCCCACCAGACTCCCCAGTTGCGGTCGTTCTGTGCGGTATCCAGGGTATTAGAGTCGCAAGCATTTTTGTCCGGGTAGGCCGTATCGCAGGCATACCAGACAACCACCAAGCCATTGTCGCTCAGATCCATCGGCACGCGTGCTTCCCATCCGAGTCCAGCGGGAGAGGCGAACAGGTTCACGTCAGAGATCTGAGAGTCATTAGAGTTCACCGGCGGGACCCAATCAAGAGGCATCCATCCGGCGATCGACATCCGGCTTTTTTTGTTTTTTACTTCACGGTCAATTTCATCGCAATAGGTCGCAGTGTTCAGTCCGGGGCAATACTTGCGCAAGATCTCAAGATCCGTGATCACTCCTGCGGCAAGCGCCGGCCGGTCGCCGGCCGCTTTAAGACTCTCAAAGCCCCGCTCATAGTTCTTGAGACCGTCGGATTTTCTTTGCGGGCCGTCCGCCAGCAGGGCCATGCCGGTATTGAAGAGCAGCATTGGATTGGTACCATCCCGGGTGAGCGCTTTCTGCTCCTCGTCAATGCCGTGTTCCACGGGATCGCGTTGTTTTTTTGTGAGGCCGAGATCGGTGCTGTCGTAGCCGTGGTTCAGAAGGAAGCCCAGGGGAGGCGTAAGATTTACGTTTCCAAGTGCGACAATCGCTCCCTCTTCCTTTTCGACAATTTCCCCTAGAGCTGGTTTGAGATGAAGGCTCTGATAGCCCTCTCTTTGAGGAGTCATCTGGTTCGACAATGCGAGAGCGAGGTAGTAGTTCGCTAAGGCGAAAGTGGGACGCGCCTTTAGCGAATTCTTGAAATCCTCGACAGCTTGGCCATATTGTTCCGGAGTGCCGGCGGCCCTGAATTTTTCCATGCCTTGGCCATAGAGGGTTGCTGCCTCCTCGACTTTATCGCCGCGGGGAATGCGGAAATTGAAATAAGTCACTCCAGCCATCCAACAAAGCCCCGCAATCGCCAAGAAGGACCCGCAGCAGAATAAAATGAACGCCTCCTGCGTGCGTCCCATGCTGAGCGACTGACCAAACAAGTAGAGGGCAATGGCAAAAAGAGTGAGGGCCCGCAGGTAACGAGTCGAAGCCTTGCTCCAGGCCAAGCTGATTTCGTTTTCGCCGTCCCACTTGGCAAAATCGGTTTGCTCTATGGTCAGATCCTTGGCCATGAGCTGCCTGGGGAAAAAGGCGTCCCTATCCGGGCCTTGAGGCCCGTCGAGCGAGGCAGGAAGCGACTTGTGATCCGCCTGTTCGGTAAAGTCCTGCCAAGGCTCCATAGCGAGTCTGCCATCTTGCATATTGGCGCCCGGAACTCGATTTTGGGCGAGGTCCAACCGCTGCTGACCCGCCCGGTATTGCGCACGATATTCCTGCCCGTAAGCAAACTCCTGCAGCGTCTGGTTATTCTGGGCGGTCCTTCGGGTACTGCTCTTCACCATCTCCATTTGATAGCGAAGAGCCTCGCCTGCAGTCTGGCTCTGGTGAATTCCCGCGACGCTATACAAGACGCCATCGAGGGCGCTCAGCGAAGCAGTGATGGCGATGGCGGCCACGATCCATACATGAAATCGGTGCTTATCGAGGCCGATGTGGACGTGCTCGGCGCAATACGAATGCGGACCAATTTCTCCGCCATGGACGACTTCGTCCTCTTCCAGTTCCTTGTCCAGCAGGAAAAACTCTGTGATTCTGCAAGTGGTGGAAAGCCAATATCCAAGGACCATCAGAGCCGCAATCACTAAACTATATCTTCCGAACACTTTCCAGGAGTCCAAATCGACCCAAACAAACAGCAGAATTCCGGCGACAGCAGCCACGCATGCCAGGCGTATAAGCCAAATCACCGTCCGGGGTTTGTCCCTATATAGTTGAGCAAAAGTAAACAGGGCCAGCGACATCACCAGGAGCACAACAGAAACTGCCAGGCGCTTGACGCGTCCCTGGGCATCTCTTATTTCGCATTCCAGGCCACCCCAGATGCCCGGGTTTTCGATCGAGCACTGCCGTGGTCCATTGGTTTCAAAGCCCAAGCCCGCTAGAGTGTCCGCAATGGCTTGCTGTATTTTGGCCACGGGAAATGCCTTGGTGTCTTCATATCCCAAGCCAAAGTTGGAGAAGTTCTTATAAAAGGGAATCTGCGATTTTCCCATGGCGGAACGTTGCTGAGAATAGAGATCCTGAAGAGCGGCGCCGGCGACGTCATTGTTGCGGCGAAGGTCTTCAGCGTTCACCCTGCGGCTGTAACTTTCCTGGTAATGGAGGTCGCTCGTGGCCCAATACCTGTTGAACTGAGAGAGGTCGGAGAGATATTCCTGCCAGTATTTCAATTCGAGCAACTGGCCGTGTTCAAGCATACGCTCGTGGAGCGAAGCATCCAGTTCGGCTTTTCCGGCCTGAAAGGCGGTGACGGCGCCGAATATCGCCACTACAGCCATAACCATGGCCATGCGCAACGTTTTTTGCGCCAGCCAATTAGGAATGAAATCAAGGACACGATTAAAGCGATTAGGCGCCGCGCCAGTCTCGTTCATTTCCGAAAAACCCTACCCCAGCTGACTCCTGGTGTCAATCTAGCGCCGACCAAGCCCAATCCGGAATCTTCGGGCGGTGAGAATATCTGATGGATCGCAAGAGGCGAACTGAAAAGCTCCGAGGCGGAAGCCGGGAAGTTTATAGTTCTGCGAGCTCACTATCCCGATTCACAGAAGCTGTCACTGATTCCAAACTGTTTTGATGTTCGTGAACTCGCGAATTCCGTAAACTCCCAGCTCACGGCCGATGCCCGAGCGTTTGGCGCCGCCGAAGGGGAGGCGCGGGTCAGATACGACCATGCGGTTGATAAACACCATGCCCGCCTCGATGCCGTTGATGAACTGATCCTGCTCTCTTTTTTCGTTGGTCCATGCGCTGGCGCCCAATCCGAAGGGGGTTGCGTTGGCGATACGAATCGCGTCGTTGATATCTTTGGCGCGAAACAGGGAAGCGACGGGGCCAAAAAGTTCGTCGCAAGCCGCGGGAGAATCGTCGGGGATATTGGTCAGGACCGTAGGGGCATAGAAATTCCCCGGGCGGTTTAGAGGCTTTCCGCCAGTGAGCAATTTCGCGCCGGCTTTAATCGTTTTTTGCACGTCGGCGTCGAGCGTGGTGACGCCATCCGGCGTCGCGAGCGGACCCAACTCCGTGGCCTCATCGAACGGGTCGCCGATTTTCAGGGATTCCATTTTCTCGACGAAGAGTTTCTCGAAGTCATCGGCGATGCGCTGATCCACTATGAATCGCTTGGCCGCGATGCAGGATTGGCCATTGTTCTGCACGCGAGCTTTCACCGCGGCAGCAGCCGTTTCCTTAAGGTTCGCACTGGGCATCACGATGAAGGGATCGCTGCCTCCAAGTTCCAGGACGATTTTTTTGATTTTCTTTGCCGCCGCCACTGCTACCTGAATTCCCGCGCCTTCACTTCCGGTCAGCGTGGCGGCAGCGATTCGAGTGTCGGCAATAATGCCGCCAACTTTGTCGGAACCGATAAGCAGAGTTTGAAACGCTCCCTGCGGGAAACCGGCGCGCCGGAAAATATCTTCAATCAGAAGAGCGCACTGCGGCACGTTCGAGGCATGTTTGAGAAGTCCCATATTGCCGGCCATCAGCGCCGGCGCGGCAAAGCGGAACACCTGCCAGAACGGGAAATTCCAAGGCATCACTGCGAGCACCGGGCCCAGCGGCTGATATCGAATGAAGCTGCGTGAGGCGCTGGTTTCGACTACTTCATCAGACAGGAAGCGCTCGGCGTTCTCGGCATAATAGCGGCACCCGACGGCGCACTTCGCGGCTTCCTCCACCGCGCCGCGAATGGGTTTGCCCATCTCGAGCGTCATGACGCGGCCGAATGCTTCTTTTTCTTTCTCGAGAATCTCAGCCGCTCGCAACATCATCTCCGCTCGTTTCGAATAGGGAACACTTTTGTAAGAACGAAAGGTTTCGGTTGCGAGTTGAAGCTTCTGTTCAATTTGCGCGTCGGACAAAGGCTCGAAAGACTTTATAAGCTCGCCGGTGGCGGGATTGATCGTCGCGATGGCCATTCTTTCCTCTTGTGAGAATAGGGAAACAGGCTTCCCCCAGATTAAATTTCAAGATCTCAATGCGTCCAATCAGACTACCACATGATCATTTGAATCGGAGTTCGTTGGATGGGCGGACCAGTGGCGCAGGAATACTAAGATTATTGCGGTGAGCTTCGGACGGGTGGTTGACCTTTGACGGCCGCCCGGATTGCTGAAGGCGTTGATGAGCTTCTTGCCAGGACGGCGGCTGCGGCGATTCCTGAGTCCAATGGGCGACGGCAGCCTCGTCGCACCACTGCGGCAAGCGCCGCATGACCTGGCGATGAACTCCAGAGAGCATGTAAGCCTTCATCGCCTGCTCGGAGTTCCACACCGTGCGCGTCCAAAACGTGTTGTGGGCGTCGCGGAGGACGGTGACAACGAGACTTCCTTGAGCGGACTTGGCTTGTTGCGCCGAGCGGAAAGCTTGGATGAAAAACGCGGGAAGGTAGAGCCAAGATCGGACCCGGAGACGTGTGAGGGAAACGAAGAACATGGTCTTCGATATTAAACCGAAATGCGAGCGTAAGCACCCTTCTGACGATGCCCCTAGCCATGTAATTGGGGCGAAGTTCGCGTATGATAGTGGCGAACTCCCCGTGTTTCGGACCGGAGAAGACCTCTCATGAATCACCGGTTCACCATAGGTGTCGAAGAAGAGTTTCAAATTGTTGACCCGGCGACGGGAGAACTGCGTTCGCACGTAAGCGAACTTGTTGCCGCCACTTCCTCGGGCTTGGGCGAGCAAGTGAAGCCCGAGATGCATCAGTCCATCGTTGAAATCGGCACGAAGATATGCGGCAACGTGGACGAGTTGGCCGCGGATATGCGCCGCACGCGCGGCGAATTGGTGCGAGCCGCTGAAAAAGTGGGATTGCAAGTTGCTGCCGCCGGCACGCATCCGTTTTCAAGCTGGATCGATCAGGTCATCTCGCCGGGCGAGCGCTACCAAAACATCGTCGAAGAGCTGCAGCAACTGGCGCGCTCGTTGCTAATTTTCGGAATGCACGTGCACGTGGCGGTGCCCGATCGCACGAGCATGATTGACTTGATGAACATGGCGCGCTATTTCCTGCCGCATCTTCTGGCGCTTTCCACCAGTTCGCCTTTTTGGATGGGCCGCGATACGGGCCTGAAGTCGTTTCGCACGACGGTGTTCCGGCGCTTCCCGCGCACGGGAATTCCGGACCACTTCAGCTCCTGGAGCGAATACGAGGATTACGTGAACCTGCTGGTGCGTTTGCACTGCATCGACAATGCGAAAAAGATTTGGTGGGACGTTCGGCCGCACCCCACGTTCGGGACACTTGAATTTCGAGTCTTTGACGTGGCCACGCGATTGGACGAAGGCATCGCTATCGCGGCTCTGACGCAGGCCCTGGTGGTCAAGCTGCATCGGCTCTATACGCGCAATATGAGCTACCGCATGTATCCTCGCGCGCTGATCGAAGAAAATAAATGGCGGGCGGCGCGCTGGGGTGTGGAAGGCAAACTCATTGATTTCGGAAAGCAAGCCGAAGTGCCCATGCGAGAGTTGGGTGAAGAGCTTCTGGAATTCACCTACGATGTTGCAGGCGATCTCGGAAGCCGCGCAGCACTCGAACCGATTCACAGGATTCTGCGCGAGGGCACCAGCGCCGAGCGGCAGTTGCGCGTATTCAAGGAAACGGGCGATTTGAAGCAGGTAGTGAAACATATTGTGGAAGAAACGAGCCAGGGTATAACCCAGCAGGCATCCTCCGCATAGGCCGGCTCGGGTGCGCCAAGATGGGCTGGAAGCGAATTGTTATGCCGAACGAGCGAAACTCGCCAAAGCGAGATGCCTTACCAGAGGTGAAGAGTTCCGCTCCAAAGAAAGGAAGTGCGAAGATGAAAATTGGACTTCTTTGCGGCCGCGAATACAGTTTTCCGCCGGCCTTTATCGACAAAGTAAATGAGCTGGGGAAGCGCGACAACGTCACGGCGGAATTCGTGCATCTCGGCGGAGTGCGCATGGGCGAACCCGCGCAGTATCGCGTGATCGTGGACCGCATTTCGCACGAAGTGGACTTTTATCGCGGATATCTGAAGCATGCCGTACTGCAGGGAACGTACGTCATCAACAATCCTTTCTGGTGGACAGCGGACGACAAATTTTTTAACTACGCGGTGGCCTCAAAGCTCGGCATCGCGATTCCCAAGACGATTCTGCTGCCGCAGAAGTCCTATCCGTCGGATGTGGACATCACCTCGGAATCGTTGCGAAACCTGGAATACCCGATTAACTGGGACGCTCTGCTCGACGCGGTCGGCCGGCCGGCGATTTTGAAGCCTTTTTCGGGCGGGGGATGGAAGCACGTTTACAAAGTAAACAATCGCGAAGAGCTGCTAGCCGCATACGACGGCACGGGCCCCACCTGCATGACGCTTCAGGAATTCATCGATTTTGACAAGTATGTCCGCTGCTTCACGTTCGGCAAGGTGGATATCATGCCGGTTGCCTACGATCCCAAGGAACGGCGCTATCTTGTGGATCACAACTATCTGTCCGCGGAGTTGGGCTCGCGGATTGTGAGTGACTCGCAAACGATCAACCAAGCACTCGGATACGAGATGAACACGATCGAATTCGCGGTCAAGGAAGGCGTGCCTTACGCGATTGATTTTCTGAATCCGGCGCCGGATTTCGAGCGCGATCGCATCACCGACTTTTACTTCGAAACTGTCGTGGACCGAATGGCTCGGCTCGTAATCGACCGCGCGCTCAACGGCTCGCCGGCGAATTCCTGGCCTCGCTGGGAAGAAATGCTGGGCATCGGCGGTGCTAGCGGTTTTACGGGCGCGCCGGAAAAGGGCCGCGCGGGAGCAAAAACTGCGTGAGCGGTTCCGTCCGGGCTTCGCAAACGCCTTCTTCTCCAGCAGAGCTTTGGCACGGGCTATTGCGTCCCGACGTCGAGCTTGCTCCGGCGTTTTGGGCGGACCTGAATGCGCGCATGCGCGCGGAAAAGCTCACATTTGGAGATCGCGTACACTGTCCATTCCTGCGGCCCTTCTTTCTGAGCACGCAGGATGAAAACCGTGTACGCGAAGTCGCGGAACTCATCGCCGAGCTGGGCGAACGCGTTGTAACGCAGGCGCTGACCTATCCGGCGTTGCTGGCGCAAGTAGGACTGTCGCCCGAAGAAGAGCGCCTTGCGCGCATACCTCCGCGATACAAGACTGCCAGCACCGCTTCGCGTCTCGATGCTTTTTTGCTTCCCAATTCCCTGCAGTTCGCGGAATACAATGCCGAATCGCCCGCAGGGCCCGGTTACGCCGAGACTTTGGCTGGAGTATTTCGCGCTTTGCCAATCATGGAACGATTCGCGGAGCATTATACGATTCGCCAGTTTACGTTGATCGAGCAGTTGTTCGCGGCGTTGGTTGCGAGTTATCGCGAATGGGGCGGCACGGCTTCGCCTCCGGTGATCGCAATCGTGGACTGGCGCGAAGTGCCAACCTGGAGCGAGTTTGAAATTTTGCAGGCGCGTTTTGAAAAAGCGGGCGTGCCGACAATTGTCTGCACGCCGTCTGATCTCGTTTTTGACAGCACGAAACTCACAGCGCATGGCCGGCGCATCGACCTGGTCTATCGCCGGGTGCTCATCAACGATATTCTGGCTCACCCCGCCGAGTGCGAGGCGTTGGTAAAGGCTTATGAAGCGGGCGCCGTCTGCGTGGCGAACGCACTGACGTGCAAAATCGCCCACAAGAAAGCGTTTTTCGCGGTTCTTACCGACGAGCGAAACGCGTCGCTATTCAGCGCCAACGAGCGCGAGGTGATCCGGCGCCACGTTCCGTGGACGCGTTTGCTAGAGGACGCCAAGACGACACGCGATGGCGAATCTTTTGGTTTACTCGATTATGTTCGCGAGCGCAGAAATGAGTTCGTGCTGAAGCCGAATGACGAGTACGGCGGCACGGGTGTAACGCTCGGCTGGGAAATGGACGACCGAGCGTGGGACAAAGCCCTGCAGCGGGCGCTTTCCGACCACGATAGCAAATGGGTGGTGCAGCAGCGCATCGCGGTGCGACGCGAAGTTTTTCCGATGCAGACGCCCAATGGAGTCGAGATGCGCGAGATGCTCGTAGATTTCGCGCCTTATTTGTTCCGCGGCCGCATGGCCGGATGCTTGACGCGGCTCAGTTCAACCGGCCTGGCGAACGTCACCTCGGGCGGTGGGCAGGTTCCCTCCTTCGTCGTGGATCCTCGCTGATGATAACCAGTGTTTGCCCTCGCATAGGTTTATCCGTAGTAAAAATTCTGCGGCAAAATTACAATGACTGAATGACTTTTGGATCTGTTAAGCCGGAGCTAATGCCCGGCGCGCGAAACGCAGTGGAAACCTGCCTCGGCATACGACCGAATGAACGCGTGACGCTGATCGCGGATCGCCCTAGCGCAATTGTTGCGGCAAGTCTGGCGAAGGCGATCGCGGATCGCGGGGCAATCTGCGATCCGTTTCTGCTCGAGGATATCGCTGCGCGGCCGCTGCTGCGCGCTCCGCAACCGGTGCTGGATTCGCTCGGCCGCGCGGACGCCGGAATTCTCTGCATGCAACCGATGCTGGGAGAACTGGCCGCACGCAAAGATATTGTCGGCGTCGTGGAGAGGCGGCACATCCGCTACGCGCACATGGTTGGCGTTACGCCGGAAATCATGCAGCAGGGAATGCGGGCGGATTACACCATGGTGGATAAATTGAGCGAGCGCTTGCTGCAGCGCATGCATTCCGCGCGTTCGCTTACCGTGCGCACCGACGCGGGCACTTCTCTGGTTGCGAGCTTTGACGCCGCGCTCGACTGGGTGAAGACCAGCGGACTGATCAATCGGCGTTACTGGTCGAATCTGCCGGCCGGCGAAGTTTTTACCACGCCGGCAAAGGTGGACGGCACGTTTGTGTGCGACGGCACCGCGGGGGATCACTTCTGCGGAAAATACGGCGACCTGCAGAAAACGCCGCTGGCGCTTGAAATTAGCGGCGGACGATTAGTCGCTGCGAAATGCGCGCGCAAGGATCTGGAAGAGGAATTCTGGAAATATTGCCACACGGATGAAAACAGCGACCGCGTTGGCGAGCTGGCCTTCGGGACCAACCTAAGCCTGTCAAACATGATTGGCGTTCTGCTACAGGACGAAAAGCTTCCGGGCGTGCATCTGGCTTTTGGCGATCCTTACGGCAGCCAAACCCATGCGGCGTGGACTTCGCGAACGCATGTGGACGTGCTGGCGCGGGCCTGCGATGTGTGGATTGACGAAGAACAAGTGATTGCCAAAGGCCGCTACCTGCTCGACCGCCTGGGGCTGGCGTAGCCGCTTCAAAATAACCTGGTAATGTATTCCCACATTTGATGTTTCCAGTAGGGCCAGTCGTGGCCGCCTTGGGGTCCCCAGTCGTCAAGATGATGAGGAATTCCTTTGCTGGACAAGATGGACGAGAGCCGGTACGAGGGGCCGCTATTTTCCCACGGCCCGGAGCCTGTGGCGATATGGATGTCGCATTGCGAAAGCTGCGCCATCACGTTTCCGTCGGAAAGATTGGAGAGGTAGTCCACCGGATTGTTGAAATACGTGTTGTCGTCATACATTCCGTTCATGAAATTCTTGATGTCGTAAACGCCTGAAAGCGCGAAGCAGCGGCGCACAACATCGGGATGCTTGAACAGAGTATTTGCGGCGTGATAAGCGCCGAAAGATGCACCCATGGTGGAAATCGCGATGTCCGCCGACCGGCAGTTGTCGCGAATGAAAGGAACCACCTCGTCACGCACGTAGGCGTCGAATTGCGATTGAACCCAACTGCGATGAAACGGGTGCGCGCTTTTGTTATAAAAACCGGCCGAATTGACGGAGTTGATGCTGAAAAACTTCACGCGCCCGGCGTCAATCAACGGCGACAAGCTCGCGATGAGGCCCTGGCCCTCAAGCTCCCACTCGTCCCCGGCGCTGGTGGGGAATCCGAGGAGCGGAGGCCCCCAGTGGCCGTAAACAACGACTCCCATATCGAGGCCTAGGCGATGCGAATACCACCGATGATATTCCCGTTTCATGTCGCTCCTGGTCTTTAGCTGCGGCTCGAAGTTCGAGCCTAAGGTTGAGCGCGGTATTATACGGCGTTTACCGGCACAGAAGCCCGGAAACTCTCTGCGGATGAATTTTTGCTCTGCTATTGTAATAGAATGCGCGATTCACTCGGAGGGTTCTTGCTCAGGCATCCAACCAGCGCGAAATTTGCGGCGCGCGACTTAAAGTGGAGAAATCCCAATTGGCGCTCTTCCAAGAAATGGCGGCGGGATTGATCGCGTCCGGGGCCAGCCAGTTGCGCAAACATGACGGGTATCGCTCGCGCTTTCTTCCCCGCAAGCGCGACCTGATCGTGTACCTGCCCGCTATCTACGGCCAAAATCCGCAATCGCGCCTCCCGGTGCTTTATTTGCAGGACGGCCAGAATCTGTTTGACGGTGCGACGTCATTTATCCCGGGCATGGACTGGCACGTGAGGGAGACTGCCGACCGGCTGATTGCGGAAGGTGCGATTCGACCGCTCATTATCGTCGGCGTATACAATACCGGCAAAGCGCGACTTGGAGAGTACACGCCTACGCGGGACAAAAGAATGGGCGGGGGAAGGGCCGGCCGCTACGGCCGAATGCTAATCGAGGAAATCATGCCGTTCATCAATTCCGAATATCGCACGCTCTCGGGCCCCGCGAATACGGGCGTGGGCGGTTCATCGCTGGGAGGGCTCCTCGCGATTTACCTCGGTTTCCGCTTCCCACAGGTGTTCGGCAAGCTCGCGATTCTTTCGCCTTCGGTATGGTGGAACCAAGGCTCGATATTGAAAATTGCAGCTCGGGCGAAGTTGCACAATCGTCCGCGGATTTGGTTGGATGTCGGCACGAAAGAGGGTGGGCGCAGCGTGGAAAACGTGGAAAGGCTGCGGGAAGTTCTCAAGCAGAAAGGCTGGGAAGAAGGCCGCGACCTGCATTTCGAAGTGATTCCGGGAGCGGAGCACAACGAAGCTGCCTGGGGACAACGCGTGGGGCCATTCTTGCAATTCCTTTTTCCCTCCGGCGGGACCGCAGTATAATCCCCACTATCGCCGTAGCCGCAGAACCAGATTCGTTCGGCAGCATCCGAGGCCATCGTCTTTGTCCCCAGAGAGACCGCTAACTATTCTGTGCATCAGCTCTTACGAGAAAGGGCAAGAATTTCTGCGCGAGGCAAAAAGAGAAGGCTGCCGCGTACTGCTGCTCACGCTCGAAAAACTCCGCAACGCGGACTGGCCCAGCGAAGCCATCGACGAAATGTTTTATACGCCCGAAGACCTTCCCACTCCGGACATAATCCGCGCCGTCAGTTTCATGGCGCGCACGCAGCCGATCGACCGCATCGTTGCGCTGGACGAATTCGATATGGAGAACGTCGCGGCGCTGCGCGAACATCTGCGCATTCCGGGAATGGGGCTTACCACCATGCGCTATTTTCGAGACAAGCTGGCGATGCGCGGCCGCGCCCAGGAATCCGGCATCCCGGTCCCGGAATTCGTGCACGTTCTCAATTACGAAAATCTGAAAAGCTTCATGGCCCGGGTGAAGCCGCCGTGGCTGCTAAAACCGCGATCGCAGGCATCGGGAATCGGCATGAAAAAAATCCAGGAGCCCGCGGAGTTGTGGCCATGGCTCGATCAGCTGGGCGACCAACAATCATTTTTTCTGCTGGAGCAGTTCGTTCCCGGCGACGTTTATCACGTGGACAGCATCGTCTCCGAGCGCAAAGTGGCGTTTGCCGAGGCGCATGGCTACGGGAAGCCGCCGTTGGAGGTCTCCCACCAAGGCGGTATTTTTACTACACAGACTTTGTCGCGGACATCCGCGGAATCCAAGGCGCTACTGAAGATCAACCGCGAATTGATTGAGGCGCTCGGATTCGTGCGGGGCGTCACCCATGCTGAATTCCTGCGCGCGCACGAGGACGGGAAAATCTACTTTATCGAGATCGCAGCGCGAGTGGGCGGCGCTTATATTTCTGACGTGATCGAAGCCGCCACCGGAATTAACCTCTGGCGCGAATGGGCGCGCATCGAAGTGGCGGGAGGAAAAACGCCCTACGTCCTGCCGAATACGCGGCGCGACTACGCCGGCGTGGTGATTTCGTTGGCCCGGCAGGATAATCCCGATACTTCCGCTTACAACGAGCCGGAGATCGTGCTGCGCATTCCGAAGCATCATCACGCGGGATTCGTAATGCGTTCGGACAAGCAGCAGCGAATAGCCGAATTGCTTGACTCCTACGCGAGGCGGTTCCAAGAGGATTTTTACGCCACTCAGCCGGTTCCTGACAAACCCAGCGCATGATTCCAGCGGCTACAGCTTAGATTATTTTCGAGGAACAGCGTCACTCACGCGGCGGACGTTCGAGGCCGTAGAAATCTTCTGAATTAATGGGCTTGCTTCCCAGGCCGAGCTGCAGGACCTGCAGATGGCTGCTGCGGTCAAATACCTTGTCGGGGAAATAGCGTTTCACGACCAGCCTGATTCCTCCGAAGGCGATGCCGGATATTATGGCGAACATGCAAATAACCCCGGCGCCGACGATGGTTCCGACGATCATGGCACTGATGGACGGCTCCTTGAACTGGAAGGTGGGCTCGTTCCAGGTAATCTCCTCTGATGACGCCACGTGGCGCAGCAAAGCGTCCGCTTCGGCTTTGGTTCGCGCGCCGGAAACGATGGCCAGGAGCGTCATGGATCGTTTGGCGAAAAGCGGCGATGAAGCTGCGTCAGAGGTGGCGGCGTTCACGTGAAATTTTTGCTGTATGTCGATCAGATGCTTTGCGGCAGTTTGCGGTGTAGGGAAGTCCACGAGCAGAAGGGTCAGTTCGTGGCCTTCCATCCTGTACCGTGCAGATTCGGCCTCGGCTCCCTGAGAAAATCCCAGCCAATCGCTCGATGCCACAGGCACGAATTGATACAAGGCCGCCGGCCCCAAGAGATAATGATCCGACCGCTCGATCATTCCCTGGGCAGGCAGTTCATCCGGAAGCGTGGGAAGAGGGCCTTCTTCTGCGTGAAGCTTGACGTCAGCGACAAGCGCCTTCAAATCTTTTTCACGCCTCGGAAGATCGGTCCCGCGAATATCCAGCAGAAGATTGCCATCGAGCACCAAGGCCCGCATGTTACCGAGGGCCGAATGCCCCGTGAGAGCACCGTGCGGGAGATCCGCTGTTAGCATGTAGGAATAGAGCCCGTACGCGCCGCTTGGGTCCTTCATTCGATAGACCTGCACTCCCAGCTTTTCCGAAGCGCGCGTGTATTCGCACTGCTCGCCGGCAACAAAGCCGTATTCCGCCAAGACATCATTTCCGGCTGAACTGGCGGTTTGCGAGGCGATATCCGACGGCTGGGCGGGATTAAACGAGGACCTGCCGTTGCAATTCCATCCCGCAAATGAATCGGGGACTATGCCTTGCGCGGGCGTGGCAATTGCGGCGAGCGATAAAAGCACGGTGGCGAGGGAGAGAGAAATGTAGTGGCGCATCCGCATCGTTGATTAGATGCCAGAATTCTACTTAGGGTTCCCGTTGGACGCCACTGCAGCGGTGGTTTCCGCGCCAGTTGCGGACTGATCGATAGAAGCGCTTGGGGGCCTGGCCGGCTTGACCGGGAAACTTGCCGCGCGATTGTCTGAAACAAGCTTCGATTTGTCGTAGGAAAGGCTATTCAGATTGTCGAGATATGCAGCGATGCCGCGGTAGAGGCCATCGGCGACGCGCTGGCGCTGATCTCCTTTGCGCAGCAGCTTTTCGTCGCTGGGATTGCTGATGAATGATATTTCCGAAAGGATGGAAGGCATATTCGCGCCAATCAGCACAACGAAGGGCGCCTTTTTCACGCCGCGATTCTTCTGATTTTGGCTCACGAGCTGCATTCGCCGCGCGAGCGAATCCTGGACATCAGTGGCGAACTCTTTCGATTCCTCGATCTTTTCGTTACGCGCAATCTTCTTCACCAAGTCCTGCAAATCATGCAGCCCCTCCTGCGAGAGGGCATTTTCACGCGTGGCAACTTCCAGGGATTCTTCGGAGGTGGCGAAGTTCAAGTAGTAGGTTTCGATTCCACGCGCTTCATGATCGTGGCTTGAATTTGCGTGGATGGAAATAAACAGGTCCGCTTTGGCGTCATTAGCCATTGCCGTACGCTGCTCGAGCGGAATGAAAGTGTCATCCTTCCGCGTGTAAATGACTTCCGCGCCGGGAAGTTTCTGTTCGATGAGCCGCCCCAGGCGCAGCGCGACGTCCAGGCAAAGGTCTTTCTCCATCAAGCCGTGCGGCCCGATGGTTCCGGTGTCGTGTCCGCCATGGCCGGGATCGATGACGATGCGGCCGATTTTCAAGCCGAGCGCACGGGTCAGAGAATGCTGTCCGTCACGAGTGGGCTTGGGCTCGGTAGGCGGCTTCAAAGCAGCGCTGCTCGGAACTGTGGACTTCGATTTCAGCGGCGTACTCTTCGAAGCCGGCGCGGCGGCAAGTTTCGCCGCCAGTTTGGCGGTCGCAGAATCTTTTTCGCTGTTGGCGGAAACTGTTTCGTTCGTCTTCTCCGCGGCGTTCGTCTCGGCTGTCCCGGCGTCATCCTTCGCGGGCGCGGAGTTAGGCGCATTCGCAGCAGCGGGCTGAGCGGGATTGCCGGTTCCATTTTTCGCGGTGGTAAGGGCAGCTTGGCTGTGTACTTCGATCACCAGGCGATAGGGATTGGAGAGAAGGTAAGCCGAATAGTCGCGCGCGCCATCCACATCCAGAACCACCCGAACTACGCCCTCGCGATTCTGCCCGACACGGACAGATTTCAACAGGCCGTCTTGCACATCGATTGTCTTCTTCCCCAGCCCTGGGCCGAGGTTCGCTTTGTGCAAATCGAAATAGACGCGATCGGGAGAAGCAATGTGCGCGGAATCAAATTTCACGGTGTCTTCAAGGTTTACGATAATGCGCGTGTAGGTTTCAGAGTTCCAGGCGTGGACGTCGGTGACGTGGGGTGTGCCGTGCGCGCTCTCGCGCTGCTGAACGACTTGCCCTTTAATTTCGGGAGGTTTGTTATTCGCGCGCTCGCGCGAATCGGAAATTTCCTTCAACGCTTGCCGCGCTTTCGGCGCCTTCTCCGATTTCGGGAAGCGCTTTAGAAAATCCTTGAAGGTAACTTCTGCGACTTCCGGCTGCCCCAAATCGTCTTTCTGGATTTGCGCGATGGAAAAGATCGCTTCGGAGCGATAGCGGGTCTCGGGATATTGCTTGAGCAGGAAATTGTAAGTGTCAATCGCGGACTGATAATACTTCTCGTCGAATTGCTGGGCCATCTGCTGGTACAGCTCGGCCTCCGCAATCAGCGCGGGAGTCACTTCCTCGGCTTGCGGCGTGATCAAATAGACTTTCTGGTAGGCGGCTACCGTTTGCTTGTAATCGGCAAGAGTGCGGTCTTTTTCGGGACGCTCCTGCAGAGCGGTCCGGATTCTTACCGCGCGCTCGAATTGCTGGCGCGCTTCGGATTTTCTGTCGGCATAGGCGGGGGCGACAAGCGACACCAGTATAGCTATCGCCAGCAGAAAAGACTTCGTCGGCCTATGAACTTTGGCGGAGAACACTTGCTTTCATTCGTTCGTGTAAACTACGCGGCCTTTCGAGTCCACTTCTTTTCGCACCGGACGTCTTGGGGGAGTCCAGAACGTCGGGTTGCGGCCCGAGTCAGACCGGAAGTATGCCTCAGTTACTTTTTGCACGTACTGTTGCGTTTCTCTGTACGCCGGAACGCCCCCATTCAGGTCCACGGCGCGCTCGCCTGCATTGTATGCGGCAAGCGACAGAGACAAATTGTTGTCATAGCGATCCAGGAGCGATCTTAGATACGTCGTTCCGGCTTCCACGTTTTGAGCCGGGTCGTATGGATTCCCGGCGCCAAAGCGTTGTGCCGTACCCGGAATCAACTGCATCAAACCGATCGCGCCCTTGCGCGAGACTGCTCCCGCATTCCAACCAGACTCCTGGTTGATTACCGCTTTCACCAACGCCTGGTCCACGTGATGCCGGTCGGCCGCATCGCGCACGATGCGATCGAGCCGCGGGTCCGTGACGTCTGTTGCCGAAGTCGGCGCGAGAGTCGTCGAGTGAAAGCCCCTTGGAGCCGTTGGAGAACTTATAGTACTCCCACGACGGCCTGCTGGGGAATCTTCATTCACGAAGACTTGCTTACCGCGACTGTCCACGGTGCTGGCAATCTGGGCGCGGGCCGGCAATCCTAGCGAGAAGATGATCCCGGCGAACAGGACCGCGACGGTTATGGGGTTGTGGCGCATTTGTTATGGTCCCTCGTTTGTTGAACGCTTCGCGAGTTACCGAACGCTTCGAAACTTCCACTACGTGCCTCAGGGGAAGGCAGAGAGTGTCTAAAACTCCTAGAGACACAAATTCTTGAAATCACAGAACTGTTGCGCCGATAGAAAGGTGACTGCTCGGCGTAAAGTCCTGGCGCTATTGACATTATAACAAGCGGTCGAGGAGTGAGTATACCTGGCCGAGGGCATTTTCTATGCCCGATGTGTCTTTTCCGCCAGCCTCCGCTAAATCGGGCCGGCCGCCCCCGGAACCGCCTACAAACTTGGCTAATTCCTGGACCATCTTGCCGGCATGGATACGGGCCGTGAGATCCTTCGTAACTGCTGTGATTAGAGCAACTTTGTCCTCTTCTGCGGTAGCCAAAACCACGACTCCAGAGCCTAACTTTTGGCGCAGAGAATCGACAAGCTGGCGAAGGGATTCGCGGCCAAACCCGTCAACTTTGGCGGCAATAAAGCGAACTTCCTTCACGAGGCGGACATCTTCGAGAAGCTCATCCGCGATGGACCCGGCTGCTTTGCGTTTCAGCGCTTCTAGCTGCTTTTCGAGCTGGCGGGTGGACTCGAATTGGCGTTCGAGGGCGGCGACCACGTCACCTTCGCCGGAGTTGAGCATACCGGCGACGGAGCGCAGCGTCGAAAGCGACTTCTGATATTCCGCGAGAGCGCGATCGCCTGAAATGGCCTCGATGCGGCGGACGCCGGCGGCGGTGGATTCTTCGCGAAGGATTTTGAAGACGCCGATGGCGCCGGTGCGCCCGACGTGTGTGCCGCCGCAGAGTTCCTTGCTGAAAAAGCCGCGCGACGAGGAGGCGTCGGGTATGGTGACGACGCGGACATTGGCCTCGGGATACTTGTCACCGAAGAAGGCGAGGGCGCCGGAGGCAAGCGCTTCGTCAATATTCATGATGTCGGTGCGCATTTCGAGGTCTTTCCAGATTTCCTCGTTGACCTGCTGCTCGATTTCGGCGAGCTCGCTGGGATCTACGGCGGCGAAATGCGAGAAGTCGAAGCGGAGATGGTCGGGAGCGACGAGCGAGCCGGCCTGCTTGACGTGCGTGCCGAGAATGTTGCGGAGCGCGGCGTTCAGCAGGTGCGTGGCCGTGTGGTTGCGCATGTTGCGGGTGCGGCGCTCGGCGTCTGCGACGGTGGCGACGCGGTCACCGACATGCAGGTCTTCTTTGGCGACGATGCGATGCGCGACCAGTCCGGTGACGGGATAATATGCGCCGCGCACTTCGGCTACTTCAAGCGATTCGGAATTGTCGTAGAAGCCACCAGTATCGGCAACTTGGCCGCCGGATTCGGAGTAGATCGAAGTGCGGTCGAGGACGACTTCTGCCTCCGTACCTTTTTTGATTTCGTTTACCTGGCCAGTGCTTTGTGACGATGGCTTCGATGCGGCAATCGCGCGTGTCCGTACCGAAGTAAAAATCAGGCTCGGTCTTGTAGGTCTGCGCAATCTTTGAGTACACGGGATTCGCGGCGTCCTTATGCACGCCTTTCCAGGAAGCACGCGCACGCGTGCGTTGCTCTTCCATCGCGCGATCAAAGCCTTCCCAATCCACTTTGACGCCTTCGTCATGCGCGACGTCCTCTATAAAATCTCTAGGCAGTCCGTAAGTATCGTAGAGTTTGAACGCCCTCGGCCCCGGATAAACAGGATTGGGTGACATTGTCCCGTCGGGAGAGAACTTCGCCTCCACCAGTTCTGGTTCGAGTTTTTTTAGGCCTATGTCCACAGTGATGGCGAATCGTCGTTCCTCTTCTCGAAGTATCCTGTCGATTCGTTGAGCGTGACCTTCCAGTTCGGGATAGGCTTTCGCCATCTCTCGGCGCACCGCCCTGGACATCTCAGGGAGAATCGGGACTGCTGGAGGAACCCCGTCCCTAAGCATGTACGCGTGACGAAGAGCGCGGCGAATGATTTTTCGGAGGACGTAACCCCTTCCCTCATTGGTCGGTATCACACCGTCGGCAACCAGAAACGTCATAGCGCGCGAATGATCAGCGATTATTCTCAGTGAATTGAGGTGAAGAGGAGCCTCCGGTTGCTGGGACTGCGGGATAATGGTTTTCGCTTCCTCTATTAGAGGAGTGAAGAGGTCCGTGTCGAAGTTGCTGATGACTTGTTCCAGGACGGCGGTCATGCGTTCGAGGCCCATGCCTGTATCAACGGAGGGTTTGGGCAGAGGATTGAGCTTGCCTGAAGCGTCTCGATTGAACTGCATGAATACCAGATTCCAGACTTCGACATAGCGTCCGCAATCACACGGAAACTTGCAGTCCGCATGCCCTTGATCGCTGGCCGCGGGGCCCATGTCATAGAAGATTTCGCTGCAGGGGCCGCAGGGGCCGGTGTCGCCCATGGCCCAGAAATTCTCTTTTAGCCCAGGGACTTCGATTACGCGATCTTTTGGCGCGCCGATGTTGATCCAAAAGCCTGCGGCTTCGTGATCCGGAGGAAGGTTTTGTCCGGAGACTTCCGCGCCACCGAAGACGGTGAAGTACAGTTTTTCGAGCGGAACGCCATACCAATCCGGGGAAGTGATCAGCTCCCAGGCGTAGGCGACGGCTTTCTCTTTGAAATAATCGCCGAAGGAGAAATTGCCGAGCATCTCAAAAAAAGTGTGATGGCGATTGGTGAAGCCGACGTTTTCAAGGTCGTTGTGTTTTCCTCCGGCGCGGACGCATTTCTGGCAGGAGGTGGCGGTTTTGTAGTCGCGCTGCTCGAGGCCGAGGAAAACGTCTTTGAACTGATTCATCCCGGCGTTGGTGAAAAGCAGAGTGGGATCGTTCGTGGGGACGAGCGAAGAGCTGCGCACAACGCGATGGCCGCGTTCCGCGAAGAATTTCAGGAATGTTTTGCGGGCTTCGTTGCCAGTCCAGTCAGTGCGAGTCAAAGACGCCCTCAGTCGAGCAAATCATTATCGCAGACGAGTTGCGGTGCCGCAACGCGAAGAGGCTGCCGGTGATATTCTATTTTGGATGTATCATTTTGTATCTTCGAGTTGGCTTCAGTTCTGAGCGGCTCTAACGATGGTAGCGTCCGACGGCGGGAGTATCGATGAAGGCTGCGTTCCTCAGCGCGCCTAAGACGGCGGCACCTCTTACTATCGGAGAAGTGCCGAAGCCCGAGCCGGGGCCGGGGCAAGTGTTGCTGCGCGTGCGTGCCTGCGGAGTTTGCAGGACAGATTTGCATATTGTTGAGGGCGAACTGCCGCCGATTCTGCCAAAGGTAATTCCGGGCCACCAGATCGTGGGAGACGTAGTGGAGGGTGCGTCAACGGAACTGCCGGTTGGCGCGCGCGTGGGGGTATCGTGGGTCGGCGGTACAGATGGCACTTGCTGGTACTGCAAGCACGGTATGGAAAATCTTTGTGACGCTCCAACATTTACCGGCTATACGGTGAACGGGGGATATGCGGAATATGCGGTGGCGCGACGGGACTTCGTGTTTCCTCTTCCCTCGAATCTGGATGACATACATGCGGCGCCACTGCTGTGCGCGGGCATCATCGGCTTTCGGAGCTTACGTGTGGCCGGAGTTGAGCGCGGAGAGCGCGTGGGATTATTTGGTTTCGGATCGTCAGCGAGTTTGGCGATTGCGGTGTTGCAAGCTTGGGGCTGTCCCGTTTATGTTTCCAGCAGGGGAGCGTCCCATCGCGCGCTGGCAAAGGATTTAGGAGCTACTTGGGTCGGGGGAGAGGCGGATAAACCGCCCGTCGAACTAGACCGTGCAGTGACATTTGCTCCGAGTGGAGATGTCGTCATTTCGGCACTCAGGAGTTTACGAAAGGGCGGAGTTGTGGCGATCAACGCCATCCATCTGGACCGAATCCCTCAATTTGATTACGACAGCTTGCTTTGGGGCGAACGCCAAATTCGCAGCGTAGCCAACATGACGCGGCAAGATGCGAGGGATTTCCTGCAATTGGCCGGCGAGATCAAATTGAGTCCGAAAGTAACGGTTTTTAAGTTGGATCGAGCCAATGAAGCTCTCGCTGCAGTGAAAAGCGATCATATCGATGGGGCCGCGGTGATCGTCCCGTAAGAGCAGCCTAACCCCGATGTAAATCTATGGCTCACTTCCCAACTGGTACGCGCAACTTATCCGTGGCGAAGGCGACTGGGCCTGCGAAGTTCGCGCGAATCGATTTTCGCACAGCATCCTCCTGGCTTTCGACGTCGGGCGCAGTATGGCTGAGCAACAAACTCTTTACTCCGCTCTCTCGCGCGGCTTCGCCAATCTTTTTCGGCGGAGTATGCAGATCATACAACTGTGACGGGGAGGCCGGTGGATCCAGAACTGCACAATTAAAGATCAGCAAGTCTGCATCCTTTGCCAGACGCACCAGATTCGGCAGAGCTGATGCATCCATGTCTCCGGAGAAGACCACCACGTTCTTCTTATAAGAAATGCGGTAAGCGACCGAGGGGCAGTCTCCGTGATGCGTGGCAATTTCTTCCACCACTAAGCCGTCGCGATCGACGATTTTGTTAAGAGTTGGGTCCAAATTAATCGGCAGATCGCGGACGGCAAAAGTCTCGTCCGCGCCGAATGTCTTTTGATAGGCAAACGCGCCGCCAGTCCCCACCAGCAAATCGACAAAACGCGAAGTCTTGGGGAAGAGTCCTGCTCCATCGGGGCCGAAAATGTGGTACGTGATTGGTCCGTCAGCGGACAGCGCTCGGGCATTGAAGAATGCTGCCAGGTCTCCGGCGTGATCAATATGCAGATGCGTCAACAAAACCGTATCCACTTTGTCCAAGTCCAGACCCAATTCGCCGATTCGCAGAAATGCGCCCGGTCCAGCGTCCACCAAGATTCGCGGCTGACCGTCGAGGACGACGATGAAACTGGATCCGCCTCTACCGAAGGGGCGTGGCCCCCCAGAACCGAGCACAATCACTTCCAACGGTGATTTAGCAGGAATAGCCTGCAGGCGAGTAGGGGTTAAAGCTGAGACGACAGCAACGATTGCAAAAATCAGGGTCTTCACGGATTTTCTCCTAGTGTGCATTCGCAATCTCCTGGAGGCGTGTCGCGCTCATGCGCCCTCCGCTGGAAAAGTGAAAACTGCCTTTCCGTGAAAAGCGCCCTCGTTTACCTGCGTGTAGGCTTGCACGGCTTCATTCAGGCTGAACCGTTTCGCGATGGGAATGGGTTTCAACACGCCTGATTCGAAACCCGGCGTGAGTCGTTCGAGAATTGCGGCGCTAGCCTCGGTGTCGTAGGCGCGGCTATCAACTCCAAACAGGGTGAGGCGGCGGTGATAGAAATCAAGCAGGTCGAAACAGACTCGGCGGTCGCCGACGGATGTGATGTTTAACTGGCGTCCCAGTTGGCCGAGAGTTTTGAGGCACGGCTCGAACAGTGGGCCACCAACGCAATCGAACACGACGTTCATGCCTTTGCCTTCGCTGAATCGCAGCGCGCCATCGATCATACCTTTGTAGCTGTCACTCGCGTCCGCGAACAAGTAGTGATCGATTCCAAGTGCCCGTTGTTGTTCCTGGGACATCGAAGGAACACGGTCCGCACCTATAGTCAGGCCGCCCTTCCATTTGGCAATTTGAGTGACCGCGCTGCCGACACCACCCGCGGCGCCGGTGGCGAGGACAGTCTCTCCCGATTGGAAATGGGCGATTTCGATCAATCCGAGCCAGGCGGTCACGAAATTCACTCCCACGACGGCGGCTTCTTCAAAGGTCAAGTTTTTCGGTTTCGGGCGCACTCCGCCAACGGGCACTAGCAACAATTCAGCATGTGCGCCGTCACGAGTGAAGCCAATATCGCCGCCAGTGCCCCATACTTCGGTTCCGATCAGATTGGCGGGCCCGTTGGCAATGACTCCGGCGAAGTCACGGCCTGGCGTGCGCGGCAATGTTGTGCCTTCCATGCGACCGAGGACGTTCTTGGCGTCACTCGGGCTCAATGAGGCCGCGCGCACGCGGACGACGACTTCGCCCGGTCTCGGCTGAGGATCGGGAATCGCTTCAACCTTTAGCTCGTCGAAGCCGCCGAATTCATGGAACCGGAGTGCTTGCATCGACTGATCCTTTTTCTCATGAGGGTTTCATTTCAAGCCCAAGGCCGTGGGATGTTTCGGCTGATACAGACCCAGCTCGCCTCCACCGGGAAGCCGCATCTTTGTGATGGAGCCCCACCGCTCTTGCTCAACTTTAGAGCACTGGACGCCCTTCTTTGCGAGGGAAGCCATTTCGGCTTTCAGATCGTCGCACATGAAATAAAGTTGGTGAGCGCCGCTCGCGTCAGACGGGTGGACTGCTACTTCCGACGGCGGCAGAGCGAAGATCAGCCAGCCATGACCCGCATCCACGGATTTGAAGCCGAGGACGTCGCTAAAAAATGCGCGGTCCGCTTCGGCGTTCTTGCTGTTGACGATTACGTGGGCGCCAGAAAACATTTGCCCTCCTAAAAAACAGACGGAACGTTTGACAGCCTGTAGAGCAGGAGACTACCGGGATTTTGCGACTTTGGCGATGACGAAGCCAGCGAAGAGCCACATCAGCGTGAAGTCAACGAGATTTACCACGGTGTACTCGCCGGAAAAGCCCCACCAGTTCCAGTTGGGCAGATCGACGATCACGCTGGAGGCGAGTCCCACGACTGCGAGGAACACGACGCGCCTCGTGTAACTTAAGCCGGTGGTCTGCAAAACGAGCCAGGTGAGCAGCGCGGCGGCAGCCATCAGAGAAAGAAGCTGAATAATCAGGCCGCGCGTGTAGGATCCGAAGCCGCCGGTCCGAACCGCTGCGAACACGATTGGTCCCTTCTGCATTTTTGCAATTTGAGTTGCTGCCGCTGCTTTCTTTTGTTCGGCGGTCAAGCCCGCTGCGGGAGCGCCGGGAAGAAGATAGATTCCGGATTGGGGAGCGTGAGACGAGATGACGGCGGCGACTTCGTCTTCGTTTTGAAAGGTAAGCATCGGCTTTTCGTGCCAGCCGAGAACCTCCCAGGAAATGCTGCTCCAGATAAATGCGGTCAAGCCACCGAGAATGGCCCCGAGCAAAAGCGATTTGGTCATAGAGCCTCCCGAGCAAAATGCGGATCCGCGCCCGCGGACGCGCGATTCTCTTCAGAAATGCATGATTTTGCAAATTATTTTGAAGCGGGATCAGCCGGTTGCGAGATGCTCAAAATGTTGCCGTCAGGATCTTTAAACCACGCGACCTGGTCGCCGCCGGGCGCAGTCCAAACACCGAGTTCCTGGTCTTGAACGAATGGATATTTTTCGAGAGTGACGGCGCGATCTTTAAGCCAGTTTGCGACCGATTGGATGTGTTCCACCTGCCAGCCGAGGATGGTGCCTTGAAGGGGCGTAAAATTGGGCATCTTTGCGATGCGAATTTTTTGTCCGCCGACACTCACAACCAACGCAAATTGATCGAGGCTCACAAAATCAAAACCAAGCTTGCCAACGTAGAACGCTCGAGCCTTGTCGTAGTCCTTAGTGGGAACGAACCCGACCATTTTCGCTGAAGCCAACATGGTTGCCTCCTCGGGGCTTGCGGGCTTAGAAATAGCACTTGCGCAGTTTTCTTTCTCTCGCTATTGTGACAACAAATGTCGCGTAAGTGCCAAAGCATACTCCTGAATCAAAACGGGCGGTGCGTCGCGGAGGTTGCAAGCCTATCCGTCGAACTCAAGAACGGCCATGTGATCGTCGAGCATTCCCATCCTGAGGCCCAACTGCTGTTTGCTTCCGAAGGTGTCATGACAGTGAATACGGAACAGGGCGTATGGGTGGTTCCGCCGCTGCGCGCCGTGTGGATTCCAGCGGACACGTCTCACTCCGTGGTTATGTCGGGGCCGGTGTCGATGAGGACTTTGTACTTCTCCCCTAAACTTTGCGGAGCATTTCCCCGAAAATGCTTCGTCATGAATGTGTCTTCGTTATTAAAGGAACTGATCCTTCATGCCTGCACCTCTCCCAAATTGCACAAGAGAAACCCGGCTGAGAGACGGATCGTGGAGATCATTATCGACCAGTTGAAATCGGTGGAGTCGATCCCACTGCAGTTGCCGCATCCCGCGGACTCACGAGCGAAGAGAGTAGTAAAAATGTTGCTTGCGGAACCCGGTGACGAAAGAACGCTTGAAAAGCTGTGTGAGGATTGCGGGGCAAGCAAGAGAACGATTCAGCGTCTCTTCCTTGACGAAACGAAAATGACTTTCAACAAATGGCGGCAGCAGCTTCGGCTGCTGCATGGCATGCAACGGCTGGCCGCAGGAGAAAAGGTGACCGCAGCGGCTCTGGAAGCCGGATATAACAGCACGAGCGCGTTCATATCGATGTTCCGCAAACAGCTTGGGACCACGCCAACACGCTACCTGCACGGGGGAATCGAGCCAGGACCCCCGGTGAAGGGGAGCGCTTCGTAAACTGTTTACGCGGGCGACGCTTCGAATCGCCGCAGCGGGGAGCCATGGGCTAGTTTGGCTCCCCCGAGCGAATCCGGCTATTTCTGGGGCTGCTGAGCCTTCTTCGCGGCGGCTGCAGCAGCCGCTGCAGCGGTCCACGGCGGTACGATGGCGTTGACGCGCGCGTACGCGATAACCTGGCCTAGATGCTCGTGGGCGTCGGCGACAAGAATGTAGATGACATCGCCTTCGTTTGCATCGGGACCAAGCTTCGGCAGGAGCTTCGCGAAGTCAGAGTTGGCCATGCCTTGAATCGTCTTCTGTGTGTATTCCCACGACTTATTCAATTCCTCAATGATCTTGGCCTTATCCGTGGTCGATTTCTCAAAGGTTTTCCGATCGTATCCTGTTGGCGGCGCGGCTCCCATCAGAGACAGAATGCCGTAGCGTTCGCCGGCGACGTGAAGAAAGACTTCGGCAAAGGAGCGAGAATCTTCCGAAGGCCGCCAAGTGAATTTGTCCTGCGGGATGACTTCAGCAAGACTGACGAATTTCTTGTTCACACCTTCGAGGTCTAACAAGGCCTGACCCTTCATGTCATAGCTCGGCGCCGTTTTGTCGGTGGACTGCGCCGCCTGTGCGGATTGCGCGGTCGGTGAGACAGCTCGTGTCACCGCGGCGCCTGCAAGAATCGCTAAAGCCAAAATTGAAAAGGCTAACTTTTTCATTTTTCCTGCTCCTTTGTTCGCCGCCGCACACATTTCGGTTAGAAGTCTCGATACCGAACAGATGTAGGGCGTAAATGTTCTAGGTAATCCTGATTTTGTTAGACGGGCTCTCCAAGAAAAGACTTCAGGGGCGTTTGCATTTTTTTTGTTTTTGGGGATCAACAGGGTTACAGCGCCGGGACGCTCGGCCGAAAGAATTCTTGGGGCTAACCCTCGTCGGTGACGGAAGGATCGGGCAGGTCGGGAAGGTCGCCGTGGGTGATGCCGCGAAGCTCGGCGCGAATGACGTCTGAGGAGAAACCGGCGCCGAGAAGGCTACGATAAAGCGATGCGATTTTGCGCCGATCGAGCGCGCCGCGAAGGTGTGCGAGGCGGCGTTTTAAGCGGGTGCGAACCAAAGTGGATTCGTCCGTTTCCGCAAAGACAGTCTGCAGAGCAGCTTCGATGTAACGGTCTGGAACGCCGCGGGCACGGAGTTCGCGCGCGATGCGATAGCGTCCCTGGCGGCGCAATTTTGCGTGCTGATTGGAGTAATCGAGCGCGTAGCGAGCGTCGTCCAGGTATTTTAGTTCGCGCAGACGCGCGACAACGGGCGGAATGAATTCCCTGTCCTCGGAGCGGCGTTCGAGGTAGTCCTTCATTTCATGGATCGAATATGCGCGGCGCATCAGGGCTCGAAGCGCGGAGTTGTAGAGCTCCTGTTCGGTAGAAACTTTGCGAGGTGAAGAACGCAGGCGCATCGGAACAACGAGAATAGAGGCAAGAGACGCGCGAAGCAAGGAAGGCGTTGCCGCCGATCTTGGCCAAGTGGTCCCAACCAGGATTTATTTTTGCGTGGCGGCAGCTCCGCGGAGTTTTACGCGATCGGCCGGCTGGTAGTGGCCGGGTTCGGCGCGAAAAGTGATAGCCAAACGATTCCATGTATTGATGGTCGCAATGGCCATGGCTAAATCAATGAGCGGTTCAAAAAATGTAAGGAATGAGACGGTGCGTACGGCGAATGTATTTCTTGTATGGTTCTCCGAGGGCCGCGACCAACGCGGATTCTTCGATTGGAATTCGGTAACTGTAGGCGGCTATCATGCAACCGAGAAGCGCGATCAGCCCGGCCCAGTTTCCGAGGGCCAGTCCGAGTCCGGTTATGGTGATGAGCGCGCCGGTGTAAGAAGGGTGCCGGATATAACGATAGGGCCCGGCCTCGATCACTGGCTGATCCGTGTGAACTGCAACTTCAAACGTGAAATAGCGGCCAAGAAGAGAGACGGAATACAACCGCAGAGCCATTCCGGCGAACATCAACCCGATGCCAACGAAAAAGATAGGCACGCGGCCGGAACGAATTGCGGCTTGCGGCAGTTGGAAGCAGAGCGCGAAGTCCGCCGCGATTCCGATCCACAAAAGCAGCATCACGACAAGGAGAGAGCCGCGATCGCCTGATTTAGAGGAGAGCCTAGGCGCTCTCCTTGTCGAAATTATGATCTCTGGAACGATCCAGAGAATGTAGGCGATCCAGAATATTGTTGCGTAAGCGGTGTTGACGAACGGCAACGGACGCAAGATCTATCTCCTGGGCAGTAACAGTTTATAGGAGTGCGGGGCCAATTGTTAATTCAGACTGAGCGATTGCTGCTGCGACTTTGGACGGAAGAGGACCGCGAACCATTTTACCGGCTCAACTCGAACCCTCGCGTTATGGAATTCATGCCGGCGTGCCTGACGCGCGCGGACAGCGATATGCTTCTTGAACGCATCAACGAACATTTCCGCAAGCACGATTTTGGATTGTGCGCGGTGGAGCTGCGCGAGGATCGGACTTTTATAGGGTATGTTGGGCTTGCTGTGCCGACCTTTGAAGCGAGCTTTACTCCTTGCGTGGAAATTGGATGGAGGCTATCGGCCGGTCACTGGGGTCGCGGGCTGGCAACGGAAGGAGCGCGCGCGATGGCCGGCTATGCGTTCGGGGAGTTAGGGTTCGAAGAGATAGTGTCGTTCACTGTTCCCGAAAATATGCGATCCCGACGGGTGATGGAGAAGATTGGGATGACGCATGATGTGTCGGATGATTTCGATCACCCGAACCTGCCCGAAGGCCATCCGCTGCGGCGGCACGTGCTCTACCGATTGCGGCGGCGCGAGACTCAGCCTGAATAATGCAAAACCAAGGGGCGGAAATGCTTACCCGGAGAGAAACGGCACCATCGACGGCCGCTGTGCGCCGACCCTTACGGGGTTAAAGCGCTGACCCACCAATCGGGGGATGGAGCGTTGCCGTATTTTTATCGGTGGCCGAGGCGGTCGAATTCCGTCATGGCGCGTTCCATTTCTTCGCGAGCGGCGTCGGCAGAGGAGCGGACACCTTGAACGCGGAGGCGGAAGTCGTCCGGGTTGGAAGCGCGCATGAGAGCTTCTTCGAGAGTGATGAGGTTGCGCGAATAGAGATCGAAGAGCGATTGGTCGAAGGTCTGCATGCCGTACTGGCTGGTACCGGCGGCGATGGCGTCGCGAATCATGCGCGTTTTGTCAGGATTGATGATGCAATCGCGGATGTAGCCGGTGCAGACCATTACTTCAACGGCTGGGACGCGGCCGCTGCCGTCGGCTTTACGCACGAGGCGCTGGCTGATGACAGCTTTCAGCGTTCCGGCAAGCTGCAAGCGAATCTGTTTTTGTTCGGGCGGCGGAAAGACGGCGATGATGCGCTGAATCGTTTCCGTGGCGTCGAGCGTGTGCAAAGTGGAGAGCACCAGGTGGCCGGTTTCGGCGGCTAGCAAGGCGGTGGAAATTGTTTCCAGGTCGCGCATTTCGCCGACCAAGACGACGTCAGGGTCCTGGCGAAGCGCAGCGCGGAGAGCGGTAGAGAAGGAGGAAGTGTCGACTTCGACTTCGCGCTGATTGATGAAACCTTTCTTGTCGCGATGCAGATATTCGATGGGGTCTTCAATGGTGATGATGTGCTCGGCGCGCAGAGAATTGATGCGGTCGATCATGGCCGCGAGAGTGGTGGATTTACCGGAACCGGTGGTTCCCGTGGTCAAGATCAAGCCGCGCTGTTCCTCGCAAATCTGCGAAAGGACGCGCGGAAGTTCGAGTTCTTCGATGGTGCGAATTTTCGTAGGGATGACGCGCAGAACCATGCCGACGTTGCCGCGCTGTTGAAATACGTTCACGCGGAAGCGGCCCAGGCCCGCAACGCCGTAAGCCATGTCCAGTTCGGCAGTTTCCTTGAATTTCTGCTTTTGCCGATTGGTCATCATGCTGAAAGCCATCGAGAGCATTTCTTCGGGAGTGATGCGCGGCACGTCGGTAAGGCCGTTCAGGATACCGTCCACACGCAAGTAGGGATGGTTGCCGACTTTGAGATGCAAGTCGGACGCCCTGTTTTCTACCGCGCGGCGCAATAAATCATCAATGCTGATGGCCATAGCGAAAGTCCTCGGCTGTGGAGCTTCAGACCACGCTAGCATGCGCATGAGGGGGTAGCAAGAAAACCCCGGAGAGGCATTTCTAAACTGGCAACCTGTACTTTAGGTCAGGTATCACGTCGGGTTACCTAACGGGAGCAAGGTCCGTTTTAAACGGGAGGCTGGTCGGCTAGGAAGAGGCGGTCGTAAATCACGGCAGCGAGGACGCCGCCCAAGAGCGGGCCGACCCAATAGACCCCGTGATTGGCCCAGTAGCGAGCGGCTAGAGCGGGTCCAAATGCCCGTGCCGGATTCATCGCGGCGCCGGTGAAAGGACCGCCGAAAAGCACGCCCACGGTGACGGTGAGGCCAACGACAAAGGCGGACGTTCTGTTAAGCGCGCCTCTGACGTCGACGAAAGTGGCGAACACGACGAAGACGAGAAAGAACGTCATCACACTTTCGAGCAGCATGGCATGCAGGCGCGTGAAGTCCGGCGCCAGAAGCATGATGCCTCTTCCGGCAGAACTCCAAATGGTGTCCGGGACGATGGCGATGAGAATATAGGTGGCCGCAACGGCGCCGAGAAGCTGCGCGATCCAGTAGAAAAGAGCTTGCAAGGTGCTGAGACGCCTGGTGACCCAGAAGCCGACAGTGACCGCGGGATTCAAATGACCGCCGGAAATGTGGGCAACCGCGCTGACCATGATTGCATAGGTGAGCCCGTAGGCGACGGCGATGCCAAGAATGCCGGTGGAAGCCTGTCCGGCCGTGCGGAGATATTGATCGGCGCAAATCGCACCAACGCTGAAGAAAATCAGCGCGAATGTACCGAGGAACTCGGCGAGAAGCTTCTGAGGCAGACTGTACAAACATCTCCTCCCAGCGGGCGCGGCTCGCGAGCAGATTTTTCAGCGCCGCGCGCGATTTTACTGAATTCGCCGAGAGAAAGCGAGTTGACAGATAGGAATCGGGAATCCACGCTCTAGAATTGCCAGGGATAAATCCGTACATGCCGGATGGCTTGCATCTGGAAATCTTTGACCGGGGATGCTAGGTGCGGATGGCGACGCCGGCGCTGGCGGTAACGTTGACTGGCGATAGCCAGTGATGACGGTCGGGCTTGACTCCACCGGTAAGCGCGAAGAATTCGTCCTGGATGCGTTTGGTCAGCGGACCACGCGAGCCGATGCCTATTTTGATCCGGTCAATGGAGCGAATCGGTGTGATCTCCACGGCGGTGCCGCAGAAGAAAACCTCCTCGGCAATGTACAACATTTCGCGAGGAATAATTTGCTCGGCGACGGGAATATTCAGATCGCGGCAAATCGTGAGTATCGAGTGGCGAGTAATTCCAGGCAGTGCAGAATTGGAGAGGGGTGGAGTGACCAGCGTGCCGTCCATTACCAGGAAAACGTTTTCGCCGGAACCCTCGCTAACGTGCCCATGCACGTCGAGCGCGATGCCTTCCACGTAGCCGTTCGCGCGCGCTTCCATGCGGATGAGCTGGGAGTTCATGTAATTCGCGGCGGCCTTAGCCATTTGCGGCAAGGTGTTGGGCGCGGGGCGATTCCAGGAGCTGATGCAAACATCCACTCCGCTGCGGTGGGCTTCTTCACCGAGATATTTTCCCCAGTTCCAGCACGCGAGATAGACCTCGATAGGGCAGCCCTTAGGATCCACGCCCGCTTCGCCGTAACCGCGCATGACGATCGGCCGCAGGTAGCACTCGCTGATGTTGTTCACACGGACGAGATCGAGATTTGCAGCGCAGAGTTCGTCGAGGGTGAATGGAACCTCCATGCGGTAGATGTAGGCTGAATTCAACAGGCGCTGGATGTGATCGCGAAGGCGAAAAATGGCGGGGCCTTGCTTGGTGTCGTAGCAGCGAATACCCTCGAAAACCGCGGAACCGTAGCTGACGACGTGGGAAAGGACGTGAATGTTAGCGTCGTCCCACCCGATAAACTTTCCGTTATGCCAAATCTTTTCAGTTTTCGGGATGGGCATTAGGGCTGCTCCGGCGCGTTAGCGAGGCCTCTTATTGTTGCGCGGAACGAATTATAGCATACGGATTTTCAAGCCCTGGTCCCGCGAGTAGCGGGATTACGGAGCACGGCACGACCAAATTGGCTGCGTCTGCCTGGGGCGACAGTATTTTATTCTTCGCGCAGAGCTACGAACGCGTTTGGTAAAGCCGCGGACGCAATTGACCCTGTCGGTATATGAACCGGCGACGGCACTTCATTGTTAGCAGCAAGTTGGGGATTTGATGAGGCTCTAAGCTACTAGGAGTGGTCGTCCTGTGCGCGTTCAACTTGGGTCTGCGCTGTAAAGCCGGAGATGCGGCCCCAGGCGCTAGTTTTCCAATTGTCCGCGCTTTCTTTGGCCAAGATCCAGGGTGGGAGATCAAAATACAGAAACTGGGACAGAGCCTGGACGTAAGGCTCGTACATGTCACGTAGCTTGTTTAGTTTCTCGTTTGATTCCGGCGTGTCGTGAAGTTTCAGGCCCGATTCCGCGACCGCCCCACGGAGGCGAAGAAGTTCGGACGCAGGCAATCTGTTTTCGTTGTGATGTAGGGGAGCTGCGTGAAACACCTGAGCCAAGTCCACGACGGCATGGCGGCACATGGCAAAGGTCAGCCGAGCCTGACGCTGGCAGGCACCCTCGGCGCCTGAAATGACCAGCGCAGAGGTGTCGAGCATAGCGGTCAGCGCCGATAGCCAGGACTCGTTATTGTGCTGCGAACGAAAATAAGTGAGCACGGGGTAAGACACGTGACTTTCGAGCAGCTCCGCGGACCAGCGCTCCCAGTCGCGGAGGAGCCTCTCCAGAGCTTCGAGGCCATGAACACCGGCGTGACGCCGCAGAAGTTCGGTGGCGGTAGGGGGCGAACCTGCGCGGGCGTCGAGCAGCACGATGGCGACCTCTCTGCGCGAAAACGCCTGATAGATGACGGGCAAGTAACTGAGTACAAGCGCCAGGAAGCCGAAGCCCAGCCCGCTTTCGAATACTGCGAGCACCCGCTCCATGGTAGTGTGCGGTGTGACGTCGCCAAGGCCCAAGGTGAAAAAAGTAGTGCCGCTTAGATAGAAGCAGGTCTCCAAAGTCGGATGCGTTTGATCCATGCGAGCGTCGCTGAAATACAACAACCCGAAGCCCAGGATTAGCATCGCCGCCCACAGCGCAAATAAGCCCAGCAGGGAAAGCGGACCGAAATAACTCAGAAATCCTTCGCGGCGTTTGGATGATTTCACTGAGTGGGCAAGCTTGCGCCAGGGAATCCAGAGGACGCGATAATAGAGCCTGGTCAGTCGGAAACGGCGGGTCACCCTTCGCGGAAGAACGATCGTTTCAAACGCTTCCAGCAAGATGCCTGAGATGATCAGGAAGCCGGCGATGACCGGAACGATCTTCATGCCGCTTGCTCCAGCACGGCGCTCAGTGTGATTTCAGCCTTGAAGAGGCGCGACACGGGGCAATTGGCTTTCGCGCTCGCGGCGGCGGATTCAAAAGCAGCTTCGGAGATGCCGGGAATGCGCGCGGCTACGTCCAGATGGATTTTGGAAATGGTCCAGCCGGCGTCGAGCTTCTCAAGTGTGACGGTGGCGGTCGCGCGAATGGTTTGCGGGGTGAAATTCATGGTTCCGAGCTGAGCCGAGAGCGCCATGGCAAAACAGCCTGCATGAGCGGCGCCGATTAATTCTTCGGGATTCGTACCTTTTGCGTTTTCAAAGCGCGTGAGAAAGGAGTAGGGCGAATCAGAGAGTACGCCGCTTTGCGTCGAGATGGATCCTTTGCCGTCCTTTACTGGTCCGGTCCAGACCGCGGTCGCTGTGCGCTGCATCAATCCCTCCGTTGGTTTTATTTATGAGGCGCTTGCCGCTTTGTAGGATCCGTGGCGCAGATCGTCCGTGATGCGCGGCGCTTTTGGCTCCCATCCAAGTTGCTTCCGGGTCTTCTGGCTCGAGATTTGCTGATCAAGCGCCAAAGCATCGGCGAACAAGCCGAGAGTTTCTCGGGCTTCGGCGACGGGCCAAGGCGAAATCTTTCCCGGGATGCCGGCGCCCTCGCTAGCGGCGACGGCGATATCCCGAACCTTGACGGCTTGTTCGCTGATGCCGTGGAACACTAATCCGCCGTCTTCTACCTTAAGAACTCGGACATAAAGATCCGCGAGATCATCAACGTGAACGACGGGCCAGTGGTTTTCGCCATCTCCCACGAAAATCACGGTACCGCGCTCTTTCGCGGATCGAAAGAATGACGCCGGTATTCCGCCGCCGCGGCCATAGACGACTCCGGGACGCAAGACCGAAGCGCGAATACACGAATCACCTTTCGCCGCTGCCAACACTCGTTGTTCGCAAACCGCGCGCCACTTGACCAGATCGATGGGATAAAGGGAGGAATCTTCGTCGGCAACGTTATTACCCGTTTCGCCGATGACCCAAATGCCGCTGGTGTAAATGAACGGTTTTTCGGTGCCTTGCAATGTCTCGCATACCATATCAATCACGGCGTTGTCTGCCTCGGCGGAGGTGGAGTCGTTGGGAGACGCCGCGTGAATCATAGCGTCTGCTTCGCGAGCCGCAGCGCTGAAGGAATTCTTATCTCGAATATCACCCCGAAACGGCTCGACGCCGCGGTTCTTAAGCTTCTGGGCTGACTCGGAGGATCGCGCGAGACCGATTACTACGTGACCGTGTGTTAGAAGCGCAGCGGCAACGGAGGATCCGATGTAGCCCGTAGCGCCGGTTACAAATACTTTCATGATGGCTCTCCTTTTTCTATCCACTCTAAGGCAGGCCTAAGTCGTAGCCTACGTATTTAATCTGTGGAACAGCCCAGTCGGTGAAACCGTTGGGAAATCAGTCTTCGTGCCAACTGTTGCGTTAGTGAGACTTTGATGACGGAGTGGCTGTGTCCATCCTGTTCATCATTTGAAAATCCTGGCGAATGCGGGCCAGACGATCACCTTTGACGTTTTCGTATGTACCAAAAGCAAGGAAGGGAATCATGGCGACAAGTACCCACAATTTCGCGCTTCCGGGAAGTTTTGCTTCCGGCTCCCAGCGAAAGAGTTGCCGCGAGATTTCGAAAGCCACGAGAACTCCGATGGTCAGAGCGATCAAGTCGGTGATGATTTCGCTGTTAGTCGCAAGATTCGTCGCGGCGTTTTCAAGGCCGGTGGCGAGATAGGTTGCGGGCATGAACAGAGAAGCGCCTTGAATCCAATGCGGGAATCTGGCCAGCGGGACGGTGGCTCCGGAGAGAAATAAAAAGGCGGTCCAGATTACCTGGTTGATGACCTGAGTTTCCTGCATGGTGTTCGTCACGCTCGCAACGATCAGGCCGAAAGAAGAAAAGGTGGCCGAGCCGATGGTGACCAGGAGAAAAATGGCCCACAAATTTCCCCACCCCTGCATGTGCAGGACGAATTTGGTGACCAGAATCTCGATGGCGACCGACGGGATCACGAGAATGTAGTTCGCCAGAATGCTGGACGCGAGCATGGGCCCGGCACCCAAAGGCGCGAGGCGGAAGCGGCGAAGAATGCCTGCTTCGCGGAACATCACCAGTTGCACGCTAAGTCCCCAAAAGCTGCCCATCACCGTCATGGTGAGAATCGCGCCGAGGATGTAAGCAGTCCAGGCAGGTTCCCCTTTGCTGAATATGGTGACGAAGAAGAATAGAAAGCCGAGCGGCATGATCAGGCTGAAGAAGAGAAACGTCCGGTTACGCATGGCCAGGCGCACGCGGATTTTTGTGAGCGTCCAGGTATTGCCAATGGGATTCGATGCCATGTTCGTCCTTTTATCCAATCGCCCGACTCAATCGCGAAGCCTGCGGCCGGTGAGTTCGATAAAAACATCCTCCAGCGACGGCGAAAACATTTCGAGACTTTGGAGCTCGTTGTTCTCCGATTCAAGTTCCTTCACGAGAGCGACGATGGTTTGCGGCGCGCGCGTGGAATGCACCACGTAGGTGCCGTCGAATTCGCGGCAATCCGCAACTCCGTCCAGATGCGACAGAATGCCATCCGATACCGGTCTGGCGAGGCGAACTTCGATGCGGGTTGTGCCGGCCGACGTATGCTTCAGCTCGCGCGGCGTGCCAGTTTTGATCACGCGGCCGTAATCGATGATCGCGACGCGGTCGCAGAGGCGCTCGGCTTCTTCAATATAATGCGTAGTGAGCAAAACGGTCTTCTTCTCGCTTTTTAACTCTTCAATGATGTCGTAAATCTCGCGGCGAACCTGAGGGTCAAGGCCGGCGGTCGGCTCGTCCAGGAAAATGACCTGGGGGTTGTTCACCAGAGCCATGGCCAGCGCGAGGCGCTGTTTTTGGCCGCCGGAGAGCTGGCTGTAGAAAGCATCGCGTTTTTCATCGAGCTGGAATCGCTTCAGCAAATCGTCCGTATTGGCGCGAGCGCTGTAAAATTTCGCGAACAGTTCGATCGCTTCCTTCACGCGGATCTTGTCAGGCATGGCAGTGGATTGCAGAACGGCGCCGATCATTTCCTTGAAGTGGTTGCCGCTCTTTTCCGGATTGAGCCCGCAGACGCGCGCGAGGCCACGGTCCGGCGTGCGCATGCCTTCCAGTATTTCCACTGTGGTCGTTTTGCCCGCGCCGTTGGGGCCGAGGAGGCCGAAGACTTCTCCTTGTTGGACGGAAAAATCCACGCCACGCAGAGCGGCTACCGCGCCGTAATTTTTATAAAGTCCTTCGACCTGGATAACGGGTTCGGTCACGAAATATTCCCCTGTCTTTTGGAGCTTTCCTCTATACCATAATCGCCGGAGATTTTGGCGCTATCGACGTGACTTTGACGGCGTTTTCTTCCGCGCGACGGTGGCTTTCGATCTGCGAAACGACCAGCCGTAAACCTTCATGTCAACGGTTACACCAATTGTAACGCCCTCGGTTTCCAGCAGCTTGCGCTGTAATGAGGCGTGCGGCTCCGGCACGCGAATCCTTCCTCCGGCTCCGAGCACGCGATGCCAGGGAATGCCTTGCCCACTGGGACATGCGGCCAGCGCGTAGCCTACGGCGCGCGCTCCAGCGGGCAAACGCAGCGCTTTCGCCACTTCGCCATATGTTGTTACGCGCCCGCGGGGAACTTTTTTCACCAAGCGATAAACAGGACTCCAAGACATTTCGCCCCTTCCATGCGGGCTGCCCGGCTGGGCCCGGCAGCATCTAAATAGTATGGCAACGCCCGTTCAACTTCCGGAAAACAACTGTCGTGTAAAACCGCGCTTAAAAAGCCATTCGACGTACGGAACCGCGCCAAATGCGGCACTTCCAGACTAATAACTGATTAGCGGCATTTGGAACGTCCACCGCATCGTACCATTGACGGCGTAGTGGACGCTTTCTACACTACGTACGCTGAATCAAAAAGGAGGTGTTGTGGCTTTCGTAAGACGCAAAGGCAACACTTATTTCCTGGTGCATAACGTACGACGCCAGGGAAAGGTTCAGCAGCTACACCTGGCGCGGCTGGGCGAGCGGCCGCGGATCACGGACGACGTGGTGCGAAAGGTTTCGCGCAACCATCCGTTTCTTGATCTCGATTGGTCGAGCCTGCGCGAGCAGGTGAACAGCCGAATCGAGCTATTCGATATTCGCTCGCCGTACGTACAGAACCTGATGCATTCGTTACGAAACCTTCACATGGACCTGGCCGATTTGTCACCGCCGATGTTGCTGTTGACGGACCGAGCCCATTCGAGCCGTGAACTGGTCACGCAATTACGATTGTTGCGTTCGACGCTCGATATCAAGCTGGATCAATTCGAGCGAACCGAAATCCGCAATCCTGAAAGCGGCAGAGAGTTCCGGTAGAGGGAGCACGACAGTGGGAGCGCATGCGCTACAACTTGACCCGACACAACGCAGTCTGGAGTCACGGGATTTCGAATCAGGGCTGCGGCGGAAGATCGTCGGCCAGGACGAAGCGGTACAGGCGGTCGTTGACCTCTACCAGGTATTTCGCGCCGGCCTGAATTCACCGGGGCGTCCGGTAGGCAACTTACTGTTTCTGGGGCCCACGGGCGCCGGGAAAACGCGCGTGGTGGAAGCTACGGCGGAAGTTTTGTTCGGCGATCCGCGAGCGGTGATCAAGGTGGATTGCGCCGAATTCCAGCACTCCCATGAAATCGCGAAACTGATCGGGTCGCCTCCGGGATATTTGGGCCACCGGGAAACGCATCCGCTGATTACGCAGGAAGCGCTGGCGCAATATCACACCGAAAAACTGAAGATCAGTTTTTTGTTGTTCGATGAAATCGAGAAAGCTTCCGATGCGCTGTGGCAATTGCTGCTGGGCATTCTGGACAAAGCCACGCTGACGCTGGGAGACAACCGCCGCGTGGATTTGTCGCAGACCATGATTTTCATGACCTCGAACCTGGGAGGCGGAGAAATCACCGAGCTGATGACCGGAGGGATGGGGTTCGCTCCCAAGGTGCAGGCGGATACGCAGGTACGTCTGGACGAAAAAGTCGAAAAGACGGCGGCGGAAGCGGCGAAGCGCAAATTCGCGCCGGAATTCATGAACCGCATAGACAAAGTCATCGTGTTTCACCCGCTGCGGTCCCAGCAACTCGAACAGATTCTGGAAATCGAGCTCGGGATGGTGCAGCAACGCGTGCTGGAGACGGCGAAGGGGCGGTTTTTATTCCGCGTAACATCGGCGGCGCGAGAATTTCTGCTGCGCGAAGGCACAGACATGAAATACGGCGCGCGGCACCTGAAACGCGCAATCGAGCGGCACGTGGTGTATCCGCTAGCCAGCCTGCTGGCAACCGAACAAGTATCGCTTGGCGATGTGATCTCGATTGATTGGGACGGGCACGAGCCTGGATTAACCTTTCTAAAGGAAGCCGAAGGGGCGCTGGTTCCAGTGACAGCAACGGCGAAGGAAAAAACCACTAGCGCCGCAGCCGCCAGCTCAGACGGGCGTCCGGTGGTTTTCCCGGCAGCAACGGCCGCCATGGAAGTCACTGCGCAAAACAGAGCAACGCCGACCGCAGGCCGGAGCATACCGGTGGAAAAGGCGAAGAACGAAAAGAAGTAAGGTTGCCGCCGAGAACGGTCTGTTTTGTATCCATTTCCAACAGCCGTGGGCGTGCGTTGACAGAATTCGAGCACGCGCCACGGCTTTTTTTTCCTCGATGATACGGCTGCGAAGGTTTCGAGAGATACCGACCCAGATAGCCCCCGCATGCGGCTAGACTAATAATCCAAGGTGGCAACTATGATTCGGAGGCGTGCGCCATTGGTTCGTCGAAGCTGCCGCCATAAATACTCGGCACCTTCGCGCCCATCGGACGCAGATACGCGGAAAGCTGGCCACGATGGTGAATGGAATGATTGAGCATGAACTGAAGATACAGCACTGCGGGAAGATCAAACATTCCGAATAAAGGAAGAGGCGCAGCCCAAAAATCGGCCGGCAGTTTCGCGACCTCATCGAGCTTGGTGGACAAGTTGTCCTCATAATAAGAAGCGACGTCGGCGGCATCGCTGAAATCCGCGGGCATGGTGTCGTCGTCCATCTCGAATTTCCCTTTGAGGAATCCGTCCAGGAACCAAAGTTCCGAGGAAGCGAGATGCCAGGCGAGTTCGAGGGCGCTGTACGAATTCGGATGCGGGCGGTAGCCGCCTTTGTCCGCGGGGACGGCCAGCAGAACGCGCAAAGTGGTTAGCGATTCCCTTTTAACTTCGGGGATAAATATGGATAGCAGGAATGCAGCTTGGTCGGAAGTCATCGTGAACCTCTTTCTTCAGGTTTCCATCGCAGGATGGGTTTGCGCGCAGCGGCGACTTCGTCGAGTCGGCCGACGCGCGTGGAATGCGGCGCGGTTTTCACCAGTTCGGGATTCGCTTCAGCTTCGGCCGCGATCGAACGCATGGCTTCGATGAAAAAATCGCACTCCTCTCTTGATTCCGATTCGGTGGGCTCGATCATCATTGCACCCGGAACGATCAGCGGAAACGCAGTGGTATAGGGATGAAAGCCGTAGTCGATCAGGCGTTTGGCGATGTCCATCGTATTTACACCGTGCTTTTTCTGACGCGCATCGCTGAAAACGACCTCGTGCATAGAGGGAAGATTGTAGGGCAAATCGAAAACGTCTTCGAGATTCTTGCGAATGTAATTCGAATTCAAGACGGCATCTTCGGTAGCCTGGCGCATTCCCGGGCCGTAAGCCAGCGTGTAGGCGAGGGCGCGCAAGAGCACTCCGAAATTTCCGCAATAGGCGCGTACGCGCCCGATGGATTGTGCGCGATTGTAATCCAACGCGAACTTGCCATCTTCTTTTTGCAGCACAACCGGTACCGGGAGGAAAGGCTCGAGAATTTTCTTTACCAGGACGGGACCGGAGCCCGGACCGCCGCCGCCGTGGGGCGTCGAAAATGTTTTGTGCAGATTTAAGTGCATCACATCCACCCCGAAATCGCCCGGGCGGGTGACGCCGGCCAGCGCGTTCATGTTTGCGCCGTCCATGTAAAGCAGGGCGCCGCGTTCGTGCAAGATAGCGGCAATTTCCGCGATGCGCTCTTCGAAGACGCCGAGGGTGCTGGGATTCGTCAGCATGAGCGCGGCAACATCTTCGGTGCAAAACTCGCGGAGATGATCGGTGTCAATCTGGCCGCGAGAGTTGGATTTGATGTTTTTTACCTCATATCCGGCTACCACTACGGATGCGGGATTCGTTCCGTGAGCGGAATCGGGAATCAAAACCGTCTTGCGCGGATCGCCCTGGCTCTGAAGATACGCACGAATCATCAACAAGCCTGTAAGTTCGCCTTGCGCGCCGGCCACGGGCTGAAGCGTGGCGGCGTCCATGCCGGTGATCGACAGCAGACATTTTTGCAGATCGTAAAGAATGCGCAAGCATCCCTGGGAAACCTCAGTGGGTTGCTCGGGGTGTTCGGTCGCAAGACCGTCGAGCCGGGCCACGAATTCGTTCACGCGAGGGTTGTACTTCATGGTGCAAGAGCCCAGAGGATACATGCCGAGATCAATCGCGTAATTCCAGGTGGAAAGCCGGGTGAAATGCCGAATCACTTCGATTTCGCTGACTTCGGGAAATCCTTGGATTGCGTCTCTTGTGAATTCTTTGCCGAGCACTTTCGCAGGATCCACGGCCGGCACATCGAGCGGCGGAAGCTCCATCCCGCGCTTGCCGGGCGCAGATTTTTCGAAGATCAACCCTTCGTTCTGGCTGGGATGCTGACGGACCTTCAGAATCTTTCCGACCTGGGCCTCGATATCGATGGACTTGGAGTTCAATTCAAACAGCTCCTTAAACCGGGCGTTCGAGAATTCGCTTGATAGAGGCGGCCAAGCGTTCAATTTCGGCGCGCGGCGTTGTCTCGGTTACGCAAACCAGCGCTCGCTTGGTCAACTCAGGGTAATGAATTCCCAGAGCGAACGGTCCGATAATTTTTTCGCGCAAAAGATCGGCATTCACCATTTTTACCGAGCGCGGAAACTCGAGTACGAATTCGTTGAAGGAAGGTCCGGAGAAAACGCGGCGGACACCCGGGATTTTCTCGAGTTCTGACTGAGCAAAACGTGCCTTCGCGAGATTCTGCAACGCTTGTTCGCGCAGCCCTTCTTTGCCCAGCAAGCAAAGGTGAATCGTAGCCGCCAGGGCGTAGAGCGCCTCGTTGGTACAGATGTTTGAAGTCGCTTTTTCGCGGCGAATGTGTTGCTCGCGAGTCGCCAGGGTGAGAACGAAACCCCGGCGACCTTCTGCGTCAGCCGTTTGGCCAGCGAGGCGGCCAGGCATTTGGCGCACGTATTTATCGCGCGTGGCGATCACGCCGACGTAAGGTCCTCCGTAACTGGGAGGAATGCCGAAGGATTGGCCTTCCATGGCCACAATATCGGCCTCGGCGGGCGGCCGAACGATTCCGAGCGAAACAGCTTCGGCAATCCCGGTGACGAGCAGCGCGCCAGCGGCGTGCGCCGCCTCGGCGAGGGCCGGAAGTTCTTCGATCACGCCGAAAAAGTTCGGCGACTGGACCACGATAGCGGCAGCTTGCGCCAGGCTTTCCTGTTTCAGCGCCGCGCGATCGAGCCGGCCGGATTCCGTGTAGCCAACTTCTTCGATCCCGATTCCGAGATTCTTCGCATACGTTTGCAATACGTGTCGATATTCCGGGTGCACGCTGCGCGCGACAAGTACGCGACGGCGGCCGGTGAGCCGCTCGGCCATTAACACAGCTTCGGTGAGGGCGGTTGAGCCGTCATACATCGAGGCGTTGGCGACTTCCTGGCCGGTTAATTGACACATCAAAGTCTGAAACTCGAAAATCGCGGTCAACGTGCCCTGCGCGAATTCAGCCTGGTAAGGCGTGTAGGAAGTGAGGAACTCGCCGCGCTGGATCAGCGAGTCGGTGACCACCGAACGCAAATGCGAATAAACTCCCGCGCCGAGAAAGGACGAGTAGCCGCGGGAGTTTTCCGCCGCGCGCGCTTGAAAATATTGGATGATCTCCGCTTCCGAAAGCGGGCCGGGCAGCGCCAGCGGTGCGCGCAGGCGGAATTTTTCAGGGATGGACTTAAAAAGCTCTTCGATCGAACCCGCGCCGATCGCTTCGAGCATTTCCCGGCGTTCGGAAGGACTCTTGGGAAGATAGCGCATCAGGCGGAATGTTCCTTCGCTTGGGCGGCGATATAAGCTTCGTAAGCGGCGGCGTCCATCAGCGCCGCGGCCTCCTTGGGGTCCGCGAGCCGCACTTTGACAAGCCAGGCAGCGCCGTGCGGATCTTTGTTAATTAGCTCGGGGGAATCCGCGAGCGCCGGATTTGTTTCGGTGACCTCGCCCGAGACGGGACTGAAAATTTCGCTGACCGCTTTCACCGATTCGATGGTTCCAAACGACTGCCGCGGTTTGAGCTGCGTGCCGACTTTGGGCATCTCGACAAAGACGACGTCGCCGAGCTCGTGTTGGGCATAGTCCGTGATGCCCACGGTTCCATTCGAGCCGTCAACTTTCACCCACTCGTGCTCTTTGGTGTAACGATAGTCTTTAGGGTACATAAGCGCTCCGTGAGCCCAGCAAATTTAGATGCTTCTAGCCTATTGCGGTCGCTTGTAAAATGGCAGAGCGACGATTCGCGCCGCTTCTGACTGGCCACGAATACCGATCGCGACATCCGTTCCGACGGCGGTCGATTTCGGCGGCACGTAAGCCATACCGATATTTTTCTTCAGGAATGGCGCAGGCCCGCCGCTGGTAACGCGCCCGGCTTCCCGGCCGTTGATCAGAACCGGGTAGCCGTCCCGGCCGATGCGCTTTTCGAGCATTTCGAATCCGACCAGCTTGCGCGCGAGTCCGTCCTTCTTCTGTTGAGCCAGCACATCACTCCCGAGAAAGGGAGCCTTTTCCATTTTGCAGATCCACCCAAGGCCTGCTTCCCAGGGCGTGGTCGTGTCGTCAATCTCGTGCCCATAGAGGCACATGCCCGCTTCGAGACGAAGCGTATTGCGCGCGCCCAATCCGCAGGGAATCATACCGGCCGGTTGCCCTGCGTGCATCAGATCGCTCCACAGTTTCTCGGAATGCGCGGGCGCAAAGTAGATTTCGAAGCCGTCCTCGCCGGTGTAGCCGGTACGGGCAATCAGGCAGTCGATGCCACTCACTTTGCCAAAGGCGAAATGATAATAGTGAATTGAGTCGAGTGCGACGGGCGTAAGGCGCTGAAGGATATCCTTCGCGCGGGGACCTTGAATCGCGAGCTGGGAGTAGCGCGGGCCGGCGTTTTCCACCTTGCCGTCGAAATTGTTGTGCTCGACAATGTGCGCGAAATCGTGATCCTGATTGCCGGCGTTGACGCAGAGCAAATAGTGCGTGTCGGAAATTTTGTGCACCAGCAAATCATCGACGAAAGTTCCGCGCGAAGTCATCAGCCCTGAATAGTGAGCCTGCCCGACCGCCAGCTTCGCGGCGTTGTTGCAAGTGACCAATTGGACCAGCCCCAGCGCGCCGGGTCCTCGAATTTCGATTTCGCCCATATGGCTTACGTCGAAGAGACCCGCTCGCGTGCGCACGGCTTCGTGCTCAGCCAGAATGCCCGAGTACTCGAGCGGCATGTCCCAGCCGCCGAAGTTCACCATTTTGGCGCCCAGTTGGCGATGGATGGAATTCAGAGCTGTCTTGCGCACTTCAGCAGTTGCCGGTGTGGTCACAGAGGATTTCTCATCATTGCGACGGAACATCGAAGCTAGCACGCGTGTTTTCGAGTGTCAAGGAATGCGGCCGGAAGCACTTTGAGTTTCCGCGCTGCTTCGGCCTGCATGTGCTCGAGTTCGTAGCGTTCTGGAAAACCACAGCAATATGAGGCGTATAGTGCAATTGTAGTGCCCCGAGGGAATTTCCACGCGCAAGGCGCTTGTCCGGCGCGCGCGCATGACCTAAGATTGAGGAAAGGCGAAATCCTGCCCCACGGGAGAGCGGCCGGTGGTAACTCTTTGCGCGATATGCGAAAAGCCGGAACAGCAATGTGCTTGTGAAAAGTACTGCTGCTTCTGCCAGTCACAGTTCAACATTCGCATGGGCGTAGACGGGTTGTATTATTGTCCCGATTGCCGCGAAGCTTGCGACGTGCGGCTTGCAGACACCGATGAGCACTGATCCAAGCAGGACCGAGTTAACGGTGCACGACGACCCGCGGCTGATGGCGGGAGTGGTTGCAATCGTGTCTTTTGCGGCTAACCGTTGCGGTCTTTCGAGCGGAGCGCAGGAAGGCCTTGCCGCCGCCGCGGCGGAAGCCTGCCGCGAGACTTTTCCGCTGGTGAATAGCAACGGAAGTAAGGATTCCGTGCTGAAAGTGATTGTCTCGGATTTTCCGGACCGCGTGGAAGTTTCTATCGAGCATTCCGGAGAGTCGCTGCCGTCGGCGGGACTCGATACTTTCTGCCACGACGCAAGCAGCGCAGGCTCGCAAGCGGGACTGAGCGGAGCGTTACAGAAGACGAGTGTAGATCGCGTGCAGTATGAAACGCGAGACGGCGTATCGCGGATGACGCTGATCAAGTATTGCGACGAACGGCGCGCGAAAGCTTAAGCACAACCGCGGATTGTTCCCTCGAATTTCCTCTTACATTGACGACGGCACAAGCGCCTTGGTGCGAATCAACGATAGCAACTCGTCCTGGCTCACCGGCGCGTCTATTTTCAGACGATCTCCCGAAGGTTTCACGCTAACGTGATCCAGCGCCTTCGCGAAATCCGGATTCGATTGCGCTTCCTGGTAGCGGCGGTACATGATGCCAGCCTGCATCGCCGCGCCCAAGACGTTGGCGTCGTCCACAGAATCGCAGACCGCTTGGAATTGGACATCGATGCCGCTATCGGCACTTACGCTGATGATCATGGCATGAATGCGGGCCACGATGGCTGCAGCCTGGGGAAACTGGCTGGCTTGAGGAAGCAGTTCATGCATGGCCAAGCTCGTGGAGTTCTTGTCCAGGACCGCCCAGATGAGGCCGCTGCCATTTGCTTCGGTGATCAGCGGGTAAATCTTGTCGTTGGTGAAAAGGCTTTCCGCTGTCCCCATGCGGACGTCAATCAGCTTTTCGAGGGCAGAACGATTGCCGAAAGCCGCGGTATTAGAGTCGATGAAAAAGAACAGGATGTCGCCGGCACCGCCGCCGCTTCCGAAGGCGTACAGATGATAACCGTTGCTCTCAATCATGGGCATCTTCTGAGCCTTGAATCGAGCTTCCGTGCTGGATGGATCGAACGCGCCCAGAGCGACGCCGAGGACTTGTCCGGTGGAACCATCCGCTGACATGATCGCTCCCCAGGCCAGGTCAGTCACTTGGGAATTTGGATCGATGCCCGAGGACGAGAGAAACGTTTCGAAGTCGCGCATCTGTTTGGGAAGCATTTGGTCCTGCATCTGCGCGAACCAGGGAAGTTTTCGCGCGGACTTCAAATCAGCATAAGCGAACTCGTCGGTGGATTTCGGAAACATTCCGATGACAGCGGTGCTGATTGAACCCGCAGCGGTTCGGGAAGGAGCGGCAGCGAAAAAGCCGAGCAGCGCGATCGCTGCCAAGGCTGTAAAGAGAACGATTCGAACGATTGGCTGTCTCAAGTTATTTTCCCCTCAGATCGATTGATTAACGCAACTGCTGGCCGCAGGAATGCGTTTAGCGACGATTGCAGCACGACACAGTACCCGTACAGTATAGATGCTAAGACCGTTCCAGGCGGAATCAACTTTTGGCCACGCGTGCCGCGAGTAACTCGGATTCCGAGCGCATCTGGCCGCAGAATCCGGTGTCGGTAATGGATTCAAGATTGATGGCTACGTTCGCGAGCGCACCTTGAACCGCCGCTGTAGCCATTAGACGCCCGACACGTATATCGGAAAGCATGGACGGGCTGGCCATCTTTTCCAGTTGCCCAAGAAGGTCAAATACGTTTGCGGCTTTGCGGGCCACTTCTAGGGGAACTTCGGCCGCACCTTGCAAGGCACTTTGAATCGCGGACTCGCGGCGTCCTCGTTCTTCGGGCGTCGATTGCGGCAGTTTGTACGCCGCCATCACGAATTCAAAGGAGGCAGCGTCGCGATCAATTGCTTCCGCCAGGGCGCGCGACGCGGAATGAAATTCCGCCAAAGCGTCACTGAGCCGGTCTACAAAAGGTGCTTGGGATTTCTTCTTGCGTGAAAGCCCAGCAACCATCTGCCCCAGGCTGGCCCCCAGCGCGCCCGCAAGCGCCGCTACGGATCCTCCGCCGGGGGTCGCCGTAGGCTGGGCGACCGCGTCGAGAAATGGTTGCGCAAGTGCCGCGAGCTTTCCGGGCCCTTCTGCCGCCGAGGCGCCGGCAAAGGAAGCTTCAATACGGTTCTCAAACACTTGCGCGGGTGAAAAGTTCTCGAGTTGGAGATAAAAGTCAGCAGTCAGTTCGATAGCCCGCTTGGGAATCAAGCCGACAATTTCGCTGCCTACGATCGAGACGCCGTAGCGTTCGGCTTCGCGCTTGACCATTTCGAACACGCGATGGATGGGAGTCTGCTCGAAATCGGTCAAGTTAATAGACACCTGGGCCAGGTTGCGTCCGCGCAAATCTACGCCCATGGCTTTCACGTAACGCAAACCGCCATTTGAGAAACGGATATTCTTACCGATGCGATTGGCGATGGCGACGTCGGAAGTGTTCAGATTGATGTTGTAGGCGATCAAGAATTTGCGCGCGCCAACTACGGTAGCGCCGGCGGTGGCATGAAGGCGCTGATCGCCAATGTCGGGAGCACGATTAGGATTGCGCGGGACTTCTTCGAGCAGGCCCTCGAATTGGCCCTTGCGAATATTTTCGAGGTTCGCGCGTTCGGGCCGCAGAGCTGCGGCTTCGTAGAAATATACCGGAATGCGAAAACGCTCCCAGATTTCGCGGCCAACTTTCTTGGAGAGGGCGACGCAATCCTCGATGGTTACGCCTTCGATGGGAATGAACGGGACAACATCCGTGGCGCCCATGCGCGGGTGCGCGCCGGAGTGTTTGGTCAAATCGATCAGCTCGGAAGCTTTGCCTACTCCGCGCAGGGCAGCTTCGGCGACAGCTTCAGGTTCGCCGGCGAGCGTCACCACGCTGCGGTTATGGTCGCTGTCGCTTTCGCGGTCCAGCAGATAAACACCCGGAACTTCGCGCATCGCGGACACGATGGCATCCACTTTTGACGCGTCGCGCCCTTCGGAAAAGTTCGGAACACATTCGACGAGCCGTTTCATCGGTTAAAGGTTCTTCATGTGCAGGATGGCGCCGCGTTTCATCGTGAAGCTGCAAAGGTTCACGCCAAAATAATACGGGATTTCGCGGTAGTCGGCCACGTCAAAGGCAGCCAGGTCTGCATACTTGCCAACTTCAAGCGAGCCAACGCGATCGTGCACGCGCAACGAGTAGGCGGGATTAATCGTGGCGGCCGCCATGGCTTCGGCGGGCGTCATGCGCATTTGTGTGCAGGCAAGGGACAAAATCATCGGCATGCTCAGCGTGGGGCTGGTGCCGGGATTGAAGTCGGTGGCGATGCCGACGACCGCGCCGGCCTCGATCAATTTACGCGCGGGTGCGTATTGCTTCAGCCCCAGATGGAAACAGCAGCCGGGCAACAAAGTGCACACGACGTTGGAAAGGCCCAGCGCGCGGATGTCTTTGCGATCGATTTTTTCCAGGTGATCGGCGCTCGCGGCTTGCAGCTCGATCGCGAGGCGCGCCGCTCCGGTATGCGCTAGCTGCTCCGCATGGATGCGAGGGACCAGCCCGCCGGCGCGCCCGGCCATCAGAATCCGCCGCGCCTGCGGAACGGTGAAAGCGCCGCGGTCGCAGTAAACATCGCAGAATTCAGCGAGCCCGGCTGTCGCGACCGTCGGGATCCACCGGCGCACCAGAACATCCACGTAAGCCTCGGGACGCCGCCGAAATTCCGGAGGAACCACGTGAGCTCCTAAAAATGTCACACGAATGTCGAGCGGATGCTCCTGATTAAGGTCGTAGAGAATCTCGAGAATTTTTAACTCGTTCTTCCAATCCAGACCGTAGCCGCTTTTGGCCTCAATGGTGGTCGTGCCGTGGGCGGCGAACTCGCGCAGATTTTTCAGCGCGCGAGTCTTCAAGATGCTTGCAGAAGCGCGGCGCAGACCTTTGACGCTCGAACGAATTCCGCCGCCGGAGCGGGCGATTTCTTCATAGGTCGCGCCGGAGATGCGCTGCTCGTATTCGGCAGCGCGGCTTTCAGGAAAAATCAGATGCGTATGCGAATCGACAAAGCCGGGTAAAACGACGCGGCCTCCGAGATTCAGTTTCTCGGCGCGCCGTGCCTTGGGCAGGCGTTCGATACGCCGGCGAGGGCCAACGGCGACGATGCGATCGTCATGAGTCAGCAGCGCGCCGTCTCGAATAATTTCAAGCTCGGCGAGTGCGCGGCCGCGTCGTGGCACAGGCCCGCGCAACGTCAGAAGCTGCGAGCAGCCGGTAATAAGCCAGTCTGGCACGGAAGGAACGATCCTAGCGTGACGCCGCCGCTGCCCGCAATAAGTGCGCCGCCGGAACGCGCTTCAAGCGCCAGCGGACTTGGCAAGATAAGCAGGTGCGAATACTTCCGTCACGAATGACTCGATTGTTGTCGGGGTTGTGTTTTCCGCCGAGCGCTTCTCTTGCGGCGCGAGCAGGCCCGCGTTGCCGGCCTTCCACATTTCGATAAGCAACTTGGCGAAGTTCTTCGGCATGCCGGTCTGCACTAGGGCGGGCTCCAGCATCATGAACGGCACCTGCATATAACCAAGTTTGGGTTTGCCGATAGCGTTGCCGACCACCGTTGCGATTTCTTTCATGGTGACATCCCGCGGTCCGAGTAGCTCCTGAACTGAGCTTCCGGAAAAATCGCGAGCGTGAAGACGCTTCGCGGCGTAAGCCCCGATATCTTTGGTGGCTATCATCGGTAACGGTGCGTCGCCCGGCGCGCCGCCGGGAAGGAAACCCATGGTACGAAGCGGCGTCATGCTCATGAATAAATTTTCCATGAATGGCCCGGGCCGTAAATGCAGCACGTTGAGCCCCGCCACACTATTCATTTTTTGTTCCAAATGGTGGGTACCGACGATCGGACCGGTCTTGTCCGGATGTTGCGCTCCCAAGCTGCTTAGCGTGACGGCGTACGGAACACGCGCGTTCGTAATCGCTTTCAAGTAAGCATCAGAGACGCGGTCTTGATACGCTCGGCAATCGTCGTCAATTAGCGGCGGAATCAGCAGGTAAACGGCAGTCGCGCCCTCGAAGGCTCTCGACATCTGCGCCGCGTCTTCCACTTTGCCGACGAAAGCTTCCGCGCCTTTTTGAGTGAAAGGTTCGAGTTTTTTTGCATCACGGCCGATGACGCGCACTTTTTCGCCGCTCGCAAGCAGCGATTCCACGGCAGGCGTTCCTGTGTTTCCTGTCGCTCCAGTGATAACGATCATTTCCCTCTCCTCGGTGATAACGCGTACTTTTGAGCCCCCGCGAGTAATGCCTCGACAGCGGGCTTTCCCGTGTTTCCAGCAGCTCCGGAAACAACGATCATTTTATCTCCAGGTCGGATGCTCAGCCATACTCAAGACATCGGAATTTTGATGCCGGACTTTTTCGCAAAATCAATTGCCTCAGGGTAACCGGCATCAACGTGGCGCGCGACGCCGATTCCAGGATCGTTTGTGAGCACGCGTTCGATGCGTTCGCCCATTTCCTTCGAGCCGTCCGCCACCGTGACTTGGCCGGCATGCAATGAATAGCCGATGCCCACGCCGCCGCCATTGTGAATAGAGACCCAACTCGCGCCGCTCGCAGTATTGAGCAGGGCATTGAGAACCGGCCAATCAGCCACGGCGTCCGAGCCGTCGAGCATTTTTTCAGTTTCGCGATAGGGCGAAGCCACCGAGCCGCAATCCAGATGGTCGCGGCCAATCACGATGGGAGCTTTCAATTCGCCGCGCGCCACCAAATCATTCAGCGCCAGGCCGAATTTGTCGCGCTCGCCATAGCCCAGCCAGCAGATGCGCGCCGGCAATCCCTGGAATCGCACGCGCTTCTGCGCCAGATGAATCCAGCGCGTGAGAACTTCGTCATGCGGGAACATGTCGAGAACGAGTTTATCCGTGCGATAAATATCCGAAGCCTCGCCGGAAAGCGCGGCCCAGCGGAAAGGCCCGCGTCCTTCGCAGAAAAGGGGGCGGATGTAAGCGGGAACGAACCCGGGAAAATCGTAAGCGTTCTTCACACCTTGCTCGAAGGCGAAAGTCCGAATGTTATTCCCGTAATCGAACGTGATCGATCCCAGCTTCTGCAAGGCCAGCATGCCTTCCACATGTTTAGCCATGGATTCAAGAGAGCGCTTTCGATACGCGTCTGGATCTCTCTTGCGCAATTCGGCAGCCTGCGCTACGTCGAGCCCCTGTGGAATGTAGCCGCCGATTGGATCGTGCGCGCTGGTTTGATCCGTCAGTAGATCGGGTACCACGCCGCGTCGCGCGAGTTCTGGGATCACGTCCGCGCAATTCCCCACCAGACCTACCGAAGTTGCTTCACGCTTGCGAACCGCGTTCTTCAAAATGCGAAGCGCTTCATCGAGATCGTTCACCATCACGTCGCAGTAGCCGGTCTTGACGCGTCGCTTGATGCGCTCCGGGTCCACGTCAATTCCCAAAAACGCCGCGCCATTCAGAGTGGCAGCGAGCGGCTGCGCGCCACCCATGCCGCCGAGGCCGCCGCTGGCCACGAGCTTACCCGCCAGATCGCTCTGAAAATGTTTTCGCGCTGCCGCAGCGAAAGTTTCGTAGGTGCCCTGCAAAATTCCTTGGGTGCCGATGTAGATCCAACTTCCCGCAGTCATCTGGCCATACATCATGAGCCCGGCGCGATCGAGTTCGTCGAAGTGTTTCCAGTCGCTCCAATGTCCCACCAGATTCGAATTCGCGATCAGAACGCGCGGCGCATACGCGTGCGTGCGGAAAATACCGACGGGCTTACCGGATTGCACCAGCAGAGTTTCATCGTTTTCCAACGATTTGAGCGACGCAACGATTGCGTGGTAGCACTTCCAATTGCGCGCGGCCTTTCCGCGCCCGCCATAGACGATCAAATCTTCCGGTTTCTCGGCGACTTCCGGATCGAGGTTGTTCATCAACATGCGCATGGCCGCTTCCTGCTGCCAGCCCTTACAGGACAGGGTGGTGCCGCGCGGCGCACGAACCGGCTGATAGCCGATCGTGTCTTCTGTTGCGACCTTCGACATCGGAAACCTCCAGGGACATCTTAGCGCACCATAGCCGCGATTTTATAGACCGGCGCTTCATGAGCAACCGTGCGGCCGCGTTGCGCGATGCTGCCCCATACGCTAAAGTAAAAGTTACGACGATGGACTATCCTCCGCTCACGAAATCTTTTCTTGATGCCGTTGACCGCTTCGCGAGTCCGCGCGCGCAGATGTACCGGACCGCGGAGGGTTGGCAGGGGATTGCGGCGCAGGAAATGCTTCGCCGCGTGGCGGGCTTGTCGAAGGCGCTCCGCGAATTGGGAATCAAATCAGGCGACCGGGTGGCGATCTTGGCGCCGAACTGTCCTGAATGGCACGTCGCTGATTTTGCGATACAAGGAGTGGGCGCGATCACCGTGCCGATTTATTTTAACGAATCGCTCGACCGGCTTGCCTATATTATGAACGATTCGGGCGCGCGCATCATATTCACGTCGGGAGACGCGCAGGCGCGAAAAATCGCTGAATGCCGCGATCGGATTACGGCGCTCGAACATGCGATTGCGGTGGCCCCGCTTTCGGATTTGCATGGGGACGTTCTGCGTTACGAGACTCTGATCGCCACGGCGGGTGACGCCGACATCGCCGAATATCGCAAGCGCGCTGCGGAAATTTCCGCGAGCCAATTGCTGACCATCATCTACACCTCGGGCACCACAGGCGAGCCCAAAGGAGTGATGCTGACCCACTCGAACGTAAGCTCGAACGTCGTCGACTCGCTCGAGGCGTACGATTTTTCTCCGGAAGATCTCGCGCTGTCCTTCCTTCCTCTTGCGCATATCTATGAACGCACGGTGGACTACGGCTATCTATTTCGAGGTGTGCCGATCGCGTACGTAGAGCAAATAGAAGCCGTTCCGCAGGCGTTTCTTGAAGTGAAACCGACATGCGCCGCCGCCGTCCCACGTTTTTTTGAAAAGATATATGCGAACATTCTGGACAAGGGGCGCCGCGAGACCGGCTTGAAAAAGAAACTCTTTGACTGGTCTTTGCGTGTGGCGCAGGAATCGATTCCCTGGCGAGCGTATGGCAAGAATCCGTCGGCTTGGACGAAACAACGCTGGCGAATTGCCGACCGCATTGTGTATTCGAAGATTCGCGCAGGCCTTGGAGGAAGGATTCGGTATTTTTTCTCGGGGGGCGCGCCGCTGGCGCCGGAGCTTTCTGAATTTTTCTGGTCGGTGAATTTGCCGGTCTTGCAGGGTTACGGGCTAACGGAGACCGCGCCCGTGATCGCTTCGAACGTTCCAAAGAAATATAAGGTGGGGACGGTCGGGCTGCCGATCTCGCACGTGGAAGTGCGCATCGCCGGCGACGGCGAAATCCTGGTGAAAGGCCCATGCGTGATGCAAGGCTATTACCACAAGCCGGAACAGACTCGAGAAGTCTTGACCTCCGACGGCTGGTTTTCTACTGGGGATATCGGGCGCCTGGATGCAGACGGATATCTCATCATCACGGACCGCAAAAAGGAACTGTTGAAAACCGCGGCGGGGAAGTTCGTGGCGCCGGCGCCGATTGAAAATCTGCTGAAGCAATCCCCGTTCATCAGCAACGCGATTGTAGTGGGCGACAAACGTAAATTCGTTTCCGTGCTAATCGTTCCGAATTTTACGGGCATCGAGAATGAAGCGCAAAAACAGAACAAGGATTTCGCCGCTCCGTCGCAAATGATCTCGGATCCGTGGGTGCGCGATCTGCTCTCGCGCGAAGTCGAGCGGCTTACGGCGCCGCTCGCGCAATACGAAAAGCCCAAGCGATTTGCGCTCATCGAACAGGACTTCACATTTGCCGGGGGCGAACTGACCTATACGCTGAAGATCAAGCGGCGCGTGATTGAAGACCGCTACAGGGATGTGATCGAGCGGCTCTATGCCGACGTTGAAGAGCCGCGCCCCCAGCATTTGGCGTAAGCTGCCTGCGACGGGCGCAAGCGGTACATTGTATTAGGGAGAATTTTGATGGCGGACCAATTGGTGATTGCCGGACGCGCATTTAATTCGCGTCTGATCGTGGGAACAGGGAAGTACCGCAGCTTTGAAGAGATGCGCCGCGCGCATGAAGCATCCGGCGCAGAGATGGTGACTGTTGCCATACGCCGCGTGAATCTTACCGATCGCACGAAAGAATCTCTGCTCGATTACATCGACCGCAAAAACTTTTTCATTTTGCCCAATACCGCGGGTTGTTACTCGGCGGACGAAGCCGTTCGCACCGCTCGCCTCGGAAGGGAAGTGGGATTGTCCGAATGGGTGAAGCTGGAAGTAATCGGGGATCAGCAGACACTTTTCCCGGATACCGAAGAGCTGATCCGCGCGACAAAGACGCTTGTGGCGGAAGGCTTCGTCGTATTGCCCTACACCAACGACGACTTGATCGTTGCGCGAAGATTAATTGATGCGGGCGCCGCGGCCGTGATGCCGCTCGGCGCGCCGATTGGCTCCGGAATGGGGATTCAGAATGTCGCGAACATGCAGATTTTGCGCGAGCGCGTCACGGAAGTGCCGCTGATCGTGGATGCCGGCGTGGGAACCGCGTCCGATGCTGCCATAGCGATGGAACTTGGGGCGGATGGCGTTCTGATGAACACAGCCATTGCCGAAGCTCAGGACACGGTGTTGATGGCCGAAGCGATGGGCGCTGCAGTAGACGCGGGCCGCAAAGCATTTCTCGCCGGGCGCATTCCGAAAAAATTGTATGCCACAGCGTCAAGCCCTCTTCACGGCATCGTGCGCTAGTCGCCCGCACCAAATCGCGCTAGCGAAATAAAACATGCCATGAAACGTCCACCAGGGCGTGGACGAGCGCGCCGGGAAACAGCGACCCGGTCTTCATCCACACGTGGCCGTAAAATAATCCCGCGATGGTCGCGAGAAGGACGTATTTCCAGTTGGGGAACGGCGCGTGCAGAATGTGCGACAAGCCGAAAATGAGCGACGCAACCGCCAGCGCCGTCCATTGATTCTTGAATGTTCGTGAAAGAAGGTTCTGTAGCACGCCTCGAAACAGAAATTCTTCCGGCCAGGCGGTAAAGAACGTGATTCCTACCACCGCCAATGGGAGAGAACGCAGACGAGCTAGGGTCGGATCAAACTTCAGAAAGCCGATCTCAATTCCCAGCACTACTGCAATCGCTGTGAAAATCAGGAAATGAATCGCCACGTTCGCGCCGAAACTTCGACGCCATACGATTTCGTAGCCGATGCCGTCCATACGGCGCAACAGAACGAAGGCAGCAACGCCTGTGCTGAGCGCCATCAAAATCGTGAGCGAGTGCGTGAGTTCCGTTGGATACGGGAATACCCGGTACATCCAGCGAAATTCAACCGGCAGCCAAACGAGCATCATTGCCGCATAGTCTTCCCAAGTTCCGGGCGGTTTGCCCGTGCTGCTTGCAACGAGCAGCGCAGGCAACAGGCTATAGGCCGCGCCAACGAGCGCCATTTTCCAATTGCCCGTCACAGTGAGCGTATAGATTAGGACTGCAAACAGAGGCACAAGCGGCGCGAGCACGCGGCCGTGCTCGCCAAGCATCCCGCGCGCCCATTCGAGAACGCCCGGACAAGCGAGGAAAAATTCAAAGGCGAAGAGAACAGCGGCCACTCCCAGAGCTATGCCAAAGCGCGGCCCGCGGTAACCCATGCGCAAGCCCAGAAGCGTCACGAATACAACAATCGGGGTCCACACTCCGAGTGCGGTCGAGAAATCCATCTGCCAGGATTTTGAAGGTGCGGCCATGCCAGGATTTTACTGAAGTGCACGAAGCTTACGAGAAAAACTTGCTTTGCGTTTGCCTCTCGGCGATTCTTGTGCGGCTTGAGCGCGACAGTCCAGCCCGGCAAACAACAACGGCTCGCCTACATTGATTGGATGCGCGGGTTCGCTTGTTTGCTGATGTTTGAAGTGCATTCCTACGATTCGTGGCTTGGCGGCAGCGCGCGCGACTCACATTTCATGCAATGGTCGCAGCTGAGCGGCACGATTCCGGCGCCGCTGTTTCTTTTCCTCGCCGGTGTTTCCTTCGCGCTGGTCTCGGACAAAATGCGTGCGAAGGGAGCTACGCCGAATCAGATCGCGCGAACGACGATTCTTCGAGGCGCGGAAATCCTGGGGCTCGGCTTGCTATTTCGAGTGCAGGAATACCTGCTCGGCATACCCTGGGCGCCCTGGACGGACTTGCTGCGCGTGGACATTCTGAACACGATCGGCATTTCGATTATGCTGATGGGAGTGGTCGGGCGGCTGACTCGGAGCCGCGCAGCGAACATAGCGGTTGCGCTCGCGGCAACAGCCGGAATCGCGTTTGCCACACCGTTTCTCTACACCACCTTGCGCCCGCGCTGGCTGCCTTGGTATCTTGAATCCTACATCAACGGCGTACACATTTACGATTCGCCGCGTCCGTGGCTTTTTCCGATCTTTCCCTGGGCGGGATTTGCATTCGCGGGATTGGCTCTGGGGTATCTTCTCTTTAGCGAGTGGGGAAAGAAAAATCTGTTGCAAATCGCGATCTCGTGCGGGCCGGCGGGCGTGGGATTATTTTATCTTTCGAACTGGCTCGATGCGCGGGGGTTGCAACTCTATCCCTATTACGATTACTGGCACACCAGCCCGAATTTCTTTCTTGCGCGCGTTGCCATCATTCTCGTGATTGTCTTCGCAAGCTACGTGTGGTGCCGCTGGGGACTGGGCCAAGTGGGATTCAGCCCGATGATTCAGATGGGGCAAACTTCGTTGCTCGTGTACTGGGTACATATCGAATTCGTTTATGGAAGATTCTCGATATTGACCAAGAACGGCGAGTCAATTCCGATGGCGACGCTAGGATTTCTGATTATTACCGCCGCTATGGTGCTTCTCTCCATAGCTCGAACGCGATGGACGGATCATCGAGCGGAAATACTCAGTTGGTTCAAACGAAATCGAGGGTCGGTGGCGGAAGGCTAAGGTTTTTTCGCAGAATTATCGGAGGCAGGCGGAGCGGTGTATAAGTCAGGGTTGGGCTTCGGATGCGTTTCGAAAATTACTTCACCCGGCCGCTTCAGCCTCATCTGTTCGCGCATGATTTTCTCTATGGCCGCCGGATCCGTCTTCAGCGACTTCACGCGATCCTGTAGCCTTTGGTTATCCTGATCGAGCCGTAGGATTTCTTTTCGAATTTCCTGTGTTTCTTTTTTTGAACGTCTCATCGCCAGCACGCCGTGCGTCCCAAACGTGTCCTGAAGTAACAGCAGAGCGAAGCCCAAGATCAAGAACGAGTACATGTTTCGATGGAAGAATTGACCGAGCTGTTCGAAGAAGCCGACGCTCTGATCGTTGGTCTCGCTCTTCACCGTTTTTTGTTCGTTCATTTTGTGATCCACGCCCGGGCATCCCCGGCTAGCTTTTGCGACGCGGCCATTGTCGATGTTTCGGTGTAAATACGGACTACAGGTTCGGTGCCGGAGGGACGCATCAGGACCCACGAGCCATCTTCAAATCCCAGCTTCAACCCGTCTAATCGATTCACGTTCACCACGCGCTGGCCCGCGAAATCCTTGGGGTCGGCTTTCAGTCGCTCGAGCAGCTTTTTGTGCGCGTCGGCGGAAAGGGGCAAGTTCACGCGAACGGGCCAATATTCGCGTCCCACCCTGCGAAACAAATCCTGAAGCTGATCGCGCAGGGATGTTTGGCGCGCAGCAATCATTTCCGCGATCAGCAGGCATGCGAGGATGCCGTCTTTCTCCGGCAAATGGCCGCGTATAGTCATTCCGGCGCTTTCTTCTCCGCCAATCGCGATTTTGTCGTCGCGCAGGAACGGCCCCACATACTTGAACCCGACGGGACTCTCGTAAATCTTCACGCCGTACAATTTTGCTACGCCATCCAGGAGGTGCGAGGTTGCCACACTGCGTGCAGCGCCGAGTTTCTTTCCGCGCGTCTCCAGTAAATAATCGAACGCGAGGCCAAGAATGTGGTTCGGGTCCATAAACGAACCATCGCGGTCGAGAATTCCGAATCGGTCGGCGTCACCATCGGTCGCAAGCCCCGCCAAAGCTTTTTTCTCGAGTACAGTTTTTTTGAGCAGCCCGAGATTTTCCTCCGATGGGTCGGGACCTTTGCCTTCGAATAATACGTCGCGGTTCGCGCGGATTTCGGTAATCGCGAGCCCGTGTTCTTTCAGGACACGGTCGAGCCATCCTGCGCCGCAGCCGTGGACCGCGTCGCAAACGAAATTGCCCTTGGCTTTTGCCAGCACGTCGAAGCGAATCATCTTCTTCAGTTGCGCGAAGTAAGCTTCACGTGGATGAATCGGCTCGAATTTATCCGCGATCTCGTGAAACGGAGTTGTATCCTCCGGCAGGGCGGCCGCGCGCTTTTCGATGTCTTTGGTCGTCTCCACCGAAGCTGGGCCGCCCTCGGGGCCGGAATATTTCAGCCCGTTATATTCAAACGGATTGTGGCTCGCGGTGATGTTCACGCCGCCGGCGAGCTTGTTGAAAATAATCGCATGGGCGATCACCGGAGTCGGCGTCGCCTCCTGGCAAAAAAGGATGCGGCATCCATGAGCTTTCAGGACTTCCGCCGAAGTGCCCGCAAATTCAGGGGAGAAGAACCGCGTGTCGTACCCAACGATCAGCGTTGGCGATTTCGTTTGCGCCAGGACGTGTCCAGCCACGGCGGCGGACGCACGACGCACACCTGAAAACGTGAAGTCGTCGGCAATCACTCCACGCCAACCTGAAGTCCCGAAATGAATCACTTGGTTCGTCACGGACGGCTATTGTATCTTGGCCCTCAAGCCGCAAACCCACAACATTCAAAATGATGCGCGGCGTATTAGTAAAGACACAGAGAATTTCGAGATGACAAACAAAATCGTCGTTCTAGTCATGTGTGGGTCGGCAAAGGAAGCCAGGAAGATCGCGCGGGCGATGGTCGAACAGCGCATGGCCGCTTGCGCGAACATCGTCACCGCTCCCGTGCAGTCAGTTTATCGCTGGAAGGGAAAGATAGAATCCGCGAAGGAATTTCTACTTATCATCAAGACAACCCAATCTCGTTTCGCCAAATTAGAAGCCGCCATCAAGCGTCTGCACAGTTACGACGTCCCCGAAATCGTCGCCTTGCCCATCGCAGCCGGAGCGACAGATTACCTCAATTGGGTTTCAATATCCGTTGCGCCTACACGAAAGACAAATAAATAGAGGCTCTGCCCGTGCTTCCGTTTCCGATCGATGAGGTTTATCGCGTTGCATCCCCGGACCAGGGGGCATACATCTGTGACGATTGTCGCTAAACCTTGGCTAGCGCTTGATCCAGGTCGGCGATGAGGTCTTCCACATCTTCGATTCCAACCGAAAGCCGGATCAGGCCTTGGGTGATCCCGATTTCCTTCTGCTTGTCGACTGGTATGGAGGCATGCGTCATAAGAGCTGGAAGCGAAATGAGAGTCTCCACGCCGCCGAGACTTTCGGCAAGAGAGCACAGCTTTACATGATTTAAAAGCGCCTTGGCCGCATCGAGTGACCCCAGGTCAAACGACAGCATGCCGCCAAACCCCGACTGTTGCCGTTTCGCAACTTCATGCTGCGGATGAGACACAAGCCCCGGATAAATCACCCGCTTTACTTTCCGGTGAGACTCCAGAAACTTTGCCACCGCCATTCCATTTAGATTGTGGCGGTCCATACGCACGGCAAGCGTCTTGAGTCCGCGAGAAACCAGGAAGCAATCCATCGGCGCGAGACCGGCTCCAGCGGACCGCTGCACGAAGTATATTTTTTCGGTGTCTTCCGGACGTGTGAGGACCACTGCGCCGCCAATGCAATCACTGTGGCCATTCAGGTATTTCGTCATCGAATGGACGACGATATGCGCCCCCAGCGCGATGGGCTGCTGCAGATAAGGGCTGAGGAATGTGTTGTCCACTACAAGCGTCAGATTTCTTTCGCGCGACAGCTTCGCCACGGCGGCTAAATCCGTGACTATCATCGTAGGATTCGTGGGAGTCTCGACATACATCATTTTCGTATTTGGTTTGATGGCGGCCTTCACTTTTTCAAGGCAAGAAGTGTCCACGTAGCTGAATTCCATCCCAAACTGGACGAGCAGTTGAGTCGTCAGCCGGAAAACTCCGCCGTACACCGCCTGGGACAGGATTGCGTGATCTCCGGGACGCAAGAGCCGAAAGACGGAATCGATCGCCGCCATTCCAGAAGTGAACACATACGCGGCGTGGCCTCCCTCTAACTTCGTAATCGTGCGCTCAAGGGCTTTGCGATTGGGGTGGTTCGTCCGCGCATAATCGTAGCCCTTGCTTTTTCCCATCTCCTCAATTACATACGTGGAAGTTTGGTAGATTGGCTTAACGATAGCGCCGGTCAGAGCGTCAGGCTCCTGCCCCACATGAATCGCGTCGGTGGAAAAACCCATCACTTGCCTCCTGTCGGAATAATCATCATACGTCAGAGCACCTAAACTCCACAGCCTCAACGAGAACTCCGTCGCTGAGCCATTGAAGCCATTATGGATTCCAGTTTTTTAGAACTTGAGAGCGACTGCCTATTCCTGTAAAAGAAAGGTGCCATGAGTTCCACTTCGAGCCGTCGGCAATTTTCGACCGGTTTCTTAACGCTGGCCCTGTTTGCGACACTCTTGAGCATCGCCCCGTCGACGTCCGCTCAATCGACTAATCAGGACCAATCTTCCGCCAAGGACCAGCCGGCCACGCAGAGCGAGCAAGCTCAACCCGACAAGCCTGACAAAAAGGATAAAAAGTCGTCCCAATCCGCCACGGTAAAGCTGAGAATCGAAATAATGAGCGCGGCCGATGGGAAACCTATTGGAAACGCTAGCGTCTACGTCCGATTCAACGAACCAGGCGGCTTCCTCCATCACGAAAAACTGACTGAACTGAATTTCAAGACGAATCAAGACGGCTCAGCAAAGGTTCCGGAAGTTCCGCAAGGAAAAATTTTGATCCAGGTCATAGCCAAAGGCTGGCATACGTTCGGGAAGTGGTACGACATCGAAACCGACGAGCAAACAATTCAAATCAAGCTCGACCCACCACCTCACTGGTACTAGGATTCCCTCGGTTGAACGGAATTTCTTCCTGATTTGACAAAAATGCCGGCACAAAATTTTCACTTCGGTTCGAACTGAAGCTAAGAGGTTGAAGATCACCTGGAAATAATTTCATTCGAAAAAAAAACTGCACAGAAATAGTGCAAAGTGAGGTAAGCCTTTGCCGGGCGCTCGATTCCCGGTGTTGCAGTGTTCTTTTCCACATAGTTTTCAACAGAACTGTTGAAAACTTTTACACGTTGTTAACATTTCTTTCGTTCTCGTCCGACGAATGGCTTTTGAATTGCTTTCTCCGGGAATTTCTAATTTCACCGGGAACTCGTAGAGTCCCCGGCTTTCACAGCAGCGGTTGCTGCGCCCGCAACTAGCCTTGTCGTTCATTGCCCCATGATATGATTGTCTTTCCGCTTCGCATATGCTTCCAGCTAAATGAAACAACTCATCCTGAACGCAGACGATTTCGGAATGACGCGAGGCGTAAACGAAGGAATCATTCGCGCGCATCGCGACGGCATCCTCACCAGTGCCACCCTAATGGCCAACGGCCCGGAATTTGAGGATGCCGTGTCGCGCGCCAAAGCAAATCCAAAATTGGGAGTTGGATGTCATTTAGTGCTGGTCGGCGGTCCGGCGATCGCTCCGCGAGAGAAAATCTCTTCTTTGGCGGATGCAAATGGAAATCTGCCGGAGTCTTTGGCTGGGCTGGTGGCGAGATTGAGTTCTGGGTTCATTCGCATGAAGGCCATCGAGCGGGAATTGCGCGCTCAAATCGAGAAAATTCGCTCTGCGGGAATCGAACCGACGCACCTCGACACTCACAAGCACACTCACGCCCATCCCAAAGTGATGGAGGCGCTCGGTCGCGTGGCCAAAGAACTTGGAATCACGCGGATACGCAAGCCCATGGAGAATCTTCGAGATTCCTGGGAGACGACTCGCCATGAAAATCCCGGCCGCACCAAGGAGTTGATCGCCGCCGCGGCAGCTCGCGCCGTCACGCCATGGTTTCAGACCATCGCGCGCAAATACGGTTTGCTTTCACCTGATTATTTTCTCGGGTTGGCCATGACGGGAGGACTAGGCCCCGCTGCTCTCCGTCGCATGATTGACACACTTTCCGACGGCAGCACCGAGATCATGCTTCATCCTGGTATCTGCGATACCGACCTAGCGAACTCCGGCTCCCGGCTCCAGGACCAACGAGAAACCGAATTGCAGGGGCTGCTCGATCCCGGTGTTAGAAACGCACTAAACGAAAGGGACATTCGCCTAATTAGCTATCGGGAGTTACACTAGCAAAATGCCGGCGAGCCAAAACGTGCCACCTCGATACTCGATCGTCGTCCCTTTTCACGATGAGCAGGAAAGCGTTCGAGAGCTGCATCAGCGGCTAAGTGAAGTAATGACCGGGCGCTATGATCCCGTCGAATTTGTGTATGTGGACGACCAAAGCTCGGACGCCACGCCCCAGATCCTGGCAGCCATTGCGGAGGAAGACCCGCGGGTAGCGGTCCTTCGGCTGAAACGGAACTACGGGCAAACGACCGCGCTGGCTGCAGGGTTCGACTTCGCTTCCGGCGACATCATCGTCTCGATGGACGGCGACCTGCAACACGACCCCGCTGACATCCCCACCCTGCTCGATGCCCTCGAGGCCGCTCATTGCGATATCGTGAGTGGCTGGCGGCAGAAGCGCGTGGACAATTTTCTATTGCGGCGCCTGCCCTCCCGAATCGCCAACTGGATGATGAGCAAGCTTTCCGGCGTGGACATCCACGATTTTGGAACCACGTTCAAGGTCTATCGTCGCGAGATAATTAAGGACATTCCACTTTATGGCGAGATGCACCGGTTCATTCCCGCTCTCGCCGCCTGGAACGGCGCCAAAATCGTGGAAGTACCTATACGAAACATCGTGCGTCCCGGAGGCAAGTCGCATTACGGAATTTCGCGGACGCTGCGCGTTTTCTTTGACATCATAACCATCCGTTTTCTAATGCGATACATGACTCGGCCACTGCACTTTTTCGGCCCTCCGGGCCTGCTGGGAATGTTCTTGGGCGCGGCGATTCTGGTGGTCCTCCTCGTTCAAAAGATCTTCTGGGACGTGTCAATTTTCGTTCAGCACGGACCCCTTCTGGTTTTGGGAATGATGTTATGTCTATTTGGGGTTCAACTGCTTGCCGTCGGGCTGGTGGGAGAGTTGTTGATGCGCACGCACTTCGAATCCGGTGAGAACCCTGTTTATCGCCTGGAGCGCGTCTTCGGGGCTTCGCGCGCGTCCGATGCGCCCGCTCACGCCGGCAAAAATGCGCTTGCGGCCAAGCCGGTGAGTCGTTAGAGTACGGCCTGTGTACCGGGCGATGCCATAAAACTCCAGTAAGGAAAAATCCTATGCGCAAAGTCATCTTCCTAAGTTCTGCGGTGCTCCTTGTGGCCGCTTTGGTTTTCGCTGGCGGCGATCCTTGGAAATCAAAACCTTATCAACAGTGGGACGCGAAGGATATCCAGAGAGTGCTTGAGGATTCTCCGTGGTCAAAGATAATCCAGGTCGACGCTACCTGGAAAAGCGGCAAAGATAATTTAGGCAGCGATGCGAGCGGGCCGGCGGTTGCCACAAACCAGCAGGGGCCTGCGGGTGGAGGAGGCGGGGCAGCCGGAAAGGCAATGGGCGGATCGGCTCCCGGTGCGGTCAGCACTCCCGTTGCTGGAGCCGGAGATTCCGGGAACTCATCCGGATCAGCTGCTTTTCTTATACGCTGGGTATCATCCAAAACGGTCGAAAAGGCTGTGTACCGCAAAGCGGAACTGGCCGGCGAGATGAAGCCCGAAGACGCCGAAAAAGAGCTGGCAAAACAGCTTGATGTTTATGAACTCGTCGTCTTTGGCCCGGATATGAAACCGTTCCAATCGGCGGATGAGGATACGCTCAAGACCGACGGCTATTTAATTGAAAAGAAAACCAAGCAGAAGATTTCGCCGACGAAAGTTGAAATTACCCGGTCGTCGGACGGAGCAAAAGTACAAGCCGTAGCGTTCATTTTCCTAAGGAAGGCCTCCAACGGCGAGCCAACCATCGCGGACGACGAAAAAAGTGTCGATTTTATTTGTAATGTGAACGGGGCAAAAATTCACACGACCTTCGACATTTCAAAGATGCAAGATGCCCAGGGACGCGATCTCTGAGCCAAATGCGAATATAATCCCAGCCCTTCGAGGAGATTTCATGAAAATTTCGTGGCGTCACGCGGTGACCGCAATGCTGCTCGCTCTGATGGCATCGGCTGCCAGCGCCCAAATGGGCCGCTTTTCGTCCCCCCACGTCAGCGGGTTTTGGAACCCCATCGTTGGAGAAGGTGCGGAATATGAAATGCAATCCGCAAAGGGTGATAAGACCGATATGCAAATTGCTGTGGTCGGCAAAGAGTCGGTCGATGGGAAAGATGCGTATTGGTATGAGACGTCATTGAACCGCGGAAACGGCCAGATGATCATAAAGCAGTTGATGGTGCTAAATGGTCCCGATACTCAAATCTCGCGCATGATCATGCAAATGCCCGGCCGCCCGCCGATGGAGATGCCCACGCAAATGATGCATCAGGATCGCGCGCCGCAAACCGCCGACGTTCGAACCGGCGGGGAGGATTTGGGAAGCGAAACCATTACCGTGCCGGCCGGCACTTTCACCTGTCAGCATTACCGAGCGAAGAGCGGCGGCGAAGTTTGGGTTTCGCAGAAGGTTTCTCCGTACGGGCTGGTAAAGTCAAAGTCGAATGACTCCTCCATGGAGTTGATCAAGGTAATCACCGGGGCGAAGGACCAGATTACCGGCACGCCGCAGCCGTTTAATCCTCAGATGATGATGCAGCAGCAGCAACAGCCGCAGTAACGATGATGTCGAAGCGCTAGTTGTTTCAAAAATTGTAAAGAGGCGTCCCGATGCCGTCGGGACGCCTCTTAGTTTTTTGCAGTGGTTTCGAGCGGTGCATTTCTCGGAGCTTAACGCCCATGCGGACCGCCGAAGAAAAATTCTATCGTGCTCGAATCACCAGCCGCGCTGAGTTCTCCTCCGGACTATGGAAGATTCACCTCGATCCCGGCGGGGAATTCCAATTTGTCGCCGGCCAGTTTGCCACTCTCGGCGTACAGACCTCGCAAAAACTCATTGAACGGGCTTATTCCATAGTTTCATCGCCCTACGAGCGCGAGCTCGAGTTGTTCATCGAGCTTGTTCCCGCAGGCGAGCTGACACCGCTGTTGTACGCACTTCAGGTGGGCGCCCATATTTCCCTACGCAAAGCTGCCAAGGGACGGTTCACCCTGGATTTGAAGAGCGGTCACAAAAATCACCTTTTGCTCAGCACGGTCACAGGCGTAGCGCCGTACATCTCTTACCTCCGCACGCTTTACAAAGATTGGAGTGATAACCGCTTTCCCGGGGACATTCATCTGTACCTGATTAACGCGGCAAGCCGCTCCTGGGAATTCGGATATCACGACGAACTTGAACAGTTGGCATCGAAAGTGCCGTGGCTCACTTACATTCCAACCGTAAGCCGTCCGTACGAAGACACCCAATGGCGCGGCGAGATAGGCCGAGTGGAAGACCTCATCCGCAAATACAAGGACCAGTGGGAACTGGCGGGTTCGGACACAACAGGCTATCTCTGCGGTAATCCGCAAATGATAGAACTGGGCAAGGGTATTTTGTTCCGGTGCGGTTTTGCGAAAGAGTTCCTGAAAGAAGAGGTGTATTGGATTCCACCGAAGACTCTCCGCCGCTGACAGGCGCGCAAGGGGCCTTGCCGCGCCCGCCAGAGACGGATTCCCGCTGCGGCCTCGCTTTAGCTCGGGGGAGCCGAAGCAGCAAGCTGTTCAACGGCGCTCGAAATCGCGCGGATGGGAGTGGAGACGTGCACAGTTTCGTCCTCTTCTTCCACATCCACCACGACCGAACCACCTTGTTTCGCAACGCGGACGTGTTCGCCGGGCTCTTTCACTTCCACCAAAGTGACGTCGTCACTCTCGCGCAACTGGTCCAGTGCTGCGCGAATCGTCGGCATCCAGGGTTGAATCTGGGCGGCGGCGTGGGATAACTCTCTCTGCGGCGCAAAGCGCATGCCGATCGGGACCAGCATCGCCGGAGCGATCACGTACACGTGATGCACGTCCGGGTGGCGCTCCACAACTTTCACTTCAATCATTCCCTCGCTGCAGAGCAGTCCCAAGCCCGCCATCGCCGTTCCCACTATTCCTAAAGCAACTTTCCCGAGCAGGATCACAAATCACCTCCGCCGGAATTTTGTCCGGCTACTCTGAACCGTTTTTCGAGTCAACCCAGATGCGCACATGTTGCGACGCGTCCTCCACAGTAATCAGGAGCGCATCGCCGGCATCGCTCAGCGCCCGAATCGCCGCAGAGACATCAAGTTCGTTATCCTTGGCAGTGGAAAGCAGCGCATCGACGACCTTCATCGGAACCGTGACGTCTACCTTTTCCCCTTTGGCTCCGTCGCGAACGTGAATCACGATATTTCCATTCAATTTCGCTACCCGCACGTCTTGATCTTTTTCCTTGACCGTCACGAACTCGTTGTCCGGAGCTGTACGCACAGCATCCAGCAACGCGCGAATATCCACATCGTTCATTTCCGCGGACCCGATGCTCACGTGCCCGTTATGCAGATTGCCTTTGTTCACAGTCGGAAGAATCTTTTCGGCCATCGAGAGCGGCACGTTCACGTTCACACTCTCGCCGTTCGTCGCGTCCTCTACCTTCACGTGCAGGTATCGCTCGCCTGTCCCGGCCAGAGCGGCCGGCGCGGTCGCCACTATTGCCGCCAGAATGCAGAACATCACGATCCCGCATAGTTGTTTTCTCATTTTTGGGAAGCCTCCCGTGCTCTTCCTGGTCCTATGTACGGAGTAGCCCCTGCAAATGTTCCGTGATTTTTCCGCGGGGCTGGGTTGGCAGACCACAGCGGGGTTTTGGGCGTAGCCGTCCGACGGAATTTACTTGCGTTGAAGTTTGAAATACACAGCGGCCAGCGGTGGGACGCGAATCTTCAAAGAGTGAGGACGGCCATTCCACGGCACCGGCTCGGCGGACACTCCGCCGGAGTTTCCGTTGTCGCTTCCTTCGTAGTAGGCCGAATCGGTGTTCAGGATCTCGCCGTAAAATCCTTCTTCCGGTACACCCACGCGATAATTCTCACGCACCACGGGGGTAAAATTGCACACCACGACAACAAAGTCCTGCGAATCCCTGGCGCGCCGCAAAAAAGAAAGAATGCTGGCTGCGCCGTCGTTCGCCTCCAGCCATTCAAAGCCGGGCCATTCGAAATCAACTTCATGAAGCGCCGGTTCCTTCGTGTGAAGATGGTTCAAATCCGTGACCAGCCGCTGAACTCCGCGGTGAGGTGGCGATTCTTGCAGCCCCCAATCAATCGCCCCGGTCTCAGACCATTCATTTCGCTGCGCCAGTTCGCATCCCATGAACAAAAGTTTTTTCCCCGGATGCGCGTACATATAGCCGTAGAGCAGCCGTAAATTTGCAAATTTCTGCCAATCGTCTCCCGGCATTTTTCCGAGCAACGAGCGTTTACCGTGCACCACTTCATCGTGCGAAAGCGGCAGAACGAAGTTTTCGTTGAACGCGTAGATCATTGAAAAGGTGAGCTCGTTGTGATGGAACTGGCGGTGAATCGGGTCGTTCTCAAAATAACGAAGCGTGTCATTCATCCAGCCCATGTTCCATTTCAGATCGAAGCCCAGGCCGCCGTCATACGTGGGGCGCGATACTGCCGGCCACGAGGTGGATTCTTCCGCAATCATCAGCGCTCCCGCGTGCCGCTTGTGTACCACCTCGTTGAGCCGCTTGATGAAATCGATGGCCTCCAGATTCTCTCGCCCCCCGTAAGGATTCGGTATCCACTCGCCCGGCTTGCGCGAATAATCCAGATACAGCATCGACGCAACAGCATCCACGCGCAGCCCGTCGATGTGATACTTGTCCAGCCAGAAAAGCCCGTTCGAGATCAAATAATTCTGGACTTCGTTGCGCCCGTAATTGAAAACCAGCGTGCCCCAGTCTGGATGCGCCCCGCGCCGCGGATCGGCGTGCTCGTAAAGGTGAGTGCCGTCAAAAAAGCTGAGCCCGTGCGCATCCCGGGGAAAATGTGCCGGCGTCCAATCCAGAAAAACGCCGATTCCTTCGCGATGGCAGCAATCCACGAAATACATGAAATCCGCCGGCGAACCGTATCGCCGCGTCACCGCGTAATAGCCGACCGTCTGATAACCCCACGAACCGTCGAATGGATGCTCCATGATCGGCATGAGCTCGATGTGCGTGTAGCCGAGGCGCTTCACGTAGGGAATCAATTCTTCCGCCAGCTCGCGATACGTGAGCCAGCGGTTTCCTGCCGAAGTTTTCCGCCGCCAGGATCCCGCGTGCAGCTCGTACACGGTCAGCGGCGAATGCAGCCAGTCTCGCGCCGAGCGTGCTTTCATCCATGCGGCGTCTTTCCATTCATAGTTTTCGATGTTGCAAACCACGGACGCGCTTTTCGGCCGCAACTCGGCCGCAAATCCGTACGGGTCGGATTTCAGCCGCACAAAGTTTCCAAAGCGCGAGCGTATCTCAAACTTATAGAGCGCGCCTTCTCCAAGGCCTGGAATGAAAATCTCCCAAATGCCGCTCGCGCCGCGGTTTCGCATGGTATGAACGCGCCCGTCCCAAAAATTGAAATCGCCGACGACGCTCACGCGTTGCGCGTTCGGGGCCCACACTCCGAAATGCACGCCACGCACTCCGTCGATTTCTCGCACATGCGCGCCCTGCTTTTCGTACTTCAGGTAGTGCGTGCCTTCGCCCGAGAGATACAAGTCGTAGTCGGTCAGCAGAGGAGGGAAGGCGTAGGGATCGTAATCCTCCCACGTGTTTCCATTGGCGAATCGAAATCGCAAACGATACGCATTCGGAGCAATCGCCTCACCTTCGCGCAAAGAGGCATTGGCAGAAGCCACCACCGACTCAAACACGCCGTCTGGATGGATCTGGGTCATCGGCTGCGGCACCGCATTTCCACGCCACAATAAGGTGGCTTCGACCGCCCCAGGCCGGAACCCGCGAATCACAAGCACGCGCTTCCCGTCGCGTTCGACCCAATGCGGCCCCAGAATCAGCGACGCATCCGAATCCTCGCCGCGCACGATCCGCTCAACCTCGTCGCGCAAGTTGGCCCCAGCGATCTTTAGGCCGTCCGGTTGTTTGTCTTTTTGTTCCATGGAGTCCCGAGTCGCTGCCTGATTCGAGTCACCATCTTACCGGAGCGCACGCGCCGCTCCAAACTTCGCCAAGTTCGTAGATTGACATCGCCTTTGTCCGCACATAGATTGTGGACGAAGCCCAAGAAGTAGCGCAGGGAACTAGCAATCTTCCCAGAGCCTCTCGGGACAAATGCCCGATTGGTTCTTTCTCTCCATAGGAGGCGGCCATGGATCTGCCCGATGCGCCGGTTGCGCAGGAAGGCTTCTTCGTCACGCATTTCCTCACCGTGCGAGACCAGGAAAAATCGAAGGACTTCTACGTTCGAATCCTTGGCGGCAAGGTGGTCAAGCCTGAAAATCCTTGTTACGTCAAGCTGGCCAATTCCTGGATCATCCTAAATTCCGGTGGCGGTCCCACGCCCGACAAGCCCGAGGTCATCCTCGAAACGCCGCCGAACCTAAACAGGTTCAGCAGCTTTCTCAACTTGCGCGTCGCCGACGTTTGGGCCTGCTACAAAGACTGGCGCGCCAAAGGAGCTGTCTTCCTCACCGAGCCGCTCGACAACCATGGTTGGGAATGGCGTTGCTACATGCGCGATCCCGACGGCTACATCATCGAAGTCGGCCAGTACACTCCAGCGTCGATCGACCGCTTCAAAAAGTACGCCACTTGAATCGCTGCCAGTGGTTCAGCTTGCGATAATCCAATTTACTAAGAGCTGAACTTGGAGTCCCTTCGAGCTACGTGCTCTAATGAGCTCCATGAAAGCCGTCAAAAGGGTTCTTATCGGCGTGTTCTCCCTATTGGCAGTGCTAGGCTTATTGATCATGTCCGGGATGTTGGTTTGGGCATTTCAGCTCGCCAAGGATCTCACCGGACGATACGAAACCGCCGCATTCCTTCGGCATTTCTGGAATCTCTTTGATACCGGCGCCGGTCTGTGGTTATTGGCGTGCCTCGGATTTAGCGGGACCTTGAAATCGCGAACGGCGATGCGCGGAGGAATCGCCGCCTTCGCGCTAGGTCTCATGCTGTTCATTAATCTGGCTCCGTTTGTAGATTTTGAGGATTGGAGCGGAGCAGCAGCTTACACGATGATATTCGTAGTATTTACCGGAGCCTTCGTAATGTCGGTTACCGCCGGAATTAAGTGGTTTTCGCAAAAATTTCGGGCAAGACCGTTTGCCGGGTAGTGTTCACTTAAACGATTCTCGGAAGCTGACCCGCGCGCACTTCAGCCCCTGGACTTGCCTCAAGTTCCTAGGTACGCTACCGGGCACCCGGGGCGCACAGCGGGGGCAATTCACCGAAGGAGTCCCATCATGCGAAACATTTCTCGCTCCATATTCTTCCTCGTCGCGCTGTCGCTGTTCTGCGGCACGAGCACTGTCCGCGCGCAAGACGCTGCGAAAAAAACAAAAAGCCCGAGCGAAGCCGTCCTCGAATCCTGGAACGACGTCGGCAGCCGCCTCATCACCATGGCCCAGGATTGGCCCGAAGATAAATACACCTACAGGCTCACTCCCGACGTGCGCACCTTCCAGCAAGTGATCTTGCACATCGCCGGCTCTAATTACGATCTTCTCAACCACGCCTCCGGCGCGAAAATGGGTGAAGCTGCAAACGATCCCGCGGTGGCCAGCTACAAAACCAAGGCCGAGACCGTCGCGTACCTGAAAAAATCCGTCACCGACGGCGCCGCGCTAATCCAAAAGCAAGGCGACGCAGCCATCCTCGCGCATCTCGACTACTGGATTGGCTACACCGAGCACATGGGCGAACACTACGGCTTGCTCGTGGCCTACTACCGCGCCAGCGGCTTGGTCCCTCCCGAATCCCGCCCGAAGAAATAGCGGCGCGACAAGGGCAAATGCTTGCATAGGCCATTGGCCTGAAAAAAATCTCCGCAGAATGAGGGAAGGCGATGAACACAGAAGCAATGCACAAGGCGCTGGCAGGTTCACAGGCCGGGAAACTCACTTTTCCCGAAGTAGTAGGCATGCTCGTCGCCGCCGGCGTTGAATCGTACTTCGCCGATCTGGTTCGCGGCGAGGAAACTTTCTACACCACGGATGGCGAGACACGCCGGGAGCAGATGACGCTTCCACCCACAAAGATTGCGGGCGATTTCTCGCAAGCTGAAGTCGTCGCCGCCATCCGCGCCGCCCAAGCCGACCAAATCCGCTACCCGGAGTTTGTAAAGCAGGCCGCTGCTGCAGGGACCATCGGCTATTGGGCTTTCTTGACCGGCAAAAAAGTGATTTACTTCGGCCGCAAGGGCGAGTTTCACGTGGAAGAGTTTCCGCGTCAGAAATCGTGAGATTTCCGGTCTAAGGAAATTGCGGCCCACGGCTGTGCGAGGGGCCAAAGTGCGCGGGGGCTGGCCTCTTACGCCGTCGGCTGGTACCACAGCACCACATTCCCGTTCCCGAACGCCCTCGTCTTTGTCAGCTTCAGGTTCAGTTTCTCTTTGACGCCGTCGAACATCGTCCTGCCCTTACCAAGAACCAGGGGAATGACGGCGATCTGGTATTCATCGATCAAACCTTCCTGCGCTAATTGCGACACAATGCTGCCGCTTCCCAAAATCACCATGTCCGGCCCGGGTTCTCTTTTCATCTTGCGTACTTCCGCCGCCAGGTCGCCCTTCGCCAGTTTCGTGTTGTTCCACGTCGCCTTGTCCAGCGTTCTCGAAAACACCACCTTCGACATCTTATTCATACCTTCCGCCACGGCCGGAAACATCTTGCTCGCCTGCGGTGTGGGCCAAAAGCCGGCCATCAGCTCATAGGTGATCCTGCCGAATAATAGCTCGCCTTCGCCGCTTGCATTGCCTGCGGCAAAAGTCGCCCAATCCTCGTCCGCCTTATTCACACGCGCCCAGCTCATGTCGCCGTTCCGGTCTACAAAATAACCATCCAAGCTCACGTTGTTAAAAACCGCTAATTTCCGCACGTTTCTTCTCCTTTTTCAATTTTTGCCGACCGGGATAACGCAGCGCTGTTGATTCTAACTCCTGGAGGCGAGCAACTTTCGCCAGAAAGCCGCCACGCCGAAAAAAGGCAGAGCGCGGCTGCAGGTCCAACGGTGTCCTAAGTGTCATGGAATCTGCAATTTTGGTACGAACGTACCATTGTGACCTTCGCTGTGGCCCGCTACAAATGGGGTGTCGGGCGAACTGGGCACCCGCCAATTCCAAGTCCAGCGACATGTATAGCAAGAAAAACAAGTTTCGGCCGAATCCAAAGGCGCCCTTGCGTCCCCGAAAGCGCGGGCAAGAGTCCATGGCCGCGGGTTCTCACCCCGACGCCGCCCGGGACGGCGATGCGCGAGCATCATGCCAGACGCACAACGGTGCGAATGCCCAACTGCTATTTTCCGGCAATCCTCAGCCGATGTACATTTACGACCCGAAAACATTGGCTTTCCTCGACGTCAACGAAGCAGCTCTGGCACAATATGGATACACCCGCGAGGAACTCCTGCGCATGTGCATCACCGACATACGCCCGGTCGAAGACATCCCACGCGTGCTCGAAGCCGTCCGCAACAATCCTTCGGCCCTGGCTTTTCGAGGGCACTGGCGCCACCGGCGAAAAAGTGGCGAAATATTTGAAGTCGAAGTCACAACTCAGGGAATTCTTTTTGCCGGGCGCAAAGCGACCCTCGCATCTGTTCAGGACATCAGCGCTCGGCGTGCCGCAGAAGAAAAAGTCGCGGAGCACAATGCTTACCTGCGCGCGCTGACCGAAAACAATCCGCTGGCCATCGTCGTCCTGGACGCCAATGGCCGCGTTCAGATGTGCAACCCCGCTTTTGAAACTCTGTTTGGCTATCAGCAATCAGACATTCTGGGAGCGGAACTGGATCTATTGGTTGTCCCTGCGCGCGATGCGAGCGAGGCGCTGGAGTTGAGCAGGCGCGCCGCAAGCGGCGAAGTGGTGCGGGCGGAGGGCAAGCGCCGCCGCAGCAATGGTTCGCTGGTGGACGTCCAGATCGTTGCGGTGCCCCTGACCGCAAACGGAAAGCGCACGGGCAGCTTCGGGATGTACGAAGACATCACCGAGCGGTGCCGCGCCGAAGAGGCCCAGCAACGTGCGGAGGAAAGGCTCAGACTTTTGTTTGAAAACGCGGTGGAAGGGATTTTCCAAACTACACCGCAAGGCCGCATTCTGAGCATGAATCCCGCGCTTGCGCGAATGTGCGGATATTCCAGTTGCGGGGAAATGCTGGAGTGCATCACAGACGTAGCCCAGGACGCCTATGCCGATCCGGAATTTCGCGAGGAGTTCAAACGGCGGATCGAAAAGAAAGGAGTGGTCGAACAATTCGAATATCAACTTCGCCGCAAAGACGGCGCGAAAATCTGGGTTTCCGAAAATGCGCGCGCGGTGCGAGATGCGCACGGCAAGATCGTTTGTTACGAGGGCACGGTAGAAGACATCACTGATTACAAGCGCGCCGAACTCGAGCGGCAGGTAAACTTTGAAATCATTCGCGGCGTGAATGTAACCGACAACCTCGACGACCTGCTCCGGCTCATTCACCTCGCACTCAAGAAAGTGCTCTATGCCGAAAATTGCTTTGTGGCGCTGTACGAGCCGGCGACAGAGATGTTCCATTTTCCATTCTTTGTGGACCAGTTTGACGTTGCGCCGCCTCCCCAGCAGGTTGGAAGAAGTTGCACTGCCTACGTATATCGCACCGGACGGGCTATGTTGATTCCCCAAAAAGCGTTCGACAAGCTCGCCGAGCAAGGAGAAGTGGAGCTCGTCGGCACGCCTTCGCCGTCTTGGTTGGGAGTGCCGCTACAAACGCCGGCGGCCACGATAGGCGTCTTGGTGGTTCAGCATTACGAAAACGAAAAGGCGTACATGGAGCGGGATCTTGAATTTTTGGCCTCGGTCGGAGGGCAGATCGCTCTGGCCATCGAGAGGAAACGAGCGGAGGAGAAAGTACGCGAGAGCGAAGCACGCCTGCGCGTCTTAGTCGAACAACTGCCCGCTGTTCTTTGGACGGTGGGAAAGGATCTTCGCTTCACATCCGCAATGGGAGCCGGACTGACGCGTCTGGGATTAAAGCAGAATCAAGTGGTTGGAATGTCGCTGCCGGAATATTTTGAGACCTCCGATCAGAGTTTCAAGCCGATCGCGGCTCATCGTCGCGCAATGGGGGGCGAACCGACCACCTTTCATATCGAATGGAAAGGCGGATCTTACGCGTGTCACGTCGAGCCGCTGCGCGACGCCGGCGGCCAATTGCAGGGCGCGATTTGCATGGCGCTTGACATCACGGACCGCAGACAACTGGAGGAGCAGCTTCGCCAATCACAGAAAATGGAAGCAGTCGGACGATTGGCGGGGGGAATCGCTCACGATTTCAACAATCTTTTAATGGTAATCCAAGGCTACGCAGATTTGCTGGCGGATCGTTTGGCCTCCGGCGATCCGTTGCGGCGTAACGCGGAGCAAATCCAAACGGCCTCGCAGCGGGCCACCTCGCTCACACGCCAATTGCTCGCTTTCAGCCGAAAACAAATGCTGGCGCCCAAGATAATCAGTATTCAAAGCATTTTTGTGGACATGGAGAGAATTCTGCGAAGGCTAATCGGCGAGGACATTCAGCTGGAAACTTCTTCCGCTGCGGAGGTGGGCCTGATCAAGGCGGACCGCAGCCAGATCGAGCAGGTGATCCTGAATCTCGCCGTCAATGCGCGCGATGCGATGCCGCAGGGCGGCCGCCTGACGATCGAGACTGCGAATGTAGATTTGGACGCTTCCTATTCCGGGTCCCCCGCCGTGCTGGCTCCCGGCAAATACGTAATGCTCGCCGTTACCGACAATGGCTGCGGTATGGACGCCGAAACGCAAACGCACATTTTCGAGCCTTTCTTTACGACGAAGGAGAAGGGGAAGGGCACCGGACTTGGCCTTGCGACGGTGTACGGAATCGTGAAACAAAGCGGCGGCTACGTCTGGGTGTATAGCGAACCCGACCGCGGAACCAGTTTCAAGATTTATCTGCCGAGGATTGAAGATGAAGAGGGAGAGCGTGGACGGGACCGCCGCAACGATGTTCAATCCTCGGAACGCGGATCGGAAACTATTCTTCTGGTGGAAGACGAAAAAGGTGTGCGGGAGTTGGCCCGCGAATATCTGGAAATGAGCGGATATACGGTTATTGAAGCGGAAGACGGCCACACCGCTCTCGAATTGGCAGCGATGCACGCCGGAACAATTCACCTTTTGATGACGGACGTGGTGATGCCGGGCATTAGCGGCCGGGAACTGGCCGAACGCGTGAAGCTGATTCGGCCAAAAATCAATGTCCTCTATATGTCCGGATACACCGACCAGGCCGTGGTGCATCACGGGATACTTGACATGGATGCGGTACTTCTGCAAAAGCCGTTCACAATGGCTACGCTTTCGACGAAGCTTCGAGAAATTCTCACAGCTGAAACCGTCTAATAATTTCCAACGTGTTATGAATTTGCTTTTACGCGACGATCGTCCGCATAGCAGTGCTGAATGCTTTGCGTGCACCTTTCCGACACATATGACCGCAGACAGACAACCAGGTTGAGCGCAGAATTTTGTTCGTTTTCCGCTTGCGGGTGTAACGTCATGAAACCGCAGTTGTTCCGAGCTGTTGCGCTCCCCGCTTGAAGTGCCTCGGTAATGGCGCCGAAGCTGCTGTTGTAGAAAGTATACGTTTCAGAGCTTCGACGAAACAGGACGGAGGCAGCAGGACCGGGGGATGCCATGGGCAAAGGCGGCGAACAGTATCAAGTAGACCCTCATAATACGGTAACTGAGGAACTGATCGGCGAGCGAAGACTTTGGACCGCAGTGGTCATATCAGCGATAGAAGATTGGCGAAACGGGAGCTTGCGAGTCCAGCGAAAAGCTCAAGAATTTCTCTTTGATAATGACGCAGATTTTCAGACGGTTTGCGCGCGCGCGGGCCTCGAGCCAGGCAGTTTCCGAGCGAGGCTACGCAAAATCGGGAAACTGGTGGAAATGAAAAGTACGACCCCTCCCGGCATTGCTGCATGAATCGGGTGGATCGCCGTGAGGTAACGCCAGCGCAACAGAGTCTTTTGGCTAATTGAAAACGATCTTGCAGCTTGATTCGCAGAACGTTTTGTGACGCTGTGTTTGCTTCGCGAAAACTCACCTCAGAAAAGAATCCCCCAGCTCCAAATATTGAAATAGCGTAGAATTTCTCATCAACTCTCGATCTGAAATATTGATGACTTCCGCCGTCAGCCCCGAGAAACAGCTTCTCGTCCACTGCTCGCATACTCAACTCGATTCGTCCTTGGCGCAGAAGATCGCCCAATTGCTGGAATGTGATCTCGATTGGGACTATATGCTCAACGAGGCGGAAGAAAACTCAATCTTCCCGCTAGTTGGTCGGCAGTTGCAAGCGATTGCGACGGATGCATTGCCGGCGGCTGCAGCGGACCGCCTAAGAAATGGTTGCCGCGCAAATACGATCCGCTGCCTGTTTCTTGCGGCTGAATTGATCAAAATTCTCGACCTCTTTCGTTCTCAAGGGATCGAAGCGATTCCTTACAAGGGACCCGTGCTGGCGGTGCAAGCCTACGGCGACATAACGCTTCGGGAGTTCGAAGATTTGGATATCGTTTTGCGCCAGAGCGATATGCCGAAAGCTCATGAACTGATGCTTGGACTTGGGTATCGCGCGAAATTCGATTGGATCATTTCGTCTGGCACAGCCGCTTCGGCGATTCCGGGCGAATACAACTATCGTGACGAAGAACGGCGGGTAATGGTCGAGCTTCACACAGAATTGACGCTTCGGCATTTTCCGAAGCCCCCCAATCTCGATGAGCTTTCGCAACGGCTAGTGTCTGTAAAGCTGAACGAGCGAGAAGTTCGAACGTTCTCGTTGGAAGACGGGCTGCCCATACTTTGCATTCACGGAGCGAAGGATTTCTGGGGGCGATTTTCATGGATCGCGGATATTTCCGAGCTACTGAGGCGCTACTCTCTGGACTGGGACATCACAATGCAGCGAACAAAATCCCTAAACGCAGAGCGTATGCTTCATGTCGGGCTTGCTCTCGCGGCCGGATTGCTTGATGCACCGGTACCGAATGAAATTTGGCATCGAGTGCAGGCCGATCGGATGGCTACGGATGTTGCCTCCGAAATAGCAAAACGTCTCATGAGTCCGAACTATCGACCGCTCGACGCGCCCGGGCGCTTCAATTTTCGCCGCCGGATGCTGTCTGGAAGCTTTGATGGGTGGCGCTACGCCATGCGGCTTTCGGTCGTACCCGCTGAAGAAGACTGGCAAATGATGCGTTTGCCCGGCCCCCTAGCACCTCTTTATATCGCGCTGCGGCCTCTCCGGCTTCTGCGAAAGTACGGTTGGGCCAACCGACGCGCTTAAGACCGCCTTTCATCGCTCCGTTAGGTCCCGCCGGCGTTAGTGGCAGATACGAATCGGGGCCCCCATATGCAGTTGACGCATTGCGTACACCGAACGAGACTTGCTCTGGCACCTATCTTTTGTTGGGCGCATTTGTAATTTGGGGGAACTGCGAGGACGCCCTCACGTCCCGCAGTTAATAGGCATTACCGCCGTGAACTTGGGAACAATGGCCGAATTGGATTATTCCGTCAAGCGGCCGGATACTTGCGCTCCGCTTCAAATCTCCATTGGAAACGTACCGCTGTCCCTTTTTATTCGCGAAGAGACGCTGCTCGCGCCGGCCGTGCGACGCTATCGCGAATTCGCGCAGAACTCTGCGAACGGCTTTCCCGTTCATCTGAATGAACCAGAGACGCGGACGAAGATCGGCGAATTTTCATATCTGCTGGACGACGCGAAGCTGATTCTTGGCTCGCGAGGGGCTAAATTTTACGGCGTGCGACACGAATACGCCCTCGACTCGCTACTGCGCATTTTGCTGACGATGGTGCTCCTCCCGCAGCGCGGATTTCTTCTGCATGGTGCGACGGTTGTGCGGGATGGCCGCGCGTATATTTTCTTCGGCCGGTCGGGAGCCGGGAAGAGCACGGTTGCGTCGCTGTCACCCGAAGGCAGCGTCCTTACTGACGAAATTTCTCTCTTGCGCTATTCCAATGGCTGCTGGCAGGCGCATGGGACGCCCTTCTGGGGAGAATTTCGAGCGGCGGGAATCAACCGGCTATTTCCCATCGCAGGTTTGTACTTGCTGAAACAGGCGAGCGATGATCGCGCCGAGCCGCTGTCGTTAAAGGAAGCACTCCGCGCCCTGTTGCCTTGCGTCCTGTTTTTCACGGCCGAGAAGCGCGCGCATGAAACATTGTTGCGAACGTTGATGGGACTGATAGAGGAAATTCCGTGCCACCGGTTGCATTTTCGCCGGAACGCCGAATTCTGGAGGGTGATCGCGGCATGAAAGGATACATCGTTCGGAATCCAAGGCTCGCTTGGCGGGAAGTCGACGGGGAAATGGTGATTATTTCGCCGGAGGACAGCCAAGTGCATGAGTTGAACGAGACCGCGAGCTTGATCTGGAAACACGCCGACGGCCAGAGCCTGGAGGAAATCGCGGAGAGAATTTCCACAGAATACGAAGTCAGCCTGGAAGCGGCGCGAGCCGACATCGGCGAATTGGTGGCAGCACTCGAGCAGAAGCAACTGGTGTTCGTCGCAGCAGAGGTAAAGGGCTAAGGGATGGCAAAGACTCCGGTGATGGACGGCTTGATTAGCAGGACGGTAGAGCGCCATCTTCCCTGGAGCGTCCATGTGGATCTCACGTACAGGTGCAACGAACGGTGCGTCCATTGTTATCTCGATCACGAAGATCACGGAGAGATGAAGACGGATGAGATCAAAAATGTGCTGGAGCAACTGGCGCAATCCGGCACGCTGTTTCTTACATTGAGCGGCGGTGAGATTTTTCTGCGCGACGATCTTTTCGAATTGCTCGAGTTCGCGCGCTCTCTGCACTTTGATATCAGCTTAAAGACCAACGCGCTTTTGATTGACGCCGAGCGCGCGCGCAAGCTACGCGCTTTGAGCGTGCGCCGCATTCAAATCAGCATTTATAGCGCCGAGCCCGCGGTCCATGACGCGATTACCAAGGTTCGCGGATCGTTAGAGCGCACGTTGACTGCAATTCGATTCCTGCAGGCGGAGGGCTTGCAGGTAAAGATTGCGTGTCCGCTGATGAAGCAGAACTTGATGGCTTATCGGAACGTACAAGCGCTTGCGGCGGAGTTGGGCGTCCCTTACGTCCTGGACATGACCATTACTCCCAAGATGGACGGAGACATGAGTCTTTTGCAATTGCGGAACCCGGCGCAAGACCTTTTGCCAATCCTCCAGGATCCAACTCTCAACCCGCCATCAAGTTCGCAGGACAGCGCGCAAGTGACGCCACTTACGACCGGGAGCGCTACGTCGAGCGGAATTGAAAGCCACGCATATGAGGACATTCCGTGCAGCGCGGGCCACAACAGTTGCTACATTTCTCCGTATGGAGAGGTTTTTCCGTGTGTGCAGATGCCCGTTGCCACGGGCAACCTGCGGCAGCAGCGCTTCGAGGAGATTTGGTTCAAATCGCCGGAGATGGAGCGCGTACGAGCGGTGCGGGAGTCACAGCTGCCAGTGTGCTCCAAATGTTCGATTCGACAATACTGCGAACGTTGCCCGGGACTCGCGCAGATGGAAGGCGGGGATTTGCTGGGAGCGTACGAGCGAGCGTGTGACCTGGCTGAACTGAAAGCCGGATTAGCCGGGGTGCAGAATGCGATTAGCGCACTGCACGCGCAGAAACCAAACAGAAAAGAACTGTGTTCAATTCCTTCGCCGATCGCTACGCCGGCAGTGCAAGCCGGCAGTAACTGACCCAGGGGAAACAATGGAAAGAACGCAAAAAATCGCGCACGGCGATGAAAAGCAACCGAAAAAGAAGCGAGCTTATGTTAAGCCGCAGTGTGTTTCGGAACCGATTTACGAGACCTTAGCGCTGGCCTGCGGGAAACTGCCCGGACAAGGCGGCGTATGCAACGCGGCGCCGCGCCGTTCGTAGGCCGCGGGAGTTGGGCACAAATTTAGCTGGAGGCTTAGGGCCATGGATAGACAACAGCCGGTGGTCGGAATTCGGCGCACATCGTGGCACCGGTGCCCGGTATTGTTGGTAGCGCTGCTGCTGGCCGCGCCGGTGATCGCTCGGGAAACAATCGTTTTGCAGAAGTCAGCAACCGATCAACAACTTCGCGGCGGCGATGCCACGCTGAATCAGGGCAGCCCCACTTCAAACAATGTTGGACCAACTGTTACGGTCGAGTCTCTTTCCTCCGCCAACGAGCGAGCTATCATCGAGTTTGACCTTTCGCGGATTCCCAATGTGGGTATTAAGCAAGCTTTGTTGACGCTGCACGTAACCACGCCGCCTCCACTTTCAGCAGGGACTTTGACCTACGGCGCATACGACGTCGCAACGTTCTGGCAACCCTCCACGGTTACCTGGAACACACGCGTAGCGACCACGGCCTGGGGCATTCCCGGCGGCGACATCGGCGGCACGGCTACAGGCACGACGATGGTTACCAACGCCAGCACGACAGCGCAATTCGACATTACCTCCGACGTGCAAGGCTGGTACAACGGCAACCCGAACTACGGAACCATCATCAAGGACCAAACGGAAAACGACGCGACCGCGACCAGCACGGTGTTTGGTTCGAAAGAAGCGAGCGTTGAAACGAATGCTCCTGAACTCGACGTCACGTTCGTTCAAAACGTGAGCAGTCTTACGGCCGCCCCGGGTAACGCCAGCGTTGCGTTGAACTGGACGATTCCTTCGCCGATCGGAACACCCAAGACCGGAGAGTCATACGTCGGCGTTCTGATTCTTCGTCGATCAAGCCTGCCGGTGGATAGAAGTTCCGTCCCGACCGATACAACAGATCCAGGTTTATGCGCCACGGTAGGAACCGCACAGGTTGTATTTGATGACTCGTCCGGAAAGACCAGTTTTACGGACAATTCCGTTAACGACACATGCAGCGTCGGACCTCCGCACAATGGAATAACTTATTTTTACAAAGTATTTCTGCGCGACAACATGAATTACTACTCGTCGCAACCAATTGCCGCTAATGGCTCGACCTTCACGGAAGAAATCTCGGCGACGCCCGCTGCCTCGGCGTCCGCTAGAGGAGAGTCTCAGTGGATTGCCAATACCGCCTCGACCACGCTGGCGGCGCCATCTCTGATTCCGGGTTCGGTGACGGTGATCGGCTCGCAGAGCAATCTGCTCTTCATGGTCAACCCCAACACCGGCCTGCGACTGTTTCCTCCGGTTTCGATCGGCGGTCCGATTTCGTCACGTTCGTCGCTCATTGATTCCACTTCGTCGTCCACGGGGGACAACGTAATTTATGTGGCCGACAACGATGGCCTGGTCTACGCGGTGTCCACTGATACCGGAGTCATTCTGTGGGTAGCCAACCCAACTGGCGCTACCGCAAACATCTTTCAAGGGGCCGCCGCAGTACAGTTGAAATTGTTTAGCCCTGCTTCGTACAGACGCGCGACGGACCTCCTTGCAGTGGGCACTCGCAATTCCGGGACAACAACAGCCAATGAGATTCTGGGGCTTGATGGCAACACCGGTGCGACCGTATGGACTACCACCGGAGGAGTGAGCGGCGTTCCGAGCATGGATATCATTAGCTCTACTCCCCAGATTGATTACATCAACGGCGCAATCTGGGTGACCAGCCGAAGCGCCTGCGGAACGTCCCAGCCCAGCCTTTGGAAACTCGATCCGAATACCGGCCTCGTCTTCACTACTGCAAGTTTGGGCGATACAGATACGTCGCCGACCTTGTCGTCAGCAGGCGATGTTCTGTTCGTCGCCACGAATGGAAACTCTCTTTCAGGATCAACGTGCACGGCAGGCAACGGCCTTCTCTATGCCATTAATCCTGCGACCGGACAAATGGTGACTTCGTACAGCGCGGGCGACGGAGCGATTGTCAGTTTCCCTCTGGTATTGAATAGCGCGCCGCCATATACCATCGTCTTCTCTGGCGCCAGCGCGGTCCACGGGGTTTCCTATGATCCCACGGGACCGACGTTCACTGACCTTTGGGATACGACTATTTCCGTCCCATCCGCGCCGGTTTCCGTGACGAGTCTTAGCGACGTCTTCGTCGGCTCGGCTGATGGCAAAATTCATGAGCTGGATGTGTCAAGCGGCGACGACCTGAAGGACGTAATCGTAGATACCGGCACGCCAGGTGTCGTGGGCGATCCGGCCCTCGATATTGTGCTATCGACTATCTATGTTTCAACGACCGATCAACGCGCTTTCGAGTTCACTTATCCGTTTTAAAAGAGGCAGCTATGTCGCGCTCAGGACTTGTTGAAGGCAATCAGGCTCTAAAGAGCACCCTATTGCTCGCGGGCATGCTTCTTCTTGTTTCAGGATTTTCCGCGTGCCAAATGAAATCGAGTTCCGCGGACAAAGTCCTCCCGCCTGCCGCCAGCGCTACATTTACGTTTTGCGCGAGCGGATTTTCCGACTGCTCGCCGGCGACTTCTTTCAGTGTTGCGGCGGTTCGCGACGTCAAAATCAATGTCGCCTGGGAAAATGTGCCGCCCGGAAACCACATTCAGAAGCTCGAAGTTCTGGTGCCAAACGGCGGTCTTTACCAGCAAATCACCACTGCTTTCGCGATTTCATCCGACTCGAACGAGCCTTTCATCGCCACTCGCAATTTGTCCGTAGCCGGGACGTGGATACAACAGCGGCAAATCACAGGTGAATGGACCGCGCGCGTTTCTCTAGACGGTCAGGTGATCGCGTCTCAAACGGTGCAATTGACTCCTTAATGAGCGCCTCGCGTTTTCCCAGTAACTGAACCCAGGAAAGCTATGGAAAGCATGCAGAAAATCGCCCACGCCGAAGAAAAGCGCCCGAAAAAGAAGCGAGCTTACGTTAAGCCGCGGTGTGTTTCGGAACCGATTTACGAGACCTTAGCACTGGCGTGCGGGAAATTACCCGGTCAAGGCGGGGTATGCAACGCAGCACCACGGCGCTCGTAGGCGGACGTCGAGTTTTGGCTCAAATTGGCTGGAGGCAATAGGTTCCTTGGTTAGACAACACCCAATGATCGGAGTTCAGCGAATTTACAGGCGGGGGTGGCTTGTGTTGGGGTTGGCGCTGCTGCCGGCTGTGCCTGCAATCGCGCGCGAGACGATCGTGTTGCAGAAGTCGGGGACTGACCCGCAGGCACGCGGCGCAGACGCAACGCTCGTTCAGGCGACACCTAACAGCAACAACGTCGGTAATACCCTTACCGTGGCCTCGGCCACGGGGGCGAATGAGCGCGCAATTGTCGAGTTCGATCTATCGCGCATTCCGAATGTGGGCATTAAACAGGCGCTTCTGACCCTGCACGTGATCACGGCACCGCCGTCAAGCGCAGGTACTCTGACGTACCAGGCGTACGCCGTGACCAATTTCTGGCAATCCAATGTGGTGAGCTGGAATACTCGGGTCGCGACAACTGCCTGGACTGCCGCGGGAGGGGACATCGCGAGTTCGGCGACGGCCACGGCGTCGGTGACAAACGCCAGCACAACCGCCCAATTCAACATCACGACAGATGTACAAAATTGGTACAACGGCAGCACAAACTACGGAACGATAATTAAAGATAATGCGGCCAATGATGGTTTTTCGACTGTTTTTGGATCGAAGGAAGCTAGCAACGCGACATCGCCGGAGCTGGACGTAACATTCGTCCAGAATGTGACGGGACTCACGGCAACACCCGGCAACGCGAGCGTGACGCTGAATTGGAACATTCCTGCGCTGATTGGCACCGCAGTTGGTTCTGAAACCTATACCGGCGTGCTTATCCTTCGGCGTACCAGTTCTCCAGTAGATAAGACCTCGGTGCCGACTGATACCCAAGTTCCGGCACTGTGTGCGACGGTTGGCACCGGAACCGTGGTGTTCGAGGACTCAACGGGGAAAACAACTTTCACGGACAACGCTACTACAGATACGTGCGCTTCCCCGGGCGGCGCGCCAGCGAATGGAACGACGTATTTCTATAAGGTATTTTTGCACGATAGTTCGAACTATTACTCTGACCAGGATATAACCAACGGATCAACGTTTACGGAAGAAATTTCAGCGACACCTGCGGCTACTGCTGCCGCTCAGCAGAACACACAGTGGATCGCTGCAACCTTCGCCACGGATCTTGCCAGCCCATCCCTGATTCCGGGAACAGTCGCGGCGATGGGATCGCAAACCAACCTCGTATTTTTTATTAACGCCGCCACCGGATTGCGGGAATTTGTCCCAGTGTCGCTTGGCGGCTCTATAGCGTCTCGTTCACCGCTCATCGATGCGGCATCCTCATCCACGGGACAGGATATCGATTATTTGACGGATCAAAATGGATTGGTCTACGCCGTAAACACGGATACCGGAGTGGTCGACTGGGTGGTGAATCCCATAACAAGCGGCACGCTGGCCCTTCAGGGTGGTCCTGCCGTCCAATTGAAATCGATCGCCGGCGGCTCGAATGACCAGGTTTTCTTCGGCTCTCGCATTACGACAACGACCTCCGCGAATCAGATATTTGCGTTGAACGGCAATACCGGCGCGAACGCGTCATGGTCGCCGCTCACCGGCCCAATCACCACCACGAACGAAGGCGCACAAAATTTGGATATCATCAACTCGACGCCACTGGTTGATTACGTTCATAACGTCGTTTGGGTCACCAGTCGCAGCGCGTGCGGCACTTCACAGCCTAGTCTCTGGCAGCTCAATCCGAGCACCGGCGCGGTGAAGGCAATCGCAAATCTAGGCGACATCGACGCGTCGCCGACCCTCACCTATGCAAGCGATGTTCTGTTCGTTGGTACCGTCGGTGATTCCATTGTCTCAAGCACGTGCACTGCGGGGAACAGTACGATCTATGCGATCAATCCCTCGACAGGCGCCGACGTTAGCTTCCTACGCGTCCACGGACGGACCCATAGTTAGCTACCCGGTGGTTCTGGGATATGCGACGCCGTACACCGTAATTTTCTCAGGCGCCACGGCCGTTCATGCGCTTTCCATTGACACGTCGCAGCCGACGCCGGTGTTCACGACGGTGTGGAATACAACGATCGCCAACCCTTCCGCTCCGATGTCAACCATAGGGCTAAATTATGTTTACGTGGGATCAAGCGACGGCACGATTCACGAGCTGATGCTCACTACCGGAGCGGATGTCAAAGATGAAGTCACGAACGTCGGGCCTACCAAGGGAACTGTGGGTGACCCGTCCATCGATGAAGTGCTTTCTCGCGTATATGTCACGACAACGGATCAACGTGCTTACGCGTTTACCATCCCATTTTAACGAGGATTTCATGTTGCGCTCAAGAGTGAACGATCGGCGTTGGCGAAAAAGAACTCTATTGGCGGCCAGCGTTCTTATTGCCGTGGCGGGATTCTCGGGCTGCCAGATGACTTCGGCGGACGGCGGAACGCCTCCCGCAACTCCGGCGACGGCCACATTTTCATTTTGTGATCAGGAGGCTTCCAGCTGCGCCGGTGAAACAACGTTCAGCGCTACCGCGACTCGCGACTTGGAAGTCAAAGTGTCCTGGCAGAACGTGCCGGTTGGGAATCACGTTCAAACTCTCGAAATCTTGCTTCCCGGCGGCAATCTATATCAACAAACCCAAATAGCTTTCGCGGTACAGCAGGGCTCAGACGAACCTCTGGTTGCGATTCAGACACTCCCTGTCGCCGGCACCTGGATCCAACAGCGGCACATGCTCGGCGAGTGGACCGCTCGCGTTTCGCTTGACGGCCAGGTGATGGCAACTCAAACAATGCAATTGACGCCGTGATGAGCGCCACATCCCATGTTCCCCGGGTTCCTATCGAAGGCAAAGAGCCATTTGTCTTGGCGGCCCCGGACGCTGCCATTCCGGTTGCGGACAAAATGCGCTCGCAAGGATCAGCATGTTTGCGAGTATCGGGCGCCAGCATGGTTCCCTGGATACGATCGGGAGATTTTGTTTTTATTCGACGCTGTGATTTTGCAAAGATTTCTGCAGGTGACGTGATTGTTTTCCAGCGGAACGGGCTGGTCGTCGTCCACCGGGCCATTCGCCGCGTTGATGGGGTGGCGTCGGAGAAAACCGCGAGTATGCTCATCACGAAGGGCGATGCTTGTGACGAAGAGGATGCTCCGGTCTCCGCGGCGGAGTTTTTGGGACGGGCAACGCGCATTCATCGCGGCCGGCGCCACATCGACCTGGAATCTCTCACGCAGAAATTATTTGGACGGCTCCTCGCGCGCACATCGCGTCTGAGCCGGGTCGTATACTTTCCACTCCGCTGCAGCAAGCGGCTGTTGTTCCACTAACAAATAATTTCACAGACTTCCACGGCCACGCGCGAGCTCTCGTGTCCCCGAAATGGGGGACAAGACCATGCGGCGTGCTTGAACTGAAATTGCGGGAGACTGGCTCCAGCAGAAGCCGGCTTTCACGCGGCAGTCATGTTAGTGCGGTAGAATTACGGCTTGGGAATGGCGACAACTCGTGCCCGCCGGGCTTACTATTGGACGTTGCTCGAGACCGCTAAATCGGCGTAAATTAACAGCCGTCAAAACCCAATGAAATGATAGCCGCCCCAAATAATCCGTCAGTGCAACGCGTCTGAGGCATGAGACACGAGTTGCTAAGGGAGAATTACGATGAGCACAACTGCTAAGACAACTCCGACTTCGAGCGAAGGCAAGCCGTCCGAAAATCCGCTGAAGGCTTTGATCGGGTTCGGGCAATCGGTTTGGCTCGATTACATTCGCCGCAGCCTGATCTCGACGGGAGAACTCAAGAGACTGATCGAAGAAGACGGGCTGCGCGGAGTGACATCCAATCCGTCTATTTTCGAGAAAGCCATCACCGGAAGCACGGACTATACGAAAACACTTGCAGAACTGGAAACGCGGAAAGACCTGGACGCAAAAGGGATTTTTGAATTTCTCGCCGCAAAAGACATTCAGGATGCCACCGACGTTTTCCGGCCGGTCTACGAGCAAACGAAGCGGCGTGACGGCTACGTCAGCCTTGAAGTGTCGCCATATCTTGCCCACAAGACGAAGGAAACTTTGGATGAAGCGCGGCGCTTGTGGAAAACCCTGGGCCGCGAGAACGCAATGATCAAGGTTCCCGGCACGACCGAGGGCATTCCCGCTTTCCAGCAGCTCATCAGCGAAGGCATCAACATTAACGTGACGCTGTTGTTCGCGCAGGAAGTGTACGAGCGCGTCGCGGAAGCGTACATAGCAGGGCTGGAAGAATTTGCCAAAAAAGGCGGAGATTTGAGCCGCGTTGCCAGCGTCGCGAGTTTCTTCGTCAGCAGGATCGATACCCTGATTGATAGCGAGATCGGTGACAAAATCAAGAAAACGACCGATTCCTCCGATCTGCAAACATTGCGTGGTTTGAAAGGCAAAGTTGCGATCGCCAATGCGAAACTCGCTTATCAGAGTTACAAGAAGATCTTCAGCGGCCCACGTTGGGCTGCGCTTGCAGCTCGTGGGGCGCAAACGCAGCGCGTGCTTTGGGCCAGCACGAGCACTAAGGATCCGGCATTTCCCGACACGTATTACGTGGCGGAATTGATCGGCCCTGACACGGTCGATACCATTCCTCCGGCGACCTTCGATGCATTTCGTGACCATGGAAAGCCGCGCGCAAGCCTTGAAGAAGATGTCTCGGCAGCGCGCGCGACGATGGAAACTCTAGCTCGTGTGGGAATATCGATGAAGGATGCCACCGATAAATTGACGGAGGACGGGGTAAAGCAATTTGCGGACGCCTTCGATAAGCTGCTGGCCGCGGTTAGCAAGCACACCGAGAAGGCGGCCTCTTCGGCGGTCAATAACCTCACCTACCGTCTTCCGGAAAATCTCGGCCAAGATGTGAAAGGGGCTCTTGAGGATTGGAAAAAAAACAATAAGGTGAAGCGTTTGTGGGCCCGCGACGCCTCGCTATGGACGAACAAAGATGAAGGCAGCTGGCTGGGCTGGCTTGGAATCACGGACGACCAGATTTCTCATAATAGTGAGTTCAAGAAAATCGCGGATGAAATTCACCAAAGTGGCTTCACGCACCTCGTCCTTCTCGGCATGGGCGGGTCGAGTCTTTGCGTGGAAGTGTTCGAGAAAACTTACGGAAGGATCCAGGGCCAGCCGCAGGTGCTGGTCCTCGATTCGACGGACCCGGCGCAAATCCGCACGTTGGAGAGCAAGATCGATATTGCAAAAACCCTTTTTATCGTTGCGAGCAAGTCCGGAACGACCCTGGAACCGAATATCTTCAAGCAATATTTTTACGAACGGGTGAAGCAATCCGTAAGCGCGGCGGAAGCGGGGAAGCGGTTCATCGCCATCACCGATCCGGGATCCCAGATGCAGAAAGTGGCCGAGACCGATAGCTTTCGTCACATCTACTACGGCGTGCCAAGCATCGGCGGCCGCTACTCGGCGCTCTCAAACTTTGGAATGATTCCAGCGGCGATCCAAGGTGTGGACGTGCCAAAGTTTCTCGATCGCGCCGAGGAGATGGTGCACGCATGCGCTTCGGTAGTGCCGGCGGATGAAAATCCGGGCGTGATTCTGGGCGCGATTCTGGGAACGCTCCAGAAACAGGGTCGCGATAAGGTCACCCTCTTTGCTTCGCCGGGAATTTCCGATCTGGGAGCGTGGCTGGAGCAGCTTCTCGCTGAGTCCACCGGGAAAGAGGGCAAAGGGTTGATTCCCGTGGACCGCGAACCGATTGGTTCGCCGGATGTGTACGGCAACGACCGGGTCTTCGTTTATGTAAGGCTCGAGGATGGCGCGGATTCAAAGCAAGACGCGGGAGTGGCAGCGCTGGAAAAAGCCGGCCAACCGGTGGTCCGCATTCAAGTGGCGAACAATTATGAGCTCGGGCAGGAATTTTTCAGATGGGAAATCGCAACAGCGGTGGCCGGCTCGATTATCGGCATCAATGCGTTCAACCAGCCCGATGTGGAAGCAAGCAAAATCGAAACGCGCAAATTGACCGATGAATATGAGAAGTCAGGCTCGCTTCCGCAGGAAACGCCCTTCTACGAAGACAAGGGGGTCAAACTGTACAGCGACGATAAGAATGCCGCGGCGCTGAAGCAAGCGGTTGGGAAGGACTCGACGCTAGCCGGATATTTGCGCGCGCACGTGAATCGTTTGAAGGCAGGAGACTATTTTGCCCTGCTGGCTTACATCGAGCGGAATGAGAAACACCAAACACAGCTTCAGTCCGTGCGCCAGAGTGTTCGCGATAAAAAGCATGTGGCCACCTGCCTCGGATTTGGGCCGCGGTTTCTTCACTCGACAGGGCAAGCTTATAAGGGCGGACCGAACTCGGGCGTCTTTCTGCAAATTACTTGCGATGACGCGTCCGACCTTCGCGTGCCCGGACAGAAATATACGTTTGGCGTGGTGAAAGCAGCACAGGCCCGCGGGGATTTCAACGTCTTGACCGAGCGCGGCCGGCGCGCTCTTCGCGTACACCTGACGGGAGATCTCGCGACCGCACTCGCAAATTTGCAACAGGCAATCCAGCAGGCGCTTTCATAAGACGCTCAGGCGGAGGGAGACTTGACTCAGAACTCTGATGCGGTGAATGTGTCCCAGGAAACGCTTGGCCGTCCCGCTCCTCCCTGCACGATGGTTATCTTCGGCGCGGGGGGCGATCTCACGAAGCGCAAACTGATTCCAGCGCTGTACAACCTGGCGAAGGGGAAATTACTTCCGCAGGAATTTGCAATCATCGGCGTGTCGCGCGAAAACTTTTCTTCCGATGATTTCCGGCAGCGTACCGGACAGGAGATTCGGGAGTACGCAACGAGCGAAGTTGAACAATCTTCATGGGATCAATTTGTCAAGCGGCTCTACTATACGCCGGGAGATTTCAAGGATCCCGAGCTTTACAAGAAACTGGGCGATCTCCTCGTCCAAGTGGAAAAAGAACAAAACACGCACGGAAATTGCCTTTTTTATCTTGCCACCAGCCCCACTTTTTTCCCCATCGTAGTGAAACAACTTGGCGCGGCCAAACTGACCAACGAAGAAAACGGCAAATGGAAACGCGTGGTGATCGAAAAGCCGTTTGGGCACGATCTCGATTCGGCGGTCGCATTGAACCACGAGATCGGCCTGGTGCTGCGCGAGGACCAGGTTTATCGAATCGACCATTATCTTGGAAAAGAAACGGTTCAGAATGTTTTGGCGTTCCGTTTCGCGAACGGCATTTTCGAGCCGGTTTGGAATCGCCGCTACGTGGATCACGTGCAAGTGACAGTGGCGGAGGAACTCGGCGTGGAGATGCGGGGAGATTATTACGAGCATGCCGGCGCGTTGCGCGACATGGTGCCGAATCACATCTTTCAGCTCATCACGCTTACAGCAATGGAGCCGCCCATTTCCTTCGACGCGCAGGCGGTTCACGACGAGCAGACAAAGATCCTGCGTGCCGTCCAGCCTCTGAACCCCGAGAAAGTTCTGGATCACGCCGTGCGCGGCCAATACGGGGAAGGGATGATAGACGGCAAACACGTCCCGGCCTATAGAACGGAGCCGAACGTGGATCCGGCATCGACGACGGAAACATTTGTCGCGCTCGCGTTGAATATCGATAATTGGCGATGGGCCGGCGTGCCGTTTTATCTACGGACGGGGAAGAGATTGCCCACCCGCTCCACCGAGATTGTGATTCGCTTTCGGCGGCCTCCTTTCGTACTTTTCCGCAAGACTTCCGTGGAAAAAATCGCGCCGAATGAGCTGGTGATTAATATTCAGCCGAATGAGGGAATTTCGCTGAGCTTCGAGGCCAAGGTTCCCGGTCCCATTGTGCGGCTCGGGGCCGTGAACATGGATTTTCAGTATTCCGACTATTTTGGCACCACGCCATCCACGGGGTATGAAACTCTTCTGTACGATTGCATGATGGGCGATCCCACGCTGTTCCAGCGCGCCGATATGGTGGAGGCTTCGTGGACGATCGTGCAACCCATACTCGATTTGTGGAAGGCCCTCCCTCCGCGTGATTTTCCAAACTACGCCGCAGGGAGTTGGGGACCGGAGCAGGCCCAGGAATTGCTTCGACGCGAAGGACGCGAGTGGCACGATTGCACTCGGAAAGCGGCGTTACTAAAGAATTCCGCCGCGCGAATGTCTGTGCTTGGAACGAAGGCCTGAGCGAACATACGCTGGCGATTGGTGCTCTGCGTCCGGATCGCTGTGCGCCCGGTTTCTTGCGCAGGTCTCATCGTCCCCCGATGAACGCAATTATAATCTCGCCTGTTATGCAATCGTTCGAAACAATAGTCTGCGCGGATAACCCTGCGCCAGGATCTCCTGACACCGCTGCGTATCAGCGGGGAAAAGCGGGCGCATGAGAACCCGTGAGGAAGCCCTGCGGGCGATTGAGGGAAAAACTTTCGATGTTTGCGTGATCGGAGGTGGCGCGACCGGGTCCGGCTGCGCGCTGGATTCGCAGCTTCGCGGTTTGAAGACGGTGCAGATCGAAGCTGAGGATTTCGCGAGTGGCGCTTCCAGCGCATCCACGAAGATGGTCCATGGAGGCGTGCGATACCTGCAGGAAGCAATTCGCAATTTCGATTTCAAGGAATATCGCGTCCTAATACAAGCTCTCCACGAGCGGATTCATATGTTGCAGAACGCTCCGTTCCTGACGAATACGAGATGGTTCCTTACTCCTTGCTATCGCTGGCTCGACGTCGCTTACTTTACGACCGGCCTGAAATTGTATGACTGGGTTGCGGGCGGAGATGGGCTCGCGCCAAGTATTTTCATATCGCGCGAGAAGGCTCTTGAACGAGTTCCCATGCTTGCCTCGCGTGGCCTGGTGGGAGCTGTCGTGTATGCCGACGGTCAATTTGATGACGCACGCTACAACATCACGTTGGTCAAGACTTTCACGGAGGCCGGCGGCGAAACGCTGAACTATGCGCGCGTTGTTGCATTTGAAAGGAATGCGGATGGAAAGCTTTCCACGGCGGTAATCACAGACCGACTTACGCGCCGAGAATTTATGGTCCACGCGCGTAGTTTCGTGAACGCCACAGGTCCTTACGCGGACGCGATCCGTGAGATGGCGACGGCGGGCGTTCCTAAGCGCATACGGTTCAGTAAGGGTGTGCACGTAGTTCTTCCGCCGGAAGTACTTTGCGACAGGGAAGCGATGCTGATCCCCAGAACCGAGGACGGCCGGGTGCTGTTCGCCATTCCGTGGCTCGGCAGCGTGCTGGTGGGCACGACCGACGAGGAAGTTGAATCTCTCCGACATCTCCATCTCGAGGCTGGGGAGGTCAAGTACCTATTGCGGCATCTGAATCGTTATCTGGAGGAGCCCGTTACCGCGGACCGGATCCTAGGCGGCATGGTTGGCGTACGTCCGCTGGTTAGTTCCAGCGGAATAAAAAGCACGAAGAAGATCGCGCGCAACCATGAAGTGGAACTCGATTCGCACTCAGGATTGATCAGTATTATGGGCGGCAAATGGACAATCTATCGAGCCATGGCACAAGACACGATCGACGCCGTGCAAAAATGCCTTGGCGTTTCTGTTTCGCAGTGCCAAACGATCCGGCACCGGCTTGTGGGCTCCGACAGTTATTCAGCGGACTACTGGCAAGCATTAACAAAACTCTATGGTGTGACGGAGCCGACAGCGCAACATCTGGCTGGAAAATTCGGCACGCGCGCTCCGAATGTGATGGACCTGGCAAGAGAAAATCCGGAACTCGCACAACCGCTCGTCGCAGGTCTGCCGCCGTTGCGCGCAGAGGTAACTTTCGCAATTCGAGACGAAATGGCGGTTTCAATCGAGGACATTCTGTCTCGCCGAATTGGCCTCCAAGCGCATAGTTGGATGCACGCCATGAAAGCTGCGCCGGTGGTCGCTGAGCTTCTCTCCCGCGAACTCGGCTGGCCGGAATCAAGGAAGCAGGAAGCGCTGAATCAATATCTCGAAAAAATACGCGAGCTCATGGGGAAAGCGGGCCTTGCAGGAACTCCTGCAACTTAAGTGCAATCATTTGGTTTTCAGGGATCGATAAACAGCTAGCGTCGCTGCGCCGGACGAGGCGGTGTCTGGAGCCATCGGACGATGGGCTCCGCTCTGTCTCGAAGATTGTTGCTTACTGCCGAGAGACGACCCGGCCGTTTAACACGCGTTCTTGAACTGGTTCGAACGAGTAGGGTCGGCGGCCGCGGTTCCTTCAACCAAGAGATAAATGGCATCGTGATTCGCTTGAGAACCGGCGAGGCCATTGCAAGAAACTGGCTAGACCGGCGCCGGTAATGGGATCGTAGCGAAAGTAATCCGTTATGGCTTCGGCGTCCAATTTCTGCGCTGCTCTTTGCAACGAACGCTAATAGAGACACCTTCGCTCTCGCCAGCGAGGAAATCGGTGCGCGATTTGAGGCCGCAGCAAGATTGGAACCGCTTTTCGCGCCTGCGGAGTGAACTAGGACCGGAGCGCTAGCTTTGGCGCCAGCCGAAAGTTCAGCGATTATCTGACCGACTTCGGGGGAGGCCTTTGGAGGTCGGACCAATTCCACTTTAGCCGGGGGCGCAGGGACGCGGACTGTCTTCAGGTCTTGTCTCCCGTCCGGGGCCGTTCCCGCCGCCGCAGCAAAGGTCATCGGCGGCTTACTCGACATCGATTGCATCGGAATCAGGTTCGCGCGCAAACCGATCGCGTCGTCCGCCTTCAGTGGCCGAGCTATAGGGCGATCTCCGTCGAATTGAAACTCGCGTGAAGCGTCCTCGATCATACTTGCTGAAACGGGCCGGATCCCGCTGTAGTAGGCTTTCAGGAGGGCTTGTTCGCAAAGCAAATTTATTATCCGCGGAATTCCACGCGAATAAAAATGAGCGCTATCCATGGCTTCGAGAGTGAAAAGCGCGTCATCCTGAGCGCCCGCAACGCGCAGGCGATGCTGGATGCAGCCGCGCGTTTCCTCCAACGTCATCGGGCTGGTTCTGCAACGGAGTGAAATGCGCTGATGGAGCGGCCGCAGGTCGAGCCGTTTGAGCCTTTCGTTGAACTCCGACTGTCCCGATAGAACGATCTGGAGTAACTTGCCGTTCGGCGTTTCGAGATTCAACAACAATCGAATTTCCTCGATGGTATGCGACGGAAGCCCTTGCGCCTCGTCGACAATAAGCACAGCGGTCTCGCCCGCACGGTAGCGCTCAAGCAGCCAGGCATGCAGGTGTGAGACCGCGCTGCTGGTGGAGCGCACATCGGACGCGATATGAAAATCCGCGAGCATCACCTCAAATAATTCCCGGGCCTCGAGGTGGGAATTGAAGATAAATGCAGTCGGTATTCCATTCTGTTGCAGCCATTCGAGCAGGGAATTGATAAGCGTTGTCTTGCCGGTCCCCACGTCGCCGGTAAGCAGGACGAGCCCCTGCCGGGACTGAACGCCCTGAATCAGGGCATCCAAGGTCGTCTGAGTTTGCCGGGTTAGGAATAAGTGACGCGGGTCCGGGTTTACGCTGAAGGGATTCTCGCGCAGTCCGAAGGAATTGAATATAGACTTGTCCATATCGTCCTCGGTGCGGGGGAAACTGATTGTACTTGAGAAACATAATGCGCAGCAAGTACAACATTTTCGAAGCGCATCAGCCGATTGGCGGCGCTGTTCTCTTGGCTAGGCCTAGTTTCGGCAAAACCAGAGCATATTGCCGGGACTATTCCGTCTGAAATGTCGCTACCCGAACATGTGAGATCGCCCCGCCAGCGTCGCCCGATTGCATTTCGAGGCGATATTCCCCCGGGGGAAAAGTGTCCACCGGAACTTTTAGCGCCAGCGGCACCACGGGATTTCCCTTCAACACATAGGGAGTGACACTGAACAAACCAGTCGAGAGCACCTGTTTTCCCGTTTTTTGGTCGATGATTACATAACGGCATCCCACGAGTGGAGGGTTGGGATTGGACAAGCTCGGGTCGTAAATTTGCGCGTACAAAACGACTCTATCGGTTTTCTTGAAGCGATTGCTTCCCGAAGGAGTCAGTTCCACGCCTTGCACGATCATGGGCATGCGATCCGCGAGTAAATCGGCATCCAAGTCGCTGGAGCCCTCGGACACACGTTGCATTTGATTACTGAATGCCAGTCCGCTTAGGCTGAACGTCTTTCCGTCGTACGGCTCGATTACGAGGGGAGCCTCGTATTTCCCGAATTTCTGCGCGCCACCGGACAGAACGACAGTCAGCCGGTATTGTCCCGGGGCGACGGAGAACTGAGTTTGATAGCGCATCGGCGACTGCGTAAACTTCTGCCATTCCTCTTTTTCGAAGTCCATATTGATTTCGTCGCTAAACCTGGCAGCCACCGTTCCGTCCGTCCGGTAGGCGATGCCAAGAACGTTCACATCTGCATGGTATTTTCCCTTTACCTTGGAAAAATCAATGGTCGCAGAAGGAACTTCCATAGCCAAATCCACTCGGGCCTCGTTATTTGAGGTGTAGAAGAATGGTGCTTCCAGCGAGCCTTCGGTGGCGCCGCCCGAAGCTGTCGCTCGAGTCTCAAGCTCTTTTTCGATCGGTTTTCCAGCCAGCATGTCGGTGGCTTTAATGTTGCAGTATCCGCTGCGTGCTCGTACGTTCGCGCCCCCGCGCTCCACCTTGACTTTCAGAGTGTGACAACTTCCCTCCGTTGAATTAGCCGGCACATATCCTAGAAGGTAGTACTCATTCTGTTCGTTCGCGATTTTCTGGAGTCCGGCGAACAAGTCGTTTGTATCGAAAATAGGAAAACCGCCGGTTCCATCAGCCAACATATAGAGCACTTGCTGATTCGTGGCCGCCGATGGCGGAAAGGCCGGAACAATTGCTCGCGGCTGGGTGTTGTTGGGGTTGCCATAAGTCCCGGTGTTGTTAACCCCTCCTCCGCGGCTTCCGCCACCGCCTGTGCCGCCCGTACCACCCGAGCCGCCTTTGCCGCCACCCCCGCCCGTGCCGCCCGTGCCGCCTGTGCCCCCTCCACCGCCCCCACCATGTCCACCTCCGCCACCGCCACCTCCTCCGTGCTGCAGATAGGCCAATTCAGACGGAGGAGGGACATGATAAGAGGCGAGAGAAATGCCTGCGCCGGTCGATTGAAGTCTTTCTGTTTCAATTAGAGAGCGCATCGACGCCGAAGTGGAAGCGCCGGGAAGGCTGTCGTTGGGAATAAATGACGAGGGTCCGCGCCCGGATCCGGGCGCAATATCCGGCGTCACTAAACCGCGCACGTCCAGCGGATAAATTGCGACATTCGCTTTGTTGCAGACGTCAATGGTTGCGGTTAGTTCCGACTCGGCCTCGGGAGTAAGCGGGAAGCCGGACGAAAAAAGAATCATGCTTTTTCGTCCAGGAACACCCATGAGACTTTTTGCCACGCTTCGGACTGCGAGCAACAAGCTCTGCACTCCAAAATCGGCTACAGCAGCGTCGGTCGAGGGCGAACCCGGGAGAGACAGCCCACCGGAAGAAGAGGCTCCGCTCGCCGTTCCGTTAGGATCAACGGCAGAAGTTTTTATATTTTGCACCGCTTGCTTGAGCTGGGCCGCATCGGCGGTGAAATTCTGTTCGACCCTTAGAGTGCCGCCGAAATCCATAACTGCCATCACGCGATCGGGTCCGGCGTTCTGGTCGATGAATTTTGCGGCGGCAGTGCGCGCTTGCGCCTGGTCGCCGACATCCATGGTGGAATTGTCAAAGAACAGCACCATGTAGTGACGCCCGGATGCGGCCGCGGCGTTTGGATCTGCGCCAAACGAAAAATTCGTGACCGATTGCTGCTTATTGTCCTCGTAAACCTTAAAATCGTCGGCCTTCAGGTCGTGCACGTAATTGCCCTTCTTGTCGGTCACGACAACGTCAACGCGCACAGCCCGCGACTCGGTCTTAATGGAGGGAGCAGGTGCCTGTGACGGTTGCTGAGGGGAATCTTGCGGAGCCTGGTGCGCCTGCGCGACTCCAAAAGACCCAATCAAGCGTTCTCCGAAGCCGCCGGCGACGAGAAAAAGCAATAGCAGAAATACCAGCAAGGCCACTCGGCGCTGAGTCATCGCTCACCTTCCCTTTTACGGTATCTCAATTACACCATTCTTTGCCGATAACACTGAGGCTTTCGAGTCTCGCACGACCAAGCGAACGATGTAGCCGCCGGGCTTGACGTCGAAGCCCATTTTCACGGTCATGCCCGTGTGAGACAGCTTCTCGAGGGTCGCATCTTTCAGGTGCAGGTCCACGACTTCCTGGTTTCCGGTGATAAAATTTCCATTCCGGTCGAACAGCGCCGCGACAACCGTCAGCTGATCCCGGTTTCTTCCGTCTGCCTTTTCGAAACGCACGTGATTTACATCCACTCGTGTCAGCACGGAGAGTTTCGCATCCATAGCATCGCTTTTGAAATACTGCAGTTGAAGTTCGATCGGAACGCCCTGCTGTTCCTCCTGCGAAAAAACCGCCTCCTCAATATCCTGCTTGGCGGTTTCCTCGGGAGTTTGCCCGTGTTTCGGCGCGAAAAAACCACGCCGCGCCTGGATAGTATATTTTTCTTTTGTGGCGAGTGTCACCTTGATCTGGTGGAACTTGCCGTCGAATTTCAAAGCCTCCGGAGAGAAGGCAAGCAAATATGTGACTTCGGGCGCGGCGGCGGTCATGCGGAATCCCGCTACAAGGTCATTATTGTTTCGAAAGTAAAAGCCGCCGGTGCTGCCGGAGAGATTCGCGAGAACGTCCGATTGAATGGATTGTTCCTGTGATCGGTACAACGCGTCCTGGGCCGCGGCATTCGAGTTGGAAAATCTCGGCGGAGGACGGCTGATATCGCCGCCTGCATCGACGGTGTAGAGCCCACGTCCGTCGAGCGTATTAATGAATACATTCGCGCGCGTGGCCTTATCAATGACCTCTAAAAGGTCGTACTGGTAAGTCGAAGTGACCAGAAACCCGGGAGAGACAAAAACAATACTGCGTTGTCCCGGAACAGCCGACATCCGGCGAACGAGTTCCGTTAGCCGCCGAATCACGAATTGGGTGTTGTTTTCTCCGGCGAGTACGATTTGCTGGGCCGTTGACTGAACAAGCATGGCCGCACCCTCAGTCGGATTATTACTCTGGGTGCAAGCAGCCGCGTCTGCGGTCGCGGCTATGGTGGCCTGTACGTCGTGTTGGTTTATGATCAAGTCGGCTTCGTAATAACCCATCTGAGGGCACTGGGTCGTGTCGTAAGGATCGTACATGCCAATATAATGAGGTATGAGCTGTTGCACCATTGCGCGGACCTTGGCGCGATCGTCGGTGAAGTCCACTTGCGACTGGCCCGAGGTGGTAAAGACACCAACGCGCTCGCTGGGTTCCGTCGCAGCGTCCAGATAGCGCATGGCGGCGAGTCGCGATTGCATCAGGTCCTGGGTGCTCAATTCCACATCATCAAACAGGAGTGCGACGAATCGCGACGGCAGAGCTAAGGTCCCGGGAGCAGGGGCGCCCGGCTGATCTCCGGCCGCCTCGCCTCGCACAACCTGTTTCTCAACCGAGGCAGGAGTCTCCACAGCGAAATGCAAAATCGTCTGAGGCCTGCGGTCCTGAAACAGCCGGAAATCTTCCTTGGTCAAATTAGCTACAGCTTTGCCATTGGAATCGTGCACCACCACACGAACGGGGACCAAATTCACACGCGATTCGAAGGGCGTACTCGCATGCGTATTCACTTCGGATGTGGCGTCCGAGGAGGCCGAAACCTGCGGCGGAGGAGCCGGTGCTGCCTGCTGAGTTGCGGTGGCTTCAGGAGCTGGCTGGGCTGCGGGTGTTTGCGGCGGGGGACTAGTTTGCGGCGATTGTGCAGCTGAAAGAAATGAGCACGGCATTAGCAAACAACAGAACAAAACGCTCATGTGAGCGGTAGTCGGCCCTGAAAAGCAACGGCCCGCAGCAGCTTTCATCCGGCACTCCGGTGCGCGGTTCATTTGCGGAAATCCGCGTTATTCCGCTTAAATGCCCGATTGCGATGGAAGATTTGAGTGTACTCGGCCCTAATATAGACGTCAATGTCTTGCAGGTCAGCATTTTGGCGTGCTAATGAGCACTGACCGCGGTAATGAAGGGGGGACCCAAATTGCCGTAAATTTGAGTTAGAAATTGCAACCAAGAATGGGGTAGAATGGCCATCCTATCCTTTTCGGAATGCCCGCTCGCGAGGTCTACGATGACACTAGGGACAAAGATGGAGAAGTATCACGGTGTGCAATGCCGTTCCTGCGGAGAGACCATTGCGGTTCCATCTAGAATCGCGAATAAAGAATTCGCGCGTGAACCTAGCGTCGCCGGCGGGACCGTCGCAACCTTTCCTTCGCTGAATCTACGCTGTCGGATATGCGAAAAGGAGAACTTCTACAAAATGAGCGACGTTCGGGAAATAGAAGAATCTCCCGCTTCACCTTCAGGCCGCGAGCGGCCGGCCCCCAGCCGGCTTCGTCCGCAAGCCAAGCTGTCCAAAGCAGCGAAGGTATAAACGGGCCAGGTTTTTTCGGTGGACGGCCGCTTAGTCAGCAGATCGAAACCAATTCTCACGAGCAATCACTTTCCGATTGAAGTCTGAACGTTCGATTCACGCGGCCAGGAGCGGTTCAGTTGGAAAATAGTGAAATTGCCCTGAGCAGGTTTCTCTTTGCTCCAATCGTGGTACGTGTGGCATTCGAAACATCGTGCTTCAGCGGCTTCGCTTCCCGTGCGATGACATTGCTCGCAGGTTCGAATTCCCGGCAAAAGAATATCAGCGGTCTCCTGACTGTTCCTTGCATCTGCATGGCACTCTTCGCACTTTAGCAGCCGGTGTTTGTCATGACTGAACACGGCATGCTGAAACCATCGAACAGTAATATTCGAGTTCGCAACCACCGGCAGTGGCTGGTTCGCAGGAAAACTTAGCACATGGCATTGCATGCACGTTTTTCTCCACAAGAGTTGTTCCGAGTCCGCCGCACGCTCCGTTACCCACCGCTCGGGTGTAAGCACTCGAGGAGAAATAGGGAAGGGTTTCTGAGGCAGGTTCGGGTCCGAATTTGTAATGCGCAATTCCCCTGGATGCGCGGCGATATACTGCCGGAACCTCAGCACTACGAAAGCGTGAATCGCCGTTGGAGTATCGTGCGGCACGCTTTCTGCAAAACGTTTATCGAATTGCAGCCCGTGACAGGCAATGCAGTGCTGTGCGTAGGTGACCGGCGACATGTAAGCCCGGCCGGGATTGATTGACCGAGGTTCCTGTTTCTGCACGACCGAGGAAGCCTTCGGCTGCGGCTCGCCGAATCTCCATGGCTCATTGGACGCAGGTGGCCGGTGACAATCGCCGCAATCGAGTTGCACGGCCACTCCGTTCGGCCCCATCAGGTTTTTTTTCAGATGCACCCGGTGATCGAGTTTAATGGTTCCGGGATCGACGCTGCCGGCACGCACGGCGGCAAATTCGGGATGACTGGAGTCGAATCCGTCGATGTTCCGGGCAAAGTGTGTCGCTGAACCGGCGGCGCGAAGATTGGCGTGACATTGCGTACAACTGAGGTCACTGGTCGCAGCTAGTCGCAGGCTGCCGCGGTGCTCTCGATGGCATGAGGAGCAGTTCGGTGTAAACAATTGATTCGTGTGATGAATGGGGCCATCGTGGCAGCTTTCGCAGGCTTGGTCGCTTGCTTTCGCGCTAAAAGCTCCAGCCTCTTTTACGTGGCACGCGCTACATTGTTCGGTGAGTACGGCATGGCTCACGGACATCTTCCCGCTGCTGTAGACGTGAGCATTGCGAGTCAGGCCATACCACGCGAGCCAGATAATCGCGAGGGCGGGCAAAGCGACCGATAGCAGAAAACGTAGGCGCCGAAAAGGATGCGGGCGCTTGAAGTAATCCAGATCGATGCGCTGGGCAAGCTTTTTTGTTTTTAGCTTTGCTCGCGGCAAGATGCCTCGCTTCTTTCCCAAACGTCAGTAACGCAGGGCCATAACTGCGTGCGCGCATCCCAGCAATAGCAGTGCGAACGACAGCGGGATGTGCAGCATCAGCCAGCCGTGGAGCCAGTGATGTAGGCGCACTTGCCTTCGCCACTGTCTCTCCTCTTCGCATACTTCCTCGAGTCTTTTGACCAGGTCATGAGCCTCGACCGGCAACAGGGTGCGCAACTCCACGAAAATTGTGTGCGCCGTGTTTGGCTCTGCAAGCAGTTGGTTTCGCTGCCCTTCGTTTTGCATAAACGGACGCATCTCGCGAAGATAGAAGTTAGAAAGTGGCGCGATTGCATACTGTGAGAGCGTAGCTGTTTGCGCAGCCGCTCCGGCAGACCTTGCCGATGGGGATGTTTCTGCAGCGCTGTTTAACCCCGTAGCCTTGGCGATTAGTTCGTCAGTCTCGGCGAGAAGCCCGGCGCGAACGTGATCGATTTGCTCGAAGATGGTCTCTCTTGGGACTTCGGCTGTCATCACATTCGGCATGTAGTGCTGCAATACAGCGCCGAAAAGTCCGCTGGCGACAACAATTATGAGCAGAACCATCAAGATGCTGGTGAGCGGACCGCCGAATCGGAAGCCTCCATGGAACAGGATGAGCGGCAGACTCAGCAGCCCAAGCCACAAATGGCCGCGCATCCAAGTCTGAGCGCGTCCTAATCGCCACACCGGCAGTTTCTTGCGTCCGGCAAGCAATCCTGCAAATAACATAAACGCGGAACCGACAATTCCAAAAGTGAGTCCCACAAAACTTCCACCGCTCGGGCCGGCCGGTGAGTGCGTAGCATAAATGACATAAGTGGCCGTTGCCACGCTCAGAAAGATAAGCGATGCGGCAAACCATTTTCGATGGGTTCGATCGATGCGCACTTTGGATTTGTCTGGCCCGCTCGCAATTTGCTAACGCTGCTTGGTTGCATCCGGGGTTTGGTTCAGCAGCCCGGCAAAGAACTTTCGCGGATCCACCCGGTGCGCCGCATCGTGCGGGCAGGCATAGACACAGCTCGGCTCGGCATACTCCGTGCACAGATCGCAAGAAGTGGCTTTTTGTTTCACCGTGGCTTTCTTATGCCCGGGCGCTGCCGGATCTTCCGCCATCACGTTAAAGGGATGAATGTTGATATTCCCGTAGGGGCAATTCTCGGCGCACAACCCGCATCCTATGCACCAATCCTCGATGATCACTTCCAGCGAATTGCGCCGGCGAATCGATCCCACGGGGCAGCCGACCATGCACAACGGGTCGAGGCACTGCCTGCAGGAGGTCGCCACAAGGTAATGGTCAAAGCGCAGCCCTTCGCGAACCAGCCGCGTGACCCCGTCATGCGCGTCTGCGCACGCGCGCACGCACGCATCGCAACGAGTGCAGCTCGTGAGGTCCAGCAACAAAAGGCTCTGCGCTTCCATCAAGCCCTGCGTCAGGAAATCGTCGAGCGGAACATTTTGCAGCAGGGAAAGCCGCTCGCGGTTCATTTGCGCGCGCTCTTGTCCCACCACTTCCAATTTCCGGCGCACTTCCGGAAATTCGGCCAGCATGCGCTTGAAATCTTGCGCGCCGATTCGAACCAGCTCCACGTGATCGAGCGCCGTGCAGGTGGCCGTGCGCACATCCTCGCGCAGCAAACCTGTTTCTCCGAAATATTCGCTGCGTGAAAGATAGGCCATCACCATCTCTCCGCCCAGATGGGATTGCGTCACCTTCACGAAGCCGATGCGCACGAGGTAAAAGCAGTCGGCCGGCTCGCCCTGACGGCAAATCACCTGGCCCGGCGAATAGCGCACAAGTTCGACATTTGCGCGCAAGCTGCCGATGAACTCGTCGGTCAACTCCGCGAATACCGGAACCCCGCGCAAGTGACTGTCCAGGGCGCGCTGGCGGTAGGATTTTTCGAGCTGGGCGCGAAAATTCTTATTTCGCTGCATGATGTCGAGTACGTTCCGCAACATCTCGAGCATCGTGCAGTCGGTCTCTGCGCGCACCGTTGCCGACCGGGGGTACAAACTCATGCAGGTCATTTCGCCGAAAAGGTCACCCGGATTCAATTCCGCCACTGGGCTGTCGTAATCGAGATCCACTGGCGCGTCGATGGGTATCCAGCGCTTATAGGTTTCTTCGTCTCGCTGATCTTGCTGGCGCTGCGCGAGCTTGCTGGAGAGCTTGCCGAGAAATTTCTTCACCGCTCCCTTGGTCTTCACATGCGCCATGGGATTCGAAATGGAAACACGCGCTTTGCCCTCGAGTATGTAAAAAGCCGTGGAGCCGTATTCGCCCTCGCGGCAAATTATGTCTCCGCGCTTGAATTCCCGGCGCACAACCGCGCCGCGATTCAAGCTAAGGAAAGTCCCAGACACGCCTTGGAAAAAAGGAAGTTGTTGCAATTCCTCGACGGGCACAGCTTCGAAACTGGGACCAGTGCCGAGAGCCGTGTGCGTGAAGCTTTTGTTGGTAAGCGCCCCAGTAGGACAGGAAACCATGCACTCGCCGCACGAAACGCAGGATGACTCGCCCATCGCGCGCTGATCGTCAAAAGCTATTCCTGCCGCGGTACCTTTGCCCATGCGAGCTAAAACAAAATGGTCGCGAATCTCGCTGCAGCCCCGGACGCAACGGTCACAGAGAATACAAGAATCAAAATCCACCGCGATACTTGGCGACGAGCTGTCTTTCGCGCGTCCCGTGCGATGGGGCGCAAAGCGTGGACGCATCAGGTTCTCGCGCCTGGCGAGGGCCTCAAGCTCGCAATCCCCCGAATGCTGCTCGCGCGTGCAGGGGCTCGGATGGTCCGCCATCAATAGTTCGACGAGCGTGCGCCGCGCGCGCTGCACTTTCTCGGAGTTCGTGTTCACCACCATGCCCGCTTCTACTGGGCGTATGCAAGACGCGGTGAAAACCCGGGCGCCTACATCTACAACGCACATGCGGCAAACGCCCACCGGCGTTTCGTTTTGTTGGTGGCACAAAGTTGGAATCGCAATGCCATGCACGCGGGCTGCGTCAAACACCGTGGTTCCGGCGGCGACCGAAACTTTGTTTCCGTCGATCGTGAGTTCGACAAGCCCAGTCGCACTCATGCCGGCCTCGAAGCCATCGCCGCCAGATTGGGCCGTTTTTCGCCCGCGAAACATATCCCGGAAGGACACTCGCGCCGCGATATGTGCGCTTCCACTTCTTCGCGAAAATGTTTCAGCACCGACGAAATCGGCGCCGGAACTACCTGTCCCAGACCGCAGATCGAAGTCAGCCGCAGCGCGTCGGAAAGTTCATCGATAAGCGCCATATCACTCGAGGATCCTTCGCCTATGGTCCAAGCAGTAAGCAGGTCAACCATCTTCTGCGAGCCCACTCGGCACGGGACGCACTTTCCGCAGGATTCGTTGCGGAAAAACCGCGTAGCGTTCAGCGCCATGTCCAACATGCACGTTCCCTCGGCGCAAACAACCAGCGCGCCGGAGCCGAGCATCGACCCGGCATCCGCGAGCGATTTGAAATCCAATCGCACGTCCGCCATGGATGCGGGCAGATATCCCGACGACGGCCCCGAAGGCGCAAAACCTTTTAATTTTTTTCCGTTCGGCAGGCCGCCCGCATAACGAAAAATCAACTCAGACACCGGTGTACCCATGGGCACTTCATAAACGCCAGGACGCGCAACGTCACCGCTCACGCCAATAAATTTCAGCCCAGCGCATCCGCCTATGCCCTGCGCCTTATACCAATCCACGCCGCGCAACAGGATCGAAGGAACATTGGCAAACGTTTCGACGTTATTTATAACGGTGGGCTTGTTCCATAGTCCCTGCTGGACAGGGAACGGCGGTTTATTTCGCGGCTCGGCGCGCTTGCCTTCGATCGCTTCCAGCAACGCGCTTTCTTCGCCGCAAATGTAGCCGCCTGGGCTCACAAAGGTATCCAACTCGAACGTAAGCTCGCTGCCCAGGATGTTGGGCCCTATAAGACCTTGCTCTCTGCATTTTTGAATTTCTTCCTGGAGAATTTTTTCCTGTTCCTCGTATTCGTGCCGGATGTAGAGAATTCCCGTGTGCGCACCTGTGAGCACGCCGGCAAGGATCATGCCTTCGATGACGAGATGCGGAAGATGTGTGAGTATGAAGCGGTCTTTGAATGTACCGGGCTCGCTTTCATCCGCATTGCACACCACGTACTTCTCGGTGCCCGGGGCTTGCCGCACTAGCTGCCATTTCGATTCAGTGGGGAAGCCCGCGCCGCCGAGACCCCGCAGGCCGGAAGATTTAAGCGTCGCAAACGCCGAATTCCAGTCTCGCGATGCTACGACGCTCCTAACAACGGCATAACGCGCGCCACTTTCAGTTTGGTAAGGATCCGAGGCACATTTTGCGCCACGTTTCGGATGCGCAGGGTGCGGCAAAGCTTTACCCGCTAGCGCATCACCGATCATTACCATCACTCGCTCTTCGGTCATCCCGCTATAAATGCGGTCGTTGACAGAAACCGCGGGCGCCTCATCGCAACGTCCGAGGCAAGAGACACCGCTGACGCGAACGTCGGGGCTGTTTGCCTGCGGAAAGGCGTCTTCCAAACTGGCGCGCAAGCCGCACGCCTGGCGCAAGTGGCAGGACATATCTTGGCACACGCGAACGTCCACTCGCGGTGGCGGAGTCAGCCTGAAATGCGGATAAAAGCTGGCAACGCTGTGCAAGCGCGACAGCGGCACATCGATTTTCTTGGCCAAAGTCCTGAGCTGCTCGGCGGGTATGTATCCGAACTGGCGCTGGATCTCCCTGAGGTCTTCGAAAACCAACTTCGCTCTCCCCGCACTGGGAGGAATTCAATCTTCAAACACAATACGTTAGCCACTGAGAGATGGGCGTTAAGCATGATTGATATAGCAAATCCTAAGTGGCAAGTCCAGAAAGGGAGTGGAGATAAGTTCTCAACTGTTACATCAGAGACGCCATCGCGCCGTTATCCGGGAACTTCGAATTAGGACACTACCGAGGGTTGATGTCGTTGACTTAAGTCGAGGTGGGTAGTATAAAAATTCGGCTGTTGAGTTTTTTCGCTGATTCTGCGGCGCGTGGCCGTCCTGCCAAACGGAAAATGACAACGAGACTTAAGGCAGCGCATTCGCGCACCGTGAATGTTCCAATTCTTCTCACAATTCTTGCTCTTTTCGCTTCTATTTTTTCGCAGGATGCTTTTTCGCAGGGCCGCGCTGTTTCGTTGCCCGTGACGACGAAGCCTGACGACGCAGTCGGCAAGTACACGGGACCCGGTTCCTGCGCCTCGACAACCTGCCACGGAAGCATCGTTCCGCGAACCGATAATCGCGTCCTGCAGAATGAGTACAGCATCTGGATCGTAAAGGACAAGCACTCGAAAGCATACGCAGCTCTGACCGGTCCAATTGGCGAACGAATGGCCAAGATTCTAGGTGTAGGCGCCGCGGAAACTGCGCCCAAGTGCCTGGCATGCCATGCGCTCGATGTCCCGCAGAGCGAACGAGGCCGTACCTTCGAGTTGAGCGAAGGGGTTAGCTGCGAAAGTTGCCATGGGCCGGCCGCCGGATGGCTGGGCCCGCACACGGAGCGCGATTGGACCCATCAAAAATCGCTAGCGCTGGGAATGTACGACACGCGCGATCTGACCAAGCGCAGTGAGAAATGCCTTTCGTGCCACCTGGGGAACAACGAAAAGTCCGTGGACCACGAAATGATCGCCGCCGGCCATCCGGATCTTTTCTTCGAGCTGGATACTTTTTCCGACGTGATGCCGCGCCACTGGAAAGAACCTGGAGAGCCGGGTGAAGCCGCCGGCACGGACCCTTGGTACAACGTTCGCGAGCTTACCGACGGGCAAGCCGTTCAACTCCGGCAGTCTCTGCTGCGACTCGCCTCGCGGTCGCACGGGAAAATTTGGCCTGAATACTCCGAACTCCAATGCTATGCGTGCCACCACAGCCTAACTCCTCCGGAGCAGAGTTGGCGCCAGGCCCGCGGCTATCCGGGAAGGCGTCCGGGCAATCCGCCTTGGAATCCTTCGCGCTACGCGGTGTTCCGCGATGTTGTTCATCAGCTCGATGGTGAGAATGCGGAAAGGCTGGATTTCGAACTTTCCCGCCTTGGGCAATTGATGAGCCAGCTCAATCCCGACCGCGATGCTGTTGCAGCATCGGCGACGAATTCGGCACATCTAGCCGACGAGTTGCTGGCGAAGATGAACTCCACACCTTATGATCCTGAAATCACCTTGCATTTGCTGCAGAAAATCTCCGGCGATGCCGACGATATTTCCAGCCAGGGCGAGCATTCTGCAGCGCAAGCCGCCATGGCAATTCAGTCTCTTTTTCTGGCTTACGAGCGGAACGAGAAATTGCAAAATTCCGACCAGTTGCGCACTGCAATCAAAGGCTTGTTTCAAGAGTTGCAGAACCCATCCGCTTACGATCCTGCTCGATTCGCCAATCAGATGAAGCAGGTGAACGCTCTGCTGCGTTAATCTGGCGATGCCCAAAAAACCCAGCCAACAGTCCCGCGAACACAAACGGCTCGAAGAATCCGGCCTAGGTTCAGTCCCGCGCTGGTTGCGATGGGGCCCCTACGTCAGCGAACGCGCCTGGGGCACCGTGCGCGAAGACTACAGCGCGAATGGTGATCCCTGGAGCTTCCTTCCGCACGATTTGGCGCGCAGCAAAGCCTATCGTTGGGGCGAAGATGGAATCGCCGGGATTTGCGATCGGTACCAGCTCCTTGTTTTTGCCCTCGCGTTTTGGAACGCGCGCGACCCAATCCTGAAAGAAAGAATGTTCGGGTTGAGTTCCCCGGAAGGCAATCACGGCGAGGACGTAAAAGAATATTATTTCTACCTCGACAATACGCCCACGCACAGCTACATGCGGATGCTCTACAAATATCCGCAAGCTGAGTTTCCGTATTCCCATCTGGTGGAGGAAAACCGCCGCCGCGCCGGACAAGGTCCGGAGTTCGAGCTGCTCGATACGGGTGTTTTCGACGACAACCGGTATTTCGATATCTTCGTCGAGTATGCCAAGGCGGATCCCGAGGATATCTGCATACGCATCGAGGCTTTCAATCGGGGTCCGGAAGACGCGGTGCTGCATATTCTTCCGCATTTGTGGTTTCGAAACACCTGGTCGTGGGCCGCGGTGGCGGGAACGGAGCCGTCGATTCGGGAAGGAGCGGCGCTCGCGAACTCTGTGGTGCTCGAAGCAGATTGCACTGCCGCGAAACCTCTGGAGAATCTGCAAGTGGATTATCGCTTGGGCTTGATGCGTCTTTACGGCCCTGCGCCGCAAGAGATACTTTTCACTGATAATGAGACCAATGCCGATCGTGTGTTCGGCCCGGGCCATTCCAATCGCAAAGCACACGTGAAGGACGCCTTTCACCGCCATGTAATCAGCGGTGAAAATTGTGTTAACCCAGAGCGCGTCGGAACCAAGGCATGCTTCCACTACGCACTGAAAGTCCCTGCAGGCAAATCAGTGGTTTTACCTTTGCGTTTGACGGACAAGAAGGTGGGGCGCGGTGAAACTCCGCTCGCGAGCGTGGATGCGACTGTTAAGCAGAGAAGGGAAGAAGCCGACGAATTTTATTCCACCATCCATCCCGACGCCGCATCTTCAGAAGAACGCATGATTCAACGGCAGGCTCTCTCCGGCATGCTTTGGAATAAGCAAGCCTATTTTTTCGACGTGGCCCTCTGGCTCGACGGCGAAAATCCGAATTCTCCTCCGCCTGCGTCGCGCAAAGAAATTCGCAACGTGCATTGGCGTCATTTGAATTCCATGCGCGTGATGCTCATGCCGGACAAATGGGAGTATCCGTGGTTCGCCTCCTGGGACCTGGCATTTCATTGCGTCACATTGGCGCTGGTGGATATTCGCGAGGCCAAGGAAAATTTGTGGGTCCTGCTGTTCGAACAATTCCAGCATCCTAACGGCCAGATTCCCGCCTACGAGTGGGAATTCTCCGATCTGAATCCGCCGGTGCAAGCCTGGGCCTGCTGGCGCATTTACCAGATGGAGAAAGAACGCACTGGCGTCGCGGATCAGGAATTTCTGGAAAAATGCTTTCACAAGCTGCTCATTAATTTTGCGTGGTGGGTGAACAAGGTCGACAGCCAGGGACTCAATGTTTTCGAAGGCGGATTTCTCGGACTTGACAACATCACCGTGGTTGACCGCAGCGAGAAACTTCCCGCCGGCGCGGTTCTGGAGCAATCCGACGCCACCGGGTGGATGGGATTTTTCTGCCTGCACATGATGCGTATCGCGCTTGAGCTGGCCGAGGACCGGCCCGTGTACGAAGGGCTTGCCACCAAGTTCTTCGAACATTTCATCGGCATCGGCGCAGCCATGAAAAAAATGGGCGGGCGCGATTACCAGTTGTGGGATGAAAAAGAAGGTTTCTTCTATGACGTTCTCCGCTTTTCCAGCGGCGAATTTCACAAATTCCGCGTGCGCTCTCTAGTGGGGCTGATTCCCATGCTGGGCGTGGAACTCATTCGCGAAGATGAGTCAAAGCACTTGACGCACTTCATGGCCAATGTGAACTGGTTCATCAAAAACCGCCCCGATCTGGTAGGTCACGCGTGCCATACGGACATCCGGGGCGGAGTTCGCTGTCACGTACTGTCGATCGTCGATCGTGAGCAATTGACCCGAATTCTGCAGCGGCTATTCGACTCTGAAGAATTTCTATCCTCTGCAGGCATACGCAGCCTTTCCAAGTTCCACGAGCGCTCTCCATTCGCATTCGCGAACAACGAAGTGCGCTACACGCCGGCGGAGGCGGACGTAAAAATCAAAGGTGGGAACTCGAACTGGCGCGGCCCTGTCTGGTTCCCTACGTCTTATCTGATCCTCGAATCCGTGCTTAAATTCGCGGACGCATTCGGCGATGAATTGGAGGGCTCGCGAAGGCCAAAACTTCGCGCCATGGCTGGAGAGATCGCCAATCGCATGATCGGAATTTTTCGACTGGACCGCAATGGCAAGCGACCGGTATTCGGCGATGCAAAGAAGTTCCAGGAAGATCCCCACTGGCGAGAGTGCCTGCTGTTTCATGAATTTTTTCACGGCGATACGGGCGCCGGTCTGGGTGCAAGCCACCAGACCGGGTGGACGGGGCTGGTTGCCAACATGATCGATGAGTGGCGCAGCAAGAGCCCCGACGAAACCGGGGACCGGAAGAAATAGTTGATTGCAATTTCCGCGCGCGAATTGCACGCAGTTCAGCAGACTGAAAAGCTCAAGCACGAGCGACGAGAGGCTATTGCGTAGGATTGCGAGGAAAGGACAGATAGGGCAAGCGCACTCCGTCGATGATAATTTGATCCGCGCGAATTGGCGCGGGCGCTTGAAATCCCACAGCCCCTCCGGCTGTCACGAAATCGTCTTGATCCACGCCGTCTCCGCTGATTCCCAGGCCGCCTACCAACACCCCGTTGATATAGAGGGGCTCGGAGCCCGGAAAAAAAACGATCCCACTTTGGTTGGGAGTCGGCGCCTGGAATCCTTGCGTGCAGGGATTGCTTACATCCTGTGTGTACAAATTGAAAAACGGCCCAGCCGCAGAACCATCAATTCCAGGCGGGAAGAATGGCTGTGCACCGAAGCCGATTGTGCGGTTGGTCACCGCGGTGCCGATGGGGACTTGATTCAAATCCTCCATCGTTCTGGTCGTACCGCTGAAATAAATCACATTACGCGCCTTGGTCGCGGCGACATCGATGCTAAACACCGTGGCATCCGGCATCCTGTAGAGTCCTATCAGGGTGCCATCGAGATCGCTGACCGCAATCGCCATTCTGGCTCTAGAACCCAACGGCAGTCGAATCTGTGCGCGTGTCTGGTTCGCCGTGGCCACAGCCGCGTTGATGATCTGCGTGACCTGTGCCACGGTCAAGCCTCCCAGCGGTCCATTCGTCGGCGTGATCAAGTTCCCGTCGGGCGGGGCACCGGGGCTCGCTGTGGGGCCCACTGAAAAGAACGCGGCGTTGAAAGTTCCGGGCGCGGTTGCTTCAGAGGGAAGCGTAGTTTGATTTACAAACGGCAAGGTAATCCCGTTAATTGTAACCACGCCCGGTGAAGGGAATTGCGGGAACCCTACCTGATCTGTTTGTGTACTAGGTCCACCGGCGGCAATCATGCCGGCTGCGACGAATGCGACATATTCCGCGACGTCCGCGCTCACACCTGTGACTCCGACTCCTCCCACTTCCTGTCCATCTTTGAATATCGGCACCCCGCCGGGATTTACTGCGGCTTGTTGCGAGTCGTTTACATCTGCCTTACCTGTAGCAATGCCAAGTCCGGGGCTTAAGCCTGAAATCGTGGTGGAAGGCGGCACCGTGGCGGAAAGTGTGCTGGATAGAGTGCAGCCGCGATTCGTATTCTCGATGCCATAGAGGGCGCCATTTGGGGTATTCATCACTTCCGGTGGGAAATGTGTTCCGCTTATGAAGCGCACGGTGCGTGAGGAAAGCGGGGCTTGGTCGTTGCTGAAAAAAGCTCCGGTACGCGCAAGCGAGACCGCCAGATCGTCCGATGGCACCATCTGGCTGAAGTTGCCCACCACCGTCGGGGGCGCCGACGGCTCCTTGTAAACAGCCAAAATGCGCCCGAGCCGGTCCACAACCGCGATCGCCATTGTGTCCGAACTGACCGCCTGCGCGGCGGCTTGCACTACTGCCGACACATCGCTCTGGCTGAGTGTTTGAGGAGGCGGGGGAGGTGGCGGGGTGCTAGAACTGCTGCTGTTTCCGCCGCATGCGCACAGCAGCGCGGAAAATACGAAAGCAACCCACTCGAACGAGAGAAGAAAGCACTTTCTTTCGCGATGGAAACTTCGGAACATGCGTCGCGCCTATTGGTACCACAGCTTCGACCTCCACTCAATGTCCTGTTACTAACTCGGCGTGGCTTGTAATTGGAAATCCCCATAAAATTCCCGGCCGAAATCCCTTGCCCAGTCTGAAAGACCTGTGATAGCAAGAACCGTTAAGTCTTGCTTGAAGTGAAATTCGTAAAACATCCAGGGACAATTTGGGTGCGCTCCGCATCCTACGCTTTTTTGCGAAAACCGCCGGCCCGATATCTGCTCGCATGTTTGTCCGCGATTGCGTTGTTTGTGTCCGCACCCATCGGTGCCGGTCGCTTGGTAATGCCCGCGCGGGATCTAACTCGCGGCGTTAAAATTCTAGGCCCTATTCAACAAACCTCTTCTCAGCAGCGTATTCCGGGACAAACACCGCAGAAAACAGGCGCACTCCAAGGGGTTGTCCGTGACCGTAGCAACGGTCCCGTCATTGCTGCGATCGTGGTCTTGCGAAATCTCACGACCGGCAGGGAGCAGAAGAAAAGCAGCGACGCCCAAGGCGTATTTCGTTTCATCGACGTATTACCTGGGCGATATGAATTGAGCGTCGAGGCGCAAGGTTACGGGCAATTCACGGAGGACGGCATAAAAGTGAATGCCGGAAGCGTCGTGATCCGTGAAATAAAGCTAAGGGCAATTCCGGCAACGATCGTGCCTTCGACGAGCCTGCCGCAGTTACCTCCGCGGGCTGCTCCAAACAATGCGGCGGAAGGCGAAGGCCCGCCCGCTATTGGCTACCCAGAGATGAAACAGAACCTGGGACTCGAGCTTGGTGCAAATGCGCCCGTTCCTGAGCCCCCTCCGTCTTCCGGCCCGATTTTCAGTCCCGAACCTGACCGCTGGCTTCTTACCATGCCGGACTGGAACCGTTACGGGACGGGCGGCGAGCATCCTTACGTGAAAGGAAAGTTCTGGGATCCTTTCGACACGAACAAGCTGAAGGGCGATGTGCCGATCTTCGGCCAGCAAACATTTTTTAACTTCACCGCCATCAGCGACACTTTTTTCGACGGCCGCCGGTTGCCGACGCCGACCGGCGTAAGCACGGCGGCTCCCGGAACGACGGGTTTCTTCGGAAAGGGCAATCAAGCTTTCGTGGACCAAGTATTTCTGTTTTCCTTCGATTTGTTTCACGGAGACACCTCGTTCCGTCCGGTAGATTGGCGCATCCGTATTACTCCAGCGATCAGCGTGAATTATCTGGATGTGCAGGAATTGGGCATCGTTAATGTGAACGTGAGCAAAGGTACTACGCGTTTGGATTCCCATATCGGCTTGCAGGAAGCGTTCGCGGAAGTGAAACTCCGCGACCTGAGCCCCAATTTCGATTTCATTTCCGTGCGCGCGGGCATTCAGGGATTTAATAGCGACTTCCGCGGCTTTCTCTTTGTCGAAGAGCAGCCGGGCATCCGGTTTTTTGGCAATCTGGAATCAAACCGCTGGCAATACAACCTGGCCTATTTTAATTTCCTGGAAAAAAACACGAATAGCGAATTGAATTCCATGGCGCTCAGGAACCAGCAGGTGATCATCGCTAATGTTTATCGGCAGGATTTCCTATTTCAGGGTTACACAGCCCAGTTCAGCGTTCACTACAATAAAGACGATGCCACTATCCATTACGACGACAACGGTTTTCTGGTACGGCCAGCCCCGATCGGAGCTGTTTTCTCGCAAGGCGTTCTGCATCCGCACAGTATCCACGCCGCCTACGTCGGATGGACCGGAGACGGCCACATCGGTCCCATAAATCTGACCCACGCCATCTACCAGGCGTTCGGGAATGATAGCTTCAATGGAATTGCCGGACGCGCCGTCACCATCAATGCGCAGATGGCGGCGCTCGAGCTTTCCATCGACAAAGATTGGATACGCTTCAAAACTTCGGCCTTTTATTCTTCCGGATCCGCTCACCCCGAAAGTAGCCGTGCGCGCGGCTTCGATTCTATCGATGATTTTCCTGAGTTTGCCGGTGGAATCTTTAGCCTATGGAACCGCGAGAGTATCCGGCTGACGGGTTCGGGCGTGGCGCTTACGTCGGGTAACAGCCTAATTCCGGACCTGCGTTCGAACAAGGATGAAGGCCAGTCCAACTTTGTTAATCCCGGGATTTTTCTGGCGAACGTTGGCGCGGATTTTGACGTCACTCCGAAGCTACGCGGCTTCGTCAATGTAAACTATCTCCGCTTTGAACACACCGAGCCGCTTGAACTGATCCTTTTCCAATCGCCGATCCGCCATTCTATTGGAGAAGACGCGAGCGTCGGCGTTCGCTACCGGCCGCCCCTTTCGGAAAATATTTGTCTTACCGCTGGCGCTGCTGTTCTTGTGCCAGGACAAGGATTGCGTGACATATACACCGGAAGAACTCTATTTTCACTTTTCACCGATTTGCGGTTTCAGTTCTGAGAGATTAAGGACAAGAGTTTTCGGAGCTTTTCATGTCTTGGCAGGGCATTGGGGATGTTTTGCAGGCGGGGCGGATTAGCGGGCGGCGTATCGCCGTATGCGCGCTTCTCTTCGCGTCGGGATTTGCGCTGTGGCTAGCGTCTGGCTCAAACGCGCGTTCCCAAGTTCAGCAGTCTAGCCTCATCGGCCAGACCCAAGCCGACGTCAAGCAGAAGAACGCCGGCTGCATAACTTGCCACGTCAGCACGGATGAGCCGACTATGCATCCGACGAAAACGGTTCGCCTGGCCTGTACCGATTGCCATGGTGGAGACTCAACCGCAAGCCTGCCCGCAGGCACCGCAGAAAATTCGGCTGCCTATGAACAAGTAAAAAAGAGAGCCCACCCGCAGCCACGCGAAGCTCAGTTAGCAGACAGCTCGGCCAATGAAGTGCGCCCGTACACGAAATGGCTGCGCGAAAGCTATGAGTACGTCCGTTTTGTGAATCCGGGCGATCTGCGAGTTGCAGCACAAACTTGCGGAACAGCCGGATGCCACGCGTCAGAAGTTCTCAAAGTGAAAAGCAGCATGATGACGCATGGTTCCATGCTATGGGGCGCGGCGCTTTACAACAACGGCTCCGTTCCATTCAAGAATGCGCGCTTCGGCGAAAGCTACTCGGCGGATGGATTGCCGCAAACAATCAGAACTTTTCCGCCGCCAACGCCGGAAGAAACTCGTTTGAAGGGCGTGTTGCCCGAGCTCACGCCTCTGGACCGCTGGGAAACCTCTCAACCCGGTAATGTGTTGCGCGTTTTCGAACGCGGCGGCGGGAAGAAAGGCGAAATCGGAAATCCCAATCGCGAGGAAGAATCCGGCCGCCCCGACGATAAACTGGGCGAACGCGGCTTTGGTACGCTGCTGCGCACCGATCCAGTTTTTCTCGGTCTGCAAAAAACGCGTCTTCTCGATCCGCTTCTCTCGCTCCCCGGCACGAACGACCAGCCCGGCGATTTTCGAGGCAGTGGCTGCACCGCGTGCCACGTGGTCTACGCCAACGATCGTTCGCCGCAGCACTCCGGCAGCTATGCGCGTTTCGGCAACCTGGGCGAAAGCGCATCTTCCGACATCACTATTCCAAGAAATGAGCAAGGACATCCCATTCGCCATACGTTCACAAGGTCGATTCCGTCCAGCCAATGCATGGTCTGCCATGTTCACCCGGGAACGAATATGGAAACCACCTACTTCGGCTACACCTGGTGGGACAACGAAGCGGACGGGGAATTCATGTATCCGAAAACGCAACGGAATCCGACGGAAGAGCAGAAATATGAAGTAGCGATCAGAAACCCCGAAGGTGCCGCGGCAAAAGGCCTGTGGGCCGATCCCAAGTTTTTGGAGAATGTCGGCAGCGAGCAATTTAACAAGCAGCTAAAGCAAAGCCAGTTCGCCGACTTCCACAGCCATGGCTGGGTTTTTCGCGCGGTTTACAAACGCGATCGAAAAGGGAATCTGCTCGATGCAGAAAGTAAAATCGTTTCAACTGACGACCCGGACAAATTCGGCAAAGCAGTCCATTTGGCGGACATCCATCTGGAGAAAGGAATGCATTGCGTGGATTGCCATTTCGAGCAGGACGATCATGGCAATGGAAAACTCTACGGCGAGCCGCGCGCCGCCACCGAACTCGACTGCGTGGATTGCCACGGCACGGTGGATAAGCGCGCCGCACTGATTTCATCAGGCGCTGCAGCGCCGCTGGGAGGCACGCATCTCGACGCGTTCCGAACTCCCTGGAACAACCGCCGCTTCGAATGGACGGGCGGAAAACTGTATCAGCGTTCGATGGTAGAGCCCGGGAAAGAATGGGAAGTCGTCCAGGTTCTCGACACAATTACGCCGGGAAATCCTCATTACAGTGAAAAATCGCGCTGGGCGAAAACCATTCGAGCAGACGGCAAGACTTGGGGTGATGTACCGGCGGACGCATCGCAGTTAGCGCACGCGAATAGCCGGATGACTTGTTACGCCTGCCACACTTCCTGGACGCCGAACTGTTTCGGTTGCCACTTGTCCATGACCGCGAATCAGAAAAAGCCCATGCTGCACAATGAAGGCCTCACTACCCGCAACTATACTGCCTATGATTTTCAAGTCTTGCGCGACGACGGCTTCATGCTGGGAATTGACGGCACGGTCACCGGCCATCGCGTGGCGCCAGCGCGCTCCTCTTGCGCCATTTTGGTCAGTTCGCAAAACCAGAATCGCGAGTGGCTCTATTACATGCAACAGACAGTTTCCGCCGAGGGATTCAGCGGAACCGCTTTCAGCACGTTCGTCCCGCACACTGTCCGGGCGAAAGAAACCAAAACGTGCGACGATTGCCACGTCTCCGACCGTAACGACAACAACGCATGGATGGCGCAAGTCCTCCTCCAGGGAACCAACCTCTTGAATTTCATGGGCCGCTACATTTACATCGCTGACGGCGCGAAGGGATTCGATGCGGTGGCCGTGGCCGAACACGATGAACCGCCCGCAATCATCGGCAGTTACTTGCAGCGTCTCGCATACCCTGAGAATTTTCGCCGGCACGTCGCTCGCGACCGGCAGTTGAAGGAAGCTTATCATCACCTCGGAAACGTTCTCGACGTACAGCTTCGCGGCGAATATTTGTACGCCGCTCTGGGAAAAGGAGGTTTCCGGGCCTACGACGTAGCCAACATAGACAACAAAGGTTTCTCGGAACGCACAATCACCGCGCCCGTTTCGCCGCTGGGCCAGCAGCTTTACGTGAAGACAAAATTCGCCATGGCGGTGGCGAGCCCGTCCACGCTGGCCATCGATCCGGCGCGCACGCACAGCCCCGACAATGAAGAGCAGCCGATTCACCCGATTTACGCTTACTTGTACGTCGCGGACAAGTATGAAGGCCTGGTGGTCATCGGAGACTCGAACCCGAACAGCAAAACCCCCGGCGTGAGCACGCTGCTGGATGGCGATCCAAAAAATAATTTTCTGAAACGCGCTCTCGCATTCAATCCGGATGGAATCTTAAACGGCACGCGGCGTATCACTATCGCCGGCACCTACGCTTACATCTTGTGCGACCGCGGCTTGGTCGTCGTGGATCTCGACAAGCCGTTGCAACCGCGAATCGCAGCGGTGGTCGGCGCGCCCGAACTGAACGAGCCGCAGGGAATCGCTATCCAATTTCGCTACGCTTTCGTCGTCGATCGCAACGGATTGAAAGTGCTCGACGTTACGGAGCTGGATCATCCGCGCATCTTGCCGGACGCTACCGTGGCGCTCCAAGAGGCCCGCAACATTTATGTTGCACGTACGTATGCTTACATCGCCGACGGCAAGCAAGGACTCGCGATTGTGGATGTCGAACGCCCGGAGTACCCCAAACTCGATCAGATGTTTTCCGCAGACGGGAAATTGAATGACGTACGCGACGTGAAAATCGGAATGGTGGACGCGAGCGCTTTCGCCTTTGTCGCCGACGGCGCCAACGGCCTCCGCGTTCTGCAAATTTTGTCGCCAGAGGATTCACCCAACGCGTACGGCTTCAGCCCGCGGCCTACTCCAAAACTCATCGCCTCATACCGCACGGCCGGCCCCGCGCTGGCAATTTCAAAGGGAACCGATCGCGACCGCGCCGTTGACGAGAGCGGCAATCAGTTATCAGTGTTCGGCCGCCGCGGTGCCAGACCCTTCAATCGCGAGGAGGCGTCACGCCTCTATCTGCACGACGGAAGACCCTACACCGTCCCCTCCGATGCACCGAAGCTGCAAACGCAGCGGTGAATGCTGAAATCGCTTCATCTGGATAGGCGTTGAGTCATCCGGCAGCGGTCGAGTGGCCTGATAATAGTGCTTGACATCATTTTAGTTTTATCTAAAATGATGATATGTCCTCGCAAGCCACAGTTCTCGCGGCGCTCGCTTCCCCCCGCCGGCGTGAAATTCTCCGCTTGGTCTGGAATGAGGAACTGAGTGCTGGAACCATCCATCGAGCGATGCCGGACGTGACCTTCGGAGCCGTTTCCCTACAACTCCGGTCCTTGCTCGAAGATGGTCTGGTAGAAGCGCGCGCAGAAAGCCGCCAAAGGTTTTACCGTGCCCGTCGGGAGGCGCTCGGCGCCTTGGCCGAGATGCTGGAACGTATGTGGGACGACAAGCTATGGAGCCTAAAACTTGAGGCCGAGTTGGAGGAATCCCGGCGGGGCCCGCGTCCGCGCCGCCGCCGGCGAAAAACTTAGGAGGTTGCCAAACCATGGGACCACTTACGCACAAACTAGATCGGTCGGTCGTAATTCAAGCAAAGCCTGAGACCGTTTTCCGTTTCTTCACCGACAGCGCAAGATGGGCTAAATGGTGGGGCGTCGGTTCCACTATCGACGCTCGCGCCGGAGGAAAGGTCCTCATTCGCAACCCCGGAGGAGTGGAAGCGCTTGGCGAAGTCCTCGAACTGCTTCCACCGGAAAGCATCGTGTTCACTTACGGATTTGCCACTGGCAAACCGATTCCGCCAGGCAGTTCACGCGTCACCATTTCTTTGGAGCCCTGCGAAGCCGGCACCCGCCTTCATCTTCTTCACGAATTCCCGGAAGCGGCAGTACGTGACGATCACGTGCAGGGATGGCGTTATCAGCTTTCGGTTTTCGCAAACATCGTCTCCGATGAAGTGTTCGCGAACTCGGCCGGTGTGGTGGACGGATGGTTTGAAGCCTGGGCAGTCGCGGATGACAGTGCTCGAGGGGAGGCGTTCTCCAGAATAGCTACGCCGGATGTAGGTTTCCGAGACCGCTTCAGCTTGCTCGACGGCTTGGCCGACCTCTCGGCTCATGCGGGAGCCTCACAGCGATTCATGCCCGGGGTGCGAATGCGGCGCAAGGGCGACGTGCGTCACTGCCAAGGCCTGGTGCTCGCAGACTGGATCGCGAGCGGCGCCGACGGCCGGGAACTGATGACTGGCAGCAATGTGTTCGTGCTCGGACCGGACGGTCGAATCAACTCTGCGACTGGTTTTGCCAATCCGCCCCACAAGAAGTAGGGGTAAGGCATCCCAAGCAAAAAATGTACTCCGGTTTTCGGCCTCAGGAATCCGGCAGGGAAAAAGGAAGAAAGGAGACGGTTGCGGGAGCTTTCCCTCCGAATTGTCCAGCGTTGCTTTTTAGGTTGGAACTGATCCGGCTCGCGGTGTAACCTGCGTGCAAGTTCATAGGTTGGCGATTGCCTTCGTGCGGCCGACCATCCGGGAGTCAAACTCCGACGTGGTGTGTAGAAACCGTTTGCACGCACAGAGTGTGTTAACGTCGGAAACCTCAATGTCCGGAATCACTGCCAGCGCTACCGAGGGCCCCTCACCCGCGCCACGGACACCGTTCCTGGGAAGGCAATCCCTTGCGGCCGCGCTGTTGTACCTCATTCAACTACTGCTGATTCTCGCGCTGGTATTCGCCGCTAACCGCCAGGGACTGCTGATGAAAGAGGAGGCCAGCATCGGTTTCGTCAATCCGACTTTTCTCTCTTTGCGGCTGCAGCATCACGTGTGGGCCACCAGTTTTTATGCGTATGTGCTGTTTCTGTGTGCGAGCCACTTCGTTCCAACACTATTCTTCGGCCGCTTCGCCAAGGCGGCGATTATGGCCCTGCTGAATCCGCTCGTGTACCTCTATCTCATGCGGCGGTTTTCATTTTCCGGAGGGCGAGCGTTCGCGGCTGCCGCCGCTATCGGGCTGCTTCCCGGTGTAATTTGTTTTTCATGGTTTGGCGTGGACGTCGGTCTCGAAACACCTTTGGGGTTCCTTGCGCTATGGCTTGCTCTATTTGAGAGCCCGGCGTGTATTGTCGCAAGCTGTGTCGCCGTTTGTCTCGCCGCCGGCTGTTATGGCTCGGGATTGGCCTTCCTGCCCGCGGTGCTGATCCATCAGTTGCCGCGCTTGCGAACGCCGAAGCTGCGCAGCGCCGTGATTGCAGGAGGCGCTCTTGCTGCCGCGGTGCTGGCCTTCCCCATCTTCTGGTGGACGAATATCCAAAGTCTATGGATTGGCGGAGGAGGCCGACCACTCATCGCGGGCGCTGCGGGCCGTCTTGCCGATTTGTGCCGCGAACTTTTCGTGCACGGCGGAAGTTATTACTTTTTCAGCGAGGGCGCGGCCGCGCTCGGCGGGATCGTGGTGGGAGTGGCGGCCCTGGCGGGATTGGTTGCCATGAGTGTTCGCCAGCCGTCCAGATGCTGGCCGCTGCTGGTTGTCTCCGCCGGCGTTGTGGGAATGTATGCAGTAGCAGGAAATGTAACCGGCGTCAGGCGCGCGATTCCGCTGGTTGTTTGCCTGGGCATATTCGCAACGCTCCTGCTGAATATGGTGCCCAGCCGGAGACGGTTCTGGCGAGCGATCGCATTCTACGTTCCGATGATCCTTGTGATCGCTTTGGAAGGCGTCCAGTTCAACGACATTCGAAGCGGACTGGCCACTTCCCGAATTGCGCTACCGCACGATTTCGAATTTCGAATTCCTCCCGGGAAGACTATGGCGCAGGAGATTGCTCTGCTGGTGGCAGGCTCCGAGACACTGCCCGGCGATCTGGCGGGTTACGAGCCGGACCGAACACTCTGCATTCTGTACCGGTTGACACAGCCGAACCCCATCGTCAGCGCCCGTGAAATCGTTGCGCGCTGCGATCAGCACGGCTGGTCCATTCCCAGCAGTAGTTCGCGGTTCTCCCGATTGAGACGGGAGCCATGAGCGGCATGCCTCGGCGAACTGTCGTGGGTCTCATCGCGATTCTCGCAGCCTGGACCGCGCTCGCGCTAAGTTTGGCGGTCAGCAATGCACCCTGGTCGAACGAGGCGTGGTGCGCTATCCCGGCAGTCAACCTTGCGAAGCACGGTTATATGGGAACCACGGTACTTGCGTCGAAGGGGACCTGGCTGGCGGGAATCGAGCGGCACACTTACTGGATGATGCCCCTGGATCTATTGGCGCAGGCCGGTTGGTACAAGGTAGTAGGGTTCAGTCTCTTCCGGCAACGATTGTTGTCCGTTCTTTTCGGTGTAGTGGCATTGCTGTCGTGGTTCATTATTGTGTTGCGGCTCTCGGGGAAGTACTCCGCCGCGCTGATTGCGTGTCTCGTCATCGGCTTTGAGCGCAATTTTCTGAATGCGGCTGCGAACGGGCGAATGGACATGATGGCAGCGGCCCTGGGCGCGTCCGCCGTTGCTGCGTTTCTGCAAATTCGCCGCCGGTCGTTGCGGGCGGCGCTGCTGACAAGCAACTCGCTGGCTGCTGCCGCAATCTTCACGCATCCCTGCGGGGTTTTGTTCGCGGCGGCTCTGGTGGTGACGATTCTTTACACGCTGCGGTCTGCGGAGCAGCCACGCCTGACGTTCGCCGACACCGCGATTTCGTGCCTGCCCTATTTGATCGGCGCAGGTCTTTGGGGTCTGTACATCGCGCAGGCGTCGGCGGATTTCCGCTCGCAGTTCTTCGGAAACGTCTCGGGCTTCGCCGGCGAATACCTGCCCCGCGCGCGCTTCAGCGGGATCACCGCACCATGGCGGGCGCTCTGGTTGGAGCTGAAGCTGCGATACTTGCTTCCGTTCGGATTCGGCGATTTGAACACCATAAAGGGAGCGGGTTCGGCGGTGTGGTTCGCCCTGTGCGCGTCGGCAGCGTTCGCTGCGCTACTCGACAGAAAACTCAGGCGCGAGGCAGGCGTGCGCATTCTGGCGGCATCCGGCCTGACTGTGTTTCTGCTCATGGCCCTGTTTGAAGGAATGAAGTTTCAACACTATCTGGTGTACTCGCTTCCCTTTCTTTCGGCGCTCGCGGCGATAGCCGTCGGCGAATTATGGCAGCGGCATTCCATGCGCATACCGCTCTGCGCTGCGTTGGCGATTGCGATCGGTATTGAGACCACGGGCGTGCTTCACCACTTCGTACGGAACCCCTTGCGCACTGACTTCCTGCCGATCGCCGATTGGGTTCAGGCCAATCTCGCACCGCAAGACAGTGTCATCGCGCCCGCGGAACTCGGCTATGTACTGGGCTTCGGCGGTTTCCTGTCCGATGACGTTCGTCTCGGCCTTTACACGCATCTGAAGCCCCGATTTATCGTGACATCAGGTTGGTACCGCGCCTGGGCCGACAACGCCGCGAGCCGCGAGCCTGCCGCGTTCAATCACATTCGCGATACCCTTGGCAACGAGTATCGGCGAGTTCTGGAGCACGGTGAGTACATCGTTTATGAAAGACGAGACGACATCGCGGCCGGCAGTGGGGAGCGGCAGAAACCGTAATCCGGCCATCGACTTTTTCCGCGGGCTGGGATTATGGATTTTGTTCGTTGATCATCTGCGGCCGAACGTGTGGTCGCACTTCACGCTGGGTCAGCTCGGTTTTAGCGACTTCGCTGAGATCTTCGTGTTTCTATCCGGCTACGTCAATGCCGGGATGTACGCGCGCGCGTTCCGCTCCGGTGGCATCGCAGCCGCGCTGCGCAAGCTGGGAACCAGGGAAGCCAGGATTTACGCAGCTCAGATTGCAACCATGGCAGTCGGCCTGGGCATCGTAGCAGCGTTCGCGTGGCGCGGTATCCGCCTGAATGAGCCTGCTTTCTACGTCTGGATGGGGCAACCCGCGCGATATATCGAGCGGACTTTCTTGTTGCTGTACAGTCCCAACGATTTCGCGCTCCTTCCTTTGTATCTGGTGCTTTCCCCGGTGGCGCTGATGGCCGTCGTTGCGCTGCGCCGCTGGCCGGGATGGTGTATAGCGATTTCGTTCGCTCTCTGGCTTATCCAGTTTCGCGTGCCCGATTTTCAGATGATGCGAGAAGCGTGGTACTTCCAGCCGCTGGCCTGGCAGTTTCTTTTGGTTTTGGGCACAGCCGCGAAAATGTACTGGGCCGAGGTAAAGCCGAGAGTGGAATCGCGGACGCTCCTGACGCTCGCGATTGTGGTCGTTCTGGGTTCTTTCTTACTGAAGATGGCCATCCTGATCGGTCCGGTGCAGCAGTGGCTTTACCATCTCGCGCCGTTTTCCGCGCGCCTGCTCGCTCATAATGCCGGCAAGACCCATCTTTCCCCCTTCCGGCTGGTACATTTTCTCAGTCTGGTGATCCTGATTATCGCCATTCCGTGGGACTGGCGAAAATGGCTCGAATCGAGCATCGCCCGCCTGGCGATCGTCGGCGGCCGCCACTCGCTGTTCATTTACTCGCTCAGCGTGGTGTTGGCAATCGCGCTGAATCTCGTCCTCAAGTGGCTGGATGGCGGTCCGCTGCTGCAATTCGCGTGTTGCGCGTTGGGTTTGTGCGTCATCGGCGGAGCTTCTTACGGATGGGATAAACTTTCGGCGAGATTCGATCTATAGCCGGAACAATCGCGAAAATGACCAGCGGCGTTCGGGAGTCCACTGGTTTTCCAGCCACTCTTCCGCGCGCAACGGCCACGACAGCAGCCTCGGGACACGCGGGGCGTTGCCGTGGCCATTTGCCAGACCGACTCCGTGCCGACCCTCGGCATAGATATGCAATTCGGCGGGAACCCCGGCTTTTCGAAGAGCCTCGTAGAACATCAGGCTATTCTCGGGAGGCACCGCCGTGTCCTGCCCGGTGTGGAATAGAAACGTTGGCGGCGTCTCGTGGGTGACGTGAAGTTCGTTGGACAGCTCATCAATCAGCGCGGGATCCGGATTCGGGCCCAGAAGATTGTTGACCGACTCCTGATGCGTCCACGGAGGCCGAAACGTAATAATCGGGTAGGCCAGGATCGCAAAGTCAGGACGGCTGGACACACGGTCCACCGGATCCGCCGCACCGGGATTATCGCCCTGGAAATGCGTGATGACCGTGGAGGCGAGATGTCCGCCCGCGGAAAAGCCGATGATGCCAACACGGTCTGGCCGGATGCCGAACTCGGCGGCGTGATAGCGCACATATCGAACGGCTCGTTGCGCGTCGAGGAGCGGCGCCGGATAGCGGTACCGCGGAGCAATGCGATACTTCAGAACGAAGCCGGCCACGCCGAAGGAATTCAGCCATCGGGCGATGTCGTCGCCTTCGTACGACGACATGAGCACGCTGTACGCGCCTCCCGGACAAATCACCATGCCGGCACTGCCTGCGTGCCATCTTGCGGGAAGGAAAACCGAAATCGTCGGGGTGTCCGCATCCCCGTTCCCGAGGCTACCAGGCGCATCGCCGGGCCAGAGCCGTACGACGGTCGCTGGGGTAACTCCACTTCTTACGAGGTGAATGCCAAGCAGTGCCGCGGCGGTGACGATGACGACTACGAAGAAGGCCCTTCTGAGGATTGCCATTCGGTTTCTGCCGGACCATCGCCACCACATTCGCGCACAGAAGATCCGGAGCTTGGTGATTATCAATGGTATGCGACACTTCGTCAATGCCGCATACCTTCTGGACGAGCGGGGCATCGTCGCGGCCGTCCTCATGTTGAAGAAACCTGACATTCTTGTATAACTCGCACGCGTCGAGGGGGCGACTCTTGAGGCTCAAACTCGGAAAAAGGGAACCGACGTTTCCGTTCAGGGTATGGGCGCTGGGACATTTTGCGCCGTTACACCCGCAAGGGGGCCTTTACAATAACCATGACGTCAGAAGTTCTACAGGAGACCGCGAGAGGCTGGTTTGTAGCTAGAGGGAAAAAGGGGGCGCTTCAAGGTTTTGCCTCAAAGCGCCCATGGTTGCGGGGGTTGGATTTGAACCAACGACCTCCGGGTTATGAGCCCGACGAGCTACCAGGCTGCTCCACCCCGCGCCATAGATAATACGCGACTTGTCTCTCTTCTGCAAATACTCAGGTGCCCGTTAAGTGTGCAATTTGGCCGTAGATCCATCATTTGACGGTAGATCGAATGTCGGGCGATGAATCTGCCGGGCATTAGCCCGACGAGCAACCAGACAGCTCCACCCCGCGGCTTGGCTACGACACGACTGCCGCTTTCGCGCAATGGATACGACCCTCTGCTTGCTGAGCAGAAGGCGGGCGTGCGGATGTTCCCACTTGAAATTATGCGAACGTGGTTTGCGCGTTTTTCAGAATTTGCATTTTGCGTGAGAGCTCATGTGTTCGGATAGGACGTGGATTGAAAGCTTACGGCCGCTCTTCAGGTTCCACCCGGTGACGCGCCTGCCTCAAGAGCAGATGCGTCGCCGAGAAAAGATTTCGTAGCTCAAATCAGGCCGCCGCAACCAGAATTTCTTGTCCTTCAATCACTTCCGCAAACCCTGCAACCATCCGAATTTGTGCGCCTCAGTGGAGATTCGAGAAAGATCGTCTAAAGACCGTTCCTATATCTCACGATGGGCATGACATGATGGATAGCTTGCCCTGACGCTGGAGAGGAGCAGACCTGAGGGACCGGGATGATCGGGTTCACGTTGACGACGTTTTGGAGTTATACCGCATCTTTATCACATGGGGCATTGTCAATTTCGAGCACCACACGAGTCTGACAAGGAGATGGATATGAAGAGAATTCCTATTTCAGCAAATGCACTCGCGAAGAGCATTGATGCGAAAATGAGGGTCCGCTCTGGGTTTTCTTACCGGCCATTGGTTCTGACGTTGGGGTTAGCGCTCGGCCTCATTCTGACAACGGCGATACGCGGTGCGAGTGCGTCTACAAACGATGACCGCAAATCAGTGGCTGCGCTAGATACGGAATACCAAGCGGCCGTAAAGCGAAATGATGCGACGACGATGGCTCGTATTCTAGCGGACGATTTCGTTTTGGTGACGGGCTCTGGCAAAACTTACACGAAAGCCGACATGCTGGAGGATGCGCGGAGGGGAGACATCTACCAACAAAACGACGAGGAAGTCCAAACTGTTCGGGTGTGGGGCGACACGGCCGTGGTCACGGCAAAACTCTGGGAGAAATTTACGAGCAATGGGAAGTCAGTCGATCACAAGTTGTGGTTCAGCGACATATACGTGCGTACGCCTTCAGGATGGAAATATGTGTTTGGCCAATCTTCGCTGCCGTTGCCGACCACTGCTCAGTGAGGCAATGAAATTGCACGGGCTGACCATCACATATCTATTTTTGAATTCATGCGACTGAATACATTCGATGCTGGACGGTGCAACTGGACGGCAGCGAGTGATGTAGCAATACTTGTCTCACTGTCCTGGCATGGCTATTTTGAAATGTTCGATCCATTCTTGACCCTGCCGCGAAAGGTCGTCCTTCTCGATAGACGACGGATCGGGCATGACCTTGGATCGAGGCAACAGCCGAATCACGAACCTGGAGGAGACCATGAACCCGCTTCAGCGTATTGGAGTCTATTTTCTGTTGTGCATGCTTGGCTATCTCTGGCATCCCGTTCCGGCATGTCCACAGACAGCCCCAGCCGCATCCGCAACCAGCACGGAGCGGGATGGGCAGCACGATTTTGACTTCGAGATTGGTACTTGGAAATCACACAAAGACATTGGTGAAGCATCCGGATTTTCGAGTGGTACTGACGGTCCTGAAATCCGGCGCGCGTCTTCACGAACATAAAGCTGCCGGTAGTATTTCTGTCCAGGCTACCGCGGGTCACATCCGAATGCATGTAGAAGGCAAAGTCTTTGATCTACCCGCAGGTCACTTATTGGCGCTGGAACGGGCGATTGCTCATGATGTCGAAGCCCTTGAAGACAGCGCTTTTCTGCTCACCATAGCGTGGCCGGACGAGACGGAGAAAGCCTGACTGGGGTACGTCGCGCGGCAAGATTCGACGTGTGCAGTTTTCGCAAACTGGCATATAGCAATTGGCCCGATAATCAACTGTATTAGACGCATAGGGAAGTTCGGAGGCAGCATGATCTCGTTCGATCCGGCACACAGAGCCGTCCACTATCCGCCAGATCGCCGATTTCGGTTCTGGATTCGACCCTCCATCCTGATCGGAATCGGTATCGCGATCCTTTCTGTATTCGCGGCGTCTTGGATCGAGGTCGCCGTGGCCGGACTGCCTGATGTTCCAGCGGTTCCTCAGATATATCCCAACAACTTCGCCGGACCGCATGGGTTTCCGGTCTGGGTTCGTTATTGCCACTTCTTTAATTTCCTTTTTGTGATGATGCTGATTCGCAGCGGTCTGTCCATCCTGATGGATCATCCTCGTCTGTATTTCAATGATGGCTGCACGCCGGGGAGCGAATGGATCCGGCTGACGCCGCTAAGGGTCCCACGCGACCGACTCTGGACCGCGAAAGACGACGCCCGTTACATTTCGCCGTTAGTCGGGACGCCGGGCTACCGGCACACAATTGGTATTGCACGCGTTTGGCACTTCATCGACGTTCACGGCTTTATTATCACTGGCATTCTCTTCGTCGGTATGCTCTTTGACACCGAGCAGTGGCGGCGCATCGTGCCGACCTCGCCGCTCGTTCTCTTGCAGGCATGGAACACGTGGGTGCACTACGCAACATTTCATCTGCCCGCAGAGCCGAACGGGTTTTACGGCTACAACGCATTGCAACAGATCGCCTATTTCACCGTCGTCTTTGTCTTCGGCCCGTTGGCGATTCTTACGGGGATCGCCATGTCGCCCGCAGTGGTGAATCGCTTTCCCTGGTACGCGCGTATCTTTGGTGGCAGGCAATCGGCCAGATCGATCCACTTCCTGACGATGTTCAGCTTCCTTGCATTCCTCGTCGTACACGTCACTTTGATCGTGATGACCGGGTTTGTGCGGAATATGAACCACATTGTGATGGGCACAGATAATCAGAACCCTATGGGCATGTATCTCGGGTTTGTAGGTATAGGTGTGGTGGTCCTTTCGTGGATTGTGGCGCATTACATCTCATGGAACCACCCGCGCGGATTGCAGCGTGCGCTCAAGTCCGTGACCTATCCGATGCAGCTTCTTACGTTGAATCGCTTGACTCCGCAGCAGAAGTATTCCGAGGAGGAAATCTCACCGTACTTCTGGCCCAATGGGAAAATGCCAATTCGCGACGACTGGAAGCACCTGGCGGAAGCCGGCTTCGAGGATTTCCGGCTCAAGGTGGGGGGCCTCGTCGAAAACCCGGTTGAGCTTTCTCTGGCCGATCTGGAGAAGTTGGGCGAGGTCGAGCACATCACCATGCATCATTGCATCCAGGGATGGAGCGGCATCGCGAAGTGGGGCGGCATTCCCATGAAAACGCTCATTGATTTGGTGCGCCCAAAACCAGAGGCCAAAGTCGTGGCATTTTTCTCTTTTGGCGAAGCACTCTACGGCGGTCCCTACTACGATACGCAAAGCCTAGAGAATCTGCTGAAGCCGCAATGTCTGCTGGCCTCGCAGATGAACGGCCAACGGCTTCCGCAGGTATATGGAGCGCCCCTGCGGCTGCGAGTCGAGAACCAGCTTGGCTACAAGATGGTCAAATGGATCGAGCGTATCGAGTTCATCGAGTCGGAAAAGATGCTTGGCAAAGGAGAGGGCGGCAAAAACGAAGACGACGAATATTTCGACCTGCTGCCCAATATTTGATGAGGAAGCTCGATTCAATCGCCCCGGAGCCCGCAGGACCTGATCACATCCTCTCCTTGCTCCGACGGCTTCGGCTGGATTGGCTGCTGCATCACTTTCCGCCGCGACTCGTGCGATCACTCTACGTGTTTGTGAATGGCTTCGTCACCATTGGTTTGCTGGCGCTATTGGCGCTCCTGAGCCGAAATCCATTTGTGTTTCCATCACTCGGACCTACCGCTTATCTTCTGTTCTTCTCGCCACTGGCAAAAACGTGCAGCCCGCGAAACACGATTTTCGGTCACGCCATCGGAATCATCTGCGGCTATGGGGCGTTCGTTGTCACAGGTGCCGGAGCGCTGCCGTTCGGGGTGCACCCAGGTATCTTCTGGCCAAGAATCCTGGCGGCGGCCCTTTCGCTCTCAGCCACAGGCGCATTGATGGTTCTTCTCGGGGTTAGCCACCCGCCCGCTGCCTTATCGGGAGCCCGGAAAACTCTTCCATCCGACAGTTCCGGACGAGTGGTCGGCAATGCGGCAGTAATTCGGTAACTTCCCTTTTTGCCCATGATCCTGGCACGATCCACCCACATCCCTGATGGGAGCCCTGTCACACAAAATCGACGGGCAGTCCGGGGTATCTCGTTGTGCGAGTAGCTTGACCCATACCCCTTCGAGGCATACAATCTCCGGAACCGTTCTACGTCTGCCCGACATGCCGCACCACAAGGAGACTCTTTGTCGGACTCCATCTCTCAAGGGAGGATTACAGGCGGCCTCGAACGCATTCCTCTGCATTTCCTTCATACAGGCGGCCTGTGGGAAATGGTCAGCTTTACCGAAATCACGCCGGTTGTGTGCATTCTATATGACACCGTCAAACACCGGCGCTTGCATCCCGCGTTCGCGTGGGGCGGGCTGGCGCTTTTGACATCCCTCCCCGCGTTAATGATCATTGGCAGCACGAATGCGTGGCTCAACTTCGCAAGGTGGTTGGTGAGCCGATGACGGACAGATGATCCACATCTACATTGTGAACGAGGTGAAACGAACTACTTGGCGGCTTGTCCTCGGAAGCACTAAGTCCGGCTCCGATTTGGCGCTGGGCGCTGGAAGGTTACGTTAGGAGGAATCAAGTGAAAAGCATATTTGGACTGCTGCTGCTACCCTTACTGCTGTGGCCTCTGGTTGCAACAGAGACCGCCCCTACGAAATCGACGACACTTGCAATCACCCAAGTCACAGTGATCGACACGACGGGCGGGCCTGCGCGTCCCGACATGACCGTGCTAATAAGCGGGAACCGCATCACTGAGGTGGGCAAAAGCGGGAAGATTCGCGTGCCCAAGCACGCGCAGGTAGTCATTGCAAGTGGGAAGTTTCTGATTCCCGGGTTATGGGACATGCACGTCCATTGGTATGAAAAGGATTATCTGCCACTATTCATCGCCAACGGCGTGACTGGCATACGGATCATGTGGGGCATGCCGATGCATCATCAGTGGCGAAAGGAGATCGAGGCGGGGCAATTGCTGGGCCCGCACATGTTAATCGCCAGCGCACTTGTGGATGGACCGAAACCCGTTTGGCCGGGTTCCACTACAGTGGCCAACGCATCCGAGGCTCGGCAAGCGGTGATTCAGGCCAAGCAGGACGGGGCCGACTTCATAAAGGTCTACTCCCTTCTTCCTCGGGATGCGTACTTCGCCATAGCGGATGAATCGAAGAAGCAAGGCATCCCCTTTGAGGGGCATGTCCCGATTTCAGTTTCAGCGGAGGAAGCGTCGAACGCCGGGCAGAAGAGCATCGAGCATCTTACCGGGGTCCTACCTGCTTGTTCGAATCGCGCAGCGGAGCTGCTCAAGTCATCGCAGGAGACGCTAGCGGCGATCATTGCAGGACAACAGCCGCCGGTGAGTGCTGTACATGGGGCGGCCAGTCGCGAGTGGGAGGAGTTGGCGCTGGAAACGTATAGTCCACAGAAAGCAGAAGCCCTTTTTGCGGAGCTGACAAAGAACCAAACCTGGCAATGTCCTACCCTCACTGTTTTGCACAGCACCGCCTTCCTTGACGACCCTTCCTTCACCAACGATTCCCGGCTGAAGTACATGCCGCGGGACATTAGAGCTTCTTGGGACCCAAAGACTGATTTTCGCCTCAAGACCCGGACCGCGGAAGATTGGGCGCGGAGTAAGAAGGTTTTCAGCAGAGACACCGAGATCGTGGGCGCCATGCAACGGGCAGGCGTGAAGATCTTGGCCGGCACGGATACACTCAACCCTTATTGCTTCCCAGGCTTCAGCCTTCATGACGAGCTGGGCCTCCTCGTCAAAGCTGGACTCTCGCCGATGGAGGCCCTGCAGGCTGCCGCGCTCAATCCAGCGCGATTTATGGGTAAGGAGAAAGACTTCGGTACGGTCGAAACGGGCAAAATTGCCGATCTGGTTCTGCTCGATGCCAATCCACTCAACGATATTGCGAATACGAAGCGTATCGACGCGGTGGTGCTTGGCGGCAAACTCTTTCCCAGGGCGTCCCTGGACGGGATGCTGGCAAAAGTCGAAGCTCTCGCCAGTAGAAAGTCCACCGCCGACGCTCTTTTGAAAACTATCCAGCAACAAGATGTGAACGCTGCGATCAAGCAGTACCACGAACTGAAGGCCGCCGAGCCCACCGC
>CAWEST010000004.1:0-325776 GCA_963811815.1 uncultured Acidobacteriota bacterium
TATCGGGACCCGTGCGCAAACCGGCAAACCTCGCGCGCCGGTGCCGATTTTTGAGGAAATAGCGGCGCGCGCCGGCCTTACCGTCCCGCACATCTCCTCGCCCGACAAGAGTACATCGTCGAATCGATGAGCGGCGGCGTCGGCTTTATCGATTGCGATAATAGCGGCACCCTCTCGGCCCTGGTCGTCAACGGCTCGACCGTCGATCGCTACAAACAGGGCGGCGACCTCATGATCACGCTCTACCGCCAATCTGCCCCACTGAAATTTGAGGACATCACGAAGCAAGCCGGGCTCACCCGCAAGGGCTGGGGCATGGGCGTTGCCGTCGCCGATTTTGACAACGATGGATTGCCCGACATATTCGTCACCGGTTACGGCGGAAATGCGCTGTACCATAACCGCGGCCATTGCACTTTTGAAGATGTCACCGACAAAGCGGGCGTCCGCGGAAGCGGCTTCATGACCGGCGCTGCGTGGGCAGATTACGATAAGGACGGCTTCGTCGATATTTTCGTCGCGCGGTACGTTCACGTGGATCTGGCCAACGTCGCTGCATTCGGCTCCTGCAAATTCCGCGGCATCGTGGTGCAATGCGGTCCCTGGGGCATGATTGGCGAGACCGATTTGCTCTATCACAACCGGGGCGACGGTACATTCGAAGAAGTCTCGCAGAAAGCGGGGGTGCACGACTCGAACGCCTACTACGGTCTCGGCGTGGTCTGGGGCGATTACGACAATGACGGCTGGCCCGATCTCTACGTCGCTAACGATACCGGCCCCAATTACCTTTACCACAACAATCACAACGGCACGTTCACCGACGTCGGCATGCAAACCGGGACGGCTCTAAGCGCCGAAGGAGACGCCGAAGGATCGATGGGCGTGGACTTTGGAGATTACGATCACGATGGCAGGCTCGACATCTTCGTCACTAACTTCATGGACCAAGGGGACAGCCTGTACCACAATCTCGGCGTCACGGGCTTCGACGAGGTCAGTTGGAAAGCAGGTGTGGCTACTTCCAGCTATCCCTATGTGAAATGGGGCACGGGGTTTTTCGATTTCGACAACGATGGCTGGATCGATCTATTCGTCGCCAGCGGCCACGTTTACCCGCAGATGGATTCGCTTGATTCCGGCCCGCGCTATCGCGAGCCGCTGCTGTTGCATATGAATAATCACGACGGCACGTTCACCGATTCCGCTGCTGCCGCCGGGCTCAATGCGATTCCGCTTGCTTCGCGCCGCGGCGCGGCATTCGGCGACGTCAATAACGATGGAAACATCGATATCCTGCTTTTGAATGTAGGCGAACCGCCCTCGCTACTGCTGAATCACGGCGTCGCCGGCAATCACCGCGTTCTCTTCAAGCTAATCGGCGAGAAGAGCAACCGCGCTGCGATTGGCGCGCGCGTCACCGTGCACGCGGGCAAACTCGTGCAGTTCAATGAAGTCCGCGGCGGCGCCAGCTACCTCTCGCAAAACGATCTGCGCCTGCATTTCGGGTTAGGCAAGGAATCAAACATGGAATTCGTGGAAGTTCAATGGCCCAGTGGCTTAGTCGAGAAGCTCCAGAATGTAGCGCCGGACAACATTTACACGCTAATTGAAGGGAAGGGAATCCGCGATACGAAACCCCTGCCGGCTCCCTGAAATATTTCTGTGAGCGTTATTCCGAACCTCGCAGAGTCGTCCGAAAGATTTTTCAAAGCCTGTGAAATTCGGATGCAATAACAAAGGGCGTCCGATCTGCTGGGAACCCCGTGCGCAAACCGGCAAACCTCGCGCGCCGGTGCCGATTTTTGAGGAAATAGCGGCGCGCGCCGGCCTTACCGTCCCGCACATCTCCTCGCCCGACAAGAAGTACATCGTCGAATCGATGAGCGGCGGCGTCGGCTTTATCGATTGCGATAATAGCGGCACCCTCTCGGCCCTGGTCGTCAACGGCTCGACCGTCGATCGCTACAAACAGGGCGGCGACCTCATGATCACGCTCTACCGCCAATCTGCCCCACTGAAATTTGAGGACGTCACGAAGCAAGCCGGGCTCACCCGCAAGGGCTGGGGCATGGGCGTTGCCGTCGCCGATTTTGACAACGATGGATTGCCCGACATATTCGTCACCGGTTACGGCGGAAATGCGCTCTACCACAACCGTGGTAATTGCACGTTCGAGGATGTCACGGACAAAGCGGGCGTCCGCGGAAGCGGCTTCATGACCGGCGCTGCGTGGGCGGATTACGATAAGGACGGCTTCGTCGATATTTTCGTCGCGCGGTACGTTCACGTGGATCTGGCCAACGTCGCTGCATTCGGCTCCTGCAAATTCCGCGGCATCGTGGTGCAATGCGGTCCCTGGGGCATGATTGGCGAGACCGATTTGCTCTATCACAACCGGGGCGACGGAACATTCGAAGAAGTCTCGCAGAAAGCGGGCGTGCACGACTCGAACGCCTACTACGGTCTCGGCGTGGTCTGGGGCGATTACGACAATGACGGCTGGCCCGATCTCTACGTCGCTAACGATACCGGCCCCAATTACCTTTACCACAACAATCACAACGGCACGTTCACCGACGTCGGCATGCAAACCGGGACGGCTCTAAGCGCCGAAGGAGACGCCGAAGGATCGATGGGCGTGGACTTTGGAGACTACGATCACGATGGCAGGCTCGACATCTTCGTCACTAACTTCATGGACCAAGGGGACAGCCTGTACCACAATCTCGGCGCCACGGGCTTCGACGACGTCAGTTGGAAAGCAGGCGTGGCTACTTCCAGCTATCCCTATGTGAAATGGGGCACGGGGTTTTTCGATTTCGACAACGATGGCTGGGTCGATCTTTTCGTCGCCAGCGGGCACGTTTACCCGCAGATGGATTCGCTGGATTCCGGCCCGCGCTATCGCGAGCCGCTGCTGTTGGACATGAATAATCACGACGGCACGTTCACGGATTCTGCTGCAGGCGCCGGGCTCAATGCGATTCCTCTTGCTTCGCGCCGTGGCGCGGCATTCGGCGACGTCAATGACGATGGAAACATCGATATCCTGCTTTTGAATGTAGGCGAACCGCCCTCGCTACTGCTGAATCACGGCGTCGCCGGCAATCACCGAGTTCTCTTCAAGCTAATCGGCGAGAAGAGCAACCGCGCTGCGATTGGCGCGCGCGTCACCGTGCACGCGGGCAAACTCGTGCAGTTCAATGAAGTCCGGGGCGGCGCAAGCTACCTCTCGCAAAACGATCTGCGCCTGCATTTTGGGTTAGGCAAGGAATCAAACATGGAGTTCGTGGAAGTTCAATGGCCAAGTGGCTTAGTCGAGAAGCTCCAGAATGTAGCGCCGGACAACATTTACACGCTAATTGAAGGGAAGGGAATCCGCGATACGAAACCACTTCCGGCTCCCTGAAATATTTCTGTGAGCGTTATTCCGAACCTCGCAGAGTCGTCCGAAAGATTTTTCAAAGCCTGTGAAATTCGGATGCAATAACAAAGGGCGTCCGATCTGCTGGGACGCCCTCGAACAGTCCATGTAAAGCCTTTCGTCGCTTAGAAGAACAGCTTCAACCCAAGCTGGAGAATCCGGGGATTGTGCGCCGCCTCCGGCTGCAGGAATCCGCTTCCAAGACACGCAGAATACGCTGCGGAATTGCTCGGTCCTCCATAGCAGGAGATCGTATTGTTCGCAACGCCACCGCTTCCCGTCGTGCTTGCCGTGCCGTTGTTGCTGGCCCACTGCGTGTGGTTGAAAATGTTGAATGCTTCCGCGCGGAATTGCATGGAAATGGATTCGTGAATCGGAAAGTTCTTGAACATCGCCATGTCAAAGTTCAATCGGCTTGGATTATTCAGCAGGTTTCTGCCGGAATCTCCGAAGGTTAAGCCGGTCGGAGCTTCAAATGCTGCGGGGTTGAAGAGCAGGGGACCCGACCCCGGGACCAGCGCCGCAACTGCAGCCGCCGAAGGCTTGCTGTAGGGACTCACACCGGGAACCAAGTCAGCATAAGAGCCGTTAGTTCCCACGCCGTTGGCTACTCCAGCATTGTCGCCGAAAACGCCATTCAACACGCTGAACGGCTGCCCGGTATTGAACGACGTTATTCCGGAGTACTGCCACCCTCCCAGTGCGACCTTCCTCCATCCGCTCGCCCAGTGCGAGGGTAGACTGTACACATAGCTGAACGTCAGAATGTGGCGTTCATCGAAGTTCGAGCTCGCTCGGTTCGCGGCCAAGTCGTACGAATTTACAAAGTTCTGATCCGCCAAGTCGGATGCATCGTCGATCGAATGGCTGTAGGTGTAGGACAAAGACACGACCAACGGCGCGATCGTCCGCCGGATGGAAACTTGCAGCGAGTTGTAATTCGAATCCGCCCCGTAATACTTGCGAGTGATCGTTCCATAACCAACAAAGGGACGGAATGGCGAGGGATCGTTTCCGCATGCGGTTCCCAGATTAATGGCAGCCTGCCCCGTTAGAGCGATACCGTTCACCGTCAGAGTGTTGCAGTTTGTGTTTACGACTTGGCCAGTACTATTCTGTACCACAATCGGTTCGCCGGGGTTGTAAGGATTTTGAGATGCCGCGGTCGGTTGCAACTGGTTCTGGTCCACGTTCAAAGCCAGATGGGTTCCTTTGCTGCCCACATATCCAACCTGCAGAACCGTATTCTTGAACACTTCCCGTTCGATACTCAGATTCCATTGCTGCATGTACGGCCATACGGCGTGGGTAGGAATGGCCACTAGACTAAGAGGATAAGCCAATGCTCCGCTGCCGCCGATGCAGGTGTACCCGGTTGTCTGCGTGCAGCCATTGATGCCCGGAGCGATGTTCGGCTGCTGTGGGTTCAACACGAATGGCGGACTTCCTTCTAAGGATTCGCTGTTCCCCTCGTTCCCATTTCCGTGATCGAAGAAGATTCCGTAACCGCCGCGCAGCGAAGTCTTTCCATCACCGAAAATATCCCAGGCGAAACCAACCCGTGGCGCGGGATTGAATAGATGGCCTTTCATGCATCCGCGCGGAACGCCCGAACCGCCGCACTGAACAAGTCCGTTGTACAAAAACTGAGCATCGGCGGGGTTTGTCGGCGAAAGGAATGCCCCGGTAATGGGATTCACCAGAGCTCCCGATCCCGCCGGATCCAGTTCCGGCGCGTTCGCAGGGTTGAACGCGCCGGGCTCAAAGTTGTAGGTGTTCTTCTCTTTTTCGTAGTAGGTGCCGAACAGACTTAGTCGCAGCCCGAGGTTCAAAGTGAGCCGCGGCGTGATGTGAAAATCGTCGTTGATGTACGGTTCCACGAATTGATAGCGGCTGTAATATTTTGGTTCCAGATTTGCCTGTGAAAAGGTCGAGATATTTCCAAGCAGCAAGTCTGCAAACGCGTTTCCCGTGGTGACGTTCGTGTTCGTGGCATCGAATGTCAGCGAGCCTTCCAGTCCCGTGCCCGAAAACTCATTTTTTTGCGCGATCACGGCGTAGGCCCCGAATTTCAAAGTGTGTTTGCCGATGATCTTGGTGACGTTGTCCCGGATGGTGTAGGTCGGATTCGCGTTGTTCCACGGCTCATCGGACGGGTCGGCGGTAAATCCCTGCCCGTAAGCCTGGTTGCCGCTAACACTCACGGTCGGCAGTTTTCCGCCAAAGTCGGGAAAAATACCGGTCATGGTCATGCTGTCGGGGCGCGCGAACGGGCCCACATTCGTGAGAAAAATGTGGTCGGCTGTATAGCTGAAGACAAATTCATTCACCAGCGTTGGTGAAGCTGTGTATACCAGCCGCGCGACCGCGCTCGTTGTCGGACCCACAAACTTCGTCTGGATCGAAGGCAGCGTCGCGTTGGACCATAGCGTCGTCGGCGTAACGGTGTTCCACGAGTCGTGGATGTAATGGAACATTCCGCGCAGGTTGCTGGAGAAGTTGTGGTCCACGCGCAGAAGTTCTTCGCGCCAGTAAGTGGGTTGTATGATGTCGGCGTTGTAGCAGGAACTAATCGTAGAAGGGCAACCAGTCGTGCTATTGGGCGCATTAATCTCAGCAAGGATGGCCACCGCATTGGGATCAAGCGGTGTTGGAATCTGCGTTCCGCCGCCGGGCAAGTTTGGACAATCCGGACCCGGGCATACGTCGCTGAAGTTTCCTCCTCTCTCGGCATTTGATGGAACCGGGATATTGAAGGTATTGGGAATGCGTTCCAGCCGCCATTCCTCCGACCAGAAGAAGAATGTCTTGCTCTTATCCGTGTTGTAGTGGCCGGGGATGTAAATCGGGCCGCCCAGCGTGTAACCAAAATCATTCTTCTTGTATTCCGGAGTCGGACCCGGTCCGTCAAAATAATTCTTTGCATTGAAAAGATCGTTGCGCACGAACTCGTACACGTCTCCGTGAAAGGAGTTCGTTCCGGATTTGAGTTCCGTCTCCACCGTTCCGGAGGCGTTTCGTCCGTATTCCGCGCCATAATTGGAAGTCAGAACGCGGACTTCGGCAATAGAGTCGATGCTCGGGAAAACGTTCAGCGAGTTGTTGCTGCCGTTGTCCATGTCGTCGCCGCCGTCCACTTCCCAGTTGTTGTTTTCTCCGCGGCCTCCGTTCACCGAGAAGATTGTGTTGCCGGCGATTCCCACGGTTCCTTCATCTTGCCCCGTTTGATTATTCACGCCGGGCGTTAGGGTAATAAGCTGCGCAAAATCGCGACCGTTCAATTGCAGTTGCGTGATCTCAGTCCCGGTAAGTACTCCACCGACCTGCGCTGATTCTGTCTCGACTTGCGCCAGGCCCTCGCCCACAACGGTAACTTCGTTCGTGATCGCTCCCACCTCGAGCGTTACATCTACTTTCGCCGTCTGTCCGACTCGCAGGACTACACCCTTGGCCTCATATTTCTTAAACCCCTTCGCGGTGACGGTTACATTGTATGTACCGTTCGAAATGTAGGGAGTAACCCAATCTCCATTCGTATTGGTTGTTACCGTCTTATTTATTCCAATAGCCGAATTGGAAATATTCACTTCTGCACCGACCACGACTGCGCCCGAACTGTCATGGACTGTCCCGGTGAACGTGCCGGTGTCCTGGGCGAACGCCGCTGCTGAGACGCACAAAAGGAATAGGAGCAAGCAGAAAGCGGTGCGAAGAAATTTCATGGGCGTCTCCGTCGATCTAAAAGTCAAGAGGTCACGCATGTGCAATTGTGCGACTCAACGCGCAAGATTCCGGACATCCGCGAGAATAGGGAACTACTCGAAACCGGATTCAGGATTTGAGAGTCCAAATACGCCAGGGCACCCCACCCGTGTCTTTTATTAAATTTATTAAAACGAATTAAAATTCATGGGCCGCCGTATGTCAAGCGAAAAAAGCAATGTGTCGGTCCGGTATAACGGCGCTGCGTGCAGCAGCGCAATCACGCCCTGCTTTGAGGTTGTGCTCATAGGACCCACGTCCCGAAATTCTTGCGTTGCGTCAAAGTGCGCGCGAACTGCGTGGCAGCACTAGACCGTCCACAAAGCACGCGTCCTTGAAATTCGCCAAACAGCGTGCTAGCGTTTTCCGTGATTAAAATGGAACAGCTTCGAGACCCTTACCAAAGGTCAGCGAAGCTATGCCTCCAGCGTTTGAAATCCGGCGTTTCTGCTGCACTGCTAACCGGTTCTGCTTCACATTCAGAAATCGCCGTAACCCATTCAAAACAAAAGAGCGGCCCAATTCTAACCGGTTCTAGAATTGCGTGTTCAGCGATCAGGTTGTGGTTCGCGGTTTTGTTCCTGGTTCTTCCGCTCCACTCCTCGACAGGTCAGTTGGCTCCTTGCTTTTCGTCTTCCGGTACGCGGCAAGGATCGCCGGGGGCTGCTCGAAGTGATGCACAGCAAGCGGGCATCCCTGAGCTTTTCGCTAGCGGGGAAACGGCCCTTCGCGCCGGCAATTTGAACGAAGCCGAAGGCTTCTTCAAGCAAGTGCTTGCGCGGGACCCCAACTCGGCCGGTGCTTACGCAAATCTTGGCGTGATCGCAATGCGCCGTCAAGGTTGGTCCCAGGCGCTCGACTTGTTGCACAAGGCGGAAAAGCTCGCGCCGGGCGTCTCCGGAATCCGCCTGAACATCGGCCTGGTTTACTATCGCCAGAGCGAATTTCGCTCCGCCATTGCGCCGTTTGAATCCGTGGTGCGCGACCAGCCGGATTCCGTGCAAGCGCGCTACCTTCTGGGCCTCTGCTATTTCTTCACCGACCGTAACACCGACGCGGTGCGTGCGCTTCAGGATTTGTGGCCGCAGGAATCAGAGGACTTGAACTATCTGTACGTACTCGGCAACGCTGCGGACAAAGCGGGGAATAGCGCCTTGCAAGAACGCGCGCTGACGCGGTTCGTTGAATTGGGGCAGAACACCGCGGAGTACCACCTGCTGATGGGCAAGGCCTTTTTGAACCGCGAGGAGAATGACAAGGCTCTTGCAGAGCTCGAGCAAGCCGCGCAATCGGACCCCAACCTTCCTTTCGTCCACTTCAATTTGGGATTGGCTTATCTGGTTCGCCCGGATTTTGTTCGCGCTAAAGAAGAATTTGAGAAAGACATCGCGCTGGAACCCGACGTGGCGTTCAACTACGACCGGCTCGGTCTTGTTTACCTGTATTTGCAGGACGATGAAAAGGCCGGGCAAAATTTTCGGGAAGCGCTGCGACGGGATTCTCATCTCGCGAGTTCGTATTTCGGACTCGCCAGGGTGTACCAGCACGAGAAGAAATTCGACGAGGCTTTAATTGCAATCGATTCCGCCCGCACGATCGAGCCGGACAATCCCAACTACCATAATTTGAAGGGCCAGATTTTGTTGCGCCTGGGCCGATCCAAAGAAGGGCAGGCAGAGCTGGATACCGCAACGCGTTTGCTCAACGCCAGCCGCGCACGCCGACAAAACGAACTCAGCGGTGAGGCCCTGCCGCAACCGGAACTAACCGCAGAGCCCAAGCCATAATGCTTTATTGCAGCTTCAAAAACCGATCCACATCGCGGGCGGACGGCATGGAAGGCTGCGCTCCCATTCGCGTGACGGAAATGGCTGCGACCGCAGAGGCATAGCGCGCCGCCTGCACGGGCGCGGCGCCTGAGAGAAGACTAACCGCGAAGCCTGCGTTGAAGGCATCTCCCGCAGCTGTAGTGTCCACGGCTTTCACGGCGAAGGGCGGAATCATCTCCCGAGTACCTGAGGCAGTGGCCAGAAAAGCGCCTTGCGAACCCATCTTAATCACAACGTTCTTCGGGCCGCGCTCCAAAAGCAGATCGGCGCAACTCGCCGCCGTCGCCCGGGTTACAGGTTCGCCGGGGCTAAGGCCGCAGAGGATGCGCGTTTCGCTTTCATTCGGCGTGATCCATGTTGCGCATTGCAGCAATCCCTTCGGAAGTTCGCGCGCGGGAGCGGGGTCCAGCATCAGTGGTATTTCATTCTTGTGCGCAAAGACGGCCAGGGTCTCCATGGTGATCAGCGGAATTTCAAGTTGCGTCAAAAGCATTCCAGCCTTCCGCAAAAGAGCGGACGACCGCGTTACATCCTTGGGGAGCAGCTTTCCATTCGCGCCGGGAACGACAACAATATTGTTCTGCCCGTCCTCGCCGATATTGATCAGCGCGACGCCCGAGGAACCTTTCACGGTCCCAACCGCTCTTACGTCCACACCGGCTTTGCGCAAGGCGCTTTTCAGCGAGGGACCGAATGAATCATCGCCCACTTTACCTACCATGCTGACGGGATACCCGAGCTTGCCCGCCGCGACAGCTTGGTTGGCTCCTTTGCCGCCGTGGAAAGTTGAAAAGCTCCGTCCCGTGAGAGTTTCGCCCAGTAACGGAACTCGCTCTGCAGTCGCAACCAGATCAAGGTTGATGCTTCCAACAACAACGATAGGTTTACGCGCGTCGGCCCTAAAGTCCATTCCGGTGTTTTTGTACGTCATCCTTTTCCGCCGCCACTTTCCCGGCAAATGACCGGTACACAAACAGGAAATACCCCGCGGCTAGGATCATGCCGATCGTCCACCAAATCAGTCCTATCTTCAGTCCATAGGCACCAGCCTTCGCGGTGTTTACGGTCAACGAATGCACCGAATCGCGCGAAGGCATTACCATTGGATAGACGCCAAACACAACGCTCGTAAGCATTCCGGTGAGATACATACACGATGCAAGGAATGCCTTGAGCTCATCCCGCCTGCTCAATTCGAATCGCACGCCCGCCATTCCCGCTACCGCGAAAATCGGAAATACCAATCCCCACCACCATCTGGAAAAATTTATCCGTAGCTGCGGTTGCACAGCAAATGTAACTGCCGTTACGAGGGCCGTGAGCACCACGACACCCCACCATGCTCGAGTCGCGACGCGTCCTGCGCGCTCGTTTACCGTATCTGCTGTCTTCATGTGTACCCATAGCGCGCCGTGCATGACCAGCGCCAAAAGCGCCAACACACCGACGAGTACTGTGTACCAGTCCAGAATCCCGGTTTCTTGACCCAGCCGCCAGTTCGTCCACAGCGGCTCGAAGAAGTAGCCGCTCGCATCCAGCGGGACCCCGCGAACCACGTTACCCAGCGCCGCACCATAAAAAACCGCGAGCAGCGCGCTCGATGCGCAGAACAAAAAATCCCATAGCGGTGTCCAAACTGCGCTATCAACATGATTCCGAAATTCAATCGAGATACCCCGCAGGATCAATAGCCACAGCACTATCATCAACGGCAGATAGAATCCGCTGAAGCTCGAAGCATACAGTGCCGGAAAAGCAAAGAATAACGTTCCGCCCGCTGCCAACAGCCATACCTCGTTTCCGTCCCAAACTGGCCCGATGCTGGCGATGACTTGCCGTTTCTCTTCATTCGTTTTCGCCACCATCAGATGAATCGCGCCGGCACCAAGGTCAAAACCGTCCAACAGAACATATACGGCAATCATAACCGCCACCAGGCAGAACCAGACCGTTCCCATTGGCTGCTCCTCAATCCGCGGCGACGGCCGCCGGCATTTGATCCGTTTCGTCGGCCTCCGGCCCGTGCGCAATTTCCCGGGAGATCAAGAATAGAAACAAGATCGAAAGAACTGCATACATCCCCATGAATCCCAACAACGTAAACAGCGTGTTTCCGCCAGACACACGTGGCGACACGCCTGCAGAAGTCCGCATCAATCCATAGATGAGCCAAGGTTGTCGCCCCAATTCGGCCGTCATCCATCCCGCCGTATTTGCGATGTAAGGAAAGGGGAAGCAAAGCATCAATATCCAGAGCATCCATCGCGATTCGTACAATCGTTTCCTCCAAAGCAGCCATGCCCCAATCACCAGAACGGCGATGAACCCCGTGCCCAGTCCAACCATCACGTGATAGCTGTAGTAGAGCAACGGTATCCGGTCCGGCCATTGTTCTTGAGGAAAACTGTCTAGCCCCTGGACGTGTGCAGCCCACTGCCTGTAGGTCAAAAAACTCAACATGCTCGGTACAACAAGCGGATTATCCAGCCGGCGTTTCTGCATGTCCGGCTGGCCCAGGATCGCCAGGGGTGCATGATCCTGTGATTCGAACAGGCCTTCCATTGCCGCCAAGGTCGGTGGCTGGTTCGCTGCGATCAGCTTTCCCTGCATGTCGCCTGTTGGAACAAGCTGCAAGACCGCGGCAATCACGCCCACAAGGACTCCCGTTCTGACAAATGTTCTGCCATACCTCACATACCTGCCCGTCAAAAGATAAAACGCTCCCACCGCAGCCATGACGAAGCATCCGGTTTGAACCGCGCCCAGCATATTGTGCGCGTATTGCCAGAGGGCCCATTTGTTGAGCACTAATCCCCAGAAGCTCGATAGCAAAATCTCTCCGTTGGGGCCTCGCGCATAACCCGTAGGGTGCTGCATCCATGCGTCGGTCGCTATGATAAGAAAGCCGGAGAGCCACGAACCGAGCCACACGAGAAATGCCGCCCACCAGTGCCCAATGGGTCCCAGTTTCTTCTCTCCAAACAGAAATAATCCTAGAAAACTCGATTCGAGAAGAAATGAAAAAACTCCCTCCATCGCCAGGGTCTGCCCGATTACGCCGCCGGCTGTCTTCGAAAACTCCGCCCAATTGGTTCCGAACTGAAACTCCATCGGGATTCCGGTGACCACGCCAAGCGCGAAATTAATCCCGAAAATGCGAGCCCAGAAACGCGCCGCCTCGTTGTAATGCTCGTCGCCCGTGCGCAGCGCCTTGGTTTTGAGATAGACCAGCAGAAGCGCCAGTCCCATGGTGAGCTGGGGGAAAATGTAGTGAAACGTTATGGTAAACGCGAACTGAAGCCGATGCAGCCCTAGTGCGCCTTCCATGGTGACCAACCTTTCTGCGGGAATCTTCTTTTGCACGACGCGAACATTGGTGAACGGGGATCGTCGTGAGGAAGACCACTTCTGCCAGACGCGGGCTTTAGGGTAACACTTTGTTCCTGCCTTGCAAGCTAGACTCTGGTAACAGAGTTGGGGACGCCGACTGCGCCAGCATTCCGGACAGCGTTTCCGAGTACAAGGTGATCGCGTCCTCCTCCGTTGCGGATTCAACCCGTCCGCTCTCACACCGGGAGACTTGCCTCCACATAGTCCTGGGGTCCTTCGCGATGTCCATGTCACAAGCGAATTGCGGACGGGCAGTTCGGTAACGGGAACCTGATGCGACCAATCAGCGTTTTTTATTTGACTGATTGTGCGTTTCTAGGTTCTATACCTTCTTGCCGGCGGCGGGTTTTCCGATCGGGAACAAAAGGAGTAACCAAAAATGAAGCGAATTGATGCCGTGATCAGACCTTCCCAGCTTGATGAGGTGAAGCAGCGCGTAACCGCGCTGGGGGTGACCGGCCTTACTGTGTCCGAAGTTCGCGGGTTCGGCCGGCAAAAAGGCCACACCGAGACTTACCGCGGGTCGGAGTACACCGTGGATTTTTTGCCGAAAATCTTCGTAAGCATCGCTGTCGCAGAAGATCTTGTGGAACAAGTTGTGGATGCCATCGTGGAGGGCGCCCGAACAGGTGTGATCGGAGACGGCAAGATCTTCGTGTCGTCTCTTGATGACGTGATCCGCATACGCACAGGGGAACGAGGCCCCGGCGCAATCTGAACTTTGTTTTGACGAATGGGCGCAGCGAATGCGGCCATTACCTCAATCAGGAAAGGAGCTCCCAGATGCAATACACACTCCCTCGTCGCACTCTAAAGTGGATGTCCAAGTCGATTGCGGCCCTGGTGCTCGCACAGATTCTTTGTGGCTCGATGAGTCTCGCTTTTGCGGATCAATCGCAACCTGATCCCGCGGGTACAGCCACGGGCGATAAGTTTTCGGTCGCGGACGCGGCCGGCAATCCCTTTGTGGTGCCGGAGCCTACCGACAAGAGCGCGCCCGATTACGCCAAGAGCAAGAAGGACTTTGAAGAATTCCAGGCACAGGCAGCCAGAGAACCTCTGGCGCTGAAGCTTGCTGATGGCGTGGGCCACACGCGTATCGCGACGAATTTTTCGTGGACACTCCTCACCGGCTACCTCGTGCTCTTCATGCAAGCGGGCTTTGCTCTGCTGACATGCGGGTTGGTGCGCAAGAAGAATGCCGCACATCTGATGATGCTGAACTTCGCGGCCTACGTTTTTGCATTCCTTGCTTACTACGCCGTCGGCTACGCTTTCCAATTTGGCGCGGTCGCTGTGAATGCTGCTCCCACGAATCTCGGCGGCGTCCCAACTCTGAATCATTTCCTGATTGGAAGCGGCCAATGGGGATTTTTGGGAGGCAAGGGATTTTTCTTGACTGGCCCCGCGTACGATGCCGGTAGCAATTGCTTGACGCTCTTCGAGGTGGTGTTTATGGAGACTGCCGGCTACATTATCGTTGGCGCCATTTGCGAGCGAATCACCTTCTGGGCCTTCCTTCTTTGCGAGCTGTTTATTGGCGCCTTCCTTTATCCTATTTCCGGCTGTTGGGTTTGGGGAGGCGGTTGGCTCTCCCAATTGGGCTCCAGCATGCACCTCGGCCATGGTTATGTGGATTTTGCAGGATCTTCAGTGGTCCACAGCATCGGAGGCTTTTGCGCCATGGCGCTGGCCGTTATCCTTGGGCCGCGGCTCGGCAAGTATGGTGCGGACGGAAAGCCGCGAGCATTCCCGGCCTCGAACATTGTGTTCGTCGTGACCGGCACGTTTCTTCTGCTCTTCGGATGGATGGGTTTCAATCCAGGATCGACGCTTGGTGCGACGGACCTACGCATCTCGGTTGTAGCGGTGAATACGAATCTCGCGGCGGTGGCAGGCTCTGCCGCAGCAATGCTTCTGTGGTACAAACTTTTTGGCAAGCCTGACATAACGATGGCTTGCAATGGAATGCTTGCGGGACTGGTGGCTATCACTGCTCCGTGCGCATTCGTAAGTCCCACTGCGTCGGTGATCATCGGCGTGATTGCAGGCATTGTGGTTTGTGTGGGCGTCCTCTTCAACGAACGAATTCTCAAGATTGATGACCCGTGCGGTGCCATTTCCGTTCACGGCTATTGCGGCTGGCTAGGCGCGGTTTCTTTAGGAATCTTCGCAGACGGGACGTACGGCGCAGGGTGGAACGGTGTGGGCACGGCGGCATACCTCGGCAAGACAGGCCAAGGTGTCACCGGCCTGCTTCATGGTGACGCGTCACAGTTCCTGGTACAGCTTGGTGGCGCTACGCTTCTGGCGATTTATGCGTTTGGAGCGACCTATATTATTTTCTCCGCCGTGAATGCGTGGCGTTCCATGCGCGTGACGCAGGAGGTCGAGCTGGCGGGTCTGGACGTGCCGCAGTTCGGCATGTTGGCGTATCCCGAGGACGCTGTTGAAATGCTGACCGCGGGGTCACAGGCACAGCAGCGGGGAGTTTAGGCAAGCGAACTCACTAAGGCGCGTGACCGCAGAATTCTAGAACCAACTTTGATGCCAACAAACCCATCGTTCACTGCTGAGTTGCGCAATTCTTATGAGAAGGAATCAGGGCGCATCCGCGAGCAATTTATTGCGACAGGCTCGGGCCGCGCCGCGCTGCTGGGCCGCACGGCACTTATCGAACGCATGATGGAGCGTCTCTGGAAGGAATTCATCTGCTCCGAATCGGATGGTCCGGCGGGGTTTGCCGTCGTCGCTCTTGGCGGTTTCGGCCGCCGCTGGCTTTTCCCTTATTCCGACATCGACATCCTGTTTCTTCACGCAGGAAACGGGACGGAAGCCAAGCTCAAAGATCCGATCCGTAGATTTTCGCAGGGACTCTGGGACCTGGGACTGAAACTCAGCCCGGCTACGCGCACGCTTGCCGAGTGCAGCCAGTTCGATACGGCGAATCCCGAGTTTGCAGCCTCCCTGCTGGATTCGCGCTATCTTGCCGGCGACCGCCAGCTATTCGCGCGACTCCACGATGACGTGATTCCGAAACTCATCTCGCATGCGTCCGACCAGATTGTGAAGTGCCTGGCCGAACTTACGCGCGCGCGCCACGGCAAATTCGGCAGCACCGTATTTCATCTTGAGCCAAATATTAAGGACGGTCCCGGCGGTCTCCGCGACTACAACGTAGTCAGTTGGCTTTCACTACTAGCGGCGATTGAGAAGTACCACGTCTGGCCGGTCGAAAACGCGATTCTGCCGGTCTCGATTCAGCAGCAGTTTGATGCAGCCCTGGACTCTCTGATGTCCATCCGATGCTTCCTGCATTTTCGCCACAACCGGGACGATAACACGCTCACCTGGGAATCGCAGGACGCTGCCGCCACTCATCGTATTGGCGTTGCAAATTCACGCCGAGCACCGAATCCGCCGAGCGATGGAGGCAATGAGCCGCTCACTGCTTCCGATTGGATGCGCCTGTATTTCGGTCACGCGCGCGCAGTCCATCACGTTTGCATTCAGCTTTTGGAGGAAATTCCCGCGGCGCGGCTTTCGCTTCACCACCAGTTTCAGCAATTGAGGTCGCGGCTTTCCAATGCCGAGTTTTCCGTCGAGGACGGAATGCTTTCGTTGCGCCATCCCGCAGCGCTCAACGATCCCGAGTTCATCCTTCGCGCCTTTCGGTTTCTGGCACGCCACGGGCTGAGTCTAAGTTCCAACACGGAATTGCAGATCGAACGAGCGCTTCCATCCTTCGCAGTCACGCCTCCTAAAGGCGCCGAGCTGTGGCACCCGCTTCAAGAAATTCTTACCGCGCCTCATGCGTCGGATGCTTTGCGCTCGATGCATTCACTCGGCTTGCTCACGCTCCTGTTTCCCGAATTCGAGGGAATCGATGCGCTGGTAGTGCGCGACTATTCTCATCGTTTCACGGTTGATGAACACACGTTCGTAGCGATCGACAATCTCCATGCTCTGCGCCAGTCTCAGTCCAAATGGGATCAGCGCTATGCCGAACTCCTGGAGGAACTCGAACAACCCGACCTTCTCTACCTTGCGCTGCTTTTCCACGATGTCGGGAAAGGCGCGAAATCCGGGGATCACGTTCGTGCCAGCGTCGATATCGCCGAGAGTGTGCTGACCCGCCTTGACCTGGACGCGCCGGATCGCGAAACCGTCCTATTTCTAATCGGCCGCCATCTAGAAATGAGCGCCGCGCTGCGCCGTGACATTTTCGAGCTGGAGACGGTGCGCGCCTTCGCCGAAAAAGTGGAAACGCCAGAACGCCTGAAAATGCTCTGCCTGCTGACTTACGCGGACATTAAAGCCGTCAATCCAGAGGCTCTTACGCCGTGGAAAGCGGAAAACATCTGGCAGCTTTACATCGCCACCTCAAATTATCTCAATCGCAGCTTGGACCAGCGCCTCCACGTGGACGCCCATGACGAAGTGATGGCGCACCTTGGCACTTTCGCGGTGTCGGTTGGAACGCGGCTGGATGCTTTTCTCGAAGGACTTCCGCGGCGGTATCTGCTTACTCATCCGGCGGCAGAAGTTCTGGCGCATTTGGAAATGGCTACGCGTCTGGACAAGAACCCGGTGCAGCTCAGTCTGCGCCGTGGACGCCACTGGTACGAGCTCACTCTGGTCACCCGCGACCGCGCGTTTCTCTTCGCCACCATGGCTGGTGTTCTGGCAGCCTGGGGTATGAACATCGTCAAAGCTGCCGCATTTTCAAACCAGGCCGGAATTGTGGTAGATACTTTTTATTTCACCGACCGCTTCCGAACGCTGGAACTGAACTTGCCGGAGTGGGAGCGGTTCCAATCGAGCATCCTGGACGTGCTGGCGGGAAAAGTTGACCTCGATCGAATGCTGCGCGACCGGCTGCACTCCGAAAAACGCCGCCAACCAAAAGTAAAGGTCGAGACGCGGGTCAAGATCGACAACACTTGCTCCGCTCAGAGTACGCTCGTCGAGATCGTCGCGCAGGATCAGCCCGGCCTTCTTCATCGAATCAGCTCAGTTTTTTCGCGCGAAGGGTGCAACATCGAAATCGCGATCATCGAAACCGAAGGAGAGACTGCCATCGACGTGTTTTATCTCACCACTTCCGGCGTGAAGGTTTCCGCCGACCATCAGAACAACCTGCGCTCCGCTCTCCTCGCTGAATTCGCTGCGCAATAGATGCTCGTTCCGTTCTAAGCCGCGTGATCCAGCCCCAGGAGGCGAATTGCATTTTGTTTTAGGATCAGAGGGCGAACGTCCTCTCGGATGGCGATTTTTTCGAAATCGGCTAGCCACCTGTCGGGCGTGATTAGAGGGAAGTCAGAACCAAAAAGGACTTTCCGTTTGAGCAGTGTGTTTGCGTACTGGATGAGCGTCGGCGAAAAATACTTCGGTGACCAGCCTGAGAGGTCTATATAGACTTGGGGTTTGTGCAAGCAGATGGAAATGGCTTCATCCTGCCAGGGAAATGACGGATGGGCCATGATGATCGGCATATCAGGAAAATCGACCGCGACGTCATCGATGTCCATGGGATTGCCGTACTTCAACCGCACACCTCCGCCGCCGGGCATGCCGGTGCCGATGCCGCTGTGTCCGGTGTGAAAAATCACAGGCATCCGCGCTTCGGCGAGGACTTCGTAAAATGGATAGGCGATACGATCGTTGGCATGGAATTGCTGGATGGGCGGGTGCAGTTTGAACCCGCGAATTCCGCCGGCAGCGATCAAACGGCGGGCTTCGCTCACGGCCTCGGGCCCGCGGGTTGGATCTACGCTGGCAAACGCGATCATGATGTCGCTGTTGGCCGCGGCTAAGGCGGCGACTTCGTCATTCGGGATCTGCTTTCTGCCGGTAAGCCGCTCGTCAACGGAGAAGACCACACACGCGATCTTTCGCGACCGATAATATTCAGCGAGGGCCGGGCCGCTAGGAGCATCGCCCATCGCGCCGAAATACTTGCGTGCGGCTTCGTTCACCTCGTGACCGCCATCGGACTCGATGTGAACGTGAGTATCGATGGCGACGAGACTGTCAATTTTAAGGCCTGTGGTTGTTTTCATCATGTTCCCAGTCTAATAGGATTTAATTCCCGATGATTCTGTGCTCCTGAGCTTTTTCCCCGTTCCATGAGCGTTGTCGAGGTGTCCGCAGCCGCGATCTCGAGGGTTGGTGTACACTCTCCGGTTCCAAGCGGCGGCGAAACCTGCGGCCTTTGCGGCACAACTGACATGAATTGCATGAGACGAACTTACACTACCTCTCGCATTTCCTCCATTGTCACAATTTGTTTCGCGCTGGCGATGGTTTTAGGATGCAGTCGCAGCTCCCGCAAGGCGGCAGAATCACCGGCGAAAAGCGGCGCGAAAGCGGCAGACGTTGACGACTCGCGAATTACGAACGCCGATCGGGAGCCCGGGAATTGGATGAGCTACGGCCGCACGTACAGCGAACAGCGCTTTAGCCCGTTGAGGGAAATCAACGACCAGAACGTCGGACGATTGGGACTGGCTTGGCACTACGACCTCGATACCCGCCGAGGACAGGAAGCGACTCCTCTGGTTGTTGACGGAATCATGTATTTTACTTCCGCCTGGAGCAAAGTTTTCGCTCTGGATGCCGCCACCGGCTCATTGTTGTGGAAGTACGATCCCAAGGTTCCTCCGGAATGGGGCGTGAACGCGTGCTGCGATGTTGTCAATCGCGGGGTAGCAGCGTGGCACGGAAAAATCTTTTTCGGGACACTGGATGGCCGACTGATCGCACTCGACGCCGCAACAGGAAACAAAGATTGGGAGACTCTGACCATCGACCCAAAATGGCGGTACACGATTACTGGCGCGCCGAGAGTCGTAAAGGGAAATGTAATCATCGGGAATGGTGGTGCAGAGATGGGAGTCCGCGGCTACGTCTCCGCATATAACGCCGAAACGGGCAATATGGTCTGGCGTTTCTATACCGTGCCGGGTGATCCGTCGAAACCTTTTGAAAGCCCGATCCTCGAAACGGCTGCAAAAACGTGGAGCGGAGATTGGTGGAAGCACGGAGGCGGCGGCACCGTTTGGGACGCCATTGTTTATGACCCTGAACTCGATTTGCTCTACATCGGAAGTGGAAACGGCGGGCCGTGGAACGAGAAGTATCGAAACCCGAAGCGCGAAGACGGGCTCCTGACCTGCTCAATCGTAGCGCTTAAACCGGAAACCGGGGAGTATGTCTGGCACTACCAGGAAGATCCGGCGGATGACTGGGATTACGACTCTGATGAACAAATCATCCTGGCCGATATTCCGATCGAAGGGCAGACGCGCAAAGTTTTATTCCACGCCCCGAAGAACGGATTCTTCTACGTGCTCGATCGGGCCACGGGTGCGCTGATTTCCGCAAAGCCGTACACATTCGTGAACTGGGCAACGGCGATCGACATTCGAACCGGCCGGCCCATCGAAAACCCGGCGTCACGATATTCCAGGGGACAAAATCCTATGCCCGTAGTTCCCGGTCCGCTTGGCGCGCACAGTTGGCAGCCCATGTCCTACAACCCGCTCACGGGATTCGTTTACATTCCGATTCAGGAGGCTGGATTCGTTTACAAGTCGGATCCGAACTTCGAATGGAAATCGCTCGCGACGAATGATGGCATCGACTTCGCGGCCGCGGGAATGCCTCAAGATCCAAAAGTCAAAGCGGCCATTCTCAAGAGCGTTACCGGCCGCTTAATCGCGTGGGATCCAATTCAGCAGAAGCAAGTTTGGAGTGTGCAGCGCCCAGTGCCGTGGAACGGCGGCGTGCTTTCGACGGCAGGCAATCTTGTTTTTGAAGGAACCGCCGACGGGCATTTTGAAGCGTACCGGGCAGATACGGGCGAAAAGATTTGGTCGATGCCAGTTCAAAGGAGCGTAATGGCGGGCCCCGTGAGTTACGAGGCCAAAGGCGAACAATACGTGGCCGTGCTCTCCGGCTGGGGCGGAGTGTTTGCGTTGGCCACTGGCGAGATCGCTTTGAAAGCTGGGAGGCGGCCAAACATCGGACGCATGCTTGCGTTCAAATTGGGCGGCAACGCGATTCTGCCAATTGTGGAAGAACCAGAAATGCCGGTTCTAAATCCGCCCAAATCGACGGCAAATGCAGCAACTATCGAAAATGGCAAGCGTCTCTACCAGCGATTTTGTTCCGGCTGCCATGGCGATGTCGCCGTCAGCGGCGGTGCCCTTCCCGACCTGCGGTATTCGAGCGCGCTCGCGAACGACCAGTGGTTCAACATCGTACTGGACGGTTTGCTCCAGCCAAACGGAATGGTTTCTTTCGCAAAGGAAATATCCCGTCGAGACGCAGAATCTATCCGCGCCTATGTGATTGCGCGAGCTAACGAAACGAAAGCAGATAGCGCGCGCAACGCAGCGAAATAAGACCTCAACAATTGCTGAATTGACATTCGTGCCGCACTGCGTTAATCCATTGGCGCACATCAAGCGGAGGCCAACATGCCGAAGATAGATACAACGAGCAGCCTTGAAGCAATAACCCTTGAATTTGGCCGCCCTGACGTGCACATCGGCGGGAGCGAGGAAGAGTCTCCGTACGTGCCGTTCATGGAGAACGTTTACATTCGGCATTTGGCATTTGATGTGCGCAACGGCGCGTTCGCCAACATTCTCTGGGTAAAAAAGGGAGGGAAGCTCGGACGCCATCGGCATCGCGGCCCTGTTTTCGCCTGCACGCTGGAAGGCAGCTGGCGCTACCTCGAGTACGATTGGGTGGCGAGGCCGGGAAGCTATGTCCGCGAAAATCCCGGAGCGATTCACACGCTGGTTTCAGACGATCCGAACGGCATGAAAACTTTCTTTTATCTCAACGCTTCTCTTGAGTTCTACGACGATCAAGACAATCTGCTCGATACTCTGGATGTCTTCTGGTTCATCAACCATTACGTGTCGTATTGTCGCGAGCATGGCCTAAAGATAAACGAAAAGCTCTGGGTCTGAATCGCCGAGCCTAATATCCTAATGGCACGCGGAACCCTTAATCTGCCGCGGCGTGAAGCTGCCGCTCCAGTTCGTGCTCGATAATTCGACGCGCATTCACACCGCCGGCATCGATCTTCAAATTGAGCAGGCCGCGGTCGGTTCGGCGAAGAATGTTTTCCTGCTGCGAGTTCAAAATTTCCAGATCTTCGGTAAACACAGCCGCCTGCCCATCGCGGATGCGCATTGTAAGGCCGCGATCGCCGGTTTGAAAATCGCGCGCCATGCCCCAGTGATACCAGGTTGAAGTTTCCGTTTCCGGCGTCATCAGATTCACCACGATTCCGGTCACACCGTGTGAGCGATCCCCTTGCGGCGCGCCCCGGCCGGTCGACGCCACGCCTACATCGATCATCACATTCGCGGGCAGCGAAAATTGGCAGATCTGCCAGCGATCGCATTTTTCCTGCGACTTCAGATTTGCGGCCCAGAAAGGCGGTGGATCGATGTTGTACATCCATCGCGTAACCGTCACAGAGGTGTCGTCCGATTCCACTTTGATCGGCGCCTCCACGATCTCGTGCTGGCCGATGCTCGAAGGGTGCACGTACGTTTCGTGCGACAAGTCCATTAAGTTGTCCACCAGAAGCTGGTAATTGCATTTCACGTGATAGGTGCTTCCTTCGAAGATCCATTTGGGATCGGAGCACCAGCGCAGATCGGGAATCTTTTTTTCGTTCGCCAGCGCGGGGTCGCCGATCCACACCCAAATAAAGCGATGGCGTTCTGCCACCGGATAAATCCTCATCCTGGCTTCCTTGTGAATCCCTTGCTGGCCGGGCATCCAAACGCATTGGCCGCACTCGTCGAATTCCAGTCCGTGATACTTGCACACCAGGTGCTCGCCTTTTAGATAACCCATGGACAGTGGAAGCAGGCGATGCGGGCAGCAGTCTTCAAAAGCAGAGAGGGCTCCGTTAGTTTGGCGATAGAGCACGATCGGCTCGCCGCAGACGGTGCGCCCAAACGGCGCGTGCTTGATTTCGTGATCCCAGGCGATTGCGTACCAAGCGTCTCGCAGAAACATCGCAGCGCTCCTTGCAGTTGTTCGTGCTTCGTACCACGACATGCAAGCGCATCTTGCCATAAGTGCAAGTCCATCGACAATCCGGCACCCCTCCCGGTCGCTCTCCGTGTCCCTCGCGCCAGCCTATTTGACACCGCGCGCCGCAGCCGCTACGCTCATCAACTCGCAAAACGGAACTCCGGGGAAGGCAAACGAATGTCCACAGAATATCGAGCCGATCAAGTAGGGAGTTTTCTGCGTCCACAAGAGCTTCTGGAGGCTCGACGAAATGTTGCGGAAAATCCGCAGCGCCTTCATGAGATCGAGGACCGCGAAATCCTTCGCGTTCTCGCCAAGCAGAAGGAATTGGGCCTGACGATTTTCACCGACGGTGAACTGCGCCGACAAAACTTTATGAGCGACTTCACCGATGCGGTCGAAGGCTTCGACATGGGCGATGCCGTGGCGCGCTCCTGGAAAGTTGGCGAAGCGAAGGGCGCCCGGGAAAGCAGCGTAACCGGTATCGTGATTTCAAAACTGCGCCAGGTGCGCCCGCTCACCGGACATGAACTCACATTCCTGAAGGCGAACTCTCCGGGCGCGATCAAAATGACGCTGCCCAGCGCCACGCAGTTCCCGGCAATTTCCTTCAAGCGCGGTGTCACCGACAAAGTGTACGAAAATCATTCCGCGCTCCTATGGGACATCGTCGGCATCATGAAAACAGAGCTTGCCAGGCTAGCCGCCGAGGGCGTGAAATATATTCAGATCGATGCACCGCGCTACAGCTATTACCTCGACCCGAAATGGCGCGAATGGATCCGCACGGAGATGAAAGTTGATCCGGACGCGCTGCTCGATGATTCCATCCGCGCCGACAATGCTTGTTTTGAAGCAGCGCGGCGCCCCGGAGTGACGCTGGCGGTGCACCTTTGCCGCGGAAACAATCGCAGCCACTGGTACGCCGAAGGCGGATACGACGCGATCGCTGAAAAACTGTTTACCACCATGACCGCGGATCGCTTCCTCCTCGAATACGACGACGAACGCTCCGGAACGTTTGAACCTCTGCGCTTCGTCCCTAAAAACAAGACGGTCGTGCTTGGGCTGGTTAGCTCGAAACTGCCGCAGCTCGAGAATGGCGACGATCTCGTCCGGAGAATCGAGCAGGCTGGACGTCATTTCCCGATCGACAACCTCGCACTTAGCCCGCAGTGCGGATTCGCCTCTACGATGGAAGGAAATCTGTTAACAGAAGACGAACAGTGGGCCAAGCTGCGGCTCGTGGTTGAAACGGCCAAGCGCGTTTGGAAATAAAACGAAGGGACAGTACGCTCGGATCATCAAAGTCCACAATCGAAAAAAACGGTCTCGTTTGGTCCCTGCAGAACCACATCCCATTTGAGTGTGCCGCTCGCGTCCGTGATCTTTTTGGCAATTAACGTCTCACGCCGCGATGCTTCAACCAAATTCAGCACAAAATCTGTCGCGTTTGCCGGTTCGTCAGGGAAATAAATCCGCGTCACCAAGCGCCGCAACAATCCCCGCGCGAACACGGATACTACAATGTGGGGAGCCTGCAACTTTCCACCCAGATCCGGCACTTGTCCCGGCTTGATCGTGGTAAAGCGAAACTTTCCCTCCTCATCGGTCGGGATTCGCCCGTAGCCTGAAAAGCTTGCCTCCACCGGTTTGTTCTGTTGATCCTCAGGATGCGCGTACTTCCCGTATGAGTTTGCTTGCCAGATCTCAATAATGGCGTCGGGCACCGGTTCTCCGTCGCCATCGCGGACGTAGCCTTCAATGACCACGCGCTCTCCGGATGTGCCGGCGCTCACCAGATCGTCGTGTTTCATCCTCGTCAGACCGATGGAGAAGAACGGGCCGACGGTTTGCGATGTTGTGGCCTGCCGACTCATTCTAAGGCTCCATGGGCGTGGCTTCGCGCCCGCTCAATATAATGTCAAATTTGAAGCCTAGCGCCTGGGATGGAATTGTGGTTTCCCAGTCAAACAGCGAGACTAACCGATTGCGTGCGTTCTCATCCGCCGTGCAGTTGAAGACGGGATCGAAGGGCAAGAGCGGATCGCCCGGAAAATACATCTGAGTCACTAAACGCGATGCGAACGCCGGGCCGAAAAGCGAGAAATGGATGTGTGCCGGCCGCCAAGCGTTGTGATGGTTCCCCCAGGGATATGCGCCGGGGCGAATGGTTACGAATCGGTAGCGTCCCTGTGCGTCCGTCAGCGTGTGTCCGGATCCGGTGAAGTTCGGATCCAGAGGAGCATTATGCTGGTCGCGCTTATGCAAGTACCGGCCGGCAGCATTGGCCTGCCAGACTTCGATGAGTGAGTGCCGCTGCGGCCTCCCATCTTCATCCATTACTCGTCCGCTGACGATGATGCGTTCGCCCAGCGGATTCCCCGAATGTTGGCGCGTGAGGTCGCAGGCTTTCACATCGATTGCCGCCTCGTTGAACGACGGTCCGGTGACTTCCGAGAGCGTGTGCGGCAAATAAATCAGAGATTTTGACGGCGCGCGTTTAATAGAGGAGACATAGGCTGGATGCAGATAAGGGGGCTGCGTGTCCGGATTTGGCCTGCGGTATGTAACAGTCTTGGCCACGCCACTTCCTCCTAGCAACTGACGAGACACGGAACCGGTGCCCTCCGGCGATGTTACAAAAACAGGGTGGTCTCCGCACCGCTTTTAATACACAGGCGAAAACGCGGAGTTAAGACGAATTAATGCAAGGGGGAGATATTTTGTCAAGACCGATTATCGAAATTCCGTGCGCATATCGGCCGAGTAGGGTATCCTTCCCGACTTCCTAACGGAGAGCCTATGTCCACTGCCAATCCTCGCACAAGTACTGAGAAACAATCACCAGGTGTACCGTCCGCGCGAAGAGCTGCGCGCGAACTGTTGACGCCGTCCACGTTCTTCGATGATTGCACGGGAGATCCAAACTTCATGACCTCTTTGGCGCGCGGCTTGGCGGTGATACAGGCTTTCTCGACGCAGAAGCGCCAGCTTACTATCTCGCAAGTGAGCACCAAGACGGGTTTTTCGCGAGCGGCGGTGCGCCGGTGTCTTTACACGCTTACCAAACTTGGTTTTGCCGGCTCCGACGATAGCCATCACTTTTTTCTTCAGCCTCGAATCTTGGCGCTCGGCCACTCCTACATTTCCTCGATGCCGCTCGCGGCATCCGCCCAGCCAGTTTTGGAACATATCAGCCACGTGTTGCACGAATCCTGTTCTATCGCGACGCTGGAAGACCTCGATATCATCTATGTGGCGCGAGCGAACGTAACCCGCATCATGTCCATCGACCTGGGAGTGGGCAGCCGCTTGCCTGCGTTTTGCACCTCGATGGGCCGCGTGTTGCTGGCCAACCTGCCACCTGCCGAGCTGGAATCCTTTTTTGAACGCGTTCGGCTCACTCGCCACACGAACAGAACGATTGTGAGCCTGGATAAATTAAGGCAGGCACTCCGCCTGGTCCTGCGAAACGGATACTCGCTCGTCGATCAGGAACTTGAGATTGGCCTGCGTTCCATGGCCGTTCCGATCCAGAATCCAAGCGGAAAAGTAGTGGCGGCACTGAACGTGGGGGCGCACGCACATCGCCTCTCCATCCAGGAGCTGCAGACCAAATTCCTGCCGCAGCTTCGAGCCGCAGCCCAAGAACTTTCGATGCTACTGAACTGATTGTTGGTGCAATTGATCCACGCGCAGTAGAAACCAGTTACGGAACGCCACCGTAGCGCGAGCGATGACGGTCTCCCCACGCCGACATGGATTCCAGAATCGGCCGCAAGCTTTGACCATGTCTCGTGAGAGAGTACTCCACGCGAGGCGGGACTTGTGCAAACACTTTGCGATGAACGATTCCACCAGTTTCCAGTTCGCGGAGCCGTTGAGTCAGCATCTTCTTCGTCACCCTTGGAATCAGCCTATGAATCTCGCCGAACCGGCGGGTTTTATCCTGCAGGTAAAACAAAATTAGCGGTTTCCATTTTCCGCCAATGATCTCAGCCGTGATTTCTACCGCGCAATAGGACTTGTCTTGCATGGTGAGTCTCCCGATACCAGGTTTCTGAAAGGTTCCTACTAGCGAAAAAGCGACTTTAGCATAGTATGCCGAGTTTACGAGGTCGGAAGAGCCGGCGAAATCTCCCGGAAACCCTCTGCAAAAGCGCTCACCGAAGCGAGGAATGTGATGGCCAATAAGAAACCAGTAATTCTGTACGGAGCAAGCGGCTTTTCAGGACGCCTGGTCGCTGAATTCCTTCGAGAATACAACGTTCCGTTTCTGGCGGCCGGTCGCAATCGAGGCAAAATCGATCAAGTGTTGAGTCACGTTCCCGGCATTGAAACCGCGGACTATGAGATTGCAGAAGTCGGCAATTCGGCTGCGGAGCTGGAGAAATTGTTCGCGGGTGCCAAAGTGGTGTGTAACACCGTCGGTCCATTCCTTTATAACGGACCTCGCGTGATCGAAGCCTGCCTCGGTGCGGGATGCCATTACCTTGACATCAGCGGAGAACAGGCGTGGCTAAGAGAAGTTGCGGAGAAATGGAGTGAGAAGTTTGCGCGCGCGGGACTGCTCGCCGCTCCAGCGACGGCATATATGTCGGCTACCAGCGATATTGCCGCTCAAATATGCCTGGAGACTAGCGGCATCGACACTCTCGAGACTTTGTCAATGTTCAAGGGTGCGCCGACGTTCGGTTCCACCCAAACGATTTTTGCCGTGATACAAACGGAGGCTTGTTACCTGGAACAGCATCGCTACAAGCCTTGGATACGTGCGCGGGGGCATGAGGCGATTTTGCCGAGTTCAGTCGAAACGCAACTGGCACTCGCGTGGGGAGGTTTCCCGCACCCGGTTTGGTACAAGGATCATCCGCAGGTCGCAAACGTCCGGTCGATGGGCGGGATACTGGATCGGCAGCTCATGGAAAATGTTCTGGCCACAGAAATACACTACGAGAAGGAGATTCGGCCTTTGCCCAAGGAAGAGCAGGAGCGAAAGCTCTCGGAGATGGCTAACTCCGTGCAAGCTGGAACCCCGCCGCGGGAGAACACTCGACAGCACCGAACGATCGATGTGGTCGTCGGGCGCGGGACGACGTCTTTCGCCAAGTGCGTGATGTTCGGAACCTGCGCTTATCGGCAGACCGGGCTCCTGCAAGCATTTGCAGCGCACCATTTGATCCATGCAGCGCCGCGCAAGGTTGGTTTCGCTTCGCCCACGTCTGCATTTGGACATCGTGAACTTCTCGGAGCACTGGAGAGTCACGGGTTCGTGAAGGCAAAACTCCTTTCGTGAGCGTTGTTTTGGACGAATCGTCCTCCTCGCGGAATTTTGAGCAAAACGAGTGATGTGGCGAATGGCTGGAGTACCGAGAGAAGACGATTAAGAATGCGCGCGATAGATTATTTCGATAAGGGCGCAGACGCGTGCCCGGAGCGGACTGCGATCATCGACGGTGAGAGCCGTTATACATATCAGGAGATGCGGGAGATCACACGCCGAATCGCGCGCGCGATGAGAGCGAATGGATTGCACGGCGAAGAACGCGCTGCGATTTATTCGCCAAATGACGCGCGTGTCTTGTTCTGTATGCTGGGGATTCTACGCGCAGGCGCGGTGTGGGTTCCGATTAACTCCCGGAATGCGCCGGAAGCCAATGCTGAATACATGGTTTACGCGGAAGTTTCCTGGCTTTTTTACCACAGCAGCTACCGCGATCAAGCCGAAGAACTCAAAGTGCGCGTTCCCACGCTGCGTCATTGGATCTGCATCGACGCCGAGGATGGTCGGAATCCGTCGCTAGACGAATTTATGCAAGATGGAGCGAACGCGCCGGAGATCGACTGGGGAGATCCCTACGGAAATCCTGAACGCCTCATGGGACTGGTTCCCACCGGCGGAACTACGGGAGCGGCTAAAGGAGTTATGGTTACCGATCTAGCGTGGGGAACCATGACGGAAATGGCCAGTCAATACTGGGCGGGCGACACCACTGACCGGGTCTGCCTGACGAGCGCGCCGCTTTCACACGCGGCAGGCGTGGTGGCCTTCGTGATGACCTCGCTCGGCGCCACCAATGTGGTCATGCCGGGATTCGACGCGCTTGAGGTTTTAAGGAACATCGAACGGTACCGCGTCACGCACATGTTCCTGCCGCCCACCGCGCTATATGCGCTTCTCAACCATCCGCAACTGAGTGATTTTGACTATTCGAGCTTGCGCGTTTTCTTAATCGTAGCTTCACCGGTTTCTCCGGACAAGTTCAAGAAAGCGGTCGAAGTCTTTGGACCATGCATGTGCCAAAGCTACGGCCAGACGGAAGCACCGATGTTGCTGACCTGGTTAGATCAGAAAACGGTTGCCGCGGCCGCCGCCGGAGACCATAGCGAGCGGCTGCGAAGTTGCGGCAAGCCGACGTCTGCCGTAACCCTCGCGGTAATGGATGAAGAGGGCGGCATTCTGCCTGCCAACACACCCGGCGAAATTGTCGCGCGCGGCTCTTTGGTGACTCGTGGCTATTACAAGCTGCCGGACGCCACGGCTGAAATTCGCACTCATGGATGGCATCACACCGGCGACATTGGCTACCGGGACGAAGACGGCTACTTCTATATCGTCGACCGAAAGAAAGACATGATCATTACCGGAGGCTTCAATGTTTACTGCGCGGAAGTAGAAGCCGGCGTAATGGCGCTTCCGCAAGTCCATGAGTGCGCGGTCATCGGCGTGCCGGACGAGAAATGGGGCGAGGCGGTGAAGGCAATTGTGGTGCTGCAAGCCGGAGAATCGTTAAGTGAGGATGCCGTCATCGCGCACTGCAAAGAGAAGCTCGGGGGCGTGAAGGCGCCCAAGTCGGTGGCATTTACTGAGGCGATCCCGAAGACTGCAGCTGGGAAGACCGATAAGAGGGCGCTCCGCAAGCCCTTCTGGGTCAGCCGCGACAGAAGTGTGCATTGAACCGGCCGTGGCCGAAGATTGGAAGAAGGCGAACGAAGAGTTACTAGGCGTGCGGATTTCCTTGTGGCTGCGAGAGGCTGATTTATTCAGGTTATAAAATCGAATTATGGATGCAACCGATATTCGCACAAGCGGACGATTAAAGTGCTTGACAAACCGCGGCACAGGCGTTAGACCTGCTGCAAATTTGGCTCGGAATACCAACGCGAAGCAGGGGTTTGCTCCCGCTAGGCGGGGCAAGTAAAAGGGGTGACCGATGAGGATACGCACTGGGCTGTTTGCCATTTTAGCGATTGCGATTCTGTTTAGTTATGCAGATCCAACATGGTCGCAAACCAGCGTAGCGTCGTTAAACGGAACCGTGCTCGACGAAAGCGGCGGTACTGTGAGCGGCGCCACCATTAGCCTGCGCGAAATGGATAGGAATACCATGTACAGCGCTACCTCCGACCAATCCGGCTATTACGCGATACCCAATCTCCCTCCCGGGCGCTACGAACTCAAGGCCGAGTTCAAAGGCTTCGCGAAATACACCCAGACGGGGACCATACTCAGCGTTGGCCAGACAGCCACGGTCAATATCACCCTAAAAGTCGCGGCGCATGGCGAAGAGGTGATAGTGAACACGGAAGCGCCGACGATTGAGCCGACCAAAACAGAAATCAGCCAAGTCATTGACACGAAGCAAATCAACGATTTGCCAATCAGCGGGCGACTATTCACCGATTTTGCGCTGCTGACCGCGGGCGTGGCCACGGGCCGCACGAGCTTGCAGTCCACAATTACAGAATTCGAGGTGACTCGAGTTTCATTTGGCGGTATGCGCGATCTCAGCAATGAAGTCACGGTGGACGGCGCAGACAACATCAACACGGTGACCGGTTCGCAACGGTCGACGCCGCCGCAGGAATCGGTGCAGGAATTCCGTGTGGTCAACAACGGGTTTGGCGCGGAGTACGGTCGCGCGCTGGGCGGGATCGTCAACATTGTTACCAAATCGGGCGGCAATGAATTTCATGGCACGGTATATGACTATTTGCAGAACAACGCGACCGACGCACGGTCGCTCCTCCAGCCCTCGCCGGACGACGATACTCTGCGTCAAAATCAATTCGGCGCGTCGCTCGGAGGCCCGATAGAAAAGGACAAGTTCTTCTTCTTTACGAACTACGAAGGCCAGCGGCGCGCGGAATCGCCAACCTTTCCGGGCGTGTTTTATCAAAACCTGGATTTGATCAATGAGTCAAAAGCGGCCCTGGGAATTGCGCCGGAGAATCCCAATGTCCTGAAGACCAAGGATAACGATTACGGGATCATCAAAGCCGATTATCAGATCAATTCCAACAACCGGTTGAGTCTGCGTTACAACATTGAAGATGGACGCGATTTGAACCAGTTAGTAGGCAGCACGCTGGACGGTGGCGGCATCGGCGCCCCCAGCAGCGGTCATAATCTCTTCCTGCGCGATCAATCTTTGGTGGGGACGGTGAGCACGATACTTAAGCCCAACCTGGTGAATAGCGTTCTAGCTCAATACGCGCGACGCCACTATAATTTTCCAGGCGTCACCGGCCAACCCAATCTGGACATTCCTAACACGCTTTTGTTCGGGCACAACTTCGGAGTTTTCGATGCGATTTACGAAAGCCGCTTTCAACTCGCGGACAATGTATCGTGGGTGAAAGGTAACCACGTCGCGAAATTCGGCATGGATTACAACTACGTCAACAATTTTGTGATTTGGCCTGGATTCACTCCGATGAGAATTGTGTTGCCCGGTCTCAATTGCCTGGTGGATTTTGCCAACTTTGTAAATCTAGGTGCGGACATTCCGTCGAATCCTGCCGACGGACAGTGTGCGACTTCGACCGGTTTCCCTGCCGTTCCGGGGCCGAACCCGCTTGACCCATTGAACGGCGTTCCGATCGTCTTTTGGGGAGCGCCGGTTGGAAATGCACCCAATCCCCCGAGCGGCCAGTTGCCGCAGCCACCGCCAATTCCGACAAATTGGAAGAATGCATATCTCCCGTCCGAAACGGGGAACTTTTCGGAGACGCTGGACCACGCCTATTACGGATTTTACGCGCAGGATCAATGGCGAGTCAGGCCCAGTTTGACGGTTAATTATGGCATTCGGTACGATTTTGAGTCGGGATTGGAAAAGCAAATTCGCCCTCACTATAATGGCGTCCAGCCTCGCCTCGGTTTGGCTTGGTCTCCGAACAGCAAGACAGTAGTACGGGCTGGCGCGGGCCTATTCGACGATCGCTACAACCTCTCTTTCTTGTTCATTACGCAGCCGCAGAGACCCGTGATAATTCCTGGGGAGACGCTTCCCGGAATTCGAGATGGTGCAAACACGGCGACTTGGGTTCTGAATCAATTGACGCCAGGCCCGTTGGCTGGGCCGCCAACGTTCCTCCTTCCTGCAAACGCGGCGGCTGACTTGGTGACCATGGGCATTGTCCCAGCGCAATTCATTACGGGTGCCTGCCCGCCATCGTGCACTGCGGGCGCGGGCATGGTGCAGCACAACAGCAAAATCCCTTATTCCGAACAGGCCAATCTTGAGATCGACCGGGAAATTGGACATGGGCTCACGGTTAGCGCTGGGTATCTCTGGGTTGGGGCGCACCATCTAGTCCGTGCTGAGAACCTAAACGTCTGTCCACCATTCGGCGCGCCGGCGGGCACTACTGTTCCTAGCATTAATCCGGGCGTCCCGAATTGCGCGCCACCTCCACCGCCTCCTGCCGGCTGGCCCACGGGTAAGGCCTATTTTGGCGCCGCAGGAACTACCGGTGGTGCGGCCTACGACAATGCTGGTTTACTGTACTACACGGACAATACAGGTAATTCCGTTTACAACGGCCTGACGCTTCAGGTGACCGAGAGGGCCGGACAGTATTTCAGCCTTAACGCGAACTACACTTTCTCACACACGTTGGACGATGGCACGTTTACAACTTTCGTCAGCACGCCGCAAGACCTCTACAACCGCGGGCTGGAACGGGCGAATTCGAACCAAGACGTGCGTCAGCGGTTCATAGCGAACTTTACGGGAACTGGTCCTATCCATAGCATCCTCCGCAACTTCACGATGAGCAATATCGTTACGCTGCAGACGGGACGTCCCTTTACCATGTTCGTCGGGTTTGATGCCAATGGCGACACAAATCCCGTCACGGACCGCGTTGGAACCCTGGGCAGGAACACCTACGTCGGCGACCCTCTCTACTCGTGGGATATGCGCATCTCTCGTTATTTCCAGATTCGGGAGCGTCTGAGACTCGATCTGATGGTTGACGCGTTTGACTTACTCAATCGACCGAACGTGGATGAGGTGACTTCAGTGTACGGTGCTGCGGTGATATGCGGAGGGACTGCGACTCCAACGAACTACAAAGATAAGGCCACCAGAGAGACTCAGGCCCAAGCTGCGAACTTCAATCCCACGGACCCGGCCACGTTCACCTGTCCGAATCTGGCGCCGGTACCAAGCCCGCCGGTTCCGAATGGCCTGTTCGGCGCCCCCAGGACCATGCTGAACCCGCGCCAGTTCCAGTTCGCGGCGAAGTTCGCGTTTTAGCGTCTGTCGGCGGAGAAGGGTTCGGCCTGCGATTTGCGTGCGGCCGGACCCTTCCCGGCGTGACAATTCTCTGAGTACTGCTTGTCCCGTACCGCTTAACAGTCGTGCCTGCCCATAACCGGGGGTCTGCAAAGCCATTCCTGCTGATATCATGGAAACAATGAATCCGACTCACGCCAAGAATGATCCGAGCGTGGAACACGCCATTAGGGGCGAAGGCGTCCGCCAAGTGCGGCTCCGGAGTTCCGGAGCGTCCATTGAAAAGCTGGCTGACGGAACATTGCTGGTGCGCCCAGATGAAGCGCTGGGTCCGTATCCGAAAGTTCTTACCGATCGCCTGGTCCATTGGGCGAAGGCGTTTCCGGAAAGAATTTGCGCCGCTCAGAGAGATGTGAACCGAGAATGGCGACGGCTTACTTATGCACAAGTGCTCGCGGCAGTCGAAAGCGTCGGACAAGCTTTGCTGGACCGAGGTCTCTCGGCCGAGCGGCCCGTAGCAATTCTCTCGGAGAACGATCTCGAGCATTTGGTGCTCATGTTGGCGGGACAGCACGTCGGAGTTCCTACAGCGCATCTCTCGCCTGCCTATTCGCTGGTTTCAAAGGATTTCGGCCGGTTGCGGCACACGCTGGGCATCCTCACACCGGGCTTGGTATTTGCCTCGAACGGCGAGCGGTATGAGGGCGCTATCGAGGCAGTCGTCAGCGGCGATACGGAGCTGGTGGTTACGAGCGCTGCTCCAAAGGGCAGGAAGGCAACCCTGTTTGCCAACCTCGCGGCTACTGCACCTACGGCTGCGGTGAAGGCTGCGCACGAGCAGATACAGCCTGATAGCGTGGCCAAGTTTCTTTTCACTTCGGGTTCGACCGGAATGCCCAAAGCCGTCATCAACACGCACCGAATGATCTGTTGCAATCAGCAAATGATCGCGCAGGTATTTTGCTTTCTGCAGGACGAGCCTCCCGTTCTGGTGGACTGGCTTCCCTGGAATCACACCTTCGGTGGAAACCACAACGTCGGCATCGCTCTTTACAACGGCGGGAGTTTTTATATTGATGACGGCAAGCCAGGTCCCGGATTCATCGAAGAAACCATTCGCAATCTGCGCGAGATCTCTCCGACGGTTTATTTCAACGTTCCCAAAGGCTATGAGGATCTGCTGCCGGCTCTGCGCAGAGAAACCAAGCTTCGTGGAAATTTTTTCCGCCGCCTGCGTCTCTTGTTTTATGCGGGTGCAGGCTTATCGCAACCGGTTTGGGATGCTTACCGAGCCCTGGCGCTGGAGACCTGCGGCGAGCGAATCGTGATGGTATCCGGTCTCGGCGCCACGGAGACTGCGCCAATGGCCATTCAAACCTCCTGGGAAACCGATCGGGCAGGCGTAGTCGGCATTCCCATTCCCGGCGTTGAGGCCAAACTTGTTCCGCGCGGAAAGAAACTCGAAGTGAGAGTTCGCGGACCGAACGTAGCTCCAGGCTACTGGCGCCAACCGGAACTCACGCGAAAGACGTTCGACCAAGAGGGATTCTACAGCTTCGGAGACGCGCTTCGTTTCGTGGATCCGTCCGATGTGAACAAAGGTTTCGAATTCGATGGGCGACTTTCAGAGGATTTCAAGCTTGCGAGCGGGACATGGGTCAACGTGGGCGCTCTTCGCGGCAGAATTTTGAGCCACTTCGCCCCATTTGTACGCGACGTTGTTGTAACCGGCCACGATCGAGACGAGGTTGGGCTGATGATCTTTGGAGACATCGAACAATGCCGCGCCCTCTGCTCCGGACTGGAGCGCTCCTCATCCGCAGCGAAGATTTTCGGACATCCAAACGTGCGCCGGCGTTTTCAAGAGTTGCTGGAGAGCTTTGCCGTGAATGCCACAGGGAGTTCCACTCGCGTCACGCGAGCAATCGTAGTGGAGGAGCCGCCCTCGCTGGATGCCGGCGAAATCACCGACAAAGGCTCGCTAAACCAGTGCGCGGTTCTCGATCGACGGACTGCGACTCTCGATCAGCTTTACGCAGCGGAACCGTCTTCGCAAGTTTTGCAAATCCAGAAGAAATGATTTAGAGGCCGGGTGAGGGTGCTGTGTGGACAGTGGACATTGACGTCGGCGGAACATTAACGGACGGCATCTTCACCAGCGGGGAGGAAGTCTTCTGCGTGAAAGTGGACACCACTCCGCACGACTTGACCGTTTGCCTGTTTGACTGCTTGTCGCGAGGCGCCGATAAACTAGGTTTCCCCGGGACGAATGAATTTCTCGAAAATGTGGAGCTGATTCGCTGGTCCACTACGATCACTTCCAACGTGCTGGCGGAATCGCGAGGTCCCCGCATCGGCTTACTGGTCTCCGAAGGTCACCAGAAAGACCTTTATGGCCAAGAGCCCCGCAGCAGCGTTTTGAATCGCCTGATATCCGAGCATGACGTAATCGGCGTGAATGCTTCCGCGGGCGAGCTGGAAATCATGAATGCCGCGCGCAAGCTGCTGGAAAGCGGCGTGCGACGTATCTGTGTCAGCCTGAAAGGTTCGCATCGTGATCCGCGCCGGGAAATTGCAATCAAACGAATTATCGACCAACAATATCCCGATCATTTCCTGGGTTCCGTGCCGGTCCTAGCGGGAAGCGATATCTCCAAATCCGCGGAGGACCAAACGCGCACATATTCTGCGCTGATCAATACGTACACGCATGGTGCGCTGGCGGCGACACTGTTCAAGGCCGAGGATGACCTGCGCGAAACCGCAGCGTACACCGGCACTTTTTTGGTGAGTCATATTAATGGAGGGGTGGCGGGCATCGCCAAGACCAAGGCGATTGACACGATTGAATCCGGACCGATTCTGGGAATTCATGCGAGCGCCTACCTGGCGAAGGCTTACGGTTTCAATGATGTGATCTCCATGGATATTGGAGGAACTACCGCGAAGATCAGCGTGCTGCTCAACGGCGAGCCGATCTACCGCAGGCCATCCGACTTTTTCGGCATCCCCGTGGCGATCTCGCTCCCTGATTTACATTCGATCGCGCTGGGCGGCGGCAGCGTCGTTAAGCCCATCGCCAACGCGGGCAAGCCAAAAGTTCAGTTAGGCCCGGAAAGCATGGGTTCATTTCCCGGGCCCGCGTGCTACGGACTCGGAGGGGATCAGCCGACGCTCACCGACGCGTTCGTCGCCGCTGGACTCATCAACCCGGATTATTTCCTCGGGGGCACCAAGGCGATTGATCTGGAGCTGGCGCGCAAGACGATTAATGAATCAGTGGCGCGGCCGCTGAACGTAACCACCGAAGAAGCCTGCCGGATCATTCTCGACCGGGCCTTTGAATCCGTGGCGAACTTGATCGCCGCCGCAAAAAAAGGGTTGAAGCAAGATTTGTCGAAATCGATTCTCTTTGCTTATGGGGGTAACGGCAGCTTGTTTGCCTGCGGTGTAGCGGAAAAAGCGGGGCTCGACCGCGTGCAGCTATTTTCTCTGGGACCGGTATTCAGCGCTTTCGGCTCTTCTGTCTCCGATATTTCTCATCTGTACGAAGGCTCGCTGGCAGGGGTCGAGATTTCGGATGCGGGCTTCATCCAAATTCGGCAGATGATCGAGGAAATGAAAGCCGAAGGCGTGAAAGATCTGCTGGGCGAAGGCATCCGTCCCGATGGAATTGTCTACGCCTACGAACTGGATGCATCTCGAAACGGCCACCGCTCAATCTCGGTGCCTTGCTCCGAATCGTCTCTGCGCAGCGAGAAGGATTTGCAAGCGGCGCTCGCCAAGGCCCTCGGGAAACCTGGAGGCGCGCAAGACGGCCCGATTTCGCTCGAGCTAATCCGCGTTTCGGTGAAAAAAGGCATGCCCAAGCCGCGGCTGGCAGAAAGCCCGCTACAAGGTGCCGATTCGTCGCACGCGCGTAAAGGGACCCGTAGGGTTTTGTGGGGCAGCAGCAAAGGCGAAGCGGAAATTTACAATTGGGAAGCATTGCGGCCTGGCAATCGAGTGAAGGGATGTGCAGTGCTTGAAGACGTGAACAGCACCTACTTTATTCCCGAGGGATGGGAAATGACGATGGACCGCTTCGGAAACGGCTCGCTCAGCCGCGTTTCCCCAAAAGCGTAGTCGGCATTTCCAGCAGAGGAAAGCTCATGGCGACAGCACAAAAGAACCGGCTGCGCATCACCGAGTATCTCGATTTGGATCTCGATCGTGAACAGTGGGTGTGTAACCGTTGCGATCGCGTAATCGGCCCCGCCCGGGAAAATTACAAGAAGGGCTGCCTGGTTCACGATCGCGACCCGCGGGAGATTCATCCGCCGCTGGTGTCCGGAGCATTCAATTTTTCTCCCGACCCGCTGTGGGTCCGCATCGTCGAATTTTATTGTCCGGGCTGCGGCACGCAAGTGGAGACGGAGTACCTGCCTCCCGGGCATCCCATCACGCATGATATTGAAATCGATGTGGACCGGTTGAAAGAAAGACTGCAGAAGGGAGAGTTCGTGATTCGTGAACAGCGACTCGAGGCCGTCGAATGAATTCTATCGATATCGACGTCGGCGGGACCTTCACCGATCTGGTCCTCAACTATGACGGGAAGGCCCTGATCAAAAAGTCTCCGACGACCCCTTACGATCTCTCCGTCTGCTTTACGCGCGTGATTGAAGACGGTGCGGCCGCGCTCGGCATGAAGATCGAGGACTTATTGCCGGGAATCGAAATGATCCGCTACTCGACCACCATCGCGCTGAACCGGCTGATCGAAAAGAAGGGTCCGCGTCTGGGGTTGATCACCACCGAGGGCCACGAAGACGTAGTGCTGATCGGCCGGGGTGCGCAGTGGATCGACGGCACGCGAGTTTCCGAGCGCAGAAACCTTGCCGTTCAGAACAAGCCCGACCCGCTGATACCGCGGGACATGATCGTCGGCGTAAAGGAGCGAGTGGACTCGCGCGGCAGAGTGATCCGGCCGCTTGATGAAAACGACCTGCGCGAAAAAGTTCGCTATCTGACCAGCCGAGGCGCGCGCGGATTTGTGGTCTCGTTGCTTTGGGGTTTTCTGAATCCAGTGAACGAGCGGCGCGTGAAGGAAATTATCCGCGACGAGTACAAAGAATTTCACATCGGCTATCTGCCGGTGGTCCTCGCGGGCCAGGTGGTCGGAAAGCTGGGTGAGTACGAGCGAACCATGGCAGCGATTCTCGATGCTTATCTTCAACGCTCCATGCAGATCGAACTTTCGGCCATGTGGGACAAGCTACGCGAGAAGGGCTATTCCAAACCGCTGCTCATGATTCAAAGCTCCGGCGGAATCGCGGAAGTCTTTCGCACGGCTGCAAGCCGTACGTTCAACAGTGGACCAGTGTCGGGGTTAATGGGCGCGCATCATGTGGCGAAAACTCTGGGCTATCAAAATGTTGTGATGACGGACATGGGCGGTACCAGCTTTGACGTGGGCTTGGTGGTGAAGGACAGCGTGCGCAGCTACGATTTTCGGCCGATCATTGACCGCTGGATGGTCGGCATCACCATGATCAAAACGCTCTCCATCGGCGCGGGCGGCGGCTCGATCGCCTCCGTCAACAAGCTGCTCGAAAATCGCGTGCAGGTGGGTCCGCGGAGCGCCGGATCGATTCCCGGCCCGGCGTGTTTCAATCTCGGCGGAAGCGAACCTACGGTGACAGATGCCGACGTGGTGCTCGGCTACCTAAACCCGGAATACTATTTTGGCGGAAAGATGCGCCTGGACAAGAATCGCGCGATTCAGTCGCTCCGCGACAAAATCGCCAAGCCGCTGGGAATCGGCGTGGAAGAAGCCGCGGTGATCATTCGAAAAATCGTCAACGGCAACATGGCTTCCGCGATCATGAAGGAAGTACATCTGCGCGGCTACAGCCCTGAGGAGTTCATTCTTTTCGTCGGCGGCGGTGCGGGCCCCACGCATGCGGAAGGATATATGGCCGATATTCCGAAAGCCGTCACTTTCGCGTTTTCTCCCGTGTTCTGCGCGTTCGGGTCTTCGACCATGGATATCATGCACGTTTACGAAGTCTCGAAAAAACTCACGCTGATGGAGCCGCGCACTCAGCAGCTGGCCAACGAATTCACGGTTTTCAACGAGACGGTTGAAAGCCTCATCGAGCAGGCGCGCCGAGATCTGACGGGCGACGGATTGGATCTGAACGATGCGTCGTTCGTTCTCGAATTGGACATGCTTTACGGCGGACAGTTTCACGTAAAAAGAGCCCTTTCTCCGCTACTGGCGATTCACTCAGGCGAGGATGTTCGCGCCATCTGCGATGCATTCAACAAGGAATTCAGCGAAGCATTCAGCCCGTTTGTGGTGAACCCGGAAGGCGGAATCTTCATCGAGAGTTTCATCCTGAAGGCTATCGTTCCTACGAAGAAAGTTGAATTGCCGAAGATGGCGCTCGAAGGACATAGCCCGGCTGCCGCGCGAAAATCGGAGCGACCCGCATACTGGCCGCCGGAGAAAGATTTTCGCGCAACGCCAATTTTTACTTACGAATCGCTGCGTCCCGGAAATGTGGTGGAAGGACCTGCAATCGTCGAGAGCGAATACACCACGCTTGTTGTTCCGCCGGCGATGCGTTTTTCGATTGATGAGCGAGGCCTCGGCATCCTGGAAAGGTAGTTCGCCGAAGAATGGAGAAGACAGATGCCTATTCCAACACTTGCCGAAAAACTGGCGTGGCTGAAGCCCGCCGCAGCCACACCGTATGAAAAACAGTGCGCCGCGAAAATCCCACAGGGAGATTACGAAATCGGCGTGCAGGTGACCAACGATATTCTGGATGAAGCCATGGAAGTATTTGTGCGGGCGTCGCGCAGCTATTTCGGCGTCTCGGGCGATTCCATGGTGGCGCTGTTTACTGCCGGCGGGGATTTGATCAACGCATCCTGCGGCACCTACCTTCACGCCATCATTCAGCCGATCGTCATCAAATTTATTCTGAAATATTACGAAAACAATCCCGGAATTCGCGACGGGGACATCTGGTACACCAACGACGCACTCTACGGCGGCATCCATAATCCGGACCAAGTCGCGCTGATGCCCATTTTCTATGAAGGGCAGCTTCTGGGATGGGGAACTGCTGCATTACATACCACGGAAACCGGCGCCATTGAGCCGGGCGGCATGCCGGTCAGCGCGAAGTCCCGATTCGAGGAAGGACTGAATCTTCCTCCGATTAAAATCGGAGAAAACTTCGAGATTCGCAACGATTTTCTGGAATTTTACACGGTGTACGGCCTGCGTGCGCCGGCCATGTTCATCTCCGATCTGCGGGCGCGTTGTACCACTGCCGACCGTGTGCGAGTCCGCGTGCTCGAGCTTGCCGAAAAGCGCGGCCCGGATTTTGTGGTCGGCTTAATGCATAAGATGAGTGAAACAGCCGAAGCCGGAGCCAGAAAGAAAATCAAGGCTCTTCCCGACGGCAAATTCCGTGCTGTGGTGTTTAATGATGCGATAGGATGGACACCCGCCTTGGTTCGCGCCTGCTATTTGACGCTCACCAAGAAAGATGGCGGACTCGTCTTCGATTTTGAGGGCACCTCGCCGGAAAATCCTTCTTCCTACAACGTGCATCCGCAGGCCGTCGTCGGACACATCGCCAATTTCATGTACGAATATATTTTTCACGACTTGCCGATATCCAGCTCCACTTTCGCGCCCATCGATTTTCTTTTTCCGGAAGGTATCATCCTCAACCCGGACAAAATGGCGGCCACGAGTTGCTGCGTGTATATCGGAATGCAAGCGCGCAATGCGACGCACAACAGCTTCGCGAAGATGGTATTTTCGAGCGCCGGGCTCTGGAGACAAGTGGCCGCGGCGCCGGGTAGCCAACACACAGCGCAAATTTGCGCGGGGCACTCACAGTGGAACCTCGCCGTTTCGGATGTGCTTTCGTTTTCGTTGAATACGCAAGGACAGGGCGGGCGCTCCGCTGAAGACGGCATGGACGCTTACGGTTTTGCGTGGTGCGCGTTTGGCCGCGCGCCGGATTCCGAGCAGGTGGAAAGCGAACTGCCCGTAACGGTAACGCTGTCGCAGCACTGGAAAGATTCAAGCGGTCCGGGGCTTCATCGCGGCGGTTCCGGGGGTGTGCAGCAATGGATGATTCACAAAGTTCCCAGCCTGGTTTCGCTGTGCATGGGAAACGGCAGCAAAGTGCCGCTGGGCCAGCCTCTTTTCGGCGGATACGCGTCGTCACCCATCCCCGGCATCAGCATTCGCAAAGCAGACCTGTTGAAGCAGATGGCGGAAGCCAACCCGGACCTCACCATGGACTCCCGCACGATTTTAGAAGGGCACACCATCCAAGGTAATTGGACTATGGAATTAATTGCGCGCACTCCCAAGGTGTACGAAGAGGGCGATTTGCTATTCGGTTTCAGCGGCGGCGGTCCGGGCTACGGCGATCCTCTGGAACGTGATCCCCTGGAGATTCTGGAGGACGTGAAGAAAAAAATTATCTCGGACGAGACGGCGCAAAATGTCTATCGCATTGCATACGATCCTGTGCGCCGCAAGCTGGATGCGGGAAAAACCAAGCAGCTAAGGGACGAAGAGCGGCGAGCTCGCCTGGCGCGGGGTAAGTCGTTTGATGAATTCCAGAAGCAATGGAGCAAATTGAGTCCCCCCAAAGAAATCTTGCAGTATTACGGCACTTGGCCGGACGCGAAGTCCACCGGGCCTTGCTTCCGGCCTTAAGCGATGACGGAGAACTCCGCTCCGCGGCAGATGCTAAAAGGGCTGCTGCAGGGAATTCCGCAGCCGCGGCCGCTCTTCTTACCGATCGTGTTTTCGCTGGGCGCCAAGGTGGAAAATATTCCGTTGCGCGAATTTCTCGGAAATCCCACAAAAATTTCCAATTCGCTGCGACAAATCCGCAGCCATCTGCGCTCGGACGGGGTCGCTTGCTACTTCGATCCTTTTCTCGAAGCGGAAGCGCTCGGCGCCGTGCTCCGATGGCGAACCGACGACCAGCCGCCCACGATTCAATGGCCACACCATGCAGAGGAGGGCGAAGTGCCCGAAGGCCTTCGGTCGCCGGAAGACGCAGCGAAAAGCACTCGCGTCACCGTTGGGGTCGAAGCAATTCGCCGGCTCAAGTCACTGTTGCGCGATGAACCTCTGCTGATGGCCGGAGTCGCGGGTCCGTTCACGCTAGCGGCGCGAATCACTGGACTACATCAAGGGAATGCGCCACGACGTGAGGATTTTCCGGATGCAGCACTGGAGCTGGCGGCCGCGACCATCACGCAGATTGCTTCCAAATTTGTGGAGGCGGGTGCCAATGTGATCTTCATCCAGGAAGATATTCTGCCAGTGCTATCGGCTGAATATTCCGAGGCCTGGCCATCGTTGCTTGCGCCGGCGATTAACATCGTACGGTTTTATGAAGCACTTCCGGTTCTCCAGATCATGGACAGCCATTCCTTCGCCGAAAACAAGCAAGTAATCTTTCAGCAGAATTGGGATTGCGTCATATGTCCGGCGCTGGCCGCGGCGGCATTCGGCGCATGGGATATGGTTCCTTCAACGGGATTCGCCCATCTGGGTATTGCTTTAGGCCCCGAAGCACTTCAGCCGGACGCGTCAACCACGGAAACGTTCCTGGAACTGGTCCACGCGTTCATCCGGAAGTCGCGTCCCGCGATCGTGACAACCGCCGGCGATGTCCCCGCGGGGACGGATATCAAATTCCTCGCAAGGGTCCGGGAGAAAGCTATTTTCTGACGATGGTCCCAAAGGCGAGATGTTGGGTTGCCAGCGACACCGGGTTTTGGCTGGCTCTCCTGGCGTCGTCTTTGCTGCCAGGTCGGCAATGATCGGAGGAAGCCTTAGGATCGGTCGAGAGGCTGTGGGGTCCAAGCTACTGCCATGACGGTGCGATGTTCTCCCCTTTTGGGGGCTTTCGGCAAAGGCTGCTGGACCTTCCTACGGGTCAATCAACCCACCGACACCCGGGCCTTGCAGAGCGCCAGAATCCGAAGCAGTAATGTTGCAGTAAGACTTTTGATAGTATAGGTTTACAGCGGTAAAGCCCGGGTGGCGGAATGGCATACGCGGGGGACTTAAAATCCCCTGTCCTTTACGGGACGTGTGGGTTCGACCCCCACCCCGGGCACCAAACTCCATGGAGGTTTCGAATATCGGGAGATGGATTTCACGGCTTGGAACGGAAATAAGGAAGGGAAAGGCACCCGCAGGATACCGGCGGTGCCCGAGCATTTCAATAAATATGCGACTTGCCGTATCATCTCAGGACGCAGAATCCGGGCCCTCCATGATTAAGACTCAAACGCCGCCAAGATGACATCAAAAGGAAAAGTTTATGCCACAACAGATGCTGCGGTTGCGGGCATCCCCGATGGCGCAACGATTATGTTCGGTGGTTTCGGCGGGGCCGGCTTTCCCAACAATTTGATTCAGGCGCTTGCGCGGCAGGGCGCGCGAAATCTGAGCGTGATTAGCAATAATTGCGGCACCGGCGAAGGGGAACTGGGACTCCTGTTTAAGAACAGGCAGATTCGCAGAGTCGTTGCGGCATTTCCCGGGCCTGGCGCAAAATATTTTCAGGAACAATTTGACGCAGGAGAAATCGAACTTGAACTTGTGCCGCAAGGAATTCTGTGCGAGCGCATGCGCGCGTTCGGCGCGGGCATTCCCGCATTTTTCTCGCCAGTTGGTGTAGGAACCGAGATTGCGAACGGTAAAGAGGAACGCGTGATTCGAGGGAAGCGCTACATCCTGGAGCAGGCGCTGGGCGCGGATTATGCGTTCATTCGTGCATATCGTGCGGACCACATGGGGAACCTCATTTACCGCAAGGCGGCCCGTAATTTCAATCCGATCATGGCCACGGCGGCCAAATTTACGATTGCCGAGGTGCAAGAGATCGTCGCTACGGGAAAGCTCGATCCCGAAGCCGTCATTACGCCTTCCATATTTGTCGATCGTATCGTTCAGGCCGAGGAGAAGCGATATGCCTAAAGCGCGGCTCACCCGGGAACAGATTGCCGAACGAGCCGCCTTGGAGTTGCCGGATGGCGCGTACGTGAATTTGGGCTGGGGCATACCGAATCTGATCGCGGCTTACGTTCCGTCGCAAGTGACCGTCTATTTTCACAGCGAAAATGGAATCCTTGGAATGGGTCCGCGCGCGAAGCCTGGCGAAGAGGATTTCGATCTGGTTGACGCGATGAAAGTTCCCGTCACGCTACTTCCCGGCGGGTCGTATTTTTCACAGGATGATGCTCACGTGATGACCCGCGGAGGCCATCTCGATATCTGTATTCTCGGGGGCCTTCAGGTTTCGGAACATGGAGACCTCGCGAATTGGCGCATTCCGGGCTCGAAGGGCGCCGGCGGGATCGGTGGCGCGATGGATATTTCAGTTGGCGCTCAAAAACTCATCGTGACGATGGAACACACTGCAAAGGACGGCTCCCCCAAAATTGTGAAGACCTGCAGTTACCCGCTCACGGCCATCGATTGTGTGGATACGATTATTACCGACCTTGCGGTAATCGACGTGACCGCGGAAGGCTTGGTTCTCCGCGAGGTTGCCCCGGGATTCACTCCGGAAGAAGTGCAAAAGTTCACGGAACCGAAGCTGCGCCATTCCACGAATGTTCCGGCAATGCGCTTACAGCCGCGCTAATTTCACTCTTCTTCAATTCGACTCAAACCGTACCTCGCGGCGGTCGTATCCGAATCCGCCGTTCCAGTGTATTATTTTCAAACGATGGCAACGGAGCGGGCGGCGCGGAAGCGTCCAATCACGTATTGGATCGGCGAAGGCGGCGGATGGCTATTACGCCATGTGGTGAGCGGGCTGGCCGCGACCGGCATCACTCCCAATATGTTTACGTTCCTAGGGCTGGCCGTGAATTCGTGGGCCGCTGTCCTTTTTGCCATGGGACGATTCCGCCAAGCCGCAGCCGTGCTTTTTCTTGCGGGATTTCTCGACATGGCCGACGGGCAAGTGGCGCGGCGCGTGGGACGCGTGACCGCCTTCGGCGCTTTCCTGGATTCAACGCTCGATCGCTACTCGGATCTCGCTCTTTACATGGGCCTGGTCGTTTATTACACGCTAATCGGCAGATCGTTTTACATGGCGCTCGCCGCCGTAGCGATGGCCAGCTCGTTTATGGTGAGTTATTCAAGGGCGCGCGCCGAATCGCTCATCCCTCTGTGTAAAGTCGGCTTTATGGAACGGCCGGAGCGGCTCGTCCTGCTGATCATCGGAGGCGTATTCAATCGCATGGCCCAAGTGCTGTGGGTGATCGCAACAATTTCGACCATCACGGTTATCCACCGCGTGGCTTACACCTGGCAAGAACTGCGCGCCGGCCGGACTCTTCCCGACATCCACCAACCTAGCGCTTAGGCGGGTTCTCTTGTAATGATTTTTCCGCCGGCATCGACACGATCTCTTGAACTCGCTGGCGCAGATTATCGAGTTCGGTTCGCTCGACGTTTGCCGTTTCAATCGTGTCGTGCAAGTAAACCGTAATTTTCCCCGGATACAGCATCCAATTTCCGGTTTGAAAAAATTGGTACGAGCCGGTGATGCTTACCGGCACAATGGGAATTCCAAATTTGTGCGCAAGATTGAAAATTCCTTTCTTAAAGGGGTGCACATGGCCGTCGCGCGTCCGCGCCCCTTCGGGGAAGGCGATCAAGCTGACTCCTGAATTCAGCGCTTTCTTGGCACGGCTAGTCATGGTTTCCAGACTTTGCCGGCTGGGCGCATCCGGAACGGGAATATTTCCGAACCTGCCCATCATCCAGCCATAGATGGGAATCTTGAAATGCGATTCGAGTTCGAAACCGCGAAAGAATTGTGGAATGGCAGAGTAAACCACGAAAGGATCAAAAATATTGACGTGATTACTAATGAAAATGCTCGTTCGCCGGGGATCAAAGCCCGGCGAGCGGTGGACTTCAAACCGCACGCCGATGAGACGCAGAATATTGCGGAAGAAAACGCGCTGAGGCAAGTCATTCTTTCGCGGATCGATGAAAAGCGCGAGAAAGAGAAGGAATGTGCAAACCAGTGCAAAATGAATCCCGCTGATGGCCCACAAAAGAAGCGCGCGAATCGTGAGGTAGATCTTTCTCATACGATCGCGTCGAATGCGCCCGGCAGAATTTCGATGGAGCGGCATTCGAGGCTGAGAATCTCACCATCGATCATCACGTTGACCGGCCCATTCAGGCGAAACTCAATTTTCTTCGCGCCGGCGCGAAAAGCGAGTGGGTTTTGGATGTGAGTTCCGCTAAAGAGCGTGGGAAGCGCCTTGAGCAGGCCGAGCCGGCCGATCGGGCCCCATCGAACGTACTCGATCGAGCCATCCGTGGAGTCCGCTTGTGGCGCGATCATCATTTTCCCGCCCGTGAACTTGCTGTTGCTAAACGAGAGAAACAGCGCGCGATTGGTATTCCATTCGCTCGAATTATCCAGACGGTGGGGAAATGAGGAATGCTTCAGTGCCATCAGGCGTGTGAAAACGGCGAAAATATACCCGAGCTCACCCCATCGCTTGAATCGCCGGTTAGCCGTCTCGCCGACCTCGGCCGGAAATCCCAGGCTAAGCAAATTTATAAAATAGAGCTCGCCCCGAGCGTGCCGAAGGCGAATCACGTCGCAAGGGCGGCGTTTTCCGGACTTCAAGGCTGCAATCGTATATTCGACGCCTTGCAACGTGAAATCCCGGAGGAACGAGTTTCCTGTTCCCAGGGGCAAAAAACCAAGAGCAACTCTTGCGGTGGAGGACAGTGCTTCAGGGAAAAGCCCGTTTAAAATTTCGAAGGAAGTTCCGTCTCCGCCCACAGCTAAGAATTTGCGGAACCCTTTGTTATAACCGTTGCGGGCGATGTCGCTAGCGTCACCGCGGCGTGAAGTTTCAACGACCTCGATCTCTATCCCAGCGCGCCGAACCCGGCCTAAAGTAGCGCGTTCGAATCTGCCGCAGCGCCCGCCGCCTGCTGCCGGATTCACGATCGCGAGAAAGTGTGGTTGGATCACTAGGCCGGCTCCATAACGCGGCGATACATTGCTCTCACAGAGGCACCACGGCAGAGCGGTCGACATTTGCCCGGATCTGTTCCGCCAACTCGCCGCGCTTGATTTTAAGAGATGCCGTCAGCGGAAAATCTCGATCCCATCCCAGGTAGCCGCTGATGCGTTTGTAATTCAGCAGCCGGCGATTGCGCCCGGCAAGATTCATAACCAAATCCTCGCTGATTGCTTGCCCGTCTTCCGGATGAAGCACGATAACCAATTGTTCCCCCGACAGCGTACGCGCCGGCCACAGATAATTTGCCGCGAACACGCAGAATTCCTTCACCGCAAGGCCCTCAAATACGGTCTCAATATCCTCGGGATAAATGTTCTTGCCCTCTTCGGTGACGATCATGTTTTTCTTGCGGCCAAAAAGCTGCAAGTGACCCGCTGGGTCCAAGCGGCCCAAATCGCCGGTCATCAGCCAGCCATCGACGATCGTTTGCGCCGTCATTTCAGGATCGTCAATATATTCCGACATGATCGTTTTGCCGCGCACGGCCACTTCGCCGATTCCTTCGGCGTCTGCGCTTAGAATCTTAACTTCCATTCCTGGAAGTGGCTTCCCGACGGTGTCAGCGCGAAACGGTTTGAAATCGTTCACGGTGATGACTGTGCCGGCTTCGGTGCAGCCATATCCGTTTCCTACCGGGATTCCCAGATCGTAAAAAAACTGAAGCGTTGACGGCTCAGTGAAAGCTCCGCCAACAAAGAACGCACGCAATTCGCCGCCGAAAGCGTCGTGCACCTGGCGAAGCAGAGCTCGGCTCAGCCTGAGATTTGGCCGCCGGCGGCTGAGCGCGCGGTTTGTCGCGATGAGAGCATTTAGAATCGTACGCCGACCCTTTGGCAAATCGGCAAATCGCTGCCGGAGTCCGCGTTCCAGATTCTTCAAGATCATCGGAACGAGAGTCATGTAAGTAATTTTGTAGCGTGTAAAAGCCTCGCGAATATATTCCGGGCGCAGGGTGCGCAAGTGCACTACAGCCGCGCCGCAAGTGAAAGGTCCGATAAACCCAATCATGAAATCAATCGCGTGATTCGTCGGCAAGATACTCAGATAACGCACGCCCGGCGAAAAAGGGTACAACGCAGTCAGCGCCATGCACTGTTCAAGATAATTTTCGTGCGTTAAAAGGCAGCCCTTCGGCCTCCCTCCAGTGCCCGATGAATAGACGATGCAGGCCGGGTCTTGGCGGCTTCGTGGCGTAAAGACAGGTTCGCGAGCGGCAGTGAATTGTTCCCAGCGTTTTGCGCCGCCAAGATCAACGCCGCCCGGAGCTTCTGTCACGAGCACAACACGAGTAGCCAAATCCTTGAACCGATCCGCCTGCATGATCGCGCGCCAGAGATAGTATTCGACGACTAGAAATTCTGCTTTTGAATGCGCTAACAGTTGGAGTTGTTCCGCAGCGGTGAGCTTGTAATCGAGCGGAACCAGCACGCCACCGCAGAAGAAAATTGCGTAGGCGGAAATCAGCCATTTCGACTGATTGGTCATGATAATCGCAGCACGCGTGCTGCTCTGGAACTCCGCGTCCTGCAATGCGCTCGCGAGCGGCAGCGCAGCTTCCTTAAATTGGCGATAGGTAAATCGCGCATTCTCGCGTTCGCGGTCCGCTTCGATCAGGCAAACCTCATTGGGCCAGCGCTCCAACGCCGCGCGCAAAGCTTCGCCCAACGATTGATATTCGCGAAGGTCAAGCATCAGAGACGCAACTGGATGCGCTCGGCGAGCGTGCGGAAATCGCTGACGCCCTGAAGTTCGTAGTCAGGAAGCTCGATTTTGAAGTGGTGCTCGATTCGCGTGAGCAAATCGAGAGCTTGCAGGCTGTTGAGGCCGAGTTTCTTGAAGAAATCATCGTCGGGAGCAAGTTGCTCTCGCGGCACCTTGAAATGTTCCGCTGCAAGCCGTAGTACTTCTTCGGTTGTGCTCTGTAAGGAGCTCATAGCTTCTATGTTGCCACAAATAGAGCCGCAATTCTGCCGCCGCATTCTGTCTCAAAAGCTAGGGCAGATAGGGCAGCGCGTCCTTGCTTTCGACAAACTTTCGCAGTCCCTTTTCAACGGCCGGGCGCATGAAAAGCTCGCAAAAGATATCAATTTCGCGCCGCAACTCTTCGTGTGGGATTGGTTTGATAAAACGCTTAGCAGCCAAAGCCGTGTTTCGGTCAAACTTTTTCAATTGGGCGGCCGTTTCACGTGCCAAGCGGAGCGCGTCCCCTTCCGCCGCCACTTGGCTGACGATGCCGGCGGATTGCGCCTTGGCAGCGTTGATGCTGCGGCCGGTGAGAATCAGGTCGCGAACAACCGCGTTTCCCAAGTCCCGTTTGAGGCGCGGAATACCGCCGAAGCCCGGTATCAGCCCCAACCGCAACTCGGGAAAGCAGAAACGCGCCATTTTATCCGCGATGATCAGATCGCACGTAAGCGCAAGTTCAAAACCGCCGCCAAACGTGAGTCCGTTAACCGCGGCAATCGTAGGGAAAGGCGCTTCATCCAGGGCGTTCATCACGCGGTGAATGCGTTCGATAAAGTTGCGCAGGCCGCTGAGCCGCTCTGCACCGGTAGCTTCTTGGGAAAGGCGAAAGAGTTCGCGCAGATCGCCGCCCGCGCAAAAGCCTTCGCTGCGAGCGCTGAAAATGATCAGCGCGTGTGCTTCGTCTTTCGATGTCCCCAGCGCGTCGACGAATTGTTCGAAATCTGCCAGCATGGCCAAGCCGATTTCATTGCAGGGCGCGTGATCGAGCGTCAGCTCAATCACGCCATCGGCAATGCGCCACGAAAGTGTCTTGCCTTGAAAGGTCTTCATGCAGGTTTCTTCTGATAGAGCTGCTCGATCTCGTCCGCGAAACGCACTGCGATGGCGTCGCGCTTGAGCTTACCGTTTGTCGTCAACAACCCGTTCTCCGCACTGAGCGGCTCTGAAAGAATAACAAACGTTCGAATCTGCTTGTAGTGCGGCAGGTCGCCGTTTACGTGTTCGATCGCGAACCGCACGTCCGCATCAGTTAAGCCGTCCGAAGAAGTGGCAGTCACCAACGCTGCCAAGAAGCTGCGCTGATTCCCAACCAGAATGATCCGTTGAGCTTCCGGAACGTGTCGCGCCAGCTCTTCTTCCAGCGGTTCGGGCGCAACATTGTGCCCTGAATTTAGGATGATGAGATTTTTTAAGCGTCCCGTGATGCGCCAGTTTCCCGTTGCATCGACGTCACCTTGATCGCCTGTGTGAAACCATCCGTCCTGGATGGCTTTTGCCGTGGCCTCGGGGCGCTGCCAATAACCTGAAAATACATTCGGACCGCGAACCAAGATCTCCCCGTTTTCGGCCAGCTTCATTTCCACTCCCGGGACCGCCGGCCCCACGCGTCCCGGCACCGCGTGAAGCGGATCGTCCAGGGTGCAAATCGCCGTCGTTTCCGTGAGTCCGTATGCCTGCAGCACAGGGATTCCGACCATCATAAAAAAAAGTTGCGTTTCTATTGAGAGTGGAGCGGAACCGCAAATCAACGCCTTCAATTTTGTCCCGATGCTCTTGCGGATCTCCGGAAACATTATCCGTTTTGCGAGCCCTAGCCACAACGAGTCGAACGAACGCGAATCGTTATTCCGTTGGCGCAGATATGCCTGCTGCGCGCGCGCGAAAACAAAGGCCGCAAGACCTCCGCGCTTCTGAATCGTCTCGGCGATTTTTCCGCGCACTCGCTCAAGAAGCGTGGGAACGTTCAGAAAATAGTCCGGCGTGCACAATTTTAAATCATCGGACAGTTTCGAGACGTCGGTCGAAAGCGTCAACACGCTGCTGCGTGATAGAGCGGTGAGCAACAGGATCCAAGAGGCCGCAAAGCAGAATGGCAAGTAGTGGAAGATTTCGTCCGGCGCCTTGGCGGCAGCATGCTGCCCCATGAGCTGATCGAGGCGCGCGTTCGTACACCCTAGCATGTAGGCCACGTTTCCCGCATTTAACACAACGCCCTTGGGCTCGCCGGATGTTCCTGACGTGTAAATAATCGTCAGGATATCTGAATCGGCGTGATGTTTGGGGGGCGTGGGCTTCTGAGATTCGCCGGCGAAGATGCTATCGAGCAGCGTAATGTGCGGCGCGGCTGCCCAGTGATTCTTGATTTCAGCGGAACGCGCAGCGGTGGAGCAGCAGATCCGCACGGGTGATGAGTCTTTCATCATGGCGACGAGCTCCGCCGGAGCCTGTCGCGAATACAGCGGCACGACGATGATCTCTTCGGCCATCATGGCGAGATCCAGCGCCACCCAGCGAATGCTGTTCGAGGCAAGGAGCGCGCAGCGATCTCCTTTTTTCATGCCGCGTGAGATCAGGAAGCTCCTGGCCTCCTGCACCATAGCCAGCAACTCGTCTCCCGATACGGAATTTATTTTGCCGTGGCGTATTTCGCGAAGAACGGGTGCACGGCCAGCTTGTTGAAGCCTTTCGAAAATGTTTTCTAGAAAGGTCATGCTACGCAGCCTTCAACATGCCGGCACGCCGCTGTGCTTTTCCAGCAATTTGCAGAGACCGGCGCTGAGCGGCGGGAGATAATCCTGGCACGCGAGCACGCCGCGACGGACGGGGAACTCGGGATACCTGCGCGCGACCTGCTCTTCGAAATAGACGCCCATGCGCGCCATCAATTGCAGATTACGCGCAACGGTCCGCCCAATCGCGTCTTGAATTTCTTCCGTTTGGGAATCAAGGATATCGAGCGACGCAACAATTCTATCCTCCAGATCAGGGTCGTCCACGCGTGACAGCAGATTCTCATGCCCGCGTTCGCGCATCAGATTGCGGATACGCTCGTCCATCGTCACTCCTGCGGAAGGAACACCCGCCGGCATCGATGTCACAATGGCATGGTAACGCGAAGACAGCATCCGATCGCAGCTTCGCAAAATACTCACAAGCTCGTACATGTTATATCGGTCCGATGCGAAAACAGGAGCGCCGCCGAGTTTCTGCACCACACGCTCGCACGCATCGCGGTCGAGCATTTCCATGGCGATCAAAATGGGGAAAACTGAGCGTGATTGTTTGTAGCGCGCAACGCCGTTTGCCATGGCGGTCAAGTATTTCTCATACGCCGCATCCACTTCGCGTCCCGAACGATGGAAATAAATCGTGCGGTAATAGCTGTCCTTGTAAGCTCCAGCAAATGAATGCGCGATCCATTTTGCCAGCGAAGCTTTTACCGGCCACCAAAATGGATTAATGGGACATATAGCAAGCACCGGCAATTTCCCGTCCCAGCCGGCATCAAGCAGCGTTTTGCGTGCGTACTCCGGGCCCAGTGGTTCGAAGGTCCACGCTGTATCGGTTCCCAGTTCCGTAGGAACCCCAAGTTTCCCGAGAACATCTTGGGACTCGATATTGCGGGTGATCACCAGCGAATCGCGGCAGTACCGCTTGCACATCTTCTGCAGGAGCGGATCCATTTCGCCCGCTTCGGCGCCAAACCCGACGCTCAGTTTGTTTTGAGCTGCGGCGATACCCAGAGCGCCGATCATCATCGTCGTTAGGGCATTGGCGAATTTGCTTTTGAACATCGAGCCTTCGCACGCTATCACGCCGTCATTTTTTCTGACTTCAGAGTGCAGAAATGGAGGGAAAACGTCGGGGAGATGCACTTGGTTCGCATCGCCAAAATAACCGCGCGTAAGGTCGAAATTCTGCGACATCACGCTTAGAGCTACGTTTTCCGGGCCCAGGATATGCCGCACCTGCCGCAGGATTTCTTCCACGCGCACATCAGAGCCCGTGTTGCGCGTGCCATTGTAGGTTGCAAACAGCAGTTTTAACTTCGTGCCGGGTTTCCACGATTCGCCCGCACCCAGCATCCATTCGAGTTTGTTCAACTCAATCAGGCCGCTAACCCAGGCCTCCAGTAGAAGGTCTGTCATCGGCCGGAATCCCGCGCAGCGCTGGCCTCAGGTGACGCGTTATGTGCGGAAGTGTGCGGCGGCCAGTCGCGGTACTTATACAGAAAATTATTTTCGCGGCTGAATTTCAACAGGGGAAAACAATATTGCGAAAATGGCACGGGACGGCGGCCCATTTCTTCGACCACGCGGCTATTGTCAAACACCGTGTTCCACACCAGGTAGGGGAGAAATACCTTCATCAGTGTGGCCAGTCCGCCGATTTTCCCTGCGCGGCCCGCGAGCGCGTTCACCATTTTGGAGGAAGGCCCTTCGAGGCTCGGCGCGAAGACCGGACCGCGTTTTCCCTGCGCCTTGGAAAGCGCATCCGTCAATTCCACGAACGTCTCGGAGTCTGTGCCCGACGATAAATGATAGATCTCGTGGCCGGGCCGTTCTTTCTGGTGCAACGTGGCAACCGCATCGGCGACGAAATCAACCGGCACGATGTCGATGCGGGCCGTGGGCCGAAAGGGAAGAGCAGGAAGCCCGGCCAAAAAAACGAACGCGCGGACCATGTCGAATTGGTTCGTCTCCGGCCGGCGGCTGTCTCCCAGCACGATGCTAGGCCGGAAAATTGTTCGCTGAACGTCCGGCAATAATTGGCGGACCATGTGTTCGCAGAATTTCTTCGTGCGCGCGTAAGGATCGTAGTCCGAGCGGTTCCAATCGATCGCGGTGTCTTCCTGAACCACTTCGTCCAAGCGCTGCCCTGCGACGGCCACGGTGCTTACGTGGCTGAACCTACGAAGCCCATGATGGTCGCGGGCGCGCACCGCGAGTTGAATTACCTCAAGCGTCCCACGTAGATTCACGTTGAGGCAGCTTTTCTCGGACTTACGATTCAACGATGCAGCGCAATGAATGATCGAATCGGTGGTGCGGACCAGGCGAGTGTAATCGTCGTCAGCAAGACCGAAATGCGCATCCGTTAAATCGCCGACGAATATTCTGACCCGCGAATTCAGATACTCTTCGAAACGCGCGAATTCCAGATGCAGTTGCAGAGATCGCCAAAGACGTTCGCGGGCTTCTTGCTCGCTGCGCGCGCGAACCAGCAGGTTCAGCGGCTCGGAATGGTCCGCAAGCAGGTTCGACGCGATATGTGCGCCGATATAGCCGGTGGATCCGGTCAGAAGGATGGCCACGTTGTGTGTCAGGACGCCGCTGTGGAAGCCGAACTCGCCGCTTCCGCGGCATTCGCCTCAGCCTGCCTCGCGAGCTGCACCGAGCGCCGCGGACGAGATTCCAGTTGACGTCCTTCGATGAGAGGATAGCACCACTTTCGCAGGGCCGGAATGTGCACGTTGATCCAGTAGTCCCACCAATCAAGCGCGCGTGCGTCATAGCCGAAATCGGCTCGTTCCGCGTCGGGCAGCGCGGCGCTTAACTGTTCGACGTTCACCGCTTCGAAATTGTGAGCGTTGTGCAAGATGAATGGCTCGAACAGAGAAATTAGTTTGATTACTTTTTCTAGATCGCGTTCCTGCCGCGCGAGAGGAGGACGCGAAGCAAATGGCTCCGCCGCGCGATTGATCGTTTGCACGATAGCTTTCTGCGCCGGCGCCGAAAGCTTGTCATACCGCGTTTTTGAAACAGGAATAGCGTCGAATTTCAAGCGAAGCCGCTGATTCAAATCCGTCTGCGCACGATAAAACTTGCGGTGCCCCAAGCCCGTCAACTCGATCGATCGACGCATGTCGCACGGATTGGCGATGGAAGTCGCCAGTTGATAGACGCACGCATTTCGCCGCGCGACAAGCGCCGCAGCGATCAGCGTCATCCCGCGGCACACCAAGTCCACCGGAATCAGGTCGAGAGACTTGGTCTCATTCGTTGGGAGCTGGCGGAAGAAGGTTCCGAGCAAATAAGAAAGCGAAGCGGAAGTATTGATGCCCTCATTCCAGCCCTGGAAGGGTTTTTCGATGGACGATTCCACGATGGCCGGCCGCACCACCGCAATCGCGGCAGCGGGGTTTTGATCCAGAAAATTTCGGATCAACGATTCCGAAATGCTTTTCGTAAATGTATACGTGTTCGGCCATCCGAGTTCGTTCGCGCGGCGCGAGCCCGCGTCGGTTAAGGTGTCGCGAAGCCAGCGGACACGGTTTTTGCGAATTTGATTTTCCAGCGCCGTACCCTGAAGGTCTTTCGCGGCGTGCTCTTTCTTCAGCGCCACACGGCGAAGCTCTTCGGCCACTTCTTCAGATTGAGCGCGCTTTTCCGTCTGGAGGACCAGAGCTTCGAGCGATTGCCATTCTTTTTCAGCGTCATAATCGCGCAGCCCGACAGGCGTGTAATTCTTCGGAAGCGTTTCCAGGATTCGGCCGTCACGGCGCCCGATCACGTAACATGTGGAAAGATGAAGCAGCGAAGCATGATCGCATTCGCGCAGGAAATTCAGTAGGTGTACGGTCGAGCGAACGTTCATGGCCAGCGCGTCGCGCAAATCAGGATTGAAGTCCGTCAGCCCGGAGCTGTTCACGATTACATCCACAGACCGCGCGAGCCGCTGGCGCACTTCGGGCGAAAAGCCCAGGTCCGGCTTGCTGACGTCGCCATCCACCACTTCAATCCGTTCGCGCAAAAATTGCGCAAAGCGGCTGCCGTATCGTTCGGCCAGTGGCTCGAAGACAGGAGATTCTTCAATCTTGCGCTGAAATCGTTGCAGTGCCGTTACCGTCCGGTTGTGACGAACCAGCAGGTAAATCCGGCCGATCTCCGGCAAGTCGGTCAGCAAATTCGACAGCCAAACTTTTCCGATAAATCCCGTTGCTCCAATCAGCAAAATATTTTTGCCGCGCAACGTCTCACGCGCTGAAAATGGTCCGAAGCCATTGCCGGAATCAAAATGAACCACCGGCAGATGGACCTTAGGTGCTGCGCGCTCGTCTGTTTGGATCGCTTCATCCAGCGCTTCGGGATGTTTCGTGAAGCCCAGAATACGGATCAGCGCTTTGCGTGAGACTCGGCCGTCCGGCTGCCTTCCCGTGATTTTCGCAAAAGCTCCGCGCGGCCGGATCACCGGATCGAGCAGCCGTCCGGTGGCCATGCCATTGCGGAAATCCAGACGGTTGCAAGCAATTTGCCGCACGCCGAGATGCTTTGCGAGCGGCCGCATGATGTGGTCCAGGCCCTGGCTCACCAGAACCACTGGCGCGCCCGAAGCCAGAGTTTTCGCCAGTCTTTCAACTCCTTCCTTTTTCAGCCGCGGCTTCAGGAAATATTCGAAGAATTCTTCACCCAACAAGTCCAGCCGGTCGCGGCTGACTCCGCGCAAAACGCTGTGCAGAAGTCGTGTCGCAAACACGCGATTCGTGCAGTAAAGGAAGGGCCGCGCGATCGCGAGAAACGCCATCCCGCCCCGGCGAGTCCAGCGCTGCAGAAAGCTTTGCGAATTCCACGCAAAAAATCCTACGGGCCGCACTGCCGTCAGATTCAGGAGGCTCCCCTCCACTCGCCAGAACACGCGTTCGCGCGCACCGGCAGCGGAGGCGTCTTGCTCGCCCTGCGAAATATTCGAAATGTGGTCGTTTGGCTTCGACGGCAACATCGTGAGTGGTTTACTTCAAATCTGAATGAAGATACAAAATTATCACGCCACGCCGTCGCAATCAAGCCAGGCAGATGTCGTGGAAACGGCAAACTGCATCGAGCTGGAACTCGTTAGAGATTTCCCAATGGCAACCGGGTTTAAATCACACCACCCCAAATCAGGGCTGCTTTTCCGGGTAATCGAATCGGAAGCTGTCGCCGGCTGGACCTGCAACGCCGCGCGTGTTGTACTCCAGCATGTATTTCAAATGGCGCTCATCCTCGGGATAGCCGACTCCCTGCGGATACGGATAAGGCACGAGCGTGTGGAAGGGAAGTGGCGAGACGGTGTCGCCGTGCGCTGCGTAAAAATCCATGTCCTTGGCGAATCCATTGGCATAGAAGAAATAGTCGCGCGTCCAGCCTTCGGGCAGTTCCGGCAAATGCGTGGAGTCGAAATCTACCACCACTTCGTCGCCCGAACCAAAAATCACGTATTCGTCGTCGGGTGCGCGAACCAAATCTGTGACGTCACCATACCGCGTGTAATTTCCAGTCTGACGCGTGTACGGCCCGGTTTCGCTTACGTCCTCGTAGATGTAGCTCAAATCGTTGCGCGGATTTCCCTCGACCACGCGCGGATAGCCGAGAAACTGCAAATACGCCTTGGCCAGCGGAACTTCTGTGGTTTTAAACGGCGTGTCCGCCGCGGAATTGTCCACGCGAATGCGATCCCAATAAATTTTCAGATTTGTTGTGATGCGAATGAAGCGCGTCCCCGGAGGGAGTTTTCCAGTCAGATCCGCGACCATCGTTCGCGAAAGCCCGGCCGGAAATCCCATGTCGTCCACCACGCGAACCCAGTTCGCCGAATCGTCAAGCATCTCGACGTAGGGCGGCACCGGCTGAATTCCCGCCTGCCTCGCCGCGTACATCGAGCTGGCGCTGAAATAATCGGTAAAGCCGTCCATCAGAAGGCGCAACGGACGCGACGAATCCCAAGGCCCCAGATCGAGCTCGATCGTGTGCATCGCCGCAAAGCCGGCGTACGGCGCATCGGCAAAGGTGGTCACAAATTTATGGTCGCGTTCGATCAGCAAAGGCAAAAGGTTATGCCCGTGGTCGTCCCACGCGCCGAGCGGCGGATGCGCTTCGAAACTCGCAATCACTTTAAATTGCGGGAACGGCGGATTCGTCACAAATCGTTCGTTGGGATAAACCTCAACGTCCCCAGGATGATCTACCGCAATGAGCCGCGCCTGATCGAGGTAGTCCAGCTCTTCCATCGGCTCGACCATACGAAACTGAAAGAGGCCGTCTTTCGCTTCCACCTGTGATCCTGCGACTTTGAAATATTCCTCCGGGTCGGGCGTGTTGCGTTGGTTTGGACCGATCCAATGTCCAACGATCCCCGGTCCAATCATGTCCGCGAGAAATTCGAATTTCCGGCCGTTCCAAACGAACACGATCGGACACGAGCTGCCGCGGCGGTCAATCTCAGTAATATGGTCCGGCTTCAGCGCGGGAACTTCTATTTCATCTTGCAGGACGCCGGTGGGCCACAGCAGCCGAACCACGTCCGCGTCGCGCTCGGGTCCAAGCCCCGCCAAAATGTCCGTGGAACCCTGGCCTAGATAGCCTGACGCGCCCGTGATCTCCCACTTCTGTTGCAACGCGCCGGCGCTCATTTCAACCTTCGTGCCGATCCCGGTCTTGTTGTCGTTCGTGCCTTTGAATTCCATTCGCAGCCAGTTGTACCGGTTGCCACCTTCGTTCTTCAGCAGCACGGGGGGCAAATGATTCTGCGTGATCAGCAAATCCGTCGAACCGTCACCGTCAAAATCGAACGCGATCACTCCCCGCGGATTGTGCACCACAATTTTGTCCAAGCCCACTTCGGAAGTAACGTCGCGAAACCCCTTCTCGCCTTCATTTCGCAGCAAGACGATCCGCCCGTCTCCGGAAAAATTCTCGCCTACAGCCACGAGGTCCATCCACCCGTCGTCGTCATAATCCAATGCCGCCACGCCCCAGCCGCGCATCCACTCCAAATCCGGAAGCGGCACTCGTTCAAATGATTTTCCTTGGACGTTACGCCACAAACTCAGCCCCGGCGTTCCCCAGTGTGTGAAGGCCAAGTCCATCCAGCCATCTTTGTTGAAATCGAGAGCCGTAACGCCCGCCGTCGGAGCCGGCATATCGGTGGCCCATGGAGTCGTAGCCTGGAAAACTCCCTCGCGCGGATTCATGAACGCGACCGGCGCCTTCCGCCATCCGGTAACCACGAAATCGATCGCCCGGTCGTTGTTCAGATCGCTTCCGATTGCGCCGACGGAAGGCGCGCTACCGGCTAGGCCCGTCTCGGCCGTCCAATCGGTGAATGTTCCATTGCCATTATTGCGCCACAAAACATTTCCCGCAGCCATGACGTCAGCCGGAAATGAAAATGGTTCTGCCGGATCCACGAGCGGAAAATCATTGAAGCGTGTCACATAAAGGTCCAGATCGCCATCGTGGTCGTAATCGATAAACGTCACGCCCATCGCAAGTCCATCCATTTCGATTCCAGCTTCTTTGGTGACGTCCTTAAACGTACCTTTGCCTTCGTTATGAAAAAGCAAAACGCCGCCATTTGTGCTGACCGCGAGGTCAGGCTTTCCATCATTATCGTAATCACCGACGGCGCATCCCATCGCCTCGCCACGAATTTCCAGTTTCGCCTGTCTCGTTACGTTTACAAATCTTCCGCCGCCTTCGTTCTTATACAGCGCAGCATTTCCCTTGCCGTCTCCATCAACCAGAAAAATATCCGGCCGCCCATCGCCGTCGAAGTCGATGATGCATGCCCCGCTGCCAAGAAAAGACGCTAGCGATTCGGATGCAGCTTCTTCGCGAACCACCTTTCCGCGCCGCTTCGTTGCATTCGAAGGCGTCGCCGGTTCCGTCTGGTTAGCTCCCCCAATAGTCGGCAACCCGGAAACAGAAGTGACGTTGACAAAATGCACGGAAACAGCAGGCGGCACAGGCTCCGGAGCGGGCATCATCGATTCCGCGAGCGAATATTTTCCCTGCTCGCCGTAAATAAAACTGACCGGTTTGCCGAGTTTCTCGGAGACCAAGTGCTGAAAACGGTCGAAATGCTCTTTCGCGTGCGGCGTATCGTCCTTCCGCTGCAAAGCTTGTGCCACGCCGAATTCCGCGGAAACCTGGAACGGATTTAGCTCGATGGCGTGCGTGAACGCAGCGATGGCCTTGTCATATTCGTGCTCTTGCGAGTAGACCAACCCTAGAAAATATTGTGTATCGGCGTCGTATGGATCGAGCTGCGCAACTTTTTGAAAATCCTCGATTGCAGCGTCCGAATTGCCCAGGGCTTTTTCGAGGAGGCCCAGGTTAAACCAAACGCGCGGATTCTGAGGATCGCGCTCGGCCGATTTCGACAGGATCGGGCGCGCATCGTCAAATTGCTGCATATTCAGCAGCGCGATACCCGCGTTCACGCAGCCAACATCGGATTGCGGTTCCAGAATGCAAGAGCGCTGAAATTTCCCCAGCGCTTGGTCGAATTGTTGACGGTTCATCAGCGCCACGCCGAAATTGTTTTCGCGTATGATTTGCGCGTGGGAAGCGGCCCGTGCTTCTTCTTGCTCGGCGGGAGTTGCGTCAGCGGATTTCGGCGTGCGAGCGCGCTTCGTTTGCTGCCCCGCACCGGCAAGCACGCCCGAAAGCGCGCCAGCCATCACGAGCAAAGCAAAAAGTGCGCGGGCCAACCGCAGCGGCGGTTTCAATCGCGTCATGCAATCCTCAGACTAAATAGCCAAACCATTCTAGCGTTTCACGAGCGGTTTTGACGCAATAACGCCGCGCCCCTCTTCTACAGTCACGATCTGATCCGCTGCCACATTTTTTAAGTGATCCGATTGCCCGCTCGGCCATCGAATTTCGACGGCGTCGGCCTGTGTGTGCGACGCAAGCCCGAACGTCACAATCAACTCGCTCGCGGACAAATAGCTCGACCCGCTGCGCAACACCTGCGATTGCGTATCATTCCCGGCGGTCACACGTACCACAGCACCGATTCCGTCGCGATTCGATTTCGTTCCAGTTAGCTTGATTCGCAAACTATGATTTGCCGTACCAGTGTTACGGAACAAAGCGGCAGGCCCGCCGTTCGTTGCTACGAGCACATCGAGGGTACCGTCATTATTGATATCGCCGTAGGCCGCACCTCGGGCAACGCGAGCTGCGGCAAAAGAAGCCCCAGCGGACGCCGTCACCTCTTTGAATTTCCCATCGCCAAGATTATGAAAAAGGTGCGGCGGTTCGGCATAGCGCACGCGTGGCTGCACTCGTTCGATGGCGTCTTCGATATGGCCGTTCGCAATATAAATATCCAGCCAGCCGTCCAGATCGTAGTCAAAAAAGAAACACCCAAAACCAAGCGTCAGCAAACTTGCGTGGCCCACGTCGGATCGGGGTGCTTCGTCCACAAATAGGCCGTTGCGTTCATTGTGGTAAAGCGCAAGCATTTGGTTCGAAAAATTCGTGATGAGCACGCTCGGATATCCGGAGCGATCGTAATCTCCCGCGTCCACGCCCATTCCGGCGCGAGCGATTCCGTCCTCGCTGTATCCGATGCCCGCCGGCACGCCTTTTTCCGAAAACGTTCCATTGCCGTTGTTCATGTAAAGCTTGTTCGGCTGCGTGTCGTTGCTTACCAGAATGTCCGGCCAGCCGTCCTGATTCGCGTCGAGCACCGCCACGCCAAGACTTTTCGAAGTCGGGTCGTACAATCCGGCTTTCTGCGTCGCATCTTCGAACGTTCCATCTCCGCGATTGTGCCAGAGGCGTATCGAAGTGCCCTGGTAAGGTTCCGGCGTGCAGTACGATTTTGTTTTTCCGTCGAGCGCGCAATAAATGTCGTTCTCCGGCGACCATTGCACGTAATTGGCGACTACCAAATCCAGATGACCGTCGCGATCGTAATCCACCCACGCAGCGCTGGTGCTGAATTCTTTCGGTCCCCACAGCCCGGCCTTCTTGGTCACATCCGTAAACGTTCCATCACCGTTGTTGTGAAACAAATGGCTCTGCCCGAGCGCGGTGATGAAAATATCGTCGTAGCCGTCGTTGTCGAAATCGCCGACGGCGACGCCCATGCCATACATCTCCGTGGCGAGTCCGGCCTTCTGCGTGACATCAGTAAAGGTTCCGTCGTGATTGTTGTGGTACAGCGCGAGAGTGGTGTGGCGGCCAGAGTGCCCTGGCCACGCAGTGCCGTTCACAAAGAGAATGTCCTGCCAGCCGTCGTTGTCGTAATCCAGAAACGCCACGCCTGGGCCCATCGTTTCGGGCAGCCACTTTTTGCCGAACGCGCCGCTATTGTGGACGAAATGAATCCCGGCGGCGCGCGTCACGTCTTCAAATTGCGTTGCAGTTCCACTAGCGGAGTGCGGCGTGCTCTTTTGCGACGCGCCCACTACCGCCGTTATCTCGGTGGCCGCAAAGAAAATCACAAGGGCGCTCGCAACGCACGCTGCAAACATCCATCTCTGGCGCGGGTGCTCGCTCTTCAATCGGAATCCTTCGCCCGGCCGGAGACGCCCTGATAGGTCGCGGTGTTATGTCTTTGCATCGGCTCTAGCGCAGAAACGTGTTCGTGTATCGGCTGCCGCTCCACATTGTCGTCTTGGTGCGTACGCAAGTAAGGCCCTGTCAGCGTTTGCGCTGACTCGTCGGCTTTGAAACGCAAATACCGCTCTTGAAACTGGCTCGCAACGTCCGGGCGGCCGAGTCCCGTATTGCACAGCATCAAATTGTAGTTTGCTTCCAGGTCTTCGGGATCGATTGCGAGTGTCGCGTGGAATTCCTTCACCGCATCAGCGTAACGTCGTTGCAGAAAATAGATGCGCCCGAGATCGTCGTGCACCACTCTATCACGCGGATATTGCGTCAGCACTTCGCGCAGATTCTCAGCGGCTTCGTCATAGTGGCCTTCGTTGCGCAGCGCCTTCGCGTAGAAAAAATGTGCCCGGGCAAGATGCGGATTCAGCGCCAGGGCGTGCTCGAGCGCTTCTTGAGCAGCCGCCAAATGTCCTTCCTGCACGCGGACGCGCCCGACATTTACCCACCCGTCAGGATTGTCGGGAACAATCTGCGTAATTTTCTCAAATGCTCCGCCGGCTCCGGTCAAGTCGCCCTGCTGAAATAACCCGATGCCGTAATCATTCCACCGCGTCCAATCATCGCGGTTCAGGACAACCTTGGGTTCAGGTTCCGCGGCCTTTTCGCTCAATACATTTAAATCCACACTGGTTTCGGCTATCACTACAATGGGAAGTGCCGGGATGCCCTTGGCGCCCCCCGGCATTCTTGTTGGGTCGCCGGTGAAAGCGTAATGGGCGTCGTCAAAGCCAGGCGACCGCGCGGCGCTCGGGTCCTTCGGATCGCGAATACCAGCAAAGGAAAACTGGGTATTCCACCAGGAAAACTTGCGGTAGTTCACTTTGGCGGTGACGTGTATCTTGCCGCCGGCATTCGATGGAATTTGTAGCCGGTAATGTACCGTGTCCGCGGCGCCCGGCGGAATCAAGTGGACGTACACCACGGCGCGCGTAGCCCAAGCGTTGCGCTTGTTGATCGGGTTGCCGTGCCCGTCGATTTGCAGCGAACGGTAAAAATGCGCGCCGGGGTCCACCGGGCCTTTTCCATCATCTTCGGCACGGCCACTCCAGAAAATTGCGTGGCCCGCGTCGTCAACAGCTTTTAGCTCAACCCAGCAATCGAACGCATCCACCGTGCCGCCGGGGAAGAAATGCCCCAGCTTGCGCGTGCGTACCACTGTATCCACACGATATGTCTTTCCGCGGCGCACCGACGCGGTGGTGCGGTTCAGCGGAGCAGTTAGCAGCGCGACCGGCGTCGCGGATTCTTGTGAAGCATTCGCAGGAATGGACGCTTCCGCTTCTTCGCCCACGGCAAACGTCGTTGCAAGCGTAGGCGGAGACGGATTCACCGAAGTTCCTGCATTCGCTGGGCTCGTTGCACCGGTGGCCAACGCAGTGCTTTCCGGCGAGATCGCGAAAATATCAATACTCACTTCCTGGTCCGCAAGAAACTTTTCGGTTTCATTCAACTGCGCAGCGTCATCATTCACATACGGAAGCGCCGAGTTCGCGGCAACGAAGCGGTGTGAATGCACTTTGCCGGCGACATTTCCAGCATCCCCGGAAGGTGTCATCGCCATGTGGCAGTCCGCGCACGACTGCGGCTTTGCCGGGTAATAAAACGACCGCGCGCCTTCGCCCGAAACGCCGCTCGCTTGCCAGTTATCGTATTCATTGAAACCACGCACCCAGCGGTAATGATTTACCGGGACATCGAGGTGAACTTTGTGGCACGTCGAGCAAAATTCCGCGGTTTGCGTCCGCATGAACGGCTTCAGGAAAACGCGCCTATGCGGCTCGGGATTCAACTCGGTCAGAAAATCGTGCAGCCGCCGGACCAGGGGATTCTTGCTCGCGGCCAGGCGATGCAGTGCCGGGTACTCCAGTTGGAAATCTGCCTGACCCATCGTGCTCTTCACCTTTGCGATCGAGTGGCACATCATGCAGCCGAGGCCGGCTTGGCCCGCGGGCGTATTTTCAACTTCGCGGATCGGCCGGTCAAACATGCCGCTGTAGAGCAGCGCAGGATCGTGGCAGCCGGCGCACCACTTCGACGGCTTTACTCCGACTGTGTCCTGCATGTACTCGATGCTCTTGCGATACCAAGCATTGTTGAAGGAAGAAAAATGATGCGCCGAACCTTGCCATTCCCTGTAAATGTCCGCGTGGCAGCGTTGGCAGGAATCGGATTCGGTGAAATAAATCGCGGGAATTTGCCCGCCATGGGCTGTTTGCGCGGAACTTGGAAAAAACGGCCCGTCCGGCCCGTCGCCTTCGCTGTCCATGGAAGCCGGGGCGATCGCAGGATTCTCGATCCGGTGGCCGCGTTCCCAGGAAGTGGTACGTATCCAGCGAGCGCCGAAAACAACCAAGCCTGCCGCAAGCAAAAACGTCGCGCTGCGGACTAATCCCCCCGCTGGACTCCGCGCAAAAAAACCGCGCCTGCCCGCCCACGCAGACGCAAGCAATGCGCCGCCAGCCACGCACGCCCCGATATGAGCGTAAAGCAGCGGCCATTCGTCGCGGCGCGTACCGGTTTTTACTAGTACAGCTCCCAACACACCTCCGGTCGCAATTAGGATCCAGCCGATCCGGGATGTCGTGGAACCGCTGCGCAAAATTCCGCGCAGTGCGAACACCAGAAAAATAAGAAGTGCTATGCCCGCCAGCAGGTGCAATATCACCGCGGCAAAGTAAGGTACGTTCGCTGCAGGCCACACGAAAAGATACGCGGCCGTCACGAACAAAACGGCGAGCAACATCATGGCAAGCCGTCTCATCGCGCGGTCCGCGATGTCGCCATTAATGAAATGTTTGAAATGTGCAAGACTCTTGGATTCCAGTCGAACGCAAAATTCTCACCCTAAGTTGGAGGGCTGTCAATCGCGGTTCATTTTCGTGACGCAGCTGAATTGCATCGCTCGCGTGTTAGACTCGGCGGCTCACGAAATGAGAGAAAGATCGAAGTGGACGACATCGTTTACATCTCGCTCACTGAAATGGCTGACGGCGTACGCGCCAAGAAATTATCTCCGGTCGAATTAGTCGACGCGCACCTGGCCCGAATCACGCAGTTGAATCCACAGTTGCACGCATTCGTAGCGGTCGATGAAAAGCGAGCGCGCGATCAAGCCAAGTTGGCGGAGACCACGCTCAGCTCCAGCGCAAAATCAAGTTCCCTCGGCCCTCTTCACGGTGTGCCGATCTCAATTAAGAGTTCTATCGATGTTGCCGGATTGCCCTGCGAATGCGGCAGCATCCTAAGGAAGGGAAATGTTCCTCTCGCAGACGCGCCGCTGGTGAAAAGGCTGCGCGCGGCGGGCGCCATCATCCTGGGAAATACAAACGTCCCGGAATTTCTGATGGCATACGAAACCGACAACCTGCTCTACGGGCGAACGAATAATCCCTGGGATCTTTCGCGCACACCAGGTGGGTCGAGTGGAGGCGAGGCGGCGGCTATCGCGGCGGGTTGTTCCGCCGGAGGAGTGGGCAGCGACGGAGGGGGATCCATTCGCATCCCCGCGCATTACGGCGGAATTTGCGGTCTGAAACCTACGCCTGGCCGCATTCCCTCGACTGGACATTTCCCCGGGTCGGCGGGTCCGTTTGCACAGCTCGGAGTCGTCGGTCCCATGGCGCGCACGGTTCGGGACGTGGAAAGGCTATTTGAAGTGATGGCTGGGCCGGATCCCGGCGATCCGGCGTCTGCTCCGGTTCCACTGAGGCGTTGGAGCGAGAGGCAAATTCGGAAACTCAGCGTGGCTTATTTTGTGGATGACGATGCCACCCTCGTCACTCCTGAAACCGCGGCGGCCGCGCGCAAAGCTGCCGAAGCTTTGCGGACCCAGGGATTTCACGTGACAGAGTGGCGGCCGCAGAATCTCGACCGAGTGTGGCAACTCTGGTGGAATCTGTTTGGGCGCGCGGGCCAGATGGCGTTTGCGCCGACAATCGAAGGTCGTGAAGAGGAGTTGAGTCCCATCTTGCGCGCATTTCGCACGAGAGTTGCCGAAGCGCCGCCGCTCACCGCGCAGGAGCTCTTGAACACCCTTCTGGCTCGCGATGTGCTCCGCGCCAACCTGCTGGCAAAGATGGAGGAGTTCCCCATCCTCATATGCCCGGCGTGCGCCGTGCCGGCGTTTCGCCACGGCGAACGCGAATGGTCCGTGCAAGGACGCAAAGTCGAATACTTGAAAGCGATGAGCTATTCGCAGTGGTTTAACCTACTGGGGAATCCCGCAGCAGTCGTTCCGGTAGGCCGCTCTCCGGAAGGCCTGCCAATCGGCGTGCAAATCGTTGGCCGCCCGTGGGAAGAGGAAGCCGTGCTCGCGGTCGCCGCGAAAATTGAAGATGCATGCGGCGGCTTCCGTCGCCCGCCGATCTAACTTGTGAGGTTCCACGGCTAGTTCGCGGTGTTGGCGCGAGCGATTAGAAGGATCGCGAGGATATAAAAAATGAACATCATCGCGAGGAAAGCCTTGGCGCGCTGATTCGCGCCCGCGAATTCCTTCCATACGAAGATGCCCCACAGCGCCGCGACCATTGGCGCTGATTGGCCGATGGCGTAGGAAATTGCCACGCCGGTGAAGTTTGCGGCCACCAGATTGAAAACAGTCCCAGTGGTCCAGATCGCTCCGCCAATGAGGCCGAGCAAATGGCCGCTGGTCCGGCCGCGAAAAAATCCGCCGAAACTTACCGGAGCGCCCACGAGTGGTTTCTTCATGAAATAGACATTCCAGACGAAGCAGGAGAGCAGCGCGCCGCCGGTAAGGAACACGGCGATGCTGTAGGGCCCCAGCGTGTTTCCGTGTGTGAGAGCGCGAGTGGAAAAGGGGGCCCACAGGCCCATCAGAACGCCGGAAACGATGCAGGTGACGATACTCTTCCGCGAGACTTCCTTGCCCTTGCTGACCTCGCCATACGCTTTGCCGTCGAGAATCACCGCGATGACGGCGCACAACACGCCTGCTGCCAGCATCCTTACATCGCCCTTTTGTTGCTGAACGTAACTGAGCGCCACGCCGACGACCAGGGCGATGCCGATGGCAACAGGGAAAGCCGTGGCCAACCCCGCCATATCAATCCCAGCGACCAGCAGCAGGTTTGCGAGGTTGAAAATCACTCCGGCGAGCAAGGCCCAGCCGATGTTGGAAGCGTCGGCCGCGTGCACGTTGTTCAAGAAACTTGAGGAGTCGTTTCCGCTGCTACCCATGGTGAATGCAAAAATGAGTGAGGTAAGGAAAATTCCGACAGCGTAGTCCCAGTAAAACAGTTCGAAGCGGTAGTTCTTCACGCCTTTGAAGGTATTGGCCCAGGAACCCCAGCAGATGGCGCTGGTCACCATCATGATCAAAGCCAGGGTTGCGTCATGAGGCGTGAACATTAAATCCCTCTTGGGAGCGCCAGCGCGTAATAGATGAGTCGTGCAGTGGCTGCTTATAGTTCTCTCGCGTTACGCGCGTCAAGCGAAAAGGCAAACCGCGAATGCTATACTTCGCCCATGTTTCATGGATTTCTTTTCTGCGGGTTTCTCTTGCTGCTTGGAAGCTCCTCGGCAAGCGCGCAGGCGGCTTCGCAGCAAGCGCAGGAACTGAGGCGGCAGGGGGACGCGAAAGCGTTTGCGGGTGATTGGGCCGCAGCAATAGCGAGTTACGACGAGGCATTGCGGGTCTCGCCGCACGATCTAGCCGCCGAAATCGGGCTCGCGCAAGCCTATCGCGGCGTGCACAACTACGCCGAAGCAAAACAAATTCTGGAGCATGCCCGCGCCGAACATGCGCAGAGCGCAAAGCCGCTCGCCGCGCTCGGCGATCTCGAAATCGAACTGCAAACCTACGATGCAGCAATCGCGCACCTGCGCGCGGCGCTGGCGCTAGCACCATCTGACGTCGAGTCACGGAACCGGCTGGCTGTTGCTTACCAGGCGAAGGGAGATTTGGACAGCGCGCTGGCGCAAACCGGGAAAGTCCTGGCACGCGATCCCAAGAACGCTCTGGCCTACTACACACGAGCGAAAATTTATTCCGACCGGAATCAGGACGCAGCGGCGCTGCCGGATGCGGTGAAAGTTGTCGAGCTGCAGCCGCGAAATTCGCGGGGCCGACTGCTGTTGGGTAAAATTCTTCTGCGCGCACCGCAGGGCGAAGCCGCCGAACAAACCAAGGAGCGCTGCCGGCGGGCGATTGCCACGCTCGAACCCCTTCTCGAAATGTCGTCGGAGGATTCGGAGACGCTGTTTTTGCTTTCGCGCGCGTACGAATGCGCGGGGGCACCCGAGCAGGCGCAGAAAACACTGGCGGCGTTTGAAGCCTCTTCGAAAGTCGATCGCGAGACGAAAGAAAACGAGACCCAGGCGAAGCACCTGGTGCAGCAAGCGAACGAGCTGGCGCTAAAGAACGATTTCGCCGGCTCGCTGGAATTGCTGCAACAGGCGATCGCGAAAGACGCAACGTACGGTGCGGCGTATTCGCAACTCGCAAAGCTATATTACTCGGCGGGCGAGATTGAGAAAGCGAGCGAGTCAATTTCGAAAGCGCTGGAGTACGATCCCTATCAACCGGACTTTCTTTACGTGCAAGGAAAGATCTTTGCGAAGCAAGGAAAATTGGAGGAAGCGCTCGCTGTTTTCGAACGAACCACGATTGTGAATCCGAAGGAGTCGGACGCATTTTTCGAAATGGGCGCGGTTTACGAGCAGCGCGGAGACAAGGCACATGCGCTGGCGGCGTATAGGAAGGCCGTGACCTTGTCGCCGGACGATCCGGAGTACCAGCGCGCTCTTGCGGCGCTTTCAGGACACGCCGCGCGGCAGTGATGCCGGGCTGAGACTCGGCGCTGCGAAGACCGCGAGAACCGAAAAGAGCCGGCGAGACGCCGGCGCTACGAAAGACAAATCCGGCCGGCGATTTTTAAGATTTAATTTATTGGCATTCATGTCGGTATCGTTATTGAGCTGGGTGGGGTGTGGCTGGGGGCGTGGGGCGGGTTAAGAGGTCCACGAATTCTTTGTAGAATTTTTGTTTGTCGAGGTCGTCCTGTATCTCTACTTCGCGTTCACCCATGTGAGGACGGGTGTCTTCGGACCAGACAAGCGTGTCGCCGTAGGAGGCGCCGTGATCAATGGAAACATCGAGATAGAGTTTTTTCCATCTCGTAATAAACGAGGGATCGAGCCAGGCCACGGATGCGAGCTCGTCCCATAGATAGTTTGTGTCGGCGTATTTGGCGGTGTACTGCGCAGCGGGATATTGGCCTTTGACGATCTGAGAAATCAATTCCTGGTCCATCTTGGTTTTCAGCGAAATATCGACGGTGGTTACGACGATGCGCGGCCAGGGCGCGTGGAGGACGATGCGCGAAGCTTCGGGGTCCATCCAGAGATTGAATTCGCGGCGGGGCGTCATATTGAACTCGGGGTCGTCGGTTTGCGGATTCAAACTGCCGCCCATCAGGACGAGTTCCCTTGCAAGGGAGGCGAACTGCGGATCAATGGCCTGTGCGAGCGCGAGATCGGTGAGCGGACCCCCTTCGTAAATTGTGATCTGGTGAGGATATTGATGCACCATACGCAGCAGAAAATGCGCGACGCCTTCCGTGGAAGGTTTCGTAGTGGGCGCGCCCTCGGGCATGGGCGGGATTTCAAATGGGCCGTGCACCGGGTGGCGCTTGGCAAAATTCCACGCGCCCTGATAAACGACCTTGCCGTAGAGCGTTTCCCACCGTGCGATGTATTCCTTGCTGTTCACGAGAGGAAAGATTGCGCCGGGGACCACGGGAATGTCCGTGCGGCCGATAATTTCGAGAAGACGCAAAGCATGCTGGACTTCTTCGTCGCGCCAGGCGTCACCGGTGACGACGGTGATACCCAACACATCCGTATCGGGCGATTGAATGAGCGCAAGGATGGCCTGGGTGTCGGTTCCACCGGGGCCGGCGCAATCCTGGTCAATGATAATCTTGCGCTTTTCCTGGGCCGCGAGCGGTGAAGAGGTGATGGCGGCGAAAATCAGGAGCGCGAACAGAATGTATTTTGAAAGAGCGCTGAACGGAAAAACGCTCAGTCGCTGAAGCGCCGCGAGAGAATTCTCGCGACATCGTTTGTTCGAAAGTTCTTCGTGCTCCATCGTCATAGCTCCAGAATTACGCTAGCACGGAGAAGCGCGGTTTGGAAGGATGTGCATGCTGTGGACACCGCTCCGCCTGAAGGCGGCCGCTAAAAAGGCTAGGCCAACTTCCAAACGTGAAAGACAGATTCCTCACGGCGCCTACGAACGACAAGACGCGCCTCAGCAGCCTACCTAGAACTGGAAACGGGCGCCGAACTGAGCGGCGAACGCGGTGGCGCCCGGAGCGAGCTCGTCAACAGTGCGGTATCCAGGCGTGTTGTGAGGATTCGGTATGGCCGTCAGCGAAGGGCAAATGATGTTTGCATACAGCGCCGCATTCACGGGGGTACACGCAGAGTTGCTGGTTGGACCGACGAAGCCAAAAACATCGGGGTCGGAGTACAGGTTACTGGAATTTGTGAGATTGAATAAATCGGCACTCAGGCGGACCGAATAGCGCTCCTTGATGCTGAAGTCCCTGGCAACACGGATGTCCCAGTTGTAGAAGGCAGGCTGGCGTCCGGGATACTCGGGCAGCAGAAATGGTTTTCCACCGCCAATCTGGACCGTAGGCCGGTCGTTGTTGGCAAACTGGTTGATGACTCCGTCGCCGTTGATGTCCACATTGGAATAGGCCGGGTAGGCGAGGCCGCTGTGAAGAATGAAGTTCGTGCTGAAATTAAAGGCCCAGGGGAGATCGAGGACCATGCCGCCCTTGAACTGGTGAGTGATATCGAGGCCGTCACGCCCGTAGTCCAAGTTGAGATTGAATGGATCCTGGGGGCCGAAGAATGTTTCGGTGTCGCGCTCGCTGGACGCATTGGCAAAGTTTCGCGACCAGGTGTAATTGGCGAAAAATTGATAGCGCTGGGCGAAGCGTTTGTTCACGCCCAGGACGAATTCGTTGTAGTTCCCACGGCCAAAGCTGCCAAGTTCGCTGGAGCTAAAGAGTGTGGGATCAAGGGGAGTAGCGAACTGTGTTATCGGGTCGCCCGGTGCTAGCTGAGTTGCAGTGCCAGCGATGAGAGTTCTGCCGAACGCGTCTTTACCCATGGGCATAAAGTTTCGGAACCATTGAGTGGTACTGAAACCACCGGTGCGTAAATCCGTGGAGTGTACGAAGGCGTAGTTTGCCGAAACGGTCCAGCTATTCGTGAACGAATGCTCCACGCCGACGGTGAGGTTTGAGACGCGCGGATTCCGAAACGCCGGGTCCACGTAACTGATGCCCGGACATCCTGCGATGCTGGAACAGAGGTCACTGGCCCCGATAGGCAGACTCGATGGGAAAAGATAGGGGAAAGCCGCCTCCCCAGCGACTGTACTAGGGGGAGCGCAGAATTCGAAAAATGCGGATGGGCAAAAAATGGTTGTTTGCTTTGAGGTGCCGATCGTTGGGAAGAAGATCAGGGGCGTCTGGGCATAGTAAAGTCCCCAGGCGGCGCGGACTACAGTCGGATGTTCGGTGCCGCCAACGTTCCAGGCCAAGCCAACACGCGGGCCCCACTGATTGAAGTCATCAGGAACACGTTGGGGCGGAGAAACCATCTTGCTGGAGTTGCCTTCGCCGATCCAAACTTTGTTCCCGGGAATCGCGGATTGCGGTTGGGGATTCCAGGTGCCGTCCCAGCGGAGACCGTAGGTCAGAGTTATTCGGGAAGTGAGTTGCCACTTATCCTGCCAATAGAGACCGGTGCCAGTCTGATAGTTGTTGAATAGGGTGTTGGCCTTGACTAGCTCGGCAAGCTGCTGCTGTTGGGTGGTGTTGGTTGCCCCGTTCAACGCAAGTCCTTGTTCGAAGAAGAACGGATTGGGGGCCGTAGGAACGCCGCTTGTTGGACACCATGGCGCTCCCACAACAGGTTCAAAGTCGCAAAGAGTATTGAACTCGTACTCGCCCGCGCTCCATCCGACGAAGGTATCTTTCCGGTCACTGAAGGTGTCGACGTCGCCGCCGAACTTGATATCGTGTCTTCCGAAAGAGTAGGAGAAGTTGTCCGCAGCTTGGAACTTTCCGGCGTCATTGTTGGCTGGAAGATAAAAACGCTGTCCAAATGACATGCCGGTTTGGTTGATCAGGATCTGCGGCGCGCCGTTGAAGATTGCGTGCCGCTTGCGGGTTTCGCCGCTGACTTGCACTCGGATTTCGTTTACCTTGCGACCGAGAACGCTGGTGAGGGCAAATACCCCGCCAATGCCCTGGTTTACGAAATTCTCGGCAGCGCCAATGGAGTAGGGAGTTTCGGTTTGGCCCTGGCCTCCGGTAAAGCCGTTGGTATGGTTGCGGCTACCGAGGCCGCGAATACTGAAATGATTTGCGGGACTGAATTGATAGTCGTAGTGCCCTAGCAAAGTAAAGAAATTCTGATATTGATTGTGCGCTCCGTTGAGGGCACCGATGGTCGGCACACCGTAACACGCGGGTAGGAGGGCCTCGCCCACGGCTCCGGCTAAACAACCGGGCGGCAGGATGTTGCTGGAGCCCGCCGTTGGCGGCCCGATGATCGGACCCGCTGATGCCAAAAATGCGGCGCATCCGGGATCGGCGGCGGTGCAGAAGACGGTGTCGAGGGGACCGTTTTCGCGCTGAATGTCGGTGGCGAGGAAGAGGAACTGGCGGTCTTTGTGAATAGGCATGCCGATGGAGCCGCCGAACTGATTTTGGTTTTCGATGTTGGAAGGCTCGCCGAGGGCGTCGTTCGCGGTGAGGCTGCCGCCGCGATAGTATTCGTGGGCTTCGCCATGGATTGCGTTCGTGCCGGACTTGGTGACGACGTTGAGCAAGCCGCCCGTTGCGCGGCCAAATTCAGGCGCGAAGCCGTTGGTGACGACTTGAAATTCCTGGACAGCTTCGAGCGGAACGGTGAGGTTCTTGGTTTCAAGCGAGCCGAAATTTTCTCCGAAATAATTGTTGGTGGAGTCCGCGCCGTCGATTACCAGGCCGCTGTAGTCGCTCTGCTGGCCGCCGAGGCGGATTCCGCCGCGCAACCCCGGAACAACCTGGGCCGAGGGAGAGAGAAGAGCCATGTCGCGATAATCACGACCGGGGAAGGGAAGGTTCTCGACGCTGGTGGAATTAAGCAATTGGGTGATGCCGGCAGTGCTGGTGTCCACAATCGCGCCGCTGCTGGCGATGACTTCGACGGTCTGTGACTGGGTCTTAAGTGGCATGGTGATGTCCAACTGCAGGGAACCGCCGACGTTGACGACGATTTGCTTTACGGTGGTGACCGCGAAGCCGTCGGCTTGCGCAGTGATGGTGTATTCGCCAGGCGCGACGTTCTCGAAGGAGTAGGTGCCGTCCGTCTCAACCGGCAGTTCACGGCGAATGCCGGTGGAAGGATTCGTGAGCGTCAATTTCGCCGTGGCGACGGAGGCGTGAGAGGTGTCAAACACGGTTCCGCGAATGGCGCCGTTCTGCGTGTTTTGCGCAAACGCAGGCGCAGCCACGAACAAAGAGCATGCGAACAGCACAGCCGGGAAAATGGTCTTCCAGGTTTTCATTGCGGCTCTCCCGATGCGAGACGACATTTTGAATGAGGAGACGGATTGTTGAAAAAATTGCTGTGTGCGTTATAGGTGGTACGCCCCGGGACGGACGGAAAAGACGCTTGTTGGAACTGACCAAGTCCAAACTGCAGGCGATCGTTGAAATTCACTTTTAGGACGCGGCCCCCAGCCCAAGATGGGCGGTAGGCTAGCTCTCGGGCTGTGTAGAGTCAACAAAAAACTGGTGTTGCGCGCAAAGATTTCCACAGTCTAAGTGCGCTGCATTAGAAAAACCCAAGAAATCGCCGGAAGTTTAGCGCGTGTGCTGCCAGAGACGCATCCTGCTAGAATCAGACACGAAATGAAACGAAGAAAAATCTACACCGGACGATTGGCGCTGGTCGCCGCGGGCGTTCTGCTGGTGGCAACTTGGGATTTAGTGGCGCAGCCGTTGGCGCAAGAAACGAAAGGCGAGATACTGCGCCGGCGTTCGGAGGTGGCTAACCCCTTTCACGTGCAATTCCAGGACGTTACGCGCGAGGCGGGAATTCATTTTCACCACGAGCGTGCGGCTTCGCCCGAAAAGCTGTATTTGGAGACGATGGGGGCGGGCGTCGCGTGGATCGATTACAACCAAGATGGCTACCTGGACGCTTTTTTTGTAAACAGCGGATACACGCCATTTTTTCATCCGGAGCACCCGCCGCAGCCGGCGCTGTATCGCAATAATCGCGACGGCACGTTTACCGATGTAACGGCGGCAAGCAAGATTCATTCGGACGGCACATTTTTCTTCGGTGTAGCGGTGGGTGATTACGATAACGACGGCTATCCGGACATCTACATGACGGGATACCGCCATTCAGTTCTGCTGCACAACAATGGAGATGGCACTTTCACCGATGTGACCGCCAAGGCAGGAGTGGGAGACGACGGAAACTGGGGCACGGCGGCGGGGTGGTTTGACTACGACCACGACGGCTTACTCGACCTGCTGGTGACGAATTACGTGCAGTATGACGAAGACCATCCGGTGTCGTGCGGCGAAAACAAACCCGGATATCGCGCGTATTGCCATCCGGACAGTTTTCACGGCACGTCCATGCGGCTGTATCACAACAACGGGGACGGGACGTTTACGGATATGACGGCCAAGGCCGGGCTGGTGAACACCGATGGGAAGAGCCTGGCGGTGGTGTTGGCGGATTTCAACGGCGACGGCTGGCCGGACATTTTCGTCGCCAATGATACGCAGCGCAATTTTCTGTATTTGAATAATGGAGACGGCACATTTCGCGATGCGTCGTACAAATCCGGAGCGGGATTTAGCGAGGAGGGACGCCCGGAAGCGGGAATGAGCGCCGATGCCGCCGACGTGATGAACAACGGCTTGCTATATCTCTTCGTCAGCCACCTGGATTTCGAGTTGAACAGGTTGTATCGCAACAACGGCGACGGCACGTTCACGGACGACACAATCGCGTCCGCGCTGGGGCAAACAAATATTCTGAGAAGCGCGTTCGGTGCGCGCATGTTCGATTTTGACAATGACGGGTGGCGCGACCTCCTGGTGGTCAACGGGCACATTCTGGATAACATCCCGCTGTACCATCCGGAAGTGAAGTACGCGGAGGAAAAAGTGCTTTACCGCAACGTCGGCGATGCCGTGTTCGTGGATGCAACGAAAACGCAGAATGCGGGTTTTCGTTCGCCGCGCGTGGGGCGGGGACTGGCCGTGGGCGATTACGATAACGACGGCTGGCAGGATTTTCTGGTGAGCAACAACGGCGAGGACGCGCAGCTATTTCGAAATGATGGCGGGAGCGAGCCGGCCGCGGCAGGAAATCACTGGCTGGTGGTGCGTTTGGTGGGGACGAAAAGCAATCGCGACGGGAATGGCGCGTATCTGAAATTAACCGCCGGAGATTTTAGGAGTTACGACCAGGCCAAAGGCGGGATGAGCTATTGTTCGGCGCAGGATCCTCGCATCTTTTTTGGGCTGGGGAAACACGAGCGCGTGGATACGCTCGAAATCCGCTGGCCGAGCGGAAACGTGGACGTGCTGCACAATCTCCCCGTGGACTACTTCCTTACGGTGCAGGAAGGCAATCCGGAAGCGAAAGCGGTGCGATATGCTCAGCGCCACGTGAAGTAACGCGGGTGTGCTCGCAGCCGTCTTCCGTAGATCTCACCCGCGGATTCTGACTCCCAACATTGCGTTAACCGTTCGTCCGAGCTTCAGCTCGGGAACATTCCTACGGCGGTCAAATCTTCTCCGCGCAATTCCAGGATTACGCGCGGAAGCGGCTTCGGAGGCGGGCCATCGAGGACGGAGCCGTCGGCTGCCGAGAAAACTCCGCCGTGGCACGGACAGGCGAATACGTGTTGCTCCGGCCGGTAAAATATGGGGCAGGCTGCGTGCGTGCAGAGGCGGCTGAACGCAAGGAACGTGCCTTCCGACGGATGCAATAGAAAGCAAGGGTGCTCTTCATTGGGGTACGAGATGATTTTCACCGCGCCAACAGGGATGTCTGCCAGGTGCGCGACAACTTTGACAGGGTAGGAATTCTTTCGCGCGCGGACGAAGATCACGAGGCCGCCGAAAGCTGCGACGAGGCCGGCGGCGGTCAGATATTTTCCGAACTGGCGCCGGGGGAGTTGCTGGTTGTCATTAGTTCCGATGAGAATTCTCCTAGCAGCGAAGGCCGCGAGGCCGTTGGTTACGAGTTTGCGCGCGCGGTTCGGTCACCGCTTTGCAGCTCGACGACTTGGGCCTTCAGTTGCGCCACCTCTTGGCGCAGCATTCCGGTAACCACGCGCTCGTACCCGGCTGCGGCGCGCGCCGCAAGCCGGTCGAGCATTTCGCACTCGTCGGCGTCAATGTCATTGCCAGTCTCGTGCGGCCCGAGCAAAACTACTGCGGTGGCCTCAGTGATTCCGCTTCGCACCGGGACGGAAAGGCACGGCGCGTCCACTCCGGCGGGAAGTTCGTGCGAACCCGAATCATCGTGGTTGAGACGAACGGGGGCGCCAACCTGCAAGCTGCGCAGTGCGATTGCGTCAGATTCCGGGCGCAGCTCTGTCTTCATGGACGCGTTCCAGCCTTTGGTGTCCTGCGTACGGCGGAACACGTTCCCCTCACTTCGGAAAACCGCGCCTGATGACAAGCAGAGGGCGCGGACCGTGCTTTCCACGAGCAAGCGATCGATCTCGGCAAGGGATTCGGCTCGCGCGATAACTTCGCTGGCGTCCTTGAGCTGTCGTTCCGCGGAATGAAATCGGCGATTGAAGATACTGTCCACCAGTTCGACAGCGGTCTCGTGCAAGCGATTCACCAGGAGCAAGACGACCGGAGCCACCAGCAGCGGCCAGATCCAAGCAGGCAGTCGAAAATTTTCCTTAACGAGTTCGAGCTTCTGCTCAAGCTGGAAGATTGGGACACCGATGAGCAACGTCAACGCAACCAAGGTTGTACCGTGGCGAAGCGGGATGGATACACTCACCACGCGGCGCTGCCACACTGCCTGCGATGCGAAATAAACAAGCACTCCGTTCGGCAAGTACAGAAGGCCGATAAACGCCTGGGAAGGTGAGAAGCCGAACAGATGGAGAATCAGGTCAGAGGACTGACAAAGCTCAGCCAAGATGAAAGCCGGAAGTCCGATGGCACATCCCCAGATTACCCAGCGCATGCGTTGCTCTTCTTGCGGTGGCAGCGAGCGACGACGTTCCAGCAAAATCAGCAAGACGGCGGCGTCAACGGCGTAGCCCGCCAGGAAGCTGACCTCGGTGATCCTTTCGGTCGGAAAGCCGAACATGTTGCCAAAGCACAGCAGCGTGAGCACGGCCATGGCGGCGCCCAGCAGCGGCACGGCCCATTGCACTTTTTGCCAGCGCGGTTCAGTTCGATCATTGGGGAATCGCAGCGCGAAGATCGCAAGACCGGCGAATGCGGCGCCTTGCGCCAGCGCTTCAGCGAACTCCTGAGCTAGGACGACGAGCGGCCAACGCTGCAACAACGCGTAGTACGTGAACGTCTGGCCCGGATTTATCCAGACCACGTAGAGGAACAACCCCCAGGTCATCAAGCTGGGGCGCGTCCAAACGAGCCAGAACGCAATGATGATGACAACAATCCCCACGACAGTGTCGAGGAGGAGGACAACTCGCTCCGCCGGATTCAGCGGAGCCGGAACGGACTGAAGCTCCACGGTTTTGGGCGCAGCGCCGGAGCTCGGCTTGAGGGTCAGGGCGATTTGGCGATGCGGCAATGCTGCCTGCATGCCACCGAGGCCGCCGAGAACAGCGACCAAGCTGGCACATTGCGGAGTGCCGGGGGGAATGCAACGCATGGCTTTCAAGTCTATGCGGTCGCCTCGGACGAGGCCGGCAGCGGCGGCTGGAGAGTCTGCAGCAGAATGAAACGGGGCAAGAACGCCGGTGACGATCCCGTCGTTGTCCACGGACAGGCCGAACGAACTGAGCGACTCGATCACTCGCTGCAGCCCGGGAACAATCATGGCCAGCGCCCAGAGGGTCAGCAAAACCAGGAAAAACCGTCCTGCGCCGGTCCGGCTAGCTTTATCTTCCTCCGTTGAGACGCTCCGCGAGCCCATGGCCGCACCTCAGCCTGTCGAGATTCCCGATGAGACTTCTGCGGGACAGCGAAAATCCATTAGACCCCAACAGTTTCGGACGCCGCGGCGCGCACCTGGAGCTATTGGCCGGCCACGTGGCCAACCTGCAAGCGGGTTTGCAGCATGCGCAAGATGGTGTCGCGATCGATCATGCCGACGATGTGTTCGTCGGAAATGACGGGCATCTGGTTGATGTCTTCGCTCTGCATGCGCTGCAGAATGGCTAGCGCGGGCTCCTCCGGCGAGGCTGAATGAATGCGCTCGAGCGGCATCATTACCGCTTGGATCGAAGTGTTGGCCCATTCTTCTCGCGGCAGCGCGCGCGCGGCATGCAAAGTGGCAAGGCCCACCGGGCGGCCCGCGCCGGTGACGATATGGCAACGTCGGCCGGTGCGCAAAACTTCGTGGACGTAGTCCTCCACGGACATGTCGCGCGGGACGGTGGGAATGTCGCGCGTCATGATGTCGGCGGCGCGGATGTCCGTGAGCGTGTGGCGCATGGCGACCTGCATCAAGCTTTCCTGCGCCGCGCTCAGCAGAAACCATCCGATGAAAGCGGTCCACAGGCCGCCGACCCAGTTTCCGTTCAGCGCTTGCCACACTCCGAGGATGATCATCAAGTAGGCGAAAACTTTTCCGGCGGTTGAGGCAATTTTCGTCGCGCGGGTGAAATTTCCCGTCAGACCCCAGGCGATGCCGCGCAAAATGCGACCGCCGTCGAGCGGAAATCCGGGGACTAGATTGAAGATGGCCAGAGCGAGATTGATTTCCCAGAGCCAGGTGGCTGCAGCTTGCACCATATCGTTGCCGTGAAGGTAGTGCGCGACGAGCCAGAAGCAGCCAGAGAGAAATATGCTGGAGAGCGGGCCGGCGATGGCGATGTTGAATTCCTGCCTGGCATTGTCCGGCTCGCGAGTGATGCGCGCCAGGCCGCCGAAAACAAAAAGCGTGATGGAAGCGACGGGAATGCGGTAGTGCTTGGCCACCGCGCTATGGCTCAGTTCGTGGAAGACCACCGAAGCGAAAAACAAAATACTGGTGATGATGCCGAGGGCCCAATGCTGCGCCGAGGACCAATTTGTGTGCTGAGAGGTGAATTGAGTTCGCAGCGAAAGTGTAATCAGAAAAAAAATGATGAACCAACTGGCGTGCAGATAGATGGGGATACCGAAAACACGACCGATCCGAAAGCCGGTCGCGGGAGCCGAATCCTGAGCGGTAACCGGCGGCGGGCCGGGCGGCGATGCCAGGTCAGAGGATCGAGACTCTGGTGACTGTGCCATTAGCGCGATATTAACAGGCCTCCGCGCGCATTGCACTGAGGCGACAGGCGGAATCGGCGCGACTGCAGATTCCAGGAATTATGCCGCGAAGCAACTTACCAGACCGAGCATCGCAGTTCAGCCGCGCGCACCATGGCATCACCGGCCTTGCAACCGAAGGCCTTACAGAATTCAGGCAAATTTGAAAGCGGGCCGATCACGCGATATTTGCTGACGGGATGAGGATTCGTGAGCACGAACTGGCGTTGCGCGTCGGGGCGAATCTCGTCGCCGCGAGCTTGTCCCCAGGAGATGAAAAACTGTTGTTCCGGCGTGAAGCCGTCCTGGTCTGGCGGACGAGGCTTTCCTTCCATCGATTTCTCGAAGGCGAGATAGGCTAGCTTTACGCCACCCAGGTCGCCGATGCTTTCGCCCAGTACCAATTTACCGTTTTCGTGCATGCCGCCTTCCACGGTGTAGCTGGAAAACTGATCGACCACACACTGTCCACGGCTCTGAAATTCCTTGTAGTCCGCGGGAGTCCACCAGTTTTTGAGTTCGCCTGTGCTGTCGTACTTCGCGCCTTGGTCATCAAAGCCGTGGGAAATTTCATGTCCGATGACCGGGCCGATACCGCCGTAGTTGACTGCATCCGTGGCATTCACATCGAACATGGGCGGCAACAGAATCCCCGCCGGGAATACGATTTCATTGAGCAGCGGATTGTAGTAGGCGTTTGAAGTTGGCGTGGTCATGCCCCAGCGGAGACGATCGACCGGTTTGCCGATCAGTTGCGCGTCATCGCGGATGGCAAAACGCCGCGCCGCAACGACGTCGTCCCAATAAGAGTCGCGCGTGATTTCTACGCTGCTGTAATCCTTCCATTTGTCGGGGTAACCGACTTTGGGGTTAAACGTGGAAAGTTTCTCCAGAGCTTTCTGCTTGGTCGCGTCGCTCATCCAGGTAACCGTCAAGATGTCGTCATGCAAGGCCAGCAAAATGTTCTTCACCATCTCTTGCATGCGCGCCTTGGCTTCCGGAGAAAATGTTTTTTCAACGTACTTTTTGCCCAAGGCCTCGCCCAGGTCTCCGTCCGTAGCTTCGACACATCGCTTCCAGCGGGGTTTCATTTCCTTGGCGCCTTCCAGGTACTGCTGGTAGAAAGCGAAGTCCTCCTGGACGAAAGGCGCGGAAAGAGAGGAAGCAGCGGAGTTCAGCAGCTGCCAAGTCAGATAGGTTTTCCAGTCAGCAAGAGAAGTTTGCTGCAGTTGCCGCTGGAACTCCTGCATGAATTTGGGCTGATCGACGTTGATGGCGACGGCAGGATCGAGATTCGAAGCCTTGAAATACTCCGCCCAGTTAAAATCGGGGGTAATTTTCTGGAGGTCATCCAGTTTCATCTTGTGATCCGTGGCGTAGGGATCCCGCAACTCCACATTCGTCAGCGTTGCGCCGGCGAGCGCAGTTTCCATGCGCATCACAACTTGTGAGGCAGCCGCAGCGGCGGTCTTGTCGGAACCGGCCAACACGAACATTGCCGCGACGTGCTCCACGTACTTTTGACGTGTCTCTTTGGACTTATCATCGTCCTTGAAGTAGTAATCCCGATCGGGAAGGCCGAGTCCGCCGGCGCCCGCGTCGGCAATCACTTGCCGCGGGTTGTGGGGATCTTGGCTCGAACCAAAAAAGAATGGCACAAAGATAGCTTCCTCGTGCAGACGAGTGATGGCGTGCGTGAGATCGGCGACCGTGGCGATGGATTGGATGAGATCGGTTTCGCTCTTGAGCGCCTTTATACCCTGTGCGTCGATTCGCTTCTCGTCCATGCAAGCGCCGTAATAATCGCCGATCAAACGGTCTATGGATTTCGGCGGAGCAGCGGACGAGTGGGCGGCGGCTTCCTCGAGAATGCCGCGGAGCACGTCCTTAGTGGACTCGCCGGCAGCCCAACGCTTGCTCCACATCACCATCGAAGGCGGTATGGGATTGTTGGCGCGCCAGTTGCCATTGGAATATTCGTAAAAGTCTTGGCAGGGGCTGGCCTTGCGATCGAGGTCGTTGAGGTCGATCCCGTGCAAGGGCTTGTCCTGCGCGCAAAGCGAGGAAGCGCACAACATCGCTGCCAGAGCAAAATGTAGGAGTCGCATGAGGGCCTCTTGTGTGTAGCCTCGGTAAACGCCGCAAAGGAGGTTACCTATGAAGCCGAGAGATATCAATACTCACTAATTGCAAGCCAGCATGGGAGCCGGCTAATCGTCGAGCCGTAGGCTTACGAAATTTGCCAGCTCACCCGGATGATTTGCAACGGTTGTCCTTGGCAAAAACTCCTTCGTGACGCCAGCCGGTTGCCAGCAGCCGCTTCTTCGCTTGAGCGCCCTCCTTTTCGCGGTCGTAGCGTCTCGTTTTCCACGACGTGTGCGCGGCGCCACTACTTTGCCAATACGCCCACCCAGCTAAACCGCCTGCCATGAATGAAATTATCGGTGGCCACGCTCATGCTTTTCATTCTGTGCCCGGCAAAACTACGGGAGGCAGCCATGGAAAACGTGATCGGTTTCGGCGAGGTGGCAATAGCAATCTTTATGTCGTTTGCGGTGGCGCTGACAGTTCAGTGGATCGGATTGGTGGCGCTGATGCGCCTCATGCCAGCCCGCGAGGCGGGATTGGAAATGGCAAAGGTGGCCGGGCAAGGCGTGCAGAGGAAAGCTGCGGAGTTGTCACTCGTGCCTCGGGAGCGGAAAAACGCGGCATGAAGGCTCTTGAGGCGTGTCTCGCCATGTGTTTGGCCGCGATCGGAAAAGTCAAAAGAGCCGGCGAGAGGTGCTTCCCTCGAGGTTGAACCGGCGCCGCGAGAAGAGGGCCGATTTGGTTAGATATTGAAGTGAACAGGAGGCGTTATGTTATTTCTGAGGTTTTTGTTTTTTGCGATCAGTGCCACATTTGTAGCCGTCGCAGTGGGGCTGGTGATTTACGACGTGTTTCTCGCACTCGAACTTGGTCGGTTGCTGCGTTCGGACGAGCGTCCGTCTGAAAAAGTCGGGGCCGGGCAATTGAGTGAGACTCCCGTCTCGGACGCACCACCGGTGTCGGCTCTGGACGCGACTCGAGCTCCGGTGCGGATTGCTAGAACGCGCCGCGCAATTCGATGGGCGCCAGCGGCAAAACTTGTGGTGGCCGCGGCGGTCACGGCGCTTGCTGGGTTGAGCATCCTGGTGGTGCCCGATGGCGAGGCGGCCGTGCGCATCAGCCAGATTTCCGGGGTGCGGCCTGGAACGCTTTACGCCGGGACGCATTTTATCCTGCCGCTGATCGATCGCGCTCAGCTCTATGACGTGCGGGACAAAGTGTTTTCGACTTCTGCCGCTGAGGGGACGCGCGAGAAGCTGGAAGTGTTGAACGTGGAGACGCGAGAAGGGTTGGAAGTGGGGCTGGCGGTGACGGTGCGGTACCGGATCGATCCGCGCCGGCTTGATTACGTGCAGACTAATTTGCCGCAGCCGATTGATCAGGAGATCGTGGCTCCGGTGGTGACCAGCGTGTTTCGCGAGGTGGCGCCGAATTACGTTGTGCGCGATATCTTCGCGATCAAGCGCGAGGAGTTTCGGCAGCGCGCTACGCAGATCATCACGGCGCGGCTCGGCAGCGACGCCATCGAAGTAAAAGAAGTGTTGTTGCGCAAAATTCAGCTTCCCGAGGAGTACGCGCAGGGGCTGCAAGGGTTGCTGCTGAAGGAGCAGGAGGACGACCGCGTGACGGTGGATCAGAGCATCGAGCAGAAGAAAGTGAAGATCGCGGAGTCGCAGGCCGAAGCGCAAAAGGTGCGGCAGGTCAAGCATGCCGAGGGCGACGCGCAGACGCGCGTGCTGATGGCCAAGGCGGAATCGGATTCGATGCAATACACGCTGCCTTTGAAACAAAAACTGATCGAGCAGTCGCGGCTGGAGGCCGAAGCGCGGAAGGAAACGACAATTCAGGATGCGGAGGCTCAAGCTCAGGCGAAAGTGATTAACAGCAAGGCGGAAGATGAGAGCAGCAAGCTACGTTCGGAAACGCAGAACGTGTTGACGGTGAAGAACGCCGAAGCCGCGGCGCAGGCCAAAGTGATTGATGGTAAAGCCGAGCTCGAACGGCGCAATTTGATGGCTGATGCCGAAGCGAACAATATTCGGGTTACGGCGCAGGCGGAGGGGGAACAACTCCAGCTCGAAGCTGCCGCGCTGAAGATAAATCCGCTGCTGGTGCAGTACACCGTGGCGGAACGGCTGTCGGACCGGGTGCAGATCATGATGGTGCCGAACGACGGGAAGTTTTTCTTTACGAATGACGTGTTGCAGTCGGCTTCGGCGGCGTTGGATCCTGCGGTAAAAGGGAAATGAATCCCGGCTTGCTGCTCGCTCTATCCGGCGGGGGTTTTTGGAGGTGTGCTATGATGGCTTCTCAACGCTTTGTGCAACTGGCACAAGCCGATGCGGCGTCTTCCTCGACTCTTTTTCCTACGAGCAATCATCGTTCTAACATTTCTTACGCTCACAGGCGGGCCTTCGCGGGCGCAGTCGGCGTTGCAGATTCCCTCTGAGTGGAATAAAGCCTTGGACACGCTCGCCGAGAAAATCGCAGCCGCTGCAAAACCTGCTAGAACGTTTTCCCTCGACGTCCGGAATATTTCCTCACTGAATGCTGGAGACGTTACCGGACTTCGGCAAACGTTGGTGGAAGACCTTACGGGTCTTGGATTCAGCATGACGCGGAAGTTGCCGGGAGAGGCGCAATTGCAACTGACGCTTTCCGAATCCGCCGAGGACTATGTGTGGGTGGCCGCGATTCGGCGCGGTGAAGCTCACGAAGTAGTAATCGTATCGGCTGCGCGAGACGGTGCCAAGAAAGCGGGTGCCAGGGAACCGTCGCTCACGTTACAGCGGAAATTGATCCGGGCGCAAGAAAAGAGAATTCTTGATTTCGGGTGGGTGCCGGATGGTGACGCGGCGGGGGGTTCAATCCTTGTGGTACTCGAGCCCGACAAGATTGCATTTTACGATCATCGAGCAGAGGCGTGGCAGTTGAATCGCGAGATTGCTATCCCGCACGCGCGCCCCGTGCAACGAGATGTGGATGGCCGCATTGATCTACGGGCTGGTACGGCAACATTGGCGGATGCCGTGTGCGGCGGGGAGTTTCAGCGTCCGGAAACGGTTACGTGTAAGAGCGTGGGCTCAGCTCCGGATGCCGATCTTGCCCTGATGCAAGGAAACATCATCGAGAGCTACGCTGCTTTTGCGTCAAATTGCGGCAGCGGTCCGCTCACGTTGGGCACCGGGCCAGGGGATTGGACGGAACCAGATTTCATTCAGGCCTATGGGGATAAGAATCAAAAAGATCCTATAGCGCAACCGATTCAATTTCCAGGGCCGATTCTGGCGCTGTGGCCCTCCGAAGACGGGAAGACTGCGCGGGTGGTTTCGCGGAATCTGCAAACGGGAGCGTATGAAGCTTCGATTGTGTCTGTATCTTGCGGCGATTAGCGTAGCGCTGTCGGCGGCCGGGCCCTTGCGTCCGGCGCGACGGCCGCGCTATGGAGGAACGCTGCGTGTGGAAATCGGAGCGATCATCCATTCGCTCGATCCAGGGGTGGCCGCTGCGAATCCGGAGGAAGCGGGCGCGAAAGGCGAGCTTGATGCGTTGCTCTACGATCGACGCGACGAGGACGGGGCATTTGTCGGCACAGCAGGGAGTGGTCCCTTTCGCTTGTCCGCGTGGGAGCCAGGGAAGAGCGCGGTATTTGCGGCGAATGAGGATTATCGTGAAGGCCGGCCGTTTGTCGATTCCATCGAAGTTCAGATGGGGCGCTCGGCTCACGATCGCGTGCTGGACCTGGAACTGAACAAAGCGGACTTCGCGCAAATTCCCGCGGAGCTGGCGCGGCAGGCGGCAGATCGCGGCGTGCGGGTGAGCGCGTCGCGACCGAACGAATTGCTGGCGCTGGTTTTCCCTACGGGCCGCGGTGCCGCAGAGAATGCGCGCGTGCGAGAAGCGATTGCGCGGTGCATCGATCGCGCGGCGATTGTTAATTTCATTTTGCAGAAGGAGGGCGAGCCGGCCGGCGGCCTTCTGCCGCAATGGTCGAGCGGCACGGCTTTTCTTTTTTCGACGGAGGCGGATGCCCGCGGCGCAAAGGAAATTTGGACGCAAATCTCGCCCTCTCCAAAGTTGGTGTTGGGATATGATTCCGCTGATACGCTGGAGCAAAGCGTAGCGGAACGAATCGTGGTGGACGCGAAAGAGGCCGGGATTTCCTTAGTGTCGAGAGCGATCCCGGCTTCCGAAAAGGCAATTGTGCACGGCGGAAGCGGGAGCCCAGCGCCGCACAGTGAGGCGATCCATGTTGATGCGCGGCTCGTGCGTTTGCGAATGCCGTCGCCAGTTCCAATCATTTCGCTCGCAGCTTTCGTTGATAGACTGGGACCCCTGGCGGGAATCAATGGCAGTCCGCTTCCGAGGAGCGCGTCGCCGCAGGATGTCTACGATAGCGAGCGGAGCATCCTAAATGGAGGCTCGGTGGTGCCTCTTGTCTGGCTACCGCAGGTTTATGGACTAAGCGCCCGGGTACGCGATTGGAAGCAGCCGACCGCCGGTCAGAGTTGGCCGCTCGCCGACGTATGGCTGGACTCGACAACTGACGCGCATTAGCTGCCGCCGTGCGCTGATAAGCACAGACGAAACTTCCGTGCTTCGCGAGAAGAGGAATCGTGACATTTCGCTCCAAACTGTTCGTGAACTTCATGCTGGCGCTGCTGCTGTCCGTGGGCCTGGTTACCGCGGGCGTGACGGTGGTAACGCGCCACGCTTTCGACGAGCTGAATCGCGAGCATACGGACGCGCTCGTCTCGCAATTCCGGAAGGAGTTCGAGCGGCGAGGGCTTGATGTCTTAAATCGCGTGCAGGGAATCGCGGACGCGGAGCCGACCGTGCGCATGGCCATAGATCTGAGCCGGCCGAATGCAGACATTTCTGTGTACGTAAACGACGCCCGCGGGGTAGCGCAATCGCATCAGTTGAACTTTCTCGATTTTGTGGGCACGGACGGTTCGATCATTTCGTCCGCGGAATGGTCGGCGCGGTTTGGCTACAAAATGGATTGGGTGACGCAGAAGGAGGATTGGGCCACACGCGGTTCGTTCCTGATGAAGCTCGATACGCAGGACGGCCCGGCGCTGGCGCTGATGGCGGTGGCCACGGTGCGAGTGGGCGACAAAGATTTGTATGTGGTCGGCGGCGAACGGCTGGGCAAGGAGTTTCTGGCCTCGCTCGTGCTTCCGTCCAACATGCGCGCATTGCTCTACCTAAATCTCGATCCTAAGTTTGAGCCGGCGAACCTGATCGATAGTGCCGGGCCTGTAAATGAAGCGGAACGTTTCGAGCCGGTCATCGAGCGGGAGCGAACGCAGCCGGTGGTGCAGACCGCGAAAATAGATTGGACGTTTGATGCGGCCAGCGCGGAGACATTTCATGTGATTCCGCAGCTGGGGCGACAGAACGAACTGCTGGGCGTGCTGTTGATAGGAGATTCGCAGCGCAGCGTGGTGACGCTCGAGCGCCATATTTTATGGCTTGCAATCGGAGTAGCGGCGATCGGCATCGTTTTCGGGTTGATGTTGAGCTGGTGGGTGGCGGCGCGTGTGACCCGCCCAGTGCAAAAACTGGCGGCGGGTGCGCGAGAGGTTTCTGAAGGAAACTGGAATACGCGTGTGGTTGTGCGAGGGCGCGACGAGATCGGCCAGCTTGCGCAGTCGTTCAATCAGATGACGCAGCAGCTAGTGGATCAGCGCGAGCGTCTGATTCAGGCAGAACGCGTGGCAGCATGGCGCGAAGTGGCGCGGCGGCTGGCGCACGAGCTGAAGAATCCGCTGTTTCCGCTGCAGACTACGGTGGAAAACCTGCAGAGGGCGAGCAGCCAGAATCCCGAGCAATTTGAAGAAGTTTTCCGCGAATCAACCGGCATCCTTCTTTCCGAAATCGAGAATTTGAAAGCCATCGTAGGACGTTTCAGCGATTTCGCGAAAATGCCGCAGCCGGAACTGGGTCCAGTGGATTTGAATACCATCGTGCGCAACGTGGAGAAGCTGTTCGAGGCGCAATTCAGCGCGGTGGGGCGTCCGCCGATCACGCCCGAACTTCATTTGGCGGAAGATTTACCGACGATTCAAGCGGACGCGACACTGTTGCGCCGCGCGGTTGAGAATCTGATTTTAAACGCCATGGATGCCATGCCTGCCGGCGGCGTGCTGATGTTGCGCACGACGAACGGTGACGGCGACGTTCATTTAGAGGTTTCCGACACCGGGACGGGACTGACTCCGGAAGAGACCGAGCGAATTTTTACTCCGTACTACACCACGAAGCAGCATGGCACGGGGCTTGGCCTGGCGATCGTACAAGCAATCGTCGCGGATCATGGCGGGCGCATCTCGGTCGAGAGCGAAACGGGCGTGGGCACCGCTTTTCACGTCGAGCTTCCTACCAGGCCACCACATCATCAAGCGGCGCCCGTTGTGATCGAAGAAGAAAAAGAAGAGGCATAAACGGCCGTGCCGGCGAAAGCTCATATCCTAATCATTGACGACGACGCGAATACTCTGGCGTCGTTGGCGCGCGCGTTTCGGCTGGCGGGGCATGAAGCCAGCGTGTGCGACAACGCGGCGCGCGCCGTGGAATTGGCGAAGGCCGAGCGCTTTGATCTGATTCTTTCCGACGTGGTGATGCCCGGGCGGGACGGCATCGGGCTGTTGGAGGATTTGAAAAATGCCGGAGTGGATTCGACGATCGTGATGATGTCCGGTCAGGCGTCAATTGAAATGGCGGTGAAAGCAACGCGGCTGGGCGCTAGCGACTTTCTGGAGAAACCGATTTCGACGGAAAAGCTGCTGTTGACAGTGGAAAACGCGCTGCACTTGAAGCGCCTGGAGACAGAAAACCGCGATTTAAAGCGGAGGCTGGGGCGGCACCACATCGTATGGGCCAGCGCTGCGATGCGCGAAGTGATGGCGCAAGTGGAGCATGTGGCGGCTAGCGAAACGCGCGTGTGCATTCGCGGGGAAACGGGAACGGGCAAGGAACTTATCGCGCGCACTCTTCACGAAAAAAGCGCGCGGCGCGGCGGGCCTTTTGTATCGCTGAATTGCGCGGCGATTCCTGCAGAGCTGGTGGAGACTGAGCTATTTGGCCACGAGAAGGGTTCTTTCACCGGCGCGGCTGGGCGTCACATTGGGAAATTCGAGCAGGCGCATCGCGGAACGCTGTTCCTGGATGAAATCGGGGATATGCCCATCACGATGCAGGCCAAGCTTTTGCGCGTGCTGGAAGAGGGTGAAATGGAGCGAATTGGGGGCGACAAGCCGATCAGCGTGGACGTGCGAATCGTGGTAGCGACACACCGCAATTTGGAAGAACACGTCCGGCTGGGAACATTTCGCGAAGATTTGTACCACCGCGTGTTCGTGTTCCCGATTGTGGTGCCACCCTTGCGCGAGCGGCGGGAAGACATTCGCGCGCTGGCGGAACATTTTGTGTGCCAGTTGAGCGAACAGAACAATTGGAAGCCAAAGAGTTTTTCGCCGGATGCGATTGCGGAACTAGAGCACTATCCCTGGCCGGGGAATGTGCGGGAATTGCGAAACGTGATCGAACGCGTGCTGCTACTTGCTGCGGGAGACGTGGTGGAGGCGGCTACGGTCGCGCGGGCTCTGCCAGCGGCGGACCAGGGGGCCGGAGGAAATTTCAGCAGGCCATCGGCGTTTATGACCGGCGCTCTGGGGCAGCGCGTGGAGGCCTTCGAACGCGAGACGCTGCTTGCGGAGCTAAAGCGGAATCGCAATCACATGACCAATACGGCTAAAGCGCTCGGACTGGAGCGCAGCCACCTTTACAAGAAATGCCAGCAACTTGGAATTGACCTGCGCGCGATCCGCTCAGAAACATAGCCAATGAAGTCAAGAGAGCCGGCGAGACCCTAGCGATCTTGCGGCTGCGCCGAACCTACGGCAGCAAGGCGTTCGGCACAGAAGCTTCGCGACATCAATTCGCATGGACTCCTTTCAATTATGGTTCTTGCAGTACCTATGGAGCGAAGCTGAAATACACGCGCGGCAACGTTACGGAAATGTTGCATCCTTTTGCGGAGGAGGGAACACACGCGCGAGGAGCAGGTGAGTGGGCAGATAGACTATGAGCATTAGAAAGAGAAGGACCGCAGTGAGGTGCAAAGGAGCGGGACCCCAGGCGCGGTGGAAAAATGGATCGGTGAATACATAATTGATATTCGTCTGGGGCGTGGCGGCAAACCGTGCCAGCACAACGACCGGAATAGCAATGATGCACTGCGTAATCCAGCCTCTGCGGTCATATCCAAGGCGATGCACGGCCCAAAGAAGCAGGAAGGGCATCAATACGTGGAATAGCGACAGAAGGCGCACCCACAGCGGAAAGCTTGCGTCGAAAAGGTATTCGGTACCGCCGATAAGATGGCGGCCGGTGAAAAATCTCCAGGCAGCGTCGAAGGCCCAGACGGTGTCTATCAGAAGGGAAGAAACAGCCTGACTTGAAAGCAGCAGCGAATTATTGCTCCACAAGCCGACGCAAGTTAGAACTACGGCCACGTCGCACAGATGCAGGAAATTTGCGGCGCCCCACGTATGCCAGTAAGCAGGAACCCAAACGAACAGCCAGAGGAGAGCGCTCCATCGCAGCCAAACCGGAACGCGATCGCGGGTTGGAGCAGGTAAAACCATTTTTCGCCGACTCGGCGGAATCGTAGCAGAACGTCCGGCGAAAGCACACCACGTGACCTGTGCGATGGTGATTAAGCACTTGCGCCGCGTGCAGGGTGGCGATATCGTTTTGTTGCACGATGGCGATCATCGGAAGCTCAGCGGAAATAGACGCCATACACTGGCAGCGGTTGAGTACCGGCTGACGCGCTTGACAGATGCAGGCTTGCGCTGCGTAAGTTTAGACGAAACTGGGAGAATCACGGGCGGGCTGAGCGATGGATGAAAAAAGGTATTACGACGAGAAAGAAGAAACCAAGCAAATGACGCTGGTGTGCGTCCACTGCCGCCAGGAAAACGCGTATCCGGTGCGCTACATCGTGCGCACGAAGAAGGCGCAAGTGCCTCCGGGCGGGAACGAAGAGGATCGCGAGAAATTTGCGAAGGCGCGCTCGTATATGGTTCGCGTGGACAATATGGTTGCGTGCCGCAATATCCGTTGCCGAAAAAGGTTTGACCTTACGGGCCAAAGTGTTTTTCTGATTTAGCTTCGAAATTCTGCGACCAAAAACTGCCAGCCACTGCCCAGCTGCGTTCGGATTAGCGCTGGGATTTAGGTGGAGTCTCGCTCGTTCTTAGAATGCCCGCGAAGCACCGGCGTCGCGGCCTCTCCATCCAAAATTTCCCGGATCTTCTGAGCTAGGGCTTTCAGATTGAACGGCTTTTGCAGGAATTCCATGCCGCCTTCGAGCACTCCGTGGCGAAACACACTGTCGTCCGTATAGCCGGAAATATAGAGAACCTTTAAACCGCGGCGCGAGGAAGCAATTTGGGTTGCGAGTTCGCGGCCACTAAGACGGGGCATCACGACGTCCGTGATCAGCAGTTGGATAGCGCCCGGATGAGTAGCCGCAATCTCAAGGGCCTGAACGCCGTCTGACGCTTCGAGCACGGAATATCCGCAGCCGGATAGATATTCGCGCACCAACTCGCGCACTCCCTGCTCGTCTTCCACGAAGAGAATCGTTTCTGTCCCTGAGGCGGGAGCGGAAACATTTTTTTCGGCAGCCGGATTTTCGGCGCTTGCGGTCACTCTCGGCAAGTAAACTTTAAACGTGGTGCCGTGGCCGGGCTCGCTATAGACCCAGATGTACCCGCCGCTTTGTTTAACCACGCCATACACTGTGGCGAGGCCCAGTCCGGTGCCTCTGCCCGGTTCCTTGGTGGTGAAGAATGGTTCAAAGATGCGAGCCTGGGTTTGCGCGTCCATGCCGCAGCCGGTATCGGTTACGGTCAACATCACGTAAGGCCCGGGTTCAAAGTCGACGACGGCGCGTTGGGCCGTGTAATTCTTGTCGAGCTCGACGCCCGAAGTTTCGATAGTTAGGCGGCCGCCAGCGGGCATCGCGTCGCGAGCATTGACCACCAGGTTTAGGACGACCTGCTCAATCTGACTGGGATCGGCTTTGACGTTACCGAGCTTCGCCCCCGGCAGGAAGGCCAGCTCGATATTCTCGTCGATTACGCGGGAAACCATTTGAATCATGCCGCCGACCACCTCGTTGAGATCCAGCACGCGCGCTTGCAGCACTTGCTTTCGGCTGAAGGCCAACAACTGGCGCGTGAGAGCCGCGGCGCGTTCGGCGGCAGTTTGAATTTGCTCCACGTTAAACCTTTGCGGGGATGTTTGCGGGAGCCGGTCGATCAACAGTTCCGCGTGTCCTTTCACGACCATGAGCAGGTTGTTGAAATCGTGGGCCACGCCGCCGGCAAGCTCGCCCACCGCCTGCATTTTCTGCGACTGCCGCAACTGGTTCGCGAGATGCTTACGATCGGTAATGTCGAGAGCCACGCCGATGACTCCCGTCAGTTCTCCTTCGCTGCCTCTCAGCGGCTGGACATGCGCTTCGAAAACACGAGCTTGCCAATCAAGTTCGTATGTCACTGATTCGCCATCCAGGGCTTTTCTATGGGCCACGAGAGGCGGGAATTCAGGGTTGCTGGTTTGAAAGTATTCAAAAAACGTTTTTCCGACCAATTCATTTGAACGCAATCCGAGAGGTTCGAGGCCGGCGCCGATCGCAGATGTGAATCGCAACTCGTTATCCGTGGTCCACAGTACGACAGGCATTCTTTCAATCATCAAGCCAAGGCGCGTGCGGCCCTGGTGCTGTTCGACCTGCGCCTTTTCAAGATCTTCGAGCATGCTGTTGATGGCTGTGCCGAGATAAGCCAGTTCATCCGTGCCGCGGATGGCCAGACGAGCCGAAAGATTACCGCTCGCCCCAATGTGGGTGATCCCATCGCTCAACTCGGCGACGCGCGAAAGTATTACGCGCTCCAGGAGGTAGAGCGTTCCAGCGCCGAATAGCAGGCCGGCGGCGAGGAGCAGTAGCGAGAACTGAACCAAAGTAGTTTGACCCTGTTGATAAATCGTTCGCTGAAGGATGGCGCGAAGAAGAACGGCGGGGCGTCCGTAGATGTCATCCAGTTGTTCATATGCGGCTAGGGAGTCCTGGTCCAGCGCGCGAATTTGCGCGGGAGATTGCGCGGAAATGGTACTGGGGTCGCGCAAGGAGGGAGCGTTTAGGTCCGTGTTGTCCAGACGCTCTATTGTCAGCGGCATATGAACCATTTCCGAAAGATGCTGGACTTCCGCCGAGTCGAGCGCCTGGCCCATGATCAACGTTCCTGCAATAGGTCCGTGAGCGTCGCTTGTAAGCACGGGCCGGGAATCCACGAGCACCGGACCATTCCGGAGAATCAAGATGCCCATCACTCTGCTTCCCAAGGTCGTATGGTTGAGCATCGACGAACCGGTCTTAAGATGTTCATCAAGCCCGTCGGGAACCGGCGCTTCACCACCGTGAGCTAAGTCGAAGCCTTTGGAAAAAACCTTGTGACCTGAATTATCGAGGATTACTGCGAAACTTACCCTGAGTTGTTGAAACGTGGAGGCCGGAAATTCGGATTTGACGTAGCCCGGATTCTTTCCTTGCAGGTAAGCGTAAGTCTGATCCCAAGCGGCGTACTCACTGGTGGTCCGATCGAGCGTGTTCAGCTCGTTGGTGAGTGCGCTGACGGCGCGCTGTAGGTTTTGACCGGCAAAATCTTCCTCCAGGCGGGCGTATCCGCGCAGCAAAAGAATGCGGGAAAGTAAAAGCAAGCTGCCGACGGCTGCAAACATCGTAAGCCCAATAATCAGCAGGGTCTTCTGCCGCAGCGAAGACGGAAGGTGAAGCAATCCAATGGCTTTCGAGCCCAAGGCCAGCCTCTGATTCAGTATATCCGGGGCGGAGAGAATGCAGGTTTAGGCGTGTCCTAGTCGTACACGCGTTCTCGCTGACGGCATCGCGAGAGGGCTGGAAAAGCGGCCTTTACAGGGGGTATGCTCCGGTACATCCCGGATGCGCCGGAAGGCATCACTTGGACAAGTAGTTAGGGGGCAACATATGAGAAATAGTTCGCTCCGGTTGCAATTCGCAGGAGCGGTTGTGCTGGCGTTTCTCGGCCTGACGCTTGCAAGCAATGCGCGCGCGCAGCAGGATGGGCCTTTGCCTCCCGCGCCGCCCGTACAGCCCGGAGCGCAAAGTCCCGCTGGACAAAATCCTGCTGCATCATCACCGTCCGCGCAGCCCTCCACAGATGCGGCTTCCGCGCAACCTTCGGGTTCCTCCGCTGGAACGGCCTCTACAGGTGCTGGCAAGGCAGCGCTACCGGCGGCGACACTGGTTTTACGAAATGCGAATATGAAAGTAGAAGTCCCTGGTGGCACGCACATCCCACTGGTGTTGCACAACGCTATTTCAACTCGCAGCGCGCGACCTGGGGATCCCGTATATTTTGAAACTCTATTCCCGGTCATGATTGACGGGCACGTGGCAATTCCGGCGGGATCGTACGTGAGCGGCGAAGTGACGGAGTCAAAACGCCCCGGGCGTATAAAGGGGCGGGGCGAGTTGATGATCCGATTGAAGACACTGATCCTTCCGAATGCGTACATGGTCGATTTGAATGCCGTTCCCAGCAATGCAGGGTCCGGCGGCAACGAGACCACGAATAATGAGGGCAAGATCATCGGCGATTCGAATAAGGGCGGAGATGTTGGCACAGTCGCGAAGACCACGGCTGCAGGCGCGGGCATAGGCGCCATCGCCCAAGGAGCTAGAGGCGCGGGGATTGGCGCAGGTGTGGGAGCCGCCGCGGGGTTGATGGCCGTATTGCTGACTCGCGGGCCCGAAGCCGAACTGCCGCGAGGGTCAACGGTTGAAGCCGTACTTGACCGCGCCATTCTGCTCGACGCAGACAAAGTTCAGTTCACAACGCCGGGTCAAGCCTCCACACTCGCGGGGCCTCCTAACCGCGAACCACCGCGTGAGAGCATTCCTTTCTAGATTTTTTTGTGACCACGAAATAGCCACGGTCCTTTAAGAGGCGCCCGTCTGAGCCTTTCGCTCCAAGAACCGAAGCGGGGAGAAGTTTGCGGCGATCGCGGGCATCTTTCTGTCCAGAATCCAATCGCGAACGAGCTTGGCGGTTACAGGAGCCAGGAGGATCCCGTTTCGATAATGGCCGGTGGCGATGAACAAGCCTTCCACATCGGTAGGCCCCAGAATCGGGAGGTGATCGGGAGTGTCAGGGCGCAGACCAGCCCACGTCTCCACGATTTCCGCGCCGGCAAGATTTGGCGCCAGTTCAATGGCAGCATCCAGGATTTTGCGCATGCCGCCCGCAGTAACGCGTTTGTCAAACCCCACGTTTTCGAGCGTGCTGCCGGCCACGATTCGTCCGTCGAGTCGCGGGACGAGGTAGCCTCGCTCGGAGCGCAGCACACGTCCTAAATTAACTTCAGCGGAGTGCAAGGCCAGCATCTGCCCGCGTACAGGCCGAGTGGGCGCATAACGCGAAAGCCAACCATTCTCGATCGAATTTTCGCCGCCGAGAGCGGAGGAATGACATCCCGCCGCGAGGACCACAACCTCCGCCGCAATCTCTTCGCTCCCCGCAACCAATCCCGTACACCTCGTATCTTGGCGCAGCAGCGAAGTGACGTTGCATCCTGAGCGAATTTCAACTTCATGGTGACGAAGCGCGGCCAAGAGCGCATCCATGAGCAAGCGGGGATCGACGGTTGCTTCTCCCGGTAGCCAGGCAACTGCAGCGGCGGCCGGGCTGATGGCGGTTTCCATGGTGCGTGCGGTATCGAGCGGGACGGGTTCAATCGCGATATCCAATGCCCGGAACTCAGCGATCATTTTGCTGCGTTCAAGTTCTCCGTGGGCACCGAGAAAAATCTGCAGAGTCCCGTCAGAAGCAAAGTGCGTGTGGAGTCCGGACGCTTCCTCGACGGAGGCGACGAATTGAGGGTATAAGCGCAAACTCTCCTTGGCCAGAGGGATAAGGGGTAAAGCTTCGGGGGAATCAGGACCCGGCGAGAGCATTCCCGCCGCGGCCCAACTTGCACCGCGACCCGGGTCTTCGCGGTCCAAGAGAACGATGTTGAGTTTTTCAGCGGCCAGCTCAAGGGCAATCGAGCTACCTATAACTCCGCCGCCGATGACGGCAACGTCGAAGACTTTCACGTAGTCATATTAGCAGGAATTTTTTGGGAATCGTGAGGTGGACGCAGCACCGCTAGAAGAATGGAATTTTGGCGCGAGATTCTCTGTTACAGAGAACCAACCAGTTCGACGGAAAGGAGACGGGCTTTCTGTGCCAAATTTTGAGCGCGCGCCCAATCGCCTGCCTTGCTGGCCTCACGCGATTGGGACACGAAACTGCGAATTTTTTCGACCAGGTCGTTTTGCGCAGCGCTGAGCTGCTTATCGGCGGCTTGCTGAAGATTTTTTTCCGCCACGGTAATGTCTTCGTCCGTCTTATGTTGGTAGGTAGCCTGGTCATTCGGTGACATTTCGGGAGATATCTGGGGTGCGGGCGGACGTGTCTGCTCAGCAGGCGTCTCCGCCGTTTGTGGCTCCGCGGCTTGTTTACGAGGCGGAGGAGCGGGCTTCGAATGAGTTGCAGTTACAGGCAGAGCGGCCTCCGATGTAGGCGGCGGAGCCGGCGGGGGAGCCTCCGCAACTTCCGGAGGCGTAGCGGTGGTATCGGGCGCAATATTCGTGATCGGCTTGGAATCCGCCGGTTGCGGCATCGGCGTCGCAGCGACGGGCGGTGATGCCTTGACCGTCTTTTCACACCCGGTCAGTGCGAGGGACAACCCGCAAGCCAAAACACCTATTAGGCTTGTGACTTTCGTAACGCGGCTGGGCATTTACCTTTTCTCTTCAGCGAAGGGCTGGCTGAAGTCGCGGAGTTTTCCGGCCGAAGCGTCCATGGAGCGAGCTAACGGCAGTTCGACACGGAAGGTAGTTCCGCGCCCGACCTCCGAATCAAATTCTATCCGACCACTGTGTAACTGCACAAACCGAAATGTATTGGCCAGGCCAATTCCGGTACCCCCGGGCCTGGTGGTAAAGAAGAGCTGAAAAATCTTCTTTTGATCCTCCAAGGAAATTCCTTTGCCGGAATCCGCGACGGCGACAACCGCAGATTCTCCGCTTCGGCGAAGACTCAGAGTGATGCGTCCGCCGGGATTGGTGAAATCGCAAGCGTTCAACAGCAAGTTCAGAACCGCTTGATGAATCAGCTGGCTATCCACGAGTACGGGCGGAAATTCACTGGGCAGATCCACACGCAATTCCACTCCGGCCCGCGCGATAGACGGACGCGCCGCATCCAGAACTTCGTCCAGCAACGAACGAAGGTCGGTCTCTTCCAGTTTAAGCTCGACCGGCTTGGTGAAATTGAGAAATGTTTTCACCGCGCGATCGAGCCTGTCGATTTCGCTGTCCAGCATCTTGACGGCCTGTTGCGCTTCGGGCTCCACGGGCATATTAGCCTTGAGAACTTCCAACCACAGCCGCATGGAATTGAGCGGGTTTTTCACCTCGTGTGCGACACCTGCGGTGACACGTCCGAGCGCAGCGAGCCGCTCGGAAACGTGAAGCTGATTCCCGATGCGCTCGATTGATTCAACGTCGCGCAGGGTCACGAGGGTGCCCATGCGCACTCCATGCTCGCGGATGACCTGAGCGCTCAGCCCCATGCGTTGCACTCCATTGGGGCCTTCCAGCGTCACTTCCGTGCTTTCTACCGGAACGATGTCGTCTCCTTCAATTCCCAAAGCCTTGCGAATGGGGTGCCCGGCGGGGAAAATCTCACTGGCGCGGCAGCCGCGAAGTTCGTCGGGACGCCCGCCAAGAAAATTTTCAACGGATGGACTTACCAGCACGGCGCGGCCATGGGCATTAAAAAGGAGTAATCCATCTTCCAGTCCGCTCATCACTTGATCGAGATTTTCTCGCAAGGTGCTGAAGATTTCGCGTACGTCGCGCAGTTGCTTACCGATGCCGACGATTTTCGTGCTGACTACGCCGAGTTCATCGCCGCGTTGTACCGGTTCGATATCGAATTCACCCGCGGAGATACGGTCCAGTTGAGCTGAAATGCGATCAATAGGTGAAAGAGAAACGCGGCTCACCACGAAGGCGAGCATGGTAGAGAGCAGAACCGAGCCCAAGGCGTACCAACCAGCGGACGCGAGTAGCGACGAAATCTCGTTGCGAATCAGCGCCGAGGAAAGTCCGACACGAACGTCTCCAAAGGGTCCGGGGCCGAGTTTGAAAGGCAGCGAATCTTCGAAGACCTGAGGCGGCCCGTAGAGCGTGCGTAGCTGCTGGAAAAATCCGCCGCGCACGAGGGAGGAAACCCCCGGCCGCACCGGCACTTTTTCTCCCCGAAGCTCGGCATCGCTCGACACCAGGACAACGCCATCGCGGTCACTAATCGTAATCTCGTAAATCAGCGGAGAATATCCGATGGCGGATTCGATCACCGAATTCAGCGAACTGCTATTGTCGAACGTCCGGCGGGCATATTCGCGCAGGTCGGCGGCGCTGAGGGAAGCAGGGGATTCGCCGCGCTCGGCGGCATCCGCCAAGGCATTCTGGCAGGCCAGAAATACTTGTTGGGCGATAAAACGAGCACGCTCGTCCGCCTGGCGCAGGGTTTGCCGCGTGAGCCGCGCTATGTAGAGCGCTGAAACGGCTGTTACGACCGCCAGGACCAGAAGCGAGATCGCCAGCGTGAATTTAGTTTTCAGGCTGAGACGCATTGATCCGCCCCGCCTCGTATTCTTTTAATTTGTTATGAAGCGTCTTCAGACTAATGCCCAGTAATTCAGCCGCACGCGTCTTGTTCTGGCTGGTGGCCGCGAGCGTCTGCAAGATAAGTTCGCGCTCGGCGGCATCTACGGTCGTTCCAACCGGAAAGCGGATTCCGCCGAGCCCGGAGTTCGTAGTCGCGGGCGTACGTCCGAAGTCCGCTGCGAGATGTTGCCGCGCCACGGTTCCGCGGTCCGAGGCAATCGCAGCGCGCTCGAGAGCATTGCGCAACTCGCGAACGTTTCCGGGCCAGGGGTAGGATTTGAAAAGATCCATCACGTCCGCGCCTACGCCCGTCACTTTCTTGTGATGCTTTGTCGATATATCGGCCAACAAATGCTCGACGAGCAGCGGAAGATCCTCTTTATGCTCGCGCATCGGCGGCAGATGAATATGAAAGACATTCAGCCGGAAGTAGAGGTCCTGGCGCAAATGGCCGTCGGCGACTGCTTGCTCGGGATTCTTATTCGTAGCAGCGAGGACCCGCACATCCACAGGCGTCTCTACTTTGCTGCCGAGCCGGCGAACCTTGCGGTCTTCGAGAACTCGCAGCAATTTGGCTTGTGTTTGCGCGGGCATTTCGCCGATCTCGTCAAGCAGCAATGTGCCGCCGTCGGCGAGCTCGAAACATCCGATGCGGCGCTCGGCGGCCCCGGTGAAAGCGCCCTTCTCGTGGCCGAAGATTTCGCTTTCCATCAGCGATTCCGGGATGGCTGAGCAGTTGATGGCCACGAACGGACGTTCGGCGCGCGGAGAGAGCATATGAATGGAGCGGGCCACCATCTCTTTTCCTGACCCGGTCTCCCCGGTAATGAGCACGGAGGCAGTGGAAGGCGCAGCCATCTCCACCTGGCGCATGACATCTTGCATCGCGGGCGAAGTGCCGACAAGAACGCCCAGCTTTCCGGCGCTTCGCAGATCGCGCGTCAAGGCGGCCACGGCCTGCTGGTCGCGTACTCGTCCAAACGCGCGATCGAGCAGAGCCCGCAAAACCGGGGGCTTTAGGGGTTTTTCAATGTACCAATAAGCACCGGCGTCTATTGCCTGCACCACGCGCTCGTCGCTGCCTCGCCCGGTGATGATGATCACAGGAATGCGCTGGATTTCTTCGCCGAGATGAGCCAGCAAATCCAAGCCATTCATTCCTGGAAGCTCGACGTCGGCAAGAATGACGCTGGGCTGAAAATCCTGGAACTTGGCCAGGGCTTCTTCACCGCTGGCGACACCCAGCACCTCAAAGCTCCATTTGCGAAGCAAGGCTTCGTAGCCCTTGCGGGCGTTGTCCTCGTCTTCGACGATTAATATGCGCTGCAGCGATGGCTTCTCGGGAGGCATTAACAACTGAATCTATCAGCAGTTCCTCGTAAATCCAAGGAAACACACTATGCCGGCGTACACGCGCGGTGGCGCTAGTTCGAGGGTGCGTTAGGTGCGCCCGACACGGAGCGGACGCTCGAGTATCAACTCGAGTTTTGTATTCGCGTCGAGAGTCAGTTCCTGGCCGATGCCGGAGGTGACCATAAACGCGGTAGCGGCGCCAAGGGCCGCGCCGATTGCCGCGTCCTTATTGTTGTGGGCGGCCATGCCTACGGCACCACCAGCAAGCGCGCCGGCAGCCGCTGCTTCGGCCTCGGTTTGATGGTTGCTGGAGGTGGCTTCGATTTCGCCCTCGTGCTGGTACAGCACTCGAATGGAATGAATTCCGGGCGTGTCAATTAACTCCGCGACGAGAGGGACCCAACCGCTGCTGGTGTGTATGTCGTCAAAAGCAAGCCATAGTTTCGCGCGGCCAGTCTTGCCCGCGGCGAGCACTTTGTCGATATGCCCGCGAACTTCCGCGCCCGCCGGCAGAGTTGTTCCGTCCGCGGTCACAATCTCATCCAACGTTCGGGCGCTGAAGTGCTTCCCAGCCTTATCTTCTTTGGTGCTCAGCTTCTCGTGGAGCGAGACTAAAAAGCGTGTTCCGGCATGTACTTCGTATGGCGCGACGCCGGGATTTTGAGAGGCGGCATCTTGCGCTTGAGTGTAGGCCGGCAATCCTGCGAAACCCAAAAGAACAACAATCACCAGAAGCGGCGTTGCGCGTGGCATGAACTCCTCCCCATTCCATTTGGCGTAACGCTTTCGCTGGAGAGAAAGCGGATAGTACTCGGACTGACTATATTCAGATGACGATTGAGCACCTTGAGAGGCCTGGCCATCCAAGAATATGAACCCGGCTGGGGCCAAGGAGTTGCAAAAAATAGTTTTGGAAGTGGCAGGCGTGAATTATACTCGTCCAGCTTTCAGCGATTTGCTTGAGGGTAGCCTCGCTGCCGGCCTTGTTGGGTCCCGGCGTCAAATCTGCGGGTGCATATAGCTCCCGAATTGTGCTGCATTGTGAGATTGCCGCTTCAACGCCCGCTAAATCAGAAGGCGATGCAACCGATGTGAGGAGGGGGAATGAAATTGGGAGCGCGTGCAGCGATTCTATCTTTGTCGGCACTTTTACTTATTTCTACCGCGAGCTTTGCTGATGACGATAAGCCGAAGGACAAGAACGCCGCCACACCGGCATCGTCCGCTAGCGACCCAAACTCCAAGAAGGATGCCGCGTCGACGGATGCCAAGGCAGCGCCAGACGCCGGAGCAACTCCGGCAGTGGTTGCGCCGCCGTCTGTTGCGCCAGGTGCTTCCAACGATGAAGATGCACCCCAACGCAAATGGGTTCCGATGCCTGCTTTGGATGGAACGCCGGGGCTCTTCACTCTCGGGACGGGCGACACGCTTCCGAAAGGAGGGTTCGATATCGTCGCGGGCGTGAACAAAATCTCGCGCATGCCGGGAGATATCACGGTGCTCCAGGTGATCCCGTCATTTGGAGTGGGAATCACGGATTGGTTCACCGCCTTCCTTTCGATCGACGCGGACGAGCACATCCACGTGGACCAGCCGAGTTTGCTGAGCCTAAACGCCACGAACGGCCTGCAATACCGGAATACGATTTACCAGTCTTTTCTCCCATGTACTGGTTGCGCGCCCGCTTATGTGGAGGATTTCCCGTTTGCTTCGCACAATGGCGGTGGCATCGGGGAAATAGATTTGGGTTTCAAGATTGGTTTGCTCTCCGAAAAACGCGGGAAACCATTCAGCCTTTCGATTCGAAATGACTTTTATATTCCCACACAGACAGGCTTTTCGACTCTGCTTTCGAATCAAGTGCAAATGGGAACGTTTAACTACGGCCTGGGCCTGGAAGCGAGCAGGACTCTGTTCCATCGCAGCATTCTGGCGACGATCAACTGGGCCTATCGCTTCACGCGCGAGTCGAATTACACCGTCGAATTTAACGGCGTGCCCACGCCAGGAGTCTTGAAACTTGCGGATCAAATGCCGGTCGGCATAGGTTTGCAGATATTTCCCGACAAGCGTTTCCAGATCATCACGGAATATGACGGCCTGATTTATGTGGGCAAAGGAATTCAGAACACCACCCAAGGAGCGCGGGATCCGGTGGATAGCGTGATGGGTTTCCGCCTCTACGCGCTGAAGAATCTGGCGCTGGACGTCGGCTATCGCTATAACCTGAACCTGACGAACCACGAGGACCGCAACGGCTTCGTGGTGAAACTTGCGTTCGCGCGCTGGCCCGAAAAGCCGCTGCCGCCGGACAATGTGACGGCCACGTGCTCGGCGGACAAACCGTCGGTGATGGAAGGCTCGAACGACTTCGTCACGGCGACTGTTGCAGCGACCGATGCCAACGGACGTCCGCTGAATTATTCCTGGACGGCTTCAGGCGGGAAAATCATCGGCACCGGGCCGTATGTCCGATGGGATTCGACGGGAGTAGCTGGAGGAAGCTATAACCTGACGGCGCGAGTGGATAACGGCGCGGGCAAAAGTGCTAGCTGTTCGAGTTCCGTCGCGGTGCAGCCGAAACCGGTTGCGGCCGCGCCCACGATGAGTTGTTCTGCGAATCCCGCCACGGTAATTGCCGGCGAACGCCCAACGATCACGGCAACGGTGAACGATTCATCGGGGACGCCGATCACTTACACCTGGCAGGCGAACGCGGGGCAGATCATTGGAAGCGGAGCCAGCGTGCAGTTCGATACTTCGGGATTGCCTCCCGCAACTTACACGGTGACGGGCCGCGCGGAAAACGGTGTGCACAGCGCGTGCGATTGCTCGACGACGGTCACGGTGCAGGCCCCAGCACCTCCTCCGGAAGCCAGTAAAATCAGTGAATGCGCGTTCGCGCTGAATAGCGCCCGTGCGGATAACGTATGTAAGCGTACGCTGGATGATGTGGCCGTGCGCTTACAGACCGATGCGAAGGCAAAGGTCGTGGTCGTGGGCTACGCAGAACCTAAAGAGCGTCGTTCTCAGAAATTGGCGACAGAGCGAGCGGACAGCGCCAAAAAGTATCTAAGCGAGAAAAAGAGTGTGGATACTTCGCGCGTTGAAGTACGCGCGAAGACAGATGCGGGAAAACAAGGACGCAAGGTCGAAATTATCCTGGTGCCGGACGGCGCAACGTTCTGAGCTTTTAGGCGGCTCGAAAACGCTCCGTTCTAGATGGCTGCGGGCGGAGCCGAGGATCACCTTTCTCCGCGCTCGAAGGCACCAGCTGAACGTGGGGTTCTAACGCGGGGGCTTCTGGCGTTCGGTCCCTAAATTGCAACGCAGATCCTGATCCCCTGAAGCAAATTGTGCCCCGCATACAAGCCTCGACATCTAAATGACATGAGTCCCCGAATTTATCGATGCCTAGTAGTAATGGTCGTTTTCTGCAGCTCTTTTTCCCTTTGCGGAAACACGTTTGCACAGACCTGGACATCGTTGGGACCTCTGGGAGGGGACGTACGGTCGCTGGCGGCTGATCCGTCTCGGCCCAACGTGCTCTACCTTGGAACTGTGGACGGCTACGTTTTCAGCTCGCAGGATGCAGGTGAACATTGGCAGTCACTCGGGCTAGTGGGGCCTGCGAATGGCGTGATCACCGCAATCCTCGTCGATCCGGTTAATGCCCGCATGCTTTTTGCGTCACTGTGGACCAGGGAAACAAGTGGCGAGGGCGGCGGAGTTTTTGTAAGCCCCGACTATGGCAGGACGTGGAAGGCACTGGGTCTTGCGGGTCACGCAATCCGGGCGCTGGTGCAATCGGAGTCCGACTCTAACGTTCTTATCGCCGGGGCGCTCGATGGCGTTTTCCGCTCGAACGACCTCGGCAGGAATTGGGAGCGGATCACACCTGCAGGAGATTCAGAGCTGCGCAATTTTGATTCGCTTGCGGTTGACGCGAAGAATTCCGGGATCATTTATGCCGGAACCTTCCACTTGCCTTGGAAAACAGTGGACGGCGGGAAAAAATGGACGCCCATCCATAGCGGCATGATTGATGATTCGGATGTCTTGAGTTTGGCAGTGGACAACTCGAACCCGCAGCGAGTATTCGCCGGCGCATGCTCGGGAATTTATCGGAGCGAAGACGCCGGTTCCTACTGGAAAAAGATCGAGGGTATTCCGTTTTCGTCGCGCCGCACTCCCGTTATTCGCCAGGACCCGTTGCATCCATCGGTGCTGTTTGCCGGGACTACGGAAGGGCTCTGGAAGACGACCAATAGCGGCGCACGATGGCGGCGCGTCTCTCCTGGAGATTGGGTAATCAACTCGCTTGTGGTTGAAGCCAGCGCCGGGACTCTGCCACCCGGCGGCGACACAGCGGAATCTTCAGCTCCGGAATTTTCTAAGGATCAAATCCGCGTTCTGATTGGAACGGAGCAGCGTGGAGTTCTGGCGAGCGATGACGGCGGAGATCATTTCCGGGGGCTGAACGAGGGATTTCATCATCGGCGGATCGTTTCCCTGGCGATTGACGCCGACAAGCCCGGCCGCATTGCCGCGGTTCTTGCGAATTCAGCCGATTCTCCCCTCGAGACCGAAGACGGAGGCCGCACTTGGTCGGCAATCAGCGCCGGGCTGAACGCGAATGCCGTGACGCGAGTTTTTTCTTCGCCCGGAGGTTGGATAGCGGCGCTGGCGTCCGGCGGTCTTGCCCGATTTAATTCGCACACTCGCAAATGGACGCGGCTGGGAGCGCTTACAGAACAGCCTGAAGTGGTAACCAGCAACACCGAACGACGTGCAACTCCGGCCCGGAGATTTGACGCGCAAATTAACGACTTAGCATGCGGCGACGCGGAATGCTTTGCCGCGACCCAAGAAGGATTATTTTCTACGTCTGATAACGGCAAGACGTGGTCTGCGCTCTCTTTCAGTTCTGCCAGCTTGCCGGTCAATTCAGTTCGAGTGTCGAGCGACTCGCAACGACTGCGAATCGTTTCTTCAAATGCGATGATTTTTTCGGACGATGCGGGTCGAACCTGGAAATGGCACGATTTGCCGCTCGATTCGGGGGGCGCTATCCGTCTTGAATGGACGGCCGACAATACACTTTTAGCTGCGGCAAGGAACGGACTTTATATTTCTCGGGACCGTGGGGCTAGCTGGGAAAGGTTCCAGTATGGATTGCCGGCGGCCGCTCCGGACGATCTACTGATTCTTTCGGGCGTGTGGTTAGTTTCCATACGGGATCGCGGGCTATTTATTTCTCGAAATGAGGGAGTGAGCTGGGAACGCGTGAAGGAATTAGATGGCTGGAGCGCCGACGATCAATTCACCATGCTCCCGAATGGGATAAACGGGGAGTTCGTTTACGCAGGCTCCGCTAACGATGGCCTGTACATTTTGGATTTGCTGGGCCAATCAGCGGCTGAGAGGTTCGAATCAGAATTGGCGGGAAAATAAATCCAAGATGAATGGTGAATCAAAACCATTTTTGGAACCGTCGGGCCTTATCCGTTCCCAATGTTGCATGACATGTATTTAATGCTAGTGCCAGCACTTACCTAGATTCCGTAGTATTACGACTTGTGAAGCTTCCCAAATTGGCACTAGACTCCGCAGTGCACCCATTCAGTTTGCCATCTAAGACCTTTAGTTTCAGCGTTTCGGCCAATGTTCCTAAACGGTCTGCATTTTGCATTGGCAAGTCGGGAATTTAATACGCAGATAAGGAATTAACCAATGGCGAGTGGAACCGAGGTGAGCTTCGCAGTCGAGCGGGTTGTGCCGGTGACCGTATTGATTGTGGACGATGAGGACACAACACGAAATCTTTGTCGTGACGTCGTGAGCGAGTCCGGTTTGCGCACGAAATTGGCCTCCACAACCGAGCAAGCTCTGGATATTCTCGATCAATCGGCTGTTGATATTGTCATCACGGACTTGCGGGTGCCACAACTGGGCGGAATTGAATTGCTTAAACGCGTGAAGGAGACCTATCCGCAGGCAGCGGTAATGGTGTTAACTCAATACGGGACGATTGAGAGCGCCGTCGAGGCTACGCGTATGGGCGCTGCAGATTATGTGACGAAACCTTTCCATGTCCCGGAATTGCGCAGCAAACTGGAGCGGGTAGTCCGCTTGCTCGAGGTGAACGAGGAAAATCGCGTACTCCGGGAACAGCTTCGGACGCGGCCCGGCTTCGCAGGCTTGATAGGCGTTTCCCCCAAGATGCAGCGGGTGTACCGGCTCATCGAAAAAGTAAGCCAGCACACCTACCCGGTGCTCATTCTCGGTGAAAGTGGAACCGGCAAAGAATTGGTAGCGCGCTCCATCCATTTTTCAGGAGTGCGGAAGGCCAAGCCGTTCGTCCCGGTGGATTGCTCCGCGTTGGTGCCGACATTAATCGAAGCGGAACTCTTCGGCTACGTGAAAGGGGCTTTTACCGGCGCGCATCAGACCAAGCCGGGATTAATGGAAGTGGCGGATAACGGAACACTGTTTCTGGATGAAATTGGGGATCTTCCCGTGGACCTTCAAGCAAAACTGCTGCGAGCGTTGCAGGAGAAAGAAATCAGACCGGTGGGTTCGACGGCCCGTCTTCCGCTTTCCGTGCGGATCATTGCCGCTACAAATCGCGATCTGGAGACCGCTGTTCGGCAGGGTGGCTTCCGGCAGGACCTTTATTTTCGCCTGAACGTGGTTCAAATTAAGCTGCCGCCTTTGCGCGAACGGAAGAGTGATATTCCCATTCTGGTGAATTCCTTCCTTGAAAAATACTCCGAGGCCCACGGCAAGACTCGCACAATTTCTGAAGATGCCATCGCGCGTCTAATGGGTTACGACTGGCCAGGAAACGTGCGGGAGCTCGAAAATGCCATTGAGCGAGCCATAGCGCTGGGCTCCGGCCCGATTCTCCACGTCGGTGATCTTCCATCCAATCTTCAGCACGCCAGCGGCGAACGTTTGCCGCAGAACGATGAACTGTTGCCGCTCGAAGAACTCGAACGGCGGGCGATTCTCCGCGCTCTCCGTGAAGCCGGCGGCGATAAACTGGCTGCCGCACGTCTCCTGGGCATCGGCAAAACCACTCTCTACCGCAAATTGAAGCAGTATGAGGTCCAGGCCCAGTTGAGTATATGAAATACCCACCTGCCGCAAGATAGAATTACGGTTTGCCCCGCGTGCTGAATGAGACGGTATTCCTGCAGAGGGAGAGCCTGTTTCGAAGCGGGAATACCGTTCACAAATTCCCCGAGCCGAGTGCTTCCAACATACTGAAACTAAATGACATAAAAATTGCGTGACATGGTCAAGCTTATGCAAGGGACTGTGCGTGCGAATCGAACCAGCTGCAAGGAAGAGATTAGTGTGGATAAGGTTGATCCGCCGCGTTGTGGATTACGGCCTGACGGTGGGGGCAGCGCTTCTCTGCGGCTATTGGATTATTGGGGGGCGCTGGTGAAGGCGCGATGAAGAGCGCGGACTGGACAGCAGGAAATGCGCGTAGCAATCCGCATACTGCTTCGAGTTCCTCCCCGGCGCAGCGGGATACGCTTCCACTATTTGCCGACGCCGGGTTCAATGCCGTGTTTGACTCCAGCGGAGAGGCCTTAATCGTCGTAGATCGAAAGGGCTTGATTCAGCAAGCGAATCTTCGAGCGCGCGAACTTCTGCGGCTAAAAGATTCAAGTACCTCACGCGCGGGATTGCTGGATTTCTTAGACACCCCATCCACGGTGGATTTTAGCGAGTTCACCACGCAGGCCGACACATCGAGCGCTTTAGCCACGCGCGATGCGACGCTCACGACGGGATTTCCGATTAGGATCACGCTGCGCGCTGCCTTGCCCGGGTCCCAAAGTTTGTTGCTCTGTTTGGAAGACGGATCTCTCGTCCAGCGCGCCGAAAGAAAGGCGCGGCAGTTGCAAGCCGAAATTTTGAGCGTGCTGGATGCTGTGGAAGTTGCCATCGTGCTCTTTGATCCCGCCGGCCGCTTGCGATTTTCCAACGCCCGATTTGCGCAATATTTCTCGCTGGATGTATTGCACCTCCGAAAGCTGGAAGGGTTTGAAGAGCTGGAGGCCTTGGTAGCCAAGCGATTCCGGGACCCCGACATTTTTTCGGCGCCGTGGAAAATGTTCGCCGCGGGAGACGGAGTGCCACGGCACGACGAACTCGAAATGACGCGGCCTTCAAAACGCGTTCTCGAACGGTTTTCTCGCCCGGTGCTCGACAGCGAAGGCCGGCGGGTAGGCTGGCTGGAACTGTATAGCGACGTTACCAGCGAAAGGGATATTCAGTCGAAGCTGCTGCAAACCGAAAAAATGGCGGCCTTGGGCCAGTTGGTTTCCGGAATCGCTCATGAGTTGAATAACCCACTGACCACGATTATGGGTTACGGACAGCTGCTGCTCGGGCACGGCCTTACGGCGTCTCAACTTTCAGAAGCCAGAAAAGTGTTTCAGGAAGCCGAGCGCGCTCGAAGGATAGTGAAGAATTTGCTCTACTTTGCGCGCGAGAACAAGCCTGAGCGTACGCGCGTAAATCTGAACGAGATTGTCGAGCGGACGCTGGCGTTGCGGAGTTATGAACTGCGAGTCGAGAATATCGTTGTCGAATGTGACCTTGCGCCGAACCTGCCGGAAACCATGGCCGATCCGCATCAACTTCAGCAAGTGGTATTAAACCTGTTGGCAAACGCCGAACAGGCGCTGCTCGAAGACCGGGGGCAGGGCCACGTCTGGATCCGCACGCATCGCATGGGCGGCAATCGAATTTCTCTCGAAGTCTCCGATGATGGTCCGGGCATTCCTGCCGAAGTCGGATCGCGGATTTTCGATCCCTTCTTTACGACCAAGCCGCCGGATGTTGGCACCGGGCTGGGGCTTTCGATCGTTTACGGAATCGTGCATCAACATGGCGGCGAAGTTACGTTTGAAAACCAATCCGGAGTGGGCGCCCGATTTGTCGTGGAGCTGCCCCTGGTTCCGGTGCAACCCGGAGATCCGGAGTCAAAGTTGCCCCGGAGAGCTGAGCGGGAACTCAATACGACGAGAGGGCGGATCCTGGTAGTTGAAGATGAGCCTACCGTCGCGCAGTTGATGGTAGATGTTCTGCGCGAAGAAGGTCACCAAGTCGAAGCCGTTCTGGACAGCCAGGAAGGTCTGACCCTGCTCTCGCGCAGCACGTACGACCTGGTTCTTTGCGATCTTCGAATGCCGCGTCTCGACGGTCCGGCATTTTACGACACGTTGGTTCGGGCTGGGAGTGCGGAGCACCAACGGATAATTTTCGTCACCGGCGATACCTTGGCGCCACGCACTCTGGAATTTCTTGAAGCGAACAAGCTTCCTTATCTTTCGAAGCCGTTTTTGGTCGAGGAACTGAAGCTCGCGGTGAATTGCAGATTGCAAAAAACTCGACAAACGGAAAGGGCGTCGTATTCCGCTCGCTTAACGAACAGCCGCTCCGAATTGGGAAGTAAACAGGAATCATGAGGCCCGGGGGAAGCGCAACAATGAATGGTGAAAATCCGGATGTTCTGCTCGGTATTGCCGACCCTGATCTCGCGCAACGTTTCCTTGCTGCAACAGAACGCACGGCGAGCCCAGGTTCCGTTCTTATTGTCCCCACATTGGCGCGAGTCTACGAGCGGATGAAACTCAGCGCTCCGCGCGTAATCGTGATGGCCGACGACCTCCTGGAAGATTTACCGCCCACGGAGATACTTCGTCAATTGATCGATGTTGCTCCCGTAATTCTGCTCGCACCGCAAGAACGGCAGACAGAAATCTCTCAGCTGGTCGCCGGAGGAGAAGTGGAGTTCGTGGCTCAGGTCGGAGATTTCCTGCCACTGGCCGCAAGCCTCCTGGAACGCAGATCACGTTGGGCGGAGCGCTCGGAGATCCCCGGTGCGCAATTATTGGGCGAACTGCCGTTCGACGTCGCAGAAATTTTTCGCCACGAGATCAATAACCCATTGACCGGCATACTTGGCAATGCTGAGTTGGTCTTAGCCCATGGCGACCACATGTCCGTCACCGACGCACAGCGGCTCCGGACAATCGTCGATCTTGCCGTGCGCCTGCGGGAAACAATTCGGCGCCTAAGCTATGCGTTGCAAACTCAGCCGCATCCTTTGCGGTCTGCCTAGCGAATACCCTTCCTTGGGCTCTAGAACACATTTCCACTTCTCGGCAACTTTTGTCGCTACTCGCGCCGTCCGCTATTTACTTCGGCCCCGACTTTACCTACCATGTGCCATGTCTGCCAGTTGCGCCTGGGCGTGATTAGGCTCTCGTTCAACTGCGCAACCTGAAAACCGATGCCACGCGTACCCCGACTGATTGTGATTGAACCCAACGGCGCCCACCGTGAAGTGCCTGTAGGTACCACGCCGTTTCGAATCGGCCGCCAGGCTGGGAACGAGCTGACCTTGCGCGATAGCCGCATCAGCCGTCAGCAGGCGCAAATCATTTCCGTGAACGGCACTATGGTGCTGGAAGACATGGGCAGCCGCCACGGGACTTTCGTCAACGGCGAGAAAGTTCTCCGACACGAGCTTCAGCCCAAAGACTCCATAGATTTTGGGATGCCGGATTCCTACAAGCTGACTTTCCTGGGTCAGGGAGCAACGATTGAGGAGCTGGTGGAGCGTGTGGAAGCCCCGGCGCCCACGCATGCCGGGTCTCGCGAACTCTATCACCTGGGAGTTCTGCTGGAAGTCGCAAGGACCCTGGGCACCGGACTTTCGCTCGAGGACGTGCTAACCGCTGTCGTGGATGCCGCGATTCAGGTGACGCGGACTGAACGCGGCGTGCTGCTCCTGGCCAACGAAAGCGGTGAACTGAATATGATTGTGGCGCGCGACGCGCAGCGCGGCACGCTGCGGCCCGACCAGTTGCAGGTGTCGCAGAGCGTGGTGAAGAGCGTGGCGAAAACGCGCCGCGAATTGATCGTGAGCGATACGGGCGAAGACGGCGGAATGAGCCAGCAAGAAAGCGTCGCGCGGCTTGAGTTACACACGGTGGTCGCCATCCCGATCGACAAGCTGCCCATGATCGAAACCCTCGATGCGACAATTTCCACTCGCCAAGGCGAATTGCTTGGCGTCCTGTACCTTGATAGCCACGTTCCCTCGAGCGCGTTTACGGACCTCGATCGAGAGGTATTGCGCAGTCTGGCGCGGGAAGCGGCGACGGTTGTAGAGAACGCGCGCCTTTTTGCCTCCGCGCGGGCCAAGCAACGATTGGACCACGAAATCGAGATCGCCAGCCAGATTCAGAAAACACTTTTGCCGAAGGCGCTGCCTAATACGGCAGATATTGCCGTGGCGGGCTCCACGCTGTCGTGTCACTCCGTTGGCGGCGACTGTTTTGACGTAGTTAGTCTTGGTGGCGGCCGCCATGGATTCTTCGTCGGAGATGTTTCCGGAAAAGGAGTTTCCGCAGCGCTGCTTGCCACGTTGCTGCAAGGCGTTTTCTTTACTACGGCGGCGATGGATATCGCGCTTCCCGGAGTATTTTCCCGCGTGAACCAATATTTATGTGAGCGCAGCGGCGACGACCGATACGCCACGGTTTTCTACGGTGTTCTGGACAAGATGGGGCGTTTCGAGTACGTGAACGCGGGCCACGTTCCGCCATTGCTGTTGCGCAAGGCGGGAGGATTGGAGGGATTGGGCTCGGCTAACTTTCCAGTTGGAATGTTTGCGGAGGCGGAGTATCAAAGTACCCGCGTGCAGGTGGATCCCGGCGATTTTCTGGTGATCTACACGGACGGCGTTTCCGAAGCCAACAACAACAGCAACGAATTGTTCGAAGAGGCGCGCCTGCGGCGGATCATGGAAGATTTTAAGGGCACCACGGTAGAACAATTGGGGGACACCATCCGGGAGGGCATGAGAGCCTTCACCGAAGGCGCACCACAGTCGGACGACATCACGATCCTCGTGATTCAATACAAGGGAAATAACGGATGAAGCGGAAGACAACGGCGCGAATAACTCCGGCAACGGCTCTGGAGACTCTCGAACAGGTTGTATCGGTTCTGAATCCGGAAATCGAGCCGGGAGAACTCGCTGCGCAGATGGTGCGCGTCTTGTCGGCACCCGGCCGGCTCGACGGCGCACGCCTCTGGCGCGTGGTCAATGGCACACCGGCGATCTGGCAAGAAAGCGGCGAGCTTCCTGCGGCGGACTTGGCCGGGATAGAAAAGATTTTGAGAGGCAAAGCTCCCGGCAAGAACGGAAAAAGCCGCACGTGGCTCCTTGGACGCCCGGGAGATCCGGTCGGTGTTCTTGAGACCTCGCTGAAAGAGCCGCTGGACGAAAAAACGCGAATCTGGCTGGATTTGTTCAGGCGATACGCGGAGGTTGCGCTGGAAAGCAGCGAACGCCGCAACGCGGTTATCGAGCTCTCCACGATTGTCGAAGCGACCAAGCGTCTGAATTCCACGCTCGATCTCGCCGAATTGCTGAACATCATTCTGCAGCTCACGACTCGCCAGACGGGAGCGGAGCGCGGGACGGTATTCTTGATCGATCACGAGCGCAATGAAATCTGGTCGCTGGTGGGAATGGGTCTCGACCAGCATGAAATCCGCCTGCCGATGAACCGAGGCATTGCCGGTTGTGTGGCCGCCACGGGCGACACCATAAATTTGCCGGACGCCTACGCCGACCCGCGTTTTGAGTCCGAAGTCGATTTGCGCCTCGGTTTTCGCACGCGCTCGCTGCTATGTCTTCCTATCCGGAATAAGGATGGCGAAACCATCGGAGTTCTGCAGCTTCTGAATAAGAAAGCCGGCCCTTTCACGCGCGCCGATGAAGGCATGCTTCGGGCGATTTCCGATCATGTGGCCCTGGCGCTCGAAAATGCTCAGCTTCACCGCGAAATGATTCACAAGCAAAGGATGGAGCGAGACCTCGCGCTCGCTCGCAGCATTCAGGTGGGCCTGCTTCCCGAACACCCTCCGCAACTGGAGGGGTTTGACATCGCCGTCTCGCACAAAATGTCGCTGGAAGCCGGTGGTGATTACTACGATTTCATACCTCTGGCTCCGGACACCATTCTGGCGGTCGTCGCGGATGTGGAGGGGAAGGGCGTGGGCTCCGCCATGGTGATGGCGAACCTTCAGGCGACCCTTCACGCGCTGCTGGCACACCTCCATTCGCTCGAGCGGCTGGTTGAATCGCTCAACGATATGATTTTGGCGGATACGCGCGGGCAGAAGTTCATGACTATGTTTGTCGGCTTGCTCGATCAGCCGCATCGGACCCTGCATTATGTGAACGCGGGGCATGTGCCACCCGCGGTGGTGCGCGCGGACGGCTCAGTCGAATATCTACGGGAAGGCGGAATGGTCGTCGGGCTTTTTCCGAGCGTGCATTACGACCGCGGACATGTCCGGCTCAACCCGGGCGATCTAGTTGTCGCCTGCACTGACGGCATTACCGAAGCCATGGATACGGAGTCCGAAGAATTTGGCCAGCCCAGGCTTGTGGAATTGGCCGTACGCGAGCGCGCGAAGCCTGCTCAAGAAATTGTCGATATCGTGCTCAAGGAAGTGGACCTCTTCTCTCGTGGCGGCACGCACGAAGACGACCGCGTGATCATGATCCTCAAAGTAGTGTGAGATTGCAGTGCGTCACGGTTTACCCGGATATTTCTCAAAGAAACTGACTACGCGATTTTCGCATTCAGTTGGGTCTCGGCCTAAGGCGGAGGCATGCCCGGCCCCGTGCACGATCCACAATTCCTTAGGTCCCGTGGCTGCTTTGTAGATTCGTTCTGCGTGGCGGCAGGGAACGGTGGCGTCCCGCGTGCCGCAAATTAGCAAAGACTGGGAAGGGCCGTTCAGCGACCGCTTTTTCCGGAGAAGCGTCCTCCGGCTTAAACCCGCCATCCTTTTCAACCGAGTTCATGGCAACGATGGAGGCTGGGCGGAAAAGACTCTTTCCCAGCCAAGAACCGACGTGAAGCCCAGCATAGTCGTAACTCACTTCGCGCAAATTAGCGAAAGGGGCTTCGGCGGCTACGGCTTCGATCCGTCGTTCGACCCCCGCCGACTGCAACGCAATGGCGGCGCCCAGCGAGACTCCCAGAGCATATAGATGTCGTACGTGTTCGGAAGCGTAAAGGGCGTCGGTGATTGCAACGGTGTCGTAGCGCTCCTTCCAGCCATAGGTCTCGATGTCACCTCCACTTTCACCTTGGGCCCTGGAGTCCATCATAACTATGCTGTAGCCGTGCCGGAGAAGGAATTCCGCGTGACCGGAATCTCCGGTACGGTTGTCAGCGATCCCATGAAAGAGAATTACCCAATCGCCGTTTGATTTCCTCGGATGGACTTTCCATCCGCGCAACTCGGCGCCATCGCGGGCCTTAACAACGAAATCCTGTTTGGACGCTTCCGTGCGTTGCAGCATTTCGTTGATCCGAACGATTCTTTCGGGTGTCAGCGGCAAACGTGCAGGATGCAAAATGCCGTCGACTAGCGTATCTCCCACGAATGCGGCAAGGACGGGAGCAGCCAGCAACAGTGTGACGGTGGCGAGACCGAGGAAGCGTTTCATCGAACTTCCATGCAGATGATACGCGCTGAGGGGTGTTATTGTTCAGCAATGCGCGCATATGTGCTGGAACAAAAGTCTGTTCGCTAAGAGCCGGTGGAGGCGTAGTGGCGGGTGCCGATATTCCACACGGAGATCGCGACTGTGAGGAAGACGGCGGCAACCACCGGAACGAGTGGTGCGTATTCGGGATGCACGGTCCGGCCGAGCATGCGCACGCTGGGATAGAAGGACGCCAGTCCGAAGGGAACGATCCAGCACAGGAAAAATTGCACCGCGCCACTGTAGATGGAGAGCGGGTAGCGTCCGAATGCGATCACGTTCCAAATGGGAGGATGCACGCCGATGCGGTCTTCAAACCAAAAGGAGACTGTGCTCAACAGCAGAAAAATCGAAATGTAGATAACGGCGGCGCAGAGACCAAAGAAAAATAGCATCGCGAATCTCGTGGGCGTCCACGCCAGGCCCAGACGTCTGGAAGCCCACCACAGGCAAAAAATGCCCGTGGCGACTTCCTGCAAAGATTCAATGCGAAACGTTTCGAACAGCACTTGAAACAGCGAAGAGATCGGACGCAGAAGAACGCGGTCGAATTTTCCCTCAATTATAAAGTTGTTGCCGAAGTCGTAGAGATTCATGCTGACGATATTGAATATGCCGTAAGGGATCAGCGAGAAACCGTATAGAAAGAGGACCTCCTCGAATCGCCAGCCCGCAAGCTGCGTCGCCTTCTGAAACAAAATCACCACGAAGCCAAGTCCGAAAATCGTGGCTGCAAAACTGGTTCCCAGGCTGATGAAGAAATCGCCGCGATAGCTGACCCGCACTTTGGCGTACTGCGTGAAGTAATCGAAGAACAGGAGTGCATGCCGCTTCGCCGCAGGAACGACAGCGGCTAAGCCGATTTTTTCTTCCGCCACATCTCCGGCGGGCAAAGACCTATTCATGATCGCTATCCCCCATGGATGGTGATCTTGCGCGCCGCGCGCTCCCACCAAAAATGAGCCAACACCAGCAGCGCCACTACCCAGCACCACTGAGTGGCCAGAGCCCGCAGTGCCTGGGCGCGATCGAGCTTGCCGAGATAAATCTGCAGCGGTGTGTAAGCGATGTGCTCGAAGGGAAGCCACGCCAGGATCGCTTGTATTTTTGCGGGGAAAAAGGCCATGGGAACCAGCAAGCCGGAAAGCAATTCGATCAGCCAATATTTTGCACGAATCAGCGCAAGGATGGATTTCAAGGGAATCGCGCAGGTTCCGATCATGAAATTAATGGCGCCCATCAAAAAAAAACTGCCCAGGACCGCAATCATGAAAAGCACGAAGTCTTGGCGCGACGCCGGGCTTTGCACGTGAAAAACAAATGCGACCACGAAGGCAGTGGGAAGCGTCAATAGCCCGAGGCGAAACGCGGATTCACCAATCGCCCGCGAGATCCACATCCATTGCACCGAAACCGGCTTGATCAGGTCCATGGCGATTTTGCCTTCGATGACTTCGTAGGCCATTTCCTGGTCGATAGTATTCCAGTAGAACGAACGGATGATCCATCCCACGCTGACGTAGGTAATCATTTGCTGCATGCTGTAGCCCGCGATGGATTGGCCCGCGTGGTACACCGCGCTCCAAATGAAGTAATACACCGTGACGTTTAGGAAGTAGGTGATGATGCCGGTGAAATAGCGCAGGCGAAACGCCAGGATGTTGACGAATCCGACGCGCGAGAATTCCACGTACGGCACCAGCGCCTGTGCCCAACTGCTCATACTGCGACCTCGGGGAGGGCTTCGCCGGCGTAGATGCGCTTGATGATCTCTTCGATGGGCTCATCCTCGATCAGGATGTCGCGGACTTCGACCGCGGCGAGGATCTGGCGGATAAGATCGGCAGTCGACACTTTCACGCGGTCGAAACGGATGCGGTATGTCAGTTCGTCCACTTGCTCCACTTCAAGGCCCTCTCGCGAGAACTGCGCGATTCCAGCAGCTTCAGCGCGGTCTTTCAGGGCGAATTTGATTTGCTTGGTGCGCAACAGTTTTTCTTTCAGATGGCTTAGCGGACCGTCATAGAGCACTTTGCCATGGTCGATGATCATGATGCGGCGGCACAATTCTTCGATGTCATCGAGGTCATGCGTCGTTAGCAGAACGGTGGTGCGGAATTCACGGTTGATGGCGCGGAGGAAATGCCGGATGTGATCTTTCGCGACCACATCGAGACCGATCGTCGGTTCATCGAGGAAAAGCAACGGGGGATTGTGCAACAGCGCCGCGGCTAGGTCGCAACGCATTCGCTCTCCGAGAGAGAGCTTGCGCACTGGCGTGTGCAGATAATCGCGGATTCCCAGGATCTCGTCAAAACGTTCCATGCGGGCATCAAAATCCCTCTGCGAGACGTCGTAAATGCGGCGCAGAAGCTTGAAGGATTCAATTACGGCGATGTCCCACCAAAGCTGCGTGCGCTGGCCAAATACTACGCCGATCGTCTTCACGTATTGCCGGCGCTGGCGATACGGAACGTAGCCGTTGATGCGGATTTCGCCGCTCGTCGGCACCAGGATGCCGGTCAGCATCTTGATGCTTGTCGATTTTCCAGCGCCGTTCGGGCCGATGTAGCCGACCATTTCGCCGCGCTCGATTGAAAAACTGACGCGATCCACAGCCGCAACCGTGCGGTAATCCCTGACAAACAGATTTTGAATCGAGCCCCAAACGCCCTCACGGCGCTTAAAGGTACGGAAGTGTTTACACAATTCGTGGACGTAAATTAGCGAATCAGCGCTCATGAATCACTGGATTCTAACATTAGCGTCGCGAACGTGCGCGTCCAGCCGGCACCCCTGCCGGGATTAGACGCACAGAATTTCTTTTAGTCGCGCTGGAGATTTCTCAAATTGAGGTTGTTTTCCCGGCGAGGTTCGGATTCGGCAGCGCACAATCGGATAGCCGGACTATAAGGCAAGATGCTTCCAGTATGGCTTGGCAGCGCACTAACCCTTGTGGCAAACAGCACAATGTTTGGCTTCGTAGTTCTCCATGGTGACTTCGAACATATTGTTGCAGCCAATGCAGACGCGATGGATTTTAGGCGGTTTATTGCCCGGCTTGCCCTCGTCTTTGGCGTCAGAATGGTGAGTTGAGTGCGGCTCGTTCATGAGCGAATTCTAACACGCTCCAGGGGTAGCGCAAGATCCCCTGCCTAACGCGCAGCATTTGCGTGGAGTGCGAATCCGGCACGCATTGGTGTTTGCGTAGGCATGCAGCAAACGGGTCTGCTACAATTTTACGTTTCGGGGGTAGCTGCGCGTTCGACCGCGCGGCCCATGATGGCAGAAAATACCAAACGAAAATGGATTGTGATAACGCTTGCTGTGGCGCTTGTCGTCATAGTTTTGGTGGTGCTCGCGGGGCGCGATCAGGCTCCGACGGTGGCAATCGCCCAAGTGTCTCGCGAGGATCTGACTGCGTCCATTACCAGCAACGGAAAGATTGAGCCGATCACTCCGTTCACGGCTCGCGCCCAGTTTCCGACGTTCGTGGATAAAGTTATGGTCACCGAAGGGCAAAGTGTCCATCGCGGGCAGCTTATTCTGAGCCTCAATGCGGCCGATATTCAAAGTCAGCTGGCGCAGGCGCGGCAAGATTTGCTTTCCGCTCAAACTACTCTGCAGAACGCTCGCGCAGGTGGGCCTCCCAATGAAGTGGCGCAGCTCGGTGGAGACCTGCAGAAGGCGCAAGCGCAGGTCGCCAACCTTGAACACACGCAAGCGGCGCTCACCGAACTTGTCTCCAAACAAGCCGCCACGCAGGACGAACTCGCCAAGAACCAGGAGGCTCTCGACGAGGCTCGCGCCAATCTGCAAGCAATCGAGCAGAAGACTGCGGCTCTAAAGCAACAAACACACATTGACGCGGAAGCTGCTGGTCTGCGCGTAAAGCAGGCGGAAGGCCAAGTTCATTCACTCGAAGAAAAATTGCGTTCCGCGACGGTTACGGCGGAAAGTGACGGCACGGTTTATTCATTGCCTGTGCATGCAAACGACTACGTGAAGGTCGGCGACATTCTGGCGGAAATGGCCGACCTGCGCCAAGTTCGCGTCCGCGCATTTGTGGACGAGCCCGATCTCGGATCGCTCGCACCGGACGAAGATGTAATTGTGACTTGGGACGCCATGCCGAACCGCACCTGGACCGGGAAGGTCGAACAGGTTCCCAAGCAGGTGGTTGCGCGCGGAACCCGCAGCGTGGGTGAAGTTCTCTGCTCGGTGCAGAATGACAAGGTCGAGCTTCTTCCAAATGTGAATGTTGAAGTGCGCATCCTCGTTCGCCAACGGCCTGGGGTGCTGGTGGTGCCGCGGCGAGCGGTGAGTTACGAAAACGGACAGCACTATGTTTTCGTGTTCGACGGTGAAAAAGTTCATCGCCGCCGGTTTGAAGCGGGCGTCGCCAGCGACAAAAACTATGAAGTCGTTTCGGGGCTGGCACTGGGTGACAAAATCGCGTTGCCCGGCGAAGTAGAGTTGAAGGACGGTATGGAAGTTCGAGCCACGGAGGCCAAATGAACCGGCGGTTCCTCTTTATTCCCAGATTTTCACTGGCGCTTCTCGCCGGCATTGCCGTGTTCGCGGCAATCGCGCTGCCCCGAGCAGCGGTAGCATCTCCCTCCATATTCGCATCGGACGCGTCCGGAGCAATTCAGACCGCACAGCGACAGTTCAACTTGGGAAATTACGCTGCCGCAATCAAGACGCTGCAATCCGTACCGCAGGTTTCAAACAATGCCGAGGCGCAGTACTGGCTGGGCCGCAGCTATTACGAACTCCACGATTATGACAACGCAATCACCGCTGCGGAAAAATCCGTCGAGCTTGATCCGAAAAATTCCGTCTACCATCAATGGCTCGGCACGATCTATGGAGGCAAAGCGGACCGTGACCGCAGTTTCTCGTATGCGCGGAAGGTAAAGAAGGAATTTGAAGAGGCAATTCGACTGAATCCGTCGAATGTGGAAGCTCGCCGGGACCTTGAACAATATGACATGGAAGCTCCCTGGGTGGTCGGGGGCAGTAAAGATGAAGCTCGCGAACAAGTGACCGCGATTGAGGCCATCGACCCGATAGAAGGCCATTTAGCCCACGCCGCTTACGAGATGAATGCGAAGAAGTTCGACCTTGCGGAGAAAGAATATCGTGAAGTGCTCGCCGCAAAGCCCAAGCGCGTCGAGTCCTATTTCGACGTCATTCGCTTCTTTATCCATGAGAACAAGCCTGCCGATATAGAAACGACTATTCAGGCAGCGGCTGAGGTCAGTCCGAATGACCCGCGCCTCGGCTATTACCGCGGAGTATCCCGGGTGCTTTCCGGAACAGAACTGCCGCGTGCGGAAGAATATTTGAAGTCCTACCTCGCGAGCGCACCGGACAGAAGCGATTGGCCGTCACACGCGTCCGCCCGCGCATGGCTGGGAAGGCTTTACGAAGCGCAAGGGAAACGCGCGGAAGCGGCAGAGCAATATCGTGCAGCTCTCCAATTGGATCCGGGACAGAAAGAGGCAAAATCCCGGCTGGAAAAGCTCGAGAAGTCAGCGCACTGAACGCTGGCCTATGGCTGGAAACTCTCATTCGCCCAAGCGCATCCCACTAGCAGGCAAACCATATGCAACCTCTTCGCGGCTCACCAACTGAATGGCGCGAGACCTGGCAACTCGCTCTGCAAGCGCTGCGCGCCAATAAAGTGCGCGCCATGCTCACGATGTTGGGCGTGATTATAGGAAGCGCTTGCATCGTGCTGGTGGTAACTGTTGCCCTTTCAGGGAAGCGATACATTATCGGACAGATAGAAGGAGTAGGGGCCAATCTCGTCCATGCGTCGGTAATTCATTCCGGCGCAGTGACGGTCGCGGACGAAGTCACGCCGGCCGACCTGGAAGCGGTGAAGTCGAGTATCCCCAATGTAGTGGAAGCGGCTGGGACAAATGACATTTCAATGTTCACCAGCGTAAATGGCGAGGAGCATCCCGTTTATCTGGTCGGCGTGACGGCGGGCTTTCAAAAGATCCGTAACCTCCTCGTTTTGCAAGGGCGGTACTTAGATCAGGACGACTTAAGAACGCAAAGCAAGGTCTGTCTGCTGACTCCAGCCCTCGCCAATCTGCTATTTCCCTCTGAAAGCCCGCTGGGGAAAGACATTGGCATCGGGGAATTGCACTTCACAGTCATCGGTGTTTACAAGGAGCGAGTGAGTAGCTTTGGCCTGTCCGAGATTCGCCCAGAATCCGTGATCGTTCCTTTTTCGCTGATCAAGTACTACACGGGCACTGAATTCTTCAAGTCGTTTTACGTGCAGGCAGACAAGCCTGACGACGTCCCGATGGTAACAGCTCAGGTCGAACAGATCTTGCTGAGCCGCCATCGTTCCGGGGCCAGGTACCGGGTAGAAAACCTTTCCGGAATTCTTGAGACCGCCCATAGCATTTCGCTGGCGCTTACGGTTTTATTGATTCTGGTGGCCTTGATCGCCCTCACCATCAGCGGCATCGGGATCATGAACATTATGCTGGTCACGGTGACGGAAAGAACCCGCGAGATCGGGATTCGCAAGGCTATTGGCGCCCGTCGCGACTCGATCCTGTATCAATTTTTGATGGAGGCTTTGCTGATCAGCGGCACGGGAGCGCTCGTGGGCATCGTGATCGCAGTTTCCATTCCCATAATCATCAATTCCTTCATCCGGTTCATTCCTGACCTGCGGGGAGTTACTATTCCTGTGTCGTGGCTCTCTGTACTGCTGGCGTTCGTAGTATCCTGCTCAACGGGCCTGCTGTTCGGTTATCTCCCGGCGAACCGTGCGGCGCGTCTTCATCCTACGGAATCACTGCGCTATGAATAAAAACTTGCAAATATTGGCAGTAACCGTCGCAATGGCCGCATTTTCGCTTGCTGGAATTGCCAGCGCGCAGGACACCGGGAAGTTGACGATGCGCCAGGCAGTAACCCTGGCGCTGCAGAACAGCCGGGATTTAGCTCTGGCACGCGTGCAATACACCGTGGCGCTCAACGAAGCAGGTCTTGACCGGGCCGCTTTCCTGCCAAACCTCTATACTGGTTCCGGCGCCGCGTACACGTCCGGGTTTCCTTCCATTGCCGGCGGGCCGCCGGCTGTTTTTCAAATGAGCTACAACGAAGCAGTTTTCAATCCGCTGCTGAAGAGCCAGCAACGCGCCGCGGAAGACCGCGCGAAAAACATGAAACTCGAGATCGATCGAATGCATGACAACGTCATCGTACGGGCCGCGACGGCTTATCTCGAACTGGCCGAAGTGCGCCATTCGCTGGAACTGATGCGTAAGGAAGAAGCCAGCGCAGAAAAAATTCTGGGTGTCACGCGCGATCGCGTCGCAGCAAACCAGGAACTGCCTATCGAAGTGACTCGCGGCGAACTCGATCAGGCGCGCGTGGAGGAAAGAATCATCAAGCTCGAAGGCCGCGACGAAACTCTGACGCAACAGATTCGCGACCTCACCGGCATTTCCGATGGCCAAGCCATTGAAGTGGACACGTCGGAGCCGTCGTTCGAAAATGATCTCTCGGTGAACGACATGATGAACGCCGCCTTGCGGTCCGATCCCGGCATTCAGGAGGCGGAAAACGAGCGTTTGGCCCGCCAGCAGCTGCTGCGCGGCGCGCATCTCAGTTATTGGCCCACCGTGGCTTTAGTCGGCCAGTACAGCATTTTGAGCAAGTTCAATAATTACGACGAGTTTTACAAGAAGTTCGAGCGCAATAACGTAAGCGTGGGCGTTCAGATCACGATTCCGCTCTTCGCTTCCAAGACCAGAGCGACTGTCGCGCTGGCGAAAAGCGAACTGAACGTCGCCGAGCTTACTCTCGGGAATAAGCGCCAGGACGTCCGGTTGGACATCCAACAAAAAGCTCGCACCGTTCGCGAACTGGATGCGACTCGCGAGGTCGCCCGCCTTGACTTAAAGCTGGCCCAAGAAACCCTGCAAGTGGACCAGTCCAAGTTTGACGAAGGACGCCTAACGCTTCGAGATATCGAACGATCGCGTTTGGAGGAGAGCGACAAATGGGTGGCATTTCTCGACGCCGATTTTGCGCGCCAGCAAGGGCAGCTAAGTCTTTTGCAGGCAACGGGGCAACTGGCAAAAGTGTTTCAGTAACGAACTTCGAACAAGCTGTGCTTGGGCTTGTCGCCAAAACCGGGTAAACTATTGAGCAGAAGCACTGAAATTATAGGATCCTTTGCAACCCTGAGGGGGTAACAGTAAATATGCCGTCAGTAATGAAAACTTTGTTTCTAAATCCGCCCAGCTTCGAGAAGTTCGATGGCGGAGCGGGCTCTCGCTGGCCCGCCACACGTGAGATTGAATCCTACTGGTATCCGGTTTGGCTGGCCTACCCGGCTGGTATGCTTCCCGGGAGCCGCTTGCTTGACGGGCCGCCGCATCACATAACGCCCGAGGAAGTTGTCCGCATCGCGCTGGATTACGAATTCGTCGTTTTGTTTACCTCCACCGTGGGTTTCTTCAGCGACTTGCGCATGGCTCGCGCGATGAAAGACAAGAAGCCGGGCATCAAGATCTGCTTCGTCGGGCCCCAGGTGCAAATCAAGCCGGCGGAAAGTCTGCTGGCGAGCGAGGACATTGATTTCGTCGTTCGCGGCGAATTCGATCACGCTGTCGTGGAATACGCGCAAGGCAAGCCGCTCTCGGAAATCCTGAGCGCGAGCTACATGAAGGACGGCAAGGTGGTCCACAATCCTCCGCGCGCACTGTTGCAAACCGCGGAGCTTGATGAATTGCCATTTGCCACCGACGTCTATGAGAAGAATTTGAAGATCGAGAATTATAACGTTCCATTTCTGCTGAACCCGTATGTTTCCTTTTATACCGCGCGAGGCTGCCCGGCTCTGTGCACCTTTTGCCTCTGGCCCCAAACCCTTTCCGGCCATGCTTGGCGTGTACGATCGGTGGACAGCGTGGCGCGCGAATTCAAGCAGGCGCACAAAATGTTCCCGCAGGCCAAGGAATTTTTCTTTGACGACGACACCTTCAACATCCGCAAAGATCGCGTTCTGGCTCTTTGCAAGGAATTCAAACCGGTTGGCTTCCAATGGTCCTGCACCGCTCGCGTCCATAGCGACTACGAGACGCTAAAGGCCATGGCTGACGGCGGAGCTCGCCTCTTAATCGTGGGCTTTGAATCCGGCGATCCTCAAATCCTGAAAAACATCAAGAAGGGCGCCACGGTTGAAATGGGCCGCACCTTCGTGCAGAACTGCAAGAAAGTCGGCATCCATGTTCACGGCGACTTTATCATCGGATTGCCCGGCGAGACGAAAGAGACTATCGAGAAAACGATCGAGTACGCAAAAGAGATTGACTGCGAAACAATTCAGGTTTCCATGGCCCATGCCTACCCGGGCACCGAACTTTACGATCAGGGCATGCGCGAAGGTTTTCTAGCCGGCGAAGCAGCCACGGATGCGAACGGCCACCAGCTTCCGCATCTCGAGTATCCCGGCCTCTCGCGCGAGTACATGGTGGACTCGGTCAACCGTTTCTACGACAGTTATTATCTGCGCCCGCGAGTCGCGTGGCGCATCGTTCGTGAATCACTTTGGGATTCGCACGAGCGCAAACGCCTGTTCCACGAGGCCGTGGACTTCCTGAAACTTCGTCACGAGCGCCGGAAGGTTGCCAAGAAAGGCGTGCAGAAAAAGGTCCTCGTCTCAGCGCCGCCCATGGAGCCGCGTTCGAACGTCGGAGTGCCCAGCGAATCGCAGAGCGCATGAAGTCGGCGGAGGGGCTCCATCTTAAGACCTACTTCTTGCTGTTTCTGATGGTCACCTTTGGCCCGGTGGGAGACATCCTGCTGGGCAAAGGCATGAAAATCGTGGGCGTTCCACCCGCTTGGACGATGTCTGAGCTCTTCCGCTTTTTTCTCCGCGCCTTTTCTTCCGGTACGGTCTGGCTGGGGATCGCTTCGCTGCTGACATTTCTGATCTGTTATACGCTGGTGCTGTCCTGGGCCGATTTCAGTTTCGTGCAGCCTGCAACTGCCATTGCCTATGCCATCGTCGCTCTGATGGGCCATTTCTTGCTTGGTGAATTCGTCAGCACCTGGCGGTGGATCGGAATTGTGACGATTTGTGTCGGCGTTCTTTTCGTGGGCAATACCGCTCTGAACACTACGGAGCACCGCTGATGTGGTTGGAAACGATTTTGCTTTCACTTATCGTTTTGGGCGGCACTGCCGGCGAGCTTTGCATCACGCGCGCCATGAAGGTCATCGGCGAAGTGAAGGATTTCCGGCCGCTCGCGCTGCTGCGCGTTTTTGGCCGGGCGATGCAGGTGGGATGGATGTGGTTCGGCCTTGCGCTCATGGGCATTGGTTTTTTTGCTATGTTGACGATGCTCTCCATGGAAAACGTCAGCTTTGTCGTACCGGTCACGGCTCTCAGCTACGCTGCCGGGGCCTACGGCGGCCGCTTGTTCCTGGGCGAGCGAGTCACCCCGCTCCGCTGGGCTGGAATTCTCCTGGTCTGTCTCGGCGTTGTATTAGTGTGGCAGGGCAAAGGGTAGCGGTTTTATGGTATGGATGGTGGTCCGCGACGCGCTCCTGGTGCTGGCGGTTGCGCCTGTCATCTACTACTTAATCGCGATCTTTGCAGCGGCGGAATTTTTTCGCGTCAGGCCTGCCCGTTACTCCGCAGTGCCTATGGATTTCGCCCCTCCTGTCAGTATCCTGAAGCCCATTCACGGCCTGGATCGCGAAAGCTACGAAAACTACGCGAGCTTCTGCAATCAGGATTACGCGGAGTTTGAAATTCTTTTTTGCGTGGGCGATGAGCGCGATGCCGCGGTTCCTGCCATCGAGAAAATAATCGCGGATTTTCCTCAGCGCTCGATTCGATTGCTGATCGGTTCGGAGCCGCTGGGCACCAGCGATAAAGTCAACAAGCTTTGCCGCCTGGTTCGCGAAGCGCGCCATGACACCGTAATCGTCAGCGACAGCGACGTTCGGGTTGAGCCGGATTTTCTTCGCGCGGTGGTGTGGCCGCTTTCCAATTCCGAGGTGGGGGGAGTGACGTGCCTTTACCGCGGCTTGACGGACGGCGGATTCGCCGCCGATCTCGAAGCTCTGGGCAATAGCGCCGATTTCGCGCCGGGCGTGCTCGTCGCTCGTCTTTTCGGCGGGCTCGACTTCATGCTCGGCGCCGTGATGGCCACCACGAAAAAGCATCTGGCCGAAATCGGCGGATTCGAATCACTGGCAGACTACTTCTGCGATGACTACGAACTTGGCAATCGCATCGCCGCGCGTGGCTATCGCGTCGAGCTGAGCCGTTTCCCCGTGGACATTGTTTACCCACGAGAAACGATTGGCGACGCATTTCGCCATCAACTTCGCTGGAACCTGAGCATCCGCTATTCACGGCCCTGGGGGCATCTTGGATTGATTTTCTCCAATGCGCTGCCCTGGGCCGTGCTCATTGGCGCTCTTGTCACGTGGAGGGTTGCTGCCGTTTACTTCGCGTGCGCACTGATTTTTCGCGTCACGATGGCGATTTCCGTAGGACTCCGCGGAATGCGAGATCGTCTCGTACGGCGAAATCTCTGGATGCTGCCGCTGCGCGACGCCTTCGCATTCGTGGTCTGGCTCGCGAGTTTCTTTCCGCAGCGCATTCACTGGCGCGACCGCCAGTTTCGGATCCGCGATAAGCGTCTGATTCCTGTGGCGCCGCCTGAACTACCGTAGAACTACAACCAACTGAGCGCCCAAGCGATTCCGGCAATGTATCGGAGTGAAATACCAGGAACGATTCCGGGGCATCCAGAAAAAGTTGTAAGTCGGGAATTTAGTGCGTAACTTGAGTAGCGGCTCTTCGCGTCTCTATCTTGCGACAGCCAGCCGTTGAGGTTTGCGATTAAAGCCGGGAGTAATTCAGTGAAGCTATCGTGGATTTCCAGGAGCCTGCTGTCCTTGCTGCCGCTTGTGACCATCGCTCTATTGTGGGGTCACGGCATCAGCTTGGCGGGAGAGGCGCGCACGCAAGCCGAAACCTCCACGCAATCCGCCGCTGCACCTCAACAGCTTAGCCCTGAGGGCCAAGCTTCTTTGCGTGCGATCATCCAGGCAGGTAATCTCTCTGACCTGCGCTGGCCCGATTTCAGCGATTACAGAAGATTGATGACGGAATTCTATGAGTCGTACGGATATTCCCTCCCGTGGGTCAGGGGAATGGAGCCAACCCCACAGGCGCGGCAAGTAATTGCCATTCTGAAGAACGCGGACCAAGAGGGACTGTCCGCGGAGGATTACGACGGGCCGCGTTGGGGCGACCGCATGGCAAAACTCAAACCCATCGCTCCGCAGCCATCGGAAGCGGACGCCGTGCGATTCGACGCAGCGCTGACCGTTTGCGTGATGCGGTACGTCTCGGACCTTCATATCGGCAAAGTGAATCCGAAACATTTTGGCTTTGGTTTCGACATCGAGGCAAAGAAATACGATTTGCCCGGATTCCTGAAAAAGGACGTTGTAGAGGCTTCCGATGTTGCCGGCATCCTGGCGCAAGTGGAACCGCCCTATCCGGGTTACCGCCGCACGATTAAAGCGCTGCGTACCTATTTGGAGCTTGCGAAGGAATACGACGGCGAACCACTTCCCGCCGTAAAGAAAACGATCGCACCGGGCGATTCTTATCCCGGCGTCCCTCAGTTGATCCGCTTCCTGCGTCTGGTGGGCGACCTCCCTGCGGACGCCAATGTTCCTGAGGATGAAACGGTCTATCAAGGTCCACTTGTAGACGCGGTGAAAAGTTTTCAGCGCCGGCATGGCCGGGATCCAGATGGACGAATCGGCGCGCAAACATTGGCCGACCTGAACGTTCCGCTAAGGCAGCGTGTGCGCCAGATGCAACTGACTCTCGAACGCTGGCGCTGGATGCCCGATGCTTATCAAAAGGCGCCCATTGTTGTGAATATCCCCGAATTTCGCCTTCGTGCCTACGACGAAAAATTCAAGATCGCTTTGACCATGAACGTCGTGGTCGGGAAAGCCTACGACCACAGCACGCCTGTGTTTGAAGAGAAAATGGCGTATGTGGTATTTCGACCTTACTGGAGCGTTCCCTATTCCATCGCAAAGGCTGAATACTTTTCGCGCATAGCTCGCGATCCGGACTACTTGGCGAAAAAGGGATTTGAAGTGGTGAACAGCCGCCAGGAGGTGGTCACGTCGGGAATGGTCACGAGCGACGTACTCGAGCAGCTTCGGGCAGGCAAACTCTTCATTCGGCAAGCGCCTGGTCCCAAGAACTCGCTCGGACTCGTGAAATTTATCTTTCCGAATGACTACAGCGTGTACATGCACGATACTCCCGCGCAGGAATTCTTCTCGAAGTCCCGCAGGGACTTCAGCCATGGATGTATTCGACTGGAAAAGCCCGCGGATCTGGCGGTCTGGGTCCTGCGCGATAATCCGGGCTGGAACATGGATCGCGTTCGCGCTGCTATGAATGGGAGCGCGACGCAGCAGGTAAACCTTGCGCATCCGATTCCGGTTTTAATCGTTTACGGCACGGTGATCGTGACGGAGGACGGAACCGTTCACTTTTACGACGATATCTACGGGCATGACACCGCTCTCGAAGAAGTACTCGACAAGGGTTACCCGTATCCGGGTTAGTCGCCGGTGGTGAAGCTGGCGGGACAATCGAAACACCACTGACGGACACGGCCGGTGTCGACGTGGATGAAGTCGGAATGAGGATAGTAGCCCACGCCTCCGCGATGCAAAGCGAGAGCCGCTTGGCGCAGCTTGAAGGTATCGACGCCGGGCATGCGCAGGTCGATTGCTTCCGCTTGAATGTGAAGGCTGTTCTTGGCCACTCCAGTGGTGTGCGCGCGAAGAGATTCATTCGTCGAGGGAGTGCGGTAGCCGCACACGATGTCGATCTCTCCGTCGGGATGCCCGATTGAAAATGTGAGATCGGAGAGAATATCGTACAGGCGCGGATCGAAATGGCGAACGTCGCCGGTCCGATGATCGCGAAGAAAAAAATCGAGCTTGGCGAGCGCGCCCGGAATGTACTGATCGCCGCGGCGGTAAACAATATCAATCCGCTCAGCGGTGTGCGTGTTGTAAAGAAGCAGGCGATGATCCTGACGCTCCGGAGAAGACGGCTCGTTAGGAGACGCCAGGCGCGATTGGGCGCGCGCGCTGCTCGACGCAATCAGAAACAGCGTTGCGCCCACAACCCACAGACTCCGTGAATACTTTCTAGCTATGCAGATATACATTTTTCAATTCAATTTTAACACAAGCAGGTCGCTCGCCCAATTCGTCAGTGCCGGCTAGCAGTGAGCTGCGCGCGCCAAGCACTTCAGGTAACATCCTTATTTTCATGTAGTTGGGTGTACGCTTCGACGGCTCGACAGTTTGATTCTTGCCAGCCTTGAAGAAAGCGACCAAGGAAATGTGCATCACTTTGCTGGACGGTTGACGAAGACGTTCCCGCCCGGTAAAGTAGTTCCGGGTCGTGCCTCACGACCCCTTTTTTTTGTCTCCGGCCTGCTGGGAGGTCGTACAATTGGCAGTACATCAGATTCTGGATCTGATTATCCTGGTTCGAGTCCAGGCCTCCCAGCCAATCTCCTGAATAAATCTCTGTTGATGCTGTCTCAGGCCCGCTCTGGCGAACGAATCTCGTAGCTGTGACTTCAGCTCTTCCTTCGTTCCAGCTCAGACCAGCGCTCATATAAATTATCAACCGTCTTCTGTGCTGCTTCCATTTCAGCAAATGCGATTTGAAGGCGGGACGCATCGCTGGCAATTTCGCGGTCCTCCAATGCGGCGCGCCTGTCTATCAGCGCCTGTTCGGCCTTTGCGATTTGTTTTTCGATGGATACGAACTCGCGGGCCTCGGTATGTGTCAGCTTGCTTTTTGTTACTCCGGATGGAATTTCGGCTCTTGTTGCCGGGCTCTTGGTCGCGGTCGTCAGTTCAGGTACGTTCTCGGCGTTTTGCGCGCTTTGCCAGGCGTCCCACTGGGAATAGTCGGCAAAGCGTTGGGCGTTCCCTAGACCGTCCAAGCCAAACACTAAGGTTGAGACGCGATCCAGCATGTAGCGATCGTGCGTGATCAGCACCAGCGCTCCGCGATACTCGAGAAGGTTTTCTTCGAGTACTTCGAGCGTGGGAATATCGAGATCGTTCGTCGGTTCATCCAAGAGCAGCACATCGGCGGGCTGCAGCATAAGCTGCGCAACTAAAACACGCGCGCGTTCGCCGCCCGAGAGCCGGCCGACGGGCCGGTTCAAATCTTCAGCGTTGAAGAGGAATTTCGCCGCCCAGGAAGCCACATGAGTTATTCGGTCCTGATAAATCACCGAGTCGCTATCCGGGGCTAGCGCGCGCCGCAATGTCAGGTTAGGGTCAAGTTCGCGATTCTGGTCGAAGTAAACAACTTTCAACGAGTCAGCCTTTCGTACCATTCCAGTCGTGGGGTCTATCTCGCCGCGCAGCAAGCGGAGCAGCGTCGTCTTGCCGCTGCCGTTCGGTCCAACCAAGCCAATGCGCATCCCGGACGTCACGGTGAAATCAATCCCTTTGAAAAGCGAACGGCCGCCTATCGAGTAACCAACATCATCCAGAACGATGAGCTGTTTTGTTTGCCTGTTCGAAGCGGAGAAATCAATTTTCGCCGTGATGATGCGGCTTTTCGCATTCAGGTCCGCCAATTCGCCGATCATCTTATGCGCTTTATCAATTCGAGATTTTGATTTGGTCGCCCGCGCCTTCGGACCGCGACGCAACCATTCAATCTCCGTGTGCACGCGGTTTGCCAGCGCATCCTGGCGGTTACCCTGGGCATGCAAATGCGCTTCTTTCGCTTCCAGGAAGACGCTGTACTTTCCTTTTACGCGCAGAAATCCTTCCTGGTAGGCGCGATCGAGTTCGACCATATCGTTTGCCACATTTTCGAGAAAGTAGCGGTCGTGGCTGACCACCACGCAAGCGAATTCCGCGTCCTCGAGCAATCTTTCGAGCCACTTGATTCCCTCAAGATCCAGGTGATTGGTAGGCTCATCCAGCAACAAAATGTCCGGTTCCTGCACCAGTCCTTCCACAATCGCCAGCCGTTTGCGCCAGCCGCCGGACAAAGCCGCCGCATGCGTTTCAAAATCCGCGAAACCTGCGCGGCTAAGCGCTTGTTCTGCTCGAAAAGAAAACTCTGACTCCGGCACGCCCGAGCGTCCCAAAGCGCCTTCGATAACGGACCTACACGTTGCTTCCGGCGCAAAACGCGAAATCTGCTCGACAAAACTCACCTTCGCGCCTTTGCGTATCGCCACTTCCCCATGGTCAGGTTTCACCCGCCCAAAAAGGATTTCCAGCAAAGTGGATTTACCGGAGCCATTCGGACCGATCAGCCCGATACGCTCGCCTCGTGATACGGTAAATGAGATATCCTGGAACAGCGGCGCGGGTCCGTATCGTTTCGACAATCCCTGGGCATTGATGATCGGAGGCAAAAGTTTCGGTCTTCTCCTGCAATCAGTTTACCCTTGAGCATACCAGCAGCGGCATCCAGAGGCAGGTCAATCCGTAAATTCGAGAAGGTACTTGACGCAAATAACAGTTCACAAATTTGACGCTTTGGTCCTGGGTGCCGGAGCCGCGGGACTAATGTGCGCCGTCGAAGCCGGTAAACGCGGGCGCAAGGTCGCGGTCCTGGAGCGGAGCGAGCGCGCCGGCAAGAAAATTCTTATCTCCGGCGGCGGGCGCTGCAATTTCACGAATCTTTACTGCCAGCCGGAGAACTTCATTTGCAGCAATCGGCACTTTCCGAAATCCGCGCTGGCTCGTTATACACCTGCAGATTTTATCGCTCTGATTGAAACTCACCGCATTCCGTACCACGAGAAAACGCTGGGGCAGCTATTCTGCGACCGCTCCGCGCAAGACGTGACGGAAATGCTCGAAGCTGAGCGTCAATCTGCCGGCGTTAAAGTTTTTCTCAACACTAAAATCCGCGAGATCAAACGCTCAGACGAGTTCCAGGTCCATGCCGAGTCTGCCGAATTTCACGCTCCTGTTATCGTAGTGGCCACCGGCGGCCTTTCGATACCGAAAATGGGCGCGACGGCATTCGGATATGATGTTGCTCGCCAATTTGGACTGAAGATCCAAAAAACAAGGCCTGCGCTCGTGCCACTCGTTTTCGGCGCAGAAGACCGAAAACACTATTGCGACTTGGCCGGCGTGTCGGCCGAAATAATCGCTTCCGCGAAGGGCCAATCATTTCGCGAGAACATGCTGATAACTCATCGTGGCCTGAGCGGCCCGGCGATTCTGCAAGTCTCCTCGTATTGGGAAAAAGACCGGCCGATCAGCATTGACCTGGCGCCCGGTCGCGATGTGCTGGCTAGTGTGGGCAAAGCTAAGGTTCGCGACATCTCTGCGGCGCGATCTGCCTTCCAAGGACTGCTCCCCAGGCGTTTTGCAACCCGCTGGCTCGAATTGCACGCGCCTGCAACCTGGAGTAACCAGACGTTGGCGCGAATAGAGAAACACATTCACGAATGGTCGTTGCTCCCCGCCGATACGGAGGGCTACGAAAAAGCTGAAGTAACCGCTGGCGGCGTCGATACGGATGAACTGTCCAGCCAAACGATGGAAAGCAAGAAAATCCGGGGCCTCTTCTTTATCGGCGAGGTTGTTGATGTCACTGGCCACCTGGGTGGTCACAATTTCCAATGGGCGTGGGCTTCAGGAGCGGCTGCGGGAAGAGCCTTGTAAAGTCGGAATATTTAAGCTACGTGTGATGTTTTGCGCCGCACGTACAAAGAGAATCCAAGGAGCAATAAAGCTGAGAAGATCGAGATAGCGGAGCCAGCAGTACGGTCCCAAGTGCGTCGGAACTGGACACTCACGGAGTGCTCTCCCGCGGGCAGTTCAAACGACAGTTGCGCAGTCTCCGGAAGCGAACCGCCACGCACGGTTTTTCCATCCACCTGAATGTCCCACGCCGGATAATTTATAAGTCTGAGAGCGAGTGCGACCGGCTGGCCCGTCTTCACCATGAATAATTTTGTTTCGGCGGTCCAGCGGTCAACACGGAGGTCGTCGCCGTTCAGTGGCATCACGGCTCCCGATTCGGGATCAATCTTCGCAATCTTGGGCGTTGCAATTTCAGCGGATTTACTCAGACTCGGAACCGCCGTATCAGAACTGTCCGTTGAGGCAGATTGCTGTCCAGGCAACTGATAACGGTCGCAGCCCAGCGGTTGATATTCGTCCGTGCCCTCGTACCCATGCCCGGAACGAATTCCATCCGCGAGCACCGGAATGTCTTCACTATCCCACCACGCGTCTTTGACAAAAGTTGTCCCGAGTCCCGCGGTTGCTATAAAAATTGCGAGTAATCCGAGCCATTGTTTCCGGGAGCTTTGTAATGCCGCCGCCACGAAAAACGCAAACGCCACATCGAGCGGCAGCAGCCATCTCCACGGAAATTGCACGAACTGAAGTTTAGGCAAATGCTCCCAAAAGAAAAGGCTGGGCGGAAACATTAGAAATGAAGCTGCTGAAGCGAGCGTCACAAGCGCCCACCAAGGCGCCAAAAGATTCCGGCGTTGGCGAGCAACAAAAACGGCCGCAATTCCGGTCACCATAATAGTTCCCAGCGCGACTGCTGAAACTTTCCAGTTGAAAAGAACGAATTCGGGATCATTCGAGCGTGCAAACAGAAAATTCTGGCTGGGGCGAAGATTTTCCGCCAACGCCTGCGAGATCTGAACCCATCGCTGTTCCCATCCGGCCGGCAAAATATAAAAAGCCGCCAATCCAAAGCCGCCCGCCATGGCTGCTCCGCCGCGAAAGAGAGGCCACGCATTCCGATGCAAGGCGCATCCCACCGCGAAAATCAAAAGCAACGAGTAAGTCGCAATTACTCCCGCGGGCGCGTTCGAGAGCCATATCAGCGCGAACACCAGGGCAAGACCCGGCGCACGATTCCAACCATCGCGCGCCACACGTAGAGCTCCCAGAACAGCGAGCGGAAACATTGCACTTGCGAGGAGTTCAGCAAAGTCGCTTCGGTAATAGACAATCACGAGGTGATACGGATTTACGGCAAACAGCACCCCTGCCAACAAGGCCTGCCGGTTTGGAAGCCACTCGCGCGCTAGCCGCCACATGCCAAACCCTGCAAGAACCAGCGCCAACCAAATGAATGCTCCCGGAACGATTCTCCATGGCAGCACCGAAGCCAAACCCGCGCCCAGCATCCACGATCCCGGCGGATAGAAAATGAATCGCGGCTCACCGAAGCCCCAGTTGGCCCACTCCGCCCAACGCGGATACGCAATGCCTTCGCGCCACTGTCCCGCGACGTCCATCCACGATGCGAGATGGAATTGAAAATCATGGCCGGAGGCGTTTGCCAGAAATAACATCGGCAAAACCACCGCCGAAGCCGCCGCCGCTGCGCACAGAAGCGCGATACGCCGGGAAGATTTTGTAATGTCAGCCACGATTCGCCGCGCAGAGACTTCTGTGAGAACTGTCTGAATGAGTGAACCCTTTCACCCGAATCTATCGACACCGCCTGCGCACTAGAGAATACAGAATTGCGCACTTCTTGTCTTACTATGCTGTGTTTTACGCGTGAGATATCTCCGGTGCCGAACAAATTCGCGCAAAGTTCGCGAATTTAAAGCCCTCTCGCGGTAGCATGGATTCGATGACCGACCAGCCAGAAGAAAAAGACCGCGCAGCCACAGCCGAAGAGCTGAGGTTGCGGGCCAGCGAAGACCGCGAAGTCCACTGGAAGCGCTGGGGCCCTTATCTTTCAGAACGCCAGTGGGGAACCGTTCGCGAAGATTACAGCCCGGATGGCGACGCCTGGAAATATCTCCCGCACGATCATGCGCGTTCCCGAGCGTACCGCTGGGGTGAAGACGGCATAGCGGGTTTCTGCGATCGTCACCAGCACATTTGTTTCGCGATTGCGCTTTGGAATGAAAAAGACCCCTTTCTGAAAGAACGCCTTTTCGGCCTGACCAATACCCAAGGAAATCATGGCGAGGACGTAAAGGAATACTATTTTTATCTGGATGCCACGCCCACAAGTTCGTATCTAAAGTGCCTCTACAAATACCCACATGGATCGTTCCCGTACGATCAACTCGTTCAGGAAAATGCGAAACGGACGCGCCTGCAACCCGAGTACGAATTGGTGGATACCGGCATCTTCTCTGAGAATCGATACTTCGACGTTTTCGTCGAATATGCCAAAGCTTCGTCCGAAGACATCCTGATCCGCATAACCGCCTGGAATCACGGCCCGGATCCCGCTCCGCTCCATCTGCTCCCCACGTTATGGTTTCGAAATCGATGGGACTGGGGTGAAGGCTACGACAAACCGCAAGTGGCGCGGGTACCGGGCCTTCAAGGCGGGGAACTATTCGCCCTAAACGAATATCACTACGGCAAGCGCTGGCTGATCATCGAGGGCAAGCCCGAACCGCTCTTCACCGACAACGAGACCAATGCAGCACGGTTGTTTGACAGTAAGAATGCCTCGCCGTATGTGAAAGATGCTTTCCATCGTTACCTGATTCAGAGTGAGCGCGGCGCGGTAAACCCTGCAATGACCGGCACGAAGGCGGCTGCACATTTTTCCGGAGTGATTCAACCTGGAAAAAATCTCACCGTCCGCCTTCGCTTGCTGGACACAAATCCAGCGCAGGGCCACAAATCTGCGCAGGATTTTTTTGGTGCCGCTTTCGACCAAATGATTGAGCAGAGAATGAACGAAGCCGACGAGTTTTACACCCAACGTGTGGGGCGTTGCGCTAGCGAGGACGCGCACATGGTCCAACGCCAGGCTTTCGCCGGCCTGCTGTGGGGCAAGCAATCCTACCATTACGACGTTCGTCGCTGGCTTGAGGGCGATCCCACGCAGCCTCCCCCTCCGCCGGAGCGTCTTGACGGCAGGAATAGCGAGTGGACGCATCTCTACAATTCCGACGTGATATCCATGCCCGATAAGTGGGAGTACCCGTGGTATGCGGCGTGGGATTTGGCTTTCCATTGCGTGGCGATGGCTTTGATCGATCCCGACTTTGCCAAAGAACAGCTCGTGCTTTTCATGCGTGAATGGTACATGAACCCAAACGGCCAGTTGCCGGCCTATGAATGGAATTTCTCGGATGTGAACCCGCCCGTGCAAGCCTGGGCCGCCTGGCGCGTTTATAAAATCGCGGGGCGCATACAGGGGCAAGAAGACCGGAAGTTCCTCGTTCGCATGTTTCACAAACTGCTGATTAATTTCACCTGGTGGGTAAACCGCAAGGATCCGCAGGGCAAGAACGTCTTTGAAGGCGGTTTCCTGGGCCTCGATAATATCGGCGTTTTCGACCGCTCCCAGCCCCTGGGCCCCGGAAATTTCATCGAGCAATCCGACGGGACTAGTTGGATGGCCATGTATTGCCTCGATATGCTCGCGATGGCCATGGAGCTCGCTCATCAGGATCCCGCCTACGAAGATATCGCCAGCAAGTTTTTCGAACACTTCGTGTACATCGCCCAGGCTATGAATGACATGGGCGGCCAGGGAGTCGGTCTTTGGGATGAAAAGGATGGTTTTTATTACGACGTCCTGCACCTGGGCCAATCCACTCCCATGCCGATGAAGGTTCGATCGATGGTCGGCTTGATTCCACTTTTTGCCGCCGAAACCTTCGAGCCGGAGGTCTTGGAGCGATTGCCGAGTTTCCGCAAACGAATGCAATGGTTCCTGGATCACAATCCCGAAGTCAGCAAGCACGTGGACATGAGTCAAAAATCCGATAAGGGCACGCGCCTGCTCCTCACGATTGCCAATCGCCAGAAACTCGAGCGTATCTACCGCTACGTTTTCGATGAAAACGAGTTCCTTTCGCCTCACGGCATCCGTGCGCTATCGAAATTTCATCGTGACCATCCGTTTGTGTTGAACGTGGACGGGCATTCGAGCTCCGTGGACTACGAGCCGGCCGAATCCACCAGCGATCTTTTTGGAGGCAATTCAAACTGGCGTGGGCCGATCTGGTTCCCCATGAATTTCCTGCTGATTGAGTCGCTCCAGAGGATTCATTACTATTATGGCGACGAATTTAAAGTGGAATACCCGACGAATTCAGGACGCCGGATAACGCTGTGGAATTCCGCCGCGGATATATCTCGCAGGCTCTCGCACATTTTCCTGCGTCGCGACGGCCTCCGCGCGGTTTACGGCGACGTCTCACTTTTTCAAACCGATCCTCAATGGCGCGACCTGATTCTTTTCTATGAATATTTTAACGGAGACACCGGCGCGGGGCTCGGCGCCAGCCACCAGACGGGATGGACCGCGCTGGTGGCCAAGCTGTTGCAGCAGAGCGGAGAATGAAGCGCGGGATTCTGCAAGTGGTTTCTGCCGCGGCCTAAGAATTTTTCGCTTTGGCTTCCACAAATTCGATCAGTACTTTTTTCCCTTGCTGCGTCGGCGCAAGGAAAAAGTTTATGCGCGTGCCTCCGGCTCCCGCGCGAGCAGCCGGATAAATCGGCTTCAACCCGAATCGCAAACGTAGGATCTCGGTCGCGCGGTCCACATCCCCCACGTAGACTTCAATTTGTTGAATTCCTTCGCCGAATTTTTCCAAGAACCCGGCGATGGCGCCTTTGCCGCCCGGGTCTCGCGTAGTCAAGATATCGAGCTCGATGCGGGTCTCGAAATGCAATTCAAATTCCTTGGCATCCTGGTCGGGAGGGACGTCCGCCAGCGCCGGAGAATTGTTTGCCGCGCGGATCCTTTCAAACGTTTCCGGTCTCACGGCAACTCCAACCACGATGGACGCTGGTCCGAAATCCGATCCAGCCGTTGCCTTCACTTCGCCGGGCAGAGTCAGCTCGCGAAATTCTGGATCGGCGAGCCATTGTGTCAGCAAAGGTGTGCACAGGCCGCTACCCTCCAAATACAGCCGCAGCGCGGCTTCGGCTCTGTTCTGCGGATCGCTATCCGCCAGTTGAGCAATCCAGCGAGTGATATCGAAGGCGTCGGTCACATTCCCGGCAGCCGGCTAAGGTGTGGCGTGTGGAGGTTGCACCGCGTTGATATTCGAAAGCGCAACGTAGGTTGTTTTTCCCGGTGGTACAGTTACCCGCACGTCCCATTTCTTCCGTACGTCGCCCGCTTGCGCAACGATGTCGAGCGTGCTGAGCCAGTACGTTCCCGGAGCAATGCCGTGTAGGTATCCGTGGCCTTCCAAATCCGTTTCCGTGCGCGCGGCAAGATACTTCGATTCCGCAAGCTCTATAGTGTGGCGATGCAGCTCAGCCGTGCTGTTTGCTTCGATCGTATCCCACTTATGCCCCGGGTTGACTTCTTCCAGCGCGAGATCGATTCCAGCCGTGCTCGCAGGATTCGAAACCAGGAACGCCCGGATGGCATTCTGATATTGCTTTACCTCTTCATCATACTTTTCCGGGTTCTTTTTCTTCAGAGCCGGAGTGTATTTCGGGGTTGGAAAGGCAACGCTCTGATCTCCCGACATCCTATCCACATAAGCCTTGTGGAATTCCGGCACATTCATCACGTCATCCGGTTTGAGTTTCTTGATGAAGTCCTCGCCGGCCAGGTTCACACATTGATTCTTCTTCATCCACGCTTTTAATTCCTTCGAAACATCGAGCTTATCGATGAAGGCGTCCATGGCCACCAGCGGATACGTCACCGCCGCTTCCTTGCCGATATCATCGAAACTCTTGCGCAGCAGGTAAAAGGTGATCCCACGCACCGGTTCGTCCGTGCCGCTTGAAGGCGTAGTCTTTGCGACGAACTCAATTGTGCTGTTTTGTGCGGCCGCTTGGGGCCCCACAGCCAGAACGGCAGAAATCAGAAAACACGAAGTCCAGATTCCAATTTTCATGATGTTCATCGTAGCAGAATGACAAGCCCGCAGATACAAGATGGTCCTGAAGGTAAACGTTAGCCCGGAATTCCTTGGAATCGTTTATATAGGAGAAAGCAGCTTCAGCGGGATGGCAGGTCAGCAGGAAAACTCAGTAGAGGTGGAACTGTACTTCTACGTTCATCCTGACTGGCGCGGGCTTTCCATTTGGGCCCAGAGCCGGCTTGAACCGCCACGTTCGGACAGCCGCAACCGCGTTTTCGTCCAACCCCAGCCCCAAACCCTTCGAAACGTGGATATCTGTGGCGCGTCCATCCGCGGTGATGACTATCGTCAAAGTAACTGTGCCTTGAAATTTGGCCTTCACGGCTTCGTCGGAAAATTGTGCGTTTGGACAATACAAGCAAGTCGGTACGCCGTAACCCCCGGTGCCTGCGCTGAATATTCCGCCTCCGGCTCCCCCGCCTTCGCCCGGCCCGACGCCACCGCCACTTCCACTTCCGACTCCCGTGCCATTTCCAGATCCAATTCCATTGCCGCTGCCAGGCCCGTTGGAATCGTTCGTCACTTTGGACATCGGGTCGCCCCAGTTCGCCATATTGGGGCTGGCCAATTTCATGTCCGGCATCCCAAGAACCGTCGGGGTTGCTGCAAACTTGGGATTGTCCGGCGGCTTCACTTTGGGCGGTACGATTTGCGTCAAACTGAACTTTGGCAGTTTGCCTCGGCTCGCAGGCAACAACTCGTGCGCCCCGCCGCCTCCGCCACCTCCGGCTTTCTTGGCTCCGGGCGGAAGTTTTGGCAGATAGGGCGAGGTGATGTCGAGCGGCGTAACGTTCATGGTCTTCGCCTGCGTGGTTCCCGGTGACATCAGTTCAGGCCAAAGCGGAATAATGATCAGCACGATCACTACTACGTGGAATGCCAGCGAAAGCGCCTGCACCCGCGTAAACTGAGTATTCTTGGACCAAATTTCCGGCACTGCTACAGGCGAGCTTGTGGTCTTTAGCGGAGCCAGCTTCCGCGGTGAAATCAGGTCGCGAATGTTTTGCCAGAATCCGCCGAACTCAGAATTCCAACTGACCAATAGGTCAGACTTCACCGGCCCACGGGGCGCCGCGCGAAAAAATTCCTTGAGATTGTCGCCAATCCCTTCGCCAAATTCGGGATTCTTGAATACATCAGATTTTCCGCTGGCGATTTTGGCCGGACGCTCCGAGAGGAAATCCTTTACGTTGGAAAAAAAGCTCTTGAAAGCAGATGTATGTACCGGAGAAGGCAGACGCCCAATCCTGAGCGTAGGCTCCGTAGTCGAGCGACCAGCGTCGTCGAGTCTGGAAGTAAAGTCTGGCATAGGGCTTACCTAGGTTCCCCGGTCATGGCTCTACTCGATATTAGACGCTCCACCACGAAAAAGGATGTACGGGGCCGGACGGCTGACACCGTTCTAGATTCATTGTAACATACGGTGTTCAACTGAGGCCCCCAGTTTTCCCGGCCTGCATCAGTGGAAAGGGCTTTTAATCCTATTAGATGGCGAATACGCGCGACCTGAAGAGTACGCTCAATCTTCCCAAGACAGATTTTCCCATGAAGGCGAAGCTACCCGAGCGCGAGCCGGAGCAGTTGGCAGCTTGGGAAAAGATGGCGCTATACCACCGCATCATGGAATCGCGGGCGGCTGCGCCGCTGTTCGTCTTCCACGACGGCCCCCCGTACCCCACAGGTGAAATTCATCTCGGAACAGGTCTGAACAAGATACTGAAAGACATGATCGTGAAGTCAAAGACCATGGCCGGGTTCCGAACCCCGTATGTCCCAGGCTGGGATTGCCACGGCCTGCCCATTGAGACCAAGGTTGAGAAGGAACTGGGCGGCAAGACGAGCAAAGTGTCCGCGGCGGAGTTTCGGCGGATGTGCCGCGAATTTGCCGCAGGCTACATCGACGCGCACAGGCGCGAATTTAAGCGGCTCGGCGTTTTCGGCCAATGGGAAAAGCCCTACCTCACCATGGATCCGAGTTATGAAGCGTGCGTTGCGGGCGCCTTCATTACGTTTCTCGAAAAGGGCTACATTTACCGCGGACTGAAACCCGTGTACTGGTGCATCTATGACCGCACGGCTCTCGCTGAAGCGGAAGTGGAATACGAGGATCACACCAGCCCATCGATCTGGGTGAAGTTTCCCGTTGTTGCCAGCGAGAAATCCGGGAAGCTCGGGATTGGTGCCGATGTCAGCGCGCTCATTTGGACCACAACGCCGTGGACATTGCCGGCAAACCGCGCCCTCGCGTTTCATCCGGACTATGAATATGTCGTCGTTGAATCTCCCGCCGGCAAACTCCTGCTTGCGGAAGAAAGAATGAGTGACCCCGAGCTAAAAGTCCTCCTCGAGCTGGAATCGGGTGGTCAGTTTGTCAAGATTGGAAAGGGTCGCGAACTCGAAGGCATTCAGTTTCAGCATCCGTTCCTCAAAGAGTTGCGCGTGCCGGCCGTGCTCGCCGACTACGTCACTCTGGATCAGGGCAGTGGAATTGTGCACACCGCTCCCGGGCACGGCGCAGAAGACTTTGCAACCGGCCAGAAATATGGCCTGGAAGCCTATGCTCCGCTCGATGACGACGGCCGCTTTGTGGAAGGTCTGCCCGAATACAAGGGCAAGACGGTCTTCGAAGCGAATCCGGCCATTATCTCGCTGCTAACGGAGCGCGGCATGCTTGTCGGCGAAAAGAAATTCTCGCACAGCTATCCGCATTGCTGGCGCTGCCACACCCCTGTGATTTTTCGCGCTACCGAACAGTGGTTCATACAACTCGATGGCGGCAGCGCCACGGTTCCTCCTCCGAAGGCGCCCGCGCTGCGCGGTCGCGCGCTGGAAGAAATCAAAAAAGTGAAGTGGCTGCCCTCGTGGGGCGAAGAGCGCATTCACAACATGATTGCGGACCGGCCTGACTGGTGCATTTCGCGCCAGCGCTTCTGGGGCATACCGCTGGTGATTTTCTATTGCGACGCTTGCGGGAAAATACTCAAGGATTTCAACGCGCTCCGCCATGTTATTCCGTTTTTTGAGCGCGAAGGCGCCGACGCGTGGTACACGCATTCTGCCGAGGAGTTGCTGCCTCCCGGCACGAAGTGCGCTTCCTGCGGCGGAGCAAGCTGGCGCAAAGAGAGCGACATCCTCGATGTTTGGTTCGAATCCGGTTCAAGCAATTTGGCCGTGCTGCAAAAGAGGGAAGGGAAGCCTCGCGCGGATGTTTATCTCGAAGGTCCCGACCAGTTCCGCGGGTGGTTCCAGAGCTCGCTGATGGTTGCGATTGGCGTTGATGGCATGCGCCCGTACGACGAGGTCGTCACGCACGGCTGGACGCTCGACGAAAAAGGCACTCCGATGTCGAAGTCGCTCGGCAACTCCATGGAGCCCAAGGAAATCTGCGAGAAGTGGGGCGCCGACCTGCTGCGCGTCTGGGTTTCGTCGCAGGATTACACCGCCGACGTCCGGCTCTCCGACGCGATGATGACGCAGCTCGCCGAAGCCTATCGCAAAATCCGCAACACGTTCCGGTTTGCGCTATCGAACCTTTACGACTTCGATCCGGAGCGCGACGCAGTCTCAGACGCGGATCTTTGGGAAATGGACGCGTGGATGTTGCGGCGCACCGGCACGCTCGTACGCCAATGCCGGGAATGGTACGCCAATTTCGAATTTCATCGCGTGTATCACGCGCTGCATGATTTTTGCACCGTGGACTTAAGCGCGTTTTATTTCGATGTGCTCAAGGATCGTCTCTACACCTTCGCGCCCAAGAATCTGGGACGCCGCTCGGCGCAAACCGCCATGTACCGCATTGCGAGCGCTGTCGTTCGCCTCATCGCCCCGACTCTGGCGTTCACTTCGGAGGAAGTTTGGAAGCACCTGCCGCCCAATTCGAAAACAGAAAGCGTGCACATGTCTTTGTTTCCCGCTGCCGAAGATTTTGAAAATGCCTTGGATAAATCGCGCTCTGCGGCTTGGGACCGGCTCCTTGCGGTTCGTGGGGAAGTATTGAAAGCGCTCGAGCCTGCACGCGCTGCAAAGACAATTTCCGGCGGGCTCGAAGCGCTCGTCACGCTTGCAGCGACCGGCGAACTGCTTGATGTGTTGCGCAAATATTCCGCCTACCTGCCGGCACTTTTCATCGTCTCGCAGGTCGAGATCGCCGCGGGCCCGATCCCGGGAACTGCGCCGGCCGCCACCCTGCAAGGACTTCAAATTCATATCGAACGCGCCCTCGGTAAAAAGTGTGAACGCTGCTGGAATTATTCCATACACGTAGGTGAGAGCGCGGAATACCCCGCACTATGCGAGCGTTGCCTCGCCGCTCTGGCCGAAATCGATCGAGACAGCGGTGTCGCCAGCGGGAGCGCCAAGGTTTGACATCTTCCGCTTCGCATTCCGGCTGGTACACCCTGGGATTTCTGGCGCTCGCAGCGCTATTGGCGGATCAGCTCAGTAAACACGTTGTGGAGCGGTTCACCCCCGCAGGGTCAACTCGCGTCCTCATTCCCGGCTTGCTGAATCTGGTTCATACCAGCAATCCAGGAGTGGCCTTCGGGATGTTCGCCGATTCCAGCAACCCCTTGCTGGCCCCTGTGCTGATTGTGTTTTCCGTAGCGGTTATCGCGTTGCTTGCTTGGCTGCTCATCAGCGGCCGAGCGGGGGGCAGGCTCGCACAGTGCGGGCTGGCGCTAATTTTGGGCGGCGCAGCGGGAAACGTGCTCGACCGCGCTTTCCATCGCAGCGTGACGGATTTTATCGACTTCTATATTGGCAGCCATCATTGGTATACATTCAACATTGCTGATTCAGCGATCGTTGTCGGCGCGGGTCTTGTGATTCTTGAACTCTTCCGCGATTGGCGGCATCCTAATCACGAGCGACCCTAGAGATGCATCCGATCCTCTTTCATATCGGCGGAATCAATGTCTACTCGTACGGCGTGCTGGTTGCCAGCGGCGTGCTTGCAGGCTTATGGTATTCCCGCAAGCGGGCGCCGCGCGCAGGTCTCGATCCTGACAAAATCTGGAACATGGGGATCTACACCGTCCTGGTTGCGCTTCTCCTGGCGAAAGTCTGGCTTATTCTGAGCGACTGGGACTACTATGTCGCCAATCCGCGGGAAATTTTCAGCCTGAACACATTTCAGTCGGGTGGAACTTTCTATGGCGGCATTGTCGGCGCCATACTCATGATTGTTTTGTATTCATATTTTCAGAAAATGTCGCTACTCCCCGTTATGGACACGATTGTGGCGGGTTTGCCGCTGGGCCACGCTATCGGGCGTTTGGGATGTTTTGCCGCCGGGTGTTGTTACGGCAAGCCGACTACCGTCGCTTGGGGCGTGGTATTCACTAATCCGGCGGCCGAGCAGCTTGCCGGAACTCCCCTCGGCGTTCATTTGCATCCCACGCAGCTTTACGAAGCCGCCGCGGAGTTTCTCAATTTCCTTATTCTGGTTTGGATCGGCAAACGCCAGCGGTTTACCGGGCAAATCATCGCCACGTATTTCCTTCTCTATGGGGCCGAGCGCGGCACCATCGAATTCTTCCGAGGCGATCCGGGCCGCACCATGATGTTCCACGACACGGTCTCACTGATGCAGATTGTAAGCGTCGCCCTGATCGTCACCGGCGCATTCCTTTGGTGGCGCGGCTTGAAGGGCAAGAGCGCGCCGATGGCCCCTCCTTCTGCCACCCGCGCTACGGTCGCGCGTTAGATGCTGCTCGCTTCTCATCTGCAAAACCCTGATGCGCGCACAAGCTGATATGCAGGACAATTTCGAATCTGAGGGAGGCTCTTCCGAGCACGATACCTTCGCTGTTAGCGAAGAAGCTGCGGGCCAGCGTCTCGACCGTTTTCTCGCCGCGCACCTCAGCGACGTGAGCCGCACCCGCGTGCAGACTTTGATCGACGAAGCCCGGGTGCTTGTGGATGGTTTTGCGAAGAAGTCCTCGCATCGTCTCGAAGTTGGGCAAACGGTCACCGTAAATATTCCTCGCCCTCCGCTTTCCGGCGTGGAAGCGGAAAATATCCCGCTCGATATCATTTACGAAGACGCGGACCTGGCGGTCGTAAACAAACCCGCGGGAATGATCGTTCATCCGGGTGCGGGTGCTGACGCCGGCACTCTCGTTGCAGCCCTGTTGCATCGTTTTGGCGGAGGGCAAGGTTTGTCCGCCGTAGGCGGGCCTCTCCGGCCGGGTATCGTGCATCGAATCGACAAAGGGACCTCCGGCGTGTTATTGATTGCGCGGACTGATATGGCCCACTTAAAGCTGGTCGAAGATTTTCGCGAACGCCGCATTGAGAAGACGTATCTGGCGCTTCTGCACGGGAAGCTAAAGGGCGAAGCCGGAATCGTCGAGTTGCCCATTGCGCGCGACCTTCGCCGCCGCTCGCGCATGACGGCACGGCGGCGCGAAGGCCGCCAGGCACGTACGGACTGGCGGTTGCGCATGCGGCTCGGCAACTTTTCTTTCATCGAAGCGGGTTTGCACACCGGCAGAACTCACCAGATTCGCGTGCATTTCTCCGCGCTCGGATGTCCGGTCGTGGGCGACACGGTTTACGGCGCGCCGCGCCAGGAACGTATCGGCACTGAACTCCTGCCGCCGCTGGAAAGAAATTTCCTGCACGCCGCGCGAATTGCTTTTGTTCATCCGCGGTCCGGCAAACGAATTGAGTGCCGCGCTCCGCTGCCGACTGATTTGACCGCGTACTTTCAAAGTTTGGGACGAGCCGTAAAAATGGCTCCCGGCGTGATTGATGCCGGGTTGCAGGAGTTTCTATAATTGCTCAACGTGAGACGATTGCGCATACTTGTCGTTCTGGCAGTAGGTATTTGTATTTCGGGAACCTGTATTTACGCACAGCAGTCCCCTCCGCCTCCCAGTCCTGCGCGGCCAGACTGGAGCGCTCCTGTTTCGCAATCATCTGAAACGGGACAAAAGGCTCCCCCGGCACAAAGTCCCGCTGATGCCGCACAGGCGGCACAAAATAAGTTGCCGCCCATTGTTTCCACCACCGGCCTGGTTCATCTAGTCGCCACCGTCACCGATCGCCGCCATAATTTCGTCACCGATCTCGAACAGAGCGACTTTAAAATTCTCGAGGACAATGCGCCACAGGACATCCGCTTCTTTGGACGCGAAACGGACTTGCCGCTTCGCATCGGGGTGCTGCTCGACACCTCCAATAGCATCCGGCCCCGCCTCGCGTTCGAACAGGACGCTGCTATCGATTTCCTCGATGGCGTAATCCGCAGGAATAAAGACATGGCTTTTCTGATGACCTTCGATAACGAGCCCGAGGTCATCCAGGATTACACCGGCGACCTCGGCCTGCTCACCGCCGCGATCCGCAAACAGCGCGCGGGAGGCGGAACCGCTCTGAACGACGCTATCTATCGGGCCTCCGAGAAACTCCTGAGTCCGCCTGCGCCCAACGGGCCGAATCCCGAAGTACGCCGCGTGATTGTCGTCATCAGCGATGGCGATGATAATCTGAGCGACCACGCGCTCAGTGACGCTATTGAATCCGCCATTCGCGCCGAGGCCGCCATCTATGCCATCAGCACGAACACCGACTGGCTATCCATCAGCGGCGAAAAACCGAAGAAGATACACGTGGAAGGCGGAGACAAGGTGCTTGAGGAATTCGCGGACCAAACCGGCGGCCGCGTATTTTATCCTTACAAAGTCGAAGATCTAGCGCAATCGTTTGTGGACATCGGAACTGAGTTGCGCAGCCAGTATTTCATTGCCTATTCGCCGAAAGATACCGAAACAGCGGGCAAATACCGCAAGATCGATGTCCAGACCGATCGCAAGGGTCTCGCCGTCCGAACGCGCAAGGGCTATTACTCAGTCGCTCCAACGCCTGCTGGTAAGTAGCGCAGTTTCCGAGGTGTTCGGAGCAGTCTGCCTATACGCAGGTCTTACTTAAATGGTGCGTAATAACCTCTGCGAGCGAGAACCTTGACGTCGGGCCTGTCGATATCGACCTTAATTTTCCGGAATGTTCCGTCGCGTTTTTCGTTGGTGGGATAGTATCCGATCACGTACTGCGAGCGCAGTTCTTCTGAGATTACGTCGAACGCTTTTTCCAGTGATTTCTCGTTGTGAACGTTGATTACGCGGCCACCGGTGTCCTCCGACATTTTTCGCGCCACTCCCGGGCCGCTTCCCATCGTTACCCCGAAAGTGGAATCCGAGATCAGAAGCACATGAATCACGCCGTCAGCTCGCTGGCAAGCCTCCACCGCATCCTGCAATCTTAATTTGCTGCCGGTGTCCTCCATGTCGCTCATCACAATCACGGCCTTGCGTCCCGCTTCCGTTGCGAGTTCGTCGTGACACGCCAGGTAGATCGCGTCGTAAAGGTCCGTTCCGCCGGCATTGTTTCCTTGCGGAATCGTGCCCGGAGTTACTGGTCCTCCGCCGGCCACGGAACTAATGCTCGTCCGGCGAATGGCGCGCTCGAGAACGTTGGTGTCTTCCGTAAAGTCAGCCAGCAAGTCCACGTCAAAATCGAAGCTGATGACCATAGCTTCGTCTTTCTTCCGCATCACTTCCCGCAGAAAACGCGAAGCCGTATCTTGTTCCGCTCCGATCACGTGGTACATGCTGCCGCTCGTGTCGATTAGCAGGCCGAGCGTGATCGGCATATTCACGTCTTTCTGGAAGAAGGCAACCTTTTGTTCCTGGCCGTCTTCAGAGATTTTGAAATCGTTCTGGGTTAGGTCGGAGACGATACCGTTTTTCTTGTCACGCGCCGTCACAAAAACGTTGACCAGCGTGGTCTCCCGCTTCAAAGTTTGCGGTGACTGTGGAACTTGCTGATCCTGTTGGGGCGGAGCGGGCGCGGACGACTGGGGCGCATCTCCCGATAGGGCGCTTGACGACGTGGTATTTGCAGGCCAAGCTCCGCTTGCACCCAAGTATCCTGCGAGTGCCAGTGTGAAAAAGCCTGCCACGAGGCGGGTCAGCCGCATTGTATAATCTCCCTCAGATTAGCCGCGCTAGTTACGATGCACTCGGAGCGCGGCCGGATGTTTGGCCAGTGTCGCCGGGCATGAGCAGTTCGCCGGTACAGAGGCAAGTTGCAAACGAGCGATAGTTCAAAACGCCGCCGTAGGGCACGAAACGAGACGCCGATGACGCGAATCATTCTGTCGATTGCCATTGTATTACTTCTTTGCGTTTGCGCGCACGCCCAGCAGCCGATCCAGCCTGGCACTCCGCAGCAGGACGCCCAGCCGCCGGCTCCAATCCAGCCGGGCCAGACGGCAAAACCCAGTCCGCCGCCGCAAAACCCCCCGGCGAAGCCCCCACAGTCAGCCGCGCACGCCCCGCAAGGAGATACTCGCAATCGCATCTCGGTACGAACGGAACTTGTCATCGTGCCGGTCACGGTCAAGAACCGCGACGGCCAGCTTGTCGGCGATCTCCAGCGGGATGAGTTCCGCATTTTTTCCGACGACGTGGAGCAGCAAATTGTGCTGTTCGATTCGCAGCCCTACCCGCTGTCCGCGGTGGTCCTGCTCGACGATGATCTTGCTGAAAAGGAAGCCGAACAGGTCAAGAGAAGTCTGGACGCGGTCGCCGCTGGATTCGGCCCGGCTGACGAAGTGGCCCTGGTCACCTATGCGGAATTTCCCCAGACGGTCACCGATTTTTCTTTCAACAACGACAAACTTTTTACCGCGCTCAAGCGCCTGGCCCTGAACTCGCATAGTACGACAATCATTAACGATCCTACGACCGCGGGTCCGATCATTAATGGGCAGACCCAGCCGGACGGGACCGGAACCACCGGACAGGGCGGCGTGCAGGTTCGCGGTTTTGGAAAACAGGCTACCCACAATTCTCTGGACGACGCCATCTATGCGGCGGGGCAGATGCTGAAAGGTCGGGGGCGCGATCGCCGTAAAATAATTTTTCTGATTTCCGACGGCAGCAATACCCACAACAACCAGCACTCGTTCAATGAAACCCTGCACTCGCTTCTCCTTGCTGATGTTTCCGTGTTCGCTATTTCCGTGACTCACCAGAGTCCAATTGGCCGCTCCATCATTCAGCACGGAGCCTCGGAGATCGATAAGTACGCCGCGAGCACGGGCGGAGATACATTTTACGCGGCGAGGGATAATGAGTTGTCGCGACTATACTCGGCGGTGACCGAGCAGGCTCGCGACGTGTACACCATCACTTTCGCTCCAAGAGAATCGGACCGCAGCAAGGACTATCACACCATCGAAGTGCGCGTCCGCCGGCCGGACTTGGACGTGACCGCGCGGCAAGGGTATTTCCAGGCGGGACTGCACTAATTCGCGCCGGTCTCAAGCGGCACGGCACGAGCGCGAATGATCTTGGGATGACGGCGCAACGCGGCAAATTCGACGCGAACGATTTATCTCGCCGGTTGAATCGAAATTAATTGTTCGTGCGCCGGGCACAGCGGTCTGTAATCGCAATACACGCAGAGAAAACTCGGTTTAGCGGGAAACTCGCCGGCGCGAATCTGGTCGGCCACTTCGTAGATAGTTTGCTTCGTTTTTGCGAGCGATTTCGCGTCGCGCTCGCTCGCAACTGCTTCGTTGGTGGTCAGATTGTAAAAAACCAGGCGTTCCGGTTTCAGTTCCAGCACCTCTTCAGCCGCCAGGGCGTAAACGCTCAGTTGCAAGCTGTCCTTGGCTTTTTTGGCGTCCTTGGGCTTGCCCGTTTTGTAGTCCACGATTTCCACTTCTTTTGAGCCCAGCCGGTTCACCTGATCCATGCGGCCTTTTACAATGACGTCATGATCGAGGTGAAGCTCGAACGATTTTTCCTGGTGCGCCATGTCCGGCGGGGCGGCCACGTAGGAGCGATGGAAATTCTCGAGCTGTTCGCGGCCGGCTTTGCGGTATTCCTCTTCCTGATAATCGTCGGGAAAGCCCATGGAGCGCCATTCGCGATCGTAAACAGCCATCACGTCTTCGAAAGGGAATTTTCCGCGCTTGGCCATGCCGCCGGCGAATTCTTTGATGGTGGTGTGCATCACGCTTCCAAAAGTCATGGTGGCGCGCGCGCCGCCGCGAATGCTCCACATATTTTGAAACAAATACTGCATGGGGCACTTGCAGTAACACTCGATGGCGGAAGCGCTGAGTTGCAGCGGTTCGGCTACTGGCGGATGGTAGGCTTTGGCCCAGAGCGCGACACGGGAATACGCGCGCGCGTTTTCATCCTGTCCCACGGCGGACGAGAATAATTGCGAGGGGTCGGAGGATTCCGGCGCCGAACCGGTGATTTCCTGAGAAGGCGGGACGGCGATTTGCGGCGCAGACTGCGCCGTGTCGCCTTTCTGTATTTTTGCATTCCGCAAGAAGTCTTCCAGGAAGAGCGAAGGCTTTTTCCACTTGTTGTTGAGGGTCGAAAGAGTGAGCCGCTGGCGCGCGCGCGTCAGTGCGACATAAAACAGTCGCCGCTCTTCCTGGATTTGAAAATCTCCGGTTGGTTTTTCCTCTTTCATCATCTCCGGGGGGAATTCGAATTTGACCGGGCGCGCGTTCGAGGGGAAATCGTTCTTATTGAGGTGTATTACAAAGACGTGCGGAAACTCGAGGCCTTTCGCCGAATGCACGGTCATTAACTGAACGGCATCATCGGCCGACTCTTCTTCCAGACAAATGTCGCCGGAAGCCTCGGCGAAATAATCGAGATATTCGATGAAATCGCGCAGGCTTTTTCCCTCGCTCTTTTGTTCCCAATCCTTCACGAACTGCACGAAGCGTTCGAGATACCGGCGGTCGGCTTCAAAGGGAAGTGGCGCAATTTCGAGCGAAGAAATCAATTCGTCCAGCAACGCGCTGGCGGAAGCTTTGTGCGCGGCCTTGCGGAAGCGCGCCAAAAAAGCTACCAGTTCCGGGAGCCGCGACGCTTCGGAGGCAAATTGCAATTCGCTTTGCGCCGCGTCGATTTCGTCGCTCAGTGACCGGCGGTGATTTTTGCCCGCGCGTTCCGCGAGACGCACCAGGTCGCGCGGCTGAAGTCTCCAGTACGGCGCTGCGAGCACGCGCGCGCAGGCCACATTGTTGGAAGGCACTGCGATAAGCCTCAGATAAGCCAGCAGGTCTCGGACGATGGTGCTGGACAAAATCGAAAATTTACTGATGACGAACGGAATTTTCCTCTGCTGTAGCGCTTCGATCAGCCGTTTCACGTGCGCGTGCTTGCGGTAGAGCACGGCGAAGTTGCGCCAGGGATTTCCGGGCGAATGCAAGCGTTCGATTTCCGAGGCGATCCAGTGCGCTTCCTCTTCGGGACGGCCGAATTCAGCGACGCGAATCTTTTCGCCGTCGGAATTTTCCGTGGTCAAGGTTTTGGGAGGCAGCAGCGGCGATTTTTCGTTGTGCGAAATCACTTCGCCGGCCACGCGCAGGATTCGCGTGGTGGAGCGGTAATTCTGCGTCAATGGCGCGATGAACCGGCGAACTCCGTCGGTAAGATTCTTATCCGTAACTCCGCAGAAGCGTTTCAGGAAAATCGTGAAGCTGCCAAAGGAAGCGCCGCGGAAACGGTAGATGGCCTGGTCGTCATCACCGACGGCAACGATGTTTCCGCGGTCGCCGGCCAGCAGCCAAAGCAGCTCGAGCTGGACGATGTTGGTGTCCTGGAACTCGTCCACCAGAATGTAACGAAACTGCTCGCGCATACTTTGCAAAAGCGCGGCATCGGTCCGTAACAGTTGCACCGCTTGCATCAATTGCGCGCCGAAGGTGAGCAGGTTCCGCTCCCGCAACAATCGTTCGCTCACGCGGTAAACGCGCGCGAGTTCTTCCCGGCGGGCCAATTCTTCTTCTTCGAGCGTGCGCGCGTCCGGATCGAGCAATTCTCGGCGTTCGAGATAGGCTTGCCACGATTTGTCAACGTAGCGCTGGTAATCGTCGGGGGTGACCAGCTCATCCTGGCAGCGCGAAAAGAATTGCCGGAAATCGTCGAGGAATTCGCCGGGCTCCGCCAGCCGCCGGAAGTGTTTCAGGTCAAGCTCGGCCATGTGACGCCGCAACAGGATCCAGTGATCGACGTCCTCAAGTATTTTTAGATCCGGATTCGCGACGCGAAGGATTTTTTCCAGGCAGAAATTATGAAAGGTGCTGAGCCAGATGCCTTCAGCGCGTTCGCCAACCGCTTTCACCACGCGAGACTTCATTTGGCCCGCGGCCTTGTCGGTGAAGGTCAGCCCGAGGATGTTTTCGCCCGCAAGCTCCGGATCGGATTCCAGGAGATAGCGAATGCGCTCGGTGATAACCCGCGTTTTGCCGGTTCCAGCCCCGGCGATGACGAGGAGCGGCCCTTCGCCGTGTTCCACGGCGCGCCGCTGCTGTGCGTTGAGCGCAGCAACGCCCTCGCGTGAAGTTGTCAGAGCCATGAGACAACCATGATAGCGGAATTCAGCAGCCAGAGGTTACGCTTTTCTTTCGCCTTCGGGTTTTCGCATGCTTGACGCATCGATACTCGCGACCTAACATGGCCGAATGACAGATCTCAACGCGCTCCGTTCGCCTCTGAGCTTCCTGCGGAGCGAGCTTCAAGACATCCCGCACAGTGATCTGCTCGCCGCCGAGGAAGAGTGGTGGAAGAGCGAAGGCGTCGCCATTTCGGGCGCAATCGACCGTGCCGGAACGCCCTGGCTTCGGATGTTCGATCGTGGCGGGAAACGCGTAGATGAAATTCTTTACCCTCGCGAATATCAAACGATTTTGAAGAGAGGTTATCGATCCGGAGTAATCTGGCGCGCTCTGGAAGAAAAATCGCTGATCCCCACGTACTTGCTGATGTACATCATTTCGTTCCACGATCCCGGGATTTGCTGCCCTTACACCGTCTCGCTCGGCACGGCGGTGCCTCTTGCGAAATATGGCAGCCCCGGATTGCAGGCTCGTTTTCTGCCTCAACTTTTGCGGAAGGACGATTCCGTGTGGCAAGGGGCCACGTGGATGACGGAAATCAAGGGCGGTTCGGATTTGGGAGCCGCTGTCGAGACAATTGCCCGGCCCGTGGGTGATTCGTGGCTACTGACAGGCGACAAATATTTTACAAGCAACGCGGGCGCAGAGTTAGCGGTGGTAGCTGCGCGGCCGGACGGAGCAGCGGCGGGCATACGCGGGCTGGCCTTGTTCCTGGTGCCGCGATATCGCAAGGACGGTGAGCTCAACTATTTTGTACGGCGGCTGAAGGACAAGATTGCAACGCGCTCCGTCCCTACCGGAGAAGTAGAACTGAGAAACAGTGAAGCCTACCTGCTCGGCTCGGCAGACTCGGGAATTTATCTGATCCTCGAAGTGTTGAACCTCTCGCGCGTAGCGAACAGCGTGGTGAGTGTCGCGTTAGCACAACGCGCGATGAAGGATGCGCTTTCGTATGCGGAGCACCGCGCCGCATTCGGCAAGCCAATCCTCGATCATCCGCTGCTTCGTCATCAATTTGAAACTCGACTGAAGGCGCTTCGATCGCTGTTTGCGCTGGCGTGGGAATCGGTTCTTCTGCTGAACGACGTTTGGATGGAGCGGCCGCCTTACTCCGACCGCTATCATCTGTTTCGGCTGGTCGCGCATCTAGCGAAATACTGGACGGCCGAGTTTGCGGTTGATACGGCAAAGTGGGCCATGGAAGTGCACGGCGGACTGGGCGTGCTGGCCGAATATGGCGCCGAACGCTGGCTTCGTGAAGCCATGATCCTCGCAATTTGGGAAGGAACGTCGCATCGCCAGATACTGGATGGACTGGAAGTGATGGAACGCAAGCAAGCGCACAAATTGCTTTTCCGGCGGCTGGCGGAAATCGCCCCCTCCAAGGAACTGCAGGATGTGGAATCGGAAATCGACCGGCACTTGAAACTTCCAACCACGGAAAGGGAATCGCTCTCCGAACCGCTCTTCAGAAGGCTTGCGGTCTTCACGGCAGAGACGCTCGCGCGTAAATCGAAATAGGACCGGCGCTAGACAGGACGATCCGGGTAGATCACGTTCGGAAATCGAAGATGGATTAGCAGCGCGCAGAGAGCGAAAACGAGAAACACGAGGATGCTGCCTTCGGGTCCTGCTGAGCCTCCGGTGAGCCAATTCGGACCTTGAACGGAGCTGTTCAGGAATCGGCCTATGCCCAGAAGGCCGCTGTCGGGCGTGCCGTAGAAGAAAGTTTCGGCCCAGTCCCAAGCCGCGTGGAATCCAAGGGCGAACCAGAGGTTGCCGGTCCGGCGCAGGGTAAGACATAAAAGCAAGCCGACCGCAATGACTTGCAGAATGCCGAGAACATTTTCTCCAGGATTGCCCAGGTGGGCGGCGCCGAACACGACCGAAGTAAACAAAGCAGCGGGCCAGAAGCGCATACGGCGGGCGAAAGAGAATAGCCAGTAGCCGCGAAAGGCCAGTTCTTCGCTTACGGATACAGCAAGAAAGACGACGGCCCAGCCGAGAGCGTAACGGAACACCGCGCCTCCCGAGAGAGCCACGGAATCAATCTGGAAGTGACCCAATACACTTAGCGCCAGGAGAAGCGCGGAAAGCGCAGCGAAACCCCAGACTGAGCCTTCCCAGAATCTTTTTGCGAATGCCTGACGGAGAGGGATGCCGTAATCGTCGAGGGGGCGTTGTTCCATGCGGGATACGATCCAGGTTGCCAGGACGACAAAAAACGAAAGGATCGCCTTCGAAGGTAGTTCGCTCTGAACTGTGAAGACCGAACCACCCGGTTTAATCCAGTGATGCAACAGCATAATAAAAGGAAGGGGGAGAATGAACCCTATTCCCACCCAGATTAGGAGGTGGTTACGGTCAGTACGTCCCCAGGGCCTAGGCCGCCCTGAAAGCGCCGCATTGAGCGGATCTGGGCTGGCGGCGGGTGTCCGCTCGGGTTGCGGGTTCCCATCCTGGTCAGGACCGGGTTGGTCAGTCAAGGACGTACCTCCTGTGGAAGAGAAGATGACAACGATTATTTAGGACGATGGGGCCACGCCTTTGCGCGGATCATGAACCGCACGCCGGAGGAGCGCTCCCAATTACAGGCAACCTAGGCGGCAAGAACATTTTGACCGGAATTTCATTTCTTACTTTTGTGAGGACGTGTGCAGCAAGAGCGCACGCAAGGCTGCAGCGGTTGCCGGACTAACGTGCTTGCTAAGTGAAACGGCCCGGGCCGCCTCCGCGAAGATCAGCGGATCGGTGCTGGCCACTTCATTGATGTTGACGAGCGGAATGGAAGTTCCGCGGGTCTGGTTCAGCGTGGTGATGAATTGGTTCGCGATCACGGCGTACCCGGTGTTCGTGGGATGAACTCCGTCGAGGGAAAAAAGGCCGCCGAGAAATGCATTGGTCAAGTGGTGGCCGTCGGCTTCGATACCCTGCGAGCGGATTTGCTCGGTGAGCGTGTGGATATCCACGAGCACGGCTCCGTGTTCGAAGGCCTCGATGGCGATAATCAGGTTGTAAGCATCGATGATCGCGCGAGTTTCAAGGACTTGGGGCGCGCGGAGGACGTCGCTGGAAGGCAGCGGGCCCTTTATCGAGCCGGTCAGAATGCCGGGAACTAGAGCTACGCCGTCGGGCAGCACGTAGTCACCTGGCCCGATTCCGAGAATTGGCCCGATGACGAATAAAGGAAGGCCGGCTTCCTGTGCGATGGTGCTGGCCGGTGTGAAATAGGGAATAACCGTGACGTCGGGAATATTCGCGACTACCAGTGTCGCGCCGGTTGCGGACAATTCATTCAGCAATTTGTTGTAATTTGAGGCGAAACTGCTGAGCGGCGTGGCTGCGGAAGGATCGGCGACGGACGCGGCTCCCAGAATATCGTTACTTCCTATCCACAAAAAGATTGTTGTGGGCTGAAGAGCCCGGGCCCACTCCACTTGAGTCCTCGAAATTCCGTCCAGAAGGCCGGGCAAACCAATGACGAGGTCGGTCAAACTGTCGATCGGAAGCGACGGCGCGGTTGTCAGCACATCCTGGAGTTCTGCGCCGGGCACGGCAAGATCGGTGGCCTGAACAAAAGGATCATCGCGCCCCGGAGACGTGCCGGGAGCCGGTTCGATGATCGGTGGGGGCCCCACGCTGAGCAACTCCAGGACGTTGGGTATTCCTGGCGGCGCAATTAAAGGCAGGATCAACGGCTCGTCCGCCTGCGCGGCGACTAAGCTGGCCCAGCCGTGCGGCTGCGCCGTGTCGAGCAGGGAATCGCTTTGAAAACCCGCGGAGAGCGAATCACCGACGACTACTATCTTGGAAAGATTCGCCGGGTGACGACCGACGAGGTCCGGGCGCGCTTCTTGGGCCTGCGCCGGCGATGAGAATGCACCGCCGAAGACTGCGAGAACCAGCGCGGCAAGTATCAGCGCGGTCCAGCTTTTCGGCGCTTGGACTCGTTGCAGGTTCTTCGCGGGCACAAAATGGCTAGTCTCTTTTCGAGTGATTTTCGACGCGCGCGCCATGGGAAACTCCTGGATACGATTTCGATTCCTAGCTTTGCCAACAACCTTATTCCCGGCAGACGCCTGTGTCAATCTCAGAAGGCCGTAAATGAAAAAAAGGACAGGAAGTCCCCTGCGGAAGAGAGCGAATGCGGGGCGAATGCGTCGGAAAGCCGAGGCCAAGCAGAGCTAATTCCCAGCTTCGATACGGTTCACGAATCAGCGGAAAAAACTACTTGTGAACGACACCGCAAGCGATGCGATCGCCCGAATTGCCGGACGGGTCTGTTTTCATGTCGTCGGCTTTCGCGTGAATCACAAGCGCCGTGCCGCCGTTGCTGAAAAGCGAGTGAGCGTCAGTGCCGAAGTTTACATCCTTGTCGGTAAGACGGACTTTCGCTTTTCCGTTGGCGCCCACGGTGAAGTTGGGCATGTCGCCGGCGTGGTGGCCGTCGGGATTGTCGAAGCCGTGCTTCTTGCCGTCCGGATTGAAATGCGGGCCTGCGGATTTAAAGTCTGGCGCATCGCATTTCGCGACCTGATGGAAGTGAATCGCGTGCTCGCCCGGCGGAAGATTTTCGAGGTTGAGCTCCAGACCCACTCCGCCTCCCTGGTTTTCATACAGGACGACGGTGCCCACACTTTTTCCTTGGGCGTCTGTCATGTGAACTACTGTTTTCGCGGCAATCGAGAACGCGAGAGCGATGATGCAAAGCGGCAGGGCAATGCCCAATACTCGGCTGAGTTTCATGCCGGGATTATAGACCGGACGCTTTTGCGAGGCAAGATTTCAGGCGTGGCGGAAGTAGCCCATGAAGCTGGGCGGCGAATTGCGGTTCTTCGAGCCGCGTCCTATACTGCCTCGCGACAAACTTATGAGTGCTCAAATTGAGCGTGAACCTCGATGGCCCGCGGTGGTGGCGATGTTGGCGGCGGGATGTGTGTATTGGGCATTGCCCGAGCCGCTCTCCGTAGGTCCGAGCTGGCTGCTGTTGGCAATTATCCTGGTGCTTGCTATCCCGCTGGTGATATCGAATCATAAAGGGCATTTCAACGTCGCACGGATTTTGACCTTCACCGTGAATGGCGCGATTACCATCGGGATGGTTGCTTCGCTGGCTTTTCTGATCCAAGGCATTCCACATCATCGGGAGCCGGCGCAGACGCTATTGCGCGCGGCGACCGCGCTTTGGGTGACTAACGTATTGGTATTCGCGCTGTGGTACTGGAAGCTGGACGCGGGCGGACCGCTGAATCGCGAGACTAGGCGCGGCCGGATTGAAAGTTCATTTCTTTTTCCGCAAATGCTGAGCCAGGAAGGCGGCGATGCGTTGTGGTCGCCGCGTTTTATGGATTATCTGTTTCTCGCGTTTAATACCAGCACGGCTTTTTCGCCGACGGATACGGCGGTGCTTTCGCGCTGGGCGAAAGCGGGGATGATGACGCAATCTCTGATTTCGCTCACGATCGTCGCGCTGCTGGCGGCTCGGGCGGTGAATGTTCTCTAGGACTGAGCCGTTCGCCGAATAATCTTCCAAATGTAATTTGATTGGCTGCGCTTCAGCGGGCACAGCATGCCGTGCCCCTACGGATTCACGCTTTAGACGACGGCTTGAATAAGCGCTTTGGGGCTTTTCTGACCCAGGCGGTGCGCAAAGCGGCCTCTAGGATGTCCGGCGCGACTTTTGCTAGGCGGACGCGCGTGGAACCTTTGCGTCCCCATCCGCCGGGTACGGGCGAAAAGATGTCCGGCTCGTCTTCAACCATCCCGCCTTGCTGCTCGGGAGTCAGCAGCAGGACGCCGTAGCCTTCCTTTTCGAGGCCTAGCGTGGCGAAAATTTTTCCGTTTACGCGGAAGTCGGCGTTTCCGAAGTGCGAGCCTTCTACGGCTTCTGGCATGGTCAGAGCGATGCGGCGAAAATCTGCTGCTTTCACTGAACCGACCGACTTTGCGCTGCATTTTGGGAAGAGAGAGCTTGCAACTGGCGCTCGTTGAGGGTGTACAGCGACGGAACCGGAACGCCCAGAATACCTAGATAGACGTAGATCTGACCGCGGTGGTGAATTTCGTGTTCTAGCATGGAGCGCAACAGCTTCCATGCGGTGATGGGAACACCTTCGGGGGAGGTGCCTTTCTTGTCGAAGTCTGCCTGGGTCATGCCGCTGAAAATTCCCATGGATTCGGAGTGCATGCGCTCCATGAAGGCGACGACGTTGTCCAAGCCGTCCGCGAGCTCGCGCCCGCAGCCTTTGTAGCGGCTCGGGCGTCCGACGGCGCATTCGGCGAAGACGTAGCGCTCGGTGGCGGCGATGTGCCGTGCCAGATCGCCCAGAGTGAATTCTCCTGTGCGGCAGGTCCACTCGATTTTGTCCGGCGGGATGCGGCGTACGAGGCGCATCGTGCGCCCGCGAATCTGTTCGAAATTATGGAGAAAATCTTCGCGGTCCATGAGACAGCCTCCTCGATGCGACTGGAGGAAATAATATACTCGGCTACGGCTGCAGTGAATAGATTCTGAAATTCCACCGCCGTCACGGCGTTATTGCCTTAGTCCGAACAAGTGAATTAACTAGATGCTCTGAACCTTCGTTCGAGGCGGGATTACCCAGTTTTGCCTTTCAAAAGCCAAGTGGACTAGGGGCATGAGAATCGACACCAGGACTAGAGCGTACAGACTGCTCGTCATATGTCGCTGCAATGTAGGCGTAGATTGGAATCAGGGTACCCAGTAAAACTCCAAGTAGCGTAGAAACCGGATGCACGGAAAATCCCGCACCCAAGAACGTCGCGCCGATTGCCATAGCCAGAGTGCCAAGGAATACGACACCTAACAACATAAAGACAGCCGCGGAGGGTTTGACAATTTGTGTCGGTCGCATTAACAGAACTGCTATATAAACGACGATGAAAGTGCCAGGCAGCAAGAAAGTGACGAGCATGCGATTGAGTTCTTGCTGGTGCTACGCGTACGAAGCGATTTCGGGCAACCAGAAGGCCGCGGCGCTTAAACCAAAGAGGCTTTTCAACTCCCATCAGATCGCTCTCCCCCTGTCGTCAGAATAGCTGTTGAATCGAATTTTCATGACTAAAATCGACGGCAGTTGCCTAATTCAAGGCCCAGTTTGACCGCGAAAACGTGGGCGCATATACTGGGGTTTCTGGCTGAAATGCATATCTAGGAGTGAAAACCATGGAACAGGCCGTCATCTTAAGCGCGGTGCGCACACCGATTGGGAAATTCATGGGCGGGCTTGCGCCGCTTACCGCGCCGGAGCTTGGCGCGAAAGCAATCGCGGAAGCTGTGCGGCGGGCGGGCATCGAGCCGAACCTGGTGGACGAAGCCATCATGGGCAATGTGGTTCAGGCGGGACTAGGGCAGAATCCGGCGCGGCAAGCGGCGTTGCGCGGCGGGCTCGATCCACGCGTGGCGGCGATGACGATCAACAAAGTTTGCGGGTCGGGATTGAAAGCGGTGGCGCTGGCGTCGCAGGCGGTGCAGCTTGGCGAATCGGAAGTGGTGGTCGCGGGCGGCATGGAGTCCATGTCGAACTGCCCGTATTTGCTGAAGGGCGCGCGCAGCGGATTTCGTCTTGGCAATCAGGAAATTTTCGATTCGATGATCACCGACGGACTGTGGGACGTTTACGAAAATTATCACATGGGGGTTACCGGCGAGTTGGTGGCCGAAAAATACGGCGTCACGCGGCAGGAGCAGGACCAATTCGCGCTCGAAAGCCATCGCAAAGCGGTGCGTGCGATCAAGTCGTGTTTTTTTGGCGCGCAGATTGTGCCGGTGGAGATTTCGCAGAAAAAAGGCGAGCCGGTAATCATTAAGACGGACGAATCGCCGCGCGAGGACACTTCGCTGGAAGCGCTCGGCAAGCTGAAGCCGGCGTTCAAGAAAGACGGCACGGTGACGGCAGGGAACGCGCCGGGAACGAATGACGGCGCGGCGGCGGTGATTGTTACCAGCGAAAAGAACGCCGCGCGCATGGGTAAGTCACCGATGGCGCGAATCGTGGCGCAGGCCGTGAGCGGAGTCGAGCCGAAATGGGTGATGATGGCGCCGGTGGATGCAATCGAAAAGCTGCTGAAGAAAACCGGGTGGGATCGCGACAAGGATGTGGACCTCTATGAATTGAACGAGGCGTTTGCCGTGGCGGCGATTGCGGTGACACGCGCGCTCAAGCTCGATCCGGAAAAAGTAAATGTGAATGGCGGCGCGGTTGCATTGGGGCATCCGATTGGGGCGTCCGGGGCGCGGGTGCTCGTTACCCTGCTGTTTGAAATGCAAAGGCGCAACTTGAAGCGCGGAATCGCGGCCCTTTGCCTGGGCGGAGGCAACGCGGTGGCATTAGCCATCGAGCGTCCGTAGCGCTGGGTGTATGTTCTGCCCCGTATGCAAAGCCGAGTACCGCGAAGGATTCACGCGTTGCCCGGATTGTGACGAACCGCTGCTCACAAGATTGGATTCCTCCAAAGCACCAGCTGGAAAGGAAGGTCCGGCGCTCGCCTGGCGCGGCAATGATCCTGTTGCTTTCAGCCGTGCGCTCGCCGCTCTGCGAGAGCGCAAAATCCCGAGTTACCAGATCGCCGAGCACGATCAACTGTCATACATCGGAGTATTCCAACCGAGCTATGGAATCTTTGTGAGGCGGGAGGATGTTTCCCGCGCGGAGCAAGTGATCCGAGAAGCATTCGCGGGACTCGTTCCCGAATAGTCTTTTTCGGTTGATTTCCGGGGCTATATGCCGACGCGGCGCGTTACCTCCAAGTCTCCAAAAACGAAATCACGTAAACAAGGTCGCGGTGCCGCGAACACGCCTCTTGCGTTTGAGGCCGTTCGGCGGATAGCGCTTGCGCTGGACAACGTGGAAGAAGGGACGTCTTACGGCACGCCGGCATTCAAGGTGGGCGGCGCGCTATTCGTGCGCATGCATCAGGATGGCGAATCGCTGGTGGTTCGAACGGATTTTGAACAGCGCGAGGAGTTGATGGCCTCCGATCCGGAGAGCTACTACATCACCGATCACTACCTCAACTACGAATGGGTATTGGTAAGCCTGTCGCGCGTTCATCCCGATGCTTTGCGTGATCTTATGGGGATGGCATGGAAATTGGCGGCAGCGAGCAAGAGGCGTTCATCCCGTAGTTGATTTGGACTTCCTTCGGAGCAATCAACTCCGCAACGCTTGACGTTTCTCTCCCTCCTGTGTTTCCTTAGCTCCGCTACATCTTCCTTGGTTCTGGAGGCTTGATGGCGGTGGATGCGATCAAAACTGTAGGCGTGCTTGGGGCGGGGACGATGGGGAACGGCATCGCGCATGTTTTTGCGCGGGCGGGATATCGGGTGATTTTGCGCGACGTGGAGAAGCGCTTTCTGGACCGCGGCCTTGAGACTATCGGGAAGAATCTCGATCGAGAAGTAAAGAAGGGCAAGGTAACCGAAGCGGATAAGCCTGCGATCCTTGGGCGCATCGAGCCGACGACCGATGTTGGCGCGCTGGCCGCGGCTGATTTTGCTGTGGAGGCAGTGCCCGAGCAGCTTGAGCTGAAATTGCGCGTGCTGAAGGACGTGGACGCCGTTTTGAGGCCGGGCGTGATTCTGGCGAGCAATACGTCTTCGATTTCGATTACGCAGCTTGCGGCGCAGACTTCGCGCCCGGAAAAATTTATCGGCATGCACTTCATGAACCCGGTGCCGATGATGGTTTTGGTGGAAGTGATACGCGGGCTGGCGACTAGCGAGGAAACTTTCGAGACCACGATGGCGCTCTGCGAAAAGCTGGAGAAGAAGCCTGTGGCGGTGAATGACGCGCCGGGCTTCGTCTCGAATCGCGTCCTGATGCCGCTGATTAATGAGGCGGCGTTTTGCGTGATGGAAGGTGTGGCGACGCCCGAAGCTGTGGACGCGGTGATGAAAACAGGAATGAATCATCCCATGGGGCCGCTCGAACTGGCGGACTTCATCGGGCTGGATGTCTGCATCGACATCCTCGAAGTGCTATCGAAAGGGTTCGGCGATCCGAAATATCGCGCGTGTCCGCTGCTGAAGAAATATGTTGCCGCCGGCTGGCTGGGGCGCAAATCCGGACGCGGGTTCTACAAATATTAGTAGTGCAGACCTATCAGCTCAACCCCCACGCTCACCACTCAACTGCGTAATCGTCTAACGCGGAAGAATGGTGTCCTGACTGATGGATCGCATGGACGGGGAGCTTATGAAAACAATTCTTCGCTTGGCGGGTGTACTTGCGTTGCTTTTCGTTTGCCGTCCACTGTCCGCTTTTCAGTTAGGTGAAGCGGACTTTACGAAAGCCGAAACGAAAGTCATTCCGGTACGCGGGAACATTACCCTGATCCAGATTCACGTGCCGCAAGACGTCTTTCATATTGCCGTGCTCTCGGGTCCTGAGGGCTATCTGCTGGTGGATCACCCGGAAGCGGCCGGAAATCCCCTGGTTCAGAAAGCGCTGGATGATATGGGAAAGCGTCCGGTGAAATTTTTGCTGAACACGCATTGGCACTACGACCACGTCGGCGGCAACGAAATTTACGGGCCGGATGCGATCATTATCGCGCAGGAGAATGTGCGCAAGCGTTTGATGACCAAGCAGACGCCGGCCTGGTCTCCAACGCCGATCGGTCCGTATCCCGAACGCGCTTGGCCGCGCATCACTTTTCGCGATTCGCTCGCGATTCATTTTGATGGGGAAGATATCGAGATGGATCACTATTCCAACGGTCACACGGACGGGGATTCCGTGGTTTATTTTGTGCAAGCGAATGTTGTGGACATCGGCGATATTTTCGACAGCAAGGGCGGCCTTCCGGGCGGAGTTGACATGGAGGGAATTGCGCGTTCTCTCGCTGCGGTCCTGGAGCGAATCAACGGCGAGACGATTATTATCACCGGGCACAGCCGGTTCTCAAATCGCGGCGAGCTGGCCATGTATCTGCCGCTCTTGCAGCAGACGATTGCGCACGTCCGGCAGGAAATTTCCGCCGGCAAGAGCGAAAAGGAAATCGTGGATGAGGGCTTGCCGGAGGCATGGAAGCCGTGGTTCGCTCCCGGGGCTGTACCGGTTGACCGGGATTTTATGCATCAGATTTATGCCACGCTGACGCACACGAGCAGCCTGGACCAGTAGCCTTGGGCGATGGCGGGAGCGCAAAAAGGGCAAGAAATACCTTTTGCTTTTTGTTCGCCTCGTGTTAGGATGAGCAAGTTTGGGGGTGAGGATACTTGGTAGTACACTCAGCGCGCCTTTCCCAGGAAGCTAAACGAAATCCCTCTCGAGGTCTAACGATGAACGACGAAAAAACCAAGAATCTGGATCTAGCGATATCGCAAATTGAAAAACAGTACGGCAAAGGCTCCATCATGCGCCTGGGAAACAAGGATGTGCTGGTTCCGGTCAACGTGATTCCGACCGGCTCGATCTCAATTGATGCAGCGCTGGGTGTGGGCGGCTTTCCGCGCGGCCGCGTGATCGAAGTGTACGGACCGGAGTCAGGCGGTAAGACCACGCTGACGTTGCATGTGATCGCGGAGGCGCAGCGGCTCGGAGGACAAGCAGCATTCATCGACGCTGAACACGCGCTGGATCCATCTTACGCGCGAAAACTGGGCGTGGACGTTGACAATCTTTTAGTTTCGCAGCCGGACAATGGGGAACAGGCGCTGGAGATTGCCGAAGCGCTGATTCGCTCGAATGCTGTGGACATCATCGTAGTGGACTCTGTGGCGGCGCTCGTTCCGCGCGCTGAGCTCGAAGGCGACATGGGCGACGCGCAGATGGGCTTGCAGGCGCGGCTGATGTCGCAGGCGCTGCGAAAACTGACGGCGATTGTGTCGAAGTCGAAGACCTGCCTGATTTTCATCAACCAGATTCGCGAAAAGATCGGCGTGATGTTCGGCAACCCGGAAACAACCACGGGGGGGCGCGCGCTGAAATTTTACTCTTCGATTCGCGTGGACATCCGGCGCATTCAGTCAATTAAGGAAGGCGATCGCGTGGTGGGCTCGCGCACTCGCGCAAAGATCGTGAAGAACAAAGTGGCTGCGCCGTTCCGCGAAGCGGAGTTCGACATCATTTACGGCGAAGGTGTTTCGCGCGAGGGCGACTTGATCGATTTGGGCGTGGCCAAGGGCCTGCTCGAAAAATCAGGCACGTGGATTTCTTATAAGAACGAACGTCTGGGGCAGGGACGCGACAATGCCCGGTTGTTCCTTAAGGAAAACAAGGACATCCGCGCGAAGGTCGAACACGACCTGCGCAAGCTGATAGGCCTGCCGACAAATCTTGCTTCGGTGGAAGATCACGCCAAGCCGTCAGCCGCAGCGGAGGCGCCGAAACAGGCGCCCAAAGCGGCAGCCGCTGTGCAGGGCCGCTCGGCGCGATAGCACCGATTTCCCGCTCAGCATCTTAAGCAGGATTCCACGGCTCTCGCCGCCCCCGGCAAGGATTGGGTTCGGCGGAACGCTAATTAATCCCACGTCGGACGCGCAGACTGGTACTTCAGGCCAGTTATGCTCACCAGGAAAGCTGCCCTCCTTAACAGTTGCGCGAACCTGTGCTACTTCCTTAAACTACGTTTGCATCCTGATTAAGAAGGCTACAGGCTTATACAAACCCTAATGCGCCGCCAACCAGTCCTTTATCAAACGGTATCGATAGTTTGTCTGTTTCTCGCGGGCGCGCTGGGAGTTGCGTTCGGTGCGCCACCAGCGACCAGCTCGCATCACAAGCGCGGTACCCCGAGTTACGCCGATCCCGGAAAAGGCGACAAGGTGGAATACGACGACCCTGTCATTCGCCAGGTCGCGCTCGACGCTTTGGGGCACGCCAATGGTTCGGTACTCGCGATGGACCCAAGCACCGGGCGCATCCTGACAATCGTTAATCAAAAAATGGCTTTCTCTTCCGGATTTGAGCCGTGCTCGACGATCAAGCCGGTGATAGCGCTGGCTGGCCTGGAAGAAGGTGTAATTACTCGCGACACCATGCTGAAGGTTGGACGCCGCCGCTATATGGATTTGACCGAGGCCATGGCGCATTCCAACAATGTGTATTTCGAGGAAGTCGGCAAGCAATTGGGATTCGAGAGAGTTTCAAAATACGCGACGCTGATGGGACTGGGTTCGCGCGCGGGTTACAACATCCAAGAAGAGCAGCCCGGATTATTGCCGCCGCGCATTCCGGCTTACGGCGGAGTCGCTCGTATGTCCAGCTTCGGAGAAGGCATCCGCATCACGCCGCTGCAGCTTGCGTCGCTGGTTTCCACGCTGGCCAATGGCGGCACGCAGTATTACCTGCAATATCCGCGCACCGCGGAGGAACGTCAGAATTTTCAGCCTAAGGTGCGGCAACAGCTTGATATCGCCCCGCTGCTGCCCGATTTGCGCGAAGGCATGCTGGCCGCGGTAATGTATGGCACTGCAAAACAGAGTTACGATCCTGACGGCGAGCAGGCGCTGGGGAAAACCGGCACCTGTAACGATGAATCGCTCGGCGGGCGGCTGGGCTGGTTCGTTTCCTACGCCGATCAAGCGCACCCGAAAATTGTTCTGGTGGTGCTAATTCGCGGAGGAAGCCGCTCTATTAGCGGTCCCCACGCGTCCGAGATCGCCGGCCGAATTTACCACGGGCTGCGCGAACGCAATTACTTCGTCGAATCAGTTCGCCAACCGGCATACACCACTTCCGCAGGCGGGTCGAAGTAGGAAGGTTCGACCTGACCCGGTAGAACCCAATCAGCTGGAAATCCCTAGGTTTACTGCCATGTAGCAGAATGGGCCATTTTTCTTTTCCGCGCAGGTCCGCTTAAGATATCCTCGTTACCTCTCTGAGTAAGGCGATTGGGGGACATGGGCAAGTTCGGCAAAATATTATTTTGGTGCGTTCTGGTGGCCGTTGGCGCTGCCTGCGTTGGCGCGTCCTATTACGTTCGCAATTCCGCGGAGACCGAAATCAGTTCGCAGGCGAAGTCCGCACGCGAAGAAGCGCGGCGAATTCAAGGACAGGTTGTTCTCTACAGCGAGCGTCTGGTCCCCGCGCGTGTTCCTTTTCACACGCTTTTGGAAGGATTGGGAATCGATGCAGGCACCGTCGCGCGCTTGATTTCTTCCGCGCAGTCTGTTTTCGATCTTAGACATTTGCGCGCTGGAAATCGCCTGGCCGTGGGCCGCTCGGTTCTTGGCGATTTGCGCTCGGTGCGCTACCGGATTGATACAGATCGAGTGCTTACGATCGCGCCGCAAGGCGGCGATTTTCATTCCGCGATTGAAATCATTCCGTCCGAAACGGAGACGGTGGGAGTGATGGGGGAAGTCCACGGCTCGCTTTTTGAAGCAGTGATCAACGCCGGCGAAAAGCCGGAGTTGGCGATGAGGCTGGCGCAGATTTTCGGTTGGGACTTGGATTTTTACACCGACCCTCGCCCGGGCGATACGTTTCGCGTTGTGGTGGAGAAAAAACTCCTCTCGAACGGCGAAGTGCTTTCGTACGGCCGCATTCTCGCCGCGGAATACAAAAATGCCGGGCGCCCGTATGGCGCGGTGCTCTTCCATGACGCTTCGGGAACTCCGGCATATTTCACGCCGGAAGGGAAGTCAATGAAGAAGGCGTTTCTACATTCGCCCCTCAAGTTCGCCGCGCCGATTACATCGCATTTCAGCGCGCATCGCTTCCATCCCATCCTGAAGGAGTACCGGCCACATCTCGGGATCGATTACGCAGCGCCCAGCGGCACTCCGGTGCAGACGATTGGCGAAGGCCGCGTGATTTTCGCCGGCGCCAAAGGCGGAGCGGGGAATCTGGTGGAGATTCAGCATACGAATGGATACACCACTTACTACATGCATCTATCGCGCATCCTGGTTCGTTCCGGGCAGCGCGTGGAGCAAGGCCAGAGCATCGGGCTCGTGGGCATGACCGGATTGGCTACCGGCCCGCACCTGGATTTTCGAATTCAGAAGCAGGGACAATTTTTGAATTTCGAGCGGCTGCCCTTGCCGCCGTCCGATCCCGTCGCGAGACGCGACTGGAGCCAATTCGTGGCGCTTCGCGACCACGCGCTTGCTCTGATGCCGCTGAAATCGACGCGGCCAAATGCAGTGTTGGCCAAAAACTCCGCGCCTGCGGCACAGCCGGGCTCGACTCCATAAAACAATTCTCTGATAGGGCTCGATGATTCGGTCAGCGTCGGAAATGAAATCGGCGCTGCGGGGAAAACCCGGCGGCGCCGATTCACTTTTTAGGAATAGGTTGCCGTTAAAGCAGGCAGAGTTAGGCTTTCAACTCCCAGGTGTCGCCTGAGCGGAGGAGTTTTGCCAGATCGCCTTTGCCGCGTTTCGCTTGCACTTCGCGAATCTGGTCGTTGATCAGGTCTTCGTAGCGCGGGACGTTATCCCAGGAGCGGAAGACACCGATGGGAGTGGGGAATCCGGGACGATGCTCCATGTGCGCAAGCAGGAAAGCGTAGGCCGCGCGCGGATGCTTTTCGTCGTGAATGAGCAGATCCTTTTCCGTGACGCCGTTTCCAAGTTGCACCACTTCCAGGTCCAGCCCGTTTAGTCGAATTCCCTTGTCGCGGTTTTTGCCATAGATGAGCGGCTTGCCGTGTTCGAGCTGAACGATGTTTTCGCTGCGAGCTTCTTTCTCCGTGACCGTTTCCCACGCGCCGTCGTTGAAGATGTTGCAATTCTGCAAAATCTCAACGTAAGCCGAACCTTTGTGCGCCGCAGCTTTCTTTAAAGTGTCTTTCAGGTGCTGTTGGAAGACGTCCACGGAGCGCGCCACAAAGGTGGCCTCCGATCCAATAGCCAGCGAGATCGGGTTGAACGGACGGTCGGTGGTGCCGAAGGGCGTGGACTTTGTTTTTTTGCCCACTTCGGAAGTCGGCGAGTATTGGCCTTTGGTGAGCCCGTAGATTTTATTGTTGAACAGAAGCACTTTTAGGCCGACATTGCGGCGCAGCATGTGAATGGTGTGATTGCCGCCGATGGACAGCGAGTCGCCGTCACCGGTGGCCACCCATACTTCAAGGTCCGGACGAACAATCTTCAAGCCGGTGGCCACGGCTGGCGCGCGTCCATGAATGGTGTGGAATCCGAACGTGTTGATGTAATACGGAAAGCGGCTGGAGCATCCGATTCCGGAGATGATCACGAATTTTTCACGCGGAATACCCAAGTCGGCGAAGACCATTTGCACCGCCGAAAGGATGGCGTAATCTCCGCAGCCCGGACACCAGCGAATCTCCTGGTCGGTCTGAAAATCTTTTTTTGTATAGACGGGCAAAGTGGCCGTGGTCATATCTATTCTCCTGCTTGCTCATCAAAATCGTCTTCCGGCGATGTGAAGGGAGCCAAGCCAAGCATCTGTTCGATTTTGTTTTCGATCTCTGAGGTCTTGAAGGGCTTGCCCTGAATTTTGTTGTAGCCTTGAGCATCCACTAGATATTTCGCGCGGACAATCATCAAAAGCTGGCCCATATTCATTTCCGGGACCAGCACTTTCTTGAACCGTTTGATCACGTCGCCGAGGTCCCTCGGGAGGGGATTGAGATGGCGGAGATGGACGTGGCCGATGCTGCGCCCTTTCTCCCGCTGAGCGTTCAGCGCCGCGGTGATGGGGCCGTGCGTGGAACCCCAGGCGATAATCAGCAAATCGCCTGACTGATCGCCTTCAGGAACCACTGGCGGGATATCGTCGGCCACGGCCTCGACTTTCGCCGCACGTAATCGAACCATGTGCTCGTGGTTTAGAGGCTCGTAGTTGATGTTGCCGGTGACGTCCTGTTTTTCGATTCCGCCGATGCGGTGTTCGAGGCCCGGTGTTCCCGGAATAGCCCACGGGCGCGACAGCGTAACGGGATCGCGCCGATACGGAAGAAAGCCTTCGGGTTTGGTTTCGAAGTGCACAGGAATTTCGGGCAATTCGTCAATCGTCGGAACTTTCCACGGCTCGGCGCCGTTGGCGAGATACCCGTCGGACAAAATGATAACTGGAACCATGTGTTTGATGGCGATTCGGCTGGCTTCGAGAGCAATCCAGAAGCAATCACCGGGCGACGAGGGCGCCACGACTGGAATCGGAGCTTCGGAGTTGCGTCCGAACAAAGCTTGCAGCAGGTCTGCTTGTTCCGTCTTGGTTGGCAGGCCGGTGGAAGGGCCGCCGCGCTGAATATCGCAAATCACCAGCGGCAATTCTACGGCGACGGCCAAGCCCAGCGCTTCGGTCTTGAGCGCCATGCCCGGTCCCGAAGTGGAAGTGATGCCCAGCGCTCCGGCATACGCCGCACCTATGGCCGATGTAATTGCGGCGATTTCGTCTTCGGCTTGAAAAGTGATTACACCGAAATCTTTATACATCGAGAGTTCGTGCAAGATGTCTGAAGCCGGCGTAATCGGATACGAGCCGAGAAATAGCGGGATGCCTGCCTTTTGCGAAGCAGCCACGAAACCCAGCGCCAGCGCCGCGTTTCCGCTGATGTTGCGATACACGCCCGGGGTAAGTTTAGCCGGCGGAATTTCATAGCTGATTTGAAACGCTTCGGTAGCTTCGCAGTAGCTATACCCCGCCTTCATGGCGAGTTTGTTGGCTTGCACCAGTTGCTGCTTGTTCTTGAATTTTTCTTCGAGCCACCCGTGCGTGGGCTCCATGGAGCGGTTGTAGAGCCAGTAACACATTCCGAGGGCGAAGAAATTCTTGCAACGGTCCATGCTCTTGGCGTCGAGGCCCAGATCTTTCAGCGCCGCGCGGGTCATTTTGGTGAGCCCAACGGCGAAAAGGCGGTAGCCGTCAAGAGAATGGTCCTCCAGCGGATTCGTCACAATCTGCGCTTTGCGCAGATCGTTTTCCTTAAAGTCGTCGAGATTGACGATCAGAATTCCGTTTGTCTTCAAATCCGCCAAATTCATTTTCAAAGCGGCGGGATTCATGGCGATTAGAACATCCACCGAATCGCCGGGAGTGTAAACGTCACTCGACGAGAAGTGGACCTGGAAACCGCTGACGCCCGGCAGAGTTCCGGCAGGGGCGCGGATTTCCGCCGGAAAGTCGGGGAAAGTCGCCAGATCGTTGCCGTACAGCGCGACGGTGTTGGTGAACTGGCTGCCGGTGATTTGCATGCCGTCACCGGAGTCGCCGCAGAAACGGATGACGGCGTTGTCAATTATTTCGCGTTTGCGCTTCGGAATCTCAATGGTGGTCAAAGCCATAGTTTTTTAGGACCCCACGTCCATGTATGCGGAGAGATACGAGAGTTTCTGGTCTCTTTGATCGAGATTTTTCATGCAGATGAGAACCCTGTTGCCCTAGGAAAGCGTAGCACAACGCGGCTAACAGGAAAACGGAAATTGGGAAGCAGCCATTACGCTTCGGGCATTCAGTAAGATGCATAGCAACCAACGCTCGTTGTCCGGCCAAGGCAGGCAGCATTGCTCTCTCTTCGACAGGATCACTGCGCTCGGCCATCAATGATGCCGTTGCTTAAACATCGAGTCCGATCGAGCGCATAAGTTGCAAAGCATTGCTGGTTTGAACGATTCCCGGGCTCAGTCTGTGGTCGAAGCGCAATTTGCCGTCTTCGAGGTGGTCTTCAAAATGGAAGTTTGCGGCAGCCGCTCCCAGGGGGGCAGCAATTTCAGCCAGCGCCAGATCGTGAGTGGTAAGCAATCCGACCGCGCCTCGCTTCAGCAAGTTCCGCACAACAGCCTCCGCGCCTATGCGGCGGTCGTGCGAATTCGTTCCCTGTAGCAATTCATCGAGCAAGAACAACACAGGCAAGGGGCCATCCGTCAAATCTGCGATTACTTTCAGTCGTGTGATCTCGGCATAAAAGCGGGAAATTCCGCCCTGCAGGGAATCTAGGACGCAAACCGAAGCGCCCACAGCCAGGCGAGAAAGCCGGAGTTTATTTGCGCGCACAGGCGCACCACACTGCGCGAGCACGGCATTAATTCCAACCGAGCGAATGAATGTGCTTTTACCGGCCATGTTGGGGCCGCTGATAATAATGAGGCGCAGTTTGTTCCCAAGGATCAGATCGTTTCGAATGGCGCGGCTCTCGGGAATCAGGGGATGCGCGAGTCCCACGGCGTCAAAGAGCGGTGCTTCGTCGGTGAATTCGGGGAAGACGTCCCGAGGATGCTCGTAAGCGTAGCCCGCGAGGTCCGACAGAGCTTCGATCTCGCCCAACGAAGCAAGCCAAGGAGCTATCGCGCCGCCAAACTTCTTGCGCCAGGACTCAATGGCGAGCGTCCACTGCAAACTCCAAAATACGAATGGGTCAAGAACTTGCATAGCCAGGTGCCGGCGCGACACCAGAAAATCAACCAGCCGATTCAAGCGGGCGATGGACCCGGAGGCAGCTACACCGTCCTTTTGAAGCACAGCGTGAAGACTCACGAGCTTGGAAGAAGAAAACTTCTCCCGCTCGATTCGTGCGAGCACCTGGGAAAGCAATTTCAGGTCGTGAGCTGCTTCTTCGATCGCGGAGGCGCTTTTCGATGTCCGCTGGCGAAATTTCGAGGCCACGCCGGCGTTTACGATGGAAATCAGGAGAGCTGGATATCGGAGGTCGAAAGCCGCCCAGGCGATCAGGCTGCAAATCCACAACAAGGCAAGCAGGAGCAAAATAATCTGCAAGAATCCGGGATTGAGTGCCGAGGAACCTTCTCCCCACATCACCAACGCTTCCGGCTGAACGCCAGAACGAAAATCTTTTCCCAGGACGGCCAAGTCTTCCCGCAGATCGAGGCGCTTCGTTAGTTCGGTAACGGCGGCATTGCGAAGGCGCACTTCGTCCGGCGGGGCCGGAGCCAAAAGCCAATTCGCCAGAATTTCCTCACCCGCTCGAGTTCGCGCGGTGCAAAGCAGCTCGAACAGAGATCCTGCGCCAAAGATATCGAGATCGCGCGCGTAGGGATGCGACGGGTCAGAAAAGCGGTCGCCCGTCTCGCCGGTTCCCATCCATTTATTGCCGATTCGGGCGAGACAGCGTTCGTAAAAGGCGATTTTACGGGAACTCTTTCGAATCGCACGAATCACGCGCTCGTGAGCGATCGCGAAGAAAATAAGCAACGATACGGGAAGCAAGACCCAGTAAATCGCACTGATCCTGGTTGTGAGAATCCAACCCGCGGAGACAACCGAGACGGCCAAGAACAGCAGCGTGGCCGGACCAAGTTTCCCAGCGGTCTGTTTGTAACGCGATTCGGTCTCCCGCAATATTTCCAAACGGCTGCGATATTCGGATTCAGGGTCTAATTGAGCGCTCGAGAAATCGTTGGACATCGTCAAGGTCAAGTCTCGCGAATGGTGCATTGGGATCGCAGAGTCGTTAAGTCTAGAGGAAAAGGGGAGGCGCAATCGCTGATAAAAGTACACTGACCTGAAGTACTATTGACTTTCGCTTTTAGTTCGCCTACAGTGGCCACGCTACCACGTATAGGGGGCGGCATGACACTGACGAAGAGGCAAAAGGAAGTCCTGGATTACTTGGTCGGATTCCTTAACAAAAACGGCTACTCGCCGAGTTTTGAAGAAATTGCGAGCTCATTAAAGCTGACCTCGCTGGCGACGGTGCACAAGCACCTCTCTACGCTGGAGAAAAAGGGCTTTATCCGTCGTGGCTACAACCAGAGCCGCTCGATCGAGGTAATGCAGCTCCCCAAGCCTATACGTGAACAACTGCTCGACCGTCACGTGGTCGAACTGCCGTTGGCTGGCCGTATCGCCGCTGGGCGGCCGTTGGAGGCGGTTGAGGAACGCGAGACGATTTCGCTGGCGGATTTTGCGCGTGGGCAGAACACATACGTTTTGCAAGTGCGCGGCGAATCCATGCGCGACGATCACATTCTCGACGGTGATTACATAGTTGTGGAACAGACCCAAGTGGCGAACCCCGGGGAAATCGTCGTGGCGCTCGTCGGAGAAGACGAGGCCACGGTGAAGCGTTTTTACCGCGAACCGGGCGGAAAGGTCCGGCTCCAGCCGGCGAACTCGCAAATGGCCCCCATCATCGTTTTGGCTGCGGATGTAAAAGTACAGGGACGAGTAGTAGGAGTACTGCGAAAATATTAGAGCAGGCATTAGGGCCATGGGATTTCCGAAACCTGACGAAGCTGCGCCGCACTATTTCACCTACATAAATCGAATCTCGGGCCACAATATTGTGGAACTGCCGAAATCCCAACTTCGAGATACAACTGCCCTCTTGAGTGGTGTCTCCGAAGAAAGGTCGCTGCACCGATACGCCCTCGAAAAGTGGAGCATCCGGCAGGTCCTGAGTCACGTTAACGACACCGAGCGTGTATTCGCGTTCCGAGCACTCTGGTTCGGCCGCGGCTTTAGTGACCCGCTGCCCAGTTTCGATCAGAACGTCAGCGCCACCGCTGCTCGGGCCGACGAGTATTCATGGGGCGATCGTGTCCGGGAGTTCCAGAAAATCCGACAGGCTACCGTCGCATTTTTCCGCAATCTGCCCGATGACGCTTGGGCACGCAGTGGTACCGCCAGCGGGAATTCCGTTACCGTAAATGCGCTGGCTTATACAATTGCCGGACATGCCGCGCATCACATCGCAATCCTGCAAGAGCGGTATTTGTAACTAATCCGAGCGATTCGTAGAGCCGGATGGAATCCCCTTAGGCCGTCAATATCACTTGACTCCTGTGTCAACTTCCGATAAATCTCCCTCTATTCCCCGGTGCTCCGCGGGCTTGCCCGGGCAGGGAGACCCATGCGAGCGCAACCCAGCCGTTTCCGAGCCATTAGTGTGTGTCTGGCGATAATTTCGGGTTTGGCGGTCCTTGTACCGTTCGCTTCCGCCCAGTCCCTGGCCATTCCTTCGCGGATCGTGCAGCCCATTGACGAAGCGAATCGGACCATCCTCACGGGCAACACGTATTACCTCGCGCGGGCCAAGTACGACGTGGGCGCCGCGCCCGCTAGCCTTCCCATGGAACGCATGCTACTGCTTCTGCGACGCGGTCCCGATCAGGAATCCGCTCTCGAGCAGCTACTCCAAGATCAGCAGAATTCCGGATCGGCGAGTTACCACAATTGGCTCACGCCACAGCAATTCGGTGCGCAATTCGGCCCTTCCGCGCAGGACATTCAAACCGTCGTATCCTGGCTGAAGTCCCAGGGCTTTGCCGTCAATCGCGTGTCGAATGGAGCCACCGTCATCGAATTCTCCGGCACCGCTGGACAAGTTCAGTCCGCCTTCCGTACCGCCATTCACAAATACAAAGTCAATGGCGCAGAGCACTGGGCCAACTCAAGCGATCCTTCTATTCCTACCGCACTTGCGCCAGTCGTCGTCGGGCTTGACACGCTTCACAATTTTCCGCGTAAGGCGATGCATGTCGTGTCCGGCGTTTATACCAAGAACCGCTCCACGGGCGCGATCAAGCCCGTGCGAACCACCAATCCGCTCTTTAGTCTCGGTTGCGGCACGAATCCCAACACCGGCGCGCCGATCACTTGTTTTGGGCTCGGCCCGTTTGATTTCGCCACCATTTACAATGTCCTGCCGCTTTGGAATGCCACTCCTGCCAACGACGGTACCGGCCAAACTATCGCGGTCATCGGTGAAAGCGACGTTGTCAACAGCGACATCGAATCTTTCCAAGCCCTGTTCGGCCTCCCCACGAAGGACCCCGTTGTTGTCGTCGACGGCCCTGATCCCGGCATCTCGCCGGGCGATGAGACCGAGTCGGATCTGGATATCGAGTGGTCCGGCTCTGTCGCCAAAGGCGCCACTGTGAAGTTCGTCATATCTGCGACCACGAATACCACTCTTGGCGTCGATCTCGCCGCTCAGTTTGCCGTGGACCAAAATATTGCGCCGATCATTAGCGAAAGCTACGGTATCTGCGAAGCGGGCATTGGAACCGCCGGAAATCAATTCTTCAACTCTCTCTGGCAACAGGCTGCCGCCCAGGGAATTACGGTGATTCTCGCTGCCGGCGACAGTGGCTCGGCGGGCTGCGATGGCCACGATAATGAACCACCCGCTCCGGCTGAATTCGGTTTACAGGTCAGCGGGTTTGCATCAACTCCCTACAACGTCGCCGTCGGTGGCACCGATTTCAACGACATCGCCGCTCCTTTCACATTCTGGAACACCACGAATAACCCAACCACCCAGGAGTCCGCGAAAGGCTACATCCCCGAAGTTCCCTGGAACGATACCTGTACAAGCTCAGCTCTCAGCTTCTTCGGCTTCCCCGGCACTGCCATTGCTAACTGCAACAATCCCGAATTGCTGACAATCGTTGTTGATACCGTGGGCGGAAGCGGGGGAAAAAGTTCTTGCACCGTCGGTGACGGCCAGGACATCACCAGTTGCTCGGGCGGTTATGCAAAGCCTTCGTGGCAGAAGGGACTGGGAGTTCCCGCCGATGGAAAACGGGACATTCCCGACCTCGCTCTGTTCGCCAGCGCGGGATTTTATAGCGACACTTTTTACATCATTTGCGAGGCCGACCTAACCGATGGCGTCTCCTGCGATGAGCCGGACGGCGAATTCCTCGCGGTTGGCGGCACGTCCGCCTCGGCTCCCAGTTTCGCGGGCATCATGGCTATGGTTGACCAGAAAACAGCCTCACGCCAGGGCAATGCCAACTATGTTCTCTATAACCTCGCCGCTCAGGCTGGCGCGGATTGCGCTTCCGCCGCGAATCCCGGCCCCAATTGCGTTTTTTATGACATCACCACGGGCACCAACGCCATGCCTTGCGACGGAACGGTGGCGCGCCCTGTTAATTGCGGCACGCCCGGCGCGGAAGGAATCGGCATCCTTACCGGTTACAGCTCCAACGCGGGCTACGATCTAGTTACTGGCCTGGGTTCGGTTAACGCCGCAAATCTGGTCAGAAATTGGGGTACCTTTTTTGCGGGATTCAAGCCCAGTGCCACCACTCTGGCTCTCTCTCCCGTTTCCGGTATCGTCCACGGCACTCCGGTTAATGTGACCATTGGCGTCGCCCCTGTCGCTCCTGCTACCGGCACACCTACCGGAAACGTCGCCCTCGTCGCGCCCACATCCATTGATCCGGGTATCACGTCTTTCGCACTCACCGCAGCCGCCGTGAGTTCGACCACCGACGTCCTTCCCGGCGGAAGCTACAACGTGACCGCGCACTATCCCGGCGACAGCGTCTTCGGTGCCAGCGACTCTAGTCCCGTCGCCGTTACCATCACGCCCGAAGCCAGCAGCGTCGCGGTATCCGCCATCACCATAAGTCCGAACGGCAATGTCGAGCCGTTTACCTCAGGCCCCTACGGTTCCACCGTCTTTCCTCGCGCCGATGTCGTGGGAAATTCTCACAACGGGTTCCCGAGCGGGAACGTCACCTTCAATGACAACAATCAGGCCCTCAACCCAAGTCTCACACTTCCGCTGAACAGTCAGGGCAACGCATTGCCCACCAATCCCATTTTCACCTTCACCGCCGGCTCCCATTCCCTGAGTGCCAACTACGCAGGCGACGCCAGCTTCAACGCCAGCGCATCCACCACCCCTGCCACGTTTACCATCACCCGGGCTTTCACAATTGCCAATCCACCTTACATCGCGACAGGGGCTGTGCCTTTCGGGTCTCCGACAAACATTTCGGCCATGGTAACGGCCGAGAGTTGCGGCAATCCACCTACCGGCACGATTACCTTTTTCACCGGCACCACGCAGCTTGGCACTCCGCAGTCAGTTCAAACCAGCTTACTGTCGCCTTGCGATGTCGAAGCCACGGCGTCGATCAACACGACCGGCTTGACGCTCGGCTTGAATTCGGTCACGGAGAAATATAGCGGCGACACAAACTATTCTGGGGCTGTTTCCGTTGGCACTTCGGTAGATGCGCAAATTGTCACCACCACTACAATAAGTACTTCCAGCGCGAGCTTTCAGCAAGGGCAGAGCGTTACTTTTACCGTCAATGTTGCACCGAATCAAACCGGCGGACCTGGCCCAACCGGCACAGTCCGGTTTTCCACAGTTGTTGCCCTTCCAACCGCACAGTTAGTCAACGGCCAAGCCCAGATAACGACGACCGCCTTGACCGCAGGAGATTACACCGTTTCTGCCGTCTACAACGGCGACACCAACTACAGCGGCTCCTCCGGCTCGGTTCCCGTGCAAGTCAGCCCAGGCCCAGACTTCAGCATTACTTTCGCTCCGGCCACCGTCACTGTTGCATCCCCCGGGGCTTCCGCCAGCACCATGGTAACCGTCACCGGAACAAACGGATTCAACACCGCCATCAATTTTGCTACCGCAACTGTCTCGGGCCTGCCCAGCGAAACTAATTTCTCATTTAGCCCGACCTCGGTGCCGGTCGGCGGCTCCAGCAAATTGACCATTACCACCACCCACGCAAGCCAGCTTGTCCCGGCCCACCGTCCTTCGCCCGGTCCCTTAGGCCGTCCGGGGCTTCCAACGGCCAAGCATTTTTCCGAGCGACTCGCGCTTCACCCTTTTGGCCTTCTTGTATTTCTGCTCGCTAGCATGCTTCTCGCCACGCAATTCCGGCGGCGCAGTATCCGCTGGCTCGCTCCGGCCTTGCTCCTTGCCCTGCTCGTCGTCAACGCGGCCTGCGGGGGTGGAGGCAGCACAACCACCACTCCTCCCGTTAACCCCGGGACGCCAATGGTCCAGAACCAACCAGTCACTGTGACGGTTACCAGCGGCACCATCACGCACACGTTTACGTTCACGTTGACTGTCAACTAGGCGGTCCGCTGTGGGTTCGAAACTCGAGCCTTCAGTACAGTTTTTTTCGCAGTGTCTGTGAGATTGCTCACAATGCCACATGACAATCGGCAAGCGACCCACTACACAAACTTCCCTTGCAGTTTGTGCCCTAGGAGCTTTACTATCCAACTCCCCAGCCGTAGCGTTGCCTCACCGGGCACAGCTGTACCATTTTGGATTTGGCTTCGTGTTTAGGCAGGGCTACATTTAGAAACCAGTCCTCATTACTTATAGTCCTGGCATAGAGCGGGCCCAAGGAGGAGTAAATGTGGGGAGACAAGAAAACGGACGCTCCGGCAAAGAGTCCGCTCCCGCAGCAGCAGCCGCAACCATCGCAAAGATCAACTGCATCGACCGAAACTGCACCAGTATTTCCTGGGGAGGCTAAGAAAATGGCACCTATCGATTCGACGTATCCGGCAACATCTTCATCGAGCGGCATCGCACGGCTCGGAGCGACTCTGCACGTTAAGGGTGAAATTACCGGCAATGAGGACCTGCACATCGACGGAACGGTCGAGGGTCTGGTCCAACTCGAAGACCGTAAGCTGACCGTCGGGGCGAGCGCCAAAGTGACCGCAGATATAATCGCCCGCGAAGTCGTGGTCTACGGGAACGTGAAAGGGAATTTGCGAGCGCGCGATCGCATCGAGATCAAGAAGGATGGCTCGGTGGTCGGGGATCTGACGACCGCTCGAATCATGATCGAGGACGGCGCTTACTTCAAGGGCTCGATCGAGATCGACAAGACCGGAGACGCGGCTGACGGCGATAAACCCGCCTACCGGGGCGCGCGCAGCACAGCCGCGGCATCCTCTTAGGCTGCTGGCTAAGCACGCAGAATCTGTCGGGCTATTTGGTATAGCCCCATACGACTCGATCTGTATTTGTGTCGGGCTGCCCCGGTGCGGCCCGTCTTGTTTTCGGGCAGCCACGCCTCGGGTGACTCTTCGTTGACAGAACCCCGTTCGTAATCTAAACTCATGGTTTGTCTCTAGACGGAAAGGTGTGACTGGACTGATGCGGACGCATGTACCAAAGGGCCGAGAGGCCGAAGACCTGCAAGTAGGGAAGAATTGGTTCGTGGTGAACGCCGAAGGCGTCGTTCTGGGGCGTCTTGCCACGCGTATCGCCAGGCTTCTGATTGGCAAGGACAAGGCGAATTTTACGCCGCATCTGGATTGCGGCGATCACGTGGTGGTAATTAATGCGGAGCGCGTGAAGCTGACCGGAAACAAGATCGATCAGAAAATTTACCGTCACCACAGCGGTTATCCCGGCGGATTGAAGGAAATTCCGATCCGGGTGATGTTGCAACGCCGTCCGGAAGAAGTTGTGCGCGAAGCAGTGTTGGGAATGCTGCCGAAGAACAAGCTCCGCGCGCACCGGGCCAAGAAGCTGCGTGTTTATGCCGGAAGTGAAGGCCTCGCCCGCCACACCGGACAAAAGCCCCAGCCGCTCGCGCTGTAACCACGCGATAGGGATTCGAAAAATTTCCGCGCTTGGCGGAGAAATTCGCCAGAAGCGCGCTCGTGCCGCAGGCTTCACCGCGTTTTTTTCGCGCAGTGCGCTCGGCGCAGGCTACATAAAGAAGGAGGAACTTTGAGTTCAGCTTCGAGTTCGTTGGAAGGCGCCGCAGGAAAGCAGTTCTACGGCACCGGCCGCCGCCGGGAATCGATCGCGCGCGTGTATATCAAGATGGGACCTGCGCGTTTTACCGTGAATGGGCGCCCGGTGGACGAATATTTTCGCAACATTGCGTGGCACACGGCTGCGGTCGAGCCGCTGAAGTTCACGCAGATGCTGGACCAGCTCGAAGTGAAATGCATCGTGAAAGGCGGGGGCGTCGGCGGGCAATCCGGAGCGGTGCGCATGGGACTTTCGCGCGCGCTCTCACGAATTAACCCCGAGCTGCGGCCTGCATTGCGCAAGAACGGTTTCCTGACGCGCGATTCGCGCATGAAGGAACGCAAGAAGTACGGACAAAAGGGAGCGCGTCGCCGCTTCCAGTTCAGCAAGCGCTAATTGTTTAGGGTTCAGCTCGATTCGTTCGGGCCGAACCAAATTCACGGCCGGGAAGGACCGGCAAAAAAGGATGCTGCTCCGGCCACTCGCGGAGAAAAAAGCATCCCTCTAACCGAGGAGGTACATTGGGAGTCGAAATTACGATGAAGGAGCTTCTGGAGGCCGGGGTCCATTTCGGCCATCAGACGCGGCGTTGGAACCCGAAAATGAAGGAATACATTTTCGGCGAACGCAATGGCATCCACATTATCGATCTGCAAAAGACCCTAAAGATGTTCCGCGATGCGGCCCGATATGTTTCCGAGATTGCCGGACAGGGCAAGCGGGTACTTTTTCTCGGCACCAAACGCCAAGCGCAGGAAGCTATCGCCGAAGAGGCCAACCGCTGCGGCATGTTTTTCGTCAACCATCGCTGGCTCGGCGGCACACTGACGAACTGGGCGACGCTGCAAAAGTCCATCAAGCGATTCAAGCTGCTAAAGGGCATGGTGGAAGACGGGCGCATGGCCCAATTTTCGAAGAAAGAGGCGGCGCGGCTCGAACGCGAGTTGAAGCACTTGAGGCAGAATTTTTCCGGTGTAGAGAACATGACCACCTTGCCGGACGCTATGTTCGTGATCGACCCTAACGCGGAAGTGATTGCGGTTCGCGAGGCTCGGCGCATGGGCATCCCCGTCGTAGCCATCGTGGACACAAATTGCGACCCTAATCTGGTGGACTGGGTCATTCCCGGGAACGACGACGCTTTGCGTGCGATACGACTTTTCACTTCAAAGATTTCCGACGCGGTTCTGTCGGGCCGCCAGTCGTTTGAGCAAACGCAGATCGCTGACCAGAAGTCCGGGGAAGGCGCCGGCGAAGAAGGCGTGGATTACGTTGACACCAGCGCGTACGAGGTTTACGAAAAGCAGGAAGGCGATTTCGTCGAGCCTGATGCTGAAACAGCTGTCGAGCCTGCGGTTGAAGCGAACGCTGCGGCGGCTGGAGAAGAAGATTCAGTAGCTCGAGCGTCGCAAAAATCGTAGATTCTGCCCGCCGGCCGAAGCAGCTTGAGAATTGCGCTGCCGGGTCCGCACCATAAGCGGCAAAGCCCAAATTTATCAAAGAGGAATCGAGTAAATCTATGGCTACAACTAGTAATCCAAACGTCTCGGCCCAACTGGTGAAAGAGCTGCGCGACCGCACCGGCGCGGGTTTCACCGCTTGTCGGGAAGCGCTGCTTGAATCTAAGGGAGACATCGAACAGGCCATCAACATTCTTCGCAAAAAGGGACAGGCCGCAGCGGCAAAGAAAGCGCAGCGGGCTACTTCCGAGGGACTGGTGAGCTACTACATCCACGCCGGCGGAAAAATCGGCGTGCTGGTGGAAGTGAATTGCGAGAGCGACTTCGTTGCGCGCACCGCTGATTTTCAGCGTCTGGGCCACGACGTGGCGATGCATATTGCCGCGCTGGACCCGCGATTTCTGCGCCGCGAGGAAGTGACGCAGGAAACGCTCGACCGCGAACGCGACATTTATAAGGAACAGGCTAAAGCCACCGGCAAGCCCGAAAACGTAATCGAAAAGATCGTGAATGGGAAAATGGAAAAGTTCTATGAAGAGAACTGCCTCTACGAGCAGCATTTCATCAAAGACGAAGGCGTGACGGTGAAGGAGCTGGTGGACCAAGCCATCGCCAAACTGGGCGAAAACATTGCGATTCGCCGCTTCGCACGCTTCAAAGTCGGCGAGATGGATGGCGCGGCGTCGTCCGCAGGAACAACGGATGAACCGGACGCGCCGGATGCGCCGGCCGTGCCGTCCGCGTAAGAATTGCTTAAGACCTGTTGGAAATCCGCCGCTCCCGCGGCGGATTTTTTTTGCCCAAAGCTGCACATTGAGTTTTGCGAGGCGGTTACCGCCGCGAAGTTTGTCTGCTAGAATGCCCCTGGCCAACCTCAGGCCCTTTAAAATGGCGAAAGCAAAACTGATAAAGCGAGGCGCTCCGGCGGGAAAACCAAGCGGCGGTACCCCCGTTTACGAACGCCTGGTACTGAAGCTTTCGGGCGAATCGCTTTCGGGCCCGCAGGATTCCGGCATTCACGCTGAAACCATTCAGGGAATCGCGCGTGAAGTGAAAGAAGTCCGCGAGCTGGGTGTGTCCGTCGCGATTATGGTCGGCGGCGGAAACATTTTTCGGGGCACGCGCCAAAAACAACTTGCCATCGACCGGGCCACCGGCGACTACATGGGCATGCTTGCGACGGTGATCAACGGGCTCGCGCTTCAGGACGCGCTGGAAAAATCGGGCTGCCAAACGCGGCTAATGAGCGCGATAGAAATGCACCAAGTGGCAGAGCCTTTTATCCGGCGCCGCGCTACGCGCCATCTGGAAAAAGGGCGTGTGGTGATTTTTGCCGCCGGGACAGGCAATCCCTATTTTTCAACCGATACGGCCGCGGCGCTCCGCGCAATGGAAATCAAAGCGCAAGTGATCCTGAAAGCAACGCGAGTGGACGGCATTTACGATGCCGACCCGGAAAAAGTGGCCGGCGCGAAAATGTTTGAACACATTACCTATCTGGACGTGCTGCAAAAGGGCTTGTTGGTGATGGACTCGACGGCCATCTCACTCTGCATGGACAACAAGATGCCGATCATCGTCTTTAATATGAACGTGCCGGGAAATCTGAAACGCGTGGTACTGGGCGAGCGGGTGGGCTCAGTCGTCACAGCGGCATAAATAGAACCGGCGGAGGCAATTCTCAATGACCACGATTGCCACAAGCAAAGACGCACTCGCGCAGGCGAAGGTGCGGATGGAAAAAGCGGTGGAAGATTTTCGCAAGGAGCTGGCAGGCGTGCGCACGGGACGCGCGAACGTGTCGCTGCTGGATCATGTGCGCGTGGATTATCACGGCACATCCATGCCGCTCAACCAGCTCGGCACGCTGAGCGTTCCGGACGCGACGATGATTATGATTTCTCCCTGGGACGCCAGCGCGGTACCGATGATCGATAAAGCAATTCGCACCACGGATCTGGGATTGAATCCGACGAATGACGGGAAAGTGGTGCGCGTCCCGATTCCGCCGCTCACCGAAGATCGCCGCAAGGATATGGTGAAGCACATTCACAAAGTGCTGGAGAACCACCGCACGGCGGTGCGCAACATCCGGCGCGATATCAAAGAAGCGATCGAGAAGCTCGAGAAGGACAAGAAAATCAGCGAGGACGATCGCAAACGTTCGCTGGATGAGCTTGAAAAACTGACGCATTCCGAAACCAAGAAAATTGAAGATTTCTCCGCCTTGAAAGAAAAAGAAGTCCTCGAAATCAAGTGATGGCCTTTCTGAATCTAGCTTCCCGACGCGGGGAAAGTCACCGAGAACGCCGAGCCTTTCTCGCCGCATAAGTGATTCATGCAAGAGGCCCGACCCAGCCGGACGGCGATGCGCGTAGCGATGCGGCGCGCGGCGCACCAACTCTTCGATTACCCCAAAGTCTTGGACGACGCGATCGCCTTGCCGATTATAGGGACCGAGGCTACGGCAAAATTGCGTGCCGAGCGGCATAGGCATGACAGCCGCGTGGCGCGAAACCTTCGCGCTTTCCTCGTGGTGCGCAGCCGGTTCGCGGAGGATGAACTGGCGCGAGCCATTGTGCGTGGCGTGAGGCAATATGTGATTCTCGGCGCCGGCCTCGACACTTTCGCGTATCGAAACCCTTATGAAGATTCCGCGCTGCGAGTATTTGAAGTGGACTACCCGGCTACGCAGGAATGGAAACGCCAGCGGCTGGCGGCAGCCGGGATCGCGATTCCGCTATCGGTGACCTACGCTCCCGTAGATTTTGAACGGCAGACGCTTGCTGACGGATTGAAACTTGCAGGATTCGATTCTTCTGAAGCTGCCTTCTTTTCTTGGCTGGGCGTCACCATGTACCTCAGCGAAGATGCGGTGACGGCCACCTTCGGCTTCATCGCTTCGACTCCGTCTGGCGGAGGTGTGGCCTTCGACTATGCAGTTCCACGTTCGTCGTTGAATTGGGTTGGACGCCTGGCTCTGGATGCCTTATCGCACCGCGTAGCCGCCGCGGGCGAGCCCTTTCGCACATTTTTCGATCCCAGCGCTCTCGCGGAGCGACTTCGACGAATTGGATTCAGCCGGCTACAGGACCTCGACGCTGCTGAGATCAATGCGCGCTATTTCAAAGATCGCGCCGATCGATTGCAAGTCACAGGCAGCCTGGGTCATTTGATGAGTGCAGAAGTGTAGGCGCGACTAGCCCTTGCTCGCGAAAGATGTGTGTGAACCGATACGACGATCTGAATTGCAGTAGGCCCGGATCGCTAATTTACCGTGCGCAGGTTTTCCGGGAGAATCAGCGTGAAAGTGCAATTGCCTGTGGTGGCCGAGCAGGCCAGCGTGCCGCGCCTGACAATTTTCGCCGGTGTGGCATCGGGAAACATCGGTCCAAAATCGACTGCGCGCAGGCGCTCTGCGAACGGCCGTAAATTTTGGTTTCCGCCCACAAACTTTACAGCTTCCACTTTCGGATCCTTGCTTCCCGGCGACAGCAGAACCAGAAAATCAGCCTCCGAGTTTTCGCCCGAGCTTTTTCCGATGGAGAAGGTTCGATGCGTTGTGAGTTCAGGCTTCGCTTGGTTTACGAGAGCCTCGATCTTAGCGTGAGGGCCCAGCAACTCCACAAGCCGGGCGCGGGTTTCCGGCACCGAATGGGCCGCGCCCATGGATAACGAATACATGTGAATGGCCTGATCTTTTTCGCCGCGCTTTTGTTCAATTTGCGCCAGGTGATCGCCCACCTCGCCGTGTTGGTCCAGAAGCCAGGAGGCTCGAATGTAGCGTTCGGCTTCTTCCAGTTCGCCCTTTTGGAAATGAACCCATCCGAGCGTGTCCCAATAAATACCCAGATTTGAAACTGCTTGCAGGTCATCCATGGAAAGGTGCGTAAGACTGACATTCCGAAGAATTGCCGTCGTCGCCGAAACGGCCGATTCCGCATACTGCTGAGCTTTGTCCAGCTCCAGTTGATGATCCGCCAGGCTGTAAGCCACGTTATTCCAAACCGCAGGAGTCTGTGCTAACTCCACTCCCTTTTCAAATGCAGCGAGAGCCTTTTCTTTTTCGCCTGTATTGATATACGCCTGCCCGAGCCTGACCTGGAGCTCGGCGTTTTCCGGGGAAAGAATTGTGGCTTTGTCGAGCTCGGGAACGGCTTCGGCGTATTTGTGTTCTTCGAGATAAAGAGCGCCCAGAGCCGCATGTGCCACCGCGTCGATTGGATTTACTTCGATCTGCTTTTGAAATGCCTTCGCGGCGTCGGTGTAATTCTGCTGTTGCTGCAACGTGAAGCCAAGATAGTTGTAAACATGCTCGTCATACGGATTCAGTTCAATCTGTTTCCGGAACGCAGCGCCTGCATCGTCAAATTGTCCCAGCCGCAGATACGCAAGTCCAAGATCGTTCCAGCCTTGTTTATTTTTGGGATCCAATTCAAGCGCACGCTTCAGAAGTGGAATCGCTGCCTTCAAATTCCCGGAGTTGAGTGCGGCGAGGCCCGCTTCGAGTAGTTCGCCGGGTTTCGCGGCTTCCGGAATCTCCGGCGCACCGGGAGCGGAATTCTCGGCGAGCAAAGTCTGGCTTTCATCCGATTCTACAGCGCGAGTGAACGCGAGGTAATCGCCCACCCGCGACGCAGGCAGCTCCCGCATCTTGAAGTTCAGAGTACGCTCCGCCACGAGCGTGTGAGATTCAAAGCGATAGCTTGATTTGAAAGCAGCGTAATCCCGCACGATTGAAACCGCCACGGGAGCCTGCGCCGTGAAATTCGATGGCAACTTCAGCTTCAGTGTCATGGTCACATCGAGCGGGCTTCCGAGATGAATCGGCTCGGTCGTTTCCTCGGAGGCATCCGGCATGCCAATCATAAGTAGCGGCACGGTGACTTTGCTTTTCTTGCTGGACCAGTCAAGGAAATTTGCCTGCGAAAACTCGAGATCCAGTTCGAAAGGATTTTGCGTGTCCGAAGGATCGCTCGGTTTCACCGCGGTTATATCTCCGTGGATGCCGTCCAGAGTCGCGATCGTCTGCCCGAGTTCTTTCCATTGCGTTTGCGGAGTGCGGCGAAAGGCAACGCGAAGCGCTAGTTCGTTATCACCTCGAAGAAAGTACCGCAGCTTGGCCGAAAGCTTGCCGAGGTCGCTTACCTCGGCGTCAATTTCCACGCGCTGGGTAGAGAGGAATGGCGGGTCGATCGGTGTCTCAACAATTCTTCCCGCCCCATCCGGCGGGACGAGCAGCGCAGACTTATGGCGCAGTGCAGGCGAAAGTAGCCGAAACGGCGCAACTTCTGCCGTCGAGTCCATCCAGAGCAGGCCATTGTCCGCGGGGACGGCCGTGATCACGTGGTCGAATTGCGACGGTGAGGGTATGGACGTATCAAGGTCGCTCGCAAACGGAATTAGAACCGCATCGGAACGGATGTTTGCGGCCTGCAGCATCGCGGCCAGCAACGTGTGCTTGTCCTTGCAATCGCCATATTGGTTTGCAAATACGTCGGCCGCGGAGTGCGGCTGGTAACGACCAAGCCCGAAGGAAAGACTCACGTAGCGAATGTTTTTGGCGACGTAGTCGTAGAGCGCCTCGATTTTGGCGAGTCTATTTTCGCGGCCCCGAATCAGTTCGAGAGTCTTCGCGCGAATTTCAGGCGTGGGGTCGCTGCGGTCCTTTTCGAGTTTCGCAAACCATTGCGCTACCTCCGCCCAGCTCTCAAACGTGGTGAGTTCCACATCAGGCCGCTTTGCTTTGGCAGGTTGCTGCTTTTTCTTGACTCTTTCATCTTCTGGCGGCCGTACGAGGTTGGCCCGCCGCCAGCGATAGATCGTGCGTCCATTTTCATCCGATTTTGAAAACGGAATCCTGCGAGAAGCGAAATCAACGGTGGTGCCGGGTTTGACCCGCAATTGATAATCCTCGCGGCCATTGGTAATAGAAATTTCCGGCGAGTGGAGGGTGACCGCCCGGCCTTGCGGCACATTGATTTCAAGCCGCTCGTCGAGAACGATTGCATCTTCAAAGAAATTGTAGGCGAACCAGAATTCTCCAGGCGCTAGCGAAGTGAGCGTTCGCGTGAAGATTTCGTACTCCAGCGTGTCACCGGCGTGCAGCGACGGCACCGTAATGTGTTTTTCCTTGTAGTCCGTATACATCGGCGCGTCGCGCGCAACGCTGGCGGTCATTTCTTTTATGGAGTCGGGCCCTGCATTGACGATGGTCCCGTCCGGTTTATGCACGCGCACGGTTCGCACTTCCATTTGTTCGTTGTCGGAGTTGTAGCCAAAAACAAGTTCGCCTAATTGCTGGACTCCAGCGTCGCTCTGCACGTGAATGCGTACGGCAAGATCACGCTGGCTCGTGCCGTCGTTTTCGAAGCGCGCCGTCGTGTAGTACTGCTCGATGATGAAGGGTTCTTGCGAGTAATTTGCCGCGATGGGCTTCTGTGCTGCCGGAGATTCGACTGCAGGGTGGCTGCCGTTGGTTGCTGAGTCCTGTTGCGCCCTCATAGTGCGAGCTGGGACAAAAGCACAGAGTAAACACAGGCCAAGGCAGAAACGTCTCATTCGTGCTCCCATTGCGGTTTGACGGGCATCAGTTTAGAAGGCTTCGCCAGTTCGGTAAAGCAGCTCGATGGAAGGTGTTGAGCAACTTTGAAACACCATGATCCCCGGAGCCAGAGGGTTCTCACCAGCTTGCCTCGTTCTCCACGCGGGAATGGTCCGGAATTGAATCTGTAGACTGTCCGCTAAGCCTATTGTAATCAGTAGTATAATCATTGATTTTGATCGCCTGGACGGGCGCTCTTAGCTGAAGAAACTCGCGAGTCCGCTTGCCGAGGTGATTTAGACGTAAGGTCGAGCAGTCTGAGCTGCCTTGCCAGACCCCAAGGTTTTTTAGCATTTATTTAGGTTAGGGAATCGAGTTGACAATATATGTTATTTTTCCTATACTTCGGCGGTTGCATTGAAGCAGTTGGACTTGGTGGTGATTAGGGAAGTCTTCCGACCCCGGAACATAGAAGAACGGAACGGGGACAAGAAGAACGGCCGAAATGGGGCGCCAGCCCCGCAAAGCCGTGTGAGCCTCTCCGCTATTGCATTAGATGGAGTTCACTCCTCGGGGTGAAGCATCATCGCGGAGTACCTGGTAATTCCTTCGGGTTATGGCGCCTTTTCTGTTCATTCACCCGCAGAATTTTGCGCGGGCGGATTTGTTATGCGCAGAATTATGCCGCAAAAATAAAAAACTGAGGTCCATTCGAGGGGGAACGAGTGCCGACGTTTTCACAATTGGTGCGGAAAGGCCGGGAAAAGATCCGGACGAAGACAAAATCGCCGGCGCTGGAAGGGTGTCCTGAAAAGCGCGGGGTTTGCGTCCGTGTCTATACCCAAACGCCGAAGAAACCGAACTCAGCGCTGCGCAAAGTTGCGCGCGCGCGTCTGACCAACAGCGCCGAAGTGACAACTTATATTCCCGGCATCGGACACAATTTGCAGGAGCACTCCATCGTGCTGGTTCGCGGCGGCCGCGTGAAGGATTTGCCGGGCGTTCGCTATCACGTGATTCGCGGAACGCTCGACGCAGCAGGCGTTGAAAATCGCAAGCAAGGGCGCTCGAAGTACGGCGCTAAGCGGCCAAAAGCCGCGCAGAAGTAGGAGAGCGGAAATATGCCACGTAAAGGCTGGGTTCTTCGTCGAAAAATTCCGGGCGATCCGGTTTACGCCAGTGATCTCGTGCAGAAATTTATTTCCAGCATGATGTACGACGGCAAGCGCGCCACGGCCCAGGCCATTTTCTATAAGGCCATGGACCAAGTGGCGAAAACCACCAACGACGACGCGTTCAAGCTGTTCAAGAAGGCCGTCGAGAATTGCAAGCCGGTTCTGGAAGTGAAGTCGCGGCGCGTCGGCGGCGCGAACTATCAAGTGCCGGTGGAAGTGAATCCGTTTCGCCGCCAATCGTTGGCCATTCACTGGCTGGTGTTGTATTCGCGGACTCGCGGCGGCAAGACCATGACCGACAAACTAGCCGGAGAAATTGTGGACGCTGCGAACGGCCGCGGCGGCGCTGTGAAGAAGAAGGAGGACGTGCACCGCATGGCCGAGGCTAACAAAGCCTTCGCTCATTATCGCTGGTAGTACAAATAGATTTTCGAATGCCACGCCAAGTCCAAATCGATCAAACCCGCAACATCGGGATCATGGCTCACATTGACGCCGGAAAGACGACGTCAACCGAGCGCATCCTGTTCTATACGGGTGTGACTTATAAGATTGGCGAAGTACACGAAGGCACCACGGTAATGGACTGGATGGAGCAGGAGCGTGAGCGCGGCATTACGATTACTTCCGCGGCGACCACGGCTTCCTGGAAGCGCTTCGACAAAACGTACCGCATCAACATTATTGACACGCCGGGACACGTGGATTTCACCGTGGAAGTAGAGCGCTCGCTGCGCGTGCTCGATGGCGCAGTCGCCATTTTTGACGCAGTTGCCGGAGTGCAGCCGCAATCAGAAACGGTCTGGCGCCAGGCGGACAAGTATCGCGTTCCGCGCATCGCGTTCATCAACAAAATGGACCGCATCGGCGCGGATTTCGATCATTCCATTCGTTCCATGCGCCAGCGCCTCTCAGCCCACCCCGTTCCTCTGCAATATCCCATCGGGCGAGAAGATAATTTCATCGGCGTCATCGATTTCATCGAAGAGCGTGCCATTGTGTGGAAGGACGAAACGCTGGGAGCGGAATACGAAACGCTGCCTCTTGAGAAGCTCTGGGACGCGGAATTTCTCAAGTCGCGCCCGGAACTCGAAATCGCCATAAAAGCTTCTGCGCTCACTCCGGAATTTTACAAAGAGCACCGCGATAAAGTGGTGGAATACATCGCGGAACACGACGACGCCGTGCTCACGAAATATCTCGAGCAGCATAAACTCGAACCAGCGGAACTGCGCGCTTCCATTCGCCGCTCCACCATTGCCCTGAAGTTGGTGCCCGTTCTGGCGGGTTCGGCCTTCAAGAATAAGGGTATTCAGCCGCTGCTGGATGCGGTGGTGGATTATCTTCCTTCGCCTGCCGATGTACCGCCGGTGGAAGGCGAGGATCCGAATGGCGAGGAAGCGATTTTGCGGCGCGCCTCGGACGATCAACCCTTTGCCGCGCTGGCTTTCAAGATTATGACCGACCCCTACGTCGGCCACGTGACCTACATTCGCGTATATTCCGGCGTGCTGAAAGCCGGGGCTAACGTGTACAACTCGACCCGAAAGACGCGTGAACGCATTGGACGGTTGTTGCGCATGCACGCGAATAAGCGCGAAGAAATCGAGTCCATCGAAGCCGGCGACATCGCGGCCTGCGTCGGTCTGAAGAACGTTACGACCGGAGACACGCTGTGCGATGAAGAAAAGCCGATCGTTCTTGAAAATATTGATTTTCCCGCGCCCGTGATTTCGGTGGCTATCGAGCCGAAGACGAAAGCGGACCAGGAAAAAATGGGCACCGCGCTGGGAAAATTGGCGCAGGAAGATCCCACCTTCCGCGTTCACACCGACCACGACACGGGCCAGACGCTGATTTCCGGAATGGGTGAATTGCACCTCGAAATTATTGTGGACCGCATGATGCGCGAATTCAGCGTGCAGGCCAATGTCGGGCGGCCACAAGTGGCGTACCGCGAAACGATTTTGAAAGTCGCCGAAGGCGAAGGCAAGTACATCAAGCAGACCGGTGGGCGCGGCCAGTACGGGCATGCAGTGCTTTCCGTCCATCCGCTTCCCAACGCCGGACACGAAGATATGCACGAAATGTCCACGGATGAAATCGACGAGCTCGCCAAAAGCGTCGCCGGCAAAGGCGGCAAATGGCATTTCGACAAAGAACACCGGCTTCTGTTCATCGACAAAGTTGTGGGGGGCTCGATTCCCAGGGAATTTATCCAGCCAATCGAAAATGGCGTGCGCGAGGCCATGGAAACCGGTGTTCTGGCCGGCTACGAAATGGTTGATTGCGCGGTCGTACTTACGGATGGCAGCTACCACGATGTGGACAGCTCCGAAATGGCATTCAAGATTGCAGGCTCCATGGCCTTCAAGGAAGCTTGCAAGAGAGCGAACCCGAAGCTGCTCGAGCCGATCATGCGCGTCGAAGTGGTAGTTCCCGAGGATTACATGGGACCGGTGATCTCAGACTTGAACTCTCGCCGCGGGCAAATGCAGGGAAGAGAATCACGTGGCGGCACCGAAATTATCAATGTGAAAGTGCCTCTAGCCGCGATGTTCGGTTACGCCACGGAAATACGCAGCCGCACGCAAGGGCGCGGAAGTTTTACCATGCACTTTTCGCATTACGAGCAAGTCCCTGGAAACATCGCAGAAGAAATTATTGGCGGAGCAAACGGCGACAAGCCGAAGAAATAATTACGGTCACTTAGTTCGAAAGTAATCGCAGCATAGAGGAGCGAGATAGATATGGCGAAGGAGAAATTCGAACGAAATAAGCCGCATGTGAACATTGGGACGATTGGGCACATCGACCACGGCAAGACGACTTTGACGGCGGCGATCACGAAAGTGCTGTCAAAGAATAATCCGAAGGTGTCGTTCCGCGCGTTCGATTCGATCGATAACGCGCCGGAAGAGCGCGAGCGCGGCATCACGATCGCGGTGTCGCACGTGGAGTATGAGACCGCGAACCGTCACTACGCGCACATCGATTGCCCGGGTCACGCCGATTATGTGAAAAACATGATCACCGGCGCAGCGCAGATGGACGGCGGAATCCTGGTGGTAGCAGCGACGGATGGACCCATGCCGCAAACGCGGGAACACATTCTGCTGGCTCGTCAGGTGGGTGTGCCGGCGATTGTGGTGTTTCTGAACAAGTGCGACATGGTGGACGATCCGGAGTTGCTGGAGTTGGTGGAACTGGAAGTACGCGACTTGCTGAAGACCTATCAATTTCCGGGAGACACGATTCCGGTGATACGTGGGTCGGCATTGAAGGCGCTGGAAGGCGACGCGAAGTATGAGAAGTCCATTCTGGAATTGATGGAAGCGGTGGACAAGAGCATACCGATGCCGGTGCGCGATATTGACAAGCCGTTTGCGATGCCGATTGAAGATATATTTTCGATCTCGGGTCGCGGAACGGTGGTGACAGGGAGAATCGAGCGCGGCAAGGTAAAGGTCGGCGAGGAAGTGGAAATTGTGGGCTTTCGTCCGACGATGAAGAAGACGGTGACGGGCGTGGAAATGTTCCGCAAGCTGCTGGATGAAGGGATTGCGGGAGACAACGTGGGGTTGCTGCTGCGCGGCACGGAAAAAGATGAAGTGGAGCGCGGGCAAGTGTTGGCCAAGCCGGGCTCGATCACGCCGCACACGAAGTTCAAGGCCGAAGCGTACGTGTTGACGAAGGAAGAAGGCGGGCGGCACACGCCGTTTTTCACCGGTTACCGGCCGCAATTCTACTTCCGCACGACGGATGTGACCGGAGACGTGAAGCTGCCGGCGGGCGTAGAGATGGTGATGCCGGGAGATAACGTGTCGGCGGAAATTACGCTGATCACGCCGGTAGCGCTGGAGAAGGGCTTGCGGTTCGCGATTCGCGAAGGCGGCCACACGGTGGGAGCCGGCGCTGTCGCCGAGATCATCGAGTAAATATGCCCAACGGAGAAAAAATTCGGATTCGTTTGAAAGCATACGATCACCGCATTCTCGATCAATCGACGCGAGAGATTGTCGAAACCGCGAAGCGCACCGGCGCAGATGTGGCCGGCCCGATTCCGCTGCCCACGGTCATCAACCGTTGGACGGTTTTGCGCTCGCCGCACGTGGACAAGAAATCGCGCGAGCAATTTGAAATGCGCACGCACAAACGGTTGATCGACATTCTCGATCCCACCCCGGATACGGTGGACGCGCTGATGAAACTCGATCTGCCCCCGGGCGTGGACGTTGAAATCAAGGCTTTTGGACGAGAACACACAGGCAAGTAACGAACGCGAATTAAAAACGCGAAGGAAAGAGCGAACGAAATGGCAGTCAACGGCATACTCGGAATAAAACTTGGCATGACGCAGGTCTTCGCCGAAGACGGTACCGCGGTTCCCTGCACGGTTCTGCAAGCGGGACCTTGCGTGGTAGTCCAACGGCGGACGAAAGACATAGATGGCTACGACGCGGTGCAGTTGGGCTTGGTCGAATTCATCAAGCCGCAACGCGTGAACAAAGCGTTGACCGGCCACTTCAAGAAGGCCGGCGTCGCGCCGCTGCGATACGTGGGCGAATTTCGAATCGAAGATTCGAAGGATGAAGCCAAGGCCGGCGACCGAATCCTCGTGGATCATTTCAAGATCGGCGAGTTTGTGGACGTTACCGGAGTCAGCAAGGGTAAGGGTTTTCAAGGCGGCGTGAAACGCTGGCACTTCCGCGGCGGCGACGCTTCGCACGGTTCCATGTTTCACCGCGCTCCCGGTGGTATCGGCGCGAGTTCGTTTCCGTCGCGCGTGTGGCCCGGCCAACATTTTCCGGGACACATGGGAAACGAGCGCAAGACTTCCAAGAATTTGCGCGTTGTACGGATTGATTCAGAAGAAAACTTATTGCTCGTTTGCGGCGCGGTCCCCGGCCCGGCGGGCAGATACATTTTCATTCGCAAGGCCAAAGCGGCCCTGTAGAGAGACGACGATGCCCGTAGCGGACGTAAAAAATCTTGATGGCAAGAAAATCGGCACGATCGACCTGGCCGACGATGTGTTTGGCGTGAAGGTAAACGCGCATCTGCTGCACGAAGCGGTTCGGCACTATCTCGCGGGCAAGCACGCCGGAACGCACAAGACCAAGGACAAGAGCGAAGTCAGCGGCTCGGGCAAGAAGCTCTGGAAGCAGAAGGGAACCGGTCGCGCGCGCGTTGGCTCGATTCGTTCTCCGCTCTGGCGCCACGGCGGCACGGTGCACGGCCCTACGCCGCGCAGCTATTCGTATGCGCTGCCGAAGAAAATGATTATCGGCGCGTTGCGTTCGGCGCTTTCGTCAAAGCTGGCCGAACAGAAAATGACCATTGTGGATGCCTGGGAGCTCGAAACGCACAAGACGAAACCATTTCGACAGACCCTGACGCGGCTCGAAAAAGAAGCACCTTCGATCTTGCTTGTGGACAACAGCTCCAACGTGAATCTGGAGCGCGCTAGCCGGAACATTGATGGTCTGACGCTGGTACCCACGAATGCTCTCGAAGCATACGATTTGTTGCGGCACGATCATTTGATGATGTCGCGCGAAGCAGCCGTGAAATTGAGCCGAGCGCTTTCCGCGACGCCACAGGAAGAGCCCATACAGATTCAACCAGCGCCGTCTGCGACGACGAAACACGCAGCCGTCGAAAAAAGCGAGCACGCGAAAGCTCCGGCGAAGACGCATGCCAAAGCTCACGCCGCGCCGAAAGCTGCCAAGAAGCACGCGGCTGAAAAGAAAGAAAAGCCGAAGGCCAAAGCCAAGCCTAAGGCGAAAAAGGACAAGTAATGGATACCAGGCTTTATCAAGTTATCAAGCGGCCCATCATCACCGAGAAGGGTCTCGGTGTGAAAGAGACGCAGCATACCGTGGTGTTCGAAGTCGCCTCGGACGCCACCAAAACGGAAATCAAGGAAGCAGTGCAGCGCGTTTTCAAAGTGAAAGTGGATCACGTTCGCACCGCAAATTTTCATGGAAAGTTTCGGCGACGCGGACGCGCTGAAGGATTTCGAAGCGACTGGAAGAAAGCGTACGTGCGGCTGGCTGAAGGCGAAAAAATGATCGAGTACGCCGACAACATTTAGTTCCGGCGACGTTTGGAGCGCAATCGCTCCGAAGCAGGCAAGAGGCAACGATGGCACTGAAGACATTTAAACCATATACACCGTCAAGACGTTTTCTCACCATGCTCGACAAGAGCGAGGTGACCAAACAAACGCCGGAAAAATCGCTGGTGGAATCCAAGAAGCGCACCGGCGGCCGCAATGCCCAGGGCGAAATTACTTCCTGGCATCGCGGCGGCGGGCATGCGCGAAAATATCGCAACATTGACTTCCGCCGCGACAAGGCGGGCATCCCGGCGAAGGTGGCTTCGATTGAATACGACCCGAACCGGTCGTCGCGAATCGCTTTGCTTCATTATGCGGATGGCGAGAAGCGTTACATTTTGCAGCCGGTGGGCTTGGAAGTCGGCATGACGGTGCAGAACGGCGAAGGTGCGGACATCCTTCCGGGCAATGCCATGAAGTTTCGGCATATTCCGCCCGGCACCATGGTCCACAATCTCGAGCTTTTCCCCGGCAAGGGTGGCCAGGTCGTTCGCGCCGCCGGTGGAGCAGCGCAGCTTTTGAGCAAAGAAGGCGAACTCGCCCTGGTGAAGCTGCCTTCGGGTGAAGTCAGGCGATTCAGCGTTGAATGCATGGCCACAATCGGACAGCTCGGAAATCTGGATCACGAAAACGTGACCTACGGGAAAGCAGGCCGCACGCGATGGCATGGCAAGCGCCCCACGGTGCGCGGCGTGGCAATGAACCCCGTGGATCACCCGCACGGCGGCGGTGAAGGCCGCGTGAAGGGAAATCACCCGCAGACTCCGTGGGGTTTTCCAACTCTTGGTGCGAAGACTCGCAAAAAGCGCAAGAGCAGCAGAATGATCGAACAACGGCGGAAGCCATAAGTTTGAAAACAGAGAGCAACCTAATGACAGCCACTCGAACATCACGACGGTCAACTCGGCGGGCGCCAAGAAGGGCGGCGCGAGCGCGGAAATCTGCTCCGCGGCGCGCGGCGAAGCCGGCCGCAAAGATAGTTTCGAAACTCACGCCGGCTCCGCAAGTGCAGCTTCGGTTGTGCAAGTCAGGCTGGGCCGTGATTGTGGAAAAGATTCAAAATGCGCAAGGGACTCGTTTCGTGTGCCCATTCTGTCCGCTTTCGCATCGCGTCTCCGGCCCGGTTCGTGGATTTAAAAAAGTTCGCCGCGCGCAGTGGATTAAGCTGCGCCGCGTGGAGGAGTAGGAAGCCCGATGCCGCGCTCGCTCAAAAAGGGTCCGTTTATCGACGATCACCTTCGTGTCAAGGTGGAAGCGCTGAACACCCGAAACGAAAAGAAAGTTCTGAAGACCTGGTCGCGCCGCTCGACGATTCTGCCGGACATGATCGGGCACACGATCGCGGTTCACAACGGCAAGAAATTCATCCCGGTGTATATCACCGAGCAGATGGTGGGACACAAACTCGGTGAATTTTCGCCGACGCGCACCTTCAAAGGCCATGCCGTGAAAGCAGCCCTCGAAAGGGCCGCTGCGGCAGCCGGAGCTCCCGCTGGAGCGCCGGCCGGAGCAGCTACAGGTGGCGGCGCGGCGCCGGCGCCAAAGGCATAAATGATGGCAACCGCAACGCAAGCTGCGACCCAAATTGAAGGCATAGCGAAGGCCCGGTACATTCGCGTCTCGCCGCAAAAGGCGCGGCTGGTGATTGATTTGATTCGTGGAGAGCGCGCCGAAAAAGCGTTGCACACTCTGCGCTTCACCAAAAAGCGTGTAGCGAAGGAAATCGAGAAGACGCTGCGCAGCGCAATCGCCAATGCCGAGCGCAAAGCGGAAGACGCGGGCGAATCGCTGGACGTGGACGCGCTCTTCGTCACCCGCTGCTACGTAAACGAAGGCCCGCGCTGGAAGCGTATGCGTCCCGCGCCGATGGGCCGCGGGTTTCGCTATCAAAAGCGCACCGCTCATATTGTTGTGGAAGTAGCGGAACACCACCGCGCCGCGGCAGATCGAATAACTGCAGCCGCCGAGGAAGCGCAAGCATCCAAGGGCGTACGCGGAGCGGTTCGCAAGGCTCGCAAAGCGTTTGAGAAGCGCGCAAAACAGCAGGCACCGAAAAAGAAGAAGTAGGAGGACAGTTTGGGGCAGAAAACACATCCGTACGGTTTTCGGCTGGGCTACAACAAAGTCTGGAAGTCACGCTGGTTCGCCAAGCGCGATTATGCCGACTTGCTGCATGAAGACGTCCAGCTTCGCAAGGTGCTGAAGGATAAGTTGAAGTCGGCCGGCATCAGCGGGATTGACGTGGAGCGTGCGGCGAACAAGCTGGTCGTCCGAATCTACACCGCGCGTCCTGGAATCATCATCGGGCGCAAGGGCTCGGAAATTGACAAGTTGAAGAGTGAAGTGCAGAAGCGCACCAAGCGCGAAGTGCACATCGATATTCAGGAAGTGCATCGGCCCGAACTCGATGCGCAACTCGTGGCGGAGTCGATTGCGCTACAGCTTGAAAAGCGCGTCGCATTCAGGCGCGCCATGCGCAAGGCGGTAGATTCCGCGCTGCGTTTCGGCTGCAAAGGAATTAAAGTGCGCGTCGCGGGACGACTCAACGGCGCGGAAATCGCGCGCAAGGAATGGTACTTGCAGGGGCGTTTGCCGCTTCAGACTTTGCGAGCGGACATTGATTACGGCACGGCCGAGGCGCACACGACGTACGGCGTGATTGGCGTGAAGTGCTGGGTTTACCAGGGCGAGAAAATCCCGCAACGCGGCGGGAAAACCGGAACAACCTCGGAAGTTTAAGGAAACGGGTCCAATACCATGTTGATGCCGAAAAAAGTTAAGTACCGCAAGCAACAGCGCGGTCGCCGTACCGGAAAGGCTTGGCGTGGCGGCTCGCTCGCGTTTGGCGAGTACGGACTGAAAGCCATGGAGCCGGCCTGGATTACCGACCGGCAAATCGAGGCGGCTCGCGTGGCGATCACGCGGTTTATCAAGCGCGGCGGAAAACTTTGGATCCGGATATTCCCGGACAAGCCGTTCACCAAGAAGCCCGCTGAAACTCGAATGGGTAAGGGCAAAGGGCCGCCGGAGCATTGGGTTGCGGTGGTAAAGCCGGGCCGGGTGATGTTCGAAATGGCTGGCGTGGATCTGGCGGCGGCGACGGAAGCGATGGCGCTTGCGTCACACAAGTTGCCGATTCGCACGAAGTTCGTAAGCCGGGCGGAGGAACTGTAATGCCGGGGCGTACAGCAAAATTGCGTGAGATGAATCACAGCGAGCTCGAAGTGCAGCAGCAGGAGCTTGCCGAGCAGATTTTTCGCCTGCGCTTCCAGCTTTCTACCGGGCAAGCGGAAGGCTTGAAGAAATTGCGGGAAGCGAAGCGCGATCTCGCGCGGATCAAAACTCTGCTGCGCGAAGCCGAATTGAGGAAATCGTAATGGCGAACGAAACAGCAACGAAAGCCGCGGCCGTTCAAGAGGGCGCTCACGCACGTGGCGTGCGTCAGGAGCTGACCGGCGTGGTGACCAGCGCGAAAATGCAGAAAACGATTGTAGTGAAAGTCATTCGCGCGGTTCAGCACCCTCTCTACCATCGAGTGGTGCGGCACTCGAAGAAATATTACGCGCACGATGAAACGGGCGAAGCCCGCGTAGGCGATACCGTACGGATTGTTTCCACCCGGCCGCTTTCGAAGCTGAAGCGGTGGCGCCTTGAAGAAGTGGTGGCGCGCTCAACGCGAGCGTAAGCGGCACTAAGGGAGCACGATCATGGTTCAGATGCGGACATGGCTGACGGTGGCCGACAATTCCGGCGCTCGCCAATTGACCTGCATTCTTCCGGTGGGAGGAGATGCGGGATTGGTGGCTGGATTGGGCGACGTGATTACCGCCGCCGTGAAGGAAGCCACGCCTGACAGCCAGGTGAAAAAAGGCAAGGTGGTGCGTGCAGTGGTTGTGCGCACAAGGAAAGAGCACCGGCGCAGGGATGGCACCTACATCCGGTTTGACGATAACGCTGCAGTGCTAATCAACGATGCGGGCGAGCCGATCGGTACGCGCGTTTTCGGGCCAGTGGCCCGCGAGCTGCGCGAAAAGAAATTTACCAAGATCATCTCGCTGGCTCCGGAAGTGTGGTAGCGATGAGAGAACCCAAAGTAAAACCCGACGCACACGGCATTCGCCACGGCGACATGGTGAAAGTGATGGCCGGCCGCTCGAAAGGCAAGAGCGGGAAAGTGCTGTCCGTGAATCTGTGGAAGAACACGGTCACGGTCGAGCACACGAACATGATCAAGCGCCACACGCGCCCGAATCCGTCGAAGAACATTAAGGGCGGCATCCTCGAGCGGGAAGGGCCGATTCACGTTTCCAATGTGATGCTACTCTGCCCGGGATGCGGGAAACATACCCGCGCGGGACACACCACGCTGCCGGACGGCACCAAAGTGCGCACCTGCCGCCGCTGCGATACGACTTTTGAGAACTAGAGGCCGAGAGAAGAAATGATTACGCGTCTGCATGAAAAGTACCGCAAAGAGGCCATCCCGGCGCTTTCAAAGCGTTTCGGATACAAGAATACGATGGCCGTCCCGCGCATTTCGAAGGTGACGGTAAACATCGGCATGGGCGAGGCGAGCGCGAACGTGAAGCTGCTCGACACCGCCGTAGCCGAACTCGGGCAAATTGCCGGACAGAAGCCGGTGATTACGCGTGCCAAGAAGTCGATCGCGAATTTCAAGATTCGCAAAGGCATGCCCATCGGCTGCATGGTCACTTTGCGCGGCGAGAGGATGTACGAATTCCTCGACCGGCTTTCAGCCATCGTGCTGCCGCGCGTTCGCGACTTCAAAGGACTGCCGCCCAACTCCTTCGATGGCCGCGGCAACTACACTATCGGCATTAAGGACCAACTGGTTTTCCCGGAAATCGATTACACCCGGGTGGACAAAATCAAGGGCATGAACGTCACCATCACCACCACGGCACGAAACGACGAGGAAGGGCGCGAGCTGCTGAAGCTGCTCGGCGTTCCTTTCCGGGCGTAAGGAGAGCGATAAGGCATGGCGCGTACCAGTCAGTTCGCGAAGATGAAGAAGAAACTGAAGTACAAGATCCGTAACCGGAACCGTTGCCGGATCTGCGGACGTCCGCGCGGGTTTCTCCGCAAGTTTGAAATGTGCCGCATCTGTTTCCGCGGCCACGCGCTCAAGGGAGAAATTCCCGGCGTGGTGAAGGCCAGCTGGTAAGGAAGGAAGAATGACCACCGATCCCATTGCTGATTTGTTGACGCGAATTCGAAACGGTTCGCGGGCCAAGCATTCGCGCGTGGATATGCCTTCTTCGAAGCTGAAGATTGAATTCGCGCGCATCCTGAAGGACGAGGGTTACCTCGCGAATTACAAAGTTGTGGAAGAGCAGAAGGGAAAGAAAACGCTACGCTGTTTTCTGCGCTACACGCCCGATCGCCGCAGCGTGATCACCGACCTCAAGCGTATTTCGAGGCCGGGATCGCGGCGCTACATCGCGAAGACCGGGATTCGTCCCGTAGTCGGCGGAATGGGCATTTCGATACTGTCCACGCCTCGCGGGTTGATGACCGGACAATCGGCGCGCAAGGCCGGCGTCGGCGGCGAAATAATGTGCGAAGTTTGGTAGGTATTTCGTAACCAAGAGGATTTGAGAAAGCTATGTCGCGAATTGGAAACAAAATAATTCCGGTACCGTCCGGCGTAAAAGTGCAAATCAAAGACGGCGGCGTCGATGTGCAGGGCCCCAAGGGCAAAATGCACGTGCCCGTGCCGCGCGGGATTTCCTTCGAGCAGAAGGACGGCACGCTCGTCGCCAAGCGCGAATCAGAGCAACAGCGCGCATTGCACGGTTTGGCGCGCGCTCTGGTGGCCAATGCCGTCACCGGCGTCACCACCGGATTCAAGAAAGATCTCGATATCGTGGGCGTCGGATATCGCGCCGAAGTCAAAGGCAAAAATGTGGTGCTGGCGCTGGGATACTCGCACCCGATTGAATTTCCGATTCCCGAAGGCATTTTGATCGCGGTGGAAAAACAAACGCATATGTCGGTTTCGGGTGCGGATAAGAATCAAGTGGGACAAGTAGCCGCGAATCTTCGCGCGTTGCGCCCGCCCGACCCATATAAACAGAAAGGCATTCGCATCACGGGCGAGCGGTTAAAGAAAAAAGCCGGCAAGGCTGGCGCCAAGACGGCGTCCGCTTAGCCCGGAGGGGGAACGAGAATGGCAGCACCGGTTCGAAGATTATCGCGGGAAGCGCACCGCCGGCGGATTCACGTGCGCACGCGCCAGACGCTTTCAGGAACATCCGAGCGGCCGCGCCTTTGCGTGCATCGCTCTTCCAAGCACATTCGCGCGCAGGTGGTGGACGATCAAACGGGCCGCACGCTTGTTTCCGCGAGCTCGCTTGACGGAGAAGTTAAAAAGTTGATCAAAGGCGGCGGAAATATTGCCGCCGCGAAAATCGTTGGCAAAGCAATCGCCGAGCGCGCGCGCGACAAGGGCGTCGAAAAAGTTGTTTACGATCGCGGTGGTTACCAATACCACGGCCGCGTGAAAGCGCTTGCCGAAGCAGCCCGTGAGGCGGGCCTGAAGTTCTAACAATTATGCCGAAACAAGAGCTCAAGGATACGCTTTCAGTTCGCCGGCTGGTAGAAACCAACCAAGCCAACCTCAAGGATCAAGTGGTTTCGATTAACCGCTGCACGAAAGTGGTCAAGGGCGGCAAGAACCTCAGCTTCTCTGCGCTCGTGGTAGTGGGCGATCAGGGCGGTCACGCCGGCTTTGGCATGGGCAAAGCGCGCGAAGTCCCCATGGCCATCCGCAAAGCCATCGAAGCAGCGAAGAAGAATATGGTGAAGTTGAATTTAAAAGGCACAACGATTCCGCATCAAGTTCTCGGAAGTTACGGTTCCGGCCAGGTTCTCTTGAAGCCCGCGCCTGAAGGAACCGGCGTAATTGCGGGCGGCCCCGTGCGTGCGGTGATGGAGGTTGCCGGAATTCAGAACGTGTTGACGAAGTCCCTGGGCACCTCGAATCCGCACAACGTCATCAAGGCCACCTTCGACGCGCTTTTGCATCTGAAGGACGCCGCCAAAGTAGCCGAAAATCGCGGAAAGGGAGCGGAAGAGCCGGCTTCGTAGCCGCCGCTCCGTATAAAGACAATGACACCGACCAAGAAAAAATCAGGCGGCAAGCCCGATAAACAGTCGGGAACTCTGAAAATCAAGTGGGTCGTAAGCTTTATCGGCTGTCCCCGTGGGATGCGGCAAACGATTCGTGGTTTGGGCTTTCGCCGCATGCAGCAAGTGGTGGAGCACCCCGACACGCCGTCAATTCGCGGCATGATAGCGAAAGTTCATCATCTGGTTAGGATTGAGGAATAAGCATGGCCATTAAACCGACACTTTCTAATTTGAAACCACCGCGCGGCTCGCGTCATCGAAAGGTGCGCGTGGGTCGCGGCATGGGCTCGAAACTGGGCAAGACTTCGGGCGCGGGCAACAAAGGCCAGCAGTCCCGCCGAGGCTATTCCCGTCGCGCCGGCTTTGAAGGCGGCCAGATGCCGCTGCACCGGCGCTTGCCGAAGCGCGGTTTTTCAAGCCCGTTTCGGAAGGCATTCGCGGTGGTCAATGTGGAAAGCCTGAACGTATTTGAAGCCGGCGAAACAATCTCGCCGGATTTGCTGTTCGGCCGCGGAATCGTTCGCGTCGAGCGCGAAGCATTAAAGATTTTGGGCAGCGGAGATTTGAAGGTGGCGCTGACGGTGCAGGCGCACGCGTTCAGTAAATCGGCGGAAGAAAAGATTACGGCCGCCGGAGGAACAATCGAAGTCATAAAATGAACCCGCTACGAAAGCTTGTTGAGGCTTTTCGAAATATTTTCAGCACGCCGGACCTGCGCAATCGAGTCTTGTTTACGCTGGCGTTGCTGGGAGTGTATCGGCTCGGCGCTTTCATTCCCACGCCGGGAATCAACACCACGTTGCTGCAGCAGCTTTTCGAACAAGGCCGCGGGTCCGTGCTGGGCATCATCGATCTTTTCAGCGGCGGCAATTTCCGCCGGCTCACGATTTTCGCTCTTGGCATCATGCCGTATATCACCGCCTCGATTATTTTGCAGTTGATGGTGGTGGTGTGGCCTTACCTTGAGCGATTGCAAAAAGAAGGGGAGCTCGGGCGCCGCAAGATTACGCAATACACGCGCTATTTGACGATCATATTGAGCGCGTTTCAGTCGTTTACCATCGCCGAGACGTTGACGCGCCAGAATATGGCCGGCCAAGCGCTTGTTTATCATCCCGGCCCGCGTTTTATCATGATGACGATGCTCACGCTCACCACGGGTTCCGCATTCATCATGTGGTTGGGCGAGCAAATCAGCGATCGCGGGATCGGCAACGGAATGTCGCTCATCATCTTCGCCGGCATCGTGGTTGGTTTGCCGCGCGCCGTGGGCGATCTTTGGGACAAGGCCAAGACGCAGCAGTGGGGCTCGTTCACGCCCATTGCACTGATTGGTTTGATCGTCCTGATGTTAGGGGTCGTGGCTTTTATCGTGTTCGTCGAAGGCGGCCAGCGGCGAATACCTGTGCAGTATGCCAAACGCGTGATGGGGCGCAAAGTAATGGGCGGGCAAATGACTTACCTGCCTCTGCGCGTGAATTCAGGCGGCGTCATTCCGCCGATTTTTGCGAGTTCGCTCCTGACCTTTCCGCAGACTCTGGCGCTGTTTTTTCAGAGTAAATCGCCGTTTTTTGGAAGGCTGGCGAACCAGATCAAGTGGGGCGAACCGCTCTACACGCTGATTTACGTGACGCTCATCATCTTTTTTGCGTTTTTTTACGTGGGCATCATTTTCAATCCCACGGAGCTAGCGGACAACATGCGCAAATACGGCGGGTTCATACCCGGAATCCGCCCGGGGCGGAATACCTCCGAATACATAAATCGCATTTTGACGCGCTTGACGTTTGTCGGCGGAGTCTATCTGGCAATCGTTTGCTTGCTGCCGGAATGGATGATTTCCGGAATTCACTTGCAGCACTTGTGGCTTGTGGGCAATTGGTTCGATCAGCATATGTGGCGTTTCGTGCTCGACGGCTTGAACGTGCAGTTCTATTTTGGCGGCACTTCGCTGCTGATCGTTGTCGGCGTGGCTATGGATACGGTGCAGCAGCTCGAAGCCCAGCTGGTCATGCGGAATTATGACGGGTTTGTCCGCAAGGGCCGAGTGCGAGGCCGTCGCAATTAATGACGGCTCGGTGGCGGTGTGCATGACGCTCAAGCGGGCGTTGATTTTCTTAGGGCCGCCGGGAGCCGGTAAAGGCACCCAGGCCACGCGTGCCGCGAAACGTTTGGGAGTGCCGCATCTTTCTACCGGCGACATGTTGCGCGATGCCGTAACGCGCGGCACGGAGCTGGGCCGGCTGGCCAAGCCGATCATGGAACGCGGCGAGCTGGTGCCGGACAATATTGTGATGGGGATGGTCGAGGAAAGGCTGGCGCGGCCGGATTGCGCTGAAGGATTTATCTTCGACGGTTTTCCCCGCACCGTTCCGCAGGCGGAACAGCTTGATTTGATTCTCAAGCGTCGCGGCTTCGGGAAGCCCCTGGTGATCGAGTTTCGCGTGAGCTACGACATGCTAGTGCGTCGCGTGTCGGGTCGTTGGACGTGCAGTGTTGGCGGCGAGACCTACAATGTTTACGAGCATCCGCCGAAAGTACCGGGAATTTGCGACGCGGATGGCGGGAAATTGATTCAGCGCTCGGATGACACCGTGGAGATCGTGAAAGAGCGCCTGGCAGCTTACGAGCGCAAGACGAAACCGCTAGCAGATTACTACCGCAAGAACGATGGTCTGGAAACGGTGGATGGTTCGAAGAGTGTGGAAGAAGTCAGTCGTGCACTGAGTGAGATTTTCGCGCGCGCGGCGGGGCGAGATGGTCATCTGTAAATCGCCGAAAGAACTCGAAAAGATGTATCAGGCCGGGCAGATTGTGTGGGGTGCGCTCGAGAAGATGCGCGCCATCGTTCGGCCGGGCATCTCGACGAAGGAACTCGACGAGTTTGCCGAAGCGTTCACAGCGGAGCATCATGCGCGGCCGGCTTTCAAAGGATATCGCGGATATCCCGGTTCGGTGTGCACTTCGATCAATCAGGAAGTGGTGCACGGCATTCCGTCGTCAAAGCGGAAAGTTCGCGAAGGTGACATTTTGTCCATGGATTTCGGCGTCGAGCTGGACGGTTATTTCGCTGACGCGGCGCTGACGGTCCCGGTGGGAAAAGTAGCTCCGGAGCGGCAGAAGCTGCTGCGGGTGACGCGCGAATCGCTGGAGCAGGGAATCGAAAAGATTCGCCCGGGCAATCGCCTGGGAGATGTTTCGTCCGCAGTGCAACAGTGGGTCGAAAAGAACGGTTTTTCGGTTGTGCGGGAATTCGTCGGCCACGGTATCGGAACAAAGATGCACGAGGACCCGCAAGTTCCGAACTATGGCTCGGCCGGACAAGGGGCCAGACTTCAGGAAGGCATGGTCCTGGCCATCGAACCGATGGTGAACACGGGCGGTCCGGGCGTGCGAATCCTGGAAGATGAGTGGACTGCGGTCACGACGGATGGCAGTGATTCAGCGCATTTTGAGCATACCGTCGCAGTCACCGCCAAGGGACCTTGGATTTTAACGCGGCCGCGCGAAGCCAGCGGCCCGTGCTGGTGAGTGGGATAAATACTCTTTCGAGTTTGAAATAGGAGCACATGATCAGAAGGCCAGAGCCGGAAAAAAAGAAATCGAACGAAGGCAGCGGGAAGGAAGATGCCATTGAAGTAATGGCTACGGTGGTCGAACCGCTTCCCAACGCTATGTTCCGCGTGGAGCTGGAAAACAAGCATCAGGTGCTGGCCCACATTTCGGGGAAGATGCGCAAGAACTTTATCCGCATCCTGCCTGGAGATCGCGTGGCGGTCGAGCTTTCGCCGTACGACCTTACGCGCGGCCGGATTGTGTACCGGTATAAATAGGCAGCAGCAGGCACAAAAAAGGAACCGAACATGAAAGTCAGGGCTTCCGTAAAGAAAATTTGCATGAAGTGCAAAGTCGTTCATCGGCGCGGTGTGGTGCGCGTGATCTGTGTCAACGCGAAGCACCGCCAGCGTCAGGGCTAGGGACAGGGAGAACACGAAATGGCTCGTATCGCAGGTGTTGATTTACCGCCGAACAAGAGGTTGTGGGTTGGACTGACGGCTATTTACGGTATTGGCCAGCAGCGCGCGCGTTCGCTTGCGGCACAAGCGAAAGTGGATCCGACCAAGAAGATCAAAGATCTGACGGAAGAGGAAGTGGCGCATCTGCGCGCCGCCATCGAAGCCGAAGGCGGGGTGGAAGGCGATCTGCGCAAAGAAACACAGATGAACGTTCGCCGGCTGATTGAAATTCAGTGTTACCGCGGCTTGCGCCACCGCCGCAACCTCCCGGTGCGCGGCCAGCGAACGCACACCAATGCGCGAACTCGAAAAGGGCCGCGGAAGGGCGCTGTGGCGGCTAAGAAGAAAACAATGGCCCGCAAGTAAGATTGAAGGCGTGAGGAAAATAGGAGAGACACGAGCGTGGCAAAAGAACCCCAGGACGCAGCGGCTGCACCGGCAGGAGCAGCGGCGAAAAGTTCGAAGCGCAAAAAGGAATTTCGCAAGAAGAAGGAAAAGCGCGTCGTTCCGCACGGAGTGGTGTGCATTCAAGCGACGTTCAACAACACGATTATCACCCTCACCGATCCGGACGGCCGCGCGGTGAGCTGGTCTTCGGCCGGTTCCGTGGGTTTCAAGGGATCGCGCAAGGGTACGCCGTACGCCGCGCAGCAAGCCGCTATGACCGCCGCCGGCGTGGCGCGCGACCAATACGGCATGAAATCCGTGGAAGTTCGCGTAAAGGGTCCGGGGGCGGGACGCGAATCAGCGGTTCGAGCTCTGGCATCGTCGGGCTTGCACATCAACGCGATTAAAGACGTGACGCCGGTGCCGCACAACGGTTGCCGTCCGCCCAAGCGCCGCCGCGTATAGCACGCAAACAGATTTGGAAGTTTCAGAAAAGGAGACAAGGCTTTGGCAAGACATCGTGAAGCAGTTTGCCGCTTGTGCCGTCGGGAAGGGATGAAACTCTTCCTGAAGGGACTGCGGTGTTTTACTGAAAAATGCGCCATCGAGAAGCGCAATTTTGTTCCGGGGCAGCATGGCCAGTCCCGCCGTCCCAAAATGGTGGGCTACGGAATCCAATTGCGCGAAAAGCAGAAGGTAAAGCGCACCTACGGGTTGCTCGAGCGGCAGTTCCGCACCTATTTCGAGAAGGCGGAGCGGACGAAAGGCCCCACGGGCGCCAACCTGATGGTTACACTCGAACGCCGTCTCGATAATGTGGTCTACCGGATGGGCCTGGCGGGTTCGCGTTCGCAGGCGCGCCAGCTCGTGCTGCATGGCCACATTCGCGTCAAGGGACACAAAGTCAACATCCCGAGCTATCTGGTCCAGGTGGGCGAAGACATCGCGCTCAAGGAAAAGATGCACCAGAACACCATGGTGCTCGAAGCTCGCAACCTGGCGAATAGCCAGGGCGTGGCTCCGTGGCTCGATATTGACCGCGAAAATTTCAAAGCGCGTGTCGTGGCCATGCCTCGCCGCGAAGACGTGCAGACGCCGCCGATGAACGAGCAGCTTATCGTCGAGTTGTACTCGAAGTAGCGCGTAAAAGATCTTCAACGTTGAACAGTTTGTGGGTTCGCTGCGGGCGAACCAGGAGGAACGTCGCATATGTGGAAGGGATTCCAGAAACCAAAGCGGTTGGCAGCAGAACCGGAAACACTTACAGACAAATTCGGGAAATTCTCCGCGCAGCCTTTTGAGCGCGGGTGGGGGACCACGGTCGGTAATTCGTTGCGCCGGGCGCTTCTGAGCTCGATTGAGGGCGCAGCCATCACTGCGGTCAGGATCGAAGGCGTGTTGCACGAATTCTCCCCGATTCCAGGCGTTGTAGAAGACGCCACGGACATCATCCTCAACCTGAAACAGGTACCGCTGAAATTGAATACCGATCAGCCGAAGACCATCACGCTCATCGTGGATACGCCCGGACCGGTCACTTCCGCGAAAATCGAAGAAGACGCCGACATCGCGGTGCTCGATAAGAATGTTTACATCGCGACGGTCAGCGAAGGCGGCAAGCTCGAACTCGAATTGCGCGTCAAGAACGGCCGCGGCTATGTCGCTGCGGATCGCAACTTCGATGAGGATTTGCCCATCGGTTATATCCCCATTGACTCGGTGCACTCGCCGGTGCGCAAGGTGAACTACGCAGTTGAAGCCGCTCGTTTAGGTCAAATGACTGACTACGAAAAGCTCACCCTCGAGGTTTGGACCAACGCCGCGATTACCCCGCAGGACGCCATCGGACTCGCCGCGAAGCTGATGAAGGATCACATGAGCATCTTCATCAATTTCGAAGAGCAGCCTGACCTGCCGGAAGAAGTGATCGAAAATTACAGCGACCCGCGCCTCGAATATCTCGACCGTTCGGTGGAAGAGCTGGAGCTTTCGGTGCGTTCTTATAATTGCCTGAAGAACGCAAACATTCAGAATCTGCGCGAATTGGTGCAGAAGACCGAATCCGAAATGCTCAAGACGAAGAACTTCGGCCGCAAGTCGCTGAACGAGATCAAAGACATCCTGGTGAAGATGGGCTTGAGCCTCGGGATGAAATTTGACGAGCATGGACGCATCATCTGGCCGCCGTTGCCTAGCCAGACTGCTCCGCCGCCGTCCGAAGAAGGGGAGCACGGGGCGCTTTAGGCCGCGGAATAAATCATGAGACACCTCGTTTCAGGGCACAAACTCGGAAAGCAGCCGGCTCACCGTCGCGCGGTATTGCGTAATCTCGTGACGAACCTTATTGAGAAGGAACGCATCCAGACCACGATTCTGCGCGCCAGAGCAGCACGCCCGCTCGCCGAGCGCATGATCACACTTGGCAAGCGCGACTCGCTTCACGCACGGCGTCAGGCGGCCGCCTTCTTGACTACGCCCGGCGCCACCCAGAAGCTCTTTTCCGATCTGGCTCCCCGTTTTGCCGACCGCCCGGGAGGTTACACGCGGATCGTTCGCGTTGGCTGGCGTATCGGCGACGGCGCTGAACTCGCAATCCTTGAGTTCATCGGCTCAGAATTAAAAAAGAAGGAAAAGAAGCCGCGGCGGGAAGTGGCGGAAGACGTACCGGAAGAAAAAGAAGTGGCTGCTGCTAAGAAGTAACCTTCGCTAAATCCATTACGAACGGCCCGCGACGCACTCGAAGCGGGCCGTTTTTATTTTCTGGAGATCAAAAGCCGGTCACTTGATTCCCATCCAACTGTCGTACATCGCCTTCTGGTTGTCTGTAGGATTTTCCATTGGCGTCAGCTTGTAGGCCGGATAAGGGCTCGCGATCAGCGTAACCGGAATTTCTTTTATCTCGCCTAGTCGGATCACCGTCATGTGCAGCGTGTCGCCAGGTTTGTACTCCAGTACAGTTTCGTCAAAGGCGTCTTCATCCACGATGCGTCCATCGATCCCGATGACGATATCGTCGCGGTCCAATCCTGCCGTCTCAGCAGAGCTGCCTGTGACCACGTTGGTAATTTTGGCGTACCCATCGTCGCTCTGGCTATGGCTGACGCCCAACCAGGGCTTCTCGGGATCGAGTTTCTTCTCCACAGCGATTCCGGCATAAGCAAAATACCGTTCATACGGAATCGGTTCTTTCCCGCTGATGTATTTGCTGAAGATTTCGCGCACGTCCACGCCGGCCACTTCCGACGCGGCTTTCACGGCATCATCGGGCTGGAATCCGGGCCTGGGGAGCGCGTACCGTGAGTACATCAAACGCATCCAATCATCGAGCGACTTCTGATTTTTCGTATCCTGGCGGATGGCGAAATCCAGAATGTGCCCCATAATCTGCCCGCCGTCATAGTAAGAATAATTCGTGTTCTTCAGATTGTTGGCCTGAATCACGGTATCGCCGTTGAACCAGGTATCCCAGCTAGTGTCTTCGATGCTCCGCTCGCGTCGCCCCGGGTTCTGCTCGAAATTTGTGATTGTGTGGCTTATCTCGTCCAGGTATTGCTGCGGAGTGATGAGTCCGGCGCGTTCCAGCGCCAGTTCGCCGTAATAGCTTGTGAGGCCCTCGGAAATCCACAGCGACGGCGTATGAACCATCTGCGAATAATCAAACGGCCCGAGCGGCAGTGGCCGCAGGCGCTTCACGTTCCATGCATGGAAAAATTCATGCGCGGTCACGAATAGCTTCAGGTTGTACTGCGTGCCGTATCCGGGAGCCGGCGCCTGTGCGTCCCAATCTCTGGAAAAATTGATTTGGGTCGAATTCAAATGTTCTAACCCGCCACCGGTGTTCGGCCAAACATGAAACAGAAACCAATAATCCTTGAACGGAGCAGCCTGCTCGGCGCCCGTAACCGAGCTAAACATCGGAACGATCGTTTCAACGAACTTCTGCGTGTCCTGTGTAAATTTGGCGAAATCTTTCTGGCCTTCCACGTTGTGAACGATCACATGGTAAGTCGTTCCCAGCACTTGAAAATCCTTCTCCGTAAAATCTGAAATTTCCAGAGGCGCATCGGCGAACCAGTTGTAGTCGGCCGCGCGAAAAGTGTGATCGGAGGTGTGCTCCATTCCCGTGGCCACCTTCCAGCCCGTAGGCACAGCAATGGTGAGTTCCACCGGCCGCTCTTTTCCGCCCACCAGGTACATCCAGACGGACGGTCCGCCGATGAAGGCGTGCCGCTCGTTGTATTGGGCCTGATTGTTGCGCAGGGTGTCGCCGAACACCTGGTACGAAATCGTCACCACGTTGGCGCCTCCAAGTTCGACGCGCCACGTCTGGCTATCCGTCTTGCGCCAGCTCAATTCTTTGCCGTCTGATCCGACCGCGCGGAATGCCTGCACGTTCGCGGCATAGTTCTCGATGTAGTAAGAGCCTGGCGCCCAATCGGGCATGGCGAACTCGGCGCTTGGCCCTGCTAGGTTCGCCGCGTGTATTGTCACGTCCATCAGATGCGTGCTCGGGCGTTCGAATCCCAATTCGTAATGCAGCGGATCAGCGGCTCGGACGGGGGAGCAATTTAAAACGATGAAAATTGCCAGAGTCAAAAAGATTTTCAGAAGACGACGGGCCATAGCGTGTCCTTTCAAGAAAAAATTAAAATCAATCCGGAGGCCTTGCGCTCGACTAGGCCGCGCGCGGAGTATTGTCTCTCCGTTTCTTTCGAATATCTTCCAGAAGTATTAAGAGCGCTACGACCACCTGCGCCGCAATTCCGCCGGCAGTATCGAGCAGCACATCAGCAACTGCCGCGGTTCTGCCGGGAACAAACGATTGATGATATTCATCGAGCGCCGCATAAGATCCGACGATGGCAATCGCCGCCAGCGCCCACGCGAGATGCGCGCCTTGCTTTCCCGCGCGGATTCCCCGCAAAATCAGCAGGCTCAAAATGAAATATTCAGTAAAGTGTCCCGTCTTGCGGATCAAATGATGCATGAAGAATAGAGTTTCCTGCGACGCGTGCGGGAAAAACCATCTCAGAATCGGAATGATAAACCGGCTGGTGTTATCTGAAGTAAACACGCCGGTCGAGAAGACGGAAATTACAACCGCCCACAGTAGCGCGGGCCACCAACGCTGGAGCCATCGCATGCTAGCGAACCTGCGCCGCGGCGCTTGGCGAACTTCCGGCTGGATGGGTTTCCGCTGCCTCTCCCATCATTCCAGCCGGTAATTCGGCGCTTCGCGCGTGATGATCACGTCATGCACGTGGCTCTCGCGCAACCCGGCCTGAGAAATACGGATGAACTTGCTGCGCTCCTGCAGTTCTGTCAGGTTTGCCGTGCCGCAATAGCCCATTCCGCTTCGCAGCCCGCCCACAAGCTGCTCCACCAGGGCCGATAGCGACCCTTTGTAAGGAACCTGCCCTTCGATGCCTTCCGGCACGGTCTTGCCTCGCGCCGCGCCTTCTTGCGCGTAGCGGTCTGCCGAGCCCGCTTCCATCGCTCCAATCGAGCCCATCCCCCGATACGATTTGAACGTTCGGCCCTGATACAGAATTGTTTCGCCCGGAGATTCCTCCGTGCCTGCAAAGAGCCCGCCGATCATCACCGAAGATGCGCCTGCGGCCAGAGCCTTGCTGATGTCGCCCGAAAATTTGATCCCGCCGTCGGCAATCAGCGGCACGCCCGTGCCTTTCGCCGCACGCGCACATTCCAGTATCGCTGTGATCTGCGGCACGCCGGCCCCAGTGACCACGCGCGTGGTGCAAATCGATCCCGGTCCGATTCCGACTTTCAAACCATCCACACCCAGGGCAATCAAGTCGCTCGTTCCTTCGGCCGTGGCCACGTTTCCCGCCACGATCTGCATCTGCGGCAGCTTGGATTTCACCGCGCGAATCGCGTCCATCACTCGCGTTGTGTGGCCGTGAGCCGTGTCGATGGCCAGCACATCCGCGCTGGCCCGCGCCAGTTCCTGCGCGCGCTCCAGGAAATCGCCGGTAGCGCCGATGGCCGCGCCGACTCGCAGGCGTCCATGCTCGTCCTTCGTGGCGTTCGGGAACTCGATCTTTTTCTGGATGTCTTTTACCGTAATCAAGCCCTTCAGATTGAAATCCGCATCCACCACCAGAAGCTTTTCGATGCGATGCCGTTGCAGGATTTTCTCCGCTTCTTCCAGTGTTGTGCCCACTGGAACCGTAACGAGATTGTCCTTGGTCATGATTCCGCTGACCGGCTGGTCCAGATTCCGCTCGAACCTTAAATCCCGGTTGGTCAAAATTCCCAGCAGGTGCGCTCCGCGCGTTACCGGTAGGCCCGAAACTTTGTACTTGTTCATGATGTCCAAAGCCTGCCGCACCGACAGCTCTGGCGCAATCGTGACGGGGTCCACAATCATCCCGCTTTCAGACCGCTTTACCTTGTCCACTTCTTCCGCTTGGCGCTCGATGGACATGTTTCTGTGAATAAAACCGATTCCGCCTTGCCGGGAGATGGCGATGGCGAGACGCCCGTCTGTCACTGTGTCCATCGCAGCCGACACAATCGGAATGTTCAGCGAAATCGTGCGCGTAAGGCACGTGCGCGTGTCCGCCTGCGCCGGAAGCACCGAGGACTTTCCAGGCAACAGCAGCACGTCGTCGAATGTCAACGCTTCAGGGATAGCTCCATCGATCATCTTTGCTCCTGTGCCTCCAACTCAGCCATAAACAATAAAGCCCAGCAAAGTTCGCTGGGCTGCGGAAAGATTCATTTGTCGCGAAAGACCTTCATTAGTGAATTTACGATTTTAGGCTTAACCCGCGCCGAAATCAAGGCGCTGAATTCGCGCAGCAATTGGTGAGACATCCAGTCCTTCAGGCAACCCTCAGCGTTGAAGCATCTGCGAGAACTGGCGGAGCTCGGCGAGATTCAAATCAGAGACGGCGCAGAAATTCATACCGTCGTGGGACAAGTAAACGACGTTGTAGCCCTGGATGGTCTCTACCTCCGGTAGCTTCGCAGCGCTCGATTCTTCCGGCCAGACAAACACGTTGATAAAGTGCTTTTGCCGCTGATAAACAAGCGCGGCGACGTTCCGATGATCCAGGTAATCGAGGCGGCCTCCCACCAGCGGGAAACCCTGATCCTTGAGGTTCATGACCGGGGGCGCGAAGTCCAATTTGCCGTCGAACCAGGGCTTCACCGTGTGTTGGTCGGTGGACTCAACATCGTACAAATGACCCGGCTGCATTGAGCGGATGTGGCTCGCGACGATTTCCTCAGCGACCAGGTTTTGCCTCTGGCCTCCGATATTCGGCAGCACTTTCGCGCCCAGAAAAGCTGCGATCAGGATGGCAGCGGCAACCGCAAACCACTCGAGCACCGGGCGGCGCGGCATGGCAATCGGTTGCGGACGGGCCTCCGCCGGAAGCGCGGCACGAATACGGTTCCTGAGGCTCTCCGGCGCTCGTTCGTATAGATTCGCCGCCCGAAAGGAATCGCGAAGGGCTTGCTGATCGCGCAGTTCTTGGGCGCAATCCGGGCACGTCTTCAGATGCTCCTCGAATTCGAGGTTGCGAACGAGGTCAAGTTCGCCGTCGAAATATCCTCGGAGCAAGCTTTCGTTATTTTCGCAGGCCACCTTGCTCCTCCTTTGCGCGCGCATGCAGCAATCGCTCGCGCAATTGGGTGCGCGCGCGAGCCAGACCCGACATCACTGTGCCCATGGGCACTCCCGTCACCTCGGCAATTTCCTTGTAGGACATGCCTTCGAGCTCGCGCAGCACAATGACTTCACGAAAATTCACAGGCAATTCGTCGAGCGCCTCGCGAAGCATTCGGCTATCGGCGGATTTTACGAGTGTTGCTTCCGCGCCTGCATCTTCGGTTTCCGCCGTATGAATCTTTTCGTCGAATTCCTCCGCGAATTCAGCGGGACGATTCTTCTCGAAAAATGAATAGCAGGTGTTGCGCACGATCTTTAACACCCAGGCGCGGGCGTCGCCTCCCTGGTAACCACCAAAGAATTTGAAGGCGCGAAGATACGCTTCCTGAACCATGTCCTCGGCGTCGGATGTGTTGCGGACAAGCCAGCGCGCAAGATTGTAGGCTGCATCGAGGTGCGGCAGCACAACCTGCTCAAACGTCCCAGCCTGGCTTGATCCGCGCTTCTGTTCCGCCATACGGGCATTAGATTCTCAGTCTTCCAGACTGGATATCAACCTAATTTATTCCCGCAAAGTTCTTAATAAATGGTGCGACTCGGCACTGAGGCGAATCGCAAATCACGGGAATATTTCGCGGGCCTGAGGTGTCTAGGTAGGTGAACGCAGCGCCAAGGGCCTTTTGGCCGACTCGCTGCGCAATCGAAGGAGAGGATATGTCGGACTACATTGAACGGAATCAAGATAACGATGGCGTGGATCGTCGCGGTTTCCTGAAGTGCATGGCTTGGGCCGGTACGGGGACCCTGTGTCTGGTGCAGGGCGGCGTTTTGAAATCCTTTGCCCTGACTGACGTATTGCAAAAGAACGTGGGTAATCTGAAAGGCGATCTCAGCTTCGTCCAAATCAGCGACAGCCACATCGGCTTCAGCAAGCCGGCCAACCCGGACGTTACGGGAACGCTGCGCGAAGCCATCGCCAAGGTCAACGCGCTTCCCACGCCTCCTTCTTTCGTTCTGCACACGGGCGACCTGACGCATCTTTCGAAGCCCGAGGAATTCGACACGCTGGCTGAATCGCTGAAGAGCCTGAAGACCGAGCGCATCTTCTACGTTCCAGGCGAACACGACGTCCTCAACGACAACGGCGCGATGTTCCACGAGCGCTTCGGCCAGGGGACGCAAGGCGACGGCTGGTACAGCTTCGATCAGAAGGGAGCGCATTTCATCGGTTTGGTCAACGTGCTGAATCTGAAGGCCGGCGGTCTTGGCACTCTCGGCCATGAGCAGCTCGAATGGCTGGAGAAAGACGTTGCCAAATTAAAGAACAGCACCCCCATCGTTGTCTTCGCGCACATCCCGCTCTGGTCGGTTTATCCGCAATGGGGTTGGGGCACCGATGACAGCGAACAGGCGCTTTCCTACCTGAAGCGATTCGGCTCTGTGACCGTTCTGAATGGACACATTCATCAGACCATGCAGAAAATCGAGGGAAACATCACGTTTCACACGGCGCATTCGACCGCTTTCCCCCAGCCGCACCCGGGCGAGGCGGATTCTCCAGGCCCCATGAAAGTGCCGGCCGAAAAGCTGCGCAGCTTGCTGGGTATCACCGACGTGAATTTTGTTCGCGGCAATCACACATTGGCAATCGTGGATTCAACACTTCAAGCATAAGGAGACTTCACATGCGACACACGAAGATACGACAAAGCAGGACTGTAGGGATTCTCGGAACTGCGATTTTTGCAGTGGCGGCTGTTCTCTTTCCCTCGCTCGCGAGCGGCACTTTCCGTCCGCTCTCCGCCGCTCCGGAAAAACCCGGCACGATTACGGTGACTATCGATAACTTCAGTTTCGCGCCCATGCAACTCGAGATCCCGGCCGGAACGGAAGTTATATGGATCAACAAAGACGATGTGCCGCACACCGTCGTGAGCGACGATCACAAGTTGTTCAAATCGCGAGCGCTTGATACCGACGAGAAGTTTTCGTTCACCTTCAAGGATCCCGGCACCTACGAATACTTCTGCTCGGTCCATCCGAAAATGACCGGCAAGATCATCGTGAAGTGAGGCCAACCATGCACCCATTCAATATTCGCGAAGCGCTGCTGGCCAAACACGCGCAACACGTGGTGCTAATCCACTTCCCGATCGCTCTGTGCATGGTCGGTGTGGCGTTTGACTTCGCCGCATACTGGACGAAGCGCAGCGCTCTCGCCACCGCAGCCTATTACAATTTCACCGTGGCTGCGGTTTTCACCTTGCCGGTAATCGCCACCGGCCTCCTCGCCTGGCAATTTCAACTCGAGGGGCAAAGGCTCAAGGGAATATTGCTGCAGCATCTGGTGCTTGGCGTCGTCTCAAGTGCGATGATCTGGTTAGTCTGGTATGTGCACTTCCGATCCCGCCGCGTGCCGGAGCAAGTACTGCCCCGCTATTGTCTGGCAATCGAGCTTCTGGCCATGGGCCTCGTCGCTATGACCGCTCACTTAGGCGGATATCTCAGCGGCGTCAACACTCCTGGTTAGGTTCTCCCGAAGTAACTCTCCGAGAAAGTTCAGTGCACCGTCGGCGCTCTGTCGCAGTCGTGCGGACGGCTGTGGGTTCCCCGCGCGCGGCTTGCGTCGTGCGTGCGAAGTCCCTACCATGAGAGTTGTGAAAGAGTTCGTCGCGCACAAAAGATTTCGCAATCCTCACGTCATGACCATCGCCGGAAACTTCTGGCCTCGAAGATTTCCGCGCCTGAGCAGAAGTGTTTCGCGCTTGTTCGAAGTCGAGCCAGGCGCTCAGATTCGCGGAGAGTGTCATTGGCTGGAAAATCCTCAGGCCCACCCGACCCTGGTTCTGCTTCACGGGTTGGAAGGATCGAGCGAATCTGGCTACATGCTCGGCACGGCCGAGAAAGCGTTCATTTCCGGTTTCAACGTGGTTCGCCTGAACCAGCGAAACTGCGGTAACACGGAAAAACTGACGACAAGCCTTTACCATTCCGGCATGAGCGGCGATATCAGGGCCGTCCTGCTCGAATTAATCGACCGCGATCGCTTACCGGAAATCTTTGCTGCCGGCTTTTCCATGGGAGGCAATTTGGTTTTGAAGATGGCCGGAGAATTCGGCGAAGCCGCGCCTGCGCAATTGCCGGCTTTCGTGGCTATCGCTCCGGCTCTTGATTTGGCCGCTTGCGCCGACGCTCTAGCGGAGCCGCGAAATTTCCTCTACAACCGCCATTTTGTGAAGAGCCTCAAGAAACATATGCGTTACAAAGCCAGCCTGTTTCCCGAAGTTTTCCCGCTCGATCTTGCCGCCTTTCGGCGCATCAGAACCGTGCGCGACTTCGACGATGTTGTAACCGCGCGCTTCTGCGGCTTCCAGGACGCGGCAGAGTATTATGCGCGTTCCAGCGCAGCGAACGTCGTCGCCGCCGTCCGGCGCCCCACTCTGATCTTGACCGCGCAGGATGATCCCTTCGTCCCCTTCAAAGCATTCCAGAATTCCGCCATTCAAGCGAATCCGAATATCACATTGCTGGCGCCGCCCCACGGAGGCCATTGCGCGTTTATTTCGGATGAAGGTGGTTCAGATCGTTTCTGGGCCGAAGCGCGGCTCGTAGAATTCTGCCTGAGCAAATCCCGTAATAAGGCCCAGTAGCCTGGAATCGCGGTTGGTTACCCTGAATTCTGAACGGCGATCACGCGATGGGTGTTTCAAGAGACGGCTGAAATCCGCGGGTCAGCAGATGCGCGGCACCTGACTCGGCTATCACCATGTCATCCTCGCAACGCATGCCGTAATCTCCGACAACGTAAATTCCCGGCTCATTCGAAAATGTCATTCCCGGCTTCAGAATCGTGCGGTTGCCATGCACCAGGTAGGGAGCCTCGTGCCCATCCATTCCAATTCCGTGCCCGAGCCTGTGAGAAAAATACTTATAGTCCGGACCGAACCCGGCATCGGTAATCACTCTGCGCGCAGCGTCGTCCACCGAGCCGCATTCATGTCCCGCGGTCGCTGCGGCCAGCGCGGCATCCTGTGCGTGCCGTACAATTTCGAATGCGCGCTGCAGCTTTTCAGGAGGCTTGCCCAGCACACTTGTCCGCGTGACATCAGACTGGTAGCCTTCCACTGTGGTTCCGTCATCGATCATCACTCCGACACCTTCGCGGAGAACTTGTTCCTCACGCGAGCCGTGGGGAAGAGCGGAAGACGGCCCGAAAAATACCGACGCTTCGCCTCGCAGTCCCATCCGGGCGTAACCTCGCGTAACCAGATCAGCGACTTCTCCCTGCGTCATGCCTTCCCGCAGTGAGGCAAACGTGGCTTTGTACACGTCGAATGTTGCGCCGCAAGCAAGCCGCATTAGATCAAGTTCATGCTCGCTTTTCTGCGCGCGGCATCCAACCGTAATCGGGTCGCCACTCGTGTATTCGAGGGACGACGCTGCATGGCGCAGCCCATCATAGAAAACGTAACGGGTCGTCTCCTCCACGCCGACGTTCCCCGTGCGCACGCCACGCTCGCCGAACCATTTTGCTGCAATCGCGTACGGGCTCTCGTCCTCTTGCCACACGCGTATTTCGATGGGCCATCGAAGCTGCTCGCGCAACCTTCCTTCTTCAAAGGCCGGACAAACGATCAGCGGTTCGCCTTGGCGGGGAATCAGCAGGGCGAGGATGCGCTCGCTCGGCCACCAGTGGATACCCGCGTAATACATGAGCGTCGTTCCAGGCGTTACGTACAAGGCCTCAAACCGCGGCTTCGCATCGCTCATCAATTGCTGCGCATGCGCGACGCGCCCCTGAAATTCCGGCGTACTGATCGGCTTCACGCGATCGCCCAACGGCTGCAACTTATCAAATGCAGGTGGAAGCCGTTCCGGCGCGCGTGCGGCGCCGGCATCTTGTGCTTCGGTAAACCCGCCGAAAAGTCCACCGCCTAGAACCGCTCCGGATGCCGCCGAGGCAGTCTTGAATAAATCGCGCCGCGAAAGTTTCATTTCTTGCTCCGCCTGAATCAACTAATGGAAGTGCGAAATAAGGACAGCGTCGGTGAGTACGCGGCCGTGCGCATAGATCACTTGCTTCCCATCAGGAGATAAAGCGTAAGCTCCCCACCCAAAATCCGGTCCCAGGCTCATTACTTGCTTTGCGGGAGCTGGTGACGTTCCGGGCGCCGTGACCGGTTGGGCCCAAATGCTAGCAACCCCGCTCTTGTTGACAGGATAAAGGACCGCATGCCCATCTTTTGTCCAGACCAGTTTCTGACCGCCGTCGCCGTTGAGGGCTACATCCTGCGGAAAGTCATACGTGCTGCGGATTTCGCCTCCGTTGAGCCCAATAACGGCGAGCTTCGGGGGTTTGCTGAGATCGGGCGTATAGGTCACGGCCACAGAATTGCCGTCCGGCGAGATCACCGGGCTCTGCAATTCGACCTTGCTGATCTCGGCTGGAGCGCCCCCCTCGATGCTCACTTTCATTAGGCGATTTACGATATTGCTGACGTCAACGTAAACGACGAATTTGCCGTCCGGAGAGCAGGAGGGCTGAACATCTAACTTATCCTTCGAGAGTACCGTCGCGTTCGTCCCGTCGATATCCGCCCGCCAAATCGAGCTGCCTCCCTCCAAGCCTCTCGTGCTAAACACGAAATGCTTTCCATCTCCGCAACCCGAAAGCCAGCCTGTGGATTCGACGCCGGGCAAAATATCGTGGACGTTTGTGCCATCGGCTCCCGCGCTGGCCAGCCGAAGCGCTCCGGAGGAGTAGTACCCGTAGATGATCTTGTCTCCAGGAGTCCAAATGATTCCTGAAATACCATCGGCACGGCTGATGCCGCTCGTAATTTGTCGCGGCGCCGAGAGCGCGGCGCTGCTGCCGAAGTTTGTGAGCCACAGGTTTCCCACGAGTTCGACCTGAACGGTGGCTAGAGTCGAGCCATCCGAAGTAAGGCTAGCCCCCACGTAAAAATTCAAATCGTTTGTGATTCTCCGCGATTCTGCTCCCGGATAACTCAGCTCAAATAGCTGAGAGTTCAAAGAGCTCTTGCTCACGCGTGCTCCGAAAAGAATGGCAGACCCGTCGGGCAACCAAGCCATCTGGTCGGGCGCAATCCAGTCACCGGAGCCGAGCCGGGTTTTGGCCTTGGTGTCCAAGTCCACCATCTCAACGGCAAACTTGTTGAACTCTCCGTCCGGATTGTCCGCAACTGCGATTCGCTTTCCATCGGGAGACCATGCGGGACCTGAGCCGGAAAAAAAGCTGGGCCTGTTTAGAGTAAAAAGATTTTGTTCCCCCGTCCCATCGGCATTCGCAATGAGCAGGTTGGATGTATTTAGCTTGCTGGAATACCTCACGAAAACGAACCGCTTGCCATCCGGGGAAAAGCTGATGGGACTGTCCACGTCAGCGATCATTTGGTGCGGAGAACCTCCCAAGGAGGGCACTTTAAAGACTGTCCCCAGACCGGCGGATTCGTCCCGTTTCACAAAATAGAGATAGTTTCCATCCGGCGAAAATGTGAGTCCCTCGATCTCACCCGGCGAGCCCAGCTCAACTTGCGCCGTGCTTCCAGTGGCCAGCTGTCGGATCCAAATCCCATGAGATCCTTTCTCGTCCGATACGTAGCAGAGCCATTTGCCGTCGCTCGAGATCGCGGCAGAGTGGATGTTCCCGGTGGATGTCACCGGCGTGATGGTCATTTGCGAAAACGAGGACGGGGTTTCTTTGTGCGAGTTCCGGTAATGCAGGAATAGAACGACCATCGCTGCGAGGCCGAAGATCACCGGGAGAATTTTCCCAACAGTGCTCCAGCCTGATTTTGACGGCGAGGCCGCAACGGCCGCAGTCTGTGAAGGTGCGGGGGTAGCTTGAGAAGATGCAGATGGCGCTGCGTAACTTCCGGATTTGGGGCCCGCGCTCGCGCCCGACCAGGCCGCGGCGGTACCGCTGCCCGCGCGCCCCGAATCCGAATCGCGTTTCAAGCGCTTCAAATCCCCGCGAAGCTCCGCCGCCGTTTGATATCGCAGATCGCGGTCCTTCTCCAGCGACTTGCCTACGATTTCTTCCAGCTTCGGCGGCACGTTGGGATTCAAAGAAGACGGGGCGGCCGGCGTGCGGTTCAAAATGGCGTCGAAAATTACCGCCGAAGTATTTCCTGTGAACGCAGCTTGTCCCGTAGCCATTTCGTACAGCACCGCGCCGAGACTGAAAAGATCGGTGCGGGCGTCCAGTTCTTCGCCTCGGGCTTGTTCGGGAGACATATAGGCAACGGTCCCGATCGCAGAACCGGGACTCGTGAGCAAAAGGTTGTCCGAAGTGAGTTCCGACGTTGTGGCTCCGCCGCCCACCGGTTCCGCGATGCGCCGCGACGTAGCTTGTTTCGCAAGCCCGAAATCCAGAATCTTCGCCTGTGAACGCGCGGTGATAAAAATATTGGCGGGTTTGATGTCACGATGCACGATACCTCGCGCATGCGCGGCATCCAGCGCATCCGCGATTTGGGTTCCAAAATCCAGCAACGCATCCGCAGCCACAGGCCGGCCTGCTATCCTTTCCCGTAGCGTCTGACCTTCGAGCAATTCCATGACGAGGAATGGCCGGCCGTTGTGCGAGCCTACGTCGTAAATCGTGCAGATACCAGGATGGTTGAGCGAAGACGCGGAGCGCGCCTCACGTTGAAATCGTTCCAGGGCTCCGGGATCGCGCGCTAAATCCTCAGAGAGAAATTTTAGTGCCACGGGACGGCCGAGCCGCGTGTCTTCTGCGCGGTACACCTGGCCCATGCCCCCGCTTCCCAGGGGTTCAATGATGCGGTAATGAGATATCGTTTCGCCCAGCATTCGCGCAATCATCCTAAACAACTCGCGACGACGGCGCAAGCGGCGCCCGCGTTCAACACGGAGACGCGTTGCATAACACTCAAGAAATATTTGTCGCAAATGCCATAAATTGGCATGCGCCAAAAATTGTCTACTCGTTAATTAGGTTCTCACCGGTAGCAACTTTTTTTTATTGCCTGGGTTTCACACTCAGCAGCCGAATAGGGCCTCGGCCCTCGGCAATTATCGAATACCTAAAATAGGAGAAATTTAATGCTGAATCGCAAAGGTATGGGTGTGTTCGTTTCACTTTTCGCAGCGCTCCTGCTTTCCAGTTGTGGCGGAGGTACGAGTTCTCCATCGACTTCCAACGGCCAGGCATCCGTCTTTACCGTCGGTACCGATGCTCCGCTTCCGAGCGTCGTATCTTGCCAACTTATGGTGACGGGCATCACAATTTTCAACGGCACAACAAATGTAAGCGTGCTCTCCACTCCGCAAATTGTGGACTTCGCACAGTTCAATGGCCTGCACCAACTTCTCGATCTCAGCTCGGTGCCCAACGGTACGTACACCTCGGCCACGGTGACGATTTCGTCTCCCGTGATTGGATACATCAACGTCAACCCGCCGAATCCGCCTACGGCATCCACAATCAACGGAACTCTCTCGGTATCTTCCGTGACTGTGACTTTCCCTCAGCCTTTCGTTCTGGACGCCAGCGATCTCGTCGGCCTTCGTATGGAATTCGACCTGCGCCAGTCGTTGCAAGTTGACGGCAATGGCCAGGTGACCGGCGTTGTAAATCCTGTATTCGAAATGAACTTGCTCAATTCCACCGATGCCGGCGTTTCGATTGATGATTTCCACGCAGGCGTCATTGGCGTCACAGGCGGCAACACTTTCACAGTGCAGGGTCCCCACGGACGTCAATGGCAGGTGACCACTGACGACAGCACTGTCTTCGACGATCCGGATATTCCGGTCAGCTCCTTCACCACGAACACGATTGTGTCCCTCACCGGCACGCTCGATCCGGTGTCGCATGCCATCGATGCATCGGAAGTAGAGGTAATCTCCAATGACAAGTTCTTCTTCGGTGGTTTGCTCACGTACGTCAATCCCGCTTCGCCTCAGCCGGCCACGCAAGCAGATGTCTACGTCCGCGAAGAACTGCCTGCTATCTCCGGAATTTCGGATGGTCAGATTGAAACGCTGAGCCTGAACGGGAGCGAGCGTTACAGAATCGGAAATATCAATCTACCGCTCACTACGCTCCTCTTCAATAACACTTTGCTGGCTCCCGGCCAGCGCGTGGATATTGGAGGACCGCTCGCCACTTCGAATGGCACGGAAACTCTGACAGTCCATCGCGTCATTCTGCGGCGTCAAGGCCAGTCGGGATCGTGGGTCGTCGGCAGCACGATCGTGCAGTCCGGTAACGCCGGCAGCTTCCAGTTGACTGACGACTGGACCGCCGGGATCCTATTGCCGGCTCCGCTGACCGTGCTCACAACCAACGACACGAACTTCATAAATCTGAGCGGGCTCGGTGCGCTTTCCGGCGCGGGACCGATTCAGATTCGTGTGGTCGGATTCATACTCATCAATCAGGCGAACGGTCAGCCTGTAATGGTTGCCCGCTCGGTCGAACAACTCGTTTCATAACTGGCGCGAAAGTCCCGCGCCAGCGCCACTGTCTCGTTTGCGGTTCGCCGCAGCGGGACAGTGGCATTTTCGTTTTCGGCCTCGCGACACTGGCACTCTGAGTTAGAATCGCTGCGTGCAGGACCCGCGTACATTCTCGGAATTTTGGCCTTCCTATGTCTTAGCGCATCGTCAGCCGCTGACGCGCGGCTTTCATTCTGTGGGAACTTTGACCGGCTGGGCGCTCCTTCTCGCGGCTGTTGTTTTTCGGCAGCCGTGGTTTATTCTGGCTGCGCTGCTGGTACCGTATGCTTTTGCTTGGGTTTCGCACTTCTTCGTCGAACACAATCGTCCGGCATCATTCGATCATCCCTTGTGGTCTTGGCTCGCCGATCAAAAAATGGTGGCGCTGGTGCTGACCGGACGTATGAACCGGGAAGTACAGCGATTTACTGCGAGCGAAGCTCAGGCGCCGGCTCGTTAATCGCGTCGGCGGAAGCGGTAGGTTCGTTCGGCGACGACTACTCCATTCGATCCGCTATCACATGCCTGCCATTCGTGCGGATCTCGATGGCGATCGGCGGGCGAATCGCCGATCCATGCACCACTTGCCCTCGTACCAGCCCTCCCGCCGAGTTCGTTCCGTAACGCGCAAGATCGAAGACTGTGTGATGACATGGGTCACCGACCATCGGATGATCTGCCCGGTAGTGATACTGCTTCTCGAGTCTCGGCAGGTCTGTTACATATTCCAGGTCGCAAGTGCCGAACGGCTCCCGCAATGAGATTGCCCAAAAATTTCCGCCTGGCGTTCGCACCACGATTGCCGGCGTTTGCTCGCCCGTGGATGTGCGATAAATAAATCGCTTTGACGACCATTCTCTTGCCAGTTCATCGGTTGTCGCGATTTCCCCCGGAGCGGTGGGCAACTGTTCCGCGGGTGCCGCCGGTTCTGCGGCAAGTGGCGCGCTTTCATGTGTGGGAGCAGGCCCCGGTTCTACTACGGCCGGGTCGCGACTCCACCACGCGATTCCGATCCCGGCCACGATTGCGGCTACGATGGCAATCGTGAGCCACGCCGGCGGCATTTGCATTTGAGACAGCCTCAACTTCAAAGCCGCTACGGAGAAAGCGCCCGTTGCTTTGCCGCCAGGCCCGGTTTCAGTCGGGACCCCGGGTATCGTCGGTTGCGCGGGCTTGAAAGGATCGTATGGTTTGTTTTCGTCAGGCATAATCGCGTTTCGTGTGCGGTTCGACGACAGGGAAGTACGCTTGCATTCGCAAGAATAACACCACGCTACGCGGGGCGTTCGATGCGAACCGAATGGTGCGCGACGTACTCGTGCACATTTGCAAGAACTAACAGTAACTCCAGCATCCGGTCTCGCTGTTCGGGCATCGGCTCGTCGGCCCCCTCTTCCAGATTTTTCACCACCGCCAGCGCATCGGAGAGCAGCCACTGAAGCCTCTCCGAATCGATCGCTCGTCCTTCGCGGCATTGGCTCAGCGCCTGGTCCGTACGAACGAATGCTTCATCGACGAAATGGTCCAAGCATAACTGCGCGCCGGCTAGCGCCATCGGAATCGATTTCGCACATCCAGCCCTTTGACAATTTCCCGGCACGGCGGCAGTCATCGCACACCCCAGCTTCTCAAGGTAGTTATCGCCTCAAGGTAAGCGCGAGATTAGCACATTTTTTCGGACCTAAGCAGGTATGCACCGAAAAGCGCAATAGCGTATCGAGACAAGGGCCACGCGGGGAAAAGCACAGCCAAAAAAAAACAGAAATCGAGGAGCGCTCGCCGCACGCCCCTCCTAATCCAAACTCAATCAGCGAATTTCGATGCTTCCTGAACTGGTGCTGAGTTCCACTAGCGGTCCGCCCGCTCCCACTTTGCCTTGCAATTCGCGAGGACTGATTTTGCCTTGCACACTTATAGTATGCGTCGTCTCAATGTTCCCGGAGCTGGTTCGCGCGACAACGTTGAATGCAGCCTGCGGTGGAAAATCCACGCTGACGTTTCCCGATCCGCTGTGAAGCCGCCAGTCTCCCGTCGGATCACCCTGAGCGGTAATCCGGCCGCTTCCCGTGGTCACCTTCGCCGCGCCTTTTACGCCTTTCATTTGAACGTCGCCGGAGCCGGTGCTGATTTCCACGTCACCAGCGGCGGTCTGCTCCAGTTTCACATCGCCGCTTCCGCTCGACGCTATCAACCCGCCGCCCATTCCGATCGCGCGGATCGTTCCGCTGCCGGCAGAGGCGTGAGCATTTCCGTGGATGCCATTCAATTCGATGTCGCCCGACCCCGTTCGCACCCGCGCTTCACCGCCAATATTCTTCGCGTGCAAACCGCCCGAGCCGCTATTCATGTCCACAGGTCCGCCGATTCCATCGGCGATTTGATCTCCCGAACCTGATTCAGAGTGCAGCTTAGTTTGCGCTGGCACAATCAACTCGTAGCTGATCGAGATATTTCTCTTCCAATCGCGATTTTCGATGTGTCCCACCCGAATGGTATTGCCGCTTTGCTCGATCGGCGGATTGTTTTCAATTTCGTGGATACGTTGCTCCGCATCGCCCCAGCCGCTCGCGTGAATTTTGGCGTGGATTTCCACCTTCGTCGAATCCCCCGTGCGCACCGTAATGTCTCCGGATCCCGTTTGCACGTCCAAATCCACCGGGCCGCTCACGTTCAGCGTACGATCGAAATGTCCCTGGCTCTCTCCAGCCCACGCGGGAAACGCGGCCACACTCGCAGCCAGTGTCACTAATAGGAACAAACCCGGAACTGCGCGCAGACGAACTCTCATCTTCACTCCTCCTATCCGAAATAGACTTGCCCAAACCAGAGGTACGCAATGCCTCGCTGAAAAGTTCAGTCGCAAGATGGCATTTGGGGTGAGCGTGGATTCGCCGCCGACCCCGCGCAAAGTTCACTTCAATTCGCTCAGCGTCGTCGGGGAGCACCAAGTCCAGCTAAGAAATGGAGGGAAATGGGTCGATTCTAAGCGGCCGCGCCGTGGCACTTCTTGTACTTTTTCCCCGAGCCGCAAGGGCAGGGATCGTTGCGTCCCACTTTCGCGCCGGCGCGAACTGGCTTGGAGGCTGCTTCCGCCTGCGCCGGCCCGGCTTGAAACTGCAAATCGCGCTGCTGGCGCTGCTGGCGTTGTTCGATTTTTCTTGCTTCGTCTTCGGGCCTGGCCGGCTGCATCAGGAACAAGAAGCGGACAGCCTCCGTATCGATGCGGTCCATCAATTCATCAAAGAGTACGAACGCTTCTTTTTTGAACTCTACCAGCGGATCCTTTTGTCCGTAGCCGCGCAGCCCGATGCCTTCTTTCAAGTGATCGAGCGTAAGCAGGTGGTCTTTCCATTGCCCGTCCACTACGTCGAGCAATATGTGGCGTTCCAGCCAGCGCAGCGTCTGCGCGCTGAAAAGAGTTTCCTTTTCTTCGTAACGCGCTTTCACCTTCTCGATCATCGCGTCCGCGAGCGTGTCGTGATTCAGCGTAGCGAAGTCCAGGCCCGCCGCTTTCGGATCGAAGCCGAATTGATTGAGCACCTCATTGCTGAACTGCGTCACGTTCCATTGGTCCGGATGCTGCTCGCGGGGGCAGTACGTTTCCACCAGTTCGTTCGCAATCGCCTCCGCGCGCTCCAGAATAAAATCCTTCTGATCGCGGCCTTCCAGGAACGAGCTGCGCAATCCGTAAATGGTTTCGCGCTGTTTGTTCATCACATCGTCATATTCCAGCAAATGTTTGCGCGCTTCGAAGTTCTGTGCTTCCACCGCCTTCTGCGCGTTCTCGATTCGGCTGCTGATTAGCTTGGATTCGATCGGCACGCCTTCGGTCATGCCGAGCCAGTGCATCATGGCTTTCACTCTCTCGCCGCCAAAGATGCGAAGCAGATCGTCCTCGAGTGACAGGAAAAAACGCGAAGCTCCGGGATCTCCCTGACGGCCCGCGCGCCCGCGCAACTGATTGTCAATGCGCCGCGCCTCGTGCCGCTCGGTTCCCAGAATGTGCAGGCCACCCATCGCCACCACTTCATCGTGCTCCGCTTTGCACTGCTCCGCAAACTGATCGAATATCGGCTTCCACTGATCGAGCGGCACCTGATAAATCTTGCCTTCCTGCTGGAACAGCACCATCGCGTTGGCCGTTGCACTTGAGCCGTTCGATGAGCTTGCAGAAGTCGAAGTTGAAGTGCTCGTTGTTGTCGCCGTCGCCGTGGAGGTCGAACTCGCCCCGCCGGCGCTGCCCGCAGCCGCAGCATCCGCTTGTCCCGGCGTTTCCGTTCCCGGAACCGCGCCGATCACCGAGCTCGCCGGCGCGTACGGCATCGCCAGCTTATTTTTCAAGAAATACTCGCGGGTCATCGCTTCGGGATTCCCGCCCAGCAGAATGTCCGTGCCGCGGCCGGCCATGTTCGTCGAGACCGTCACCGCTCCCTTGCGTCCCGCCTGCGCGATGATTTTCGCTTCGCGCTCGTGCTGCTTCGCGTTCAGCACCTGGTACGGTATGCCCGTCTTCTTCAGAATTTCCGCGATCTTCTCCGATTTCTCGATGGAGATGCTGCCTACCAGCACCGGCTGGCCGCTCTCGTAATACTGCCGGATGCCGCCCGCGCGTGAGCCGTCTTCCTGAATGATGCCGTTCACCGCCGCTTCAAATTTTTCAGCTTCGGTGCGATAAACCACGTCCGGATTTTCGATTCGAATCAGCGGCACATTGGTGGGAATAGCAACGACTTCCAATTTGTAAATCTTGTCGAACTCCGCCGCTTCCGTATCCGCCGTGCCGGTCATGCCGGAAAGCTTCTTGTACATGCGAAAATAATTTTGGAACGTGATGGTCGCGAGCGTCTGATTTTCGCGCTCGATTTTCACGCCTTCCTTCGCTTCCACCGCCTGGTGCAGGCCGTCGGACCATCTCCGTCCCGGCATTTGCCGGCCCGTGAATTCGTCCACGATCACGATCTGGTCGTCCTTGATCACATAGTCCACGTCTTTCTGAAACAGCGCGTGCGCGCGCAGCGCCTGATAGACGTGGTGAATGATGTCCATGTTCGCGGGATCGTACAGGTTCCCCAGATTCAACAGCCGCTCGCATTTTGACACGCCTTCTTCCGTCAGCGTGGACGTGCGGTGCTTTTCATCCAGCGTGTAATCAATATCGAGGATCAGCTTCGGAATGATTTTGTCGACGCGGTAATATTTGTCCGTGGATTCTTCTGCCGGCCCGGAAATGATCAGCGGCGTGCGCGCTTCGTCAATCAGAATCGAGTCCACTTCGTCCACGATCGCGAAGTGATGCCCTCGTTGCACGCAATCTTTCAAATCGTACTTCATGTTGTCGCGCAGATAATCGAAGCCGAATTCGTTATTCGTTCCGAAGGTGATGTCCGCGCCATATGCCGCCCGGCGCTGCACGTCATCCAGATCGTGAACGATCACGCCCACGGTCATCCCCAGCATCTTGTAAATCGGGCCCATCCACTCCGCGTCGCGCCGCGCCAGGTAATCATTCACCGTCACGATGTGCACGCCCTGTCCCGTCAACGCGTTCAAGTACGCCGGCAGCGTCGCTACGAGCGTCTTTCCTTCGCCCGTCTTCATCTCCGCGATTTTGCCCTGATGCAGAACGATGCCGCCGATGAGCTGAACGTCAAAATGCCGCATCCCCAGCGTTCGTCGCCCGACCTCGCGCACCAGCGCGAACGCAGGAATTATCGCGGGGTCAACCGCCTCTTGCAGCCTCCGCTTGTAGTCCGGATCATCGCGTTCGAGCCCCTCCAGACGGCCTTGCACCTCGGCCTTCAGCACCTCAGTCCGCGCCGTAATCTCCGCGTCCGAGAGCTTCTTCATCTCCGGCTCGAGCGCGTTGATTGCAGCCACCATCGGCTGCATGGCTTTCACGTCGCGCTCATGCTTCGTGCCGATAAACCGCGCGACTACGCTATTTATGACTTTCTCGACGTCCATAACTTCGGTTTTGTCCCTTTTGGTGTTGCGTTTTGAAGTGCGGCAGGCTTGCCCTTACCGGAATCTCGCAAAACCCAACCATCTATTGTAGCCGCTCGCGCGCTTTCGTGCAAAGCGCCCGCCTGAGCTCCTTGGGGCGTATTTTGTCATATCAACGGCTGGAATCTGCGCGCTGCGTCCTTTTTTCAGCGTTTTTTCAGGCCGCAAATCGGGGCCGGGAGCCGGCTTCTCAAAAACACCTGTCCTTCCTTTTTTTGCCTCATTTTCCCTGTCTTTCCGTACATGTCCCTCAGGTACCGCGTCCCTTGAACTTCTGACCAGCATCTTTCCGCGAGTGCTTCCACTAGCCTTTGAATAGGCAAATAAGCGATTTAGGCCCATTTCCACGGGAGTTTTTGCATGTCGCAGTTCACACGCATGTTCACTCTAATCGCCTCCATCCTTCTGATGGCTCCCGGGGCCTTGTTTGCCGAGCCGCCGCGGATTACCACCCCGGAAGGCCAGCTTTTTAACTCCCTGAACCGGGAACGCGCTTCCCAGGGCTTACCCGTCCTTCAGTGGGACGATGCCCTCGCTTCTGCTGCCCGTCAGCATGCCATCCGCATGGCTCAACTTGATCAAATGTCTCACCAGCTTCCCGGTGAGCCGAACCTGCTCGCGCGTGCGAGCGAGGCAGGCGCGCGCTTCAGCGTCATCGCCGAAAACGTAGCTATCGGCCCTGACCCCGCCGTCATACACACGATGTGGATGCACTCCCCGGGCCATCGCGCGAACATTCTCAGCCCCGAGCTTAGCGCCGTGGGCATCGCCGTTGTGCAGGGAAGGTCAGGCCTTTTCGCCGCACAAGACTTTTCGCGAAACGTCGTAACCTCGAGCCCCGATCAGCAGGAGCAGTTGGTGATTTCGCTGCTCGAAGCGCGCGGCTTGCAGGCCACCGCGGCAGACGATGAGCGTGCGTCGTGTGACGTAAACCACAAGTTTGCACTCAACAGCGCAGCGACCCTGGTTCGTTACGAAACCCCCAACCTGGACAAGCTCCCGGACATCCTCGACCAGCAGCTCCAAACCCACAAGTTTCGCGCCGCAACCGTAGCCGCGTGCACCGCCAATGCTGCGCCGGGCTTCTCCCGCTTCCGCGTCGCCGTGCTCCTCTTCTGAACCGTTCCACGGTTAGCCTCCAGTCCTATTTTTCTGGCGAAAGTTGCCCGCAACCCATGCTCGCTTCCTTGCCGCCGTCGCCTCACAGGTCTATGATTAAAGCTCACACAAAGTGATTTGTAGCTGCATGTAACCAGCATTCATTCGAAAGGAAACTATGGCAAGCGGACCAGCTGGGCCAGCCGCAGGAAAGCGTTTGCAGGACAAAGCGCCGATCACCGGCGTGAAAAATCTCGTCGCCGTTGCCAGCGGCAAGGGCGGAGTAGGGAAGACCACCGTCGCCGTAAATCTCGCGATCGCGCTAAAAAATATGGGTCATGCGGTCGGCCTGCTCGACGCCGACGTTTACGGCCCGAACGTCCCCGTAATGCTCGGCACCAACGAACAGCCCCGCGCCGTGGACGAGCGCACCATCATCCCTGTTGAAGCCTACGGCCTGAAAATGATTTCCATGGGTCTGCTCAATCCGGGCGACAAACCGCTTGTCTGGCGCGGCCCCATGCTCCACAGCGTGATCCAGCAATTTCTGCGCAGCACCCAATGGGGCGAGCTCGACTACCTCATCGTGGATCTGCCGCCGGGCACAGGTGACGTTCAGCTCACCCTGATTCAGAGCGTCTCCGTTAGCGGCGCCGTCGTGGTCACCACTCCTTCCATCGTTGCGCTGGCTGACGTGCGCAAAGCCATCGAAATGTTCCGCCAGGTAAACGTGGAAATTCTCGGCGTGGTCGAAAACATGAGTTACTTTAATTGCCCGCATTGCAACGGGCGCATTGACGTCTTCGGCCACGGCGAAGGCCAGCACATGGCGAAAACTTTCGGTGTACCGTTCCTGGGGGAGATTGAAATCGATCCGCAGATTCGCATCGGCGGCGATACCGGCAAGCCCGTCGCTTCATTAGGCGAAGACGCCCCCGGTAGCAAGAGCATCTACGCCATGGCTCGCAACGTCGTTGCGCGCCTGGAAGTCGTCAACCAATCTGCCAGCGCCCCGGTCGTTCAGATCCTGTAACGGAAGCGGCTCTTGCGCAGTTGCTAGGTTGCTTTGCTTGCGGTCGCGTTGCCGTTTGCCAACATCACTACCAGCCGCGCGGCCTCCTCCGGCTCCATCGCCGTGCTGTCCACCACTACGGCGTCCCGAGCGCGCACCAGCGGGGAAGTAGTTCGCTCGAGGTCGCGCCGGTCGCGTTCCCGGATTTCCTCCAGCGTTGTTTTCAGGTCGATGGCGTCGCCTTTTTGTTCGTGCTCGCGCCATCGCCGCTCCGCGCGCACTTCCGGCGAAGCGGTAAGGAAAATTTTCAACCCCGCGTCGGGAAAAACCACGCTTCCGATGTCGCGCCCTTCCATCACCACTCCGCCTTGCTGTCCCGCGCGGCGTTGCTCGGCCACCAGCACCTGCCGCACTCCTGCATTCACCGCAATCTTTGACGCCGCCTGCGAAACTTCCGGCGTGCGAATCTCCATGGTCACGTCTTCGCCGTCAAGAAAAACTCGCTGGCCGCCTTGTTCCGGCCGCAAATCAATGCGCGTATCATGCGCGAGCGCAACGAGCGCCTCCGCGGCCCCGAGCGAAATCTTGTGCCGCACCGCTTTCAGCGCTAGGGCACGATACATCGCTCCTGTATCCACGTACACATATCCCAGCAATTCCGCCACGCGACGCGCCAGCGTGCTCTTGCCCGAACCCACCGGCCCGTCTATCGCAATAATCAATTTTTTCAGCGGTGCGGTCATGTCAAATGGAATGGTCTCAAATTCTCTTAAACGCTCTTTCGATTTCGCGCACGGAATAGCGCAGCACGATCGGTCTCCCATGCGGGCAGCTCATGGGGTACTCGGTTTTCGCCAGTTCGCCGAGGAGCCATTCCATCTTCGTGTGGTCCAACGGAGTGTTCACTTTGATCGCAGCATGGCACGAAGTGGAAGCCGCGATCTTCGCTTGCAGCGAATCGATTGAAATTGCCTGATTCTCGCGCGCAATCCCATCCAGGATTTCGTACAGCAGTTTTTCCGCGTCACCGCTGGTGATGCCTGCCGGTGCAGCCTGAATCGCGACGCTTCTCGCTCCCATCAACTCGGCTTCGAATCCGTTCGCGCGTAGCTCATCTCCGATCTGCTCGAAAATAACAAGCTGCCGCGGATTCAGCTCCACGATTAGCGGCACCAGCATCCGTTGGCCGCCCAGTTCTCCTTCACGGCGCGCGCGCAAGTGTTGCTCGAAAAGAACTCGCTCGTGCGCCACGTGCTGGTCGATGATCCACAAGCCTTCGCTGTTCACGGCTACGATGAAGCTGCTGTTCACCTGCCCCAACGGCTTTAGGTCAACAATCTGGTCGGGCCTCGGCAGCGTGCCCGGTGCGTTTGCCGGCGCGATGCCGGCGCCTTCGGCACCGAGTGCCTCTCGCATTGGATCCGCAAAATCGCTGCCGTTGCCGCTTCCAAACTGCAAGCGTTGAGCTACCGGCCGGTCCGGCGCTCCGGAAAGCTCAAATGCCTCGCCCACTCCGCTTGAAATGCCGAGCGCAGTCGGAATCTCTGCGCGGGGCGGACCTGGAAAGGTGCTCGCATCCGGCATCGGCGCGTAACCTCGCACGTTTCCGATGGGCGACGTTGAGGATAAACCGCCAACATTCTGTTCACCCGCAGCCGCCGCGCGTGCAGCGGGAAAACCCGGAATCGGCCGCGCATGTGAGAGCGCCAGTCGCAGCGCATCGCGCGTGAAATCATGAATGAATTGCGGATGGCGAAATCGCACCTCGATTTTCGCGGGATGGACGTTCACATCCACTTCCTCGTACGGCAAATCGAGGAAAAGCAGAACAAAGGGGAAAACTCCCGGCGGCATGATGTTGCGGTACGCCTCTCCGATCGCATGCAGCAGCAACCGGTCGCGGACCAGCCGTCGGTTCACGAAAATGTAAATCCCATTGCGGTTCGTGCGCTGCACTTCCGGCCGCGAAGTGAACCCGGTCACCCGAAGCGTAGCAGCTCGCTCTTCCGCTTCCAGCGGTGGTTCCGTGATGGCGCTGCGCACGGGCCCTTCCGTCGGCGTAATCTCGGTCAACTCGTCGAGCGCCTGCCGTCCGAAAATCTGGTAAACGCGCTCGGAAAGCTTTTCCACCGGCGTGCAATTCAGAATTTCCTGCGTCGGCGTCTTCAGCAGGAATTGGCAGTCGGGATGCGCCAGCGCGTAGTGCGTAACCAGCGAAGCAATGTGTCCCAACTCGGTCGTTTCGGATTTTAAAAATTTTCGCCGCGCCGGCACGCAATAAAAAATGTCCGCCACGCTGATCGAAGTGCCCGCAGGCAACCCCGCCGGCTTTACGCTCATCAGTTTTCCGCCTGCAAACTCCACGCGCGTCCCTTGTTCATCCTCAGCCGAGCGCGTTTCAAGCACCAGTCGTGAAATGGAAGCAATCGAAGGCAGGGCTTCGCCGCGAAACCCCAGTGTTGAGATAGAAAGCAAATCATCCGCGGTGCGCAATTTCGAAGTGGCGTGCCGCTCGAAGGCCAGCAGGGCATCGTCGTGATTCATTCCCGTGCCGTCGTCAATCACTCGAATCATGCGCTTGCCGCCCGATTCGGTTTCGATTCGAATCGAGTGCGCCCCCGCGTCCAGCGCGTTTTCGAGCAGCTCCTTCACCACCGACGCGGGCCGCTCCACCACCTCGCCCGCCGCGATCTTGTTCGCCACATTTTCCGCGAGTATGCGTATCCGGCTCATAGGGTATGTTTCGTAGGCTTTATATTTGGAAGTCTCGAATCCGCCGGATTGCGCAGATCGTCTCTCCGTACCTGTTCATCTTCTTCCTTCGCCTCTTGGGCCACGCTCCGGAGAAAAATGCGTGTGCCGAAGAAACTGGCGATGAACACAACAGAAAAAAGCGAAACGCCGAGCCACTCCGGAAATCCAGGCATCTGTACTGTAATCAAAAAAATGAAACCGATCGCGACACCCAGGATCACCAGTACCATGAACTGCGCTCTCAGCCTCAGCCTGCGCATGCTTCGGATCAAGAGAGTCACGCCTATTGCCGCGGCAATCGGTATCAGCACCAGCGCCCGGTAGGAAATCACGCTCTGGCTCGGATCAAAATTCAATTTTGCGCTCGCTTGATTGCAATTCCCAATTCGTCGAGCTGGTCGGTGCCCACTTCCGAAGGTGAATCCGCCATCAAATCTACCGCTGCGGTGGTCTTGGGGAAAGCAATGACCTCGCGAATTGATTTTTCCCCGGCCAGCAGCATCACCACGCGATCGATGCCCAGCGCAATGCCGCCATGAGGCGGAGTGCCATAGGTTAGCGCGTCGAGAAAAAACCCGAATCGTTGCCGCGCTTGCTCGTCGGTCAGTCCCAGTGCTTTGAACATGCGCGCTTGCACATCCTGGCGATGAATTCGAATGCTTCCGGAGCCGAGTTCATTGCCGTTCAAAACGAGATCGTATCCCTTCGACCGGCACTCCCACGGCGCGGTTTCGAGCTTGTCGAGATCCTCCTCGAAGATTCCGGTAAACGGATGCTGCGCGCTGACCCAGCGCTTGTCCGTCGCGCTCCATTCAAAAAGCGCAAAGCCGGTGATCCACGCAAACTCCCATTTGCTGCGGTCGATCAGGTTGAGCTTGTCTCCGAGATACAGGCGAATCTGCCCTGCAACGTTCAACGACGTGTCGTTGTGTTCGATTTGTTCCTTGGCCGCCGAGGCGACGATCAAATCGCCGGGCTTTGCGCCTACAGCTTCGGCGAGTTTCTTCAGCGTTTCCGGCCCCAGAGTTTTTTCCAGCGGCGAAGTGATTCCTTCGGCTGCGACCCTTACCGTGTAAACGCCGCGCGCTCCGGACGCTTTCGCGAACTCGCCCAGTTCATCAAGCTGTTTGCGTGACCAGGAAGCCGCGCCCGGCGCGACCACCGCCTGCACCTTGCCTTCAATTTGCAGTTTCTCTCGCCCGGTCTCGAAGAATTGCGTCACGTCTTGCAATTCCATTCCAAAACGCAAGTCCGGCTTGTCCGACCCGTAACGCCGCAGCGCATCCTCATAGTCCAGATGCCGAAACGGTCCTTTCGCCCGCACACCCACGACCGCGCAGGCGCGTTCCATCACGCGCTCGATCACTTCAAAAATATCCTGCTGCCGCGGGAAGGACATTTCAAGATCGAGCTGCGTGAACTCAAGCTGGCGGTCGGCGCGGAAGTCTTCATCGCGAAAACAACGCACGATTTGAAAATAGCGGTCCATCCCGGAAATCATCAGGATTTGTTTGAAGATTTGCGGCGATTGCGGCAGCGCGTAAAATTTTCCGTGATGAATGCGGCTCGGCACCAGGCAATCGCGCGCGCCTTCCGGAGTCGAGCGCGTGAGCATCGGTGTTTCAATTTCGAAAAAGCCCAGTTCGTCCAGCGCTTTGCGAATCTCCAGTATGACGCTGTGTCGCAGCTCCAGATTGCGATGCGGCTTCGGCCGCCGCAAATCGAGGTAGCGGTAACGCAAGCGCGTTTCTTCGCTCGCCGTCACTTCTTCTTCGATCTGAAACGGCGGCGTCTTCGAGTTGTTCAGAATGTGCAGGCGTGCAGCCATCACTTCCACTTCGCCCGATGCAATTTCCGGATTCGCCTTTTGCCGTCGCAGCACGCGCCCTTCCACCGCGACCACAAATTCCGAACGCAGTTGCTCCGCTTTCGCATGCGCTTCGGGATCCAGCTCTTTGTTGAAAACAATTTGCGCGATTCCGGCGCGGTCGCGCAGGTCGATGAAAATCAGCTGGCCCAGGTCGCGCCGCCGGTGCACCCAGCCCATCAGCACGACGTCTTTATCAGCGTCAGCCGCGCGCAGATCCCCGCAATAATTTGTCCGCTTCAAATTTCCCAGAGCTTCAAGCACGAGGTTTTCTCTCCACTAGCCACTCGTCCCTAGCCACTATCCTCTTCTCTCCGATTCAAGATATTCGAGCAACTCCAATTCAGAAAGCTTTTTCTGCTCCGAATCAGCCAGCCGCTTCAGCGTGAAAGTGCTCGACGCGACTTCGTCCTCGCCGATGATCAGCGCGTAGCTCGCGCCGAGTTTGTCCGCGAGGCCCAGCGATTTCTTGAATTTCATTTCTTCCGGCGGCAGCTCGACGGCCAGCCCTGCTGTGCGAAGTTTTCGCGCGATATTTACGGCGGTGGGATACGCGGCCTGGCCCATCCACGCGATGAAGACAGCAAGCCTGGGCAGATGCGGCAATTTCCCGCCTTCTTGTATCGACAAAATTGCGCGGTCGCTGCCAATGGCGAAGCCGATGCCTTTGGTCGGCGGCCCGCCGAGTAGTTCGACCAGGCCGTCGTACCGCCCGCCGCCGCACACCGCGTTCTGCGAGCCGAGGCCTTCGGCCGTCACCTCAAACGTCGTGCGCGTGTAGTAATCCAGGCCGCGAACGAGGCGCCAGTTCTCCTCGTAAACGATACCGCGCAGGCCCAATTCTTCCTTCAGCTTCGCGAAATGCTCGCGACATTCGGCACAAAGGTGGTCGGAGATTCGCGGCAGCTTCGCGATGATGGGCTGCTCCTGCTGCGATTTCGAATCAAGAACGCGCAGCGGATTGGTCTCGATGCGCCGTTGCGAGTCGGGACCGAGTTGATCCTTCACCTTGCGCAGCTCTTCGCGCAGTATCTCGACGTATTGCGGCCGGCAATCTTTGCAGCCAATCGAATTCACGTACAGCGTCGTCCGCGTCAGCCCCACGCGCTTGAAAAACACGACGAGCATCTCGAGCACTTCCGCGTCAATCGCGGGCGCGTCGGACTGCCCCAGCACTTCCGCGCCAATTTGGTAGAACTGCCGGTAGCGTCCCTTCTGCGGCCGCTCGCGCCGAAACATCGGCCCCATGTAGTACAGCTTTGCGTTCCCCGGCAGCGTCTGCATCCCATCTTCGACGTAGGCGCGGCAAACGGATGCGGTGCCCTCTGGGCGCAGGGAAATGACGTCTCTCGGAAGTAAGTCCGACAATTGGCCCGTCGATTCCTCGTCTCTCACCAGGAGGCGTCTTGGGAGCGGATCGACATCACGGGGAGGATCTAGGAACGTGTACATTTCCTTTGAGACTACGTCCGTTTCTCCTCCGATTGAACGCGCAAAAAGCTCGGTCTCCTCGAAGATAGGCAAACGGATGTCGCGGAAATTGTAGGATTCGAAAACATCACGGGCCGTCTGCTCGAACCAATTCCACAGCGCGGAATCCGGCGGCAAGATATCGCGAGTACCCTTGATCGCTTTGAATTGGCGTTTTTCCGTCATAGCAGAAAGTGGCTAGTGAGTAGTGGCGAGTGACTAGAAAACCCGGAGGCCGCTCGGTTCAACGGACTAGATTTTCGTCCTTCGTGCATCCGAGTATTCTACCGCGAGTCGCAAATAGTACTAACCGAATCATCGGTCAATAGTCAGCCGACTTGCTTCTCGTTTTGCTGGCCCCTAGCCACTAGCCACTTTCCGACTTGTAGGTTTCTTTGTACTCGACGTAGCGCTGGGCGTAGCGGTCAATGGATTCGAGGTCCTCGGGGATGAGCGTGCGCCGCAGTTTCCCCGGCTGTCCCATGAAGAGGCTACCCGGCGGCACGATAGTGCGTTCCGGCACGAGCGTGCCGGCGGCGATAATGCTGCCCGTGCCGATTATGGCGCCGTTGAGGATAATGCTGCCCATTCCGATCAAGCAGCGCGATTCGATCGTGCACCCATGCAGGACGACCGCGTGGCCCACGGTGACGTTGTCGCCCAGAATCAACGGGTTCGTGTCGCCCATCACGTGCAGCACGGAGCCGTCTTGAATATTCGTTCGCGCCCCGATGCGCATGAAATTCACGTCCCCGCGAAGCACCGCACACGGCCACACGCTGGAATGCTCGCCGATGACGACGTCACCGATGACCACCGCTTGCGGATCGATATAAGCAGTTGCAGCAATTTGCGGCGCGCGGCCGAGGTAAGTCCGGATCATTTGGCCCTCAACGAAGGAGTGGGGAAAATAACACACGCCCACCTTTGTGGAAAGGCCCCGATACGCCTTACAACGCCAGGTCGCGCCGCGTGAGGAATGAACTAGTTTTGTGCCGATCGCTTGGCCGTGAACTCACGGCTGAACTTCCCGCCGCCCATCGTGCCTGTCATCGTGTCGCCGGTCAACGTTGCCTCGTACGCGATCTTCCTCGACTTGCCGTCGGGAGTCGTGCGCTCCTCTGTCCAGGAAATTGTGTTGCCTGAGACGATGGCGTCATAAGCATTCTCGCCGTGCCGCGTTTTGTGGCTCACTTTGAATTTGTCGCCGTCCTGCGTGATTGTCAGCGACTGCACGCCACCTCGCCCACCGTGGTTTCCGGCTCCTCCGGCTTGTGTGCCGTCTTGGCCGCCGCCTTGCCCACCGCCTGTCATAGTCATTTCCCACAAGCCGGCAAAGACGGCTTCCTTTTGAGCAGCCTGTAAGACTGTCACCGACAACAGCAGCAACGCGAAGACGTATAACCCTGCAAACCCGAGTCTAAACTTCTGCATATCGAATTCTCCTTTGTGTCAACCTTGCTCCCAAAATCCCTTCGATGCGCAAATCGCAAGCTCACCGGAAGTGCCCTGGCACCGGCGGGCTGATTGTAATTCAGTCTGAGAGGGGCAGGAGGTTCCAAAACTTTATGCAGTCGGAGTGAAGATGCTCATCAAGTTCTTCGTTGGCAACAGTCGCGCTGGAATTTTCCTGTGTTAGTATTCTGGGCGTTCCGCCCGATTTACGGCCGGACTTCAACTCGAGAGAGCGTGCGGGCGTCTTATCATTTGCCCATTTCGATTCTGGTGCTGGCGCTAATCGCCGCGCACACGGAGGCTCAAATGCAACCAAGCTACGGTATCGCGGCAGCGGCTGAGCAGGATGCATATGCCGAAGCAAACGGCGTCCGCTTGCATTACGTGGAGCAGGGCAAAGGGCCGCTGATTCTGTTTCTGCACGGGTTTCCCGAATTTTGGTACGCCTGGAAAGATCTGCTGCCTGAATTTGCGAAGGACTACCATGCGGTCGCGGTGGACATGCGCGGCTACAACCTTTCGTCGATGCCGCAGCCGGTGGACGCCTACCAACTTCCTGTTCTCGTCGAAGACGTCCGGGCGCTGGCGGAGAAGTTAGGCGCGAAAAAATTCGTGTTGGTTGGCCACGATTGGGGCGGCGTGATTGCCTGGCAGTTTGCAGCGGCGCACCCGGAAATGCTGGAGAAGCTGGTAATCATCAATGCGCCGCACCCGGTGGTTTTCGCGCGGGAACTGGCGAACAATCCCGCCCAGCAGAAGGCCTCGGCGTACTTTAACCTCTTCACCTCTCCGGTGGCGGAGGCCACGCTCAGCCAGAATGACTTTGCCGTGCTTCAGCCAATCGTTCTCGGAAGCTCGGCGAACGATGAAGACCGCAAGAAATATTTGGAGGCCTGGAATAGGGGATTGACCGGCGGACTAAACTACTATCGCGCTGCGCGCCTCAAGTCACCCGTGGGTGGGGAAAAGGCTGATGCGCCCCCGTTTTCAATTCCAAAGAACCCGATCATCACTGTGCCCACTTTGGTGATCTGGGGTCTGAAAGACACCGCGCTTCTGCAAGGGAATCTGGACGGGCTCGACCAATACGTGAAAGCTCTAAAAATTGAGCGCGTGCCGGAGGGGAGCCACTGGGTCGTGCGCGAACAGCCCGCCACTGTTATCCGGGCAATGCGCCTTTTCCTGCAGTAAGCGCGGCTCTCCCCCAAACCGGGCCATTGCCTAATGGCCGCCCGGCCCCCCTCCCGGCTTGAATTTCCGAATGAAGAAGACCAGCGGGACTCCCATCATCACAAACCATCCAAGCGCGGTAAAGCAATCATTGAACGCGAGGAATGAAGCTTGCCTTTGAAGCAGGTCAAAAGCCTTCGCCTGAGCGTGCACAGCCGCATCCGCATGCGAGAAACCATGCGTGGAGAAATAATTGGTGAGGTTGGCGAGGAACTGCCGGTAGTGCTGGTCAAATAGACTTGCGTGCGCCACCAATACGCTCTGATGATACTGCGTTCGGCGCGCCAGTACCGTGGTGACGAAAGCTATTCCAAAACTTCCTCCTTGATTGCGGAATAGATTGGTAAGGCTGGAAGCCTTGTTGTTCTTGTTGATGGGCAAATTGGAATAAGCAAGCTGGCTCACGGGCACAAATAGCGTGGCGATTCCCAGCCCTTGCAACGCTCGCGCCAAAGCTTCATGGCGGTAATCGGTGGTCAATGTATAGCTGGCAAAAAGCCACATGGCCATGCCAAAAACAAAAAATCCAAAACCGATCAGCCGCTTCACGCCGAGTTTTGGAAGAATCCTTACCACCACGGGCGCGAGAATTACGATTACAAATGCGCCGGGTCCAAGGACCAGCCCGGCATCCGTCGCCGAATAGCCGTAGAGCCGCTGCATCATCTGTGGAATAAGTACGGTGGATCCGTACAGCGTAAATCCGAACATGAAGTAGAAAATATTGGCCAGCGCGAAATTTCTGTCGGCCAACAGACGGATCTCCACCACCGGATCGGGATGGCGCCACTCCCATACAATGGTAAACAGAAGCGCTACCATCGCGATGGTGAAGAAAATTACGATGAAGTGGCTCTCGAACCAATCTTCAGTCTGACCTCGATCGAGAACGACTTCCAGGCAAGCGAACGCCATGGCCACCGAGAAAATTCCCCATCCATCGATCTTCAACTTTCCGTCCTTGCGCGCTTCCTCCACCTCGCGCTTGAACGCCGGCGGATCAGAAACCACGCGGCTGGTCAGGATCAAAGAGATGATGCCTATCGGAATGTTGATGAAAAACACCCATCGCCAGCTCCAATGGTCCGTGATCCAACCGCCCAACGGCGGCCCGATCGCCGGTGCAGTCACGATCGCCATGCTATAGAGAGCGAAGGCTGCGGCCCGCTTGGCGGCCGGGAAGGTATCTACGAGGATGGCCTGTTCCACCGGAGCCAGTCCTCCTCCGCCCACTCCCTGCAACACGCGGAAAAAAATCAACGCGCCCAGGCTCGGGGCGAATCCGCACAGCAAGGAACTCACGGTGAACAGCGCTACGCAAATCATGTAGTAGCGCTTGCGTCCGAAAAGGCGGCTAAGCCACGCGGAGAGGGGCAAAACAACAGCGTTCGAGACGAGGTAGCTGGTCAGAATCCAGGTGCTTTCATCCGAACTGACGGCGAGGCCGCCTGCGATATGAGGGAGAGCAACGTTGGCGATCGCCGTGTCCAGAAGTTCCATGAACGTCGCCAGTGTCACGGTGATGGCGATGAACCACGGATTTATTCCCACCTTGGGGATGGAAAGATTCAGGGCGGCGGTCGGTGTAAGCGTCTCGCTCATGAATGCTCTGGCCGTTTTAGATGCAAAAAGAGACCATTCGGTCTCAAATAGGTTATAATGGTTTCGCGTAAAAGACCAGCCGGCCTCTCGGCTGGTCGCCGGGAGACACACGTGACCAAGGGAGAGCAAACCAGGAATGACATCGTCCGGAAATCCGCCCCGCTGTTTAATCAAAAAGGCTATGAGGGCACTTCACTTTCGGATTTGATGGAAGCCACCGGCCTCCAGAAGGGCGGAATTTACCGGCATTTCTCGGGCAAAGAAGAGCTAGCCACCGAGGCCTTCGACTATTCCTGGGGAAAAGCCGTCAGCGGAAGGCTGGACGGCGTCGCGGAAGTTCCGGACTGCGTGAACCGTTTGAAGAAGATGATCGACAATTTTGTCGAGTTGCGAGCGGGACTGGTGCCCGGCGGCTGCCCGCTCATGAACACTGCAATCGAAGCGGATGACGGAAACGCGGCCCTGCGAGCGCGAGCCAAGAAGGCATTGCAGAACTGGACCGTGCGGCTGTCCAGAATCACGAAAGAAGGAATCAGGAAACACCAGATTACTCACCGTGTCAATCCGCTAGAATTATCCCAATTAATCATCGGCTCTCTGGAAGGTGCGTTGCTGATTAGCCGCCTGCAAAAAAGTGACGAACCCCTCCGCGCCATTAAGCAGCACCTTTCTGAATACCTGGAACAAAATGTTCGCGCAGCCATCCGCTCTAACAGGTGAGTCGGCTGTCCAGCGTCCTCGCTCGCGTTGACTTGCATCCTCGTGCAACCTAAAATGTGCGCCACATGACGGAGCCTTCCTCCTTTATCGGCCAAACCATTTCGCATTACCGCATTGTGGAAAAGCTCGGCGGTGGCGGGATGGGCATCGTTTACAAGGCCGAGGACATCAAGCTCCGCCGTTTTGTCGCGCTGAAATTCCTGCCGGAAGATCTTGCCAAGGACGACCTGGCGCTCGAACGATTCCAGCGCGAAGCGCAAGCCGCTTCTGCTCTGAACCACCCCAACATTTGCACCATCTATGAAATTGATGAATACGACGGCCGCCGCTTCATCGCCATGGAATTTCTCGATGGCCAGACGCTCAAGCACCACATCGCAGGGCGTCCGCTGGATATCGAATCGCTGCTCGATTGGAGCACGCAAATTGCGGAAGGCCTCGACGCGGCGCACAGCGCCGGAATCATTCATCGCGACATCAAGCCGGCCAATCTTTTCATCACCTCTCGCGGGCACGCAAAAATCCTCGACTTTGGCCTGGCCAAGCTCGCGCCCGCCGCGCAGAAGGTGGCCGAAGGCGCGACGCGGTCCGGACGAGGCGCCGCTGACGAGCAGTTGCTTACCAGTCCTGGCACCTCGATTGGCACGGTTACATACATGTCGCCGGAGCAGGTGCGCGGCGGCGATCTGGACCGGCGCACGGATCTTTTTTCGCTGGGTTCCGTGCTGTACGAAATGGGCACCGGCGCGATGGCCTTCACCGGCGCGACCAGCGGAGTGATTTTCGAAGCGATCCTGAATCGCCCGCCGGTTCCGCCGCTGCGTTTGAATCCCGCGTTGCCCGGCGGGTTCGAGCAGGTGGTCAACAAAGCGCTCGAAAAAGACCGCAAGATGCGTTACCAGTCGGCCGCGGACATGGGCGCGGACTTGCGGCGTCTGAAAAGGGAAACGGAATCGTCGCGAGTGGTGGTGCCGAGAGGAGTTGTCGAGGCTTCGGCGGGGTTTTCGTCGAAATCGAATCGGTGGGGAATGCTGGCAGGCGCGGCCGTGCTGGTATTGCTGCTCGCGATGGGCGGAGCGTTTTGGTATCAAAAACATTCCGCGTCGGACGCCGCAACGGTCGCGGTCAAGCCGTCGGTGGCCGTGCTTCCGCTGCAAAATCTGAGCACGGATGCGGACAGCGTGTATTTCAGCGACGGAATGACGGACGAAATCACGACGAAGCTTTCGAAGATTAAAGGGATTGACGTGGCGCCGCGTTCCACTGCCGCCGCGGTGAAAGGCGCGGATCAGAACGCGGCCGAATTGGGACGCCAACTCGGCGTGCGCTATTTGCTGGAAGGCACGGTGCGAAAATCCGGGGATCAGGTGCGCATCAACGTGCATTTGATCGATTCCACCACCGGATTTCAGGTCTGGGCCGACGACTTCACGGGCCAAATGAAAGATGTGTTTTCGCTGCAGGAGCAAACCGCGCTAAAAATTGCGCAAGCGCTGAATTTGAATCTGAGTCCGCAAGAAACGAAGGCCATCCAGCAGCGCTACACGCAGAATCCCCAGGCGTATGAGGCGTATCTCGCGGGCAAGGGCTTGCTCGAAGTGGAGACGCCCGAAAGATTTGAAGCGGCGCGCACGAACTTTGAACAAGCGCTGAAATTCGATCCCAACTATGCGCCTGCTATGGCCGGCCTGTCTCATGTCGAGAGCCTTTACTATCGCGATCTTGCAACCGATCCATCTCGCCTGCACAAGGCTGAGGAGTACGCCCGACGGGCAGTCGCCATCGACCCCAATCTCGCCGAAGCCCATGTGGCGCTCGGTCAGACTTACGGTTTGAAATATGACTACTCCGCGGCGGCGACCGAACTCCGCGAGGCCATACGATTGGAACCGGATAACGCGCTTGGCTGGGACTTGTTGTCCTGGGCGTTGGCATACGAGCAGCCTCCCGAAGCGGTGGAGGCCGAGAAAGCTGCGCGAGAGGCTCTACGTCTCGAGCCGAATTCGGCGGCCTCGCAGTACCACTTGGGGCGCGCGTTAATTTTTCAGGGACGTTACGACGAAGCAGCGGCAGCCTTCCGCCGCGCCAAAGAGATCGGGAGTAACACGTACGAGTCCCTTGGAATGAGCCAGCTCGCGTTGGCCCAAGGAAACTACGATCAGGCCATTGCTGTCTTGATGAACTCGGGTGTCGCATCGAAGACCGCGATGGACCAATACTGGGTGAGTTCGGCCTACGCCGGCAAGGGGGATAAGGAGAAAGCTCTGGTTGCGCTGCAAAACGCGTTCAAGTTGGGCTTCGGCGACTTCGGCGCGCTGGATGCCAGCCCGTATTTCAAGTCTCTTCACGACGACCCGCGCTATCGACAGCTAGTTCAGCAATACCGCAAAAAGTAACCTCTCCGAATTGACTACCTCTCTGACAGCGAAGCAAATGCGAAAACGCCTGCTGGCTTTGCTCGCATAAATCCAGACCCAATGGTACTCGCGGACAGGCGGATTAATCTGGCCCTCGCGCCAGTTGCACCACACAACACGGCTAGTTAGGCTCCTCTTCTTAGGGTGTTTTTACGTGCCGTCTCGCTAAATTGCGAATTCTGAAAAATAATGGAACTTTTTCACATTGACTGGGTTTGGGTCCATTCGAATCCAGATAGACCTGAGAGGGGACCGTGCGTCGCTCATCAATCCTTGCACCCGTAGCCGTCGCTCTGGCTTTAATGATTTCGAGCTGTGCGCTTACTCCGCCCGGGAGCACTGGTCCCGGTCCGGGCGCTCTCACCATATCTCCTGGCACCGCGGACGTGCGCGCCGGTTTGACCCAGCAATTTACTCCCTCTTTGACTACGGCCACGTTCACCTGGTCGGTAAATGGTGTGATGGGAGGAAGCCCCGCCACCGGCACCATTGACGCGACCGGCAACTACACCGCTCCTTCAACCCTTCCTTCCCCCAATACGGTGACGATTGAGGCCACCGAGACCACCAAGAAATCAGCGACTGCCTCGAGCGCCGTAACGCTCTGGAATCCCATCCCGCAGATTTCCAGCGTTTCGCCTCCGCAAGTAACTGTTGGTGCGTTTACCCTGACGATATCTGGTACCAACTTTGTCAGCGGCGCCACCGTAGCTTTTGGCGGCAGCACCCTGACAACCACGTCCGTCACCAGCACGCAAATAATCGCAACCGGAACGGCTACCGCCGGCCAAGCGGGTTTTTCCGTGCCTCTCCAGGTGACGAATCCGAACCCCGGATCGAGCTCTTCGAACAGTATCAGTGCGCAAGTCATCGGAGCGGCTGCGGTCTCCGCTACCGCAGCGGCGCGATTCCTGGATCAGACCAGCTTTGGTCCCACCGCGACGACCATCTCGCATGTCCAACAGATCGGCTTGCAGGCTGCTCTCACCGAGCAGTTCAATCAGGGCACCACGCAATTCAGCGAGCCGCCATCGCCTGACACGGCCGTGTGCGGGTTTTCCAACTGGCGTTGCACGCAGTCGGAATTCCTGAACGTTGCGGTCTGGGCCCCTGATCAGTTCCGTCAACGGGTAGCCATGGCTCTGAGTGAAATATTTGTCGCACCCATCGAGCAGGATAATGCCATGCCGTTCTACCTGAATACTCTGGCGGGAGACGCTTTTACCAATTACCGCACCATCATGCAGGATGCCACTCTCTCGCCGGCCATGGGCGACTACCTGAATATGGTGAACAGTGGAAAGCCTCCCACCGGTCAAATCGCGAATGAGAATTTCGGCCGCGAGAATATGCAGCTCTTTACTCTGGGACTAAATCTCTTGAATTCGGACGGCAGCCTACAGACGGATGGCAGCGGTAATCCGATTCCCACCTACACCCAGCTTCAGGTGGAAGCTTTTGCGCGTGCCTACACCGGTTGGACCTTTGCCAATCCCGACGGCAGTTCCCCTTCAAGTTTCAATTACACAAGTAACTGGCTCCACTTGATGGTCCCGGTAGAGAACAAGCATGACACCACCTCAAAGACCCTCCTGAATGGAACCACGCTTCCTGCCGGCCAGACGGCCGAGCAGGACCTGAAGGGCGCCCTCGATAACATTTTTGCGCACCCAAACATTGGCCCTTTTGTCTGCAGACAGCTCATTCAACACCTGGTGACCGGCGATCCAAGCCCTGCATATGTCGCTCGCGTTGCTGCGGTCTTTGCTGATAACGGCAGCGGCGTGCGAGGCGACATGAAGGCCGTCCTGACTGCGATTATTATGGATTCGGAAGCGCGTGCGGGAGACGTGCAGACAGGGGACCAGGCCGATTCGAACCCTGCCGTCGATGGCGGCCACCTGCGCGAGCCCCTGCTGTGGACCATGAATTTGTTGCGCGGGTTAAATGCGGCTCAGACTCCGGCAAATTCCTATTCATACGTTAACTTCATGTCTTCGACGTTGACTTCTGTCGGAGAAGCGCCCTTCAACCAGTCCAGTGTCTTTAACTACTTCCCGCCCAGTTACATCATCCCGCAAACGACCTTGAACGCTCCTGAGTTTTCCCTGGAGAACACTGGATCGGTCGTTCCTCGGATGAGTCTGGCCGACAAGATTATTCACAACGAAGATTCAGCGCCGGTCATAGACCTGAGCGCTACCAGCGTCATCGGCCAGCAAGCGTCTGACCCCACGCAACTGGTGGATTATTTGGGGATGCTTTTCATGCATAGCCAAATGCCCAGCGATATGCGTACCGCTTTAATCGAGACCATCACCGCCATTCCCGCGACCGACCTCCAGAGCCGCGCGGAAGTAGCCGTGTTCCTGGTCGTCACTTCATCGCAATACAAGATCATGCACTAATCGTAGCAACGCGGCCTGAAAAGGAGTTTTATGTCACACAGTCGACGAAGTTTTCTAACCAATGCTTCCTTGCTCGCAGCCGGCAATCTTCTGGGCTTCCGTCCTTTCGGAATGCTCAACGCTCTGGCCCAAACAACTTCGGATTACAAGGCGCTGGTCTGCATCTTTATGTTCGGCGGAAACGACGCGAATAACATGCTGATCCCGTTCGACACGAACGGCTATAGCAACTACGCAACCATTCGAGGACCGTTAGCGCTCGCGCAGAACACCCTGCTACCCCTTACGCCGCAGCCCAACTTTGCGCTGCATCCCAGCTTGCCGGAAGTGCAGTCTTTGTTTAACAGCGGCAACCTGGCCTTCCTGGCGAATGTCGGTACGCTCCTGCAGCCGACCACCCGCGCGCAATACCAGGCCAATTCAATCGTGCCGCCCAGCAACCTCTTCTCTCATCCCGACCAACAACTGGAGTGGCAGAACCAGATGAATGACTCGTCGGGCAGTTCCGGTTGGGCTGGGCGCATGGCAGACCGAATGAATACGCAATACAATCCGGGCGCGCTGGTACCCATGATCGCTTCGATCAGCGGCGATACTCTGTTCTGCAATGGCACCGACACTTCACCCGTTTCCGTCTCGTCCTCGGGACCCGGAGCCCCCAGCTGCAGTGATAGCTCCTACTGCTCTTCCCGCCAGGCCGCAGCCCAACAGTTCGCCAACATGAGCAGCGGTGTCTCGTTGATCCAGGAAGACAATGCCATCACCAACAACGCGTTCACCTACAACACAGTCCTGTCTGGCGCGTTGAATTCAGCCGCGCCGCTGACAACTGTCTTTCCGACTACCACTCCGTTCGGCGCTCAGTTAGCCGAAGTCGCAAAACTCATCAACGTGCGCGCGGCTTTGGGAGTCAAGCGGCAGATTTTCTTTGTAGGTGCCGGCAATTTCGATACCCATTCGGGACAGTTGGCTACGCAGGCAACGCTTCTGGCCGAAGTGAGCCCGGCTTTACTGGCGTTCTACCAGGCATTGCAGGAAATGAATCTGGCGAATCAGGTCACCGCCTTCACCTGCTCGGACTTTGCGCGTACCTTCCAGCCGAATTCGGCCGACGGAACGGACCACGCCTGGGGCAGCCACCACATCATTCTTGGCGGTGCGGTGAAAGGCGGGCAGATTTACGGAACGTTTCCAACTCTGGCGCTCGGCGGTCCCGACGATGTCGCCTCCAACGGCCGCTGGATCCCCAGCACGGCTTCAGCGCAATACGCAGCGACGTTGGCCCAATGGTTCGGCCTCGCCACCGCGGATCTCCCGTACGTGCTGCCGTACATCGGCAACTTCAGCAGCAACAATTTGGGATTCCTCGGCTAATCGAGAGCGCACCCGGCACATCGCGCCAAAGGGGTGATCTCGCCCCTTCGACTGTCTCGCCGCGCCGCGCTCCGCTCTGTTGCTCAGCCTCTCCCACCACGCTCTCGCGTTTCGTCACACTAAAAGAAACGGGCGCGACGCCTCCTGCATCAAAAGAGAAATGTGGCGCTGTCACTCAAGTACAAAGTTTTCCCGGACGTTGGAACTTGCTATCGCTTTGTTGCTGTGCGCGGCAGGGGTGCAGGCCGCCGGTACACCCATCCCGCACGGCACGCTGGACCTCATCGCCGAGAATCAGTCCATGGCCGCGGGACATGAACTTTACCTCGGGCTACACTTTCAACTCGAAAAGGGCTGGCACATCTACTGGGTCAATCCAGGCGATTCAGGCGAGCCGCCTCGCATCAAATGGCAGTTGCCGGCGGGTCTAACTGTCGGGGAGATGGAGTGGCCCACGCCGCGCCGCCTCGGCACGCCTAGCGTCGTGGATTTTGGTTACGAGGATGAAGTGACGCTGATCGTGCCGATCCATGCGCAGGCCAGCCTGGCGTCGCAGCAGTCGGCGCAGATCGGCGCCGAGGTCAAAGTCCTGGTCTGCCGCGAAATATGCATTCCCGGCAAGGCCCAACTCTCGTTGACTCTTCCCGTCAAATCGCAAGCGCCTGCACCGAACGCTGGAACCAGCAGTCTGTTCTCTGCCGCGCGCGAGTCGTTGCCGCGGCCCGCACCGCGGAGCTGGAAATTCAGCGTGCGCGATGCGAACAACTCCCTCGTGCTCACCGCGAACCTTGGCCATCAAGTCTCGCAGGCAGTTTTCTTCCCGCTCGCCGAGTCACAGATTGACAACGCAGCTCCGCAGAAACTCCTACCCTCGGCCTCCGGCTTCCACCTGACGCTGCGGAAGTCGGATCAGCTTCGTAAACCAATCGAGCGGCTGAAAGGCGTGCTCGTACTCTCCGCCGGTCAAGCATATATAATCGACGCGCCTCTGGGCTCGCCTGGCGCAGCGGAAAACACCAGCGCTGAAATTCACGCAGCACAATTCTTGGAGGAGGAACCCCTAAGATGAAGCGCTCGACTCTATACCCGATACTCATAGCCTTGTTGTTCTGCGCAGCTTTGCCGCTGATCCTATCTGGGAAAACCGGCGAGCCGGCTCCGCAGTTCACAGCCACGGCAAGCAACGGCAAAATCGTCCACCTCGCGGACTACCGCGGAAAATACGTCGTCCTCGAGTGGCACAACAACGGATGCCCCTACGTAGGGAAGCACTACAAAAGCGGCAACATGCAGAAGCTTCAAAAGGAATGGACTGGCCGCGGCGTTGTCTGGTTCACGATTCTCTCGTCCGCGCCGGGTGAGCAGGGATACATGACTGCGAACGAAGAGAACGACTACTTAACGAAGATGCAGGCTGCACCGACCGCCGCCTTGCTCGACCCCACCGGCCAGATCGGACATCTCTACGATGCGAAGACATCCCCACAAATGGTCATCATCAATCCCCAGGGCGTCGTGATTTACGATGGAGCCATTGACGACAAACCGACCACCGACCTCGAGGACGTGCCCGGCGCCACGAATTACGTCAATCTCGCGCTCGAACAGGCCATCGCCGGCAAGCAGGTGGAAACGCCCACCACGCGTCCCTACGGCTGTTCGGTCAAGTACGCGAACTCCGGGCACTGAAGCAAAGGTTGCTGGTCACCTGCGCGAAGTGCTACTCGTATCTCAACGCGACCATCGGATCCACGTGTGCCGCGCGGAGAGCGGGGATATAGCACGCGAGCGCCGCGACCGCGACGAGCAGCAACGCCACTCCGACAAACGTCAGCGGGTCTCCTGCTTTCACGTTGTACAGAAGCGAACCCAGAAATCGTGTGATCCCCAGCGCGATCGCCACGCCGATCGCGACGCCGAAGGCGGCTAGCGTGATCCCTTGCGCGATAAACGCTCGCAACACGTCGCCCGCTTTGGCGCCCAGAGCCATGCGGATACCAATCTCGCGCGTCCGTCGAGTCACTTCGTAGGACAGCAATCCGTACAATCCTATGCAAGCCAGCACCAGCGCAAGCAAGCCAAAGAAACTCGAGAGCCGTGCGATCAATCGTTCCTGAAAAAGCTGGCGGTCGATCTGTTCGGTTTCTGTGCGGATTTCGAAAATGGGCAGGTTCTTGTCCATCTGGCCAATGACGCTGCGAATCTGCGGAACCACGCTTGCCGGGTTGATACCCGTTCGCAGCGTAAAAGCGGCGGAGCGTCCGCTTGAGGGCACGTAGATAGTCGGTTCCACTCCGCGCCGCAAGTTGTTGTATCTCGCATCGCCTACTACGCCGACGATTTCCCATCCGGGTCTGGAAATAGGGTCTGAGTCATCCGCGTCATGCTCGCCAAACCGCAATCCGAGAGGATTCGTTTTGGAGAAATATTTCCCGACAAAAGTTGAGTTCACGATTGCCGGCGTGGGCAGCAAGCCCTCCGCAGCCTTCATGTTCTGTTCCGCAACGCCGCTCGCGGCGCCTTTGACGCCCGCGGCTATGAGTTCCCGTTCCGCAGAGAGCACCTCCGCCACGCGCGCAGCTTCGACGAAATCGATCGGGCTAAACTCCCGCCCCAGCCGCAGCGGAATTCGCATGGTCCCGAAGAAGTCCGAGCCTACCGGCAGCATATCCGCGTCCGCCAACTGATCCTTGGGCGTATTCGGCAAATGAAAATCGGTGGTCCACAATCCGCCGCCGAGCAGCGGCATCCAGGAATAGCTGACGGAAGTCACTCCCGGCATTGCCGCGAGGCGGCTTTGCAACTCGCTATAAAAGCTGTCGATGTCGGCGCGCTTGTAGCCGATCAATTGGGGGTTCACCTGGAACGTCAGAACGTTTCGCGTATCGAAGCCCGGATCGACGGACTTCAGATTTTGCAGCGTGCGCACCAGGAGCCCTGCCGCGACGAGCACGATCATCGTGAGCGCCACCTGGGCCACCACGAGAGCGTTCGTAGCGTTAAACCAACGCGCGGTCCTCCGCGAAGGCGGCGCGCTGCTTCCTGCTCCTTCCTTTAGCGCGGGAGTCAGGTCCACGCGCATGCCGCGCAGCGCTGGTGCCAGGCCAAAAAGAATTCCAGTCAAAATGGAAACCGCAACCGTAAAGAGCAACACGCGCCCGTTGATTCCGGGGTACAGAGTGGTCCGGCCCTCTCGGTTCGAAGCGACGAATGCGGTGATCGCCGCAGCGGCCCACTTCGCCAACAGAATGCCCAGACACCCGCCCGCCACGGACAGAAGTAGGCTTTCGGTCAAAAGCTGACGTACCACGCGCCCGCGTCGCGCCCCCAGCGTGAAACGCAGCGCGATTTCCTTCTGTCTTGCGGAGGCGCGCGAGAGCAACAGTCCCGCTACATTCGCGCATGCGATCAGCAGCACAACTCCCACAGCAAGAAAAAGGACGTAGAGCGGCGTGGATATTTCTGTTGTGTCGCCCGTCAGCCCTTTCTGCGCAGGAATGAGAATAATCGCCGGGTTGTCCTCCGTCTTCATCGACGGCTTTGCGCTGTGTGTCACTTCATTGCTGAACAGCGTGCTCACCGCGGCTTGCGCTTGAGCGCGCGATGTGCCGGGTTTCAGTCTGCCGAGTGCGACGAGCCACCAATTGTTGAAATCGGCATCGCGATTGTCCCAAGGCACTTCGATCTGAGGCAGTGCCGAGAGCGGAAGCCAGACTTGGACGGGATTCCCGGGCGTCAGCGCATCAAATTGCCGCTCCGCAACTCCGACAATCATGAACGGGACTTTGTTGAGCAGGATCGCCTTGCCAACTGCCGCAGCCGAGCCGCGGAAATTGCTTCTCCAATAGTTATAGCTCAGCACTACCACGGGCGACGCCGTCGGCGCATCGTCGGTGGTTGCGATCAGACGCCCGATGAACGGCTGCACCCCGAGAGTTTGGAAGTAGTCGCCCGAGACGTACTCCGGACTATCCACCGTGCTGGCCGCTCCATTTCCGCTCAGGTCCAGCCGGTCGCCACCCGCGAACGCAGCCACGCTCGAGAACACGCTCGTCCGGCTGCGGATATCGTTGATCATTGGCTGCGAAAAAGAGCAACCCGTCTGCGCGCTTTTGCCTCCACCCTCGCAATCGCCATAGCTGCTGTAGCTCAGATGGTTCGGCTCGGAGTGGCTGGTCCATCGCAGCAGCATCAAGTTTTCCGGATCGCTTACCGGCATCGCTCGCAGCAGAGCAGTATCGACCAAACTAAAGATTGCAGTGTTCGCGCCGATACCAAGCGCCAGCGTGAGCACGGCCACAGCAGTAAAGCCCGGCGATCTGCGCAGCATCCGCATTCCGTAGCGGACGTCCTGCCATAGTTGCTCCAGCCAGACGAGGCCCCACACGTCGCGCGTGTCTTCCTTCACCCGCATCACATTGCCGAATTTCCGCAAAGCCGCGTAATGCGCTTCCTCCGGCGACATGCCCCGCGCAATGTTGTCCTGTGTCTCCGTCTCGATGTGCTCGCGGATGTCCTGTTCCAGATCCTTCATCATGCGCTCGCGCTCTTTCATCACTCGCCCTCCTGCTCCGCCGGACGCAGAATTCGCGCAATCGCCTCGGCCATCTTGTCCCACTTGCTGGTCTCAACTGTCAGTCGCCGCCGGCCCGCCGCCGTCAGCTTGTAAAACTTGGCCCGGCGGTTATTTTCGGACGTTCCTTCTTCCGCCGAAATCCATCCGCGCTTGATCAGGCGGTGTAGCGCGGGATAGAGCGACCCCTGTTCCACCTGCAGCACTTCGTCGGAATTGAATTCGATGGCCTTGGCGATGGCGTGCCCGTGCACCGGCCCGCGCACGAGCGTGCGCAGAATCAGCAGGTCCAGGGTGCCTTGCAGCAATTCAATGCGTTCTCGTTGTTCTTTGGTAGACATACTAGGGGAAGATATATGCCTTCCAGTAGAATGTCAAGGTGAGCGAGCTTCGCGCAGGCAAGTCTCCCCAGCCTGCGGCTGTCCGGTAAAGGTTACGGACTCGGCACACTAGCGCTCTCGCGCCTCAGGGCGTTGTCCTGACGCGACCCGGGATTTAGAGAGAGCTTCAGCCGGGTAATCCGTCCCACCAACAATCGCGCGCCCCAGTGCTAACGTTAACGAAGGTAGCGCGTCTACCCTTGATAGGGTAGGATGTCTACTGTCATGACCCCAAGGAAATCTCCCGACCGGACGGAGCTCCTGCAAGGCACGCTCGATATGCTCATTCTGCGCACGCTTCTTTTCGGGCCGGCTCATGGCCATCAAATCGCAAAACATATACAGCGAACTACGGACGATGTGTTGCAGGTGGAGCACGGCTCGTTGTACCCCGCTCTGCACCGCATGGAGCACAAAGGCTGGATCGTCTCGAAGTGGGAGACCGCGAAGGAAGGGAATCGTGAGTTCAAGTATTACCGGCTAACGCCCGCAGGCAGGAAACAACTTGTTCGCGAAGAATCGAGATGGAAACAACTGGCCGCGGCCGTGGCGACGGTGATGTGGCCGGTGCCCGGAGATCGGTCATGAGTGTTTGGAAACGTCTTAGCTGGTGGCCGATTCGGTTTTGGAGACGTGACGATCGGGACAGAGAACTGGACCGGGAACTGGCATCGCATCTCGAACTGGAATCGGAGGAGCAGCAGGAATCCGGCCTATCGCCCGAGGAGGCGCATTATGCTGCTCGACGAACTTTCGGCAATACCGCATTGGTCAAAGAGGACGTGCGCGCGATCTGGAGTCTGATTTGGCTGGAACGATTCGCTCAGGACGTAAAGTATGGCGCCAGAATTCTTCGCAAAAACCTTGGTTTTACGCTAATTGCGGTTCTCACTCTGGCCATGGGAATTGGCGCCAACACCGCAATTTTCAGCGCGATTGACGCGCTGATGCTGCGGCCATTGCCTTTCACTGCTTCGGACCAACTCGTGCGTATCTACTCCATTCAGAAAGGCATGTTTAATACCTTTGCAAATCCTGATGGACCTTCGGCACTCGACGTTCGGGACTTCGCGCAGAGAAGTCGCAGCTTTCAGAACATGGTGGCTTATGACACGTGGCCTAAGAATGTGAGTTTCGGTGAGTCCGCGGGCCAACCGGAGCAGATGTCGGTTGGATTGGTCCCCGCGGCTTATTTCGAAGTTCTGGATATGAAGCCCATCATCGGCCGGTTCTTCTCCCAGGATGAAAATCAGGAAGGCAAAAACTACGTGGCCGCAATCAGCGCGCAACTGTGGAGAAACCGGTTTGATGGCGACCCGTCCGTACTGGGCCGCAAGATTCGCATCAATGGGGAGCCCTACACCATCGTCGCAGTGATGCCGGACGTGATTCCGGCATGGGTGGAGCCTGGGCGGCACAGCGAAATTTGGACTCCCTTTCCATATTCGCCCGACATGTCGTCGGAAAGCGGGAGAGGAGAACGCGGGTACGCAGCGTTGGCTCGGCTAAAGCCTGGAGTGTCGCTCGAACAGGCTCAGGCGGATCTCTCGGTGATCGCCGCTGCGCTCGGAGCGGAACATCCGGTGGATCAAGGTGTCGGTGTAGCCGTGAAGAGATTGGCTGACTCCCGGGTAGGGGCGCTGCGGCCGATGCTGTACTTGTTAATGGGAGCCGTGAGCCTGATCCTGCTGATAGCCTGCGTGAATCTGGCCAATCTGCTCTTGGCGCGCAACTCGGCGCGTCAACGGGAGCTGGCAGTGCGCGCGGCTTTGGGTGCGGGACGAGGCGGGCTTGTCCGGCAATTGCTTGCGGAAACGCTATTGCTGTCGCTCATCGGTGGAGCGGTGGGATTTGCTTCTGCGGAGATTGGACTGAGAGCTCTCGCGAGGATGCACCCGGAAAACCTACCCCAGCTTGGTTCGGTGGGAATCGATTGGCGAGTGCTGATCTTCACTTTATTGGTGTCTCTTTTCACAAGTTTGCTTTTTGGGCTAGCGCCGGCGTTTATGGGCACTCGGCTGAACCTCGTCGATGCACTAAAGCAAGGCGGGCGATCCGGGACGTCCGGACGTTCGACTCAGCGTGTGCGCAGCGTACTAGTGATAACTGAAATGGCGATGTGTTTGATGCTTCTGGTGGGAGCGAGCCTGCTGGTTCGAAGCATCCTGCGTTTGGAAGGTCAGAATCTCGGTATCCGCCAGGACCATTTATTGAGGGGCCGCATCTATTTGCCGCCTGTCCGCTATGCAAACCCCGGAGTAAGAACGCGCTTCTGCGATGATTTTGCAACGAGGGTCCGGGCATTGCCAGGCGTGATTGAGGCGACGGTGACAACCGTCTACCCGCCCAATAACGGGTGGACTCAGATGTTGGTTATTCCGGGGCATCCGGTCACACGAATTCAAGATATTCCGTCGGCGCAGTTTGGAGTTGTGGACCAACATTTCCTTCGAACTTTGGGAATTCCGCTGATTCGCGGAAGGGATTTCGCGGAGTCGGACGGCGCCACGAGCCCTCCGGTGGCACTGATTAGTGAGGAGTTCAAACGGCGCTATTTCGCGACAGAAGATCCGATAGGCCGGAAGATCCACATCGGGCCTCCGCCATTACCGGGAATCACTGTTGAGGAGAATATAACGGACGACGTGGACGTCACGATCATTGGCGTTATTGGCGATTTCAAAAATGCAGGTCTAGCCCTCGCGCCGCAACCACAGATTACCGTGCTGTATTCCCAACACCCCCTGGTGAATGGCGGGTTCAAGGATATTTTGATTCGCACGGCCTCGGAGCCGCATTTAGTGGAGTCCGAAATACGAAGTCAACTTCATGCGTTGGATTCCGACATGCCTTTCGCTCAGGTGCAAACGATTGACGAACTGGTCGAACGCCAGACCGGCGGGCAACGCTTCACCACCGTTTTGTTGACTTCCTTCGCGGCGGCAGGATTGGCGCTCGCAGTTGTGGGCATCTATGGCGTGGTCTCCTTTCTCGTCGCGCAACGCAAGCAGGAACTGGCGGTGCGTATGGCGCTGGGCGCGAGCCGCACGAATGTTCTCTGGCTTGTACTGAAGCAGGCCCTAGAAATGGCTGCGATTGGCGCCGCTATAGGACTCTTCGGCGCATGGGCAATGCATCGGTTCACAAGCGGACTTCTGTTCGGTATTTCAGCGGTGGATCCGGCTACTTTCGCAGGTGGGGCCGTCTTCTTGCTGATAGTCGCAGCAATCGCAAGTGCTATCCCCGCCGCGCGTGTCTTACGGATCGACCCGGCACAGGCGCTTCGCCAAGATTAGACCGCGAGGAAGCTTTCCTCACCCTGAATCTTATTCCGCAGATAACCGGCAAGAAATGATTATTCATCGAAATGGGATTGGCGTGAGCGAAGGTTAGGCTGGGCTGGACATGGAGGACAAGAATTCCCCGTTTGTCTTCGTCTTGGAGAGGCGGCCCAACAGAAGTTCCATGGCCTCCACGGTCGAAAGGGGACTCAGCACTTTGCGCAGCACCCAGATGCGGTTCAGTTCATCCGCGGGCAGTAGCAATTCGTCCTTACGCGTACCGGAGCGGTTGATATCGATCGTCGGGAACACGCGCTTGTCAACGAGTCGGCGGTCCAGATTGATTTCCATGTTGCCGGTGCCCTTGAACTCTTCGAAGATGACGTCGTCCATGCGGCTGCCTGTATCGATCAGCGCGGTGGCGATGATGGTAAGCGAGCCGCCCTCTTCGATATTTCGCGCGGCAGCAAAAAAACGCCGCGGGCGCTGCAACGCGTTGGCGTCAATACCGCCGGAAAGAACCTTGCCCGACGGAGGCGTGACGGCGTTGTAAGCGCGGCCCAGGCGCGTCAGCGAGTCGAGCAAAATCACCACGTCGCGCTTGTGTTCCACCAGCCGCTTGGCCTTTTCCAGAACCATTTCCGCCACTTGAATGTGGCGCTGGGGCGGCTCGTCGAAAGTAGAGCTGATGACTTCGCCCTTCACCGTGCGCTGCATGTCCGTCACTTCTTCCGGCCGTTCGTCAATCAGCAGAACGATCAGCGCTACTTCCGGATGATTCGTGGTGACGGAATTAGCGATGGATTGCAGCATCATGGTCTTGCCGGTGCGCGGAGGCGCCACAATCAATCCGCGCTGGCCTTTTCCGACCGGGCAAAGCATGTCCAGCACACGCCCGGTAAGGTTTTCCTTGGTGGTCTCCAGGCGGATGCGCTCCTGCGGATACAGCGGCGTCAGGTTGTCGAAGAAAATCTTGTTCCGCGCGACTTCTGGATCTTCGAAATTGACCGCTTCGACCTTAATCAGCGCGAAGTAGCGCTCGCCGTCCTTGGGCGGACGCACCTGGCCGGACACCGTGTCGCCCGTGCGCAAATCGAATTTACGGATTTGCGAAGGCGAGACGTAGATGTCGTCCGGGCCTGGCAAGTAGTTGTATTCCGGGGCGCGCAGGAAGCCGAAGCCGTCAGGCAGGCACTCCAATACTCCCTCGGAGAAAATCAACCCGTTCTTTTCGGTCTGCGCGCGGAGGATTTGAAATATCAACTCCTGCTTGCGCATGCCAGAAGCGCCGGGGATGTTCAGTTCCTTGGCGATCTTCGCCAAGTCCGTAATGTTCTTGTCTTTTAGTTCTGCAAGGCTAATGCTCATCGAGTTCGTTCCTTCTCTAGCCTGTTTTTCAGGCATGATTGATTTTCTGAATGGACTACGGGCGGGCACAAATTCGAACCTGCCGCTTTTTCTAACCTACTTCATCACGAATGGGCTGAACTACAGACAATCTGAATCCCCCGGTTGCGGGCCGAACCTGCTTAGCAGGATGGGAGAGAGCCGGAGGGTTTCAATTGGTTAATTCGCTGTCTTGGGCCACATCTGTAACAAACTTGGGCTCGACATCGGCGATCGGCGGATGACCGGGAATCGGAAGCGGATGTTCGAGCGCGATTTGCAGCACTTCGTCCATGTTCTCCACAAAGTGGATGGACATCTGAGCCTGAATTTCCGGCGGGATCTCCGCCAGATCTTTTTCGTTATCCTTCGGCAGAATCACCGTGCGGAAGCCGAGCCTGTGCGCCGCAAGAAGCTTTTCCTTCACTCCGCCGATGGGCAGCACTTTGCCCCGCAGCGTGATTTCTCCGGTCATGCAGATGTCGCAGCGAACCGGAATGCGCGTCAGCGCGCTCACGATCGAGGTGCACAGCGTGATGCCCGCCGATGGCCCGTCCTTGGGGATGGCGCCTTCGGGAACGTGCACGTGAATGTCCAGGTGCCGGTAGAAATCCTTGGGCAAATTGAAAAGATGCGCGCGCGAGCGCACGTAGCTCATGCCCGCTTGCGCCGATTCCTGCATCACGTCGCCCAGTTTTCCGGTCAGCGTCAGCCGGCCCTTGCCTTGCATCAGCATTGCTTCGGTGGAAAGCACTTGGCCGCCCACTTCTGTCCAGGCCAAACCAGTGGTCAGCCCGATTTCGTTTTTCTTCTCGGCCAGGAAATCGCGGTACTTCAAAACGCCGAGGTAATCGTTGACGTTGGTGTTCGTCACTTCGACTTCTATGTTCTTTCCCTCGGCTACTACTTTGCGCGCGATCTTGCGGCAAACATTCGCGACTTCGCGGCTCAGGTTGCGCACGCCCGCTTCATGGGTATAGTGCCGAATGATGTGCGTCACCGCGTCGTCCGTGAATTTCAGGTTGGTCTTCGTAAGCCCGGTTGCGGCAATCTCTTTCGGAACCAGGAAGCGCTGCGCGATCTGATGTTTTTCCTGTTCCGTGTAGCCCGGAATACGCAGAACTTCCATGCGATCCTGCAGCGGCTGCGGAATGGTGTGCAGCACGTTTGCGGTGCAGATGAACATCACCTTCGAAAGGTCGTATTCCACGTCGAGATAATGATCGGTAAACGCGTGGTTCAGCTCCGGATCCAGAACTTCCATCAGCGCTGCGGAAGGATCGCCGCGAAAATCCATGGACATCTTGTCCACTTCGTCGAGGACGAATACCGGATTCACCGTTCCGGCCTTGCGCATCATCTGAATGATCTGTCCGGGCAACGCGCCGATGTAAGTCCGCCGGTGGCCGCGAATTTCAGCTTCATCGCGCACGCCGCCCAGCGACACGCGCACGAATTTCCTGCCTGTGGCGCGGCCGATGGACATCGCCAGCGAAGTTTTTCCCACTCCCGGAGGCCCCACGAAGCAGAGAATCGAGCCTTTAGGGTTCTTCACCAACTGCCGAACCGCCAGATATTCCAGGATGCGCTCTTTGATTTTTTCCAGGCCGTAGTGATCTTCGGAGAGAATCACTTCCGCGCGCTTGATATCGCGAATTTCCTTGGAACGCTTCTTCCACGGCACAGCCAGCAGCCAGTCGAGATAGTTGCGCGAAACGGTGGATTCCGCCGACATGGGCGGCATCATTTCCAGCCGCTTCAATTCCTGCATGGCCTTTTCTTGCGGGCCTTCGGGCATGCCGGACGTCTCAATTTTCTTCTTGAGCTGCTCGATTTCGTTGGCTTCGCCGCGGCCCAGCTCTTTCTGGATGGCCTTCAGCTTTTCGTTGAGGTAATACTCTTTCTGCGCCCGCTCCATCTGCCGCTTCACGCGGGTATTGATCGAGCGATCGACGTTCAGCTTTTCGGTTTCCACTTCCAGGATGTCCGCGATGCGGTTCAAGCGTTCGAGCGGGTCGAATAGTTCCAGCAGTTCCTGTTTTTCTTCCACTGGAATCTGCAAGTTCGCGGCGATGGCGTCTGAAAGCTTGCCGGCATCCTCGACGCGCACCGCGGCGATCATCGTGTCGTAGTTCAGGCTTTGCGAAAGCTTCACATACTGCTCGAAAAGGGCCGTCACGCGGCTAGAAGCTTCCTGAAGCTGCGAAGTGGACTCCACCGCTGCCGTAACCACGCGGATGGAGGCGCGGAAAAAGCCTTCGTCGCTGGTTACCTGAATGATTTTCGCGCGCGTGGTGCCTTCCACCAGAACTTTGATGTTTCCGTCCGGAAGTTTCACGCTTTGTACGATGTTGGCCAGCGTCCCAACCTGATAAATTTCCTCGGGCTTGGGGTCGTCAACCGACGCGTCGTGCTGCGTAACCAGAAAAATCTTCTTGTCGCCGGCCAGCGCGTCTTCCAGCGCCCGCACGGAAGCTTCGCGCCCGACGATGAACGGGTGCATCATCTCCGGGAAAATGACCATTTCCCGCACCGGCATCATAGGCACGCGTTTGATTTCGGTCTTTTCGCGGTTGAACATCGGTTCCTTTTGTCCCAAAATTCTAGCCAGCCTTCTCCAGCAAGCTCCAGTTGATCTCGCGGCCTTTCACCATGTCGCCGGTCACCACGAAGTCGCGAAGCTTTCGCTGCGCCGGCAGGTGGTACATCATTTCCAGCATCAAATCTTCCAGAATCATCCGCAGTCCGCGCGCTCCCACTTTGCGCTGCAGCGCCAGTTCCGCCACGGTTTCCAGCGCGTCGTCCGTAAATCGCAGCCGGACGTTTTCGAATTCAAACAGCCGCTGATACTGTCGCACCAGCGCGTTCTTCGGCTCGGTGAGGATGCGCACAAGCGCTGTTTTGTCCAAATCGCTCAAAACGCCCATCACCGGCAATCGGCCCACAAATTCCGGGATCAGGCCGTAACGGATCAGGTCAGTCGGCTGCGCCTGCTCGAGCACCTCGATATTGCGGCGCGACGCGGTCGTCGGTTGCACGTCCGCATGAAAGCCCAGCGACTTCTGGCCCACCCGGCGCTCGATAATCTTTTCCATGCCCACGAAAGCTCCGCCGCAGATGAACAGGATATTCGTGGTGTCCACCGGCGTGAATTCCTGGTGCGGGTGCTTGCGTCCGCCCTGCGGCGGAACGTTTGCGACCGTTCCTTCCAGAATCTTCAGCAGAGCCTGCTGCACACCTTCGCCCGAAACATCGCGGGTAATCGACGGGTTTTCGTCCTTCTTCGAAATCTTGTCAATCTCATCAATATAGATGATGCCTTGCTGCGCGCGCGTCACGTCGCCATCGGCGGCCTGCAGCAGTTTCAAAATAATGTTCTCGACGTCCTCGCCCACGTAGCCCGCTTCGGTCAGCGTCGTGGCATCCACGATGGCAAACGGCACATCCAGCATCCGCGAAAGCGTTTGCGCCAAAAGCGTTTTGCCGGTTCCCGTAGGACCGATCAGCAGAATGTTGGACTTCGCCAGTTCCACGTCGCCGGGCTGCTTGTTCAGGAAGATCCGCTTGTAGTGGTTGTACACCGCAACCGCAAGCTTCTTTTTCGTTTTGTCCTGCCCGATCACGTACCCGTCGAGGAACGCTTTAATCTCCGGAGGCCGCGGCAGACGCCGGTTAACCGGGCTGGCCTGCTCGCGCTTCTCGTCTTCCAGAATCTGCTGGCAGACCCCCACGCACTCATTGCAAATGTAGGAGCGCGGATACTCATTCGGCGAGCTGATGAGCTTCTCCACCTGCTCCTGCGTCTTATGGCAGAAGGAACACCGCAACGGCTCTTCTGGGGTGAAACGCTTCACAAAGTCAAACCTCGTCTCTCGGAAGCTGCGGCAGCGACGACTAATCTATTCCTTATTGTAAGACGAAGGGCGGGTCGGAAGCAGGGAATCATCGCTTTAGATACTAACCCTTTGGAACTCACTAGCGGTACTTTGAAATGATCTCGTCAACGATTCCGTACGCCTTGGCCTGCTCTGCCGTCATGATGAAATCGCGTTCCACGTCTCGCTCGATCTTTTCAATGCTCTGGCCCGTATGGCCCGCAAGCAACTTGTTAAGCGCTTCGCGCGTGCGCAGGATTTCCTTGGCATGGATATCAATGTCGGTGGCCTGCCCGGACAAGCCGGACATCCACGGCTGGTGAATCAGCACGCGGGAGTTAGGCAAGGCATAGCGCTTCTTGGGCGTCCCCGAAGCAAGCAGCACAGCCGCAATCGACGCGGACTGCCCGATGCAATAAGTCACCACGTCGGGCCGCACAAACTGCATAGTGTCATAAATCGCCATTCCAGCCGAAATCGAGCCGCCCGGTGAGTTGATGTACACCGAAATGTCTTTCTCCGGGTCTTCGGACGCCAGAAACAGCAATTGCGCCGTCACCAGGTTGGCCACATGGTCGTCAATCGGCGTGCCGATGAAGATGATGTGGTCTTTCAGCAGCCGGGAATAAATATCGTACGCTCGCTCGCCGCGGTTCGTCTGTTCGACGACCATCGGAACGAGTGTTGTTGCACGCGGATTGGCGTCGTCTGTGTTTGTCATAGGGAGAACTTTTGTGCGCTGAGGAACCCGAACCTACTTCTCACTCTTGGCCGTCTCGATTCGGGCGTTGCGGTAGAGCCACTCGATTGTTTTGTCACTTCGCAACTTCGATTTCATCCTATCGAGCACTCCTTGCTTTGTCAAGCGAGCCCGCATCGCCGTTGCCGATTCGCCACTGTGTTCCGCCAGCGCTTGAATCTCTTTTTCAACCTCTTCATCGGTCGCGTCGATCTTTTCCGCATCCGCGATGCGGTCAATCAGAAGCTCGGCCTTCACGTCGTCCACCGCCCGCTCGCGTTGGTGGTTTCGCAGCGCCACCCAATCGATGTTCACCGCGCGCGGGTCCACTCCCTGAGCGCTCAGCGCCCGAACGCTGCGCTCAAGCCTTACGTTCATCTGATGCTCCACCAGCGCTTCCGGCACCGGAAAATCGTGCTGCTTCACCAGAGCTTCGAGAAGCTTTTCGCGAGCCTGCGTCTTCTGCTGATCTTCCTTGGCCGCTTCCAAATCCTTCGAGATGAGCTTGCGCATTTCTTCCAGAGTCGAGAAAGCGCCCTTTTCGCCGGCGGCGTCCTTCGCGAACTCGTCATTCAATTCGGGCAGCTTTTTTTCCTTGATGCCCTGAACTTCCACCGTGTAATCGTAGGCTTTACCTGCCAGTTTCTGGTCCGGATAGTCATCGGGGTATTGCGATCGGAATTGTTTTGTGTCGCCGCTGCTGGCGCCGCGCAGATTGTCCGTAAAACTCTCCAGAGTTTCTTCCGCGCCGATGTGGCACATGATGTTGTCCGCCTGCACCGGCTCGCCGCCGCCCACCGGCATCCCTAAAAGCTTGATTAAGACGTAATCGCCGTCCTTGGCCGCTCGCCCTTCCACCGGGACGAACGTAGCCGCGCGCTCGCGCATATCTTCAATCACTTTGTTTACCTGCGCGTCGCCCGTTTCGATAGCATCCACTTTGATTGCAAGATTTTTGTAATCGCCCAGCTCGAACTCCGGCAGCACTTCGAACACCGCGCGGAATCGCAGCGGCTCGCCTTCCTTGAAATCAACTTTGTCCACTGATGGACGCGTAATCGGAATCAGCTTTTTCTCTTCGAGAGCTTTCTCGATATATTCTGGCACCAGCGATTGCAGCACTTCCCCTTGTATATCTTCAGCGAAGCGCCGCCGTATCAGCGTCACCGGAGCTTTACCCGGACGAAACCCCGGAACGCGCGCCACCCGCGCAAGATCGCGCGCCACTTTTTCGGTCGCTTTACTTACGTTCTCGGCTGGAATTTCCAACTCGAGTTCGCGTTTGCATGTTGCTTCTGTCATGGAAGTTTTTCAGGGCGTTCTTACAGTAATCCCTGGCCCTATCTGCCTTTCACTTGTTCCTATCCGAGAACCGTGGCAGGGAAGTGCGGCTGGCTTTCACCGCAGGTGAATTTCCAGTATAGGGAAGACGCTCTCTCGCGTCAACCAGCCCCGCTTCGTTGCTTCTTGGAATATTTCTGCGGAAGAAGGGACTCGAACCCCTACGGCCTTTCGGCCACCAGCTCCTAAGGCTGGCGCGTCTGCCAATTCCGCCACTTCCGCGTCGGCTGGCTCGTTCGATTATACAGGCGAGCTGGTTTCCGGGAACAGCCAAACGCACGCTGAGGGATACGGACGCAAATTCGTTCCCGCGCATTACGACCTTTTGCATGGGTCTGTCTGGAGTTACCAGGTCAACGAGGAAATGCCCTTGCAGCCCTCACCCTGTTTTGCTAGGCTTCCGCCCCAACAAGCGTCAACCACTCCTTGGGAGGAACGCCATGCCACACTGCACGAAATGCGGAGCCGCTGTAGCAGATAATGCTGCTTTCTGTCCAAGTTGTGGCGCGACCCAGGGATCGGCAGCCTCGTCGTCTTCCGCCGCCTCCACGCAATCCGGCTTGGCTGAAAACGTCGCTGGATTGCTTTGCTACCTTCTCGGATGGATCACCGGTCTGATCTTCTACCTCACGGATAAGAGGCCGTTCGTTCGCTTTCACGCAGCGCAATCTATCGTAGTCTTCGGCGCGCTCACCATCATCCGAATTATCGTCGGCATGTTATTCGTCACCGGAGGTCTCGCCGGAATCACGACCGGACTCTCGCTGGGAATCCTGCTCTTCTGGCTCATTTCTCTCGTGGGCCTTGTCCTCTGGGTCCTGCTCATGGTCAAGGCCTACCAGGGCGAGCGGTACCGCGTACCCATCGCCGCGGATTTGGCGGATAAGCTTTTTGGCAAATCGTAAGCCGCGAGCTGCGCGTCGTTTTCGATCTCTTCCTTCCGAACTCATCGCGCGCATTCGCCGGCGCGCGCGGCGCGTTCTGCCTGCGTTACCCCTTGACATCCGTCGGTCCAGCGTCCATCTTTATTGGCTTTCCTTATTCAAGATATTCAATTGCGTATGTACATTGCGGGAGACGTAAGTGAAGCTTCGCCTTTGTTTTCACGATAAGTGCTTCGACGGAGCCGCCTCGGCCGCCGTGTTCACCCGCTTTTACCGCGAGCGCATCCATCCCGACGCCCAGTTTATGTACACCGGGATGACGCATAAGGCTTCGCAACCGTTCGAAGACGGCATTTTCGACGGCGACGAAAACGCCATCGTAGACTTCAAATATTCCAGTTCGCCTCTGCTCACCTGGTGGTTCGACCATCATCAGAGCGCCTTTCTCACTCCTCAGGATGCCGAGCATTTCCGCCACGACCATTCCGGCAAGAAATTCTACGACCCTGCATTCAAGTCCTGCACGAAATTTTTGGCCACCATCGCAGCGGAAAAATTCGGATTTGACGCCGGCCCCCTTGCTGAACTGATCCATTGGGGAAATATTATTGATGGCGCACAATTTGAAACCCCCGCAATCGCCGTCGGGCTCGCGGAGCCGGCCATGCAACTCGCGCTGGTGATCGAAGCGGCGCCCGAACCCGAGCTCGTTCCGAAACTCATTCCGCATATGGCCGTTCTTTCGCTTGCGGAAATGGTGAAGCTGCCTATCGTTCAAAAATATTTGGGCAGCCTTCTCGAACGGCACCGCCGCTCGCTCGATATTTTGCGCGACCGCACCGATTCTCGCGGCGGTGTAATCTATTTCGACGTCAGCGACCTCGACCTCGAAGGCTACAATAAATTCATTCCGTATTTCTTGCATCCCGACGCAATCTACTCCGTAGGCGTGAGCGCCTCCCCCATACGCACAAAGATCTCGGTGGGAACCAGCCCCTGGAAGGAAATATCCGCCGACGTGAATCTTGCGTCTCTCTGCGAGAAATATGGCGGCGGAGGCCACGCGCGCGTCGCAGCCATTTCTCTCGGCCCTGGTGAGTTAGTTCGCGCCCGCCAGGTCGCCCAGGAAATCGCGGCAACTCTCCGCCGTCCCTCTTAGTTTCGCGCGATCCAATGGCTTATTTATGCGACCGGGGAAGGCAATCCATGGCCTTCCGCCGTCGTTGGGGACGAGATTTTATCGTGTTACAATACTCCTCTTTTGTTGGGCCGGTAGCTCAATGGTAGAGCAGCTGACTCTTAATCAGCGGGTTGCAGGTTCGAGTCCTGCCCGGCTCACCACTTTTTTGCTGTAAGTTAGCGTCCTGGCATTTATTCGAAAGAATGAGCCGCGACGCGGTTGAAGAATATCAAGAACCTTCCAGCAATACGGGGGACGTCCCCCCAGGCGTTTGCGCCCTCCGAAGCGGCCCGAGCTTTACTAAATCGTACTCGCCGGTGACTCACACGGCGCTCGTATCATCATAAGTATATGTGCTGCGACGCTCACCACTAAACGAGGAGTACATCGAATGCGCGACCATTTCACGAACCCAGGCTCCAGCGCTGCATCGCGCGGCGAACGCAATGCCAGATTCAGCATGCGAAGCGGGCTGCTTGCGCTTTTGTGTTCGATGATTCTTTCGATTGGCCTGATGGCGTGCTCAAGCAACAATCACAGTGTGGTGAGTTCATCCCCGAATATCACGAGCCTCAATCCCAACGTGGGGGCTGTAGCCACGCCGGTAACCATCGCCGGCACGAATTTCGGCGCGACGCAAGGGACCAGCACTGTCACCTTCAACGGCACCGCAGCCACGCCGACCAGTTGGAGCCCGACCAGCATAGCGGCGCCGGTTCCCGCCGGAGCGACCACCGGCAACGTCATCGTTACCGTCAGCGGCTCAGCCAGCAACGGAGTAAATTTCACCGTGGGATCGAATAGCCAGACGGCCGACGTGGCGACCTGGCACTACGACAATTCGCGAAGCGGCCTGAATCCCGATGAAACGACTCTAACGCCAACCAACGTGAAGTCCACGACCTTTGGAAAAGTGGGCCAGTTCACTGTTGACGGTTCGATCGACGGCCAGATCCTTTATCTCGGCCAGGTGAATATCCCGGGTGTCGGGACCAAGAACGTCGTCTATGCCGCTACCGAGAACGACTCTGTCTATGCCATAGACGCGGACAGCATCACCGGTACCTCAGCTACGGTCCTCTGGAAAAAGTCGATGCTCCTCTCGGGTGAAACAACCGCCACCGGGCTGCCGTGTGGAAACATCGTTCCGAGCGGAGTCCTGGCAACGCCGGTCATTGACCGTTCGCGCAACGCCATCTACGTAATCGCCAATTCCGAGAACTCTGCCCACACTTTCTTCCACCGTATCCATGCGCTTGATTTGACCACCGGCCAGGAGCTTTTCGGCGGCCCGACCACCATCGCTCCTACTTTCCCCAGCCAAGCCGGCACAGTCACGTTCGATCCTTCCACTCAGCATGACAGGGCGGCGCTCCTGGAGAGCGGGAACACAATCTACTCTGTGTGGTCCGGGCTGGATGGTGATTGCGGGACGTATTACGCCTGGGTCATCGCATTCAGCGCGGACACGCTTGCTCAAACCCGCGTTCTGAACCTCACTCCCGATGTAAAGGGCGGGGGCATTTGGTTGGGAGGCGGTGGGGCTGCTGCCGATTCGTCCGGAAGCATCTACGCCATCTCTGGCAACGGTTTCGGCACTACAGGTCCGAGCGGCGCGGACTACCCAAATTCTTTTGTCCGTCTTCCGGCCTCCGGCGTTTTCAATGTTGCGGACTTCTTCGCCCCGGACAACACGATTTCGGATGACAACGAGGACCTGGATTTCGGTTCAGCCGGTCCAATGCTGCTGCCTGATTTGGTGGCCGGCGGGGTCACTCACCACCTCGCCGTGGGAGCTGGCAAGGATGGAGTCATGTATGTTCTGAACCGCGACAACATGGGCCAGTACAACAGCATGAACAATACCGTCTATCAGCAGTTCCCGCTCGCGCACTCGAACTTCTCGACGCCCGTCTACTTCAACAATACCGTGTACGTCGGTCCCGCCGAATCGGCTCTCGCGTCATACCCGATCGCGAACGCACTGCTGGCCACCACTCCGTCCTCCGTAAGCGCGCATGTGTTCTCATTCTTTGGACCCGTGGCCAGCATTTCCTCGAATGGCACCACGAACGGGATCGTCTGGGCGCTTGATGTCAACAACGGAATTCTATTCGCTTACGATCCCACGAATCTCGCGAATGAGTTTTACGACTCGACCCAGGCTGCCGGCTCCCGCGATAGTTTTGCTCCGCTCGGCAGCCATTTCATCACCCCGATGGTAGCGAACGGCAAAGTCTATTTTGGTACCGGCACAACCATCGTCGTCTTCGGCTTGCTGGCGCCCTAGCTTTTTCGCAAGGCCCGCGGGCGTTTGCAAGAAACTTGCCTATTCTGGCCCACCGCCCCATTCGCGAAAAGCGGCGCCGCGTTCCCAAGGATCCCGCCCGCAGAGAAGTGAGCGACGTAGGTATATCACCCCGCCGCATCGCGGCTGGCGCATCTGAATCCCAAAGCCACCGTGCTACCATCCGCCCGTGCCTTCTCTACAATATTTTCCGCCGTCGTTCGTCTACAGGAATGGATGCATGAGCCGTCGAACATCATCTCGATGACTGAGCAGGACCGTCAAATCTCCGAAATCATCGCGGAGGAACGGTCCCGCCTGCGCAATTTCATCCGCAAACGCGTTCCAAACGAAGCCGACGCGGAAGATCTTCTGCAGGAAGTCTTCTTCGAAGTCATCGAGGCTTATCGCCTCATGGAGCCGGTGCAGCAGTGGAGTGCCTGGATGTTTCGGGTCGCCCGCAACCGCACCGTTGACCTCTTTCGCAAGAAGCGACTGGGGCCGTTCGGAAACGATCAGGTTGTTGTCTCCGGCGAGGGAGAAACTCTCCGCCTCGAAGACGTGCTGCCCTCGCCGGATGCCGGCCCCGCGGAACTCTATGCGCGATCCGTTCTGCTCGACGAGCTCGAGGACGCCCTCGACGAATTGCCCGAGGACCAGCGCGACGTTTTCATCGCGCATGAGATCGAAGGCTACAGCTTCAAGGAGATCGCCGCTCGCACCGGCGTCAGCGTCAACACGCTGCTCTCGCGCAAGCATTACGCCGTGATTCATTTGCGCCGCCGGCTCCAGGCCATCTACGACGAATTTCTGAAAACCGGGGAGGGACAGAAATGAGAAGCCGTTCCATTTTTCGCGTACTGAAGTTTGTGCTGTTCGCGGTGCTGTTTGTCGCCATTCTTTTCTTGCTCGGTTTCGTGGTCAAAGACCTATGGAACTGGCTGGTGCCGCCGATCTTTGGCTGGAAATCGATCGGCTACTGGCAGGCCATGGGCCTGCTCGTCCTCAGCAAGATTCTCTTCGGCGGATTCCATAGATCGGGTGGCCGCGGCGGTTACCGCCCTCGTCGCATGAGGGAACGCTGGGAACAGATGACGCCGGAGCAACGCGAAAAATTCCGCCAGGGCGTTCGTGGTTGCTGGGACCGCGCGGTCCCGCCCGATTCGAGTCCGACTACCTGATCGCAGCCGGCCCTCCTGTCAGGCCATCAAGGTCCGGTCCGCACGGGAGGGAACTCAATCGTGAACTCTCGCTGTGCTACTATCCGTCGCGCCGCTCGCAGTTGTAGCGGCCCGTTTTTTTCCTGAGGAACGAAGGGTAGGCGGGCCTCCCCCGTCAAAGCGAAAAAAGTGACGCCATCGCATAATTATGAAAAAACAATTCAAGTCCATTGACGAATATATCAGCGCCTTTCCCAAAGATGTTCAGTGCATCCTTGAAAAAATCAGGCGGACGATCCGAAAAGCAGCGCCGGAAGCCGTGGAAGCAATCAGCTATCAAATCCCTACCTTCAGGCTCAACGGCAAATCCTTGATCCATTTCGCTGCATTCAAAAATCACATCGCACTTTTTCCGCCCGCGCCCGCCGCGTTCAAGAAAGAAGTGTCTCAGTACGCAGGCCCCAAAGGTAATCTCAAGTTCCCGCTGGATAAACCGATTCCCTTGGACTTGGTGAAGCGCATCGTCATATTCCGAATGAAGGACCACAAAAAGAAGTAAAGGAATTCCTCGCCGGGTGCCACCGCCTTCGCCGCGCTTTTGCCGGCACCCACGGGCGCAAGCCCAAGAAATTTCCTTGCCGCCCTGAACATAAATCGTCGCATTTCTATCTATCCGGGGCCAGAATTGCTTTCTTGGCGCTACAAACAATGTGGCTTACGTGCCCCTCCTTGCATCTAACTATTTGTAGATTGAATAGGTTGCAACTTTTTCGCTCCGCCGGTGTTTCTAATAACAGGAGCCTGCGGGAGATACCTGCCCGCGGCGGAAGTCCCGGTACCACACATTCGGAGGTTTCATTGTCGTTGAATAAACGCACTCTGGCCATCGTCGCTTTTCTCGCCGTTCTGGCGTGTGCGCTTTCGTCCGCCACGTTCGCCGATGCCGGGGTGATCCTGAACGAGTCCCTCGACACCAGCGTCGCTCGTATCACCGGCTCCGGCCATAGCGCCGTCTATCTTTCGAATATCTGCCCTGACGACTCCCCGGTGAAAATGCGTTTGTGCCGCCCCGGTGAGCAAGGTTCGGTCATCAGCAACTACACCACTCTGGGTGAAGACCAGCCTTACGAATGGAACATCGTTCCGCTCAGCGTCTATCTCTACGGCGTCGAGGACCCCCAAGACCGCCCGCTGATCAGCTCCAAAGACATCAAGTCCGTGCTCGAAGAGCGCTACCGCGAAAAGTATCTCGCAACGATTTGCACCGGCGCGCGCTGCCGCTATAGCAACGGCGCCGAATGGCGCGAAATGGTTGGCGCCACTCTCGAACGCAGCATGTACGTGTTCGTGGTGGACACTTCCATTGAGCAGGACCGCGCGCTCATTGCAGAATTTAACTCCGAGCCGAATGTGAACCACTTCCACGGCCTGACGCGAAATTGCGCCGATTTCACCCGCCGCGTCATGAATTTCTATTTCCCCAAATCCGTAAGACCCGACTACATGAACGACTTTTTCATAACCACTCCCAAAGCAGTCGCGCATTCACTGACGAAATACGCGGAAGAGAATCCGGAGCTCAATTTCCGCGTTCTGCATTTCGCGCAAATCCCCGGAACCATCAAACGCAGCAGCGAATGCCGAAGCGGAACTGAGCAGTTGTACCACTCGAAAAAGCTGGTGATTCCTCTGGCCGTTTTTGCCTGGCAGGGAATTCCGGCCGTCGCCGCTTCCTACGCTCTCACTGGCCGCTTCAATCCCGAGCACCAGTTCGAAGCGCACCCATCCGCGCAGGCCCTCGGAGCGGACGATAATCTAAGCGCTCCTCCCGCGAGCGAGTTCACCGTCAGCGTCCAACAGCTAGCTGCCGAAGAAAAGCTCCAGCGTGAAGAAATTGTCGGCACCCAAGACGAATGGAAGCAGTATCGCATCAATCTTGATGCAGCGGTGGACCAGGCAATCCACGATGAAATTATTCCCAACCGCAATTACTTGAAGCGCGTCTTCAAGATCCTGGGTGAAGGGACCTCGATTTCCGCCGATGCGCGCGGAGCGCTGTGGATGGCTATGCCCGATCAAGAAGCTCCCGTGCGCGTGGGCCTCAGCGCCAGCAATATCTTCGCGCAGGATTCAGACCTGCAGTTCGCTTACCAAATCATTCTCGCGCGCATGGAAAGTGAATTGAACAGCCCCAAACACAGCCGTGAGACCGCCGTGGAATTCAGGCAGGATTGGTTCCGCGGGGAAGACAGCCGCGCCAGGCGTCAGATTTCTGCCGCCGCCGGACAAATCTCGGATAACCTCTCGCCTGCTCCTTCTCAATTTGATTTGCTTTTGTTCTAAAATCTTCCCGGGAGATCAAATGGCCTCGCCGCTACCAGAGGAATTTCAAAAAGAATTCAACACCTTGCGTAACAAGCAATTTGAAGTCTTTGACCGCCTCGGCCAACTCGAAGGCCAGATTACGCAGCTCGTTGAACGCATGCGCAAACTGGAAGAAGCCATTGCGAGGATAGAAAGCGGCTCGCAAAGGCGCCCGCCCTACCAGCGCTAGCGCCCCGCTGATGAATCCTGCGGGGCTAAGTATGGCCGGCGCTGCCGAGTTCGCGAACGATGTCTCCCACGAAAGATTTCGCGTCACCGAAGAGCATAAGAGTTTGGTCCAGGTAGTAAAGGGGATTGTCGATTCCCGCGAAGCCCGGGCTCATCCCGCGTTTAATCACCATCACCGTGCGTGCCTTATCGACGTCCAGAATCGGCATCCCGTAAATCGGGCTGCCCGGATCGGTGCGAGCCGCCGGGTTGGTGACGTCATTCGCTCCGATCACCAGCGCAACATCCGTCTGCGGAAAGTCCCCGTTAATTTCGTCCAGGTCGAGCAGCTTGTCATACGGAATGTCCGCTTCGGCCAGCAAAACATTCATGTGCCCCGGCATGCGCCCTGCAACCGGATGAATGCCGAACTTGACGTCCACTCCGCGTTTGGTCAACGCGTCATACAACTCGCGGACTTTGTGCTGCGCCTGCGCCACTGCAAGACCGTACCCCGGAACGATTACGACTTTGTTAGCTGCGGAAAGAATCGCGGCAGCCTCTTCGGCGCTGGCGCTCCGCACGTTGCGCGTTTCTTGCGCGGCAGCACCTTTCGGCTGTTCCTGCCCGAACGCCCCAAACAGCACATTCGAGAACGAACGGTTCATAGCCTTCGACATGTTCAAAGACAGAATGAAACCGGAAGCGCCATCCAACGCGCCGGCCACGATCAGCAGTTTGCTGTCGAGAACGAATCCCATAGCCGCGGCGGAAAGTCCGGCGTAGGAATTCAGGAGGGAAATCACCGTGGGCATGTCCGCGCCGCCAATCGGAATAATCATCAGCACGCCAAACAGAAGAGGAATTCCTACGATGAAAGGGAACACGTGCGTGTGCCCCGGATGAATTACAACATAGGCTGCGAGTCCGACAGCGACCGCCAGAACGCCAAGGTTGACCACGTTCTGCCCTTTATAGGTAATTGGCCGCTGCGGCAAAACTTCCTGAAGTTTTCCCGCCGCCATCAAACTGCCGGTAAAAGTGAGCGAGCCAAGAATCACTTCCATGCACAGAACGGACATGGTGAATCGGGAAACCTCGGTGCCGCGAAGATAAAATTCGGAGGCGCCGACCAGCGTGACGCAAAGCGCTCCAAACGCGTGGCTGAGCGCGGTTCGCTGCGGCACCGCAGTCATTTGCACCATACCGAGCGGAACGCCGATGATCGTGCCCAACACGAGAGCGATTGCAATCCACTTGTAGTCCACAATCCCGTGATTCAGCAGCGTCCCCGCAATTGCGAGAACCATCCCCAACTCGCCGGCCCAGACGCCGTGGCGCGCGGTGCTGGGCGAACTCATCCATTTCAGCGACAGAATAAAGAGCGCTGTGGCCGCCAGATAAGTGATTTCAATAATGTTTTGGGAGACCTGCATCTAGATCACGGTTTCTTGGCGCGGCTGGATTTGAACATCTTGAGCATGCGGTCGGTAATCAGGAAACCGCCGACCACGTTGCTGGTGGCTGCAACAATTGCGATCGTGCCCAGCACCGTCGACAGGGTGCTCTTATGCGCTCCTACGAGGAGGATGGCGCCGACAACGGCGATGGCGTCCAACGCGTTCGTCAACGACATCAGCGGAGTGTGGAGCAGAGGGGAAACGCGTCGAATCACTTCAAATCCGATGAAAGCGGCGAGCATGAAAACGTAAAGGTCAGTCATCAAATCTAATTTCATCTGTCTAGTGTCCTCCTTGTACCGCCGCGAGGGCCGGCAATGAATAAAACTCGCGAACTCGCGGGTTGACGATTTCACCTTGCCGGGTGACGAGTGTGCTGCGAATGATTTCGTCCTCCAGGTTCAGCCGCAGCTTTCCGTCCTGCACCAAATGTAGAAGAAACGCGCTGAGGTTGCGGCTGTAGAGTTGGCTGGCATGGTAAGGCACGCGCCCGGCGATGTTGATCCAGCCGATAATGCTGACGCCGTGATCGATCACCACTTCACCGGTCTTGGTGAGCTCGCAGTTTCCTCCGCGCTCGGAAGCCAAATCAACTATCACGGACCCCGGCGCCATGCGAGCGACCATTTCTCCAGTAACGAGCACTGGCGACTTCTGGCCCGGAATCACAGCGGCGGTGATCACCACATCACTTTCCGCTACCACGCGAGCGAGGAGTTCGCGCTGGCGGCGGTAAAAATCTTCGCCCTGCGCCCGGGCATATCCGCTGGCATCCTGCGCGTCCGTTGCTTCGATCGGAAGCTCGACGAATCTCGCGCCCAGGCTATGGACCTGCTCTTTGGCAGCCGGCCTCATATCGTAAGCAGACGTAACAGCTCCAAGCCTGCGCGCGGTGGCGATGGCTTGAAGTCCCGTGACTCCGGCGCCGATTATGAAAACTCGTCCCGGCGTAATCGTGCCGGCCGCAGTCGTCAGCATAGGAAAGATTCTGGGCAGAGTGTCGGCGGCGATCAAGACCGCTTTGTAGCCGCAGATGGTCCCCATGGAGGAAAGCGCGTCCATGCTTTGCGCGCGCGTCGTTCGCGGCATCAACTCCAAAGAGAAGGAAGCCACGCCCGCGGCGGCAATTTCCTGTACCGTTTCCAAGCTGCCAAGCGGGCGCAGAAATCCGATCAGAACTTGATCGCGGCGAAAAAGCGGAAGATCGCCTTTCCCGGATTTATCATTCGAGCCATAGCACAGCACCTGAACGATGATGTCGGCGGTGCGGAAGACTTCGGCGCGCTGGGGCAGTATCTTGGCGCCCTTCGAGACATAATCAGCATCGGGGTAGCCAGCACCCACGCCTGCACCTGCTTCTAGCACAACTTCGAGGCCCGCTTTTGCGAGACCCGGAACCACTGCCGGAGTTAGCGCCACGCGCAGCTCACCGGGAAAGCTTTCACGGGGAACACCAACAATCATTAACGAGCCTCCCACGGGCGCGTCTCAAGATTCGCGGCGAAGCGAGGCCCGGGCAAAAATCCCTGGATGTATGACGCGGAAGAATCCATTGGCTTAGAGTTCAGATCAAATTTGAATGCGAAAATATTCTGACGAGGAGCGCCAGGCAGCAGGAACCAGTTCGCACTCTAGAGCGCCGTTCAGAAGGCACATTCTATCCGCAAAGGCGCGAAAGTCCACCGACAATTGGTGCGCGGATTTTTCTGTCGATTCTGAAACCTTAGTGAGTGCAGAATCAGAGCCACCATGGTGACGCAAGGATGAGTCCAAAGGACCAAGCCTGGCGCAATTGGCCGCTCGCGCGGATCGAGAAAGAATATTCTCCGAGCAGTTGTGTGCCCTCCATCGAACCTTTTTTGGCGGAGTATTCAATCCGAAGCCGGAAGGCGGAGCAATCGCTCGTTTGCCAGAAGGATTTGCGCTGGGGCGACAAACCTGAAGAGACCTTGGATTATTTTCCGGCTGCTTCGCGCGATGCCCCACTGCTGGTTTTTATTCATGGGGGCTATTGGCAGGAGTTGTCGAAGAATGAATCGCTGTTTGCCGCGCCTGATTGCGTGGCGAATGGCATCGCGTACGCGGCCATCAATTACACCCTGGCGCCGCACACGGGCGTCGAGATGATCGTCGATCAATGCCGGCGAGCGGTCGCCTGGCTTCATGCGCAGTCTGACGTGCTCGGTTTCCAGCGTGATCGCCTCTATCTTTCGGGCAGTTCGGCCGGGGCGCATCTGGCTGCGATGATGTTGGCGAAGGGCTGGCAGCACACGGCCGGCGTGCCTGACAATGCGATAACGGGCGCGATTCTGCTAAGCGGAATCTACGATCTCGAGCCCTTGGTGGGCACGCGCGTTGCGGCGCCTTTGAATCTAACGGCCACGGATGCCGCTGGATTAAGTCCCCTGCGTTTGGCGGTGGGCCGGCCGGTGCCGACGATTGTCGCGTGGGGCGAAAATGAAACGAGCGAGTTTAAGCGCCAGAGCAGGAGTTACGCCGCGCGGTTGGAAGGCGCGGACTTTCCGGTTTCGGCATTGGAAGTTGCCGGGGCGAATCACTTCGATATTGTTTTTGGTTTGGCCGACCGGGCGAGCGTTTTAGGACGCGCGACGCTGGAGTTGATCGGAGGCTCGACGCAAAACTGAAGCTAGCGGTGTATCGCAGCCAGGAATTTTTCGGCGAATGCGTGGACATCCAGAAACGTGTTGTAAAGCGGCACGGGAGCAACGCGCATAATGTCCGGCTCGCGCCAATCGCAAATGATCCCGTCCTTCGCCAGTGCACCGCAAATTGCGCGGCCATTTGCGTTTACGCGCAGCGAGAGTTGCGCTCCACGATGCGTTCTATCGCGCGGCGTGATGATGGAAAACTTCTTCGAAGGTTTCTGATCCAGTAAAAACTCCAAGTAGCTTGTGAGCGACTCACTTTTTGTGCGCAAACGTTCCATTTTCGCTTGATCGAAAATATCCACGGAGGCTCGCAACGCCGCTGCGGACAAAATGGACGGGTTGCTGAGTTGCCAGCCCTCGGCTCCCGGAATAGCGTGAAAATCCGGCTGCATGCGGAAACGGTTTTCCTTATCGTGGCCCCACCACCCCGCAAATCGCGACAATTTAGGGTCGCGGGCATGGCGCTCGTTCACGAAGCAGCCGGCGATGCTGCCCGGTCCGCTGTTGAGGTATTTGTAACTGCACCAGACCGCGAAATCGACGTTCCAGTCATGTAGCTGCAAGGGCAGATTCCCGGCGGCATGGGCCATGTCGAAGCCGACCACGCAGCCTTTTGCGTGTCCGGCATTGGTGATATGCGAAAAATCAAAGGCCTGCCCTGTGTAGTAATTCACGCCGCCAATCATAACCAGCGCGATCCTTTCTCCTTCCGCAGCGACCCGTTTTTCGATGTCTTCCGTGCGAATTGAGGTTTCGCCCGGGCGCGGCGCGATTTCGATCAACGAATCTGCTGGGTCGTAGCCGTGATATTGAATTTGCGATTTCACGGCGTACTGATCGGAGGGAAACGCGTTGGCTTCGATGAGTATTTTGTTTCGTTGCGGGGTCGGACGGTAAAACGAAACCATCATCAGGTGCAGATTCACGGTGAGTGAGTTCATTACAACCACTTCGCTGGGAAGCGCGCCGACCAGCCGGGAAACAGGCTCGGTGAGAATCTCGTGGTATGGCAACCAGGGATTTCGCGCGTGAAAATGCGCATCCACGCCGAGCCGCGCCCAATCTTGCAATTCCCGTTCAACGTATTCCCGCGTGGATTTCGGCTGCAAGCCGAGCGAGTGGCCGCAAAGATAAATGCAGTCCGAGCCGTCCGGCTTTTTAGGGATGTGAAAGCGTTCGCGGAAGTGAGCGAGAGGATCGCGAGCGGTTTGCGCCGCGGCGAATTCCTTCGTCGAATTGAATTCAGGGGCAGGCACTTATAGCTGCTCCAATGGCGTTAGCTGGTGGTAGATCATCGATTCCGCTTTTTTCCAGTCAAGATCTTCGATGCGATCGATCGAGCCGCACAATTCCGTCAGCATAGCATCTTGGATCCGGCCTCGAGAGAGAGCCACGGAATACGGGATGCGGTGAAACGTGACCATCGCATATTTCGGAACGAAAATCTGCGGGTATTTGGCTTCGAGCGCGAGTTCCACTTTTTTCTTAAAGAGGAAGTGAGGATCGCCTACGCGGTCGCGCATCTCGACGAAATTTTCGAGCGCCAGATCCGCGATGGCATCGGTATTGTCCTTGCGCGCGCGCTCAAACTCCGGAAAAACTTTCGGCCAGTCCGCGCCGTGACGATCGAGCAGCTCCAGCAAAACCGTGCAATCTTCAAACGCGCAGTTCATGCCCTGCCCGAAGAAGGGGACGATGGCGTGGGCGGCGTCACCGATCAAGAGCGATTTCGCATCCACATGCCATGGGGAGCATTTGATCGTGACCATCGAGCCGGTCGGGTTGTCGCGAAAATTGTCGCTAAGCTGAGGCATCAACGGTACGGCGTCCGCGAAATTGTCCCGGAAAAAGTTCAAGAACTTCGCTTCGGAATCGAGGCTGGCAAAACTTATCCCGCCTTCAAACGGCAGAAACAGGATGCAGGCAAAAGTGCCGTCAACATTGGGCAATGCAATCAGCATGTGCGAGCCGCGCGGCCAGATGTGCAGCGCGTTCGTTTCAAGAACATGTTTTGCATTCGGTCCCGCCGCGATGGTCAGCTCCTTGTAACCGTAATCGAGATACTGCTGCGAAAGAGTGAACCCGCCAATCTTGAGCATCGCCGGCCGAATTGCAGAGGATGCGCCGTCCGCAGCGATGATGGTGCTGGATTCGACCGAGGATTCGCGGCCGGTCTCTTCGTTGCGATAGCGCGCGGCTCCGGAATGCAAATCAAATCCGAGGCAGCGTTCGTTGAAATGTATTTTTACGCCTCGCTTTTCAGCTTCATCCATCAGCGCGGCGTTCAAATCCGCGCGCGAAATCGAATTGATGACTTCGGTTTCATCCTTGCCGTAAGGCTGAAACGTGAGCGCGCCGGAAAGCGAGTGCATCATGCGGCCTTTCATCGGAATGATGATGTGGCGCATGGACTCCCACAGGCCTGCTTCCCGCAGCGCATGAATTCCACGCACGGAAATGGCGAGATTGATCGACCGCCCGGCCGATAACTGCACGCGGCGCATGTCCGGACGCCGTTCGTAAATCGCGACGCGGAAACCGCGTTGAACGAGAGAAATCGCCAGCAGCGGACCGGTGAGGCCGGCGCCGATGAGCGTGATCGTGTCAGACGAGCTTGGCATGTGCAGAGAGAATTTGAATCGCCGAAGATCAGGGCGCCGGCTTTAGTCTTCCAGCAGCGACCGCGCTTCCCACAACTCCGGAAAGAATTTTTTCTCCAGTGTGAGTTTCAGGTAGGAGGAGCCGGTGCTGCCGCCGGTGCCCATGCGCACACCAATCGTACGCTCGACCATCTGGATGTGGCGCAATCGCCAGCTCACGACTAGCTCGTCAAATTCCGTCAAGCGCTCGCAGACATCGATCCAATCGCGGTGATTGCGTTCGTCCTGGTACAAAGCTTGAACAGCTTTCGCGCGAGAATCGAATCGCTCGCGGTCGGTGGCGCCGGCGTTCATCTCCGGAAGCTTTCCCAGCGATTTCAGGGCCTGAAAAAAAACGTCGTGAAGCGAATCTTCGCTTAACCGGCGATGAAGGATGGCATGCGTTTCAGGCGTGAGTTGGTGATAACGCAGCATCTTTTCGTCTTTCAAACCGCACAGGAATTCGATCTCGCGAAATTGCTCGGACTGAAAACCACTCGCCGGATTCAGTTTGCCGCGGAAGGCGAGGAAGTGAGAGGGCAGCATGGTCTCGAGAATGGTGAACTGCTCCACCAGAACGCGCATGATTTCAGTGCAGCGGCGCAGCAAACGCGCCGCCTCGTAAACACCATCGCGAGAAGCGGGATCAGCGCCGGCGGCGCGAAGGTTGGCAACCACGGCGTCGAGGTCGTGCAACAACTCCTTGAACCAAAGCTCGTAGGTTTGATGAATGATGATGAATAGCAGTTCATCATGATGCGGAGGGGAAGAGACCGGGTGATGGAGCGCCAGCAGCTCCGGAATACGAAGATAGGAGCTATACGTCAATCGGCTTTCGGGCTCGCTCGATTCGGCGCTGGAAGGGAAGCCTTGCGCGTCTTTCGAAGACGTGCTGCTTCCGAATGGGCAGCCGGACGAAGCCTCTGGCTCCCGCACATCCGATCGCGCCGGTGAAGCCGATGCGTTGGTGACCCCACTTGCACTGGGCAAATTCAGAAATTTAACGGCGTTGCCTCCGAGCAATTTCGCTTTCACTTCCGGCGATGAACGGCTTTCGCGGATAAGCGTGCCAGCGCGCGCTTCGCCCAGCGGAAAAGGATAATCGGACCCCAGAAGCACGCGATCCGTTCCCATTACCTCGACGAGAAATTGCAAAGTGCGCTGCTCGAAGACCGCGGAATCGACGCGAATGCGGTCCAGATAATGGCTGGGAGCAAACTGCGAGACTCCCCGCGCGATTTCGTGATTTTTCCACGCGTTTTCCAAACGGCCCAGGAGAAACGCAAAGCTTCCGCCGCCATGCGCGAAACAGATTCGCAGGCTGGGCGGCAAACGGTCGAAAGCTCCGCTTAAAATCATGGATACGAGCGACAACTGCGTTTCGGCCGGCATGGCCACGGTCCAGGGCATCATGTAGTTCGGCATGCGCTCGCCGGCCATCATGTCCCAGGGATGAACGAAGACCGCGGCTCCTTCCGCGTCGCAATGCTGCAGAAACTTCAGGATGCCGGGATCGTCGAGATTTTTTTCTCCGACGTGATTGCCGATCTGGACGCCCAGGTGTCCGTCGCGCATGCAGCGAGTAAGCTCCTTGCAGGCTGCGTCGATATCCTGCAAAGGAACTTGGCAGAAAGATTTCAGCCTGCCTTTGGAGCGCTGGCACATTGCAAGGGCGACGTCATTGAACAAGCGCGCGCAATCGAGCGCGTGTTTGGCTTCGCGAGCATAAGCGAAGAGCACCGGCGTGGCGGAGATGATTTGCATGTCCACGCCGTTGCGGTCCATGTTTTCCAGCCGCACATTCACATCCCAGCAACCGGAGGTGACGTGGCGGAACATGCGATCGCCGAGCATGATGTCCGCTTTGCCCGGCCCGGTGTGTTTGATCGAAGGCCAATCCGGCGTGCCGTAGCGTTTGGCGAGATCGGGCCAGGATTCCGGGAAAAAATGTGTGTGAATATCTATGACTGGCATGTCATCCCTGTGCCGTTATTTCTGCGGAGCCGGTTTGCCCGGATGAACTTCACCGCAGTGCTTGCATTTCCGTAGTTCCGGACTTTGTTGGAACTTTTCGAAGAGCGGCGGCAAATCGCGCACGATGCTTTTTAAAAGAACTTCGGCGCGATACACGCGATGGTTGCATTTCGCGCAATACCATTCGAAGCCGTCCATCACTCCCTCAGGCCTCGGCATCTCGACCACCAATCCGATGGTGCCGGGAGCAAGGCGCTGCGGCGAGTGCGGCACGTGTTTCGGCAGAAGAAAAATTTCGCCTTCCTTGATGGGAACCTCGACGGGTGGCTTGCCAGGCTCCGGCATCAAACGCAGGAAAATATCGCCTTTCAACTGGTAAAAAAACTCCTCCGTGGGGTCGTCGTGATAATCGTTGCGGTTATTGGGCCCGCCCACGACTGTTACCATCAGGTCGCCATCTTCCCAGACCTGCGCGTTTCCCACGGGCGGCTTCAGCTTGTCGCGATTCGCGTCGATCCATCCTTGGAAGTTAAAAGCCTTTAGCGTTTTGATCGATGGCATTACTTTCTCCTCCCGGCCCCGGCTTGCGTTTCCGTGTGCGACACGGGCTTGTAGGCGATGGCTTTCATTTCAATTAACAGATAGGCGTGCGGCAATTGCCGCACGGCAACGGTAGTTCGCGCCGGGCCTCGCTCGTCAAAGAATTGTGCGTAAACCTCATTGTAAGCATCGAAGTCTTCCATCTTGACGAGATAGGTGGAAATTTCCACCAGGTCTTTCAGATCGGCGTCCATGCTCGCAAGAATACCGCGAATATTTTCGATTACCGCGCGGGTTTGTTCACGAATATCAAGATGCGTGGAGCCGAATTTGTCGGTTTCCGCACCGGCAATGGAATCGTCAGCGCGCCGCGAACTGGTGCCGGATACGAAGAGAAAATCGCCGGCGCGCTTGATATGCGGAAACTTGCCGCGCGGCTTTGCTTTGCCTTCGACAACTTTGCTATCCATTACAGGCCACCTCGGTTCGATGTCCGCGAGATCCCGGTCACAACTTGACACAGATATTGTTCAGTTCGGAATAAAAATTCAACGAGTGGAGGCCGCCTTCTCGTCCAATCCCCGACAGGCCCGCGCCTCCGAACGGCGTGCGCAGATCGCGCAGGAACCAGCAGTTGACCCAGGTGATACCGACGCGCAATTTTTCCGCGACGCGGTGCCCGCGTTTCAGATTCGTGGTCCACACGGAAGCGGCCAGGCCGTATTCTGTGTCGTTTGCCATCGCAATAGCTTCTTCTTCGGTATCGAAAGGCGCGATGTGGCACACCGGCCCGAAAATTTCCTCTTTGATGCAGCGAGCGGATTCGGGAAGGCCGGTCAAAATGGTTGGTTGAATGTAAAAACCGTTGTCACGAGCGTCGCCAAATTTGGGCGTCCCACCGCCCGTTACGACCGTAGCCCCTTCCTTTTTCGCGAGTTCATAGTAAGAAAGAACTTTTGCCCGGTGTTCTTTCGAAATGAGCGGGCCTGTGGTTGTTTTGCTATCGGCCGGCCAGCCAAGCGACAAACCTTCAGCTTTTTTCTTCAGCGCAGAAACGCAACGATCGAAGATTGAGCGTTCCACGTAAACACGCTCGGCGCAGAGGCAGACCTGGCCGGTATTGAGGAAAACAGCATCAGCGAGGCCGTTGATCGTTTCATCGAACTCACAATCGGCAAAAACTATCGCGGCGTTCTTGCCGCCAAGCTCGAATGAAATAGGCTTCACCGTGGGCGCCACCGCGCGCATGATGGCCGATCCTGTTTTCGATTCGCCCGTAAATGTGATCGCATTCACGTCCGGGTGGCTGGTGAGGAATTCGCCCGCCGAGCCGGAGCCGAAACCGTGAACCACGTTGAACACTCCAGGTGGCACACCCGCCGATTGCATCACTTCTGCCAGTAACGTCGCTGTAGCCGGAGTTTCTTCCGACGGTTTTACCACCACGCAATTGCCGCAGGCCAGCGCCGGCGCTGCTTTCCATGTGAGCAGCAGCAGAGGCAAATTCCATGGAGTAATAATGCCGACCACTCCGAGCGCTTTGCGTAGGCAATAATTGAGCGCCGAGGTGCCGTCGGAAGTTTCCGTCCGAAATGCTTCGATCCCCGCATTTTTAATGAGGTCGGCGAAGATGCGGAAATTCGCGGCGCCTCGCGGAACGTCAATCTTCGAGGCCAGCGCAACCGGCTTGCCCGTATCCGCCACTTCGGCTTGAACGAAATCGTTGAACCGCGCTTCGATGCCGTCGGCGATTTTGTGCAAGAGGGCGGCGCGGTTGGGAACGGGCAGCTTGCCCCAAATTCCGTTCTGCGCATTGCGTGCGGATTCGACCGCCTGATTCACCAGCGATTCATCAGCTTCCGAAACTTCAGCGATCGCCGATCCGTCGGCCGGATTGATATCGGCAAATTCGCGTGGGCCGCGTACGAAACGGCCGTTGATGTAGTTTTGGAAGAGCTTGGAACCCGATATCACTCATTCTCCGAGAAGCGCGCAGAAAACGCGAAGCTCAAGCACGGGTATTATACTCAACTGCGGATGATTAATAGCGGCCACGGCGGGTTCGGTGCTGCTGACGAATTGAATCCCTCAAATACGGAGACCAAATCGAGCCAGCATTTCGCGCCGTCCAAAGCTTGTGACACCAAGGGCTCTGCTATCCAGATCCTGCGTTAGCCATTTCTTCTTCAGCGCGACTTTCAGAAGAGCCGCCCCCAGCGCCCCGCCGACATGAGGCCGCCGCTCACTCCAGTCCAGGCAGGCGCAGGCGAAGCGGCGGCGCAGCATCCGCGTTTTCTCGATGTCAATACCAAGCGCCTGAAACGCTTTCGTTCCGGATGGGGTGAGGTCGTATGCGTTGTCGCCGCGCTTCGAACCGGCTGAAAGCCAGCCCAGCGCGTTGAAGCGGTCGTGCAGCGACACGCCCACTGTGCCGGCCAGATGATCGTAGCAAGTGCGTGCGGCACGCAGACCGCTTGGCGTCGTTGGCACGAACTTGTCGCGCGAGCCGCCGGCGAGAACAGTCAATCCTTCCAGCGCGTTGGCCACGTCGGGTCCTCCGAGGCTGTAGAAGCGATGCTTCCCCTGCACGAGCACTTTGACCAAGCGTGCTGTCTTCAGCCGCTGCAGATGCACGCTCGCAGTTGACGGACTCACTTCAGCCACCACCGAAAGCTCGGTGCTTGTTCGTGCATGGCCGTCCATCAGGCAGAAAAGTATGCGCGCGCGCGCGGGCTCGCCGATGGCCGCTGCGATTTTGGAAACCCCGATTTCGGCGTGTTCTCCGACATCCATACTTTCATCATAAACGAATCGTTCATGTTAAGCAACCGGCATACTGCCGGATATGGAGCCAACCAAGCCCTTCGCTTCACTGCGGCGACCAGATTGTCCACCGGAGGACGTTCATGACCATAACCTGCGTGATCCGCTACCAGATCGATCCGTTCCAGCGAGATGAATTCAAAAAGTATGCCGAGAATTGGGGGCGCATCATTCCTCGATGCGGCGGCCACCTTATCGGATATTTTCTTCCTTATGAAGGCACGAATGATGTGGCTTGGGGTCTCATTGCATTCGATAGCCTCGCCTCTTATCAGACTTACCGAGCGCGATTAAAGTCAGATCCGGAAGCGCGCGAGAATTTTGCTATGGCGCAGAACAATCGTCTGATTCTCCGCGAGGAGAGAAACTTCGTGGAAGTAGTCGATGGAACGTTCGGCATTCCGTCAACACTACCAACGCCGCGATCGGCAATTAGTTGACGTGTTTACTGATTGTTTTTAGATATTCGCGGCCGCGCTCGAAGCCGCGCTTGAAGGGCTCGCTCTCATGCATGCGCGGGTGCAGATCACCCAGCACTTTGTGGCATTGCTCGTAGGTTCGATCGCGGTTCTTCAAATGCAGAGCGGCTTCGAAGCCGCAGCGAAAGTACCGCTCGTCGTCTTCGAATTTGCGGCCTGTAGTCTCATACTTTTCTTTTTCCGCGTCGCGCAGACCGACCCACCACATATCACGGGCTCGATCGATGCTTTCCGCGCCCGCGTTTTCCAGAGTGCCGCGAACCGCGTCGGCCTCGTCGTTATCGGCCATCACGACCACAACCGAGCGGCCTTTGCGCAAGGCATCCTCATAGACGAACATCTCGTCTTCCGGCAGTCCTTCGAACACATTGCTCTCCATGGCTCCGCCGGCCGCTCCTCCACCAACCGCACCAAGCGCGCCCAGCAGCACTCCGCCGACAACTCCGATGGCGAGCACCTGGCCGACTCCGGGGATCAAAAAGCTCGCGAGCATCGGGACCAGTCCGACGCCGCCGGCGACCCCGATTGCGCCTCCGAGAGCTGCGCCCATCGCCTTACCCATTCCCGGCTGCTCTCCTGCAACGGTCGGTACGGCGGCGAGTTCCTGTGGGGTTGCGTGAGGCGTAAGAATTGTGACTCGATCCTTCGGAATATCCAGAGGACGGAGCTCGGATGCACCATGCTCTGCGTCCGATCGCGATTTGAATACGCCCACCACGGCCTTCATAGAACCTCTCTTTCGACCCGTATGATATGACTCCAATTCCGCTTACGCGACCATACACTGATGACTGTAGGACGCAGGTGGACCCGTTCGGTAGAGCAGACGGAAATTCAATCCTTCAGCAGCGTTCGATGATTGTAGCGATGCCTTGGCCTACGCCGATGCACATGGTGCAGAGAGCGTAGCGCGCTTTGATTGTCTGCAACTGATAGGTCGCTGTGGTTACCAAGCGAGCACCGCTTGCGCCCAACGGATGTCCGATGGCAATGGCGCCTCCATTGGGATTCACGTGTGCGGCGTCGTCCGCCAGGCCCAGATCGCGCGTGACGGCCAGAGCCTGCGCCGCGAATGCTTCGTTGAGCTCAATCGCGTCCATTTGCGAAAGCTTTAGTCCTGTCTTGTCGAGGATTCTTCGTGTAGCGGGCGCGGGTGCGAATCCCATGATGCGCGGCGCCACCCCTACCGCGGTTGTCGCGACGATGCGAGCCATGGGCGTTAAGCCGTATTTCGAGGCCGCCGTTTTGGAAGCGATGATGAGGGCGCACGCCCCATCGTTCACCCCGGAAGCGTTTCCCGCGGTTACCGTTCCGTTCGGTCTCACTATGGGCTTGAGCCTCGACAGCGCTTCCAGCGTCGTGTCCGGTCGGGGTTGTTCGTCGGTATCAAAAATCTTCGGATCGCCTTTTTTCTGCGGAATCGGAACGGAAACGATTTCGTGTTTGAAAAAGCCCGCTGCATGGGCTCGCGCCCAGCGCTGCTGCGTGCGCAAAGCGAAGGCGTCCTGGTCCGCTCGCGAAACTTGAAACTCCTCCGCAACATTTTCAGCGGTTTCCGGCATGGAGTCGACGCCATACTTACTTTTCATCAGCGGATTTATAAAACGCCAGCCGATGGTAGTGTCAAAAGTTTCCGCAACTCGGCTGAAGGCGCTATCGGCTTTGCCCATCACAAACGGAGCGCGCGTCATGCTCTCGACTCCCCCCGCGATGATTAAATCCGCTTCTCCCGATTTGATAGCGCGGGCCGCGACGCCGATGGCGTCCATGCTGGATCCACAGAGCCGATTCACCGTTGCGCCGGGGATTTCCTTGGGAAGGCCAGCGAGCAACAGAGCCATGCGCGCGACGTTGCGGTTATCTTCTCCCGCCTGGTTCGCGCAGCCGAAGACCACGTCATCCAGCGCCATCCAATCCACTCGGGGATTGCGCTTGATTAGTCCACGCAGTGGGATGGCCGCCAGATCGTCAGTACGAATCGAAGCCAGCGCGCCGCCGTATCGGCCAAAGGGCGTGCGAATCGCGTCACAAATGAAAACCTCGTTCACAGCATTCTCCAAAAAGTTCGCTTCACCAATCGATACACTGCAAACGACCGGGCCTCAGACATCCGCTCCAGTATAGCTGACAGTCATCGAGTTTCTATTCGCGTCTGCTGGCGGAGGCCGGTGCGTTCCAAGCTGGATTTCTTGAAAACAACCCCGCCGGGTGTAAAATACACGCATGAGCGAGAAAATTAAGAAGGACGACGCGGAATGGCGTTCGAAGCTGACGGAAGAACAATATGAGGTGACGCGGAAGAAGGGCACTGAACCGCCGTTCACCGGCGAGTACGCGGACACGGAAACGAAGGGTACATACGTTTGCGTTTGCTGCGGGCAGCCGCTTTTCAGTTCCGATGCGAAGTACCATTCCGGTTCAGGCTGGCCCAGCTACTACCAGCCCATCGCTGCGGAGAATGTCGAGATGGAGCCCGACAACAGCCATGGAATGACCCGCACGGAAGCTATTTGCAGCCGCTGCGACGCGCATCTGGGACATGTCTTCGAGGACGGCCCCAAGCCCACCGGCCTGCGATTTTGCATCAATTCTGCAGCGTTGCGCCTCGAGGAAGACAAGAAGAAATAGCGCGGGGACTCCGCAGCACGCCTCCAAACGATTCCACCAGTATCTCTAGTGGCTGAGGAAAATGACCTGGGGATGGCCATTTCCCGGATTCGAGTCCACGGGAATCATTCGCAGGCTGCTCGGTGAAACAACATAGAGAACAAGATTCGACGGGAAGCCCGCGATCAGAATCGGCGTCATAATCCCCCGACCGTCCGCCGTGACCGTGAAATTAGCCGAGAAAGCAAGGTCCGTGGACGGAGTACTGGGCGGAATAAATTCATCCAGAGTGCCCACCATGTTTCCGTTGCCCGCGGAGCTTAACTGGCCAATCATATTTACAGCTTGAGTGTCCGCTTCCTTGGGTGCGGAGAGCACGTAGCTGCCTTGAACGGACGGGAGAGAATAGGGAGAGTTGGTTTGCTGCTCCAGAAGGCCGTATGTCGCGGCCGAGTCAGATCCAATGATGAATCCTTGATTCGGACCAGTGAGGTATGCCGCAGCCAGCCGGTTACCCAAATTCGTAAATCCTACGCGGCCGTTCTGCAACACTTGGTAGGTACCAGAAAGCGAATTCAGCAGTGAGACGGCACCGCCATCATTTTGGTCGTAGTTTAGGCTCGCGGTTCCGTCACCCGAAGGCGACGCCAAAAGACCCGCGAAAACGGTCGAGTTCGAGCCCGCGAGTCCCGTGCCGGCGAGCCCCGTACCGGTGACAACGCCGGCGCCTTGCAATGCCGACTGATTGAATTGCGTTGTCGTGTTCTGAAGCAACATCTCGCCGCTGAGTCGGGGAAGGGGATTAGTTGTAGTAGCAGTGTCAATCTCCGCGAACAAAATATCGCTGGAGGAGACGAAATAGAATGTAAATGTGAGAGTCGTCGCGGCGCTCGTCGGCGGTTGAAACGTCATGGTAGCAAGGCCTTTCGAACTCGCGTTCCCTACGCTGAAGTTGCCGGTGAGAGAAAGGAGCGGAGAATACACTCCTCCATCGTTAAAATCCGCGGTGCCTGCGCTGAAGTTCTGAAAGTTATCGGCAGTGACTGCGCCCGCGAGTACGGTTGGTTCGGTCAAAAAATCCTGGCCAGTGAATTCAAACGCATAATTGCCCGCGAAGTTCGCCGCGGTAAACGTTCCGATCGCGGGTTTCATAATTCCTGAGCCGTGCGTGATTCCTACGCCGTTCGTGGGAACCGTCTCATCCTCGATCACGTGTATGTTGCCGGCCGAATCGAGCGCCAGCAGATAATTTGCGGTAAACACGGTGCCGGTTCCAGTGGATGCAACCAACTGCATGGTTCCGCGGCCATCCGTTCCGACCGAATAGGTTCCCGTCAGACCCGCAGCAACCACAACGCCGGTCACACGATTGATGTCTTCCTGGCCGCTGGAGATCCCGCCGGCTCCATCCGTCAAAAAGTTACCCGCCATCACCACCGTTCCATTCGCATCGAATCCGCTGATAAGGAAACTGTAGGACCCGCTGATCAGAGAATTGCTGCTCGTGGTACCGGTTGTGATGGTGATATGGAGCTGTTGCGTCGCCGTTGCCGGGCCACCCGCGCCGACAGCGGAATCCCGCACTTGAACTGTGAAATTCGAAGTGCCCACAAGAATAGGAATCCCTGAGATCGTGCCGGTTTGGGGATTAAGAGTCAGCCCGGCCGGAAGCTGACCGGTTATCACACTCCAGATGTACGGCGGAACTCCGCCAGTCGCGCTTAAACTCGCACTGTAGGACGTTGCCGTCGTTCCCGCGGGCAGTGGCGCGGTGATGGCCTGCAGCGGTTGAGGTGTTTGGATCAAGATTGTGAGCGGTCCAGACGTAGCCGTTTGCACCGGAACGGAAGAGTCCCGCACCGTGGCCGTGAGCGGAAAGGAACCGACCGTCGTCGGAATGCCTGAAATTTGGCCGGTCGAAGTATTCAAGGCTAGGCCGGGAGGCAAACTGTTCGGAGGCACGCTCCAGGTAAATGGAGTTGCCCCTCCCCTTGCACTCAGCGCCACGTTGTACATCTGGCCGATAGTTCCGGGAGGCAGCGAGGTTGTGCTGACAGACAGTGGCTGGGCTGGATTAATCGTCACGGTGAAAAGCGTGGACGTCACCGAAAAGGGCGGAGGCTGGCCAATCTGCGATATCCCGCCGCGGTCGGTCGCTTTCACAAAAAATGTAAATGTGCCGGATGTGGTGGGCGTTCCGAGCAGGAGCCCGCTTTGATTCAAAGTCAATCCAGGCGGGAGACAGCTCGTTTGGTTGTTCGGACAGACCACGCTGAAAACTAACGGCGCAACACCGCCCGTCACTACAATTTGCTCGCTGTACTGCGCACCGTTCGATCCGTTAACAAGCGTGGTGGTCGTAAAACTGGGAGGCAGAACGACGCTGATCATCGTGGTTACATTAGCGCCGGAATTCCCGTTGGCGACTGCTTTCAAACTGACCGTAAGCGCAATTGAGCTATTCGTGGGCGCCGTGTAGGTCACCGAAGTTTTGGTGATGTTCGTTAACGTCCCGCAACCGGTGCCCGCGCAGCCCGAGCCAGTGAGCGGTTTCCAGGTGACGCCCTGATTACCCGTGTCGTTGCCCAGAATCGCAGTGAATTGAATCACCTGGCCTTGGTCCACTGTTTGCGCTGTGTTCGGCAGAACTTCCAGCGTAATGGACGTACCGCCGCCTCCGCAACCTGCGAGAAACCCAACGACGAGGAAAGCCAACAGTGCGCACGCAAACAATCGCACCGGCGCCAGTCGAAAACCAGGCAACAGGACGCCAACGAGATTTCTCTGCCGGCTCCCGGCGTTTTCGATCACTTGGGCATACGCCTTCGAACTTGTCATATCACCTTGGATTTCTTTTTCAGATCCGCCCAGAGTGGTGGGACAGAACCCGTTGTCGAATCGCCAGCTAAGAATGCGAAACAAATTGAATAACAAAACGGCCGCGATGTGTCAACGCACATCTCCCCACACCCATCTCTCGGCGTCGCTTGTTTCATCGTCCCAGGCTCTCATTGCGCCTGGCTTAGCATTTTGGAATACGAACGATAAGCAGCATCTGTACGCAATGTGGATGCGCCGGATGACAAGGCCGTTGCCTGCTATGTGGTGCTTTATTTTAAGGCAGACAATGAATCATTTGCCAGTCCCATCTTCGGCGGGAAAATGGCGCAGTGCAACCGATCCCACCGAGTTCATTCGCACGGGCCGTTCCATGACAACTCCTGAGGACACCTGCGGCATCTCAAACGGGTGTACGGATTACTTGCTCCTGTGGCCACAGTCTTGTGGATTTTCAATTTTTCCCCAACTTTAGTATAAAGATTGGTTTGGAAGCGCCCGGAAAACGCGACGGGGCGCTCTTGTTTGGAGGAGTGCTTTGATTGAAGTCCAGGATCTGACGAAGTCCTACGGTTCGGTTATGGCCGTGGACCATGTTTCATTCACGGTGAACAAAGGTGAGATTCTTGGTTTTCTGGGGCCCAACGGCGCCGGGAAGACTACCACGATGCGCATCTTGACGGGCTACATGCCGGCCACCTTCGGGACCGCGCGGGTCGCGGGGTTCGATGTGTTCCGTGAATCGATGGAAGTCCGCCGCCGGATTGGGTACCTGCCGGAAAATCCGCCGCTATATCCGGATATGACGGTCGAGACCTACCTCGATTTTGTCGCCCGTATCAAGAATGTTCCGGCGGAGCGGCGTCCGGCCCGTATAGATGACGCTCTGAGAAAAACCAATTTAGAAGACAAGCGTTCTGATCTCATCAAACGGCTGTCGCGCGGCTACAAGCAACGCGTAGGCATCGCGCAGGCGCTCGTGCACGATCCTGACGTTATCATTCTCGATGAGCCGACTGTCGGCCTGGACCCCAAGCAGATTATTGAAGTGCGCAATTTAATTAAAGGTCTGGCCGGGAACCACACCATCATTCTTTCCACGCACATCCTGCCGGAAGTCAGCATGACCTGCGACCGCGTGGTCATCATCAACAAAGGCAGAATTGCCGCGGTGGACACGCCGCAGAATTTGACTTCGCAGCTCAAAGGCGGCCAAAAAATTCACATTGAAACGGAGGCCCCGGAAAATCCGCTCCGCGATGTGCTGGCGCAAATTCCAGGAGCGGGCCGCGTGGTGATCGAGCCAGCCCGTGCCGGCAGCCGCCAGACGGTTACTGTAGAAGCGGCGCAGGGGAATGACATTCGCAGCCAGGTCGCGGCGAAAATTGTGGAACATGGCTGGCCGCTTTACGAACTGCACGGAGTGAGCCTGAGTCTCGAAGACATCTTCCTCGAACTCACCACCGACGACGCGGCCCACGCGCAGTCGTCCGGTTAGCGCAATCCGATAAAGGAGTGAATAGCACAATGGGAAGTTGGTATGCAATTTACCGCAAGGAGATGGGCCATTACTTCGTTTCGCCCATCGCGTACATCTTCATCGGTCTTTTCCTGATTTTGACCGCGTTCTTTTTCAACGTAATTCTCTCGGGAGCGATCAAGGATTCTTTTCAGATGGAAATGCAGGCAATGCGGGGTATGCCGTCCGATTTCGATGTTCCCGCATTTGTGATGCGCAATTTTTTTGGCATACTCTCGACGCTCGTTTTATTTTTTACCCCGATTCTGACCATGACTGTCTATGCCGAGGAACGCAAGCGCGGCACGATGGAGCTGTTGATGACCTCGCCGGTCACTGAGCTGGAGATCGTGCTGGGGAAGTATCTGGCTTCGCTGTCTCTGTTCGCTCTCATGCTGCTGCCTACCGCGAGCTATATGATTTTCATGTGTCTCCGCAGCGATCCCAGGCCGCCATGGAGCATGTTGGCCGCAGGGTACGCAGGTGTATTGCTGCTTGGCGGATCGCTATTGGCGCTTGGCTCCTTTGTGTCGTCCCTCACCGAGAACCAGCTGATTGCAGCAGTGGTTACGTTCGCGGCTTCCTTGTTTCTTTGGGTGCTGGACATTGGCCGCAACTCCGACGGCGGCGCAAGCGCCGTGCTTCAGTATCTTTCGGTGATACGCCATTACGAAGATTTCACACGCGGCGTTATTGATACATCCAGCCTGATTTATTACGGCAGCTTTATCATTCTTTTCGTTTTCTTAACGGTGCGCTCCGTCGATTCGATGCGCTGGCGGCGAGCCTAGGCGTTTTTTTTTCGGGCTCGCCAATCATGGAGGAACTTGCAGGATGAAATGGGATCGGGAAGAGTTGGCAAGATTCATCGGCACTACCGGCATAGCCATGCTGGTGGCCGGGTATTTGCGTTATTCGATTCAAGGCCAGCTCCTGACGTTTAGCAAAGTTGTGTTGGCGATCGGGGCCTTGTGCCTGTTGGCGTCGATTGTGATCGGTTTTGGCGGTATTCTTCGGTTTTTCTCCAAACGTTCTTCGCAGCTTGGCACCAACACCACGATTCTCAGTGCGGCCGTAATCGCTATCCTGGTGATCGTGAATTTCGTCGGGTTTCGCCATCATAAGCGCTTCGATCTAACCACCGAAAAACTGTACACGCTTTCCGATCAGACCAAGCAGGTCGTGGGCGGCTTGCAGAAGGACGTCACCATCGTCCGCTTTGACAAGTCTCCGAGTCCGGCCCTCGACGACCAGATGGCTGAGTACACCAGCTTGAGCCGCCATCTGAAATTTCAGAACATTGATCCGCAACAGAAGCCCGAGATCGCCCAGCAATATGGAGCCACGCGAATGGGCGACGTGATCCTCGCTTCAGGCCCGCGAAAAGAACGTTTGGAAACCGGCGCCACCTCGGAAGAAGACATCACCAGCGCCATTATCAAGGTTACCCAAGACAAGCTGAAGACGCTCTGCTTCGTCACCGGTCACGGCGAAAAATCCTTAACTGATGACGGTGAAAACGGATACAGCCACCTCGACGCCGGCCTGAAGAAGGAAAACTACGTCACCAAGAGCGTCAATCTCGTGTCTGAAAATGGCGTGGCCTCTGATTGCAGCGTGGTGGTGATCGCCGGGCCCACCCAGCAATTCTTCCCGCAGGAAGCGGAAATGCTCGACAAATATCTGGCCGGAACGGGCAAAGGCCTGATCCTCGTTGACCCCCAGACTGATCCGAAGCTTGGAGAGATTTTCCAGGCATGGAACACGAATGTGGGAGACAACGTGGTAATCGACGCAAGCGGGATGGGCCGCCTGCTTGGCGCCGGGCCCGCTATCCCGCTGGTTACGACGTTCGGCCAAAGCCCGATCACCAGGAATTTTACGAACGTGATGGTTTTTTTCCCCTTGGCGCGCACCGTATCGATCGCGGACAAATCCAAAACGGATCCTCAGATCGTTGAACTTTTGAAGACGTCGCCGCAGAGTTTCACCGTTCCGAATTTGAAGCAGGGTCAGAATGAGTTAACGTTCAATCCAAATACGGCAGGTCCGCTGTCGCTCGGTGTGGCTGCTTCGCGCAAAGCGGAAGGCGGCGAAGCTCGCGTGGTTGTGATTGGTAACTCAGCATTTGCCGCGAATCCATATGTGGGCCTGCAGAAGAACGGCGACCTCTTCTATAACACGATCGATTGGCTTGCTCAGGATGAAAACCTGATCTCCATCCGCCCGAAATCTCAGACGAACCGGCGCGTCGCCCTTACCGAAGGTCAAGCGAGCGCGCTCTGGTGGCTCGATCTTTTCTTTTTGCCCGGTATCGTTATTTTTTCGGGAGTTTATATCTGGTGGAAGCGCCGGTAATCCGCGCCCGCTGAAATACATCTTATGATCAAGAAGACGACCCTATTTTTGCTCCTCGGCGCCATTGCACTGGGCGCCGCTGTGTATTACTTCGACTGGCGGCGCAGCCAGAAGGAAAGTGAAAAGCCGCTCGCGGACGCGGCGAAGCTCGCTTTTTCGATTCAGCCCCAGGATATAACCTCGCTCGTTATCAAGCATCCTGCGAATCCCGCTGAACCCACGCTGCAGTTCGAGAAGCGCGACGGGAACTGGCAAATCACTCAGCCGATCGAAACACGGGCCGATCAGCCGTCCCTGGACGGAATAATTGCCGGCCTGTCCAGCGCCCGTATTGCGCAAACGGAACCCGGTACGCCTGACCGGTTGAAAGTCTTTGGTCTTGACCCGCCGACCATTTCACTGGAATTCCAGATTGGGAACGGCGCGAAGCACACCGTGGCGTTGGGCAAAAAGGACTTCATTGGGATTTCGGTTTACTCTATCGTGGACGGCGGCAAAGATGTCGCGCTACTTCCAGAATCGCTTCTGATCAGCTCCGACAAATCTCTTCAGGACTTGCGAGACCGTGACGTGTTGCACGCTGCGAGCGATAAAATCCTGTCCTTCGACCTTAAGAATCCTTCAGGCCAGCTCGGGGCAAAAAAGGAAAAGGATGAGTGGGAATTCACCAAGCCCGCCGGCTCGCGCGGCGACGCCGGAAATATCGGCGCGCTTCTCGCCAGCGTTGGATCGGCGAAATGGACTGCGGTTGCAAGCGAATCGTCCGAAAATCTGGCGAAGTACGGTTTGGCCAATCCGGCTGTCACCCTGACCACTGTCGATGACAAAGGAAAGAGCGCCACGCTGATCGTCGGCAAAAAAGACGGCGATCAATACTTCGCGCGAGATACCTCCCGGCCCGTGATTTTCCGAATCTCTGAGGATCTCTACAAGAAACTGGCCGAAAATTACAACGATTTGCGCGATAAGAAACTCGCGCACTTCGATCCCGCCGCTTTGAATCGCGTCGAAATACATAATGCCAACGGTACGATGATCTGCACGCGCAAATCGGAATTCGAATGGATCATGGAAGAGCCGGAAGATCAGAAGGGAAAAGCAGCGGACATTGCAAAGCTAACTACGCCCTTGGAACAGGCGCGCGCGGAACAGGTTTTTGACCATCCTGCGCCGGATGTACTTGCCATGCTCGCTAAACCCGACTTCCAGGCGGTATTAACCGACAAATCTGCCAAAAAATTGACCGTTCAGATTTCGAAAGAATCCAACGGCTTCGTGTACGCCAGAACCAGCGATAGTCCGGCCGTTTACAAGCTCGATAAACAGACTCGGGCCCAGTTGAACTTTAAGCCCGGTGACTTGATCCTCTCCGGCGCACCTAATTAAGGCGCTCTTTAATCACGCTGATGCTCCCGCTTCACGAACCAAGGCTTCTTCGTTTGGCCAGGCCGCAATTAACAGAACCTTCCCCGTATCGGGCGAAATGTATATGTAATATAACTGCTCGCGGCGCTTCACCTCATAAAAGCCCGCCCGTTTCGGGTCAGGAGTCACTGTGGCACCGCCGACCAGGGCATCGCGAAGCTGAATAATCATTTCCTGCGAGTGATTCCTCAAGTCTTCGATTTCTAACCCGCGCTCCAAGCACATCACCATGGGTCCCTCCAGCGCTTTTATCGTCTCTCACTTCATATTACGTTAGCGCAAAGGTGAAAGTTCCGACTCTGCCTAGCCCTGCGGCCTAATTGTTCCGATATGGAGCAATCCCAGGGCTAAAAGCTTACCAAGAAGTATTCCGGCGTTAACTCTTAACTAGTCACTTGCGCGTCGTCCCTAAACTTGCAATAGTTTGGGCTCGCGAGGGCCTGTTCATCGTGAAGAAGAAAAAAAAGAAGAGAGCAAAGAAGTCCAGCCGTATGCGTCATGATCGAAGGCGGAAACACCAGCACTGGCAGGTCACCGTGTTTTACCATGACGGCGAAAGGTTCGCCCGTGTTTACATTGACCGCGACCGCGCTCAGCGGTTTGCCCAACGGCAGAAGAAATCTCCGATCGTTAAAGCCACCCGAATCCTTGAGGTAGATTAAGCGCAAGTCGCCTATGCTTCCGGGCAACCCGGCCTTCATTTGTTTGCCCCGTGCTCGCTGCGCTCGAGGCCTTGTTCGAGTGTTGGCGCCGTGCTATAAATAATCGGGAGTTGCAGCGTTCTCATCCGGGCGGGATTCGTATAGTGGTAGTACGCCACCTTGCCAAGGTGGAGGCGAGAGTTCGATTCTCTTATCCCGCTCCAGATATTTTCGCCCTTCGAGCCTCTTTCTCATATCTTAATGTCGAATTTGCATGTCTGCTTTCCAGTCGCGTTTCCGCGGCGCATCCCCGGGTCAAAGAGGTAATAGTTATTGTCGGCGACCGATTGGTTGGGTTATGCTCCCACGGCAGTTCCCCGGATTACACCGGGGCTTGGATCCAGCCCGTCTGACAAAATCAACCCCAACAGGAACATCCGAACTCTCTCGGATGGCGTAGTAACAATAGGAGCGGTTGCAGTCCAAACTCAATAGGAGGTAATTCGGGAAATGACAAAATCGAAGAAGGCTCTAGTTGCTGGCGCCGCACTTGCAGGTCTTTTGGCTGGCACCGGCGCGACAATTCAAGCATCCAATCTTCTGTCCGGTGCGAGGCTTGCTGCTCAATCCGATCAGAAGCCCGCTGACACTAAGGTGAAGGAAAAGCATGCTTGCAAGGGTCAGAATTCTTGCAAGGGTAAGGGTGGATGTAAATCGAGCGACAACGGCTGTAAGGGCAAGAACTCTTGCAAGGGCAAGGGTGGTTGCGCAACAGACGGTTCAAAGATGCCGAGCTAACGCTCCTCGGAGCGTTAGATCTGAAGCCAAAGCTGTCCTGCCTAGGGCCGGACTTCGTTGTGCCGGCCCTCGACACTTCTTCTGCATCTTCGGAGTCCCAAATGCCGGCGAATCGGTTTAACAATTTTACTGACTACGGAATCGGGATTGGTTTGCGCGCCCCGCACTACCACCATATTCTCACCCGCAAACCCGTGGTCGATTGGTTTGAGATCATTTCTGAGAATTTCATGATCGATGGCGGGCGCCCCCTGCACATCCTCGATCAAATCCTGGAACAATACAAAGTGGTGCAGCACGGCGTTTCCATGTATTTCGGTTCCGCCGAGCGCCCTAATAAAGAGCATCTCCGCCGGCTGAAAACGCTGGTGCAGCGCACCAAGACGCCCTGGCTATCGGATCACCTCTGCTGGGGCAGCGTGGACGGCCGCTACACACACGATCTTCTGCCCATGCCTTACACCTTCGAAGCTGCGCGAATCACCGCGCAAAAAGTTCGCGAGGTTCGTGATTTCGTGGAAGTACCCGTGGTGGTGGAAAACGTCAGCAGCTACGCGGAATTCCACGTTTCCGAGATGACCGAGTGGGAATTCCTGAACGAAGTGGTCGAGCGAGCCGACTGCGGAATTCTCCTGGATGTGAACAATATTTACGTGTCTTCGCGGAATCACAGCTTCGACCCGTACACCTATGTCAACAGCGTCCCAGCCGAACGGGTCGCCCAGATCCACATTGCGGGACATTCAAAATACAAGAAGTACATTCTGGATACCCACGATCATCCCGTGATCGACCCTGTTTGGAAATTGTACGAGCGCGCCATCGAACGCGTTGGCCACACGGCAACGCTGCTCGAGTGGGACGATAGCATCCCTTCCTTTGACGAAGTTCATGACGAGGCTTTGAAAGCCAATCGATTCCTGGCAAGCGCATCGCTGGCGAAAGCGGTATGAAGCTGCTGAGCATTCAACGCCGCATGGCTCGCGCGGTGATGACCCCCCTCACGCCGTCCGAACGCATGCGCTCGACCGCGCCCGATGGTCGCTCGATGCGCGCGGTAGCCTCCGAGATCATCAAGCCGAACTCTCGCTTGACGTCATTCGAGCGCCTGGAAATCTATAACCGGCAGTATTGGTTCCGCGTGCTGGCAGGCCTGGCCGAGGATTTTCCCGGACTGCGCGCCGTGCTCGGAGGAAACCGCTTCGATCGCATGGCTCAAGCCTATCTCACCGATTGTCCTTCGCAATCGTTTACTTTGCGCAACTTGGGTTCGCGCTTGGAATCCTGGCTGCGAAAAAATCCCGCCTGGATCGCCGGGCGCGGAAATCTGGCTCTCGATATGGTTCGCCTGGAATGGGCTGATATCGAAGCCTTCGATGGCGGCGCTGAGCCGACGCTCAAACCGGAAGATCTGGCGTCAGCAAACCCCGCGAAACTCCGTTTGCGGCTGCAACCATATGTGCAGCTTCTCGACCTGCGTTATCCTGTTGACGACCTGCTGCTGGAAGTTCGCAAGAGCGACGATGACATGGATGTCGCCAGCAATGCTTTTAGCGAGCGCCACCATCAGAAGCGAGTTTCGGCCGTGGCGAAATTAAAACCCAGTCCCATCTTTTTGGTCGTGCATCGCATGGACGATTCCGTTTATTTTCGCCGGCTTCAGCGCGAGGAGTTCGCCATTCTGAGCACTCTTCGCAGCGGCAAGCCGCTCGAGAGTGCGGTGGAAAGCGCTTTGAGAGAGAGTTCAATTGCTCCCGACGAACGCGCGGCCAACGTGCAGCACTGGTTTCAAACCTGGGCCGCGCTCGGTTGGTTCTGCCAGCACAAGAAAAGCTCCAGGAATAGCCAGCTAATTAGCCGGAGAACGGCGCGTAGAGGAGAACGCCCTGCATGAGCGACGCGAGGAATCAGATTCTGCGCATGTACGACGGATTTGTGAGAGCGGCATCGAGTCTGCAGTCGCCCTTTCTGCTCCTCTTCGTGCGACTGTACTGGGGCTGGGAATTTATGGAGGATGGCTGGGGCAAGCTGCACAATCTGGCCAAAGTGACACAGTACTTCGCGAGCCTGAACCTGCCGGCTCCGGGTCAGACGGCACTGTTCGTCTCGATCATCGAACTGGCGGGAGGCATGCTGCTGGCCGTCGGGCTTTTCTCGCGCCTCACGGGTCTAGTGCTCACAGTAAACATGCTGACCGCGTATGTCACGGGTGATCGCGAGGCACTGCTTTCGATTTTCACCGCCCCGGATAAGTTCTCTGCTGCCGCGCCATACATGTACCTCTTTGCGTCGTTGGTGGTACTGATCTTCGGACCCGGAAAATTCGCGCTGGACACACTCTTCGATCGGGTAATTCGAAAAAGAAAATATTCAGACTCTATTCAGACCAGTTCCTCTGTTACTTAACGGCCGCGGTGCTCGCCCAATTCATCGCAGATGCAAACACGAATCCCAAAGTATTCCGGCGAGTGGCGCTTCTATGCCTGTTCGTGTTCTTCCTGGCTTCCGCACGCGTCTTTCCGGCTGACGACATGACCTCGACAATAGTGATTGGAAATTCGCGAATAGACGTCGTCGTTGAGAAGGGCCCTCTTCAAGTCTCCAAGGAAGAACTGCTCAAGTGGGTTCAGTGGGCGGCAGAATCCGTAAGCGCCTACTATGGCCAATTTCCCATCCCACATGTCTTGCTGCGCATCATTCCGGCTGATGGAAAAGGTGTTCGAAATGGGCGCACTTTTGGCGAAAAGGGCGGATTCATAACCATTCACGTCGGCAGTGACACGACTTTCCAGGATCTTGCCGCCGACTGGATGCTGACTCATGAAATGGTGCACCTCGCTTTCCCGTCCGTTGCGGACAGCCACCATTGGATTGAAGAGGGGATCGCAACTTATGTAGAGCCCATCGCGCGCGTAAGAGCGAAGCACATGGACGCGACGGAAATGTGGTTCGAACTCGTAAGAGATCTCCATCAGGGGCTCCCCGCCGCCGGAGACAAGGGTCTCGACCATACGCATTCGTGGGGGCGAACGTACTGGGGCGGTGCGCTATTCTGTTTCCTCGCGGATATCGAAATTCATCAAAAAACGGCGAACCGAAAAGGTTTGGACGATGCGCTACGCGGCATCCTCGCTGCGGGCGGAGACATCCGGCAGGACTGGCCGCTGGAAAAAGCTTTGGATCTTGGAGACCAAGCCACCGGCGTTCCGGTTTTGCTGCCACTTTATGAAAAGATGAAGGACCAACCCTACGACGTCGATCTCCCCGCGATATGGACGGAATTGGGTGTCGAACGAGGTGACGGAAAGGTTCGCTTCGTGGATACTGCGCCGCTGTCGCAAACGCGAGTGGCAATCACATACGGCTCGGCTGGATCCGGATCGGCTGCTGCCTCGGCCATCAGCATACTTGCGGGCGACACGGCCATGAAGTTTCCAAAAAGATAAAGTCCAGATCTATTTCGTCTTCATTACGTACACGCCGTCCCAGCCGGCTTCCGGCGCTTCTTCCATAAATTCCACCGCGCGCTCTAGGAATGCCTGGGTGGGCCCGTCGTCAGGATAGGTGGTCAGAACTTGCGCGAATCTGTCCGCCGCTTCCTGCCAATCTTGGTTTCGGTAAGCGGCCATGGCGTGCTCGAATTGAGTCAGCAGAGTTTCGTATTTATGCTTTTCTGCTATTACGTCCATGAGTTCGTAGATATTCACTGGCTGGTTCTTTCCCTTCACCTTTATTTTGTCGAGTTCGCGGCAGACAAACTGCGACGCCACTTGCCTGTAAGTCGCCTCGCTGATGACCAGCTTCGAATGATACAGCTTGGTGATTCCTTCCAGACGCGAAGCCAGGTTGACGTTGTCTCCCATCACCGTCCAGGAGAGTCGCCTCGCTGAACCCATGTTTCCGACGTTCACCGGGCCGGTATTCAGTCCGATTCCTACGGCGATCGGCGGCCGTCCCTCGCGGCGCAACTTGGTGTTCAGGTTTTCCAAGCCGCGCACCATTTGCAGCGCACAGTTGCAACTGCGGAAGGCATGATCGTGCTGCGGGTACGGTGAGCCCCAGAAGGCCATAATGGCGTCACCGATGTATTTATCCAGCGTCCCTTGATAAGAAAAGACAATCTCGGTCATGGCTCCAAAGTATTCGTTAAGCAGTTGCACGAGTTCGTCCGGCGTCAGTCCCTCGGAGAGTGTCGTAAATCCACGAATGTCGCTGAACATGATGGTGAGCTCTTTCATCTCCCCGCCGGGCCGGATGTATTTCTCAGGGTCCTTTTCAATGAGCTCGATCACGCCGGGCGACAAGTACTGCGAGAAAGTTTTACGAATCAGCCGTTTTGCACGCTCCTCGCGAATCATCCGAAAACTGGTGATCACCGCGTAGTTCAACGCCAAAGTGCCGGCCGGGATCACAAAACTGAGCCACCTTCCCTTGTCGGCGAAGCTGAAATAAACGAATACGGCGAACGCAGCCAGCGTTACCAGCATTAGTACGGTGGAATACAGCGGCGTGATGCGGCTGAACAGAAAGCCAAAAAGCAGCCCGAAAATTAGGATAAAACTTATATCGACTATCTCCTCGTCAAATCCCCGCGTGAGAAACCCCCGGCCTTTCTCGTCGCTATGCAGCAGGTTGTCGATGATGTTCGCATGCACCTCGACGCCCATGTAATCCGCGTCCAGCCAGGGAGTGTTGCGAACGTCTCCGATGGCCATGGCTGTAGCGCCGACCAGAACGATCTTGTCCCGAAATGCATCGGGCGGAGTGGTTCCGCTGATTACATCCGCCATCGAATAGTGCTGATACGTGTTGTAGGGGCCGGTGTAATTGATCAGCGCGGTGCCGTTGCGCGACGGCCGCAGGAGATGTCGCCCGAATTGGATTCGCTCCAGTCCATTTTCCGAGATGTAGGCTACGATATCCTGATCGGGAATATTTTCGTATTCGCGTATGACCTGCAGCGGAAGAGAAGGAAAGAAATCCAGATCCCGGTAACGAATCATCAACAACCCGTGTCTCAGGGTGCCGTCAGCATCTGGATTAATGTTCAAAAAGCCGTAAGAAGCGGCAGCTTCCGCAATCTTTGAAATATTTGCTTCCACTCCGGCGGCGACCATTCCACCGGCTTTGATCCACGCCTTACCCATGTCCACGACTTTTCCGTCTTTGGACTTAACCGGCACAACTTGGGGAAATGATTTGGCCCAGACGATGTTGTAATACTCTTCCGCTGACTTCGCACTAGCGGCCTTGGCCCGTTCCGGATCAAGGAATATATGGCCCAGGATTGCGTTGCCCCCGCTTTTCAGCGCCGCGGCGAAAGCCGCATCCTGATCGCTCGCAATTTCCAGCTCTTTTACCTGCTTCACGACATTTGGTGACAGAGAAGGACCGATGTTTTTCTGCAATTCTTGCAGCGCCTGCACCGCCGAGTTGCTTTCCGGAGTGGGGAACGTTGCGTCAAAGGCGACAACGCGAGCGCCGTCGGCGTTCAACTGAGTCACTAGAAGTGCGTAGTCCTTCCGTGGCAGGGGAAAAGAATTGATTTTCTGCAGCGTGTTTTCGTCAATACCTACAATCACGATGCGGCTGTCGGGCGGACGCTTGCCGCGCAACTCGAACCGCATGTCCAGCGAGCTCTGCTCGATATTCTGGAGAAAAACGAAGCCGGCGCGGTTGTCCGCGCTGAGGCCGGAGAACGCGAACAGCGCAAGTCCTGCCAGCGTTACCAGCAGGGCCAAGCCCAAGTCGATTTGGCTACGCGAGAACTCTCTTAGCCACGCCGACCACCGCTGTGCCTTCAGTTTCATAAGCATCGCAACCGCGAAGCAGCCTTCGCGGAAGTTCTTCTTGGCCTACTGAGGCGGTATTCCTGCGAACTATCCGCAAGACCTCTTATTTAGCGCCGTTGGGTGCGGCAGCCTTTGCTCTCGGTGGCGTGGTGTTTCCGGTGCCCACTGCAAGACCCACGCTGAGCCCCACCGCGATCGCAGTTCCGATCAGAAGATTTCGCAGCACATGGCTATGAGCCTGATAAGTGGGAGGCGCATTCTCATTCGTATCCGTGGCCAACTGGCTGCTTTGTTTTACGGCTGGCGGCGTTGACTCGGTTTGAAAACCACCCGGAGGAATGTGTGAGACGATTTCTACCATTTGCCCCGCGCCCACGGTGATCGAATTTCCGTTCGAACTCTGTCCCGAGTTGTTCTGCGCCTGAGCGTTGGCCCTCGGCGTCACTAGAACCGTTCCTTCGTAACAAATGACGGTTGTTTTGCCGTGCTCGAACGCGGCGTAGAAGTGCGTGCCGATTACGCCGATGACGGCGTTGGGCGTCGTCACTTCGAATTTGCCGCCCGGCTTGGTGATCTTCACTACCTGGCTCCGCATCTTGCCAAAATTCATTTCAAGGGAAGTCTGCTGCGATGCGCCGTCGTGCTGCACGATGCGCAGCTCGGTATCCGAACCCAGACTCACAATCGAGCCATCATCTAAACCGGCCCGGACGCGACCCGAATGCGTAGTCTTCAGCAGGTCATTCCATTGCAGTTGGTCCTGCACCTTGGCAGGCTGTGCATTGCGGCTAGCTGCCGGAATCAATGCATTGATCTGACCCGCATGCTGTCCTGCAGACTGCGGGCTGGCCTGCACCGAAAAGGAACAGAGTAACAAGCAAAGTGGCCCCACAAGGAGCTGTTTAAGCGAGTTCATGTTATTTCCTATTTTGAAATGAGCTTCGTAACTCCAATTTTGGCAGAGGCCTTGGGGAAGTCAACGCGGGAAGAAGAGGGGTGTCGCCAAAACGCTCACATCAGATAGGAACGGTGGGTAGTCACTCTTCTTCGCGAGTGGCCAACACGCCGTCCGCGTGTTAGAGTTTCCCTCCCAACCCTATGCTCGCGTATCTTTGCGGTCCCATCGAATTCGCCGAAGATGGCGGCAGACTCTGGCGTCGCAAGCTGGCGCCTTTCCTTCGGGACCAACTCGGCCATCGAGTGTATGACCCGGCCGAAGACGAGAGAAAGAATCTCTCCGAGGAAGAAGCCGCTCACTTTCGCGAATGGAAAACCGCTGACCTCGACCGCTTCCGCCGGGCCGTGCGCAAAATCATCGCCTTCGATCTGGACCTGATAGAGAACAAGGCAGACTACGTAATCTGCTATTGGCCGTCGGAAAATGCACACAGTGGCGGCACTTCGGCCGAGCTGACCGTGGCGCATCGTAAAGGCATTCCTGTGTATCTGGTCACCCCGATTTCAGTAGATCAGGTAAGCGGCTGGATGCTCGCATGCTCCGATCAGGTGTTCACATCCATCGAGGGCTTGAAGGAATTTCTGCTGGCACGATTCGCTCGCGAGAAACAAACTCTACTCTGGAAATGATATGGCGCTCGCTCGGTCCGCTCCGAACGTCCTCCCTTTCAACGGGCCAGCGCAAAAGAGTACGTCTCGTCAGCCGGTGCTGTCCCTGATAGAATCCGCGCCGCATGGAAAAAATCATTATCGCCGTTGGCAGCACCCGCCGTCCGAAACTCGATGCAGTTTCGGAAGCTCTCGCATCGTTCGGCCTCTTTCTCGCTGAGCAGGGACAATTTGAGGTCACCGGAGTGGATGTTCCGAGTGGTGTTCGCCATACACCGTTAACACGCGAGGACCTAATGACTGGCGCTCGTCAGCGCGCGGATGCCCTTGAACGAATCGCGAACCAAAAAAATGAGCCTTGGAAATACTTTGTCGGCTTGGAAGGAGGTCTTGACGTAATCCGCGACGGCGACACGCGTTGTGTCTTTCTGGAGAACTGGGCGTACGTAAGAGATCGCAGCGGGCGGGGCTTTTTCGGCCAATCAGGCGGTGTCCTGCTCCCCGATGCGCTCGCAAAGCGCGTAGTGGACGACGGCGTGGAGCTGTCGAACGCGATTGACGCTTTTGCCGGAGGCCATGGCATTCGCGACGCGCAAGGCGCCTGGGGCGTCCTTACGCGCAATCTCATCACGCGTCAGGACGCTTTCCGGGTCGCCGTCATCAATGCCTTTGCGCCCTTTTTCAACCGCGCGATCTATTCGCCAAGAGCGGAGCGCGAATCGCCGTAGCCCTGGCAGTTAGACGTTTTTTTTGCGAACGAAAATGCGATCTTGGATCGTTTCCGGCGTATCAACTTTCACCGGACTATGTGCTAGCCTAACAAGACAAGGGGGAAGCGTGGATATCGTCAAGGGCAACATGGGCTGGATCGAAGTGGTTGTCGGGCCGATGTTTTCCGGCAAGAGCGAGGAGCTCATTCGCCGCCTGCGCCGCGCGGAAATTGCGAAACAGCGGGTTCAAATTTTCAAGCCGGTAATTGACCAGCGCTATGCCAAGAACGGAATCGTCTCCCACTCCGGTTTGGAGCTGGATTCAGAGCTGGTGCAAACCGGTGAAGATATTCTCTCCAAAGTTGCTCCGCGCACGGAGGTCGTCGGCATTGACGAAGCGCAATTTCTAGGTGAAAGCGTCGTTGAGAGCTGCGTAAAGCTCGCCGATCTTGGCAAGCGCGTGATTGTCGCGGGCCTCGATACGGATTTCATGGGCCGTCCCTTCGAGCCCATGCCCCGCCTTCTGGCCGTCGCGGAAGAAATTACGAAACTGCTGGCGATTTGCATGCGTTGCGGTAATCCCGCCGTGCACACGCAGCGGCTGGTGGCCTCGGAGGAATTGATCGTCGTGGGCGCGGGCGGAATGTACGAAGCGCGCTGCCGGCGCTGTTTTGAGCCACAGCTCGCATTGCAGAAGATCGAGGAGGAGAAATTGGCGCCGGCGCCGAAAGCTCGCGCGGCGGGTTGATTTGCCGTTCGCTCTGCAACCATCCGCCCCCGCGAAGAATCCATATTCACCTGAGCGGCAAAAAGCCATAAAATAGGTGCCGGTTAGGCTGCCATGTATATCCGCTACATTCTGGTGCTTGGGGCTGTTCTTGCTGTCGGCGCGGACCGCGCGGACATCAATCGTTATCGCACGCCCGTGCTTCCCGACGCTCCCGACCTGAATTCTTTGCCCACCTCCGGCCGCTCCACCGATTTGTTCGGCCCTGCCGTTTTCATCTCCGTGGTCGAGCAGTCGCCCAGCAAGCAAACGCCGCTGCAACCCCAGTCGCGGCTGGAAATTGTCCGCTATGTCTCGGGGGAATTTGCGAAAGTCGTATCGCCGATTCCGGCGGGAAGAAAGGGATTCAGAATCGCGGTCGGGCAGAAACTGGACGACAAAGAACTCAGGAACGCGCTGCGTCATGACGGCGCCGCGGTAAATACCGGGGAAACCGTCCAAGTGACGAACATTGAATTCCGCGCGAAAGAAATAGTCGTGCAGGTAAATGGCGGCGCCAGGAAACATTTCAATTTGCGCGAGCACGTTCAGATCAGCGCCGGAGGTTCCACGAGTCCGCTGCCGTCCGGCCCGCAACAAAGGCCCGGCGGGACGCTGATTCTTGATTACGGCAAGCCTGTGCCGGACATGAGCGCCGATGATGTGATGAGCGCGCTGCAAGCCTTCCTGAGTTTTTCCAAGGAACAATCCGCCGCGGTGAACTGGGTTGATACTTTGCCGCCGCAGTTTAGAGACGCAATCAAAGATCAAAAAGCGGTTGCGGGCATGGACCACGAGATGGTGCTTGCGGCTCTAGGGCGGCCGGATCACAAGGTGCGCGAGCGCGATCCCGACGGCACGGAAACGGAAGACTGGATTTACGGCAATCCTCCTGCACGCACAGTCTTTGTCACCTTTACCGGGGATAAGGTCATCCGCGTAAAGGAATTCGATTGACCGCGTTGACTTTTCTCGTCCTGCGCCCTAGCATCACCGTTCGTAAATACCTGCGGGCGGATTTGTCTCTGTCCGTATCCGTCGTGTGTGCCCGGAGGGCGAATGTCGATTAAGGTCGGAATTAACGGGTTCGGACGCATCGGTCGCAATATTTTCCGCGCCGCGATGGAAGATCCTGCCATAGAAATCGTAGCCGTCAACGACATCACTGACTCGAAAACCCTGGCCCATCTGCTCAAGTACGATTCAATTTTGGGCAACCTTCCCAATAAAGTCACGCATACGGAAGACACAATTGCCGTGGACGGCAAAGCATTCAAGGTTTTCCGCGCGAAAGATCCCGGGGAAATTGATTGGACATCCGTCGGCGCCTCGATCGTTGTTGAATCCACCGGGCTTTTCACCGCAGGCGCCAACGCGCGCAAGCATATCCGCGGTTCGGTGAAGAAAGTAATCATTTCCGCTCCCGCCACGGATCCTGACGCCACTTTCGTTCTCGGCGTGAACGACAAATCCTACGATCCGGCGAAGCATCACGTAATTTCCAACGCGTCTTGTACCACAAACTGCCTCGCCCCGGTCGCGAAGGTGATTCATGAAACCTTCGGAATAAACGTCGGAACCATGACCACTATACATTCCTACACCAATGACCAGAAACTTCTCGACCTGCCGCATCCCGATCTCCGGCGCGCGCGAGCCGCCGCGCTCTCCATGATTCCCACCTCCACTGGCGCCGCGAAAGCTCTTCACCTCGTGATTCCCGAACTCAAGGGAAAGCTGGATGGTTTTTCGCTGCGCGTGCCTACTCCCAATGTTAGCGTCGTGGATTTGACGGTGATGACGGACAAGCCCGCGACGGTCGAGAGCGTAAACGCGGCACTGAAGAAGGCGGCCGAAGGCCCCATGAAGGGCATCCTGGCCTACACCGATGAAGAATTGGTCTCTATCGATTTCCGCGGCAACCCGCACTCTTCGATTGTGGATTCCGGCTACACGCGCGTGGTCGGCACGAACTGCGTGAAAATACTCGCGTGGTACGACAACGAGTGGGGCTACTCGAGCCGCTGCCGCGATTTGATTAAACTCCTTGCCGCGCGGGTCTAATTCCCCTGATAGCAGACATTGCAAGCCGTCATCAGCGCTGCAAATATGAATAAGCTGTCCATTCGCGATCTTGAAATGTCCGGCAAACGCGTGTTTATCCGTGTGGACTTTAACGTTCCGATGGACGGCGCGAAGATCGAGGACGACACCCGCATCCGCGAAACCCTCCCCACATTGCGCCTCGCAATCGACCGCGGCGCGCGGCTTGTTCTCGCCTCTCATCTCGGCCGCCCCAAAGGCAAAATCGATCTGAAGTACAGCCTCGCGCCCGTCGCAGCCCGGCTGAGCGAGCTTCTCGGCCGGCCGGTCGCGTTCGCCGCGGATTGTGTGGGCGCTGATGCCGAATCGAAGAGTAAAGCGCTGCGCGACGGAGAAGTGCTGCTTCTCGAGAATGTGCGGTTTCACCCGCAAGAGGAAGCCGACGATCCTGAATTTTCGCGTCAGCTAGCGCAGCTGTGCGACCAGCTTTTCGTTTGCGACGCCTTTGGTTCCTCGCATCGCGCGCACGCCTCGGTTGTCGGCATCACCAAATTCGTTCGCCAGGCCGCCGCGGGCCTGCTGATGGAAAAAGAATTAACATATCTTGGAAAAGCGCTATCGAATCCGGATCGTCCGTTCGTGGCCATTCTCGGCGGCGCAAAAGTTTCCGACAAAATTGAAGTCGTGCAGAATCTGATGAAACTCGCGGACGCCATGCTAATCGGCGGCGCCATGGCTTACACATTTCTGAAGTCACAAGGTCTGCCGGTAGGGAAGTCCCTGGTCGAAAACGACAAGCTGGATCTTGCCCGGAATCTTCTCGAAGAAGCGCGACGGCGCCAATTTCGTTTCGTTCTCCCTGTGGATCATGTTCTTGCTGAATCGCCCGACTCGGCGTCAACCAGCATCACGGACGTCGCGCATACTCCCGAAAATCTGATGGGCCTCGACATTGGCCCGAAGACTATCGCGCTGTTCAATCAGGAAATTGCCGCCGCCCGCACGATTGTGTGGAACGGTCCAGTGGGCGTGTTCGAGAAACCCGCTTTCGCTCAAGGCACTCTGGCCATTGCGCGCGCCGTCGCTGCGGCATCCGCTGCTGGCGCCATCTCGATCGTCGGCGGCGGGGACTCCGTCGCCGCTGTCGAGCGGTCCGGCCTCGCATCAAAAATTTCGCACATCTCGACCGGTGGCGGCGCTTCTCTGGAGTTTCTTGCCGGCAAAAAACTTCCTGGTGTCGAAGCGCTTACAAACAAATCCGAAAGCCGGAAGGAAAATTAAATTGTCCCGTCGCCCCGTCATCGCCGGCAATTGGAAGATGTACAAGACTCAGGCGGAGACGCGCGAATTCTTTGCCGCCTTCAAACCGCTCGTCGCGCACTCCCGGCATTGTGACATCATCATTGCGCCTCCGTTCACGGCGCTTTCCGTGGCCGTGGAAGCTGTGGCCGGCACCACGATCGCCATTGCCGCGCAGAACGCGCATTGGGAACGGGAAGGCGCTTTCACCGGTGAGATATCCATGCCCATGTTGGTGGAAGCGGGCTGCCGCGGCGTAATTATCGGCCATTCCGAGCGCCGGCAATACTTCGGAGAGACAGACGAATCCGTGAATCGTAAGCTGGGCGCTGCGCTCCAGGCCGGACTCACTCCCATCGTTTGCGTCGGGGAATCAGCCGCTGAGAGAGACGCAAATCTGACGCACGCCGTGCTGAGACGCCAGTTTGAAGGCGGCTTGCGCGCGTTGACCGATGCGGACTTCTCGCGTATTCTCTTAGCTTACGAACCGGTCTGGGCCATTGGTACGGGGCGGACTGCGACGCCGGAAATTGCGGCCGCTGTTCACCGCTTTTTGCGCGAACTCGCCGCCAAGCAGTTTTCGCCGGAATGTGCCTCCGCACTTCGTATCCTCTACGGCGGAAGCGTCAAGCCTGACAACATAAAAGGGTTGATGGCGCAGGAGGAGATTGACGGCGCGCTGGTCGGCGGTGCGAGCCTGGATGCAAAGTCGTTTGCCGCAATCGTGAATTTTTAATCGCCGCTAGTCACTCGGAATTCGCGGCCGCATTTACTGGGAGTTGGAAATGTCATCATGGACGAAATGGGGTTTGTCACTAATCGTCGCCATTGCCTTGATCTGGGTGGGTTGGCGCATGACGTTTATTCTCGTGACTCTGCACGTAGCCGTTTGTTTTATATTGGTCGTTGTCATCATGTTGCAGAGCGGCTCGGCTGCGGATTTAGCCGGAGCATTCGGCGGAGCGGGCAGTCAAACCGCGTTTGGTCCGCGCGGTGCAGCGACGTTCCTTTCGCGCGCCACCACTTGGTGTGCCATCGTCTTTATGATGACTTCGCTCACGCTGTCAGTGAAACGCGCTCCCTCGGAAGGAGCTGGCATTAATTCGATCATCGAAGACACGGAACACCCGGCCTCGAAGCCGGAGAAGGCTGCGGCTCCGAAGGGCGTTCAGATACCGCTGGCTCCGCCTGCGCAGACGCCGGCGCAGCCCGCAACGCCTCCAAAGAAATAATGCTGAGGCTTAAATCTTGGTGTCCGGGAGTGAGCTTCTAAGAGTATTGTAGCTTCGTACGTAGCCCCAATTTGCGGCTGTGGCGGAATTGGCAGACGCACCAGCTTGAGGGGCTGGCGGTCGCAAGACCGTGGTGGTTCGAATCCACTCAGCCGCACCACTTCCTTGTGTAGTTTGTTTTCGACCACTCTCGCCCATAGTCTTCCTTCTGCTTGAAACTCAAATTTCGCAATCTGCCGCTATGCTGAATCGCGGGGCAGAATTCGCGGTATACTTCCGCGCTCGGTATCCCAAAATCAAAATCCAGGTGGGACCACGAATGGTTGCAGAGCGTCAAGATCCTCCCGCACATGTCGGCATATTCCAACTGATGAATGGATTTCACGTCGCAGGCGCTGTTTCCTGCCTCGCCCAACTCGGCATCCCCGACCTCATCGACGCTGCCCCGAAATCAGCTGAGGAGCTCGCCACTCAAATCGGTGCCGACTCACAAGCGCTCTACCGCCTTATGCGCGCCACCTCCTGCGTTGGAGTGTTATCGGAGGGCCCCGACAGAAAGTTTTCGCAAACGCCGATGTCCGCCGTTCTGCGCAGCGACGCCACTCCCGGTCTGCGAGCTTTTGCCATCATGTACGGCAGGGAGTGGCACGGACGCGGCTGGTCCCACCTGGAATATTGCGTCCGAACCGGCAAGCAAGCGCTTGAGCAGATCTATGGCGCTCACATCTTCGAATATCTGAAGCAAAATCCGGCGGAAGGTCAGATTTTCAACGATGCCATGACGCAAATGTCCATGATCGATAGCCCCGCCGTCTCCGATGCTTACAATTTTGACGGCATTCATTCCATCGTGGACATCGCCGGCGGCCACGGACTTCTGCTGGCCACTATTCTGAAGAGGAATCCGCAGTTGAGAGGCACGCTCTTCGATATGCCGCACGTTATTGCGGGAGCCAAAAACGGACCGCTCAAGTCTGTGATGGAACGCTGCACTCTCGCGTCCGGCGATGTGTTTTCCTCCGTTCCAGCAGGCGCCGATGCTTACATCATGAAACACATCATGCACGACTGGCCCGACGATAAATGCGTCCAGATACTGAAAGCCTGCCGAAAAAGCGTGAATTCCGGCGGCAGACTCCTCGTCGTTGACAATGTAATCCATCCAGGCAACGACTTCTCCCCCGGCAAGTTCCTGGATCTGCAAATGCTGATTTTCCCCAGCGGCTGCGAGCGGACCGAAAAACAATTTCGTGACTTGTTTGCGGCGGCGGGCTGGAAGTTAAGTCGGATCATCCCCACGGTCGCCGCCGATTCGATCGTCGAGGGAGTTCCAGCGTAACGCACCAAGACTACACGCCTGGGTTTTTAATAAGCCGGTTCAGGATCAAATGAATTTTCTTTGTAGGATAAGAATTACAGAGTCGGCTATGCCCAGCGCGGAAGTTGGCGGCGGTTAATTGCTTCGGTTAGTCCCAGAAATCATCCCGATCGAGAAGTTCGACACCGATCTGTCTCCGGCCGTCTCCATCGTACCGGCAGTAAACAACGCGCGCTTGCGCGCGGCTTCCTTTATCTCGACGGCAAAGAACCACAGTCCCGCCCGCTTCCACCGGGTGGCGGCATACTAGCCCGGCGCCATGCTGGCTGACGGTAACCGTCCACGTTTCTTCTTCCCACGTCCTGCTGGGATCTTCCCGTCGAAGCCAGACGGGCACGGACGATGAAAGCCGCGGACTGCGGCGCAAGCCTTTGCTCAGTTGGGAAGCGCGCAGAAGAAATTCGAGAAGTTGGCTCTTGGTCTCCGAATCGGAGAATCGATCGCACTCAGAGAGTTTTTGGACCTGTTCCACGCTTTCGCTCAAGAATTTTCGGAGCGAGTCCGTTTCGGCGCCGGCAGGCTGGCTTTTCAACCTTTCGTTTCGCGCTTCAAGTTCCTGGAAGCAGACGACCAGAAAATGCTCCATGCACAGCCGCCTGGCATCGAAATCTGCAACCGCCGGTTCGCCGCAGGCCTCGGAGCTGCAGAAAATTCCTTGAACCGCCTTTGGCGCTTCGGGTGATTCCATTTCATTTTCCGTTGAGGGCCTGGCGATATTGAACATGAGTATCCTACTTGTTTTTAGGCGCTTTCCCTATTCCCTTGGCAAGATCGGAAATCGCGCCGCCTACGAATTCCAGATGACTCTGGCTATAACTGGCAAGTTCACCTGCGAACTGCTGGGATGTCTCGGCGGCCTTTTCTTTCAGCGCGCTGAGAGCTTTATCCACGATGGGCTGAAACGCCTCGCGGAACACGCGCTCCGCCTCCGCCGAATGCTTCTGGCCGGCCACTCGCAGGCCGCTAAGCGCGATTTGCGCCACTTCCTTGCTCTGCGTTTCTAATTCCTCCCGAGCGGTATTGAGTCTCGCTCGAATCACTGCTTCAAACTGTTTTTCATAGCGAATGTAAGTCTCTTCGATTCGCGACGCCGATTTCTCCACCGTTCGCTCCAGAGACTTTTCGATCTCGTCTTTGCGCTTCGTCAGGTCCGATGTCACCTTCAGTGCATTATCAATACTGGGAGCCATTTGCTCTTTCAGGCGGGTGACAATTCGGCCTACACCTTCCTTGCGGGATGATTCCAGCACGCCTTGGATGCGCTCCCCGGCCTTCGCCGCCAGACCCTGCGAGGACTCCTCTAGCTCACGGGTTCGCTGCTCTACTTGCTCCAACGCCTGCTGAACATCCGCTTCAAGTTTCTTCTTCCACTGGGCGTAAAGGATTCGCGCGCTTTCTTGGCTGGCTCTATTTAATTGCTTGATGGACTGTTCGATCCAGGGACCTGCTTGTGAAGCGCTCGTTTCGGCCAAAACATTCTTTGCTTCTTCGCGAAGCGTGGCCCGCAACTCAACCAGTATCGAGGCTGATTTGTCGCGAACGGCCGAGGCCGCCGCTTCCGCGAGCATGCCTTCCATCTGCTGCTGGAAATCACCCATGAGCTGGCCGGCCGGACGCCCCGTTGAGGACGACGATTGAGTCGTTTCGGATTGGCGAGCGCTGCTGCCCTTCGCGCGCCTGTCTTCCACTGCGGTGGTGGACGTTTCCGGACGCGGAACCGCAAAGGGCTTGGACTTCGACGTCGACGTATCCGTTTCCAGATTGCGGGAGCCGCTGAAGAGTAGCCAATCCTGCGGGGGAGCATCAATGCCCCAGATATTGCCCGGAGTTTCCAGCTCCACCGCCGTCTGAAACAGCCCATTGGGGTCCTTGGGCCTGTCCACCCACTTCACACGGCCGCGTGCGGAAATTGGCGGAGAATTAGGCTTCTTATTTTCGAGTTGCAAAACGACCAACGCATTCGCCAACACTTGGTGTTTTGACAAGTACTTGAAGCCGTGGCAACTGATGGTTTGCGTGGAAACTGCTTCACTGTACGGGCCACGGAAGGAATCGACTCCTTCCACCTTCAAAGGAATGGCGTGTTCTACGCGCGTGCTGCGCCGCGCTGGCCGGGATGCAGCCGAGCTGTTCGACATAATCGTCTCTCAGGGACTGGAATCTTAGGATAAGTCCTGCAGGCCTGAAATCGCGCCCAAATCGGCGCTGGAATTTTCTAAGAGTTACTATCAGAGGGCGAGCCGTAGCGTGCTTACCGCCGCATTTAAAGCCTCGGCTTATTGCGATCAAATCCCTGCCCTACGGGCGTTCATCGCGTCCCAAGTCTCACACGCTCAATATTTTCCTTACAATCACTCTTGATATTCGGCACCGCTTGTATATGATGCCGTTTGAAAATTAGAACGCAATCCCATCGGGCGCTTCACGCGCGCGAGGCCACGGGAGCCAGAGTGATGCGACTCAGCAATCGCAACAGCATTAGTGGTTCTGCGGCGCCGGCAGCCATGCTGGCGGCTCTTATAGTGATTATGGTTGCTGCCACCGTGTACGTTTTTGCCGCCAACCCGTTCCCGTCCAGGCCCCCTGCGGCCATCACCAGTGTGGGCCTCCTGGTGGACCACCAGTACTTCCTCACCCTGTGCGTCACCGGTACGGTCTTCATTCTTTCGCAGCTCGGACTTGCCTATGCCATCTGGCGCTTCCGCGATCGCGGACAGACTGCTCATTTCACCCGCGGGAACAACACCATGGAGATGATCTGGACTACCGCCACGATCGTTCTCTTCTTGGGTCTGGGTCTCATGGGTCGCAAAGCCTGGGCCGAAGTCCGATTCGCGCCTGCCGAAGCGAACGCCGTTCAAGTGGAAGTCACCGCCAACCAATTCGTGTTCAATTTCCGTTATCCCGGGCCCGATGGGAAATTCGGCAATCTCGATCCCACACAGGTGAGCGCTTCCACCGGCAATCCGCTCGGCCTCGATCCCAAGGATCCCGCCGGAAAAGACGACATCGTGGTGCCTACTCTAACGGTGCCGGTAAATCACCAAATCGAGTTGCTGATCCGTTCGCAGGATGTAATTCACAATTTTTACGTTCGCGAATTGCGTCTTCAGCAGGATGCCGTACCCGGAATGGTTATCCCCATCCACTTCACGGCAAACCAAATTGGGCATTATGAAATTATGTGCACCCAGCTGTGCGGGCTGGGGCACTACCGCATGCGTAGCTTTCTGGACGTCGTCTCCGAAGGCGATTATCAAAATTTCCTAAAACAACAGGGTGCCAGCCAGTGATCCCGACCCATCTGTCAGGAGGCCATGCATGAGTTCGCACGCCCACACCGGGCACGCGGTGGTTGTTGAGCCCAGCGGGTTCATTCGTAAATATATCTTTAGCATCGATCATAAAGTCATTGGCATTCAATATTTCCTGCTCGCTCTGACCGCCGTATGCGTTGGAATTGTTCTTTCTCTCCTGATGCGTTTTCACCTCGTGTATCCGGGAGCGCACCTTCCCTTCGTGAGCGGCGGGATCATGACTCCCGAACAGTATCTCGCGCTCGTCACCATGCACGGCACCATCATGGTTTTTTTCGTCCTGACTACGGCTCCGCAAGGTGGTTTCGGCAACTATTTTCTGCCCATTCAAATTGGCGCCCCGGATATGGCTTTCCCGCGCTTGAACATGCTTTCCTTCTGGGTAACATTTCTAGCGTTCGTGGCCATTCTCGCAGCCTTCGTGGTTCCCGGCGGCGCGCCGATCAGCGGCTGGACCGGTTACACTCCACTTAGCGGAATGGGTGAGGTTACCGGACCAGGTGAAGGAATGGGGCAGACACTGTGGATCGTCAGCATCTCGCTTTTCTGCCTCGCTTCTCTGCTGGGTGCTCTGAATTTCATTGCCACCACGATTGATCTGCGGGCCCCGGGCATGACTCTGTTCCGCATGCCGCTCACTGTTTGGGGCTGGTTCGTGACCGCAATTCTCGGCCTGCTCGCGTTCGGCGTCCTTCTGGCCGGCGGAATCCTACTGCTTCTCGACCGCTCGGCCGGCACCAGCTTCTTCCTCCCCGCCGGCCTTGTAGTAAACGACCAGTTGCAGCCTCATAGCGGCGGCTCTCCTCTGCTCTGGCAACACCTCTTCTGGTTCTTCGGCCATCCTGAGGTGTACATCGCGATATTGCCCGGCATGGGCGTGGCCTCGCACGTGCTCTCCACCTTTTCGCGCAAGCCCGTATTCGGATATCGCGCAATGGCCATGGCGCTTTGCGCGATTGGTTTCCTCGGCTTCATGGTCTGGGGGCACCACATGTTCCTCAGCGGCATGAGCCCCTATTCCGGTTTCGCATTTTCCGTCCTGACTATGTCCATCGGCGTTCCCTCGGCCATTAAGACCTTTAACTGGATAGGAACTCTGTGGGGCGGCAAGATTCAGTTCAAATCGCCGATGCTGTTTGCGCTCGGTTTCGTCTCGCTGTTCGTCAGCGGCGGACTTTCTGGTTTGTTTCTTGCCCAGCCGGCGGTGGACAACATGCTGCACGCCACGTACTACGTGGTCGCGCACTTTCATCTGGTCATGGGAGTGGCGGCCATCTTTGGAATTTTCGCCGCCACCTATTTCTGGTTCCCGAAAATGTTCGGCCGCATGATGAGCGAGCCTTTGGCCAAGGTTCACTTCTGGATCACGTTTGCGGGCGCCTACTGTATCTTCATGCCCATGCATTTCGTCGGAATCGCCGGCGGGATACGCCGCTACGCGGATGCTACCGGCACCACTTACGGGGCCACTCTTCAACCTGTTCACGTGTTTATGACCTACGCTGCTTTCATCACCGGCGCGGCGCAGCTTGTCTTCCTCTTCAACTTTTTCTGGAGCCTGAAGCACGGCCCGGTCGCAGGCAAGAATCCTTGGAACGCTACGACCCTCGAATGGATTACGGACTCGCCGCCGCCCGTCGATAATTTCGGCGGAGATTACCCCAGTGTGTATCGCGGCCCCTATGAATTCAGCGTTCCGGGATACCGCCAGGATTTCATTCCGCAGAATTTGACGCCGGAGCAAGCGGCGCTTTTGAAATAGCATCGAATCGATGCAGGAGTGATGTATGCCAGGCAGCACTGTTACAGATGAAGTCGAGCTAATCGGCACCGGCAGAGGTGGTGGAGGCTCCTTCGGCGACGACGGAAACTCCGGCGGGGGCGGTGACGATTGGAAAGGGCCGTCCGGCTCCGCTCGTGTACCGCAGCGCGCCTACGTCACCGGAATGACCATCGCGCTCGCCGGTATCCTGATGTTTTTCATGGCGTTGGTCAGCGCCTACATCGTCCGCAAGGACATGCCCAACAGCGCATGGGTGCCATTCAATATCCCGCGGATCCTGTGGCTGAATACGCTGATTCTCATCGCCAGTAGTTTCACGCTCGCTCGTTCCCGGTCACGCTTTCTCGCGAACGACAGCGCGGGTTTTCGTCACTGGTGGGGCGTCACGACCATACTCGGAATTTTCTTTCTGGCCGGCCAGGTGATCGCCTGGCGGCAACTCGCTGCGGCCGGTGTTTTTCTCTCTACCAACCCTTCCAGCAGCTTTTTCTATGTTTTTACCGCCGCGCACGGCCTCCATCTTCTCGGCGGAGTCCTTGCGCTCCTATACGTCGCTTTCAGGCCGACCCATCGGCTGACGAAGGGTACCGCCTCGGAAGTGGTTTCGATGTACTGGCATTTTATGGATGGGCTTTGGGTTTTTCTGTTCTTACTTCTCCTTCTGGGACGGTGAAAAGTGAGTGAAGCGGAATTCGAAGGCATAGTTGAATCGCGATGGTCGGGGGGCGCCTCTCCCTTTGCGATCAACTCTAAAAAGCTGGGAATGTGGCTTTTCATCGTTTCCGATTCGCTGACCTTTTCGGCCCTGCTGATCAGTTACGCTTACGTCCGTCTCGAAACGCCCAACTGGCCCCGGCCGTTTGAAATCTGGCCGGCCATCGCGAAATCGTCATTGATGACTTTTGTTCTGCTCTCCAGCAGCTTGACCATGGTCTTGGGCGTAAATGCTGGCTTCAAAGGCGACCGCAAGAAAACCGTCCGCTATCTGATCGCAACCATTATTTTCGGTATCGCGTTCGTGGTCATCCACGCCACGGAATGGGTAACGCTATTCGGCGAAGGCGTCACACCGTGGGGAAATCCGTGGGGCGTGCCACTATTTGGCGGCACATTTTTCGGCCTCACCGGCCTTCACATGCTTCACGTAACCATCGGCGTCGCCTACCTGGCAATCATCGCCTGGGGTTTTGGAAAAGGGAAGTACACGGCCGAGCACGTGGAAGTGAGCGGTCTGTACTGGCATTTCGTTGACCTCGTTTGGATGTTCATTTTTCCCATGGTTTATTTGCTGAGCGTGAATCCGAAGTAATAAGGAGAGCACCGTATAATGAGCACGCACGGACACGCCGAACTTTCGCACGAGCATTCCGTAGGCTCCACTAAGCTCTTCGCCACGGTTTGGGTCTGGTTGCTGCTGCTGACCGCCGTCGAAGTTTTTCTCGCCTACGAACGCCTTGAAGTCCACCTGATGATCACAATTTTGGTCGGCCTCTCGCTGATCAAGGCGGCCTTGATCATGTCCTACTTCATGCACTTGCGCTTCGAACGCCTGGGACTGTTTCTGCTCCTCGTCCCGGCCATGGTATTCTGCATTTGCATGATGCTCATCATGTTCTTCCCGGATAGCATCCGGCTCATGAATCTGCGGCCGCACTAATAGCGATTTGATATGGTTTGATATGCAATGAAGAACTGCCTCTCAATTCGGTTTGCCGTACTGATGGCTCTCTGCATCTCGTTGCTGTTTGTATCCTCTGCTCCCTCCGTAGCAGCCCAAGGCTGCGCCATGTGCTATCAGAGCGCTTCCGCTTCCGGCCCGCAAGGGGCGCAGGCTCTTCGTCACGGCATCCTGATACTTATGCTTCCCACTCTGGGTCTTTTCATCGGCATTTTTGCCCTCATCTATCACCGCCGGAACGTCGCGCGCTGAGCAGCGCGAAATGTTTGCCGGCCGCACGAACTGGAATCTGAAATCCAATCGTTTGAGCGAAGCTCTCGCCCGGCATCGCGCTTCGGGCAAGCCGTTGCTTGATCTCAGCGCATCGAATCCTACCGAATGCGGTTTCGAATATGATCGCCAGGCCATCCTGCAGGCCCTATCAAACCCGGAGTCTTTGTCCTACAACCCTGACCCCAAAGGCCTGCTTTCCGCACGCCGCGCAGTTGCAGATTGTTATTCAGCGCGCACAATTGTGGTTCCCACGGAAGACATAATCCTCACCACCAGCACCAGCGAAGCCTATTCATTTGCGTTCCGCCTTCTTTGCAATCCTGGCGATGAGCTTCTGATACCCGAGCCCAGTTATCCGCTCTTTAGTTTTCTGGCGGACATTCACGATGTGAAACTCGTCGGCTATCCATTGCTGTACGACCACGGCTGGCAGATTGATTTTCAGGCTATGCAACAGGCCGTCACAGCGCGCACACGCGGACTCATCGTCGTCAATCCGAATAATCCCACGGGGCATTTCTGCAAGTCCGGCGAGATGGAAAAACTGAACGAAATTTGCTCGTCTCGCCAAATAGCCATAATCGCCGACGAAGTCTTTCTGGATTTTCACCTCGCTGCGGCCCAGCCCCGCAGTTTCGCGGCAAATACCGGAAGTCTCACTTTCACCATGAGTGGCCTCTCCAAAATTTCCGGCCTGCCTCAAATGAAAGCAGCCTGGCTGATTGCGAGTGGTCCAGCAAAATTAAAATCCCCGGCGCTCGCGCGGCTCGAGGTGATTGCTGACACTTTCCTTTCGATGAATGCGCCTGTGCAGCTCGCGCTGCCCGTGTTTTTGGATCTTCGCCATGGGTTTCAAAAACAGTTGATGGCGCGGGTACGCAAGAATCTCGCGCAGCTCGATAAGCAATTATCGGCGCAGAGTTCCTGCGCCCGCTTGGAAATGGAAGGAGGCTGGTACGCCGTAGTTCGCGTCCCCGCAATTCGCTCGGACGAGGATTTAGCTATCGAGCTTCTGACTACGCAAGGGGTTTACGTCCATCCCGGACACTTCTTCGATTTCCCAACCGACGGTTATTTAATCGTCAGCCTGATCGCCCCAGAGCCCGATTTCAATGAGGGAATAAAGCGCTTGCTCTCGATGTTCTAGCGCAGCCGTCCCGGCGGGTCCGCCGTTTCAGGCGTTTCCAGCTTTAATTCCGGCCCTTCATGGTCCGGCAATTTCGAAGGAGGCAACTGCGGAATCCCCACTCCGCGATTCAGCTCGAAATGTTCTTTCGCGCAGCGCGGGCAATATCCCTTTCCCGTTTCTTCGTCGCGCTGGCTGGCGAGTTCATAGCAATCGCAAATGCAATCGCAATACCCGGTGGTCGAAGCGGTCTTGATTGGAACCAGTCCCATCTGCAATTCCTCCGTCGCAGGATACTACCCGGGAGCGTTTCGTAGCGCAAGGCAGGAGCGTTCAGCAGAATCCCGCGGTCTCTGCAAAAGCCGTTCTAAACGTGTTCGAGCTGCGCCAGCCGGAACGGGTCGCCAACTTTATCATGCAGTTCCAGCCAGACGCTGTCCGGCTGCGACAAAAATACTTCCACCACGCGCGGATCGAATTGCCGCCCCGAATATCGGCGAATTTCTTCACGCGCGGCGGAAATCGGCATGGCTTTGCGGTACGGACGGTCGGAAATCATCGCATCGAGCGTATCCGCAACCGCGAATATTCTTGCGCCCAGCGGGATCTGTTCGCCCTTTAATCCGCGGGGATATCCCGAGCCGTCAAAGCACTCCTGGTGGGTGAGCACAATCTCCGCTGCATCCTTCAAGAAGGGAATTCGCTTAAGCACCGCGAACCCAATCCCGCAGTGCGTGCGCATGATTTCACGCTCTTCGTTTGTCAGAGGGCCGGGCTTTCGAAGAATGCTGTCCGGAATCCCCATTTTCCCGATATCGTGCAGGAACGCCCCGCGCGCGATGTGCCGCAGCAGCCCTTTGTCCACGCCCATGATACGGGCCATGGTGATCGTGAATGCGGTCACGCGTTGGCAGTGGCCCTCAGTCTCCGCGTCCTTCGCATCCAGCGCGCCGCCCAGCGCTTCCAGTGTGTAGTCGTAGGATTGTTCCAGGTCTTGCAGCGCAATCGATAGTTGCTGCGTGCGCTCCGCCACCAAATGCTCCAGGTCGCTCTGGTAGGTCCGGTTTTCCAGCACGAGCTGCCGGTGTTCCAGCGCCCGCCGGACGCTCAGGTGAAGCTGGTCCTTCTCGAACGGCTTCAGAATGTAGTCGTACGCGCCGGCTCGGATCGCTTCCAGCGCGATGGAGATATCGTGCATCGCCGTGACCATAATCACCGGCACGTCCGGGTCTTCGGCGCGCAACTCGGAAAGCAGGCGTATCCCGTCCATTTCGGGCATTACGATGTCGCTCAACACCAGATCGAACGAATCGTTCCCGAAAGCCTCGAGTGCGATCACCCCGTTCGCGCACACGGTACACTTGTACCCCTGTGCGTCGAGCAGGGTCGAAACGACCTCTCGAATCGCCTCTTCGTCGTCTACTACCAGGATTTTTTCTCGCTCCACGGCGGCTCCGAAGTATCCCTATCCGTAAGTATAATCTGCGCCACAATCCTAGATGGATGACTTGTTTTCTCCGCGTGCTAGTTTGCACAATGCCCTCTTCACGCCCCGGCATTCCTGAAGCGATTGGTATTCCGGGGAACCGGGGGGAAACCTGTTATTCTTCATTGACATCCAAATCTAATATGTTCCGTCTAATTCTTCGGAGGCGCTGATGAAGCGGTTTGCAGTTTTGCTACTCGTGTTTTCGTTGGAAATGGCGGTTGCCGCTCGGCAAGCTGCTTCGCCGAAAATCGCCGCTCCTGCCCAAACGCCTCCGCTCGCTCAAGTCCCTTCAACCTCCAATCCGGAATTCTTGAAAGCCGCCGACGAAGTGCTCGCGCAGATGAGCCAAATCCTGGCCCTGCCGATCAAGGAGCCGCTGAAAAAGAGCCTGCGCTCCAAGCAGGAAATCCGCGAGTATCTGATTCGCGAGGAAAAAGAAGACAGAACCGACGCCGAGCGCTATAACGACGCAAAGACGCTGGAAGCCTTTGGCTTGATCCCGAAGGATTTTCCGCTCGATGCTTTCATGCTCGACGTTCTCACCGATCAGGTCGCCGGCCTTTATGACCCAAAAGCCAAGGAATTCTACATCGCGGACTGGATCCCTGCCGACGAGCAGCGCGAGGTCATGTCTCACGAATTGACCCACGCTTTGGAGGATCAGTCCTTCCACATTGATCCGTGGATCAAAGCCGCCCGGCCCAACGATGACGCTGAGCTAGCTCGCCAATCGGTCAGCGAAGGCTCGGCGCTCGCTGCCATGGTGGACTACTCCATGAAAGATCAAAAAGTCGGCGTCCGTGACCTGCCCGATGTCTCGCTTCTGATCCGTTCCGGCGCTGTCACCGAAATGGACAAAGATCCTAAACTCTCCAAGGCTCCTCTCTTCATCCGGGACGAGCTGCTTTTCCCCTACCTCGCCGGCACCGGCTTTTCCCAGCAGTTTCTGAAAGCTCATTCCGGCTGGAAGGACCTTCACTTGATTTTCGAAAATCCTCCCGTCTCCACCCAGCAAATCATCCATCCGGATCTTTATTTGTCGAACGTGAAGCCGGAAACCGTCACTTTGCCCGATTGGAAGGGTTTGGCGCCGGAGGATTGGAAGCTGCTGGAAGAAAACGTCCTGGGAGAATTCGGTGTCGGCGAGGTCTTGAAGCAATTTCTCGGACAGGAGCGCGCCGACCGGATTTCTCCGGCGTGGAAAGGCGATCGCTACGCTACCTTTGAAAACGTCGCGACCAAGAAAACTTCCCTGGTGTTCCGCGTGGCGCTGGACAACCCGGACGATGCCGCGCGTTTTTTCGGCCAGTATAGTGAAGTGCTCGAACTAAAACACACCGATCGCAAGGAACTCTTCCGCCGCCCCAATTTCTTTCAGTTTCAGACGGACGCCGGCGGAGTCTTCCTTCACTGCGCCGCAACCACCTGTTTGATTGTTGAAAACGCCGGCCGCGATACCTTCAACAAAATTAACCGCGCAATCGGTCTCCCCGCCGCACCAGTTCCCACCGACGCGGATGCCAAGCCTCCGCAGGCCGTCACACAGCTGGTTCACGCTATCGATTCTGGTTTTGGCGGCTGGTAAAGGGAAGGCTGAAGCGCCGGGAACGGGTTTGTGGCAACTTCAATCGTTGAGCGATCTCCCTGCCGAATCCGTGCGGTGAATCACCATCATAGTCTGGTCGTCAGCCTGCCGCGTGCCTGACGAAAAGCTGTTCACGTCCTTCAGGCAAGCCGCCAGCAGCTCTTGCGGCACCCAGCCGTGCCGTTCGCCGGCTACGCGCATGATGCGCCCGACACCGTATTCCTCGCCCTTTGTGTTTGCCGCTTCCGAAATCCCATCGGTGTACAAAATCAGGCTGTCTCCCGGTTCCAGCAGCACCCGCTCGATCGAGTAACGGCTCTTCGCAAACATTCCCAGGGGCACTCCCGTCGAGGCAATCTTCCTCACACCATTCTTCTCCACCACCAGCGCAGGAAAATGCCCGGCGCTGGCAATTTCAACTTCACCGAACCCGCCCGCGCGCCCGCAAATCAGCGTGGCGTACTGCCCCGCAATCGTGCTCTCGCAGAACACGTGATTCGCCCGTTCAAGAAGCCCGTCCAGTTCCAGTCCCACGCCGGAGAGGCTGCGAAACATTGCATGCAAGTGCGACATCAGAAGCGCAGCAGCCACTCCTTTGCCCGCCACATCGCCGAATAGAAACACCAGCTTCCCGTCCCCGTTTGATGGCGAAATCAAATCGCAGTAATCGCCGCTGACTAGGCCCGCCGGCTTGTATTGATACTGGATCTGCCAATCGCTAAATCGCAGATTCGTTTCCGGCAGCAGCCCTCGCTGGATTTTCGCCGCCAATTCCATATCGCGCTCCAGAGCGCGCTGCTCCCCGCTTGTAAGATGATCGAGGCAAAATTGCACCAGCGGATCGGCCAGCAGGCGCTCCTTCTCCACCGTGTCATTGCAAGTCGGGCAAATGCCGTATGTGCCGTCATCCATCCTCTGGAGCGCGGAGTTCACCTCCCCCAGAATCTCCAGGAACGGCGCTGCCGGAGCCTCCGGCGTCGCCGCCGAAACTGCGGAATTCAGCTCGCTGCGTCGCTTCTCAAGTTGCTCGCGCAGGTAAGGATCGGTTACTCCAGGCATGGTGATCGCCTCCAGTTCAGAGCTTCTTGCAAGTCTTGCCGCGGTGCTATCCGATTCGGGCACGGGAACTCCTCTTTTCGTCTCTTCCATCTGATTCCGCAGCTTGGGCCCGAGATTCCACAACTATCGGCTCCAGCAGCAGTCGTCCGGCCTTTCGCTCCAGCCTTGCCAGACGATGCTCGAATCGTGCGCGTATCTGTTGGTAGCGTGCCCGCGCAATCGTGCCCAGGCGCTTCGCCCGCTGGAGCTCGCTTAGGGCGTCGCGCGAAATTGACGCCGCGCGTTGTGGCTCGCGAATGTGTCGCTCGTAATAAATCGCCAGTTGTTCGTAGGCTTCAAATCCTTCGCGCGAATTTCCCAGCATTCCTTCCCATAAATCACGCGCCTTCGAATGATCGCCCTCGCGCTTCGCCAGCCGTGCCAGCGATTGCCGCGCTACTCTATCCGTCTCCGGAGGCAATTCATCCGCCGCGAGCGACTGTTCGTAGTGTTTGCGCGCCCGTGTCGCTTCTCCGCGCCGTTCGCAGATGCGCGAAAGTCCGAATAGCTCGAATCCGTCTTTGCCTGTCCGATCCGCTTCGGCCAGCAGCGAAACGATGCGGCTGGAAAGCGCCGCCAGGCCCCGCAGGTCCATTTGATTGTGCAGAAAAATCGGAACCAGCGGCTCCGGCGGCCCTCCGCGCAGAAAATCAAAATATATTTCGGGGATGAATTCCGAGGCCACGTCCGCTCCGCGATTCCACCCCAGCACATGGCGCTCGAGTTCCTGCAAGCGAACCGACCCGATCCTCAATCGCCACAGATTTCGCGCCGGATGCAGAAAATCCAGATGCGCGCGCGGCGCAGGCGGCCGCAGCGTTCGCGTCATCCGATAGCGCGTTTCCAGCAGCGGCCAATCGAACGATTTGCCATTGAACGTCACCAGCACGCTGCGTTCCGCCATGCGCTCCGCCAGCGTAACCAGCAGCGCATGTTCCTCGCTGTGATCGCGCATGAAAAATTGCTCCACTTCCAGCCCGCCAGCGTCCCACCACGCAATCCCCACCATGAATGCGTAGGTTCCGCTCCCGCCCATAATCCCTGTCGTTTCCGTGTCCAAAAAAAGCCATTGCCGCGGGTCTCCCGCTTCCTCTGCAGCGTCCGGCAGCAGAAGCCGCAGCGCCGATGCATCCATTCTCTCGTCGGCCATCCCGTGCCCCAATGGCGAGCAATCCGTTTTCACGCCGTCCGCCACATCGGAAAACCATTTCCGCAGCGCCAGATGTTCCCCAAATCGATTTCGCAATGGCGCCGCACCCACAAGTTCCGCTAGCCGTTCCGCGCCTTCAGGAATGCTGGCTAAAAACCCGCGCGGTTCTCCACCCGCGCTTTCTCGTCTATCGAAAGCCTTCGGCAGCATCGAGTTCGAAGCCCGCGCCGGCCCTTTCAGCGGTCTTTGCAACG
>CAWEST010000005.1:0-181242 GCA_963811815.1 uncultured Acidobacteriota bacterium
AGTGCGCTCCATAGCTTTCTCTTCCAGCGGTAACCCTCGTTCATTGCCAACGCCTGCAGTTGATTCATGATCCGCGTGCGCATCTGCACCAACCGATGCCGGTGCCACAGCAGTTGTCGCAGATCTGATTCTCCGGACTCGGTACCCAGATTCGTGGAAAGTTATCTTCCCGCATGAGTCTAAGCAGCAGGAGAGCGTCATTGCGGTCCGTCTTCCGCTTCTTCACTCGCTTCGCTTTAATCTCTGCGGGATCGCCCATCCAAATCTCGATGCCGAGTTCTGCCAGCAGTCGCTCGAACCAGCGTGAATATCCGGTAGCCTCCATTCCTACTCGTACGCGGATTCCTCTCTTCTGTAGGTCCCGGTAAAATCGTTCTGCTTCGCCATCACTGTGGTTCAACTGCCGTTCACCACACTCACCGGTCACTTCGTCAAAAAATGCAATTTGCTGAAAGCTCGGATGGTAATCTACGCCTATCAACATGTTCGGCTCCTTTCTCCCGAGCCTATGGTCGTTAAGCAACCAAAGTCTACTCGGGTCGAGGGAGCCGACATTGTTATGCAATCAAGTAAATTTCGCTGGCCCGGCCGCCCGACCATCTCCCAGTGAGGCTGGGCGTACCAAAAATTGAGATGAGATGCCCCCCGCTACGAGGGGTTATTGGGCAACATGATGAACAAGATGGATTTGGTCCCAAGTTGACCAAGAACAATAAAAGGGCAAGTAGTAGTAAATAGTAGTATTATTATATATATACATCTTGCCCAACGCGAAACTGCCTCGACACTTTTTTTCGTCTTGTTCATCATGTTGTTCAATAACTCTCTCCCGTCGAGAAAGCCGTCCTTGATGAACAACATGAATTTCGGGCTCTCATCGGACTTCAAACTCCCGTTGTTTCGCACCCTCTACTGTGCCGGTAGTTTCTGGCTCTGTAGGAACGTCAGGCAGCGTCCAGAGCCAATCCTTGCCTACTTTGCTGGTGTGAATGCGCGCGACCTCCCTGGCGCGTCGTAGCGTTTGCGGGAGTATGTTGTGACGCTCGCGGGCTTCCTCGGTGATCTCTTTGCTGGGTCGAGAACCTCCGTCAGTACCTCCTGAAGAAAATCGATAGCCTTCTGCAGCTTGTAGTCAGTGCCGGTGGGACGACCAGGTTCGCGACGGGCACCCAAAGCATCGTCCGCCGTTTTCTGAATCACGTTACCCCAGATAACGTAAGGGGTGTACATGGGCTCGCCCTCATCAATCGGAACTGGTTTTACCAGCACCTGAAATGAGATTCCCCCGCTCGTTGCCGCCGACAGGTTGTTCTTGATTCGGCTCATTGAAAATCTATCGCTCGGTGTCCCGTCTTCGCTAGGTTGATCGCGGGTGAACAGCCAAGAAGAACGGGCGACACCAATGAATGCCATCGCGCCGCCAACTCGACTGATGGCGTCCTGTTCGGACTTTTTATTCAGGTGCATCACTGTGACGATAGCGATGCCGTACTTAGACGCCAAAGTTTTAATCGGAGTAAGGATAGTCCGCACCTCTTGGTCGCTCATCATGTTGACATCGCCGAGGTAGTTGCTGATGGGGTCGATGATGAGCAGGCGGGCATCCGGATGTTTTTGGATTTCTGCTTCAAGAGCCGCTCTGTCGATGTCCAATCGAATTTCTTCGGCCCCGCTTTGTCGAGCAATTCCTTCAAGAAAATGAATCTTCGACATATCCGCGCCCGCTGCTATCAAACGAGGTACGGCAGTGTCGTCCAGGTCGTCCTCACCAAGCATCATCAAAACCTCGGACGGCGGGATTGGGTTTTTGCACCCAGTGGGAAAGTCCCGGCCAGTAGTACAGATGGCAGCAAGGCTGGTAACAGCCAGAGACTTTCCGTTGTCGGGGTGGCCCGCGAACAGTGTGAGTTTACCGAGCGGGACTCGATTCTCCCAGAGCCAATGAATCCGCTTCGATTTGATGGTATTCCCTGCACGGGATATGAAGTGATCGTTTGTTGGAGCCGCCTCATCGCATGGAATGTCCTTCACCGGCTTCACTCGGGATTCACGAGTGTACGCGGATTTAATTTTGATGCTGATATCCGAGTCAGCCATCGGTGGAACACATCGGTCAGTGTTGATGGCTTTCAGTGCGATTAGTGCGACCTTCCGTGATACCTTGGCGTCCCGAAGTTTACATGCTTCGGCGAACAAGAACTCGTCGCGCCCGCCTTCGGGAATTTTTGCTCCATCATCTGCGGCTATTTTTGCTTTTTGGTTGGTGCTGAGTTTTTTGGATTTTTCCAACCAATCCATGAGCCAGTCAGGAGTGACGGGGATGTCTCCGAACGTCGGCTCTGCTATGACTTCATAGGCCAAGCCGGTTCTCGGATGAAGGCTTCCAGGTCCAACGACGTAAGCGTTGTGAGCACGAACTGAAAAGACTTCGCCGTCTTTGTCATCTACACTGAAGTTTCCCAACGCTTCGGAGCGTGCATCGTGCTTGAAGTACAGATGCATCTTCCCTTCCGAAGACCGCACCCTAAGCGTGTCAATCGAATCGAGGTGATGTTTTGTTTCTCGCTCGATTTGTTCGGACAGTGATATGAATCGGTCGGCGTCAAAAACCAAGAACCCATCTTTGCGGCCAACGGCTCCGCTGTTATAGCTAGGGTTTTCTTTATCCCATTCGGCGATTTGAGCGGCGTCCGTTGTCGCCCGTTGCGGCCAATCCTTCAGCACCGTTTTCTTGTCGCGGGGTTTCACCGGCATCACCGGAACACCGAACTTGGTGATGATTGCGGCCCGTTCGGCGAAAGTCTTCGCGGCCTTCACGATTTCACTTCCGAGCCGATCTGGCTAGCGACGATGTGACCGAGGTACTTTACATTGATGGCTTCAAAATCGTTTGGATTTTTGGTGCTAGGGATTCGGTCAAAAGAGATGCGGTCGTCAACCTGGAGGTAACGCCTCTTCTCAATATTTTTTTGGGCAAGAAAGACGCCCGATTGATCTCCATCGCACTTGCAAAAAAACCAGCCCCTACCGGACACGTACGTGATTGTTCCTAACATGGCTGAAACCCCTTTAAGCACATATCTGAAACCCCGCAATCAACGAGAAGATGGCGGTGAATCACTGCTGCAGCAACGCCCTCAATGCGCGATGCTGGTGTTACTTTTTGGCTGATCGACGAAGAGCCTTATCCAAAATCTGACGAGTAAGTTCTGCGGCGGAGATGTCCATTGCCGCTGCCTGCTGCTTCGGCATTTCCCTTAGCAACTCACCTGCGCGGCGTTCGGCGCGAATCCGGATCTCCGCCGCCCAATTCTGCATATCAACGTCGGCAGCTTGTTTTAAGTAAACGCGAAGAGCCTCGGCCCTGTTGCGGATATCCTTTACTTCATCTACGGTGTGGGCTTTTTCAGCGCAGCTCGGGCAGCATGGTACTTGGTGAGATAGTTCATGCCGCACGCTCCGCTTCTCGTATGAATGTGCGAATGGCTTCAGTGGAGATCAGCCATCGATGTCCCACGCGGACAAACTTCAGCCGCCCCGAGCGACACAGCTCTCGAACAGCCCAGCATGTTGTGCTCATCAATTTTGCAGCGGTCGGGATATCATGCAGGAACGCAGGCGTGGGCCCAGGTGATGCGACTTCAGGTTGAGGTTGAACAGCTTTTCTTCGGTGCGACATCGGACACCCTCTCGTTGTTACATAGCAGAGATTAATCCTTGTCTGTGTTGTGCTCAATATGGTAAAATCACCGTCGTATAGCAGACGAGTGCACCATCGTATAGCAAAAGGGTGGGTACGAATGAAGGCAATGGATGTCTTGCTGGACGCCGACGATCTGGCCAGATTCGCCAATCTGGAGACGGATGAGGATGCAGCGTCTTTCCAGCGAAAAACTACTGGTCGAGACACGGGCCCTGACTTTGCGCCTGCCACATGGTGGAAATATCGAGCCACCGATTTGGCCGAGAGGCAGTGGCGATTTACACAGAAACTTGTCCGTGAAGCGTGGGACCAGCGGTTCCAATCAGAAGTGGGACTCTTCGATTTGGCCCGATTGCTCCTATCGGTATTCGATCCGGAGGGCCTGCTGGAGATCATGATTCCTCGCCGTTCTGGCGTTTACCGGCCTCAGTATGCGGATGTTGGAGCGCTTGCCGGGGAGTACGGATTTCACAAGGCAATTCGCTATCTTGCTGGAGGCCCTTCGTGGCGCATGAAGAAGTGCGAAAACGAGAACTGTAGTCGCCGATTTGTTGCCGACCACAACGAACGCAAATGCTGCTCGACGCAATGTTCTTCGGAATATCAGGCGGAACGACAGAAAAAATGGGGTCGAAAAAATAATTGGGGCCGCCCTAGCACCGTGAAGGCAAAGATGAGAAAGAGTAGTCTGAGTGTACAGGGTTCTCGACGAAAAAAACGACTGCGAAGACCTAGGGTCAGTCGCCGAAGGCTGAATCGAACTTAGAAGACATCCCCGTGAGGTCGCCGACCCCGAGGTATTTCTGCGTCGTCTCCAGGCTTTTGTGGCCGAGCATGAATTGAATCGTGCGAACGGGTATGCCGTGTTGCTCCCAGCGAGTCGCACACGTCTTGCGAAGCCTGTGCAGGTAAATGTTTTTGCACACGGGATCAGTCGCGCACGTGACTTCCACCTCGCGTTTGGTCTCATATTTGCCCTTCGTAACTGTTGTCTTACAGTGGCCACAGTTCAAACCGGCTCGATGAGCGATGCGCTTCAGCTTCCGCAGGAAGTGGTTGTCGGGTCGGCCCTCCTCGTTCACGAAAATCCAGCGCGGATGTGGTGCGTTCTTCTTGCGCGCTTTCAGCAGGTCCACCAGCTCGGCAGGCATTTTCACCGTCCGCGTTTCATGGTTCTTGATGGTGAAGCCCGCATCTTTCTTCGGTCGGACGTGGTACAGACCCTTCGTAAAATCGATATCGCTCCATGCAGCGAACGTGACTTCTTTGTCTCTGCACGCGGTGCCTAGGAAGAATTTGTAACGGATCGACTCTTCTGAGTCCATCGCCGCAAACAGCTTTTTCAATTCGTCCGACTCATAGGGAATTGCAGGTTCCTCATCTACTGAAGGCAGGTCATCAGCCAGGCTGAAGTCGTGCTTGACGCCGTGCTTCTTCAAAAGTGTGAGCACAGTTACAACGCGATTGTGCTGCGTTTTTTCGGAGAACTTTTCCGCAGCCAGAAAATCTCGGAATTTTTTCAGTGTGTCGCCGTTCACCTCATCAATGAAACGAACTTTTGCGTTCGCATCGAGAAACTGATTCAGATGAAGCGTGTAGGCTGCGAGAGTGCTCTTGCCCTTGCTCTTCGCAGTCTCGGACAGGAAATTCTGAACTGCGGTTTTGATCGAAGTTCGATTGAACTCTTCGCCGCCCTCTACCTTGAGGCCCTTGGCCGTGGCGTCCATTACATTCTGGAGATCGTTCGCGGACTCAGTCGCCGCGTCGAAGTCGTCACCATCGAGGCGTTGCCACTGTTGGTTGGGTTTACCGTTTGGCTTCGCGCCTTTCACTATGTGCAAATAAAAAGGCCCTGTTAAGTCGCCCGTCTTGAGTCCGCGCCCGGTTTTGACGCGCTGGTAGCGCCAGCCCTTACTCTCGATTTTCAGCCGTTGATAAAGCGTTTGCGTGCTGGTGGACTGCGTTTTAGTGGACATTGGGTGCTCCTCCCAATTCAAATGAGGAGCTTATATTAGCACCCTATTAGCACGTTGTCAAGACTGCGTGTTTTATTGGAAAAATTGGATATGGCGGAGAGGGGGGGATTCGAACCCCCGATCCCGGTTTTGCCAGGATAACTGCTTAGCAGGCAGCCCTGTTCGGCCACTCCAGCACCTCTCCGCGGCGATTCGAGTGGTTATTCGGCAGACGGCCTGCGGCGCTAGTATAGCATCAAGATTTCTACGGGTCTCTGGCTTGCGGATCGCTTTCTCCGGTCAGATATGGAGCGGCGGCGAGCAGCTTGAAACAATTACTTCTGAGAAGGTATCGCGCGAAAACGCAAAAACGTCAGAACTCCCATGGGGTGCGGGCCGTAAATTGAGTCGAGCGACGCGGGCGCCGTGTAGAGCGTGTACTGGCCTCCCAAGGCAGTCGAGACATGACGAATAAAATTCCATTCATGGTCGTAACCGAATGTGTAGGCTTGTATCCGCGCCAGAAAACGCTCCTGGAATCCGGGCGGAATAGGATTTTCCCCGAGTAGCAATTCGTTCGTGCGGTCCACGTTTTCAATCCTCGTCCAAGCGTAATTGTGCTTCGCAAATCGAGCTGTACTTTCTGCCAGATAGCTATTAAAGATTTCCGCGTCCGGTGAGGTGCGGTTGCGGCCCCACACGAGCGTAGTAGCCCAGTTTCCCCACGCGCCGTCTCGAAGCGGTTTGTTGTACGTCGCCGACGCGGTCATGCGCAACGTGTTTTCATTTGGGAACAATTGTTCCGGACTCGTGAGATGAGTGATGGAGTACTGCCCACTCCAGTTCTTCGCCGGATTCAGCGTGAATCGCGCAGACCAGGAATCGATTGCGCCAGCCTGGATTTCCCAGCGATGCTCATTGGGCTCGCGGCCGTGAAATCCGGAAACTTCGATGCGCGCGATATTGTAGGCCAGGCCTAACGTCACCACGTCGTCGGCAATATGCGTGGAATCCTGCAGGTGATGACCGAGGGGGGCCAAAGTGTCTTCGCTGGCTGAGACACGGTGGGGAAACGCTTCCGGGCCGATCGCGGGATCGCCAACCGGCGCCGCGTAAAAAGAAAGCAGCGTATCCTTAGCCAGCTTCCAGTCATAGAGCAGCGCGAGCTCCATAAAGAAGTTGTGCGGATGCTGGCCGTCCACGATGGGTTTCCCGAATGCCGTTTCGCCAACTTGAAAAAGCTCCGGATATTGCCGGCCAGTGATCGTCGCCGGATCCAAGCTAAACATGCCGCGAACGGTAAGAGTTCCGTTGCCCAGATCGCGCTGAGCCATGGGCATAAACCAGCTCGTTCCGAAAACTTTATCGGCACCCCGCGGGCCGTTTTGCTGCTGCGAATTAAGGAACCCGACACCATGAAACATGAATATCCATGCGCCCTTCTGAGACATGAGCATGTCATGCGGAGTCGAGTTGGGTTCGGCGCTGGTTCCGGCGGCTGAATGAGCAAGGATTTCCGCGATGAAGGTCGCCGGAGGAGCCATGTTCATGTTCGGCGCGGACATCGTTGTTTGTCCGGTGTTTTGGCTCATGCCCTGAATACTGCTTTGCTGCATGGAAACGGGAGCAGTTGCAACATCCGAGCACGGGCACAGGCTCAAAGATGTGCAGGATGAGGCCCCAAGTTCGCCGGCAAACGCGGGAGCCGCGAGCAGCGCGGCGGTCAGAAGAATCCAGAGTCTGCGTTTAGCGATACATTTCTCCATCACTATTGATATTACTTCATGGCTGCCATGCGGCGAAGTACATCAGGAAACTCTTAGATCTCCGGCTTGATCGGAGGATCTTGGACTGTCGCAGGGCGATTCTCGCTCGTACCTCGAAGTACTCCGCTCTCGTCCGTGTAAAAATTCATGTAGCCGAAATTTCCTGCACGAGCGGTCAACGTGTAACTCTTTAGGTGGCCGTCTGCGTCGGGCTTGCCTGGAGTGTATTGCACGTTGTAATGGGCGGATTGCGCTCTTTCTGCTTCAAACCGCACACGATCTCCCAGACCTTCCAGAGACGACGGAAAACCATCTTCGCTGTTCTGATAACCAGCCAGCGCTTGCTGAATAGTTCCGAGCGCATGGCGCGCGCGTCCTTCGGCCTCAGGCTGCGTTCCCGAAATTTTCCAGGGCAAAGCAAACCATGCGGTGGCCGCCAGGATCGCGAGAAACACGCCGAGAAGAATCACAACACGGGCAGGTGTTATTTTTTTGCTTTGTACCCCGACATTAGCGAATTCGCTGCCATCGGGCGCGTTGGTCACGTCTGCGCCGCAATAGGGGCAGACCGCGCTGGCCTGGTTTATAGCTTGCTCGCATTCTGGACAGGTAAACACTCAACCAAATCTTATCAGGTTCGCATGCAAGTTGTGGTGCCGAGCGCGTTCATTAATGAAGTACAGCGCGCTTGAGTGCTTGGTTGACGTCACGAATCCGATCCACGGCTGTCAGGGCGCGCAAATTCGGCTTTCGGGTATCATCTTTTAAGTTTCACAGCGAGGAGACAGCCCATGTCCAGAACAGGACGCAGATTTATCAGTATCGTCATTTTCGCAGCCCTTCCTCTGTTGTTACTCGCGGCGGGCAGCTCCACAAGGGTGCTCGCGGCGCCTCAAAACCATAGCGATGTATCTGTGCCTGTTGCACCGCCACTGCCCTCAGAAACTTCTACAACCACACAAAAAGATCAAGTGGACCTCAATGTGACCGTGTACAACTCGAACATCGCGTTGATCCGCGACGTCAGGCAAATACATCTTGCGTCCGGCGTTTCCCCCCTGCGTTTTGAGGACGTCGCGGCTTCGATCATGCCCGCTACAGTCCATTTCCGCTCGCTCACCGACCCGGCAAAACTGAATGTGGTCGAACAGAACTACGAATACGACCTCCTGGATGCGCAGAAGCTCCTGCAAAAGTACGTGGGCCGCGAGATCACGCTGGTGCACGGTGAGGAAGAAGCCAATTCGACCAAGTGGGTGGAGACGAAAGCTCTGCTGCTGGCCGACAATAACAGCGAACCTGTCTGGAAGATCGGAAATGAAATCGTCACGGGGATGCCCACAAGCTGGTACCGGTTTTCGGAATTGCCCGGAAATCTCTATAGCCGCCCGACGCTGGTGTGGACGCTTGATAATAGCGGCGCGGCAGCCCAGAGAGTTGAAGCATCCTACCTCGCGAATAATATGAACTGGAACGCGGACTACGTGCTCACAGTGGCTCGCGACGAAAAAACCGCCGACCTCGATGGCTGGGTGACTCTGACAAACAACAGCGGTGCGTCGTTCGAGAATGCCAAGCTTCAACTCGTGGCCGGAGAGATTCACCAGGTGCCACCATCCATCAGGGCCAGACAGGAAATAGCAAACCAGTTGGCCACCGCGATGCCAGCCCCGCCTCAATTCCAGCAGGAAGGCATGTCGGAATATCACCTCTACACCCTCGGACGGCGCACGACCATTCAGAATAACGAATCGAAGCAAATCAGCCTGCTTTCCGGAACCGGCGTGCCGGTCGAAAAATTTCTCGCGGTCGAGGGGCAATCGTATTACTACCGCAACCCGGAGAGGATTGGCAGCCCGACCCCTGAGCCGGTAAAGCTGTATTACCGGTTCAAGAACGAAGAGAAAGGCGGCCTGGGCATGCCTCTGCCGGCCGGAACGGTGCGCGTTTATCAAGCAGATTCAAAAGGCGGAATCCAATTCGTCGGCGAAGACCAAATCGAGCACACCCCCAAAGATGAAACGCTTAAAATTTACGTAGGCAACGCCTTTGACATCGTGTGCGAGCGCAAGCAGCTTGATTATAAGAAGCTGGCGAACAATTTGTACGAAATGGAATATCAGATCACATTGCGCAATCACAAGGATGTGCCCGCGACCGTCGAGGTTCTCGAGCCGATTGGCGGCGATTGGGAAGTGGTGAATTCGAATCTCAAGTGGACCAAGCTAGATGCTACAACCATCAGTTTTGAGATCCCGGTGGAAAAAAATGGCACTGCAACGCTGGACTATCGCGTTCGCGTGAAGTGGTAGAGGCGGCGAAGGTCCGGACAGGCTATTTCTTGACGCTGAGCGCCAGCTCGCGGGCAAAAACAGGATTGGCTGGGAATTGAATAGCGAGTTGAGAAAGAAGATCGTGAGCGCGGTCCATCTGGTGTTCGCGTTCGTACGCCAGAGCCAGCATCACTTTGGCGAATGGCTGCAGGTAGTGTCCGTGCTCGGCGGCGGAGGCCATCTCTTGCATTCCGCGCGCGCGGTCGCCATGAATCCCTCCGAACCAAACCAGCGCGCGTTTAAAACCGGGTAAGCAGCCGATGACGTAATTGCTCATGCCCAGGGCCACATTCGCGTCTTGCTGCGACGGATCGATCGCCAGCAAAGTATTTGCTTCGGCTTCCGCCTGCTTCATTACCTTCAGGCCATCGAGCTGCTTCTTGATGATTAATGCGTCGTAATCAGATTCCATTCCGTCCGCGATGGTGAGCGCCAGCAACCCGTGTATATCGCGGGGGTTCGATTTCAGGCGGCGTTTGGCCAGTTCCCGCGCTCTGTTATTGGCTTCCACAAATGCCGGATTCTGATTTTGTGCAGCGGTACCGTCCGCTCCGCCTAGAAACTTGGCGTCATTTAGAAAAAAGTCCGACGTCAAAATACCCTTCGCATTGAACTGCTCGAAGAGGTAACTTGCCGCTTCCGCAGCCTTGCCCATCGGATCGTCGGGCAGGTTCTTCTGATACGCCAAAAACTCGACGCGCGCGCCATTGAAATTTAATTCGTAAAGACGCTGGAAACCCTTTTCCATCAAAGCGACGGAAGGATCGGGCTCCATAACCGGCACTGGTGGCGGCGCAGCTTTCTGCTCTGCGTTTTGCTCTGTTTGCCCGGACTTATGCGATCCCGCGCGCAGCGCAGGACATAGCACAATTGCCGTTGCCATGAATGCTAGGATTGAAACTTTGGTGCTTCGGCTTGTCATAAATCGTCGCGCTTCTATTCCTCGGGGAACAGGCGTTTTGTAGTGCAGCAAAGGGGTGCTGATGGCTTCATTATATTCGAATATGACGGGCGCTAATCAGTTGCTTTTCAAAAGATGTTTCTTTGAAGTATCTGGCTAAAAATCTCCTAATACGAATGCAGTGCCTGCAGCATTAAAAAACTCAAAATGGTTTGGCGGCAGTTTCGGCTGGTCGGGAACAAATCGTAACCGAAAGATTCGCGAATTAATTTGCACTCTGAGGCGAGGAAACAGCGGCTGAGGCCGATGCGGAGATCGCCTCATCTCTGCGCTTCTGCTTGGACCAGAAAGCGCAAACCGTAACGGCAATTGAAAACAGCAGCAGCGAGCCGTCGCGTATCAATGATTTCACTCCGAGTTTCTCGCCCGGGCCAAAACAGCCGCAGTTGATCTCGAGGCCCGCCGCGTAAGTCCGGACCATCAGGGCGAAAAAGCCTCCCAGCAGCAACGTGGTGAACAGCGACGAATAGCGCAGCCACAATCCACTTAGAAGCCACAAGCCCAAGCCCAGTTCAATGAACGGCAACCAGTGAGCTGCCGCACTTACCGCTTGCGGCGGAAGCAATTGGTAAGAATCCACCTGCATCGCGAACATGGAAAGAGAAGTCCTAACGGAAGCGACCGACCACGGCATCGCCGCTTGCGGTTTCAGCTTTGCGTACGCAGCAAACAAAAAAGTTGCCGCGAACGCGAGCCGCCCTAGCAGGAGAAATACTCGCCGGGAATTTTCACGCGCTTCGTTCGTCATCGATTGCATCCCCGCTACTGGCTGAGAAGCGAATCCAGGAATGATTTCAGGATCGGCCAAGTTACAAAACCGGGCATAGCCGGATATCTCTGACCCTTGTAGGTGATTACTGAAGTGGGCGTCTGCGTCACTGGGACCAACCTAGCAAGTGCCTGGTCTTGCTCGATATAGATGTCGAGCGCGCAGCCGCGATCAGCTTGCCCCTTACCGGAAAGCGAGGCCGGCTTCACCGCTGCGCTCGAGTTCGACTCGCATCCAACCATCAATCTTTGGACGCGCTTGAAATCCGCCGGCTTCAGCGCAGCCGCCACGAACTTCTCAATATTTCCATCGGCCGACCACGCAGCCTGATTGTCAAAAAGCGCTGCGTCCACCTCCTGGAATTTTCCAATCTTTGCCGCTGCATTGGACCAACGCGCGGCCTGATGAGCATAGGGATGCATGGGTAGCGGAAAGTCGCGGTGAATGAAGTACACTTTCCCCGCAGCGACATAGTCGGTGATCATGTACTTCAGGGTGCTCTCGTAGAAGTTCCCGCAGGACGGGCACTGGTAATCGCTAAATACTTCCATCGTGATCGGGGCGGCGCGGTTTCCGATAGACTTCCCCGGCGTTGCGATTTCATCGGAATTAGCTGTGGAGGAGGATTGTGCCCGCGGCTTTGTCTGGGCCGGAGTCCCTAAAGCGCCTGTCAGGGCTACTGCCGCCAGCACCACAATTTGACTTAAAATCCGCCAGTGAGACGAAGGATAATTTCCGCGATTCAAAGCCACCTCCCAGAACATTGCACCAGTCCTAAACATTGTATCGCGATTTCGGCCGAACGCGGCAGTCCTTACTATGTGCTTCGACCTCACTTGGCAACTGTTTATGGCATTGGTCTGCAAGCCGCCAAGAAGCTAAACCAGGGCTCGCCACAACTTGAGAAGATACTGCGAGCATTCGATGCCAGATAGCGTTTTATTTGCTCTAAACCATTTATATGCAGCAGAATACAGACACACAGATAACTTGACAATGAGACGCTCAACGTGTACTATTGCCAAGTCTTACCATCGGGTCGCGGGCTGAGTCCCGCTAGACATTACAGGAGCGCATTCTATGAGCAAGATTATTGGCATCGATCTCGGTACGACTAATTCGGTTGTGGCCGTGATGCAGGGTGGCGAACCAACCGTGATTCCTAACCAGGAAGGTGCGCGGACCACTCCCTCTGTAGTCGCAATCACCAAGGGCGGTGAGCGGCTGGTCGGGCAAGTGGCAAAGCGGCAATCCATCACGAATCCAGAGAACACTGTTTACTCCATCAAGCGGTTCATAGGACGCCGCTTCGACGAAGTACAGGAAGAAGCCAAGCGCGTGCCCTACAAGGTCGTCAAGGGTCCGCACGACGACGTTCGCGTTGAACTCTCAGGAAAGGCTTACACCCCGCAAGAGCTCTCCGCCATGATTCTTCAGAAATTGAAGTCAGCGGCGGAAGATTTCCTCGGCGAGAAAGTAACCAAAGCGGTGATCACCGTTCCGGCATATTTTAACGACAGCCAGCGCCAGGCCACCAAGCAGGCCGGCGAGATTGCGGGGCTTGAAGTGCCGCGCATCATCAATGAGCCCACGGCAGCAGCCCTCGCTTACGGGCTCGACAAGAAAAAGGACGAGACGATTGCAGTCTATGACCTGGGCGGCGGAACTTTCGATATATCCATCCTTGAAGTGGGCGAAGGCGTTGTGGAAGTCAAATCGACCAATGGCGACACGCACTTGGGCGGTGATGACATCGACCAGCGCATCATTGAGTGGATCGTAGCCGAATTCAAAAAAGAGCAGGGAATCGACCTGAGCAAAGACCGCATGGCCATCCAGCGTCTGAAGGAAGCTGCGGAAAAAGCAAAGATCGAGCTATCCCAGTTGATGGAGACGGAAATAAATCTTCCCTTCGTCACCGCGGACGCCTCTGGTCCAAAGCACTTGCAGTTGAAGCTCACTCGCTCGAAGCTCGAACAATTGATGGAAGACTTGCTGCAGCGCACCGTCGGTCCTGTGAAGCAGGCGTTGAGCGATGCGGGTTTGACTCCGGATAAAATCGACGAAGTGGTTCTCGTAGGCGGTTCCACACGAATCCCGCGCGTCGTAGACATCGTGAAGGGACTATTCAACGGCAAAGAGCCGCACAAGGGTGTCAATCCTGACGAGGTAGTTGCCGTGGGCGCTGCCGTTCAGGGCGGCGTGCTGGGCGGCGAAGTAAAGGACATTCTGTTGCTTGACGTAACGCCTCTTTCGCTGGGAGTTGAGACGTTGGGAGGCGTGTCCACCGTGCTGATCCCGCGTAACACGACGATTCCAACGCGCAAGTCGGAAACGTTCTCAACGGCGGCTGATAATCAGACCTCCGTTGAGATTCATGTGCTGCAAGGCGAACGGCCAGTGGCTAGTGGAAACCGATCGCTTGGTAAGTTCCATCTGATCGGAATTCCTCCGGCTCCACGCGGCGTGCCGCAAGTCGACGTCACGTTTGATATCGACGCCAACGGCATCTTGAACGTTTCGGCGAAGGATAACGCCACAAACAAGGAACAGAAGATCACCATCACAGCCTCGAGCGGTCTGAGCAAGGAAGAAGCCGAGCGCATGAAGAAAGAAGCGGATGCGCACGCCGATGAAGACAAGTCACGTCTCTCGGAGGTCGAAGCACGCAACCGGCTCGACAACTTGGTCTACCAAACGGATAAGGTCATCAAGGAGAACCGCGAGAAGCTGGCCGAAGCAGATGTGAAAGCCGGCGAGGAAGCAGTGGAAGACGCGCGGCGCGCTTTGACGGAAGGCGGACTGGACAGGTTAAACGCCGCTGCGGAAAGCCTGACCAAGGTGTCGCACCGCATCGCAGAAACAATGTACAAAGCGCAGCAGAGCGCAGCAAGTGCGGCCGGCGCGGGCACAGCGGGTGGATCGGGCTCACAAGGCGCAGCTTCAGGCGACGGTAAGTCACCATCCTCAGGACAGGGCGATGTCGTGGACGCCGAGTTCGTGGACGTCGATGATTCAAAGAAACCGAATTAACAACCTACAACGTGCAGGGGCCGGTCCCAGATTGGCCCCTGCACGTGTTTTAAGACTTCTTGAGGAGACGCGTTGACGACAATCGGTATTCGGCGTTCTACTCCGCCGCAGGCCGTGCAGAAGATTCGCGACAATTTCTTCCTGGTGCAGGTTTCCATCTCGGAATCGCCCACCGCCGATTGGCGCCGTCTTTTCTACGACGCGCAGCAGGACGTGCAGCCTGAATTTCCCCCACGCTCGGTCGAGATCTCGGGGACCTTCCTTCGTTTCAAGTCCGATCCGAACACGGTCGAGCAGAAAGTCGGCTGGATTGATCGCTGGATCGAGCGTGCCAACGCCAAGGAAACGAGCATGGCCGGGCGATCGTCGGAAATGCAGCGGCAAAAAAAAGAAGAGTCGGCGCGCGAAACCCAGGAACTCGCGGAATGGAACGGGCGCTGGATAAATTTGTAGAAGCCACCCGTATTTTGACGGCGACCCTATAGCATGCAGAAGTTGTTCACAAAATCATCATGGCGACAGCGACTAAACTGGATTACTACGAGCTCTTAGGTGTACCGCGCAAAGCGTCGGCGAAAGAGCTGCGCGCGGCCTACCGCAAGCTCGCCCGCAAATATCATCCGGACCTGAATCCAGGTGACAAATCCGCAGAGGAGAAGTTCAAGCAAATTCAGGAAGCGTACGACACTCTTTCCGATACCAAGAAGCGCCAGACGTATGACCAATTCGGATTCAATGTCCCGGGCCAAGGCGGCGGTCCCGGACCGAGCTACGGCGGCGGAGGTTCCCCCGAGGACATACATTTTGATTTCGGCGGGTTCGATTTTGGCGGCGGCGGAGGCCAAGGGTCCGGTGGTGCGGGCGGCGGGGCCAGCTTTCGAGATCTTTTCAGCCAATTTTTCCGAGGGGCCAACGCCGCGCAAGCAACACAGGAGCGCGAGCCGGGCGATGATCTCGAGTATCAGATCGACATCACATTCGCCGAGGCCATGCGCGGCACGGTAAAGAAGCTTAGTTTCACGCGCCTGGATGTTTGCAACGTGTGCCACGGCACGGGCACGGCTCCTGGAGATGAGAAAGTTTGCCCAACGTGCGGCGGTTCGGGCCAAGTGACTCAGGTGAGTGGCAAGATGCGTTTCCAAATAACGTGTTCGCGCTGCGGCGGAACTGGAAAGCTCCGCACCGCGTGCCGCAATTGCGGGGGCGAAGGACGAGTCGCGCGCATGGAGACACTCGACGTGCGCATACCGCCGGGTGCCCAGACCGGTTCACGCGTCCGGGTCGCTGGCCGTGGCAACGTCGGATTGCATGGCGGCCCGCCAGGCGATCTCTACATCGTGATGAAAGTCGAGCCGCATCCTTTTTTTGATCGCCGCGGCGATGATCTCTTCACCGTGGTCCCCATAACTGTTACGGAGGCTTCACTCGGCGCCAAAGTGGAAGTCCCTACGATTGACGGACGCGCCCAGGTTCGTATCCCCCCGGGAACCAACAGCGGAAAGAAACTGAGGCTGCGTGAAAAGGGTGCGCCATCTGCCCGGCATCCCGGGAAGCGTGGCGACCAGATCGTCGAAGTGCAAGTCGTGGTGCCCAAGCCTGAAGACGAGCGCGTGCGCAATCTGCTGAAGGAACTCAGCAAGATTGATCCCGAGGATCCGCGCCGCGAAATTTTTTCTCGCGCCGCAGTATAGCGAATGCAAGGAGACGATGATGGTTGGGCGCCCAAAAAAGAAAGCCAAAGCGGGCTATATGATCAGCGCCGTCGCCGATCTATACAAGCTCCACCCGCAGACTTTGCGTTTGTACGAACGCGTCGGTTTGCTCAAGCCGTCTCGCTCGCAGGGAAACACCCGTCTGTACACGGATTCCGATCTCGAGCGTCTTGAAGTGATACTCAATTTAACCCGCGAACTGGGAGTCAATCTCGCGGGTATCGAAATAATCCTGAATATGCGCGATAAAATGGCCGACATGCAGTCGCAGATGGAAGACTTCATCAAATTTGTGCGCAACGAAATGGCGCGCAGCTTTTCGGCTGCCGATAATCCCAAGGCGCGCCATGCTATCGTCCGTGCTGCTCCTCGTCCCGTTCTTCGCGTCGAGAAGTAACCTCTTCTTCAGTTCGGCGATTCGCCCTCAGAGATTTCAGCCAGTTTCCACAGGACCGCGCGCTTTGCACAGAGGGTGTGCGCTTGCGCTCTAACCAACCGGCGCATATCCTTCCGTTATGGCGCAAGCAGATTGTCCCCATTGCCAGGGTAGCGGCTGGAAAGTCGTCGAACGGACAACGGAAGGCGCACAGGCGCTTTCAGCAGATAAACCGGGCGCATCCGCCCAGGGCGAACAGAAACTGGTTTGGGCTGTTCCATGCGATTGCACTACGGACGATCGTACGGAGCGCGCTCTGGCAAGGGCGCGCGTTCCGGAGCGTTATCGGCACTGCGACTTCGAGAATTACGAAACAGACAACGACATTGAGAACGTATCCCCTCAACAGATTGCCGTTTTCAATCGCAGTTTGACGCAAGCAAAGTTGATGGCGCAGAAGTTCGCCAAGGAATTCACTCCTATTCGCGAGCAAGCTGAACCGGGCCTGCTTTTGATGGGGCCGTGCGGCGTGGGCAAGACGCATCTGGCAGTTTCGGCTTTAAAAGAGATTGTGTTGCGCGGCTACAGTGGGCTTTTTTATGACTATCGCGAGCTGCTTAAGGAAATTCAGGATAGCTACAACGCGGAGAGCCAGTCCACGGAGATGGGCGTGCTCGAACCCGTACTGAAAGCCGAGATTTTCATTCTGGATGACGTTGGATCAAGCAAGCCATCTCCTTGGGCGCTTGAGACGGTCGGACATGTTCTAAATACGCGCTACAACGAAAAACGGGTCACCTTGCTCACCACAAACTATCTGGACGAAGAAACTGCTCAATCTCGAAATGGAGAATCTGGAGGCATTGCGGTTGGCCCACGCGGCAATGTCGGTTTTCCTGATTCGTACCGTTCTGGGAGGCTTCCTTCCGGCGAGCCGATGCGGGCAACCGGTGAGGACACTCTCACCGAACGAGTGGGAAGGCGCATTCGTTCGCGCCTTTACGAAATGTGCCGCACGGTCAAAATTTCCGCTCCCGATTACAGGAAAGAGATTCGCAAAGCCACCAGTTCTGGCGCATGAGCTCACGAGTCCTGCTCGATTCACGTAAAAGTTAAGTTTGGCAATGAAGTTTCAACACTTCGTTTGGTTGACAACGCGCAAACCGGGCGGGTATCATCCTCACGATACAAGCGTCGAGCGCGGGCGCTGAATCCCCTTCATTGCTCTGACCCCGTAGGGTGGAGTAGCCCGAGTTTTCATTCTCGGCAGATGGGCACGAATTCGTACGGAGGCCGCTCTCCATGTCACCCGAACACGACCCCAATCTCCAGCCTTCCGTCCCGGAAGCTGCCGCTGGCGAACCCCCGGCTGAGGATTCGAACCACGGAACATCCGCGGACGCCGATTCGCGCAAGCCGTCCGCTTCAACATCGGGAATCTCCACGGGTGCTGCCACTGCTGTAGTTCGCGCGCAGGAAAATTCCGCGGTCTCGCCGGCAAAAGACGCCGCCGCAGTCAAGGAAACAGCTTCTGCCGATGCCGCCGCTCCAGCCAAGCAAGATGCAGCAGTGCCCTCCGCGACCGTCTCAGCGTCAACCGCTGAAATTTCCGAGAAGAACGACATCTCCACCGAAGCCGCACCAACCGCAGAGATTGCGCAGCCAAGCGTGACGGGTACGACTACGAAAGCCCCCGACGCCGTTGAAGCTACTGAATCTTCGGAAACGATGGACCAGCTTCTCGATCAGTTCGCAGTCCCGGAGCCGGTCGCCGCCGAGGGCGAAATTTTCGATGGTCGCGTGTTAGCTGTAACAGACGCAGGCGTAATCGTGGACGTGGGCGGAAAATTCGAGGGCTTGGTACCGGCGCAGGAATTCGTTGATTCAGGAAGTCCTATTCATTTTGGCAAGGGTCAAACGATCGAAGTCGAAAGACTGCACGAGCAGAAGAACGGCTACGTGTTGCTATCGCATGTGCGCGCTCATCGGCGGCGTGTCTGGGAGCGCACGGAGAAATCCTATCGCGAGCACGCAACGATTACGGGCAAAGTGACCGAGCGCATTAAGGGCGGCCTGGTAATTGATATTGGCGTTCGCGCGTTCTTACCGGCTTCGCAAATCGAATTGCGCCCGGTCCACGATCTGGATACTTGGAAGGATCGCGATATCGATGTGCGCGTCCTGAAATTGAATCGGAAGCGCGGCAATGTGGTCGTCAGCCGCCGCGCGATTCTTGAAGAAGAACAGCAATCCAAGCGCGATGAATTGATGGCCTCGCTTTCTGAAGGCTCGATTGTCACCGGCCGCGTGAAAAACGTAACTGATTATGGCGTGTTCGTGGATCTTGGCGGGATGGATGGGCTGCTTCACGTCAGCGATCTTGTTTGGGGACGCGTGCCGCATCCCTCTTCCATCGTGAAGCCTGGCGATGAGATCGAAGTACAAATTCTGAAGTTTGACAAAGACAAACAGCGCATCTCGCTCGGACGCAAGCAATTGCTGCCCGATCCGTGGGCCACGGTCCCCGAGCGTTTCGCGGTCGGGACGCGCGTAACCGGGAAAATCGTTGGTGTCACGGATTATGGCGCGTTCGTGCAGATCGAACCCGGCGTCGAAGGACTGGTACACGTTAGCGAAATGAGCTGGTCGAAGCGCACCAAGCACCCGTCGAAGATGGTGAAGGCCGGCGATGACGTGGAAGTGACTGTTCTAGAAGTGAAGACCGACCAGCGACGCATCTCCCTTGGCCTGAAACAGACCATGCCTGACCCGTGGAATGCCGCTGCGGAAAAATATCCGGTTGGCACGATCGTTAACGGCCGCATCCGCAATCTTGCGGATTTTGGCGCCTTTGTCGAAATAGAAGAGGGCATGGAAGGTTTGATACACATCAGCGACATTAGCTGGACGGAACGCCTGAAGCATCCCAGCGAAAAATTCAAGAAGGGCGATGCCATCGAGGCCAAGGTTCTAAAGGTGGACTCGCAAAATCGCCGGCTTTCGCTCGGTATCAAGCAAGTGAAAGATATCTGGGCGAACTGGTTCGCGGAACATAAGATCGGTGAAGTGACGAAAGGAAAGGTCACGCGCACGACGGATTTCGGAGCGTTTGTGGAATTGGCTGAGGGAATCGAAGGGCTCTGCCATGTTTCAGAGATCGAAGAACGCAAATCGAAGGGCGAGCGCGACAAAGAAAAACCGGCGCGCGGCGCGCGCGTCACTTCCGTGCTCGTGGTAGGCAGCGAGCACGATTTCAAGATTCTCCGGATCGAGCCCGAGCAGCATAAAATCAGCTTGAGCTATCGCGCGGCGCGGAAGCAAGTCGAGCGGCAGGAGATTGAAACATTCCGGTCGGCGAAGCCAACAAAGTCGTCGCCGAACGCTACGATTGGCGATGCCATAATGGCCAAGCGGCAGTCGTCCTAGTTTCAGATTCTCGGTCGGGTCACGGGGCGGCCGCCCGGGAAAGCCTTCCCTCGCCGTAAAAATCATTTACGTTGCGCTAGATTGATGATATGCAAAGACCTGCGGTGTGGCCCCGGCCCGCAGACGGCGCACAATTCGTTAAAGTTGTGAGAGGAGGCTCTCATTCGATGGCAGAGGCTGCGGGAGAGCACGAGAAAAAAGATCATACGATGACGAAGGCTGATCTCGTGGAAGAGGTCACCCGTATCACCGAACTGCCTCGCAAAGAAGCCGAGGCGGTCGTCGAGACCATTTTCGAGAGCATCATTGGCGCCCTCCAGTCTGACGATAAAATTGAAATTCGTGGTTTCGGCAGTTTCCGCACGCGCGAGCGTCGTGGTCGCACCGGACGCAATCCGAAAACCGGCGCGAAAGTGGAAGTTCCCCCGAAGAAAATTCCGTTCTTCAAACCCAGCAAAGAGCTCAAGGACTTCGTGAACCATCCGCGTCCAGGTGATGCTCCCGCAGGGTCGCCCGGACCCGGCGCTCAGGGCTGAGCGGAATGGATTATCTGTGGACGCCGTGGCGCTATCGTTACATCGCCGACGCGTCGAAAGACGAGGGTTGTATCTTTTGCGCCGCCGTCGCTGCTGATGATGATGTGAAGACGCAAATTATTCTGCGCGGCACGAAGAATTTTGTAATCCTCAATCGGTACCCGTACACCACCGGCCATGTGATGGTTGTTCCCTACGCTCACGTGGCCGATCTTTCAGCCGCCGACCCTGAAACACTTGCGGAAATGATGCGCCTTTCGCAACGCCTCCACACTGCCCTCGAGAAAATTTATCATCCCCAGGGCTACAACCTCGGCATGAATCTCGGCCGCGCAGCGGGTGCTGGTGTCACTGGGCATTTGCACCTGCACGTTCTGCCTCGTTGGGCGGGCGACGCGAATTTCATGACCGTCGTGGGCGAGACTCGCGTCGAACCCGAAGACCTTGCCACGACGTACGAAAAGCTCCGAAAAGCCCTCGCGTAGGATTGTCCTTTCTTAATTCCGGAGCGCAGCCTAGAATTTGAATTCTTGAAGCTTCTGAATTTGCCGGAGGCAGTCGCGTGAATCTCGATCTCACAGATGAACAACAATTGCTACAGCGTAGCGTGCGAGAATTTGCCGAAGCGGAAGTGAAACCGCATGCGAAGGAAATCGACGAAACCGGCCGTTTCCCGCTCGACACCTTCAAGAAAGCGGCAGAACTGGGCCTCACCGGCATCGCCATACCGGAAAATTATGGCGGTGCTGGGATGGATCACGTCAGCTACGCTATCGTGATCGAGGAAATTTCTCGCGTCTGCGCTTCCACCGGCACCATTCTTTCCGTTCAAAATTCGCTCTACTGCGACCCGATCTACCGCTTCGGTACCGATGACCAAAAACAGGAGTTCCTCGTTCCTTATGCGCGCGGGGAAAAAATCGGATGTTACGCCCTCACTGAACCTCAAGCGGGATCAAACGCAGCCGCGCTCGCGACCAGAGCCGTGCGCAAGGGTGATGTTTACGTCGTCAACGGCACCAAGGCGTGGATTACCAACGGCGGGGCCGCCGATGCCGCGCTCGTGTACGTCAACACGCAGCCGGAGAAAGGTGAAAAGGGAATTACCGCGCTGGTGGTGGAAAAGGGAACGCGGGGCTTTGCGGTGGGCAAGGAAGAGAAGAAACTGGGCGTTCACGCGACGGCTTGCACCGAGCTTTCGTTCTCCGATTGCGAGGTTCCTGTCGGCAATCGCATCGGAAACGAAGGAGAAGGTTACAAAGTTGCGCTTTCCACGCTTGATGGCGGCCGCATCGGCATTGCTTCTCAGGCCACCGGAATTGCACAAGGCGCGTTCGAAGCGGCGCTTTCCTACGCGCAGCAGCGCCAGGCTTTCGGCCATCCCATCGCCGATTTTCAGGCCATTCAGTTCATGCTCGCCGACATGGCCACGGAATTAGACGCTGCTCGTTTGCTCGCACGCCGCGCCGCGTGGAAGCAGGACTCCGGCGCGCGATTCACCATGGAAGCTTCCATCGCGAAACTTTTCGCCAGCGAAATGTCCACGCGCGTGACGCACAAAGCCATCCAGATTCACGGCGGCTACGGTTACAGCCGCGAATACCCCGTCGAACGCGCCTACCGCGATGCACGCATCACCGAAATCTACGAAGGCACCAGCGAAATCCAGCGCCTCGTCATCTCCTCTTTGGTATTGAAAGCGTACTAGGCAAAGAAGAACGCGCTATTCTCGCTTGTGTTGCTCCTCAGTGTATTCTTGTTTCCATGCTGGAACTGGATTGCGGACAGCACTTCGCGCCGGAGCTAGACGCGGATTTTTTCGCCTCGTTGCCTTCTCGTCCGGGCGTTCTCTTGCTTGAAATGAGGAACGAAAAAGCTCAGCCGTATCTAGCGCGCACAGCGGATATTCGGCGCGCTGCGGAACGGCTGCTGCGCGCGCCAGAAACCCCTTCTAAGCGTCTAAATCTCCGCGATGTGGCCGTGGGCATTCGTTATCGCGTCACTGGATCGAAATTCGAACAGACTCTTGCGATGTACGAGCAGGCCCGGAAAAGTTTTCCGCATCGTTACCGCGACTTCATGCGCTTGCGCCCGCCCGCGCTGCTGAAAGTCAATCTTAGCAACGAATACCCGCGATGTTACGTGACCCGCCGAATCCGTGCGGACGGCGGATTCTACTTTGGACCTTTTTCTTCACGCCGAGCGGCTGAAGCATTCAGCGAATCTTTTCTTGACCTTTTCAAAATTCGCCGCTGCCAGATTAGGATCCGTCGTGATCCCGAATTTCCCGGCTGCATTTATTCCGAGATGAAGATGTGCCTCGCGCCTTGCTTCGCCGGATGCTCGAAACAGGAATACGACATCGAGGTCGGCCGTGTTCTCGAAACTTTGGAAACGGCGGGCTCATTCCTGACCAGGGAAATCGCGAGCCAGCGCGAAACAGCCAGCGAAGCTCTGGATTTCGAAAGGGCCGCTGCACTCCACAAGCGCCTGGACAAAGTTTCGGCGACATTGCGAGGTTGGGGAGAGTTGACGCGTCGAATCGAAGAAATCGACGCCGTAATCTTGCAGCGCGGTGCCGAAGAGAAAACAATCGTGGCGTTCCCGGTTCTAGCCGGTATTGTCACCGAGCCTTTATTCCTGCGTTTCGGGGAATTATCCAGTGAGCCAAAGTCCGTGGAAGGCATTTTGAGAAAGGTTTTGGAGCCACAGGCGCGAGCAGATCAGGAAAAATCAACCCAGCACAAGAAAAACTCCGCCGAAAGTGTCCGTGGCTCCGAACCGGAGATGCCAAGTAATTTGCTGGAGTCCTCCACAATGTCGGCGGATCTGCCGGCGGGCTATCGCGCGCGATACGGACTGAAGTCAGCGCCCCCAGAGCTAGCCGAGCATCTGGCGCTGATCTCGCGATGGTTCTATTCGAAACCTCGTGATGGAGAGGTTCTTTTTCGCGGCGGCGCCTGGCCGTATCGGCGTATTCTGCGGGCCTGCAGTCGGCTGCTTGCGCCAGTCGCACTCTCGTCACAAAATCCGCACGCGAGCAAACCTCGATCGTAATGTCCACTGAACCGCGTGATGTTATCTCCGGATTAAATGTAGTCCAATCCGAAAACAAGCTGCCGATTACGTCGTACAATTGACCGGATGGCGAAATCGCGCCCAGCTAAATCGTCAGCCTCGAAAGAAGCCGAAAAGCGCTCGAGAGCCCGCGAGATGGTCCGATCGCTGCGGCATCGCAACTTCCAACTTTTCTTCAGCGGACAATTGATCTCGCTCATCGGCACCTGGATGCAGAACGTTGCGCAGTCCTGGCTGGTTTATCGCTTGACCGGATCGTCGCTTCTTCTCGGCATCGTAGGTTTTGCGGGACAGATACCCGTGTTCCTACTCGCTCCCATCGGTGGCATGGCGGCAGACCGTTGGAATCGCCATCGCATCATCATCGGCACGCAAATCACGTCGATGGTTCTCGCATGCATCCTAGCAATCCTTACTCTTCTCCACATCGTTACTGTCTGGGAGATTGTGGTTCTCGCGGCATTGCTCGGCGCCGTGAATGCTTTTGATATCCCGGCCAGGCAGTCGTTTCTGATCGATATGGTCGGCCGGGACGACTTGATGAACGCGATCGCCCTGAATTCATCCATGTTCAACGGCGCTCGTGTAATCGGCCCGGCGATAGCCGGTTTGCTGGTAGCGTGGATCGGTGAAGGTTGGTGCTTTTTCGCCAACGCCGTCAGCTACATCGCTGTCATCATCGGTTTGTTGCTGATGAAGCTTGGTCCCATGCGGACCGTCTCGAAACAAGCCACTCCGATAGAACACATCGCCGAAGGATTTCGTTTTGTGCGCCGGACGGCGCCGATCATGGCCATCATGTTGCTGATCGGGCTCGTCAGTTTGGTCGCTGTGCCGTACTCCGTGTTGATGCCGATTTTTGCCGATCGCGTTCTGCACGGCGGTGCGCGTGCGCTCGGCATTCTGATGGGTGCCAGCGGAGTAGGGGCACTGTTGGGCGCGCTCACTCTCGCCATGCGGCGCGGAGTACATGGTCTCGGCCGTTGGATCGCTTTTTCCGCGATCGCTTTTGGAGCGAGTCTGGTTCTGTTTTCATTTTCGAAGTGGTTCTTGCTGTCCGTCCTTCTACTGGTGCCCGTCGGATACGCAGTGATGCTGCAAATGTCGAGTTCGAACACGCTCATCCAGGCCATGGTTCCGGATGAACTGCGCGGCCGAGCCATGGCCGTTTACACCATGATGTTCATGGGAATGGCGCCCATGGGAGCGCTGTTCGCGGGAGTGCTTGCGGATAGCATCGGCGCTCCTTGGACCGTGGCAATCGGGGGAATTGGAGCGATAGCGGGCGGCCTTATTTTTTGGCGGCGGATAGGCAGCCTGCGATTTGAAGCGCGGGAATTACTCCTCGCACAAGGCTTGGCCGGAGAACCCGAATCAGCCAAGTAAAAATGTCCGATTCATGGCCATTCGCAAGCGTTTTGATATACTGCGCGGGTTCACAACGCTCGTCGTGAAAAGAGAGGCTTGATGTCATCTGCTTCACCCCTCAGCGCGGGACGCAAAGCCGGCTTCGCCACTCCGGAAGGCACGCTGCGCTACGCCGCCCGCTTTCAAGGACGCTCTGCCGCTGGCCACTTCCGCGAGATTCCGGGCGGACTCGTTTTTTCTTCCATTGGCATCGGCACGTATCTTGGCGATGCAGACGACGCGACAGATGGCGCGTACACCGATGCCGTGGTTTCCGCCGTCGAAAGCGGCTGCAACGTGATCGACTCGGCCATTAATTATCGCTTTCAGCGCAGCGAGCGTGCTGTAGGCGCCGCGGTGAAGGAACTCTTCTCCAAAGGGTTTTCTCGCGACGAAATTATTCTTTGCACGAAAGCGGGATTTCTGACTCCCGATGGTGCGATGCCCGCGGACCCTAACGAATACTTCGCCCACGAATTCCTCGAGCGTGGAATTTTTCGCGTAGATGAAATTGCCGCCGGCTGCCACTGCATGGCGCCCGCGTACCTGGCCGATCAGCTCGAACGGAGCCGGCGCAATTTGGGCGTTGAAACCATTGACGTCTTTTATCTGCACAATCCCGAAACGCAGTTGAGCGAAGTTCCAGCAGAGGAATTTCGGCAGCGCATCCGCGCAGCGTTCACTTTTCTGGAAGCGGCCGTCGCTGAGAAAAAAATCTGGGCCTACGGCATGGCTACCTGGAATTCATTTCGAGAAGATCCCAAATCCCCGGGCTATCTTTCGCTGGAAGACATGGCTGGAATCGCCGGCGAAGTCGGCGGGGCGGCGCATCATTTCCGGTTTGTGCAGTTGCCGTTCAACCTGGCCATGCCAGAAGCGCTTACGCGCCCGAATCAAATGATTGATGGCAAGCCTGTTCCGATGGTCCAGGCTGCGCGTAAGCTGGGAATCTCGCTGATAACAAGTGCGGCGCTTCTGCAAGGACAGCTCGCGAAAAATCTGCCTCCGTTCGTCGCCTCTGCGCTCGGATCGAAGGAAAACTCTACTCTGGCTCTGCAATTTGCGCGTTCCGTTCCCGGACTGACCACCGCGCTGGTCGGAATGAGTCAAGTCGCTCACGTAAATAAGAACCTGAGTCTCGTTTCCGTTGAGCCGGCCTCACGCGAGCGATTTCTAAAATTATTCGAATCGAGAGGTTAGAGACCGGCAGGACCGCTGAGCAGCTCCGGATGCAACTTGTTGAGCCAAGCGTCGATCGCCGCAGCCATTTCGCCCAGATGTCCTGTAAAAAAATGATCCGCGTTTTCGACGAACGCCAGCTCCTTGGGGTCCGGCAGTGTGTGGAAGAGCAACTCGACATTTTCTAGTGATCCAAACTGATCGCTTGCGCCCTGTACAAAAAGCTTCGGTTTCGCGCATTCGCTCAAGAACACCATATTCGATTTATCCACGGGAATCCCCAGACCGATTAGATCCGTTACGCGGATGTCTTCACAGCCTACTTGCAGGCCTACCAGTGAGCCAAAACTAAATCCTGCCAGCAGAATAGGGACACCAGGGAATTCCTTCGCCATGTAATCCAGCCCTGCGCGAACGTCTTCGCGTTCGCCTACACCGCGATCGTGCACGCCCTCGCTCAATCCGGCTCCCCGAAAGTTGAATCGCAGCACCGGCATGCCGTGGCGATGAAGCGTCTTCGCCGTTTGAAACACCACTTTGTTGTGCATCGTGCCGCCGAAAAGTGGATGGGGGTGACATACAACCGCGGCCAGACGCGGCTGCGCTTGTGACGTCGTCCAAAGCATCGCCTCGATTCGGCCGGCCTGGCCTTCGAGGAAAAAGCTGCGATGGAATATCTCCGCCATGTTCGTAGGTCTGGCGAGTGTAATGGAGAGTGTTGCCGCGAGCAAAGACGAAGAAATGTGAAACACGCATTGCGAGCGTGCGCCAGGCCCCTGAAACTCGTTGCGGCAGACGCTCCGCGGTGGTAGCTTTGCCCAAAGCGAACATGTTCGCTGGAGGGTTGATGGAATCCGCTGTTGAGCGCCGCGCCGCACGAAGATTTTCGATGACGCTGCCTATGAAGGTTCGTTTCACGGCGGAAAGCGGCATCCTGGAAAAGCAGGGAGAAACGCGGGATGTTAGCTTCCGCGGACTATACTTCGTGATGGAAGCGATTGTGGAGGCCGGCAGCCCGATCGAGTTTGTCCTAACCCTGCCGCAGCAGATCACGCTGGCAGGCGACGTTCACATCCGTTGCTACGCGCGCGTCTTGCGCGTGGAGGAGCAAAAGGGTCGCCGCGGAATTGCCGCGCGCATTGAGCGTTACGAATTTCTTCCCGCCTCTGCCTAAGATTCCCGAAAGTCGTACGATTTTATCGAAACGCGGTAGAATGTGTTTTCCGCTGTCCCGCTATGGGGAGGGCACATGTATCACTACGATCCGAATCTGGCGCTGGATGAATTGAGGGACGACGCGATATTGCCGCATCCTGTTCATCTGCGCGATATGATCTTGCGGACAAAGCTCGATGCGACGTTAGCACTCGATCTAAACCGCGAATTCCAAGATTACCTCACGCGTTTCGGCGAGATGCAGAAAATCGCACGCGCAATTCTGGAACAAATTGCTTCTGGCGCGCGCAAAGCCTCCGCTTGAAAACTACGGGCTCGGCGCAAAAAACTTATGGCTCGCGTCCGGCGCAATAGATGGTCTCTTTTCCGTTGGATAGTCCTTTGTCTTTGTTAACGTAGGAGAGTTCTTAAAAAAGATCGTATGGCAAGGCATACAATACTCATCGACGCGGACGACACCCTTTGGGAAAACAATATTTTCTTTGAAAAGACTATCGACCATTTTATTACCCAGCTCGAGCATCTCGGCTACACGCGCGAATATATTCGCCACATCCTGAACGAGACCGAACGCCGAAATATCCGCCAGCATGGCTACGGCGTCCGCAGTTTTCGCCGCTCTCTGGAAGAAACATACCTGAAACTTGCTGGGAACGCCGCGAAGCGCGAGCTGGTTCAGGAAATCGAAAGGATGGCTGCGGAACTGGAGGCCACTCCGCCGCATATTCTCGATGGTGTCCCCGAAACACTTGCGTATCTCGCGAAACATCATCGTTTGATTTTGTTGACCAAGGGCGAGCCCGCGGAGCAAGCTGCAAAAGTCGAGCGCTCCGGTTTGCAACCCTATTTCGACTCCATCGAAATCGTGCTGGAAAAAGACCCCAGCCTGTACGAACGCATGATCGATCAGTTTAAAATTGTGAAAACGCACGGGTGGATGGTGGGCAATAGTCCGCGCAGCGATATCAACCCGGCTCTCCATGCCGGACTGAGCGCGGTATTCATTCCGCATTCGGCCACCTGGGAGCTTGAAAAATGCGAGCTGGAGAGCGGCGCCGGAAAACTTTTGATCCTTACCAGCTTTCGAGAATTGCGAAGCCATTTCTAGCACGCTAAAATTAGAAGGAGCCGTGGGCCCAACGATGCCGCGCCAACAATCATGCCGATGAACTCAACAGACTCGCAGGTTCGAGTTGCCGTGCTGGGCGCCGGCGCGGTGGGCTCGTATTTTGGCGGCATGCTGGCGCGCGCGGGCTCGCGAGTTACGCTGATTGCCCGGCCCGCCCACGTGGAGGCAATCCGCGCGGGTGGTCTTTTTCTGGACGCCGTTTCTTTCCAGGAACGTGTCGCGATAGGAGCCTCGGTAGAACTGTCCGCCGCGCGCGATGCGGACGTGATTCTGTTTTGCGTGAAAACCACGGACACGGAAGAAGCTGCGCGATCGCTTGCGCCGCATATTTCCAAGGGCGCCATCGTCGTAAGTTTGCAAAACGGGGTAGACAACGTCGCGCGGATTCGCGCGGCATCGGGAATTGAGGCTCTGCCTGCGGTGGTGTATGTCGCTGCGGCGCTGCCCGAACCGGGCCACGTGAAGCATTCGGGCCGCGGTGAACTTGTGGTAGGCGAGCTAAAGGGCAGCGGAGCCGCTGACACTTCCCAGCCCTCGCGGGCGGAGCGCGTCACTTCGCTCTTCACATCAGCGAAGGTGCCTTGCCGGATTTCGCCGGACATTGATGTGGACCTGTGGACGAAATTCATCATGAACTGCGCGGGAAATGCGGTGACCGCGATTACCCAAACCAGTTACGCGAGCGCGGCACGAAACGAGCACACGCGCGAGGTCATGAGGCAAGCGATCGCGGAGACCGTGGCGGTCGGGCGCGCCTCCGGAGTAGCGCTGCCCGAAGTGGATTTTATTTCGATGGGTTTGAAATTCCTCGAGAGTATCAGCGATCAAGCAACTTCCTCCACGGCCCAGGATCTCGCGCGCGGCAAGCGCACGGAGATCGATTCGCTGAATGGATACGCGGTTCAACGCGGCAAGGAACTCGGAATCACCACGCCGGTGAGTTTCACGCTTTTCGCGTTAGTCAAGCTTCTGGAAGAAAAAGCCGCGGAGCAGCGGCGAACGGCGCAGGCTTCCTCAAAATAGCGTGACGTCAGGCGCGCAGCAATATTCGTATTTTCATTTGGAATTACTCCGGCGGATTGAAGTGGAATGGAATGTGAATGACGGCCTCGAGGTCCACAGGCTGCCCTTCGCGGGTTGCGGGACGAAATTGCCAGCGCGCGAGCGCTTCCATGGCATTTTGATCGAGCAAGGGGTCCACCCCGCGGACCAGTTGAATACTGTCCACATGGCCGTCTTTACGAATGATGGCGTAGAGAATCACTTCACCGTCGATCCGCTCTTTAATCGCTGACTGCGGATATTTCGGGTCCACTTTGCGCAGCGGCACGGGACCGGACAGCTTTCCCTTCGGCCGTTCATAGACGGGCAAGTTATCGTCTATTTGCGCGAAATTCAGGATCCAGCTTCCGCTCGAACTGGTGAGATTCGGCATGTCCACCCGCATGGTGAAAACCTCTTTGCCGGAAAGGATTTTTTCCGGCGGAAGGCTGGGATCGATCTTACTCAAAATGATGGGTTGTTCATGCGACGGATCAGGCCACGATGGAATTTTCGACATGGGCTTCAAGATTATTCCGCCGGAATGATTTCCTGCAGCTCCCGCTCCAGCGCTGCCAGCATGTCCGTTGCCGCCGCTAATGCTTACACCCGGAGCTGAATTTACGTTCGCGCCGGAGTTTGTTCCGGCGCCACCGGCACTCGCCGCCGTTCCACCCGACCCTCCGTTACTTGCAGCGGCGTTTTCCGAACCGCCGGGAGCGCCAGCTCTAGTTCCTTCGGGAGAAATTGCGATGCGCGCTGCAAGATTTCCTTGAGGCACGCTGACTTCCGGCGCAGGGGGCGCAGGCGTTGCAGAAATCGCGATCAGGCGGTGCAAACTTTCGTCTCCCGCCGAAGTTGCCGGGCCGATTACAGGAGCGGCGCCGGCGTCGGTGTGCGCGTTACGCCGTTCGGGTACGAGGCTTGGACATCGGATTCACGGGCAATTTCGGTTCCGCGTTCACGTTGGGCGACGAAGCGATGTTCAATTGGCCTTCGTTTCTTTCGGTGTTGGCCACGTCCGGCGCGGTTACATCAGCGATGGCGCGATGTTGCACTCGCGGAGCAACAACGGAAGGAGAAATTCGAAGTTGCGGCTTGGCAGGCTGGGGCGAAGTGGCAGCCCACTCAGCGATGTTGGGCATTTGCGGGACCATTTTCGGTGGCGTCGCCGGCGCGTCGGGCTGAATTAACGTTTGGCGCGGGTGCGTGATCTTCACGGGCTGCGACAGGATCGTTTGGCGTGGATGAAATGCATCTGCTCCACTTCGCGGCAGCGGCTTGGCGGGATCGCCTGTGGGGCTGGGCTTACGGTGATATCCGGGCAAGGAGATTGGCCGGAGATCTTGCGTGGGAACGTAAGTCAGTTCGATCCGCGGCATGGGAAGAGTCGGCTCGGCGTTGGCCAGAAAACCCCAGATGGGAAGCAGCAGGATGGTTATGACGATGACATGCCAAACAAAGGATGCCGCAAACGCGCGACGCGGCAGTTGCCCTTCGATCCAGTGGACGCGAAGCTGAGAATCTTGCGGAGCGTCGCTTTCCACGGCGGCGCGGGGGCCACGGAAAAAATCGCGCACGCTGGAGCGGAATTCGTCCCAAGGGGATTCCCAGTCCACGCCAAGATCGAGCCTGGGCAAACGCGAATGCACCGGCAGCTCCTCCATCGCGTCGTGAGGCCCGTTGGAGGGCGGAACTATGGGTGCGCGCTGAGTACCCTGGGAGGAGCCTGTTGGCATGTGCGTGGCATTATACCCGAAGGAGTACGATGCGCTGAGTGCGGAAGCGGGTGCAGTTTGAGTCGGACGCGATGAGAGTGCCGAGGAACGCTCAAATTCCAAATCTAAAGGAGCCGAGGAGACGCTGGCGCAACCAAAATCGTATTGCACAATTCTGGCCCCGGTTAGGATCCGGATAACGACATAATTCAACTGAAGATCACCCACGGAAATAAAGGCTTTCAGCCTATTTGCGCCACCCTGACGAACAGCGAAAGGTCAACCGAAGTAGTCTAGATTTGAGGCTTGACAAAAGTAATGTATACATTACATTATGTCTTGTATACATGACATCCACTGACAGACCTCCCCTGCGTACATTAGCGAGCACCCTAGGTGTTGCAACGGCAATCGACATAGGTGCTGGACTGCTTCTAGGCCGGGTGCATGCGAACCAGCGACTGGAAATCATCATTGCGCTGTTGCCCGTTCCTGCAAACCTTGTGCTTGTAGCTCAGCTTGTTCGAACAATCCGCGGACTCGACGAGTTCTTGCGCCACGTTCATTTGGAAGCAGTCGCAATCGCGTTCTTCCTAACGGGTCTAGCCGTGTTTGTTTATGGGTATTTGCAGAAAGCGCAGGCGGTGCCTGCGCTTAATGTGGGCATCGTCTGGGTGTTCATGGTGCTGTTCTATGGGTTCGGATACCTAATCGCGGCCAGACACTACCGATGAAAAACAGTCTGCGCGTTCTTCGCGCTGAAAAGAATTGGACGCAAGCGCAGCTGGCAGCCGTTGTGAGCGTCTCCCGGCAGGCCGTCATTGCAATCGAAAACGGCAAGTACGATCCATCGTTGCCGTTGGCATTCAAACTCGCACGCGCATTTGGGAGAACCGTAGAAGAGGTGTTCACTTGGGAAGAGGGCCTAAAGGCAAGCGAAGAACCGAATTCAAAATAATTGAAAAGGAGAGAGACCCGTATGAACCGCATTTGCACAGCAGCATTAGTTGTCACACTATTCGTCGCGACCAGTTTCGCGAAAGATGGGCGAACTGAAAGAAACAAAGCGATCGCGCGCCAGGTCTTTACCGACATCCTGACGCAGGGTAAGTTCGAAGTGGCAAATCAGATCTATGCAAAAGACTTCGTGAACCACGGTGCGGGGCGAGACATCGGCTTCGATGAAGATCAGGCCGACTCGCGCGGATGGCGTTCTGCATTTCCAGACCTGGAGATGATCGTCGATCAGGAGATCGCGGAAGGAGACTTCGTCACCGTATTGTGGAGAGGGCGCGGAACGAACACAGGAAGCGGGAATGGTCTCAACGCGACAGGCAAGAGGGCTGAGGGCCGGGGCATAAGTGTTTTCCGCATCGTCGACGGGAAGATCAAAGAGGAATGGACAGAATATAGCCAGTTGCTTCTGCTGAAACAGCTCGGGCTGGCCGGCGGGCAAAAATAGAGACTCCCCGGGCGGTTTGAAGCGGCGAGTCATATATCAGGCGACCGTAAATGCGTTTCGCGTTTCGGCCTTTCCACATGCGACCGAGCTATTGCTTTGCGCGAGCTTCGATCCAGGTGTTTACCTGAGAATCTAGGACATCAAGTGGGAGCGCTCCATTTCCCAGGACTTCGTCGTGGAAGGCGCGCAAATCGAATTTGTCGCCTAGCTTCTGGCGCGCTGACTCGCGCAATTTCAGAATTTCGAGTTGGCCGAGTTTGTAAGCGAGGGCTTGGCCGGGCCATGCGATGTAGCGGTCGACTTCGCTTTGAACATTCGGCTCGTCCATGGCGGTGTAGCGATGGAAGAAAGCGACCATTTGATCGCGGGACCAGTGCTTGTCGTGGACGCCGGTGTCGATGACCAGGCGGATGGCGCGCCACATTTCGTTTTCCAAGCGGCCGTACTCGCTATAGGGATCCTGATAGCGTCCGACCTCTTTTCCCAAGCGTTCTGCGTACAGAGCCCAGCCTTCGACGAAAGCGGTGTAGCCGGCGTGCTTGCGGAATTCGGGGAGGTCAGGCAATTCCTGAGCGAGCGAGATCTGCAAATGATGTCCGGGAATGCCTTCGTGGTAGGCGATGGCCTCAATATTTAATGTGAGGCGGTGCTCGGGGTCCCATTCGTTTACGTTGATGTGGCCTGGGCGCGAACCATCCGCGGTACCGTCGGTATAGTCGGCGGGCACGGCATCTTTGGAACGCGAAGCTTCCATGGGAATGACCGTAAGTTTGCTCTTGGGAAGATGACCGAATAGCTTGGGGAGTTCGGGCTCCATTTCGCGCACGTAGTTGGCGTAGAGGTCGAGGATCTGCTGGCCGGAAGTGCCGTAGAAGCGGCGGTCGTTTTTGATGTGGTTGTTGAGGCTGGCCAGATCTTTGAATCCGAGTTTGTGAGCAAGGGCGAGCATCTCGGCTTCGGTTTCGTCCACCTGCTTAAGGCCGATTTCGTGAATTTGCTCCGGCGTCAGATCGGTTGTGGTCATCTGGCGAATTTCGAAACGGTAGCGTGCCGCTCCATCGGGAAGGGACCAAACGCCGGGGTCGGTGCGTCCATGCGGCGCGTAGTCCTTGCGAACGAAATCTGCGAAATGCTGGTAAGCGGGAACGATCTGCTCGTTGATAGTTGCGAGCAGCGCTTCGCGAAGCTGCTTCTGCTCCGGAGCTGTGATGCTTGAGGGAAACGATTTCAGCGGCGCGGCAAAGGGACTGCTCTCGCCAGTCTTGCCGGCGATGTCGTCTGCTTCCGCGGCGACTTTCTCGAGGAGATAGCGCGGAGGCATCAGGCCGTCCAGCATGCCCTGGCGCATGTTCGCGATCACTTGACCGAACAAGCGCGGGACCTGGTTCAGGCGCGCGATATAGTTGCGATAGTCGGTGACAGTATTGAACGGAGTTAGTACAACCAAATCCGGTAGATCCAGATGCGGGCCATCCATTTGATTGACGGGCATCTCCCAATACTTGAACTGAGCGCCTTCGATCTGCTGGCGGAGCGCGCGGATCATCAGCCGGCGGCTGAGTGCCTCCTGCGGAGGGAGCGTCGTGGAATTGATGGCCTCAAAGCGATCTAGAAATTTGCGCCCTTGTTCCAGGTCGGATTGGAAGAATTGAGGAGAGTTGTCACCGAGGCGATCGTTGTAACGGGGGTCGCCCAGCGCCGTGGCCCACTCCGGATTGGTACGCAATGTGTATTGCCACTCTTCGTCGAAGAGGGAGCGGAGTTGTTCGCGCGGGCTCTCCGGGGTGGCCGGGGCGGCGGCGGTATACTGGCCATGAGGAGATAGCACGGGCATCGGCGTGAAGACACAGATCAAAACAATCAAGGTAAAGATGGGACGAATGAAGAGAGTCATGATCTATTTTCTCCAGTTTCGAAGGCGCAGTATGTTGCTCCGACCGAGACTTTTTGGGACCCCATCTTACTAAGCGGCGGCGGCGAGGCGGTAGAAACTTAGTGCGGCGTCGCCCTGTTCGAGGAGGCGCGTGCGTTCGAGGCGGTCGAAGCGCTCGGGCAGGTCGAACTTTGAGCTATGTTCGGCGATAACGATGCCGCGCGGAGCGACGAGATGCGATGCGTCGAGATATTCCAGGAGGTCCGAGTAGCCGGCGTCGGCATAGGGAGGATCGAAGAAAATGAAGTCGGCGATCAGGTGGCGAGCGGCGAGTTTATCGAGGCCGCGTAGGGCGTTGGCTGAGATTACTTCTACCCCGGTGTGAATATCGAGGGATTCGAGGTTTTGGCGCACCAGGCTAATGCAGTCGGGATCGCGGTCGATGAAGAAAACTTCGCGCGCGCCCCGGCTAATGGCTTCGATTCCGATGGCGCCGGTGCCGGCGTACAAATCGATGAAGAGCGAATCTTCGACGGAAGGGCCCAGGATGTTGAAGAGCGTTTCGCGCAGGCGGTCGCTGGTGGGGCGGATGCCCAGGAAGCCTGGAGTTCTCAGTTGGCGGCTGCGATATTTTCCGGCGATTACGCGCATGATCTGGTTAGACGCGGCGATTAATAATTTAACCTAACTTTCATTTTCCAGGTGCGGAGACAGGAAATTATCCCACGGAGGCGAGCTGGTAGCGCTTGTGCCATGCGGCGCTGAGCGATTCCAGGCGGGCGACCACTTCAGCGGTTTTGGCGGGATCTTCGGCGAGGGCGAAAGCTTCGCGGCGCGCGAGGTCGAGGAGTTCGTGGTCGCGCAGAGGCTGGGCGACGGAAAATGCGGCGTCGCCGTGCTGGCGCGTGCCGAAAAATTCGCCGGGGCCACGTAGCTTCAGGTCGCGTTCGGCGATTTCAAATCCATTGGATGTGGCGACCATGGTTTCCAGGCGCGCCTGCGCCTCTCCGGTTATTTTCTTCGGCGCGATGAGGATGCATTGAGATTTCTCGGCGCCGCGGCCGATTCTTCCGCGAAGCTGGTGAAGTTGCGCCAGGCCGAAACGATCGGCGTGCTCGACCACCATTATGGTTGCGTTGGGGACGTCCACACCGACTTCGATTACGGTGGTGGCGACGAGGATTTGAATTTCGTTGCGGCGAAATTGTTCCATGACGGCGTCTTTCTCATCGTTCTTCAGGCGGCCGTGAAGTAGGCCAACTCGCAATTTCGGAAAGACATTTTTCGCGAGACGCTCGAATTCGGCGGTGGCCGCTTTTAGTTCCTGCTTGGATTCTTCGATTACCGGATAAACGATGTAAGCCTGGCGGCCGCGCGCAATTTCGCGGCGCAGGAATTCCCACACACCCGGGAGTTGCGTTTCTTCGCTCCAACGAGTCTCGATGGGGGTGCGGCCGGGCGGCATTTCGTCAATGACGGAGAGATCGAGGTCGCCGTAGAGCGTGAGAGCGAGCGTGCGCGGGATGGGAGTAGCGGTCATCACGAGAACGTGCGGAGAATCGCCCTTCTCGGTGAGGCGCTTGCGCTGGAGGACGCCGAAACGATGCTGCTCGTCAACGATGACCATGCCGAGTTTTTTGAATATGACGGGATCTTCGAGCAGGGCGTGTGTGCCGACGATGATTTGTGCTTCGCCGGTTTGCGCGCGTGCTAGAGCAAAATCCTTCACCGATTTTTTCCTGCCGCTTACGACCAGTTCGACGCCGTATCCCGCGGACTTAAAGATGCGGCGGGCGGAAAGATAGTGCTGGGCGGCAAGAATTTCCGTGGGCGCCATCAGGGCTACCTGGTAGCCGTTTTCAATCACGATTGTGGCGGCTTCGAACGCGACGATTGTTTTTCCGCTTCCGACATCGCCTTCGAGGAGACGGTGCATGGGATAGGGGCGTTCGAGATCTGCCGCGATTTCGACCAGGACGCGCTTTTGGGCGGAGGTCGGCTTGAAAGGAAGAATGCGCTTCACAGCTTCGCGGATTTTTTCTTCGCGGACGCGCATGGCGATGCCACGCCGGCGGTGATCGCGCAATCGGCGCAGAGCGAGGGCGAGCTGGTAGTAGAAAAATTCCTCGAAGATCAGGCGGGTTTGCGCGGGACTGCGAAAGCTGTTCAGGAGCTCGATGCTTTCATTCTTGGGAGGAAAGTGCGCGTAGAGGATGGCATCGCGCCGCGATGGGAAGCGATAACGTTCGAGGATTTCGCGGGGAAGCGCGTCGGGAATGTTGCCGTCGAAATTGTTCAGCACGGTGTAAATGATGCGGCGGAGCATTCGCGAACTGATGCCGCCAAGTGCTTCGTAAATGGGGACGATGCGGCCTACTTCGGTGGAATCGATTGCGGCGTTTTCGGCGGCGCCTACGGATTCGATTTGCGGATTCACCATTTCCAGACGGGCGGGACGGTAGGGATCCACGTCCACTTTTCCGTGCAGAACAAAGCGGCGGCCTTCTTTCAGGGTGGCTTCGAGGTACGCGCCGTGGAAGAAGCGGGCGTGAAGAGTGCCGGAACCGTCGCGAAAGGGGGCGTGGAAAATCGCAGCGCGGGCGCGGGCGAAGCGAACCGTGCCGCCTCCGCCGGGGGCGACTTCCGCGAGAATCGTGTGGACCTGGCCGGGAATAATTTCCGCGATGGGGGTGAAACGGATGCGGTCTTCATAGCGGAAGGGAAGATAGCCGAGCAAATCTCCGACGGTGGCTAGCCCACGCTCCTCGAGAATTGCGGCGCGATGCGGGCCGACGCCTCGGAGGTATTTCACCGGATTGGTCAGAGAGACGGTCATGCGTTCAAGGGCAGCGAGTAGTTGCTGATGGTCAGGCGCAACGGGACTCGCAGGACTTTTATACCACTGTCGGAGCGGCAGGTGTTCTTCGCTGCGGATATCGCGGCAGTGGGTCAGTTTCCGATCAGCGCCTTTTACGCGCGAGCCAATCAATGTGACCGGCCATTGATGGATTGACACCTTGGACTGCCGGAGCTTAGGATCGTTAATCGCTCGCTTCGCGCCGGCGGGCCATAATCCCACTCAAGGAATCCGAGTAAATCATAATGCCCACAGCCAAACTGTTCACGCCGCGCGATGCAGCACAGGTAATGGGAATCAGCTACCCCACGCTTAAGCAGTGGATTTATAAGAAACAAATTCGCACGGTGAAGACGGCGGGCGGGCACCACCGAATTCCGGAGAAGGAAGTCGATCGATTTCTGTATCGAGCGACCGAAGGTAAAGAAGTCGCCGAACGTCGCACGAACTTTCGACGCATCAGCGGCCGGAACCAGCTCGTCGGGCGTGTTACCGACATCAAGGTCAGCGGTCTGATCGCCCAGGTTGCGCTTTCCATCGGCGGCCAGCGAATTACGTCCATCATCACTGCCGATGCCGTCCGCGAAATGCGCTTGAAAAAAGGCCAGACCGTCGCCGCCCTTGTAAAATCCACCGAGGTCATGATCGTCCGGCTGTAACGCGACCCTTCGCTGCTCTCCGCGCTTGCTCCTGAAACCCGCCGTTTGTGTTCGACGCGGCGTCCGCGAAACACTCCACTAACCGCATCAAATAGCTTTGACATCTCGGTACCAATCGTATAGATTCGCGCCTCGCCGCGGGAAACGCGGAACAGGGAACTTCATCTTGGATGATATCTCGCACGGTGCGTTTGGGCTTATGCATCAGCCTCGTCAAAACGGATTCTCAAAAAAGGCGGTTCACCATGAAACGCTCTGAGCACTCGCAGATCCTCTTCCGGTGCGGTAGGGAATGGAAAACTCTGACGCGCGCCGGCCACGTTCCAACGGCTGCCTCACTGGTGCTGGCCCAATCCTTCCTGCTGCTTTTCTGGCTCGCGATGGGGGCGTCCCCGGCCTGGGCCCAAACGAGAGCGAGTCTTTCCGCCGTGGTGACGGACCAAACCGGCGCGGCCCTTTCCGGCGTGGTGACGGACCAAACCGGCGCAGCCCTCCCCGATGTCGCGGTGACAATCAAGAGCGTCGACAAAGCTGAAACGCGCACGGTCGCAACCGACGGCGCGGGACACTATCAGACGTCCGGCCTCCCTGCGGGGCGCTTCGAGATTCGGGCGGCAAAACACGGGTTCGCCGATGAAAGGCCCGCGCGAATCATCTTGGCGGTTGGCCAGAGTGCCACGGTGGACATTAAGATGCAGCCGAGGACTACCGATCCCTGCACGAACCCACGCGAGTTCGTCACCACCGATTGCACGCTGACCTGGCACGGCGTAACGCTGTACGGTGCGTATGACGTCGGTGTCGGCTGGGTCAGCCACGGCTTACCCGTAAACGGCAATAACTATGAAGGCGAATCTCTGGTCAACCGAAACGGCGCCGGATCTCGGTTCCTCGTCGCGCCGAACAATCTGCAGCAATCGGGTGTGGGCGTCAAGGGCAAGGAAGAGTTTCTGCCTGGCTGGTCCGTAGTGTTCAACGCTTCAACTGGCATCAACCCGAACTCCGGCCTGATGGCCAACGCGTCAGCCACCAACATCGTCAACAACGGCCTTCCCAGGAAAAGCTATTCGGAAGCCATCGACGGCGCGCGCGCGGGCCAACCTTTCAATGACGAATACTATGGCGGTATATCGTCCACGCAGTTCGGTACGCTGACCTTCGGTCGCGAGCGCTCTCTCGGCACCGATGCGATGCTCCAGTACGATCCGGCCGGCGGCAGCTACGCCTTTTCCTACATCGGGTATAACGGCACGATGGCCGGTGGCGGCGACACCGAGGACAGCCGTTGGGACGATGCCCTGAAGTATCGCCTCACCTACGGCCCGGTCCATTTCGGCGCGATGTATAAATTCACTAGTGGTTCTGGCGGCTGCTTCTCGTCCGCCACAGTCTGGACTGCCGCCGACTGCACGCCGAAAGTGCCGCATAACAACGCATTTGGATTCGACCTCGGTGGAGAGCACGGCAACTTCTCCGCCGACGCCGTCTACCAACATTACAACCAGGCCATCAGCGTGTTGAACCCCTTGCTGGGACCTCAAAGTCTGTCGGCGCCATATCAGTCCACCACGGACAGCATCAATACAAACCCCATCACCTTCTCCAATCTGATCGACCCGAACGGCACCGTATACGGCATCGTGACCGACAACAACGCCATTATGGTCGCTGCCAAGTATAAGTGGGACCCATTCAAGTTTTTCGCCGGCTACGAATACATCTGGCAGAATAACCCGTCGCACCCGTTGGGCGTGGGCGCCTCGGACCAGGGCGGCTATATCATGAGCGGGGTCGAAGACAACAATCTTGATTCTGAGAAGTTGGTGAATATCTGGTGGACAGGCGTGAAATACACGTACCGCAGCAAAACCGACGTCACTTTGGCCTGGTATCAACAGCGGCAGAACGACTTCCGTGTTCCGCCGGAGTGCTCGGCCTCAGCCGGTTTCCGCGCTTCCTGCGCGGGCACTCTCAACGAGGTGACAACCTATCTAGACCATCACTTCACCAAGCGTTTCGACGGTTTTGCCGGAATTGCGTATTCCTACGTGGACGGCGGCCTGGCCATCGCCATTCCTCACGGCCCCGGCGTCCCCTATAACCACCACAGCAACTTTGCTCCGACGGTCGGTTTTCGTTTCGCCTTCTGATCGTTTCCGCAGCGGGCTCAGTCGAGAACCCATATGGGCATTCGCGTCCGGTAAGCACGTTGAGCGAGTCTCGACGATTACTTGTGACAATACTTACCGGCAGCTCTGATGCGCAGAGCCAGACTCTAGATTGGGAAAAGTTCGGACCTGACAAATAACCAGCGCGCTTCTTTCGTGCAAGAAAAGACCGTGTAAAATACTGAGAGCGGCAATCCTCGGAGCGTGTTCCCAGGTCCTGCCAGATAAGAAGGGATCGTCTTTTGCGGTTGTACATCGAGAGTTGCGACATCACATCTTGAGGTGATAGCTAATGTGCAGAAACATCAAGATTCTTTTCAATTTCGATCCGCCCGTCACTGAACAGGAGATTCGGAATGCTTCGCTTCAATTCGTGAGGAAGATCAGCGGGTTCAGCAAACCGTCGAAGGCAAACGAAGCTCCGTTTCAGGGGGCCGTGGATGAAATCGCGGAAATCTCGAGTCGGCTTCTCCGTTCGCTGCAAACGAATTCATCGCCTAGGAATCGAGAGGAGGAAGCCGCAAAAGCGAAAGCTCGGTCCACAGAGAGATTCGATACTGCGGCCCGCCGTTGAACCTTCTCTGCTTCCCATCGGACGCAATGCTTATGGAGCGAAAATTTCTCGGCGTAACTGTTCGGCGATGGATTGAATATACCGCAGCCATTCTTCTGGGTAATGCGATTTACTATTTTTCGCTGGTTCCTCACCTGCCGCCGGCGTTACGACACCAAGGGTTTCTTCTGGATTGGGGCAGCTTAACCGATTTCGTGGTTTGTCTGGCTGTGTACGGGCTGCTTCGGTTAGCCGCACGACTCTGATTGGCGCACGCCGTGCAATCCAATTTTCGGACTAATTCGCGCAACGATAGAACCAGCAACCGGCTAACGGTCTATTCATTTAAGGGCTGGCTTTGCAACAGATTACGGCAAAGACGCATCGCAATTAAGGACAAGCTGTGGGGCAAATGTCCGATAGTGGGAAATCAACGTCCGCGGGTGCTCACCAACGGTCATCACAGCCGTCTATTTATCCGAATCTCGCAGAAAGGCTAGATAGCGGGGAAAGCGGGATTCGCGAATCCGAAAAAGCGGTCGGAAGCGAATCTAATCCGGCGGTAAACACCATGGGGATGAGCGTCGCATTTGAAGGTGATGCGCGCGCGGCAGCGACGGTGAAGCTTGCGGAAGAGCAGGCACTCGTCCGGAGCGCACAAGCGGGAGACCGCCTGGCGTTCGAGGAACTGGTGCGGCGCTTTGACCGCGAAGTGCTGCGCCTGGCGCTGAACTTAGTGAAGCGTCCGGAGGATGCCCGGGATATCTACCAGGAAAGTTTTTTGCGAGTTTACCGGAATTTACACCGTTTCCGGTTTGAGTGCAGTTTTTATACCTGGCTTTACCGGATCGTGACGAACGTGGCGCTCGACCATCTGCGCCGCCGCACGAGCCGGCGGGAAGATCAAGCGCCGGTGCCGGAAGAAGCGGAGGGCGGGACGCGAGATTTCTTCGACCGCCAGCCGGAGCTGAGGCCAGCGGGGAATCCGGAAAAACATTTGCTGGGGCAGGAGCTGGGTGAACATATTGCGACGGCGCTGGAGCGGCTTTCTCCGCGAGAGCGAATGGTCTTCGAGATGAAGCATTATCAAGGACTGAAATTGCGAGCGATCGGGGAAATGCTGGGAACTTCCGAGGAAACGGTGAAAAATTCACTGTTTCGCGCGACTCGGAAACTGCGCGCCAGCCTGGACGGAATGAGGTAGGCTCAACAAGTTTAGCAGGCGAGGATGAAAAGAATGCAGCCGGAGCAGCACGGAAATAAATCGAGTCAGAAGTGCGAAGAATTTGGGCCGCGTTGGACGCTGTTTACCGCGGGCGAGCTCGACGCGGCGGAAGTGGCGGAAATGAACGAGCATCTTATGCACTGCGAGAATTGCAACGCGACACTGGCCCAGGAGAACGCGCTGCTGGCACTGCTTTCCGCGAATCGCCGGGAGCCGGACGCGGCTTTGCTGGGGGGATGCCGAGCAAGTTTGGAAGATGCTCTGGACCAGGAAGAAGAGCGTGGTTGGCTGCGACGGGCCATGAGCACATGGATGCCCGGGAGCTGGATTTCACCGGCGCCGGCGTGGAGCGCTGCTTTGCTTCTCGTGATTGGATTTTCGGTGGGGATCCTGGGGCCGAGGTTTTTGAAACATTCTGTCGCTCCGAACAACGCGGGCCAATCTGGGGCCTCGAATTCGGCGAGTACACTAACGGGAGCAACGACTCCGGCTGATGCCGGAAATCCCTCTTTGAGCCCGCTGGACCTGCACACGGCCGACGTGGCCGGGATCAACGTGTTTCCCTCGAGCAACAATCAGCCGCCACAGGTAGAACTGCAGCTCCGGGCGCAGCAGCCGATCACAGTGCAGGGAACTGTAAATGACGACGAAGTGAAACGCGTTCTAATTTATTTCCTAGACAACAGCCAGCGATTCGACCCGGATGTGCGCATGAACGCGGTCGAGCTGCTTCGCATTCGGAATAACGACGCAGATGTCCGCGCAGCACTTTGCAAGACGGTACACACGGACCGTAACGCCGCGGTGCGATTGAAAGCGCTGGAAGCGCTGGACGGCGCGGAGCCGCAGGACATCATCCAACAGACGCTGCTCGATGCGCTGGTGGACGATCAAAACCCCGGCGTACGTGTGGAAGCAATCAATGCGCTGCGGGAGATGGCAGCGAAGGGGCAGGTGGAATCCGACGGCCACATGCTCGCCGTTTTACGCGACCGCATGCAAAAGGATCCCAGCACGTACATTCGGCTTCAAAGCGCGGCTGCGATTCGTGATCTAGGCCCGCGACAAAAGTTCTAAAATGCAAAGCGCATTGTTTGCTCTTCCGCCCCGGCGCGTTGCGAGAAAATACTTCGGTGCGTTCTCCGCTTGTTCTCTTACCTGTGTGCCGGCAGTTTTTCTCTTGCTGATTCTTGGCGGCCTCCCAGCGTCCACTTATGCGGCCGCTGGAGGTGATGGCAACCGGAAACCAGACAACGGCCGATCGGGCTCGCGGCTCAAGTCCGATTTAAGAGGCGAAATTCCAACCAGCGACGGCCGGCGAATTCACATGGTGCTCGATCTCGGCAACATCGTCATCCACACGCAGAATTCCGGCAAAATCGATTACACGGTTCATCTGGAGGCAGACGCTTCCCAGAAAGACGCGAAAGAACTACTGAAAAGTTTTTCGGTCAGTGCACACGAGACTCCTGAAGGCGTCTATTTGCGTGGACAGACTTTGCGCGGGTCCAGCGGACGGCTGTGGGTGACAGTGACCGTCAACGTGCCGAAGAGCTATAGCCTCGAACTTTCCACGGGCGGCGGAAATGTCGATAGCGACAACGTTGATGGAACCGAGACAGTCTTAACTTCCGGCGGCAACATCACGGCAGGAAATGTTAGTGGCAAGGCACGGCTGGTAACCGGCGGCGGACACATCACGGTCAAGAACGTCGCGGGGGGATTATTCGCCAACACAGGCGGCGGCCATATCACCACCGGCGCAGTCTCCGGCGGCGCGACGCTCCATACGAGCGGCGGCCATATTCGTATGGCCTCTGTGGAAGGCATCGCGAGATTGAGTACGGGCGGCGGAAACGTGACGGTGGAGCATTCGGGGAGTGAGCTGAACGCGGAGACAACCGGCGGACAAATCGAGGTAGGAGAAACGACGGGGCTGGTGCGTGCGAAGACGGGCGGAGGCGGAATTCGCGTGGTACGAGTGTCCGGCCCAACGGACCTCGAGACAGTGGGCGGCAGCATTTATCTGACGCAGGTGGATAGCGCGGTGAAGGCTTCCACGGGAGCCGGTGTGATAACGGCATGGTTTGTCGCGCCGGTAAAGTCGCCGAGCCAGTGCCAGCTTCAATCGGACGATGGCGATATCGTGGTGTATATCCCGCGGCAAATGCCGGTGACGATTGACGCCCAAGTTCAGTTGGGTGACGAACACCGCGTGATTGTCGATCCCGCGTTCCAACTCAAGATGAGCTTTGACGCCGCGTCGAACGGCGGGCATTTGGCTCGCGCCGAGGGCCCGCTGAACGGCGGTGGAGAGATTCTGCATCTGCGCACGGTGGCGGGTAATATTCGCGTGGTCGCAAGCGACGCCACTAAACAAGTGCTGCTTTACAAGCAACAGATGGCACAGCTTGATGAGAAAGTTCGATTGCAATTGCAACTACTGGAACAATCGCAATCGCATGAGAGTGCGCCGCAGCCTGAGCAGTGAAGCGCCGTGATACACCCCAGGCAGGCGAGAGGATTCCCGGCCGCAAGCGGGCCGAACGTTCACAGGGGAAGGAACCGGATTCGAAGGGGGCGTACTGTGCAAACGACGATGCAGAAGTCTTGGCATGAATCCTACTCGCAACGGCCAATCAAAGCTGCGGCCACGGTATTTTTGTTGCTGGCCGGACTCTTTTGTATTTCCCTCCGCTGTTCTGCGGCTGACCAACTTTTTAAGCAGACGTATCCGCTACCGCCTGGCGGGAGCTTCTTACTCGAAAATGTGAACGGGTCGGTTCACGTGGACGGGTGGGAAAGGGACGAAGTAGAAGTGAGCGCGGTGAAAACGGCGCAGAGCGATCAACACGACCTCGAACTCGTCAAGATTGAAGTGGACAGCAAACCCGGGCAGGTCGCGGTGCATACGTGTTACCCCAAAGGCCAGGGGGTTGAGGTAGCGGTCGAGTATCACGTGCATGTGCCGTATCGGGTGCTGTTGGGCAACGTCGAAACGGTCAACGGCAGCGTGACTGTGCGCGGCGTTGACGGCAGCGGTGAACTGCGGTCGGTGAATGGGAATGTGGAAGTGACCGACAGCACGGGGCGGTTCAGCGAAAAAACGACAAACGGAAATGTGCGCCTAGAGCTGCGGCAATTGTCTGACGGCGGTCCCATGAATCTGGAGACGGTCAACGGCTCGGTGGTGCTGGGATTGCCTTCCACTGCGCGGGCGAATTTGAAAGTGCTGAGCATGAATGGCGACGTCTATTCGGAGTTGCCGGTAACATCGAGGCCGGGATCGCCGGGCGCTCGCGCGTTTCAAGCGAAGCTGGGAACCGGCGGGGGCCAGATTTCAGTTCGTACAATCAATGGCGGCATTCACCTGTTCCTGCAGCGGCCAGGCGTCTGAGGGGGCGTAACTTTCGAGTGAGGAGGAAACTACATGAAGAACTTGGTGTGCTCGAACCTCGCGTTTGCAGGCGTGTTGTTACTGGCTTTGGGCAGCGTGCCGGGAACGCTCAATGGCCAATCCCAAACCCAAGGCAAGACTCCAGCCGCTGCGTCCGCTTTGCCTGTTCCTTCCACTTCCGCGGAAGCATGCCTCGATTCAAAAACATTGACGGAACAATTAAACAACGCCACACGTACTACTGAACAGGAATTGCAGGCGCAGCTTGCAAACTTGCAGGAGAAGATCGCTAAGGAGGTCGAGATGAGCGCACCGGAACTCGGGAAACTGCAGGGTCTCTCGGCCCAGCTTGGCAAGCAATGGCAGGGCCGCGCCGAAGAGTTCGCGTCTCACGCCGACGAGCTTTCGGCATTAACGCAGGAGAAGGCGGCTGAGGTTTGGAGCCAGGAGCCGAAGGTATTCGGCTTTGCTTCGGATGAGGGCGGCGGGTGGCTGGGAGTGGAAATCGGCGAAGTGACCGCGGACAAGGCCAAGGATTTGAGACTTTCGGAAGTGCGCGGAGTCGAGGTGATTGACGTCGAACCGGATAGCCCGGCAGCGAAAGCTGGTTTAAAGGAGCATGACGTTATCACTCGGTATGACGGACAAGAGGTGGAAGGCACTGTCCAGTTCCGCCGGCTGGTACGCGAGACGCCGGCGGGCCGGAATATCCCACTCGCGATTTCTCGAAACGGCGCGACACAAAATATTTCCGTAGAACTTGGCGATCGCAGCGCACTGCTGGAAAAGAAAATGAGAGGAAAGATGCGGGATTTTGACTCCGCATATGCGGTGGCCGCCCCGAACTTTGATTTTCGTCTGGACGGGCCCGAAGTTTTCGGCGCGATGGACGGGCGCGCGCCACTGCTGGGGATAAGCGCCGAGGACCTTTCGGGGCAACTGGGAGCTTATTTCGGGGCGCCCGAGGGCGGCGGCATCCTGGTGCGCGAAGTTCGTGCGGGAACTGCGGCTGACAAAGCGGGGCTCAAGGCCGGCGACGTCATCATCAAGATAGACGGCAAGCCGGTCAGTTCTTTGGGCGAGCTGCGGCAGCAGTTGCGCGACAAAACGGACGAAAAGTCGGTAAGCCTGGGGATCCTACGCAAAGGGTCCGAGATGAACATCGCGGTGACAATTGAGAAACCACAACCCACGGAGTCAACCCACATGATGCGCCGCGCGCAACTCTAGAAGCGAATCGGTATTCACCTGTAATTCCACCCCAAGGCCCGGGCACGCTCCCGGGCCTTTTAATTTAGCAGTGAATTTTTTCCGGGAGCAATCGCCCGGGCGGCAGCGATCCAAATGCTATTCCCGGACTATTTCGGCATTGGCGGCGGGAGCTAAAAGGCGCATAAGTTTGGGGCCATCAAAGAACGCATCAATTTCATTGTCTTCCGTTTTGACACGCAATTCTTCCAAGCTGGCCCCGCCGATGTCCTGCTTGCCGAGCGATTCGACCGTGATGCTACCGGGCGTTATTTCCTGCGGGACCAGAACCGAAAAGGATTGCGCGCCCTTTTTGTCCCAATCGTAGATGCGAAAAAGAACCGCGTACTGATGATAGAGATTGTTATCGAGCACGACGATGCGAGGAGAATTGAAGGTGAACTGCTGGGTATAAGGACGAGCGCCTTCGAGGTGCAGCTCCACATTAGCTTCAACGCCATTGAAGACAATCACGGAAGAGGCTTTTTTCGCGCCTTCCGTGGACCATTCATACCGAACGGGCGTCCCATCGGGTTTGAGATTCAGCGTTCCATTCACGCGAGAGGAGCCCTGCGGAGATTGGATTTCGGATATGCCGTGGGCCACCCAATCATTTCCGCTCGGTCCAATTTCGAACTCTTCCTTGCCGATTTGCTGCCCGTTAACCATGATGCGGAATTTTCCTTTGTCAGCCACAAAAGCGTGGGCGGAGCCGGAAGGGGCGGGCGCCTGGCGGCGTTTTGCATGGGATGGCGAGGTTGCAAGTAGGACCATGGCGGCCATCACGCTCAGGATTAGAAACATCGCCAGCCGAGAAAGCGAAGAGTTCAGCCTCGGAATCATGCAGTCACCTTGGGGAAGATTCCCAGCCCAAGAATCTGTTCCACCACGCGCAAAGGTTCGGTATTAGTTTCGACTCGGTAGTCGGCGAGTTCGTAGGACGGTAAACGTTCGTCGTATAGTTTTCGGAAGCTGGCTTCGTCGCGAAACAGAGGACGATCGGTGATGTGAGCCGCGCGCTTGAGAAGATCTGAAAGAGGGCAGTGCAGCCAGATCAGAACCGCGCCGCTCTGGCGTAGCAAAGCAACATTTTGCTGTTGGGCCGTGGTGCCGCCGCCTAGAGAGACGATACGGGGTTTTTGTTGTTCGGCGGCTTCGCCCAGAATGCGCGCGAGCTGATCATGTTCCGCACGGCGGAATTCCGGCTCGCCAAGTTTGGCGAAGATGACCGGAATCGTCTGCCCGGTAGCTTCTACGATGCGCTTATCGAGATCCACATGCTGCCATCCAACCTGACGAGCAAGCAGCCGCGCAACTGTGGATTTGCCGGTGCCCATAAATCCGGTGAGGCAAACGAGCGTGCGCGCGCGAGTTTCACTAACCATGGAGCTGAACACCGAAAGCGGGTTGGTGTAATTGCGGGATGGAGCAATCAATCACGTTTGAGAATGTTGATTGTACCATCGAAGGTCGATAATTCGACTTTGGCGCGGCCGGCATTGAAGGTGCCGAACAGACTGTTGCCAAACCGGCTGTAGAGATGCTGCTGGTGAGCCTTGGGCGTGAGGCTGGCTTCATTATTTACTTTGCCTTTCAGCGAAGTGGCGCTCAGATCAAAAGAATCGGCCGGTGAAAAGCGAACTTCGATGACGCCACTGTAATTCTTCAGGCGATACAGTCCGTTGGGCAGAAACTCGCCGGAGAACAGGATATTGCCGGTGGAGGTTTGCGCGTGGACGTGATAGCTGTGAATGTCCGTAAGACGGAGGTTTCCGCTGATAGAAGAAATCTCAAGTTTTCCGGCGCAGCGAGTGCACTGAAAAGAGCCGCCCACGGTCTTGATGGTGACGTAACCGGCAGAGTCTTCCAGGTCAACCGCCGCAGCCACGGTCTCGACGTTCATGTCGCCGAGAACATTGGCGACATTAACTTCGCCCGAGTCATTGTGGATCTGAAGCTCGGCGTCTTCCGGGACGTTAATCTGATAGTCGGCGCGCATATCGTCGGGCGCGACATTATCGGAAGTCGGATGAGTGGAAACATCCACGCGGTTTCCCATTTGTTCGGCGTCCACTTCCACGTCATCGCTCGCACGGGTTGAAATCACCATCACTTCGGACTTGGTCCAAGCCTTCACGGTGATCATGCCGTTTGGATTGTGAAGGGTGATGACCGGGTGAGATTGAACCTTGAAATGCTGTTCCTGGCGGCGAGGCTGCGGTTCCGCGGACGCCATGCTGCAGAGCAGAAGACCGGCGACTAGCAAACTAGCGGTTTTCCAATTTCCGTTGGAGATCGATCGTTCACGAACAAAGTGAGAGGCGCTCATCGGTTGTTTTCTCCGCGTTCCGTCATCTGCGCTAGCAGATCCGCCTTCTGCTGATAGGCTTCGTAGAGATAATCCCGCGCCACTTCGTTCTGGGGTTCTTCTTGCACACTTTTTTCACATAAAGCGATGTAGTTGTCAACAATTGCCAAATTTTTGTTGAGGGAAGCGGTGACAACGGGATTGGAATCGCTAAAGGATGCGAATGAATGCTGCTCGGCAGTGAGTTGAGCGCTCAACGGCAACGTAGAGTCCTGAGTGCCCTCCAGCCAGCGCGCTTCGTTGGCCCGTCTATTAATGGGCCTGCTCAAGCCGAAGGCTGCTGCAATCAACAAAACCAGGTAGGCGCCAGCCAGAACCGGGCGGGGCAAGCCGGCGAACCATCCGCTGAACCATCGCGGGTGGGACAGTTCGAGTTGAGCGCTGCGATCATCACGAATCAACCCTTCCTGTTCGAGTCGCGCTCGCAAAGAGGCCCACACGTGCGGAGGAGGTTCGGTTTCTTGGGCGCTCCAGCTTCTCGCTTCGGTGTGGATGGCATTCAGATCATCGATGACGTTTTGGCAAATGGGGCAATCACGAAGGTGAGCCTGCGCGTCGGGGTGAGGGCTGCCCTCCATCCAGAGCGGCAGATGATTCAGGAACGCTTTACAGGTCATCGTGGCCATTTCTTTCAGTCCTCGCCGCCGGAATCGGCACCGGCAGCCTTACGGTCCTCGCGAGCTTTATCACGACTGGCTTCGTGAAGGAGTTCGCGAAGGCGCATGCGGGCCTTGTGCAACTGCGATTTCGAATTTCCGATGGAGCAATCCATGATCTCCGCAATTTCGTTGTGTTCGTAACCCTGCACATCGTGGAGCACGAACACAGCCTTGTAGCCCGGAGGGAGCTGCTCGACGGCACGCTGTAAATGAACGCGGTCAATCGAGCCGCTAAGCCTTAGATCCGGTGCCCCGAAATCCCGCCGGGGACCGCCGGATTCCTCGTCGGGCTCCGTGAGCTCATCTAACGAGGTTTCCGTTCCGGACTTCTTACGCAATTTCATCAAAACGACATTCACGGCCAGGCGGTGCAGCCAAGTGGAAAAGGCCGATTCGCCGCGGAAAGTGGCAATTTTTCGGAAGAGCTGGAGGAACGCTTCTTGCGTTAAGTCCTCGGCACCTGCCGTATTGCCAACCATCCGCAAACACAGCGAATATACTCGGCGATTGTGCAAACGGTACAACCGCTCAAACGCCGCCGCATTGCCTTGTTGGGCGAGCCGGATGGCTTCCGCCTCCGGCATCTCGTCCGTATCGTTTCGTCTCGTTCGGGCCACGCTACCCGTCGGGACGCATCCCTAGCTGCGATGCGTCGGTCGCCTTAGAAGTTGTACCTGTGGTTCTCCCTGCTGAACAAATCGATTACTGGACAAATTTCGGCAATCAAAAGCAGCCTCAATACGGCAGTGGCGCAGAAAACGCGCATGGCGCCCAGCTATTTTCGTCGTAATTCCCTCAAAGGTCTAGCATTGTTCGGGCTTACGGCGGCCGCCAGGGCCAGCAGATTGGGAAAGCCAGGCGAGTTAAGTGATGCTAGAACACACTGACTAGTTACCAGGAAAATCAGATGATCGCTAAGCCGTGGCACGAGACACGTGCTGCCGCTCCCTCAAGCGGCGGCGGACGCGGGCTTCGCCGGGAAGAGAGTCCAATTCCAAGGCAAAGGCGGCAAGTTGCTCCGCGGGAAGCGCTCGCAGGAAAGACTTCAATATTATTTCGGACTCGCATAAACAGGTGTTGAAGTCATAGTGCAGGCAATCGAGCATATTCCAGCAATTGGCGGGCTGAACGGCAAAGCCCTGCGAAAGATCTTCAGCCGTCTGGTCGAACTCGCGAACGACATGCTCGACCGTATCCGAGAGAATTCGCAGCTTTTGGAAGAACCGAGAACGCTCGGCAAATAGCACATGGTGCAGAAGCCCGTTCCATTGAGCGGCATTCTGGGCTGTTTGGCCACGGAAAAACTCAGTATTCAACGGTTCGACCAAAGGAAGGCTACTGAGGTGGCGCGCGCGATTTGAAACCGCGCCGCAAGCTACGACCAGCGTCGCTCCCAAGCGCACCAAGAGGTCAGCGGAAATAAAAACCTGTTGACGCGCACAAACAAGTTCGCCACGGAAGCGAAGCGAAAGAGCTCCATCGAGAGCCACGCTCATCATGGCATATGAGGATTCCCATTGCCGAACTACGGCCTGGTACAGATTGCCTTTTTCCCGCGGCAGCGCAGCAATCCAATCTTCAGAAACAGTCGGACGTGCGGCGGCAGCCTTCCGCCTCTGTTGACCAAACACGTTCCCCCCAAGTAGTGGGCGGGATTATACACCGGTTTTCGCCAGAGGCGTTTTCTTGACGCTCGTGGAAGCCGACCGCTATACTGCGCGCGGCTCCTCGAACGGGCGGAATTGCCGAAGGCCTGCTTACCGAAAGGAATGTGACCCATTGGAATTTGAACCGCTCGACCAGTTCCAACAACGCCGTAAAAAGCTGAATGAAATTGAAGCTCTGGGGCACCCTGCGTACCCGCGGAAGTTCGCTTGGACGCATACGGCTCGACAGATCGGCGAACAGTTCGAAAGCCGCACGACCGAGCAGCTTACCGCCGATCCCGTAAATGTCCGAGTGGCCGGACGAATTATCGCGCTACGCCCGCACGGAAAAGCGGCTTTTGCGCATGTGGCCGGAGATGGCGCGCGGCTTCAGCTTTACATCAAACTGGATGTTGTCGGAGAGCAGGCCTACCAATTATTTCGACTGCTGGACCTCGGAGACATTATTGGAATTTCGGGGCACCTTTTTCGGACGAAAACAAATGAGTTGACGGTATGGGTTGAGAAACTTGAATTGTTGAGTAAAGCGTTGCTTCCGCTGCCTGAAAAATGGCACGGGCTGGCGGACGTGGAACAGCGATTTCGGCGGCGATATCTCGATTTAATCGTGAACGAACGCAGCCGTGAGATTTTCATTCGGCGCGCGCAGATTATCCGGGAAATACGGCATTTTTTTGACTCGCGCAGCTACCTCGAGGTGGAGACGCCGATGATGCATCCGATCCTTGGCGGCGCCACGGCGCGTCCTTTCGTCACGCACCACAACACGTTCGACATGGATTTGTATCTGCGTATTGCGCCGGAACTTTATCTGAAGCGGCTGGTGGTGGGCGGCCTGGATCGGGTGTACGAGATCAACCGCAATTTCCGCAACGAAGGAATTGATGCGATTCACCAGCCCGAATTCACCATGCTGGAGTTTTACCAGGCTTATAGCGATTATTCGGAGCTGATGGACCTGACGGAAGAATTATTTCGCGTGCTCGCTGGGAAGATTTGCGGCAGCACGAAAGTGAAGTTCGGAGATGACGAAATAGACTTTGGACGATTCGAGCGCCTGACGATGCGAGAAGCCATTTGCAAGTTCTGGCCCGGAGCCGCAGCGCCAGCGCCGAACGCATCCGTGTTCGCCGCACCGGGAGGACCGCGCACCTTGGCCGAACGTTACAACGTATTTGCGCGCGCGCGCGGTCTGGTACCCCTCGGCAACGTCACAAAGCTTTCTGACGGAGAGTTAACCGGAGAGCTTTTCGAACAAGTTGCCGAAGCACGTCTGGTCCAGCCAACTTTTATTTATGATTTTCCCACGGCTATTTCGCCGCTTTCGAAGCAAAAGCCCGATGATCCATCTTTGACCGAGCGATTCGAGCTGTTCATCGCGGGGATGGAGCTTGCGAACGGCTTTTCGGAGTTGAATGATCCTTTCGATCAAGAGGGGCGCTTTCGGGCACAAGTTGATAAAGGCGATCCGGGCTCGCCCAAGGAAGTGGACTCCGATTATATTCGCGCGCTTTCGCATGGATTACCTCCCACGGCGGGAGAAGGCGTAGGCATCGATCGCCTGGTGATGCTGTTAACCGATTCTCACGCGATCCGCGAAGTAGTCCTTTTTCCGCTGCTGCGCACTGAAGGAGGCGAGCCCGCGGAGCCGCCCGCTGAAACGAGCGGGGAAGCAAAATGACATTTGAATGGCTAGTGGCGTTGCGGTATCTGCGCTCGCCGAACCGTCCGGCCGTACTGCGCATCGTCACGCTACTGGCGGTGGTGGGAGTAGCGTCGGGCGTGACCACACTTGTGATCGCGCTGTCGATGAATACAGGATTCCGCCAAGCGATTCGGGACAGATTGCTGAGCGTTACCGCGCACGTCAACCTCAAGCCGATCGGCGCTAACGGCATCCGCGATTACCGAGAGTTGATAGGCCGTTTGGCCGGCACACCTGGTGTGCTCTCGATCGAGCCGGCGATTTACGACACGGTGCTGCTGTCTTCCGGACCGCACGCGCGGGGAATCGTACTTAAAGGCGTGGACCCGGAGCTTGAGCGCCGGGCCAGCGGAGCCCTGCGCAACCTGATTGCGGGATCGAGCGATTTCAGCGCCGATAGCGACGGGATCCCGGCACTACTTGTGGGGCGCTTCCTGGCCGAAGACATGAAGATCTCCGCAGGGGATTACGTCACATTGACCAGCCCGCAGGGAAACCTGACGCCTTTTGGAATGCTTCCGCGGTCCAGACGTTTTCGTGTGGCTGGAATTTTCGATTCCGGATTCTATGATTACGACGCAAATTGGGGATTCGTGACGCTCGAGTCGGCGCAGGGGCTTGCCGGAATCGGCGATGTGGTGAGCTTGCTCGAAGTGCGAGTGGCGCAAATGGACGATGCCGCAACGATTGCCGATACACTGCTTCATCGCGCCGGGAACGGATTTACCACTACCACTTGGATGGACGAGAATCGCGCATTGTTTCGCGCGCTGAGTCTCGAAAAGCTTGTTACGGCACTATTCATCGGCCTGATTACTTTCGTGGCCGGCCTGAACATTCTTGTAGTGCTTACGATGACGGTAGCGGATCGGGCTCGCGACATTGCCGTCCTGATGGCGATGGGGGCGCGCAGCGCCCAGGTACGAAAGATATTTATCTTGCAAGGGATTGTGGTCAGCGCGGCGGGAACAGCGTTCGGACTCCTGCTTGGATATGCTTTCGCTTGGATCGCCGATCGATGGCGATTGATCCCGTTGAATCCCGAGTTGTATGCCATTGCATATGTTCCATTCCATGCGAACGCTTGGGATGGCGTGTGGATCGCCGCTGCTGCATTGGCGATCAGCATAGCGGCGACAGTGGTCCCGGCACGCTCCGCGGCAAGAATCCTGCCAGTGCAAATTCTTCGCTTCGAATAATCCCCCAAGGCCTGCTAATCCGCGAGACGTGCTAGAATCGAAACCAAGGCGAAGCGCCGGGAAGGGGCTGCTAGAGGTAACGGTACGGCAAAAATGAGAAATACATTAGAATCAAGCCGCTCAAACGTAATTCCGGCGCGGGCTAGCAGTATGTAACGGAAGGACATACAGAACTAAGAGTTCGGCATCTAAATTGAGTTAGGTTATAGCGAAGAACATGCAGACGCAGCCCAATTCAAGTGTCGCTATCTTGGACGACTCGCGGTCCGTGGCCCTCCGGACATCCGGAATACTTCTACGTTGTGACAACCTCCGAAAGACTTTCCGCTCCGGCGCGCAGGAAATCACTCCGATTGACGGGCTTGATTTTTCGATCGAGCGCGGCGAGACGGTTTCAATCGTAGGCCCTTCAGGTACCGGCAAGAGTACGTTGCTGCACATGCTGGCTGCGCTGGACACTCCAACGAGCGGTACAGTATACTTCGGCGGGAATTCGCTCCAGTCTTTTTCCGAGGCGGAGCTGGCAGAGTATCGCAATCGCGCCGTAGGTCTTGTGTGGCAGCGTCACCATCTTTTGCCGGATTTCACGGCGGCGGAAAATGTAGCGATGCCTTTGCTCGTTCGGGGCCTGGGGTTGGGGCAAGCGCTTCGAACGGCGGGTGAGTGGCTTGCAGAGGTGGGGTTGGCCAGTCGAACCGAACAGCGGGCCGGGGAGCTTTCCGGGGGCGAGCAGCAGCGCGTAGCAATTGCACGGGCGCTGGTGAACGGCCCAGCATTGCTACTTGCCGATGAACCTACCGGAGATCTGGACGAGCGGAGCGCGGAAAATATTTTTGAACTCATGCAGCGTCTCCATGGGTCTCACCATCTAACTTCTATTCTAGCGACACACAATTTATCTCTAGCGCGACGGACCGACCGCGTTCTGATTCTGGAACACGGGAAGCTGGCGCCGATTGGAAACACACTGGCAGGTTCCGCAGGCCCTTCTGCAATGTCTGCGACCCCGACCAAGACCCCGGGGAGAGTGTAGGTGACCCGTGTTTGAACGCTATACAGAGAAAGCCCGGCGCGTGATCTTCTTCGCACGGTACGAGGCGAGCCAATACGGAAGCCCCTACATCGAGACGGAGCACCTGCTGTTGGGGCTACTGCGTGAGGATAAGGCGCTGGCGAACCGGTTCCTCCGCTCCCACGGCTCGATCGAATCCATCCGCAAAGAAATAGAAGCGCGGATCACCGTGCGCGAGCGCATTTCGACCTCGGTGGAAGTTCCGCTGAGCCAGGAGTGCAAGCGCATTCTTAATTTTGCGGCGGAAGAAGCGGAAAGATTAGGGCACAAGCACGTAGGCACCGAGCATCTGCTCTTGGGAGTGCTGCGCGAGGAGAAATCCTTTGGCGCGGAAATTTTGCTGGAGCGTGGATTGCGGCTTTCGGCTGTGCGTGAAGAATTGACGCGCGGCGCAGGAGAGAAAGTGCCAGTGAACCGGCCCAAAGAAGCTTCGTTATTAGCGGAATTCAGCCGCGACTTGACGCAGGCGGCGATGGAAGGCCAGCTCGACCCGCTGGTGGGCCGAGACAAAGAGCTCGAACGGGCGATTCAGATCCTCTGCCGGCGCACGAAGAACAACCCGGTCTTGATTGGTGAGCCGGGAGTGGGGAAAACCGCCATCGTCGAAGGGCTGGCCCAGAGAATTTCCGATGGAGACGTGCCGCCATTTCTTGCCGACAAGCGCATTCTTTCGCTGGACCTTTCCTTGATCGTGGCCGGAACGAAATATCGCGGGCAATTTGAAGAGCGGCTGAAGACGATCATGAAGGAATTGATGGAGAGCCAGAACGCCATCGTGTTTATCGATGAACTGCACACACTGGTGGGCGCGGGCTCGGCGGAAGGTTCACTCGACGCCGCCAACATTTTGAAACCTGCTTTGAGCCGCGGCGAGATTCAGTGTATCGGCGCCACTACGCCGGGGGAATATCGCAAGTCGGTGGAGAAAGACCGTTCGCTCGAGCGCCGGTTCCAGTCTGTGAAGGTCTCCGCTCCGAATGAAGAGGAAGCGATTCGCGTGTTGCAGGGCGTTCGAGACCGCTACGAAAAATTTCACGCGGTCAGCTACACGGACGAAGCCATTCGCTATGCAGTTTATCTGTCCAACCGGTATATCCCCGACCGCTTTCTGCCGGATAAAGCCATCGATCTTCTGGACGAGGCTGGATCGCGGGTGAAGTTGCGCCAAGCGATGCTTCCGGATGAAGTTTCCGAGGTGCAGAAGCGCGTGAAGTTCATCACGCACCGCATGGAAACTGCGATCGCCAATCACGAATTCGAAAAGGCGCGGTTCTATTCCGAAGAAGAGCGAAAAGAAAAAGAGCACCTGCGAACGCTGCGTGAAAAGCTGAAGATTGACGATTCTTCCACGGGCATCGTTACGCGCGAAGATATAGAAGAAGTTGTAGCGCGCTGGACCGGAATCCAGGTTTCCGCGATCAAGGAAGACGAACAGCAGAAGCTGCTGCGCATCGAAGAAGAACTGCACCGGCGCGTCATCAGCCAGGATAAAGCAATCACCGCTCTGGCACGGGCAATTCGCCGAAGCCGCGCTGGCCTGAAGGCGCCGGGCCGTCCCGTAGGCTGTTTCCTGTTCCTGGGGCCGACCGGAGTGGGAAAGACGGAAGTGGCGCGAAGGTTGGCGGAATTTTTATTCGGCAGCGAGAAATCGCTGGTTCGCTTCGACATGTCCGAGTACATGGAGAAGCATTCCGTGTCGAAATTGATTGGGGCGCCTCCAGGATACGTGGGATATGAGGAAGGCGGACAACTGACGGAACGCGTACGGCGCACTCCCTATTCCGTAATTTTGTTGGATGAGATTGAAAAAGCGCACCCGGACGTGTACAACATCTTGCTGCAAGTTTTCGAAGACGGGCAACTGACCGACGGCCTCGGAAACACGGTGGATTTCCGCAACGCGATCATCATCCTTACTTCGAACCTGGGGGCGCGGCAACTGCAAAAACAAAGCGGCCTGGGATTCGCATCGAAGGAACTTGACTCGATGGCCAAGAGCCAGGACGACATGGTGATGAGCGAGGTCAAGCGGGTATTCAATCCTGAGTTCCTCAATCGTCTGGACGAGGTGATATTGTTCAACTCGCTCACGGACGACGATCTGTTGCGGATTATTGACTTGCTGGTAGGCCAGATTAACGAGACGCTGGTGCATCGCCAGGTGCAGATTGCACTGACACCGGAAGCGCGCCAGTGGATTCTGGAAAAAACCTGCGGCGATCGAAATTATGGCGCGCGGCCGCTCCGGCGCGCGTTGCAGAAGTATGTCGAAGACCCACTGTCGGAAGCTTTGATTCAGGGCGGACTGCAAAGGCCGGCTACGCTGGAAGTTTTTCTGTCCAGTGAGGGTCTTTCCTTCCGTCCCGTAGTTGAAGCAACCCCGGTGGCCCACTAAGAATCCTACGCGCAAGCCGGACGGGAGCGGTTCCGGCGGGGGAGCACACAATCTTGGGCGGAAATCGGCGGCCTTGACTAGGGCCGCGAGCACGAAAATTTTTGTGCGCCTGTTTCAACCCCTTGCCGTTGTGTGCTTGTGCATAATTGCGTATGCGGATCCTCTTTGGGCTCAACCGGCACAGGGACCTTCAGGACCTCAGTACGTGATCCAGCGAATCGAATTCATCGGCAACCGGCGCATTCAGGCGGACACATTGCGCGCGCGGATTTTTTCGCGTCCGGGCGATCCTTATAGTGAAGAAGCGGTTCGCCGCGATTTCCAGGCGCTTTGGAACACGCAATTCTTCGAGGACGTGCGGCTCGAGGTGGAAGACAGCCCGGACCAACCCGACGGCAAAATTGTCGTTTTCTACTTGAAAGAGCGGCCGATCATTCGCAGGATTGAGTACAAAGGGAACAAATCGATCTCGGAGTCGGATATTCTCGATGCGTTCAAGGATAAGAAGGTAGGTCTTTCGGTGGAAAGCCAGTTTGATCCGACAAAAATCAAGCACGCCGAAGTGGTAATAAAAGAACTGCTCGCCGAACACGGCCGGCAATTCGCGACTGTCAAGCCGACCTACGAACGTATTGCCGCGACCAACGCGGTCAAGCTGGTCTTCAATATCGACGAAGGCCCCAAGGTGAAGGTCGGCACGATTACTTTTACCGGGAATAAAGTTTTTTCGAACGGAAAGCTTTTGCGCGCCATGCGGCACGACCGGCCCTATGCAATTCCTCTCTATATAACGAATATTGCGGTTCTGGACAAAACCTACGATCGCCAAAAACTCGACGAAGACCTGGAAGTAGGAATTAAGGGACTGTATCGCGACCACGGTTATTTCAAGGTCAACGTCGGTGATCCGATCCTGAATACGGTGGACGAAGACCGCAGCGGCATCAAAGGGCCCTGGCCGATGCTCGGATCCAAACACGGGAAACGAGTGAACATAACGATTCCGATCGAGGAAGGCGCGCAATTCCGGATGGGAACCCTGAAATTTCGCAGCAGCGACCCGGAAGTGGGCCTGGTCTTCAAGTCCGACCTGCTGGCTCGCGTATTCCCGATAAAAGAAGGGGAGATTTTTTCGGCCGACAAAATACGGAAGGCGCTCGACAATTACAAGAAATTGTACGGGGAATATGGCTACATTGACTTCGTACCCGAGCCGGTGACGGAGATCGATGACGCGAAGAAAGTCGTAAATTTGACCATGGAGTTCGATCAGCAGAAGCAGTTTTTCGTGCGCCGCATCGAATTTTCCGGTAACACTACCACCCGCGATAAAGTGATTCGCCGGGAAATTCTGCTGGATGAAGGACAGGTGTACAACAATCGCTTGTGGGAATTGAGCATATTGCGGCTCAACCAACTCGGCTACTTCGACGTCATCAAACCGGAGAACGCGGAGCTGAAGCGCAACGTGAAGGCCGGCACGGTCGACATCCGGCTGAAGGTGCATGAAAAAGGGAAGCAATCCATCAGCTTCTCCGGTGGCGTGAGCGGAATCGCCGGCACCTTCGTCAGCGCTTCTTACCAAACGAACAATTTCCTGGGACTGGGTGAAACGCTTACGTTGTCGGCGCAATTGGGAAGTTTCCAGCGGGGCTACACATTCGGATTCACCGAGCCGTTTCTTTTCGATCGGCCGATTACTTCCGGCTTCACTATTTTCGCCAGTAAACTCTCCTTTAACCAGGAAAAGCAATTTGGCGCTCTGCTTGGCGAGAACGTGGCCCTGAATCCGGCTTTGCAGCAAAACTACGACACGAACACAAAGGGTTTCACGATTTTTTTGAGTGAGCCGCTGCGAAGATTCTCTTTCGCGCGCGTGGGGCTCACTTATGGATTTTCCACAACGGATATCACTACGTTCAGCCAGTCGGCGCAGCTGCTGTTCGACAGCATCCAATTCACCAGCCTGGCGGGGCCTTCCGCGCTGAATGGGATTCATTCCAGCAAAATCACGCCAACGATCAGTTACAGCACGGTGAACAACCCGCAAAACCCCACGCACGGGAGAAGCTTCTATTACGGGTTTTCGCTCGAAGGCGGCCCGTTGCAGGGCAACGTGAATACGTTCAGCAATACATTTTCGACGAGCTATTTTCATGCCGTCAACAAGCGCCGCAACGTGTTTGCGGTGAAGTACCAGACTTCGTTAATCACGGGCTATGGAGGAAAAGACATCCCTCCATTCAACCGCTTTTATCTGGGGGGCGAACAGGACGTGCGGGGTTTTAATTTCTACACGATCTCGCCTTTTGTGGCGATTCCCTTTTCGACCAGTACGAGCATCATTTACTTCGATCCCAGAAAGCTCGGGCCCACGGGAGCTCCCACGCCGCAACAGCTCACCGTGCCGCTTTTGGAATTCATTCCCACTCGCCCGGGAGGGGATTATCAGAACGTTCTAAACCTGGAATATCGCATCCCGATCGCGGGCCCGGTGACGCTGGTGATGTTCAACGACCTGGGAGTGAATGGCATCCTGCGGCAATCACAATTGTCACTCAATCCCGCAGCGGTAGCCCTGTTTCAGGAACAGTATCCAAATCCTGATTTCCCCAACGTGCACGTAACGAACGACCTGCCCATCATTCACGGCACGAATTTCCATCCGCGCACGTCCGCCGGCCTGGAGTTGCAGGTTATTCTGCCCATCGTAAACGCGCCGTTTCGCATTTACTACGCATACAATTATTTGCGCTTGACGGGGACGATCGTGGCGCCGGAGGGCGCCTATTCTTTGAGCGATGCGGTGAAAAACAGTTTGCCGCCCGGAGTGCTGCAGACGCAGATCGCTCCGGAACTGGAATCAATTCTGTTCCAGCAAGTCCAGCATATTCCGTCGGGACTGATTGAGCCGAAGCAAACTTTCCGGTTTACCGTGGGAAAGACCTTTTGATATGGACATTTAGTCTTCAGAAATCGCCGCACCGCGTCCGGGCAGGTTTTGTTACCCGCGCAGGAATATATAATCGTTCGAGATGGGACGGAGGAGTGAGGATGCGAGTTTGGAAAATAGCGGCGGTAATAGTTCTGGCCGCCGGGTTGGCTCGGTGCGGAGGAAACAGCACGCCGGTCGGGGTTACCGTGATTCCGACGGGCACAGCTACATCACCCGTTTCCGTTCTTATCAATAGCCAGCCCGGCCTGCCTCCCGGCCAGCAGCAATTCACGGCCAGTGTGACCGGCACTTCAACCTCCACGGTGAACTGGCTAATTTGCCTTCCTCCTCCCAGCCTGACGGTGAAACATCCAATACCGTTAAATTGCGGGCAGCTCACCGGCTTTGGCACCATAAGCAGTACCGGACTGTACGTCGCTCCCCCTACGCCGCCGTCACCAAACGTCTTCGTAGTCGCGGCGCAAAGCACGGTGAACCAGAATATTTACGGAATCAGTTTCGTTGAGGTGGGCTCGGGCGTGCGCGTTTCGATAGCACCGACGGACGTCACCATCGCTCCAGGCGAAAACATTCTATTCACGCCGACAGTTAGCGGCACTACCAATACGGCGGTCACGTGGAGCGTAACGGCCGACGGCATGACAGTTGTTGGCGGCAACTCGACCATCGGGTTTATCTGCCCGAATCCGGCGGCGCCGCAGCCGTGCCCTGCGGGGACTTATATCGCGCCATTGACCTCGCCTGGTGCCGTGACCGTAACTGCAACATCGGCCGCGGACAGCTCCGAATCCGCCACGGCGTCAGTGACTATTGGAACTTCGACGGATCCAACCACACTCACTTCCATTCTGCCGACAATGGCTCAAGAAGGCTCGGTGCAGCAAGACATTTATCTGAATGGTACAAATTTCTTCTCCACCAGCACAGTGCTGGCAAGCGGCGTTCCGGTCCCCACGATATTCATCAGCACTACGCTCCTGCGCGCCACCATACCAGCAGCTCTCCTGGTCTCACCGGCGCCGTGCACCCCGCAGACAGCAGCGCCGCAAATTCCGATTATCGTGGAGCGCCAGAATGGCGACCGTACGCAGCAGGCGAATCTGATTATCAATCCATCGCGTCCGGCGCTGGTCGCTTCGTCGCCGGATAGCACGGTGGCAAGCGCCGCGGATGTAGGCGTGACTTTAACCGGCGGATATTTCTCGCCCTGCACATCGGTATTCTTTAATGCCCAACCGGAGACGGTGACCGCCGGAGGAAGCTCAAGGGTGCTGCAGCTTACAATTTCGGATACGGATTTTGGTCCGCCTGGTCTTTATCCGATCGTGGTAAAGAACACGGATGTCGTAGCGCCCAATCCCCCGATTTCCGGGGTAAATCTGTCCATAGAGCCCACTTCGTTTCCGAGTGCACCCAGCACGACCATCGGCGTGGGAGCCGGCCCGTCGGCAATCGCGATTGATCCTGTGATGGATGTTGCAGTGGTTGCGAATACCGGCGCGAACACCGTCAGCATCATCAATCTGCTCACCAATACTGTGGCGACGGTGGCCGTGGGCCCGAGTCCCACAGGAGTCGCTATTGATGATCAGTTGGCCCACCACATCGCAGTGGTGGTAAACAACGGGAGCGGCACTGGAGGCAACAGTGTTACCGCCATTGACCTGACCACGAACACAGTGATATCCACTCTCACTTTGCCGAATACGGCCGTTCCACCAAACACGGTGGCGTTGCCATTCTCGATTGGAATTAACTCGTCGACTCACCGGGCGCTCGTCACCCAGCAATCGACAAATCTGGCTACAGTCCTAGACCTTTCCACCGGCAGGCCCGTGCTCGTGCAGCAAATCGGGGGAAGCTTGAGTTCCTACAGCACGGGGCTGACTCCGTCCGTGGCAATTGACCCGCGCTTGAACTGGGCAATTGTTACGCCTGGCGGAGGTGGCTCGGTCAATATCGTAGATCTGGGCCGCGCTCCCAACACGACTCCGGGAGATGTGGTCGGCCGTGCTCCGGTGGTAATCGGGAGTCTCTCGGTCTCCACCTCAACTCAAGGCGTTGGCATCAACACACAGACGCATAAGGCGCTGCTGACTGATCCCAACGGCACCCTTACTACCTATAGCCTGCTGGACAACACCGTCAGTAGCATCCCCTTCCTGCAAAACGGCACCCCGATTGACCAGCCCGGATTTGTCGGGGCGGCTATAAATCCGCTATCGAATGTGGGCATCGCCGTTAACGGACTTGCCGGAACGGCGGCGATAGTGGACATGGGAAACAGCAACGTCCTGCAAACCGTGACGGGCCTCAACTCGCCACAGGCGGTGGCGATCGATGCGGCGACGAATCAGGCATTTATCGTAAATGAGGGGAACAATACCGTTTCAGCAGTTACGCTCGGAATATCGGGACAGTTTCGGCCATTGCAAATAGTGGAGTCCAGTCCCGTGATTGCGTTCGTGACTAGTCCCACGACTCCTCTGACTCTGACAATCAACGGGATTGGATTTACAGGAGCTCCGCAAGTAGTCATCGATGGAACGGCGCTCCCTGGCGGCGACGTGACGGTGGTAAGCAACCGACAGATTCTCGCTACCATCCCTGCAACCATGCTCACGAACGCGCGTAACTTCATCGTGTACGTACAAAGTGGCGGGCAATGGTCCAACACCACCGAGCTCGTTCTAGTGCAACCCGTTCCGGTGGGTAACACGCCGGTCGGAGTGGCCGTGGACCAGAACCTCGATCAGGCAGTCGTAACAAATAATGCGGATAACACCGTATCCATTTTGAATTTGCTTACCGGTGCGCCAATCTTGTCAGGTTCAACCGTTTCGGTAGGATTCAATCCAGCGGGCGTCGCGGTGATCGACCGACTAGGGTTGGCGGTGGTAGCGAATACTGGCAGTAACAACGTCACCGTCCTGGATGAGGCAGGAGTCGATGGAGTTTTTACGCCTCCCACTACCGTGCCGCTTTGCGGCACTTGTACTGCGCCGACGGGCATCGGGCTCAATTCCGACACGGCCACGGCGGGCACCGCCAATACGACGTCGAATAACGTCAGTTTTGTCTCGCTACCAGCTACGGGTACGAGCGCGACTCTTGGAACGACTATACTGGTTGACCAGTTCCCGGTGGCTATCGCAATGGCTCCCGTGCTGTTGTCTCCGGCCACACCCGGGATCATTACCACGCTAAACTATGCCGCCGTGGACACGGCATCGTCGGCGAGCAGTGTCGATTTGTTGAACCTCGCCTCCGATTCAATTATCGACCGGGTTTCTCCTTTCGAATTGCCCACGGGGGTTATATTCGATCCCGTAAATCAGGATTTTCTGGTGGTGGACAGTGTTATTAACAACGTTGTGATCGTGGATCCCACCACTTTCATTCCCACGTCATTTCGGGTGGGAATTGGACCCACGTCGCTGGATTACAATTATCAGACGAGCACGCTGGTAACGAACAATGCCGCGAGCAATACAATTTCGATCGTGGGTTATGTATGCCCGCCGAACCCGAATGGTCCGTCCAGTTGTGCTGGTCCGCGGGTGCGCGCCGTGCTGGGTGTAGGGGGCTTGTTGCAGCCTGCTTCGGTCGTGATAGGCCCGAACTCGATCGCGATCGACCTTAAGCTGAATCTGGGCGTGCTTGTGGATCAGAGTAATAACCGCGTTTTGCTCGTGCCGCTGCCGCACTAATGGCCGGCAGCGGTCCGAAGTTTGGGGGCTGGATCGTTCGGCCAACCTCTGCGCGAGCGGTGGCATCCGAGAGTAAACGGGCGCGGGTACGAAATCCGATTGACCTGTTTCTGCGACGACAGCTATAATCCCTGATTTGTGTTTACCGAAATATTCGAATAAGGAGTGAGAATGAAGATTCGATTTGGAGTTCCGGCCCTGGCGGCCCTATTGATGTTGCCCGCAGTTTGGGCGCAATCGAACGGCGCCGCTCCAGCGTCACCGGCGAAGGTAGGCGTGATTAGCGTGCAGGCGGCGATTCAGAGTACGGCAGAGGGCAAACAAGCTGCCGCTGAACTGCAATCCCAGTTTGCGCCGCGGCAGACCGAACTCGATAACCTGCGCAAGCAGATCGAGGATTTGCAGACGCGTCTGCGCACGACGTCCAATACGTTGAGCGACGAAGAGAAAGCACGGCTGGCGCGCGAGGGCGATCAGTTAACGCGGACCTACCAGCGCAAGCAGCAGGAATCGCAGGATGATTATACGGAGGCGGAGCGGGAAGTGGTGGACCGCATCGGCCGCAAAATGATCGACGTCCTCGACAAATATTCGAAGGAGAACGGCTATAGCGTAATCCTGGATACCTCGGCGCAGAACACTCCAGTGATCTACGCTGCGAACACGATTGACGTCACGCAGGACATCATCAAGCTTTTCGATCAGAATTATCCGGTGAAGAACGCGGCAGCGACAAGGCCAGCTCCGAGGTCGACGACGCCGAAGCCTGCAGCTTCGCAGCCGGCTCAACAGCAACCCGCTCCTCGATAGTTTCTACATTTTTGACGAGAAGGCCTCGCCGAACCAAAGGCGAGGCCTTTTTTTGTCCCCTTTCCGCAATTTTGGCGGGCAAATCCCGGACGCCGGCCGAACCAGGGCGGCCTTGCGTTTTCCAAGGCGAGAAATTATACTGGAGTGCTTCCAGAAAGGTCGCATGTCCCAGTGGGCGCGAGCCCACTTTTTTGTTGGGCGCGAGAACGGCGTCAGCGCCGGACTGCCTGTGGAAGCCGGCTGGAGATGCGGGCCGAATCGCGGTGGAACTGAAGCTCAGGGTTCTTAGTCGGCCCGTTGAATCGAATGCAACTGGAAAAGATCCGTGAGGCGGCGGAGCGGGTAGCAGGCTCGCTGGGCCTCGAGATTTTCGACGTGGAATGGAAGATTGGCAAGCAGCGGCTTCTGCGGGTCTATATTGACCGTTTGCCCGGCCCCCAGAACCCGGAGGGTCTCGGTGTCACCCATAAGGATTGCGAGCGGGTGAGCGAGCAACTAAGCGTGATTATGGATGTGGACGATTTGGTGCCGGGTCCAGCCTATGTTCTGGAGGTTAGCTCTCCCGGGCTGGATCGAAAGTTGATGAAGCCGGCAGATTACGAGCGATTCGTCGGGCGGCTCGCGCGGATTTGGGTGACGGAAGCGATTGAGAATCAGAATTATTTCGAGGGACGTTTGGCCGGCTACGCGGATGGCATTGTGAAGTTGAATGTAAAGGGACGCGAAATGGTGGTGCCCTTCGCCGGTATCAAGAAGGCAAATTTGGTAGTTGAGCTATAGGCATTTGCACGGCGGCATAGTTACGGCGCGAGAGATTTCTGCAAGACATGGAACTAAATATCTAGGAACTGATGTTCGGGAGAAACTCAAATGGCGAGTCTGCTGTACCAGACAATCGAGCAGATCAGCCGGGAGAAGCACATTGAACCCGAGATCATTGTCGCGGCCATTGAGGACGCGATGGTGGTCGCGGCGCGGAAATATTACCGCACTGAGGAAGATCTCCGCTCGAAGTTCAACCCAGAATCCGGCCAGGTAGACGTGTTTTCCGTGCACACTGTGGTCGAGGAAGTCACCGACCCGCTGCGTGAAATTTCGCTTGGAGATGCCAAGAAACGCCAGCCTGAAATTGAGGTGGGCGGCGAAGTGATCGAAACGAAACCGACGGACGTGCTGGGAAGGATCGCGGCGCAGACGGCCAAGCAGGTGATTCTGCAGAAAGTGCGCGAAGCCGAGCGCGATACGATCTACAACGAATTCCACACGCGCGTCGGCGAGCTGATCAATAGTGTGGTGAAGCGCATGGAAGGCCCTGACATTGTCGTGGATCTGGGGCGCACGGAAGCGCGGCTCCCCAAGCGCGAACAGTCGCGTTTGGAAGCTTATAACGTTGGCGACCGGCTGCGCGTCACGATTCGCGCAGTCGAACGCGCAGCGAAAGGCCCGCAAGTGGTGGTGTCGCGCGCCGATCCTGCGCTGGTGCAGCGGCTTTTCGAAATGGAAGTGCCGGAAATTTATGACGGCACCGTGCAGATCCGGGCGGTGGCTCGCGAAGCCGGCGAGCGAACGAAGATTGCGGTCGAGAGCCGCGACAAGGATGTGGACCCTGTCGGCGCTTGTGTGGGCATGAAAGGAATGCGCGTGCAGTCCATCATCCGCGAATTGCGCGGCGAGAAAATCGACATCATTCCGTATAACGAAGAGACCATCGCGTTCGCGCAAAAGGCGTTGAGCCCGGCGAAAGTTACGCGCGTGCAGGTGGTAGACCCGGAAGAAAAAAGACTGGAAGTGATCGTCGAGGACACCCAGCTTTCGCTGGCGATCGGCAAAAAAGGCCAGAACGTACGGCTGGCCAGCAAATTGATCGGCTGGAATATCGACATCAAGAGCGAGGAAGAGAAGCGCCGGGAGATCGAAGCACAGATGGCCGCGCTTACCGCTCCCGGAACGCCGCTCACCGAATTAGCGGGCGTGGGTCCGAAGACTATCGAGAAACTTGAAGCTGCGGGAATCACTTCGGTGGAGAAGCTTGCAGATATGACGCCGGAACAGTTGGTGGAGATTCCGGGAATCGGCGAGAAGATGGTTGAAAAGATTCACCAGTCCGTAGCAGCATATTTCGAAATGCTGGAAACGCAGGCTGCCGCCGGGCCAGGCGAGCAGGTTGACACAGTGGAAGCGGCGCCGGAGGGAGCGGTTGAAGTGCAAGATGCTCCTGAGGCGGACGAAGCGTCTGAAAAACCCGCGGTAGGCGGGGAACTCGAATCCTCTGAAACGCCTGAAGCAGGTGACGCTCCGGAAGTGGCCGAGGAGACAGATGCGCGCGGAGCGGATCCTTTGGATTCACTCGGCACAGCGGACACCAAAGAACTCCCGGACGAAGAAACGCGACGCCATTCAGTTGAGGGCGGAGAAGAAGCCGGGGACTCGGAAGAAAACGTACAGAAGTAAATATCAGTGAAGATAGTAGCGAAAGAGGCTGATGGCAGATCCTAATCAAGTCCGAATCAATGAGCTGGCCAGGGAACTCGAAATCAAAGCAAAGGTGCTGATCGAGTACCTGCCGGAAGTTGGCGTCACCGAGAAGAAGACGCATTCGAGCTCGATCGATAATTCTCATGCCGAGCTTGTGCGGAAGCATTTCTTGGGGTTAGCGGCGCAGGAAGCCGCGGCTGAAGCGGAGAAAGCGAAGAATGCGGCGGCGAAGTCGAAGACGTCGCGCTCGGCCGCTGGAACGCAACCGGTTGCCGCGCGTCCGACGCCTACGGCCTCGGTGTCCGCGGCAACGCCCGCGACGCGTCCGGCGAGCAGCGCTGCGGCGCCCGCTGCTGCAACTGCTGCAACATCCGCGAAAACTCCGCCTCCGGTAGCGAGGCCGGGAGTTGCGCCAGCCGGATCGGTGCCGCCTTCTCGCGCCGCCAAGCCTGGCGTCGCGCCGACATCTCAGACTACCGTACCGTCACGGCCTGCAGCAGCAGCTCCCGGGCAGGCCGCTACACCAGCTCAACGGCCCGCTGCCCCCGGTGGATACAGATCAACTGGCGCACCCGCATCGGGTCAAAGATATCCGGCGAGTTCCGGAGCGGCGTCCGGCGCTGTACAAGGCCGGCCCTCGCAAGGATATCGCCCTGCGGCACCAGGTCAGAGTCGTCCCAGTGGTGCTCCCGGACAAAGCCGTCCCGCCGCTCCCAGGCCGGGCGGACCACCTTCGCGGTTTCCACAACGCCCTGGCAGCAGCCGCCCGGGACAAGACCCGGTAGGAGGGCAACGTCCAGGCGCCGGCATTCCCAAGGCCGAGCCAGGCAAGCCTCTATATGCGCGCAAGCCTCCTGCCTCGCGCGGCCGCCCGCTAATAGAAAAACGATACGCCGAAGGGGAGCGCAAACTTCATCCAGTGCGGCCTCGTGCAGGCGCAGGCCCCGGACGCTCTACGCAGATCGAACCAGTTGCGCCGGTGAAACGGGAGCCGCGCGCGGTTACCGTCACGGAAGGAATTACGGTTCGAGAACTCGCGGAGAAACTGGATATTCGCGCCAAGGAATTGTTGAAGACACTGCTCGATCGAGGCGTTTTCGCCAGCATCAATCAAGCGCTCGACGTGCCCACAGCGACAAACCTAGCGGAAGCATTCAACGGTATCGTTCAAGTAGTCACGTTTGAAGAGCAGGTCGTACAGGAAGAGAAGATCAAAGAAGAGCGCACGGGCAACGAAGTGCCGCGCGCGCCTGTCGTCACGGTGATGGGCCACGTGGACCACGGCAAGACGAGTTTGCTGGACGTAATTAGGGAAGCCGACGTCGCGGGTGGCGAAGCGGGAGGAATTACACAGCATATCGGAGCTTATGAAGCGCACGTGCAGGGCAAGCGCATCGTGTTTATTGATACGCCCGGCCACGAAGCGTTCACTCGCATGCGCGCGCGCGGCGCGAAGGTGACCGATATCGTCGTGCTGGTGGTAGGAGCGGACGACGGAATTATGCCGCAGACCGAAGAAGCGATTTCGCACGCTCGCGCGGCAGGAGTTCCGATCGTCGTAGCCATCAACAAAATCGACAAGCCGGACGCGCAGCCGGAACGGGTGAAGCGCCAGCTTTCGGACAAAGGACTGATGCCCGAGGAATGGGGCGGCGACACTGTGATGGTTGAAGTTTCGGCCAAAATGAAGACGAATATTCCGAAACTGCTCGAAATGATTCTCCTGGTCGGCGACCTTCGAGAGTTGAAAGCTGATCCCGACGTTCCCGCAAGCGGCACGGTGCTGGAATCGCGCGTGGATAAGGGCCGCGGACCCGTGGCCACCATGCTCGTTCAAAACGGGACTTTGCACGTGGGAGATGTGTTCATCGTCGGCGCGGTGTACGGAAAAGTTCGCGCCATGTTTGACGATCGCGGAGCGGCCATCAAGCAGGCCGGTCCCTCGACGCCGGTGGAGGTTCTTGGTTTGCAGAGTGTGCCGGAAGCCGGCGATCAATTTCAGGTGGCGGATGAAGCCAAAGCCCGCCACATCGTTGAATACCGCCAAGGCAAGCAGCGCGAAGCGTCGCTTGCGAAATCGGCCAGCGGCCGCTTGACGCTGGACCAGTTGCACGAACAGTTGAAAGTGGGCGAAGTGAAGGAACTGCCGGTGGTGGTGAAGGCGGACGTGCAGGGGTCTGTCGAAGTGCTCAACGAAATGCTGCCGAAACTTTCAAACGACCAAGTGAAACTGAAAGTAATTCACGCGAGCGTCGGAGCGGTGAACGAAAGCGACGTCCTTCTGGCGTCGACCTCCGGCGCCGTAATCGTCGCGTTCAACGTGAGGCCGGAGCGAAAGGCTTCCGATCTCGCGCAACGCGAAGGCGTGGACATTCGTCCCTACACGATCATTTACGAGTTGCAGGACGAATTGAAGAAGGCCATGTCCGGGTTGCTGGCGCCGGTGATCAAGGAAACGTATCTGGGCCGCGCGGAAGTGCGCAACACATTCAAAGTCAAAGGTGTGGGAACCATCGCGGGTTGTTCGGTACAAGACGGCATCATGAAGCGCGACGCAGATGTTCGCGTGCTGCGCGATAACGTCGTGATCTACACCGGCCGGATCACCTCCTTGAAGCGTTTCAAGGAAGATGCCAACGAAGTGCGCCAGGGTTTTGAATGCGGCGTGGGCGTGTCGAATTTTGCGGATGTGAAAGTGGGGGACATTCTCGAATGCTTCAAGATGGAAAAGACCCTGGCGCTCGAGATGCCTCCTCCCAGCGAACGACCGCGCCGGCAGGAACGTGCGGGGCGCCAGGAAAGCGCGTAAGCACGCCGAAATCATTTCCAGTGAATTTTCTACTCGCCCGTTTTAACAGAATTTACGGGGGCGAAAATGCCGATCGGTCTCCTCACTCTTGAAATTCACATCTCCGAGGCACAATCTCTCAAAGACAAGCGGCAAGTGCTGCGCAGCCTGAAAGACCGCCTGCGCGCTCATTTCAACGTGGCAGTCGCGGAACTGGAGCATCAGGATCTGTGGCAGCGCTCGAAAATCGGGGTAGTGAGCATCTCGGGGGACGGCAAACATCTGGAAGAATCGCTGGCAGCGATCGCCGCGGAATCGGAGCGTTTGCTGGGACGTGATTTGGTTTCGCAAGAGATCGATTATTTCGAGGATAATGAATAATGCTCGGCGGACACCGTTCGGAACGTATCGCAGAAGAAATTCGGAACGAAGTGAGTTTGATGCTCGCGGGCGAGCTGAAAGATCCGCGGCTGGCGGGACCGGTGATGGTGACGGAGGTCCGCTTGGGCGCGGGAATGCGCACCGTGCGTGTATTCGTGCAACTGGCGGAAGACGATAACGAACGCGCGGAAACCTTGGAAGGGCTGAAAGCGGCGTCGGGCTACGTGCGCCACGAGCTGGTGGAACGTTTGCGGCTTCGGCGAGCGCCGGAAGTGATTTTTCTGCTCGATGAATCGGAAGAATACGGCCAGCATATCGACCAGCTCCTAAGAAAGGTGAAACCGCCGGAGACTTTGTAGCAGTGCTTTCATTCTGATTTTGCTGGCAAGCAAGAAAGCTTTCAAAACGCGGCAGAGCCAGCAGCAAACTAAAAAGATGCCCCGAACTCCCCAGCCTTTGCCATACGACGGAATTCTGGTCGTCGATAAGCCGCGCGGAAAAACTTCGCACGACGTGGTGGAAGCTGTGCGCCGCCTGGTCGGTTTCCGCGGCATAGGACATTTCGGAACTCTTGATCCGCTGGCAACCGGAGTCCTCGTCCTCGCGTTGGGCCGCGCCACACGGCTGGCCCGCTTTTACAGCGGACGCCGGAAGCGTTACAGCTTCGCGGTGCGCTTCGGATTTTCCACCGACACGTATGACGCGGACGGCGAAGCCTTGGGACCCGATGCAGCCCCTACGCTGAACCCGAAGGAACTGGAAGAATACGCGGGGCGATTCCTGGGCAAAATCAAGCAAACTCCGCCGTCATTCTCCGCGAAAAAGATTCATGGGCGGCCGGCGCATGAACTGGCGCGAAAAAATAAGCCGGTGAAACTGGAACCCGTCGAGGTGGACGTGTACGAATTCAGGCTTACCGGCGTGGAAGGCTCCATCGCGCGGTTCGTGGTGGAATGCGGCGCCGGGACCTACATTCGTTCGCTGGCACACGAACTCGGAGCGCTGCAAGGATCCGGCGCGCACCTGGCGGAGATCAAACGCACAGCGGTCGGCGAATTTACGCTGGACCAGGCCGGCCAGCTTCCAGAACTCGACCAGGAGGCCAAGACCGGCCGGCTGGAAAAACGCATCATTCGCCTGGAAAGTTTATTGCCTGAGCTGGCTCGGGCGACTATTTTGCCCATTGTCGAAAAGCGCGTGCGCCACGGGGCAAAGTTCAATGTGTCGCTAGCTCAAATTCAACCGGGCCAGGCAACTTCCGTTCCGGGCGCTCCCTCGCAATTGGATTCGGATGATTGGAAGCCGGCTCGGTTACGTGTGTTCAATCAGCAGGGACAATTGATCGCTATCGCCGAGCCGGTCGTGCCGCGCACCTACCAGCCGGTCGTAGTCCTGGAGGCGATTCCCTGAGATTGCTCGTTCAGCCTTGACCATTGCGGACTGTCAAATCCAGCAGTGTCTCGGCTACCGTGGTTCGGGTTGTTGCTGCGGAGCCGGTTGAGGCGGAGTTTGCTGCGGCGGCGCTCCCTGCTCGGGAGGAGCCGGTTGTTGCGGTTGAGACCAAGGCTCGGGAGCTGTAGGAGGCGGTGGCTGGGTTTGGGGCTGAGGCTGTGGCACGCCTGGCACCCGCTCTTGGCGCTCTTGGTGCGTGGGACCCAGCGAGCCCGGACCTTCCGGAGCACCGCGGCCCGCGTAAATTAGATGATCTTTGCGCGGCGCTAGGGCGACCATACGCGGGGTCACCAGAATCAGCACCTCGGTATCTTGTTGTTGTACGTCTTCCGCCGCTCCTAACAACCCCGCGCCAGTTGCGCCTCCAAACGCAGGCGTGCCGTTCAGGCCACGCATATACTGCGGCGAGCGGAATCCTGCCAAGGCCGCCGTTTGGTCCGTCTTTACGCGCACTGTTTGATGGATCTCTTCGTTCGCCACTACAGGGATGTTGTTGAGAAGTGATCCCGTGAGGCTAGTAATACTGAACTCAAGCTGCAGCGTGACCTCATCGTTTTGATGTATGCGCGGCGTGGCCTTTACCTTGACTCCCACGTCAATATATTCGGCGTTGGGGAATTGAGTACCGATGGCCGAAGAGCTACCGCTCAGAAATTGCGAAGAATTAAGTATGACCGACACGGTATTCGAGCCGTAGTTGGCGACTGCCAAATCAGGTTGTGAAGTGTCCGTAAATGCAGCGGTGGCCAGTGAAACAGGATTCGTCTCGACGGGGAATTCAAAAAATGGGGTAAAGGTCCCGTCGCCGAGTCCGATCAGCAGGGATACGGCATTGTCAGTTTGCGCCGTGACGGCCAGGTCGGGAATGCCGTCGATGTTGTAATCGGCGATGGCGATCGAAGTGGGGCCATTGCCAGCCGGAAAGTTGTTTGTTGCACCAAAGGTGCCATCACCGACACCCAGAAGGATTGAAACGGAGGCGCCGGAAAGCGTGTCCGTTCCCGGGCCATTATTTGCGACCGCAAGGTCCAGGATGTTGTCGCCGTTGAAGTCGGCTGCCGCCACATAGATCGGCGTTTGCCCGGTCGGATAGCTCAAAGGCGTATTGAACGTCCCATCCCCATTTCCCAGATAGACGGAGACCGAGTTGTCGGTTTGATTGGTAACCGCCAGATCTAACTTGCCGTCGTTGTTGAAATCCGCGACCACAACGCCGGTGGGCCCTTTGCCGGTGGTTAAATTTACAGGGGCCGCGAAAGTTCCGTCTCCGTTGCCCATGAAGACGGAAACCGTGTCGTCCTGTTGATTCGCAACGAGCAGATCGAATTGTCCGCCCGCAATCAGCGTTGCGGAGACAACGGAGACCGGATGGTTTCCGGTCTTGATAGGAGAACCGGAAGCGGCCGTGAAGGTGCCGTCGCCGTTACCCAGCAGAATTGTAAGAGTATTGTCAGTTTCGTTGGCTACAGCCAAGCCCACATTCGTGTTGTTCTTAGCGTTGAAGGTGCCCGTTGCGATGGAAATAGGTCCCTTGCCGGTTGTGGGTTTAAGGGTAGCCGGATTCTGAAAGGTTCCATCGCCATTGCCGAGAAAAATAGAAAGGTTGTCATCGGTGAAGTTCGAGACGATGAGATCTTGAAAATTATCGCCGTTCAAGTCGGCCGTTGTTACGAAATCCGGGGCATTTCCCGTGGCATAGTTCGTTACCGGAAAATCAGCAGTGCTCAGGCCCAGTATGCTTGTGCCGCCCGTGGTCGCCCCCGTTCCAAGACTGTTGGAATATTGCGCGAGCGAAACCGGGAAACGCTCGCCCACGAAGAATGTCGCGGGCTGGTTGTCCTCGGCGCGCAGCAAAATCCGGCGGCCATGGCGCACCAGCGAAAGCATCTCGGAAAAACTAGCGGCCGCGCCGGGAATGGTGGCCAGAAAAGTTGACGCTCCGCCTCCGAAAGCGACGATTGGCGGAATCAGGCCGCCGACATCCACTTGGCCCGAGGCCAGCAATGTGGCGAGCTGGGTCGGCGAAAGACCCGCGGTCGCGGCGCTTCCGAATATTTGCGTGAGCACGGTAAGCAGCCCAGGAAGCCCCGATTCCGCCTCGGTTACGGCGTTTGAGGGAATGGTGTAAACATGGCCACTCTGCGGCGGCAGGATGCCAAGCTGCTCCGCATAATTGCGATCCATTTCAAGGATTTCCATTTCCAACACCAGTTCGCCGACCGGTTGATCGAGGTCATCGATTACTCCGCTGGCTACGGCGATCGCTTGGGGAGAGGCGCGCATCGTAAGCGTGCGGCTGCGGGTGTCCAACTGGCTTCGCGTGATTCCTGCAACTTCCCGGACCAGATGCGAGATTTCCGTCATCTGTTCCGGAGTCTCGGTAGATGAAAACAGGACGGTGCGCACGATCGAAAGATCGTAATCTTTGCGCTTTTGCGTTGTATCGTCGGCCACGAAAAACAGGTGTTTGGTAAGCGGCCGCCAGAAAGTGTGAGTTTCTTCGCCCAGGATCCGCGTGACAGTGGCGAAATCCAGGTCATTCGCGTCAATGTGTACCTGCCGCGAGCGTAAGTCCACGTCGAATGCAACGTCCACGCCGAACTTCCGCGCGATCTCTTCATAAGCGCTTTGCGTGTCGCCTCGCAATCGGAAATTCTGCTTTCCCGGCAAATGCTCGAGGTGCACCTCACGGGGAAGCTCGGGGCCGGAAAGAACTTGCCTTGCTTGGCGGGGATCCAAAGCGGAGAGTTCAGTCAATCGGTCGCGGATCACCTTGTTGCTGGGATCGAGTTCCCGAGCCTCGCGCAGTGTATGCAGGGCGGCGGGGATTTCCCCGGAAATTGCGTGCCGCTCCGCCAGATCGACTTTCATCTGAACCACATGGCTCTTGGCTATTTCCCGGCGCGAAAAATAATCGCTATCGTTAGGCGCGAAGTTAACCGCGTCGGAATAGGCTTCGTAGGCCGCTTCCCAGTCACCCTGCTCTTCTGCGCGGAGGCCCTGCTTGTTAGCCTGCTTGGCTTTTTTAAGGTCGGCCTTTACGAGTGGGGATGCGGGAGTACTTGGAGAGTTCGTCCCCGGCGCGGGTGTTGGCTTGCTGGTTGAATCAGGATTCGTGTCAGATTGCGATTGCTGCGCTGTCGCGGGCTTGGCGCTGTCCGATTGAGACTGAACAACGCCAGGCAGCCTTGCGCCGGCGGAAGCGGCATGAAAGGCACCCAAGAAAGAAATCGTCAACAGGGCCGGCACGGCGACTAAGATTTTAGGCGATCTTGAACGAAGTGCAGATGGCATAAGTGGTTAGACGTTGCGTTCCTGCCTTGAGTTATCAAGGGTTGAGCGCAGGCTTCGAGCTTACTCGTACATTGTACAGGGAAGCGCGGGCCTGCGAACAAGCGTGGATTCTCTTGCCGTTGCCGTTGCGCTGAGATACACTGGGAATGCTAGTTGACACACGTTTACAACTAGAATTCGATGCTATCTGCTCTTCTTGTCGCACTTCGTGAAGGCGTCGAAGCCGCGCTCGTCGTCGGTATCGTCCTGGTCTATCTGAATCGTACCGGGCGCCGCGCGCTGACGGGCTACGTCTGGGCCGGCGTAATTCTGGCCGTCGCCGCCAGTGTTGCTGCGGCATTGCTCCTGCAACGCTGGCATGTAAGCGAAGATGGTTTTGAAGGTTTGCTGATGCTGGCGGCGGGCGTTCTGGTGGTAACCATGATCGTCTGGATGAACCGCGTGGCGCGGCACCTAAAGAAGCACATCGAGCAAAGGATAGAAACATTTGCGCAGCAATCCACACGCGCGGCCGGGTGGGGAATTGGATTCTTCGTATTCCTGATGGTGGTGCGGGAAGGCGCGGAGCTGGTTTTGATCCTGCGTGCCGTGGAACTATCCAGTGCCGGCGTGCAGGTCTGGATTGGAACCGGGCTTGGCATCGCGATCGCGGTGGCCGTCGGTCTTTTCTTCTTTCAAGGTACCTTGCGAATTCCTCTTCATCGTTTTTTTGCGGCCACCAGCACGATTCTGCTGGTGGTCGCTTTCCAGCTTTTGCTCACTGGTCTGCACGAACTAAGCGAGGCCATGTGGCTGCCGTCAAGTAAACGTGAAATGGCCACGATAGGGCCGATTGTGCGTAACGAAGTATTCTTTTTTGTGGTGATTCTGGGAGTTGCGGCGCTGGTGGTGCTGCGCGAATGGTTCAGCGCGAAAAGCCCGGCGCCTGCGGAAGCAGCCAATTCGGCCGATCGGCGGATGCGCGAGTGGGAATTTCGACGGCAGAAGCGCTGGAGTTTCGCAGCCGCGATTTTGTGCGTGGCTGTCGTTCTCTCTTTCGCGGCCGAGTATGTATATGCCCGGGCGGTAACGGCGCCGGTGCGTGCCCAGGTGCTTGTGGCGCAAAACGGCCAGGTTAACATCCCACTTTCTGAGCTTACAGATTCGAGTTTGCATTTCTACACCGCCGACGTGAACGGGACCGTAATCCGATTTCTGGTCATCCACAAACAAAACGGCGACTTCGCCACGGCGCTGGACGCTTGCCAGATCTGCGGCACGGCCGGCTATCGCCAGGAAGGCCAGAACGTGATCTGCAGGAATTGTGGGGCGGCGATTTACATTCCTTCCATCGGAGAATCCGGCGGCTGCAACCCAATCGCGGTGAAATCCCGAATAGAAGGGGGACAAGTGATTGTGGATGTTTCGGCGCTCGCCAATGCCGCCTCTACGATTCACCCCTGAACGATGTTTGGCCGGCTGGTAAGAGAATCCTTCGTTCGTAACCCGCGCAGGAAAGTCCTGGTTGCGGCGGCACTGGTCGTGGGCATGGCCGTGGCGACTTCGACGCTGACTATTGCGCTCGAAGTTGGCGACCGGCTGGCACGCGAATTTCGCAGCCTGGGCGCAAATCTGTTGGTCACGCCGCAAGCGGATACGCTGCCGATCGAAATTGGCGGCGTCGATTATCGGCCGGTGAACGAAGGCGCTTACCTCGACGAAACCGACCTCGGAAAACTGAAAACAATTTTCTGGCGCCACAATATTCTGGGATTCACGCCGTTCCTTGACGTTCCTGCGACGATTCAGCAATCTGAGGGCTCTAAGCCGACACTGGCCATGATTGTGGGGACGTGGTACGCGCAGGATGTGTCCGTCCCCGACGGCACGAAATTCAAAACTGGCTTGAGCGTCACGCATCCCTGGTGGAAAGTTCAGGGCCGCTGGTTTCACGATGACGCAAATGAATGTGTCATCGGCTCGACGCTGGCCGCGACCATGCCGGGTGTGAGCGCTGGAGAGGTTATTTACGTAACCAGCCGGTCGCCTGGTGACTTAATGCAAGGGCAATCCGGCGCAGCACAAGCGGTTGCTCTCAAGGTAGTGGGAATCGTCTCGACGGATGACGCGGAGGACAGGGCGTTGCTCGTGCCTCTCGCGATCGCGCAGAAATTATCGGGACATCCGGGGCAGTTCCGCCAGCTTTTTGTAAGCGCGCTGACGAAACCGGCGGACACGTTCTCCGAACGCGATCCGCTGAAAATGACGCCGACGGAATACGATCGCTGGTTCTGCTCGCCGTACATTTCTTCGATCAGCTTCCAAATTAAAACGGTGTTGCCTGGTACCGACGTGCGCACCATTCGGCGTGTTGCAGATACGGAAGGGCGAATCCTTTCGCGCGTAGGCACTCTGCTGTGGATTGTTACGCTTGCGGCGCTGGGCGCTGCAGCCTTGGCGGTTGCCGCTACGTCGGCTACCACCGTTCTTGAGCGGCGCGCAGAAATCGGTGTCATGAAAGCTCTCGGAGCAAGCAATTCCCTGATTGCCGGAATATTCCTCGCCGAACAGTTACTGCTCGCAGTTGCGGGAGGGGCTATCGGGTTTGTAGTAGGCGCGGCACTGGCGCGGAGCCTGGGCGCGAGCGTGTTTGGCACGGCCGCTTCGCCGCGGCTGATTTTGTTTCCGGTGGTCCTTGGCATCGCGGCAATCGTGGCGTTCGTGGGCAGTCTGATTCCTTTGCGGCGCGCGTCGCACTTCAATCCCGCGCCGATTCTGCGGGGCGAGTAATGTTCTGGCGCTTGCTCTGGAAACTCTTGCGTGGCAGCAGCGGGCGGCTGGTGGTGGCGATTCTAGCTCTGGTAAGCGGCGCCATGGTGATCTCTGCTCTGCTGAATCTCGAATTCGACATCGAAGGCAAGCTTACGCAAGAATTTCGCATGCTGGGTGCAAATCTGGTGATTTCGCCCGGTCGTGATGCACAAATCAACGGAGCAGCCCCCGCTGCGCTTATGAATGAGAGCGCGGTGTTCGCCGCAATTCAGAACTTGAGAGACCCAGGTGTTGTGGCTGCGGTGCCTTTTCTCTACATTGTCGAGCGCGCCGGCGATACGCCCGTAGTGGTTGCCGGAACGAAGATGGAAGCTCTGCCGAAGCTTGAGCCGGCGTGGAGGATCGAGGGCCAGTGGACTTCGTCCGGCGATAATCAGATACCTTGCATCGTTGGGCGCAACGCCGCGCGGCAACTTCATCTCGCTCTGGGCAGCACGCTCCATTTGTCTTACTTGGGTAAGACTACGCAGCTTACGCTTGTCGGAACCGTGGATACGGGCGGCGCGGAAGACAATCAAGTCTTCGTGGAATTGGCTGAAGTTCAAAGACTCGCGGGGCTTCCGGGGCGGATCGGCCTGGCGCAAGTGAGCGTGAGGGGAACCGCCCGGAACATCTCGGAATACGCGGCGCGGCTGGCGACTGCGCTGCCGTCGTACGAAGTGCGGCCCATTCGCCAGGTTACTGAAGCCGAGGGTGACCTTTTGAATCGCATTCGGCTGCTGATCGGGTCCATGGTGGTTCTGATTCTGGCACTGACGGCACTTTGCGTCCTTGCGACGATGGCGGCCCTGGCGATGGAGAGGCGGCAGGACGTGGGGCTGATGAAGGCGCTGGGCGGATCGATTGCGCGGATAGTTACATTATTTATGGCCGAAGTGGGCGTTCTCGGCGCTGTGGGGGGATTTGTCGGCGCCATTCTGGGCATTGAACTTTCGCGCTGGATGGGCCAGCGCGTTTTTGGCACGGCAATTTCGCTGCGCTGGGAAATCTTTCCGCTGACCATCGCTCTTATGGTTGCGGTCGCGCTCGCCGGAGCGCTTCCTTTGCGCCTGCTCGGAAAAGTGAAACCGGCGCTAATTTTTCGAGGGGAATAGTGGCGACTCTGGTGCAAGTCGAGAATTTGCGCAAGGAATTCGGAAACGTTTGCGCGCTTGCGGGCGTGTCGTTCCGCGTGGAAGCCGGAGAATGGATTGCCATCATGGGGCCATCGGGCTCCGGAAAAACCACATTGATTAATATTTTGGGCGGGCTCGATATGCCCACTTCGGGGCAAGCCATTGTGGATGCTGTTGACGTTGGCCGGCTCGACGAATCCGGACTCACCCGTTTCAGGGCGCAGAAGATTGGCTTCATTTTTCAACAATTTCACTTGGTCCCCTATCTGACCGCGATTGAAAACGTAATGCTGGCGCAATATTTTCACAGCACCACCGATGAGAAAGAGGCGCGCGAAGCGCTCGAACGCGTAGGCTTGGGCGATCGCATCGAGCATCTGCCCGGAAAGCTTTCCGGCGGCGAACAACAACGTGTAGCTGTCGCCCGGGCGCTGATCAATCATCCGAAACTCATACTCGCCGACGAACCTACGGGAAATCTGGATGAAGCCAATGAAGAGACCGTGCTCCGGCTCTTCCACGATCTGCACCGCGATGGACACACCATTCTTATGGTCACGCACGCGCCTTCCATCGGAGGACTGGCTGATCGCCGCATCGAATTTGCGCATGGAAGGCTGGTGGAAGTCCCGGCGTCGTTAAAAACCGCTCCCTAATGGCTCCGTAGAGATTAACGTCAAAGCGGGTCTGCTAGAATAGAAAGAAATGCCGATACCACATGACGTGCGAAAAAAGCCCATGGATGTGAAAGTGCGCGTATCGACAGGGCAAGGCGTCGAAGTCACCTGGTCGGACGGCCATGCGAGCCGCTACGACTTTCCCTACCTGCGAGAACATTGCCCGTGCGCGCTGTGTAACGACGAGCGCGAAAAGAAGGCTCGCATAGGGACATCAGCCAGCGGAGCCAGAACTCCCAGCGCAGTATTGCCGATGTTTAAGCCGCGCGTGACGGCCAAGAGCGCGACGGCGGTAGGGAACTACGCAATCCAGATTGAATTTTCGGACAGCCACGCAACCGGCATCTACAGCTTCGAACATTTGCGCGAAATCTGCCCTTGCGAAGCTTGCGTGCGCGAGTTTGGCTCGGCGCCAAAAGAGAAGCTTTCCTGAACGCAGGCGCGCCCCTCGCCGCGCGATCGCGGGCCGGGGAAGAAATCGCGAACGAGCAACTCTTTGTTTTTGCGATAAATTCAACGTATAGTTCTTCTCCTCATCTCTATAACGTATGTCATCCGACTCCACCGGCCACATTTTCACACCTGGTAGGGTACGCCCCGTAGCCAAGGTCCTCGTGGCCACTACGGCCATGCTGGCGTTCATTTCTTTCTGGCGGGCCGCAGCTATCGTCCTGAACGACCTTGCGTCGTCGGCTTATTACGCCGGCGGCGAAGCCGAGCAGTTCATCGGCAAGACCGCTCCGTGGTTCATCCTCGGCATCATGCTGTTTTCCTACGCCGTACGCGCGATTTACGTAGAGAGCTGCAGCATGTTCGTTCGGGGCGGCGTGTATCGGGTGGTGAAGGAAGCCCTGGGCGGTACGCTGGCGAAGTTTTCAGTTTCGGCGCTGATGTTCGACTACGTCCTGACTGGGCCGATCAGCGGCGTGTCCGCGGGCCAATATCTGGTCGGCGTGCTAAACGAACTATTCGTTTACGCTCATATTCCGATTCATCTTCACGTAAACGGCAGCGCTGCAGCGGTCGCCATCGTGATCACGCTTTATTTCTGGTGGGAAAACATCAAGGGCGTGCCGGAATCCAGCGGCAAAGCGCTGCGGATCATGCAGCTCACCACCATCATGGTGATCGTTCTGATTGGCTGGTGTTTTTACACTTTATACGCTCGTAGCGGCTGGCACCTACCTCCCGCGCCGCTGCCCCAGAACATGAAGCTCGACAAGGCGTCGCTTGGCTGGCTGGATCGCTATCAATGGGCGCATACGATCACGCTGATTGCGATTTTTGTCGGGCTGGGCCATTCCGTGCTGGCTATGAGCGGCGAGGAATCGCTCGCGCAGGTCTATCGAGAAATCGAACACCCCAAGCTGCCGAATCTGAAAAAAGCCGGGCTGATCATCTTCATTTACAGTCTGGTTTTCACCTCGTTGGTTTCCTTCTTCGCGGTAATGATCATTCCGGACAACGTGCGGGGAAAATTCACCGAGAACTTGATCGGAGGACTCTCGATGCATCTGGTCGGAAGTTTTCCGGTTCGGCTTGCGTTTCATGTGTTCGTCGTGGTCGTGGGCGTCCTGATTCTTGCGGGAGCTGTGAACACGGCGATTGTGGGCTCGAACGGAGTACTCAACCGCGTATCGGAAGACGGAGTGCTGACCGACTGGTTCCGCCACCCGCACTCACGCTTCGGAACCACTCACCGCATCATCAACATGGTTGTAGCTTTCCAGATCATCACCATCCTGGCCAGCCGAGGCGACGTAACATTTCTGGGCAACCTCTACGCGTTCGGCGTGATCTGGAGTTTTGCGATGAAAGGCATTGCGGTTCTGGTGCTGCGTTATACGCACCCCCAGGATCGCGAATACCGCGTGCCGCTCAATCCCGTTATTTTCGGCGTGGAAATTCCAATTGGACTGGGAATAATCACTCTGGTTCTGCTCTCGATTGCGGTGATTAATCTATTTACAAAACCCGATGCCACCATGGCGGGAATTACGTTCACTCTCATTCTGTTCACTGTCTTTGAAATCTCCGAACATCGAATGCACAAACGCCAGGCCGGCGCAACTCACGTCGAGCTCGATCAGTTCAATCTTGCGCAGGAAGCCGAGCTGACTCCCACAAGCGTGGGTGTTGCACCGGGAAGCATCCTCGTTCCGGTTAGCACCTACTACGCGCTGTACCACCTGGAAGCTGCGTTGAAACGGGTGAAGGGATTGGACGCGGAAATAGTGGTATTGCACGTGCGGATGTTGCGGCGAGCGGCATCGGGCGAATACGATCTGGATCCGGACCAGCTCTTCAGCACTATCGAGCAGTTGCTGTTCACCAAAGTGCTCGCCATCGCGGAGAAAGAAGGTAAGCCGGTGCGCTTGGCCGTGGCCGCGGCCAACGATTTGTGGGAAGGCATTCTGCGTACGGCGATGAACCTTCAATCGAGCACGATTGTGAGCGGCAGCTCATCAAAAATGCCGGTGACGGAACAAGCGCGTGAGATTGGATTAGCCTGGGAACGAATGCCGGAACCCCGGCCTCGCTTGGCGCTGGAGATTTTCACGCCCGCGGGCCAGGAATATATCTTCTACCTCGGCCCGCACGCGCCGAGGCTTACACCCAAGGAAATTGATGTACTGCACAAGATGTGGCTCAAGTTCAGCGAAAAGCTGGCAGGCGAGGAACTACACCATCACGACATCATTCATTTCGCGCTGACCGAACTGGAGCGGGAAATCGCGGAAGGTCAAGGCGATGAGGTACTCGAAAGGCTTCGCCAGCATCTTCGCGACATCCAGACCCGCAGGATGAATCCTCCGATAGACCCGAAAAATTTACCGCCCAAACTGAATTGACGTGAGAATGGAACGCCTCCGCGCATACCGCGGAGAATTTTCAGGCTCGAAGCTCTGAAGTGCAATTAGGGCAACGTGTGGCTTTGATCGGAATTGCAGAAAAACAGTACGGGCATTCCTTGGTCGCCGGCGCCGCGGCGGGAACCGGTTTTTTCCAACGATTCGCCTGGCGTATCACCAGGAAGATTACGAAAGCCACGATCAAGAAATCGATTACGGTGTTCAGAAACAGTCCGTAGTTGATTGTCACGGCCCCCGCAGCTTTGGCCGCGGCCAGCGAATCGAAGTGTGTATGTGACAGGCTCAGAAATAGATTGGAGAAATCGACTCGTCCCAGAAGAAGCCCAATCGGCGGCATTATGACGTCGCCTACCAGTGAGGTGATGATCTTTCCGAACGCGGCGCCAATGATAATGCCTATGGCCATGTCCAGCACGTTGCCCTTCATCGCGAATTCTTTGAATTCTTTCAGCATGTTCTCGTCCTCTTTCAATCCCAAGTCTGAATTGTCAGGCTCAGATTCGTCGAATTCAACTGAACCGGCGAACCTAGATATGCGAGTGAGATTATCGGGAAGCGGACAGACTGGCAAGAGCGAAGGATGCCTATCGCGAGTTTCGAAATATACAAGCAGTCGAGTTCATTCACCTCGAGCGAAGAGGATGGCGCCCAGAATCCCGCGCAGAACGAGCACCGCTCCGGCAAGCCCCAGAAGCAATGGAATGCAACGAACGGGAAGAAGCGGGACACCCAAAATAAGCGCGCCGACCAGCGCCAGCGAGCCCGCGCGTATATTTGAGGGCCAGTGGGGTGCCGCAGGCCCGCGCCGCGTCCAGGCGCGGGCACCCCAGTAAAAGAAAACAATTGCCACGGCAATCAAAGCCACCGGCCGCGTTGGCAATCCCACGCGCCCGGAAACGGCCAGCAGTATCAGTAGAGCTCCGAGGAGCAAAACGATAGACTCATTCAGAAGCTGAAAGAGCTTTGCAGACGTCAACATCGTTCTTCTTATCCGGTCCTCGGCATGGTTCCGCGGCCTTGGGCCGCTAATACTTCGCGCGGGTCGGACATCCTGCATCCCGCGGGGCCATGGCATCGCGGACATGGAATGATACAATTAAACTTTTGGTGTGTCGCATCGGCGGCCGGCGAGAATTTTTCCAGGAGATCTCAGTGCACAAAGTGATCATCATCGGAAGCGGATGCGCGGGCTTGACCGCCGCAATTTATGCTGCGCGTGCTGACCTGAAACCGCTTGTTCTTGACGGCTATGAACCCGGGGGCCAACTCGCCTTAACCACCATGGTCGAGAATTTTCCGGGCTTTCCGGAGGGTATCCTGGGACCGGAACTGATCGAAAACACCCGCAAGCAAGCCCAGCGGTTTGGAACTGAGTTTCGTTCCGGCGCGGTTACATCCGTGGACCTGAGCAAGCGGCCATTTAAAATTGAAGCAGGAAAAGAGACTTACGAATGCGAGGCGTTGATCGTCGCGGCTGGCGCTTCGGCGCGAATGCTCGGTATCGAATCGGAGGGCCACTTGCTTGGGCACGGTGTTTCCACTTGTGCTACATGCGATGGCTATTTTTTTCGCGGCCGCGATATCTTAGTCGTTGGGGGCGGTGATACCGCGATGGAAGAGGCCACCTTCCTTACGAAATTTGCAAAAAGCGTCACCATCCTGCATCGACGTAACGAATTTCGCGCTACTAGAATTATGCTCGATCGCGCTCGCGCAAATGAGAAGATTCAATTTCTCACTCCGTACGTCATCGATGAAGTCCACGACGTCAGCAAGAAATCGGTTGAAATGGTTACGGTCCGCAACGTGGATACCAATGAGAAGAAGACCATCGCTACGGAGGGTGTTTTTGTTGCCATAGGCCATGACCCGAACACGAAAGTCTTTCAGGGGCAGCTAAAGATGGACGACACGGGTTATCTGCTCACTAACCACGGTTCGCAGACGAATGTGGAAGGCGTGTTTGCTGCCGGAGACGTACAAGATCATCGTTACAGACAGGCGGTTACCGCCGCGGGCTCCGGCTGCATGGCGGCGATCGATGCAGAAAAATTCCTTACCGGACTTAAGGACTGATGCATCTGTTTCACTCTGGGCATAATCCCGGCTGGATGCAAGTTCCGGCGATTTCCGGTCGCCAATTCGTCATTGTCTCCTTCTGATGCGCTCATTCCTTCTGCACCTCTCAGAGAGTAAGCGGCTCGCGCCGCTGATCATGCACAACGCACTGAGTCGGCGAGTGGCGCGGCGATTCGTCGCCGGTGAGAGCCTGGACGACGCCGTCGAAGCCGCCCGCCATGTAAATGGCGCGATGCAATTGGCTAGCCTCGATTTGCTGGGCGAAAATGTGTCGGATGAAGCCGGAGCGCGACAGGCAGCCGAAAATTACCTGGCGATCTTCGAGCGCATCGAACGCGAAAAACTCGACTCCAATGTTTCACTCAAACTCACGCAGCTTGGCATCGATCTGAACGAGAATCTCTGCCAGGAGCTTCTCGAAAAAATCGTCGCGCGCGCCACGGCCCAACAGAATTTCGTGCGCATTGACATGGAAGGGTCTCCCTATACGGAGCGTACGGTCGAAATGGCAAAGCGCGTTCGCGCGAAGTATGCCGCCGTGGGTACCGTGATGCAGGCCTACCTTTACCGAGCGGAGAAGGACGTCCTGGATTTGATTGCCGCGGGCTGCCGCCTTCGCCTTTGCAAGGGCGCGTACCAAGAGCCGCCAGACATTGCGTTTCCGAAAAAGTCAGACGTGGACGCCAACTACGTGAAATTGATGAAGCTGCTGTTGCCCAGCGGGATTTATCACGGAATAGCGACCCACGATCCCGCAATGATCGAGGCTACGAAGAATTTCGTTCGCGAGAAAAATATCGGCCGCGAGCAATTCGAGTTTCAAATGCTGTACGGTATTCGCACGGACCTGCAGAAACAGCTTGTTCGAGAAGGCTTCCGGCTCCGCATTTATATTCCTTATGGCACGGACTGGTTTCCTTACTTCATGCGCCGCCTAGCGGAGCGGCCCGCTAACCTCACTTTCTTTTTGCGCAACCTGCTTCCGAGGTCTTCGCGCAATTCCGCTTCGTGAATTCAAAGGCCGAGCGTCCCGGAGGCACGGTCCGCAGAGAGTGGGAAACAATTCTAGGACTTGCGGCAAACCGCAACACCGTCGCGCAGAGGAATGATCACGGGAAAGAGTTCAGGCGAAGAATAAATCAGTTTGTTGAATTGTTGGATCGCACGCGTCTCCGGGTCCTTCGCCTTGGCGGTAACGTGGCCAGACCAGAGCACGTTGTCGGTGATTAACAATCCGCTCGAGCGCAGGCGCGGAACGGCTTTGCGCAAAGCCTGCGGATATTGATGTTTGTCCACGTCGATGAAGATCAGATCGAATTCGCCGGGAACTTGATCGATCAGATTCACGGCATCGCCGGTCATGATCTGGATGCACTGTTCAACGCCGGCGCGTTTAAAGTACCCACGTGCAAGCGCCGCGTTGGCCGGATCGCCGTCGGTGTAATAAACCTCTGCATCCGCGCCTGCCGCGCGCGCAAGCCAGATTGTCGAATATCCGATCGCTGAACCCATTTCGAACATTCGCTTGGCTCCTGAAATCTGCGCCAAAAGATAGATCGTTCGCGCAACAACCGGGCCGATAATCGGAACGTCGTGCCGTTTGGCGTAGCGCTCCATGTCTGAGATTACGGCGTCACGCTTGGGCAACAAATCCGCGACGTACTGTTCGACCTTCGCATTCAAAATGCCGGGCATTTTGCTCCTCTCTCGTGAGCCAGCAGCCGAATCGCTAACCGATGGAATCACCTGGTTTCAATGCGTGAATCTCAAGCCCTGAAATGTCCTGCGTGATTTGACGAAGTTCCTCGGGCCGGCCGACCAGCGGCGGAAAAGTTCCGAAGTGCATCGGAACCACTTGGCGAACGCCGAGAAGCCTGATGGCCACGGCTGCTTCTCGCGGGCCCATGGTGAAGTGGTCGCCAATCGGTAAAAGGGCGAGATCCGGGGCGTACAGTTCGCCGATTAATTTCATGTCGCCAAAAACCGCGGTGTCGCCCGCGTGATAAATCGTAAGTCCGCCGGGAAGGCGGATGATGTAACCACAAGCTTCCCCGCCGTACACGATCTTGTCGCCATCCTGAATCCCGCAGGAATGAATCGCATTCACCATCGTGACTTCGATCTCGCCCACTCGCTGAGTGCCGCCTTTGTTCATTCCATTCGTATTCGAGACGCCTTTCGATTCCAGCCACACGCACGTCTCGAAAATTCCAACGATCTGCGGCTTAAACTGCTTCCCGAGCGCCACCGCGTCCGCGATGTGGTCGAAGTGCCCGTGGGTAATGAGCATCGTGTCAAGGCGATTGAATTTCTTCAGCGGCTCGGGGCACATCGGATTGGTCTGCACCCACGGGTCAATGACGATCACTTTTCCGGACGGTGTGGTGATGCGAAATGTGGCGTGGCCCAGCCACGTTAGTTTATTTCCTCGCGTGTGAAGCATGAATCATTCCCTCGTTATAAAATTAGCCGTGTCCAGCTATGCTTCGATCGGCAGTTATGCCGTTACTAGCGGTGGGTTTTGCCAGTAGATCGCGGAAAGCCTGCTCGAAAACGGGGCGCGGCCGCGTGCCTAGGAAATATCCTCCGATGTGCCCGTCGCGCGTGTAAAAAACTGTCTGCGGCATGGTTCCTTTCCATGCCGGATTCACTCCTTGATAGAACGCGTCAAGATCGATTCCTGGTTTCTGGCGGTAATTCGGGAAGCGCGGCTGCGTGCGCGCGATGAACCGGCGAACCAGATTCATGTCTGAATCGTCGTCCATGTTTATTCCAACAACGTTCACGCCTTGCGCTTTAAACTCCGTAGCCAATTCAACGATTAGAGGGTATTCGTCGCGGCAAGGCTCGCACCAGGTAGCCCAAAAATTCACGACCAGCGGCTTGCCGCGGTATTTTGCGAGAATTTGTTGGTAGCCTGCGAGATCAATTATCGCCGGATCTGGAACTTTTGCAGCCTGCGCAACGCCCGGCTGAGCCTTCTCCCCGGCGTTCTCCGTTCGAGCGGGATGAACCGACGGCATCGAAAACAGCAAAGCTGAGGCGAAAATCAGAAAGCGCAAGAGCCATTTTCGTTTCAAGTCCGTTTCCCTCGGGATGCCATTCTATCGGTTTCTCGGCGTGAGCGGCAACTGCGGCAAGGCCGGAGAAAACAGGAACAGGGCCTTGCGCTTGTGCCTGCTATTATTTGATGGTATAAAAAATGGATAAGGCTATTGGCAATACTCCGGGACCATCCGGGAAATGTGATTGCTTCGAGGAGAATGCGATATGGCTTACGTAATTGCTGAACCCTGCATCGGTACCAAAGACACGGCCTGCGTTGACGTGTGTCCGGTGGACTGCATCCACCCCCGAAAAGACGAGGCGGATTTCGAAGCAGAGAAAATGCTCTACATCAGTCCGGTTGAGTGTATTGACTGCGGAGCTTGCGTTCCGGTCTGCCCGGTGACAGCCATTTTCGCGCTCGAGGATTTGCCGGAAAAGTGGGCAAGCTTCACACCTATCAACGCGGACTGGTACACGAACAAGAAAACCTAGACTGAGGCTTTTTTGCGCGAGCTAGTCTGAGCTCGCCTAGAGATTTACGACGGCGGATCGAGTGATCCGCCGTTTTCTTTTGCGGAGTGGCTAGACTTCGAGGCCCAGCACTTTCCGACCACTCTCGCTGATCATGCTCGGATTCCAGGCCGGCTCCCACACGATTTCCACGGTCACATCTCGCACTTGTTCAATGGCTGCAATCCGGGCTTTTACCTGCTCGGGGATGGCCAGAGCAGAAGGACAGCCTTGTGTAGTCAGGGTCATTTTCACTGCCACGTTGCCAGCCTCGTCGGACTGCGCATCGTAAATCAGCCCGAGATCCACGATATTGATGGGAATCTCCGGGTCGTAACACTGCCGCAGGGCTTCTAAGATACGTTCTCGTTCTACTGCCATTTAGATATCTCCTCGCTTGACTGGGCCGCGACATTTGATGCCGCTGGCTCTGAGGCGTCGCAAATAAGCGCTAAGCCAGCGTTTCATAGCCATACCCAGGTGTCAATCGCTCCCGCTGTTTATTGGCGGAAGCTCTTCGCTCCGGCGTAGCCGTGGAATCTGCGCGCGACCGGCTTTTTCGCCTTCGCCGATGCTCCTTGCCCACCGTCTTGCCGCGGCGCGCAAGTCCCCGATTGCCAGACCGCGATGATGCGCGGGAAAACGCGACAGTTTAACGATACCGGCGGCGAGCAGCGATTCCGCCCCGTCAGGGTTTTCGCGGCAGTAATGATGAAATGCCGCGGCGATTTGAATGATGCCTTGCAGAAAGGTCTTTTCCGGCTCGGGCTCCACCAGCCAAATCTCCTCCCACACTTCGTGAGCCTCGAAAAATTCCTGCGCGTTGAAATGCAAAATACCGCGCTGGAATTTCTCATCTTTTTCCCTGGAATTCATCGCCTGGAAATCCTTTTCCCTTTAAACTCTCTAAATCGCGAGCCATCATAGCAGCCGGCTATCGCGCGAGCGAGGGCACTCGTGGAAATCAATTTCAAGCTGCCCGGCGTGAAACTCGGTACGGTCGAAGCTGATGGCCTACGCGTCGCGCCTGCCGATCCTGGACTCGCCCAGTTGATGGACGAAGTCTGCGAACGCAAGCGCCGTGAATTTACCCTGGAAACTTTAGCCGACGCCAAGCCGGTTCGAGACGTGCGCGCGATGTTCCGCGAGTGGGGCATGGACCCTTCTAAATATCGTCCGTCATCGGAAGCTTTGCTGCGGCGCGTGGTCCAAGGGAGGGGCCTCTATCGCGTTTCAAATGTCGTAGACATCGGGAATCTGGGATCTATCGAAACAGGATGGCCGTTCGGTTGTTACGACCGGTCGCGAATTCATCAGCCCATCGAATTTCGACACGGTATTTCAGGCGAGAGCTATGAAGGCATCGGCAAACAAACATGGCATCTTAACGGCCGCCCGTTGCTCGCCGATTCCCAGGGTCCGTTCGGCAGCCCGATAAGCGATTCCACGCGTAGCATGATCACGGAAAGCGCCCAGGATATCCTGATCGTTCTCTACGTACCCGCGGCCGCTGTCGACGCGTCTCTAGAAGTGGCGATCAAGCGGCTCATCGAGCGCCTCACGCTGTTTGCTGGAGCATCGGTAACGCGTTCCGGAATCTGTCGACCAGCTTGACGCAGTTGGATTGCGCAATTTGCACGTTCCCGTGAATATTATAGAAACATGCAAGCACCCCGTTTTCTGGGAAGTTCGCCGGATTCAGGTTATTCTGTGAAGGTCAAAGAGGTTCCGTAGTGGCGAAATTCCAGTTAGCACTACTCATTCACGCGCATCAACCCGTTGGAAACTTTGACGATGTAATGGAGCGCGCCTATCAGCAATCCTACCTGCCTTTCGTGCAAGTCCTCGAACGCCATCCCGTGATTCGCATGGGACTGCATTATTCAGGGGTGTTGCTCGAGTGGCTGGAGGGCACGCATCCGGAATATTTCGAGCAGCTTCGCGGGCTCGTGAAACGGGGCCAGGTGGAAATCGTGGGAGGCGGTTTTTACGAGCCAATCCTTGTGGTAATTCCTCCCGAAGACCGTTTGGAACAGATCACGAGGCTCGCGGATTACATCGAGAAACATTTTGGCCGGCGTCCCAAGGGAGCATGGCTTGCAGAGCGGGTCTGGGAGCCTCAGCTTCCGTCATCGCTCGGTGCCGCGGGAGTTGAATACACTCTGGTTGACGACAACCATTTCCTGGGCGCGGGTTTTGAGTTGGAACAACTATTCGGCTACTACACCGCCGAAGATCAATGCCATTGGGTGAAGCTTCTTCCCGGGCTGAAATCGCTGCGATACCTGATCCCTTTCCGCGGCGTGGAAGAGACTACTCAATTCTTGCGCCGAGCCGCAGCCGAGCATCCGGGTGGTTTCGCCTCCATGGGCGACGACATGGAAAAGTTCGGCGTGTGGCCCGGAACGTACGATCATTGCTATCGGGATCGCTGGCTCGAAAAGTTTTTCTCCGAGCTTGAACGAAATGTCGATTGGCTCGAGACCAGCACGCCCGCTGATAGCGTCTCTTCGCACGTGCCATTCGGCCGAGCCGACGTTCCCACTGCGTCTTATAGTGAAATGATGGAATGGGCGCTGCCCACCCCGGCGCGAAATCGCTACCACGCGCTGAGCGTGGAATTCGCGAACCGTCCGGCGGACTTGCCTTTCCTGCGCGGCGGCATTTGGAGAAATTTCTTCTCGAAGTATTGCGAATCGAATCTTCTGCACAAGAAAATGCAGCATGTTTCGGCGAAAGTCCGCCGCCTGGACCAAAGCCGCCGGCACGACAAGCCGTTTCTTGCCGGTCGCGATCAGGCCAAAACGCTCGTGCTGCGCGGCCAATGCAACGACGCCTACTGGCACGGCATTTTCGGCGGGCTCTATTCGCCTCATCTGAGGACGGCACTCTGGCGCTCGCTGGTTCAGGCAGAAGCTATCGCCGATTCTCTTGCGCATCGCGGCCGGCAATACGCCGACGTAGCAACAATTGATTTCAATGCTGACGGCCGCGAGGAAATCTATTTCTACTCCGACCGCTACGCGGCGGTTCTCGTGCCACACGATGGAGCTACGATTTCCGCCATCGATTGCCGCGAGTCCAATGCCGCGTTGGTTAATTCGCTCTGTAGGAAGCCGGAGGCGTACCATGCGGCTCTGAAGAATTTAACTGCAAAGAGCACGCAAGGTGTTCAGTCCATTCACGAACAGACGCGCATGAAGGAACCGGGCCTGGAGCGCTTTCTGAATTACGATCGCTGGCCGCAGAATGCCTTTCGGTTGAAGCTTTTCGGACGCGGCAAGAAATATGAAGATTGCGCAACCGTGCGACTCGATGAAGATGCCGGTCTGGCGGGCGGCAGGTATCGCCTCGTGGACCTGTCGCCCGCAAAAGCAACCTTTGCGTCGGAAGAAAGCGCGGATTGGCCCGCTGAAAAGACATTTTCATTTGCCACCACGCCGATGGGCTTTGAAATTATGTGCGACGTGAGGTTGCGGCGCAGCGCGCCCGGCACAGCTTCCGTGTTCGTGGGAATCGAGGCAATCATAAATTTTCTGGCGCCCTCCGCCCCGGACCGATATTTTGAAACCCACGGCCAGCGCTATCCGTTACGTTGGGGCGCGGCAACTCCCGCTTCCGAATTGCGCGTCGTAGATGAGTGGCAGGGAATCAGTGTGACGCTCGGCGCGCCGAACGCGCAAGATTTTTGGGTGACGCCCATAGAAAGCGTGTCGGAATCAGAAGACGGTTTCGAGCGCATCTACCAGGGGTCGCAGATCATCGCAGTTTGGCCCGTGGAATTGGCGCTGGGCACGGAATGGAAGGGAAAACTTTCCCTAAGAATCGAACGCCTGCCGGAGAAAACAAAAGTTTGAGACGGGAATTCACCATCGCGAGGGCAGTTGCCGGGAATCGGCAGGCTCTGCTAGAGTGCGCCAGAAGAAAAAATGGAGGAAGCTATGGCCGTATCCAAGGAATTGCTCGACATTTTGGTCTGCCCCGTAGATAAGACGCCGGTAGTTCTCACGGCCGATAAAAGCGGACTGAAATGCTCGGCGTGCAGGCGCGTCTATCCCATCCGCGATGACATTCCGGTCATGCTGATCGACGAAGCGCGTATCGACGCGAAATAATTATTCAGCGTAAGTCGGGGTCTATGGCGGGAAGCCCAGCGATTGATCCTTAAATTGCACCCAAATGCGCACTTCTTGAGTTTTATTTTGCTTTGCTTCGTCATGACTGTCGGGAAAAGGTTGATACGGACTTACTTTGATCGTAGCAACTGCCCCCGAAGCCTCGCCGCCTGAAGCCGCGGCCATACGCTCGATGTGGTCTACATGATAGCTCTTGATCGTGCCGTAATAGCCGTTGGGACCCCAATCCTCGAGGAAATCCTTGAAGGAATACGTCGGGGTCGGCTTCCAGATTCGATAGGCCTCATCCATATTTCCTGCAGCAATGGTGTCCATAAAATGGCGGACGGTTTTTTCTTCGTTGTGAAAGCGAAGTTGATACGCAGCGAAGAGTGCGACAAGTACGATGAAGACCACACCCGTGATGATGTAGCGCATCATCTTCGCTGGCGGATGCTCCTCGGTTGAATCAAAAAGTCCCACGAACGCTCCTTGCAATTACAGTTGGCGTTTGAACAGCGCCAGGCACCCCGCAATCATGACGACTGAGATGCCCAACAAAACTAACACGTCCTTGTAAATTCCTTCAATGCCCGTGTCTTTGAGGGTCAGGTTTCGCAGCGCGTGCACCGTATAAGTGAAGGGGTCGATAATCGAGATCCAGCGAAGCCAGCGAGGGAAAGCTTGAATCGGATAGACCGCGCCGGAAGGGAAGAATAGCAGCGTATTGAGAACGCCGAACGTCGCGCGCGGCACCAGCGGATCGTCCACGCGGACCATCAGCAGAAACATGAAACTCATCATGGCAATGGCCGCTGCGGTCACCACGATCGCCAGATAAAACAGCCGCACGGGATCCCAGATTCGCGGAATTCCCGCAATCATCCCGCCAATGACGGTCAGCACCATTCCAGCCATTAACCCCTTGATTGTGCCCGCGCCGATTAGGCCTGCCACCAGTTCCGTTTTCTTGATGGGAGTTACAAGATAGCCTTCGTGCAGACCGCGCGCCTTGTCATCAATGAAAGTAATTCCGCCGCCAATCATGGCCACCACAAAGATGGAAAGCGCAATCGAACCCGCCAGCAGATATTTGATGTAATCGATGTACGGATAAATTTCCACGGTGTCCAACTGTATTTGGTTCGCCAGCCGCGGCGTGACGTCCGGAGCGTTGAGTTGCTCCACCATCTGTTGGACCCGCTCCAGAACCGCGCTCGAGATGAATTGGTCGGTATTGTCCTCCATAAAAGCTATGCGTGGGCGATCGCGGTGGTAGAAGCGCTGCGAAAAATTCCGCGGCACGTAAATGACTGCGCGGACATAACCGTTGCGAAGGTCTTCGTCCGCCTTTTCCGGAGAATTATAATCAATCACGTGAAAGGTTCGCGGTCCGGCGGCAATCCCGTTAAACATTTCACGAATCTCTTGCGATTCCGCCGAATTGTCCATATCCACGAAAGCGACCTGGACGCCGGTGACCTTGCCGCCAAATGCGTAGCCCAGCACGACCAACTGCATCAGCGGGAAAATCATGGAAGTCATCATCAAGGCCGGGCTGCGGAAGAATTTGCGCAGATCGCGCTCGATCAACGCCCATACGCGGCCGAAATTCATCGCCCGAAGCCTTTCACGGTTTCGTCTGGCGCATTGCGGCTAACGATAAAGGTGGCCAATGTCATAGCGCGCTCCTTCTTTCGACGCATCCCGCAAATCGTTTCCGGTGTAATGCACGAAAACGTCGTCGAGAGTCGTACTCTGCACGGAAACCCTGCGGACGACCACGCCTCGCGAGCGCGTCAAATCCATCAACGCAGCAATGGTTGCCGGCCCGTCATTCGACGCAATATGAACCACGCCGTCGCGGTCGGTTACGTTGGAAACGTGAGCCAGTGCCTGCAACTGCGCGGCCCAATCAGGCGGAGCCTTTTCAAATTCAGCTTCGACGGTGTCCGTTCCTGAAATGCTGTCCTTCAGCCGCGCCGGTGAATCCAGAGCCGCGAGTACCCCGTGATCCACAATCGCGATGCGGTCGCAAAGCTTGTCGGCTTCGTCCATGTAGTGCGTGGTGATTAAGATGGTGAGCTCAGATTTTTCACGCAGCGCGCGAATCATTTGCCAGACATTTGTCCTTGAAACCGGATCCAGGCCAGTCGTCGGCTCATCGAGAAACAATATTTTCGGGGAATGAATCAATCCGCGCGCAATTTCAAGCCGCCGCCTCATGCCGCCGGAGAAAGTACGAACCAGCGCATCCTTGAACTTGAGCAAGTCCACGTCCGAGAGCAAATCGTGGATGATCTGGCCGCGCTTCTGCCGGGGAACGCCGTAGAGTTTTGCGTGGACCTCCATATTCTCCACGGCGGTAAGCTCCGGATCCGAAGTCAGCGCCTGGGGAATCACGCCCATGGCAAAACGAACGCCGTTCGCGTCGTCGCGAATATCGTGCCCGGCGATGCGCGCAGTGCCGGAGGTTGGCGGCGTAAGTGTCGTCATCATGCGAATGAGAGTGGTCTTCCCCGCGCCGTTGGGACCCAGCAAACCGAAAATCTCCTGTTGCGCGACATTGAAACTGATGTCGTTGACGGCCACCAGGTCGCCGAACTTTTTCGTAAGATGATCCACTTCGATTGCATTCATTGTTTGTTCCGAATCCGTTTCACAAGCGTGCGAACCAGCTCTTCCTCGCGGGCGGAGGAAGCAAAACGGTCGCCGTCATTCCCGTAAACAAACGCCGGCCCGGGTTTGGAATTGATACTTTGATTGCAAACGTTTTGATGTCACGCTTCGTGCGACTCACGTCACGCTGCGTGGCGAAGTCGTTCTCCACGCCTTTGAAGAACACCGGCCCTTCGAGTATGTCCCCTGAGGGCAGCCTGATGCGCAGTTTTTGCCCAAACTCGATCGAATCGACATACGATTCTTCCACGTCCGCGTGAACCCATAAGTGGTCCACATCCACGATCACCACGATTGGCGACCCCTGCGCCACAACTTCTCCCTGTTTGGCCACCCGCACAGAGACGATCCCGTCAATCGGGGCGTAAATCTTTGTATAACCGAGTTGCGCCGATACTTGCGCTGCTGTTGCTCGCGCTTGCTCCAGCTGCGCGATTGTGGTGTTTACGGCGCTCTCTCGCGCGGCCACCTGCTTGCGGTTTTCCTGCGCGACGATCTGGGTCGCAGCTGCGGCCTTCACCGCCTCTTCCAGCATTTCCACATTGGCTTGCGAGATTTTTACCGCGGCCTCGGCGTGGTCGCGGTCCTGCGCTGAGACCTCTCCCTTGTCGAACAATTGCTGCATGCGCTTCAAGTCGTCCTGGTCACGACCCAGTTGCGCGCGCGTGGGGCCGAGTTGCGCCTTGGCGGACGCCACCCTCGCCTCCGCCTCCGTCACCGACGCATCCGTCTGGCCGTTCGTCCATGAATAATTGTGGTTGGCCTCATTGACCTGCGCTTCCAGGCTATCCACGTTAGCCTTCGCCGCGGAAAGGGATGCTTGCAGTTCCTTCGAATCGAGCTCCGCGATCAGGTCGCCCTTCTTCACCACCGATCCCTCGTCCACTGTCAAATTGACGATCCGCCCGGTGATCTGCGGGCTCACCACGACTTCGTTGCCGTCGATAACGCCGGTTAAGGGGATGTACTTCCCACTCGGAGTTGTGAAGTAATACACCACGGCGGTAATCAGCAATATCACTCCGATAAATGAAAGAAATTTGCGGCCGGTCATCGGGACCTCGCTTGCCTGCGCATTAATCCGTGCTCCAGAAAGTCAAGGAGCGCGCCCTTCCGTATTTTCAGTGCTTGCGCGGAAAGAAAATCGTGGCCTACCACCCGGCTCATCACCGGAGCGGAGGCGAAATAAAATACGGTCATACCTATCAGCGTAAAAACGGTCTGATGCGCGTCCACTTTGCGGAATTCGCCGGACGCCACTCCGTCCTCGATCAAGCCGGTAAGCCGCTTGTGAAACGGGCGGAAATATTCGCGGACGATCCAATCGATCTTGGAAGTTTCCATCACTTCGCGTTGAACCAGCCGCGGGTAGTTCGGATGCGAAGCCAGAAAGTCAAAATATCCGTTCACCCAGGCAATCAGGCGATCGCGCGAACTGGTCTTGGCCGCTGCGGCGCCAAAGGTGTCGTTACGAAGTTGCCGCAGAAGATTTTCCATCACGGCACGGTGCAGGCGCCGCTTGTCCCCGAAGTAATAGTAGAGCATGGCCTTATTCGCATGGGCGGCCGCGGCAATTTCGTCCGTTCGCGCGCCGGCCATCCCTTGGGCGGCGAAGTGCTCTTCCGCCGCGGCTAAAATGCGGCGGGCGGTTAACGGATTTTCAACCTTCTTGCGCCCTGTTCGCATCTCTCGTTCGATCTCACTAAAGAAGAATTCTTTAACTAACTAGTTAGTTTAATTAGCATGGCTCCGTTCTGTCAAGGGGAGGGGTCCTTAGATTGATACGCCTGCAGAGGGAAAAAGATTACGCGTCGAGAGCCCCGCCGGCGCCTGCCGGAAGATCGATGGAATATTTTGTGCGGGCCTTTTCAGCATGCAGTTCAAGCGCGAGGTCTATAAGCCGGTCGATTAATTGCATATAGGGCAGGCCGGAAGCCTCCCACAGTTTTGGATACATACTGATGGACGTAAAACCGGGGATGGTATTCAGCTCGTTGACGTATATTTTGCCGGTACGGCGCTCCAGGAAAAAATCACAACGTGCCATACCGCAACCGTCAATTGCCCGAAACGCCTGCACGGCGAAATCCTGAAAGACCGCTACCTGCTGCTTGGTCAGCGGCGCGGGAATCAATAGACTTGTTCCACCCTCCAGGTACTTTGCCGTGTAGTCGTAGTATTCCCGATGAGGAACAATCTCGCCGGGAATCGAAGCGCGCAAATCATCGTTGCCCAGCACGGCAACTTCGATTTCCCGGCCCACAATGCCGCGCTCGATGACAATTTTCAGCGCAAATTCCGCCGCCAGATCCATCGCGGCAGAAATCTCGTTCGCTGCTTTCACCCGCGTCATTCCCACCGAAGAACCCAGCGTGGCCGGCTTCACGAAGAACGGAAAACGAAATTTCTTTTTGATCGCCTTCAAGACCGCAGTGCGCTTGTGCTCCCATTCCGAGCGTCGCGCGACCATAAACGGGACGACCGGCAATCCAGCTTGTTCGAACAGCCGCTTCTGCACATCCTTATCCATGCCCACCGCAGAAGCCAGGACGCCCGCTCCCACGTATGGCAGTCCGGCAAGTTCCATCAGCCCTTGTATTGTGCCGTCTTCCCCAAAAGTGCCGTGGATGACCGGAAACATCACATCCACCATTACGCTCGGACGTCCGGCAGCGGGCACCAGCGGAACGAGCGTGGCAGCCGTGGGATCGGAAGGGAGAATCACGCGATCGCCCGACTTCAAAACTTCCGCAAGCATATCGTGTGCGCCGCGGCCCAAAAGCCATCGGCCGTCTTTCGAAATGCCGATCGGCACAGCTTCGTATTTTTCCGGATCCAGCGCGCGAATTACGGATGCCGCGGAAGCCAACGAGACTTCATGCTCGCCCGACCGTCCGCCAAAGAGCACGCCAATACGCAAGCGTTTCCGGGAAATCATTGGGGGGCCCGAACGGTTGAACAAAGAATATGCATAGAAATCACAGAATTTTCTTTCCCAGTCCCGACAAAACGAGTTCGACGCCGAGGAGCGCGGTCATGTTGTGCAAGTCGATCACGGGATTAATTTCCACCAGCTCAAAGGAGACCATCGAGCGGCTGTCCGCAATCATTTCCAGAGCCAGGTGCGCTTCGCGGTAGGTAACGCCACCGCGAACGGGAGTTCCCACGCCGGGGGCGTCTGTAGGGTCCACAAAATCCATGTCCAGGCTCACTGAAATCCCCGCAGTGTCGTCGCCGGCAAATCGCAACGCGTCGGTCATGACCTCGCGCATTCCGCGTTCATCAATATCTCGCATGGTGAAAATATGAACGCCCGATTCTTTCACCAGGCGGCGCTCCTTCGCGTCCAGATCGCGAATGCCGACCAACGCCACATTGCGCGGTTCGACCATGGGCTTAATGCCGGCGAGGTCCGTAAGCTCCGGAGGACCATAACCCATAATGGCAGCGAGAGGCATGCCGTGAACGTTTCCGGAAGGCGAGGATTCCGGCGTGTTCATATCGCCGTGTGCGTCAAGCCAAATGACTCCGATGCGCTTGGACTGTTTGTTGAAATGCGCCGCGGTACCGGCAGTTGTTCCGACTGCAATGGAATGGTCGCCCCCGAGCACAACCGGCACCAGGTCCTCGTCGAGCGTTTTCTTCACCATCTCCGCGAGGCCTTTGCAGGCTTCGGCAATCTCGTCGAGGTATCTGGCACGTTTTTCGCCGTAGGGTTTTTCCTCGGGCTGAGGGACCACCACGTTGCCGATATCTTCTACCTGACGGCCAAGCTGCTTCAGCCGCGCCTGCAATCCAGCGACGCGCAACGCCGAGGGACCCATGTCCACACCGCGGCGGCTCTGACCCAAGTCCATCGGCACACCGATGATTCTTATTTTGTCTGGCATTTTGTTGTGTCTTTCGCGCCCTCGGCTTCAGGGCGAAGGAACATTAAGGATAGACGCGATAGAGCATCCGAGGGAAGGGAATCACTTCGCGGATGTGCTCCGTTCCGCAAATCCAGGCCACGGTGCGTTCCAGCCCAAGCCCGAACCCAGCGTGCGGAACGCTGCCGTAACGGCGCAAGTCGAGGTACCACTGAAATGCTTCCTCGGGTAAGTTGTGCTCGCGAAGGCGTTTAACCAGCGTGTCATAATTTGCCAGGCGCTCGCCGCCGCCGATTATTTCGCCGTAGCCTTCCGGAGCGATCATGTCGAAGCTCAGTGAAAGGTCAGGGCGCTGCTCATCCGTAGCCATATAAAAGGCCTTCATGGCTGCGGGGTAACGGTGAATGATTACGGGCTTCTCGAATTCCTTCGAGAGAATCGTTTCCTCATCTCCGCCGAAGTCGTCGCCCCACTTGGCGGGGTTGCCGGCTTTCTGCAAAACTTTGATTGCTTCGTCGTAACTCACGCGAGGAAAGGGCGGCACGATCTTTTCCAGCTTCGAAATGTCGCGCTGAATCGTCTCGAGTTCACGAGTGCGATTTTTAACCACGGATTGCACCACCGCGCTTACCAGCCCCTCGCCGAGTTGGACCATATCCTCCAGATGCGCGAATGAGGCTTCCGGCTCGAGCATCCAGAATTCTGTCAGATGGCGGCGAGTCTTGGATTTCTCAGCGCGAAATGTTGGCCCGAACGTGTAGACCTTGCCGAGTGCTGCGGCTGTCGCTTCCACGTAGAGCTGGCCCGATTGCGTCAGATAGGCCTTCTGATCGTCAATGTAGTTCACTTCAAAGAGCGTGGATGTTCCTTCGCAGGCTGCGGGCGTAAAGATAGGCGCGTCCGTGAGCGTATAGCCTTGGCTATCCATATAAATTCGCGCGCTGAGCTCTGCCTCTGCGCGTATGCGCAGAATGGCAGCTTGGCGCGGCGTGCGAATCCACAGATGGCGGCGATCCAGAAGAAAATCCACGCCGTGCTCTTTTAGCTGGATCGGGTAAGGTTCTGAATCGGATACTCGCTGCACGACTTCCACTTCGCTGACGTGCATCTCAAACCCGCCCGTCGCGCGCGCCTCGGCGCGAATTGTGCCGGTGACAATCACGCTCGATTCTTGCGGGAGACCTTTGAGGGCATTGAACGCTTCCGCGTGCTCTTTCTGCGAGACGACACCTTGAATCACACCGGTGCCATCGCGAAAAATAGGGAAAAGGAGTTTGCCCGATTCGCGCTGGTTGTAGAGCCAGCCCTGAATTGTCACGGTGCTGCCGACATGCTGGCCGGCGTGCTCAATGGTGATGATGGTTGCGCCTGATTGCTTATCCTGAGTCATTTACCTGCCTGTGAATTATTTTTGATGGCCAGATCTAGGAGCGTGACCGCTTCTTCTCGAAATTCTTTTCCAGCTTATCAAACGTTGAGCGAATTTGATCGAGCGCTGGCCCTCCGCCGGGCTGTTCCTTTACTTCCAGGACGAGCGCAACCGGCTGCGGAGCGCTCGCGAGCGCAGCGAGGCCGGCTTCCCAATCTATGGTGCCTTCGTAGGGAAGCAGATGCTCGTCCTTCTCGCCGTGATTGTCGTGAATGTGCGCGGTCACCACGCGTTCGCGCATGGCGTCAAAACCCACTTCGACGCCCTCTTCGATATGCGCGTGGCCGGTGTCGAAGCAAAGCCGCAAATCATGCAAGTGGGTATCGGCGATGAAGTGCTGCAGCGAAGCCGGCGCGCCCAGCTCATCGGGCGTATTTTCCAGCGCGATTGTTACTCCGCGAGCCTTGGCGAAAATCGAAAGTTGCTCGAGCGAGCTGAAAGCCGCATCGAGCTTGCGGGGGTCTGCGCTTTGGCGGCCGTGTCCCATATGTTGAACCAAAAAGCGAAAGGGAATTCGTTCGGCCACTTCGAGCGCTCGCTTCACTTCATCTACTGCGTCGAGGCGGCGGATGCGTTCGGTGTCAGAAATGGAAATGGGCACTCCGCTTTCGCGCCCCGGCGAAAGGTCGCGTTCGGTGGGCGAGTGCAGAGCGTGTAGCTCCAGATGATATTCGCCAAGTGCATCGGCCAGTTCTCGCACGGCTTGCGGCTCGCGATAGCTGAAATGTTGCGGCGCGCAGAAAATCTCGATTCCGGCGATCCCCGCCTGAGAAATCTCCGCGAGCAAAGCGGGGCCGAGCGGCTGATTGATATAACGATATGTGGATAGGACGCGTTGCATTCAGCCCTCGGGCGGTTCCATATCAGCTAGTCGGATGCGAAAACAAGTAGAAGCAGCGCAATAAAAGCTCCCAGCAAAAGCGCGAGGCCGATCCACACATAGACGGGCCGCTTTTTTCGCATCAAACCCGCGGGCGGCTGAACGACTTCAGGAAGCAGCGGATTGGAAGTCACAGTCTTCCTCGATTGCGAAAGCGTCCAAAGTTCAGATCGAGTAGCATCCGGATCAGCCTTTACGAAATGATTTGGCGGCGGTGACACAAGAGCGCAGCTTTTCGACGGCTTCTTCTACCGTGCGCGTTTTTAGGCCGCAGTCCGGGTCCACCCATACGCGCTCTTTCGGGAGAATGGTCAGAGCCTGCTCGACTCTTTCGCGCACGGCGCCAGCGCTGTCGCTCGTATGCGAGTGCACGTCCACCACTCCGAAACTGATGTCTTTCGTAAACGGATGGCGGCGGAAAAGTTCGAGCAGGTCGAGGTCGCTATTGGACATTTCCAGATCGAAATTATCTACGGCCAGATCAAGCATGCCGGGATAAATATGTTCGAACTCGCCATAGCAAGCGTGGGTGATGAAGTAGGCGTCCTGGCCCTGGGTGGTGAATTCCATGGCTTCGATGGCTATGGGCAATTCTTCGGGGCGCACGGAAAGCGCAGGCTCGTCGATTTGGATGATTTTGCAGCCCGCAGCGATTAACGTTTCCACTTCCTGGCGAATCACTTTCGCCAGTGCAAAGGCGGCGGCGCGGCGGTCAGGGTAAAACTCGTTGAAGCTCCAGTCCATGATGGTGTAGGCGCCGGTAAGCATGCCCTTGACCGGCTTCTTGGTGAGGCTTTGAGCGTATTTCCACCAGTCAACCGTCACCGGGCCGCGCCATCCAACTTCGCCAGTAATTACCGGCTTGTGATAGTAGCGATTCCCATAGCTGCGAACCAAACCGCTGGTTGCAAATCCCGGCAGCCGCTCGGCGAAGTAAGCGACCATGTCCCCGCGGTACATTTCGCCGTCCACGAGCACGTCCAGTCCGAGTTTTTCCTGCTGCTCGATCCAGAAAGCGGTGGCCTTGCGCTCCAGATCGTGAAGATCTTTTTCCGGAATTTGGCCCTTTGTGAATTCTGAGCGAGCCTTAACCAGATAATCGGGCTTAGGGAAGCTGCCGACCGAAGTGGTCGGGAAGAGCGGCAACTTCAAGCCGAGCTTTTCCAATTTTTCACGGCTCATGGGCGGCCGCCTTTTAGCTCGGAGCGAACTTTTGAGAGTAATTCAAGCTTGGCGAAGGCGCGATCGCGCGGAAGATATTCGAGACCGGATGAAGTTCCAAGAAAAGCGCGTTCGCCTTTTATTTTTGGCAGCATGCGTTCAATCTGGCGCGCGATTTGCGCGGGATCTTCCAGCCGCGTGTTGCGGCCGTCCACAAGTCCGAGTCCGAGCGCTTTCGGAGAGCCTCTTGCGGCAATCATATCCACGAGTTTTGGGTAGTAAGTAAAATCCAGACCGACGATGTCCACCGGCAGCGAGACCAGCTTTTCGTAAAATGGCGCGCAATCGTGGAAGTAAACGTAGAGAGCCAGCTCGAGTTTGCGTCCGCTCTTCGTAAAAGTGTCGCGCGCTTTAACGAGCGGGGGGAGCGAAGCCTCGAAAATCGCCCAGTCATTCGGGTACTTGATCGCGGCGGGCTCGTCGACCTGAATTAACTCGGCGCCCAATTGCGCTAGCGTCTCGATCTCGGTAGCAAGAATTTCGGAGTAGGCCTGGGCGCGGTCTTCGAGAGCGGCGAACCGCCCCGACGAGCCATTTCCGTGCTGTTCGCCAAGCGAAAATTTTGCGAGGGTATACGGGCCAGTCAGCACAGGCTTAACGCTGAGCTTTCCCGCTTTCCCCGAAGGAGTTGGCAAATGGCCAAGGGCGTTTCGCGCGAAGCTGTAATCACCGGCGGCAAGATGTCCGCGTTTGAGCGGCGTTCCGGTGAAGATGGGCTGGCGAAAATAGGTGTTGGTGTCGAAGAAGCGAACGAGCCCTTTGATTTGGATGTTATCGAGTTTGCCGGCCAGGTGAGAGATGGGATCGTACCAGCGAATCAGCCCGTCGGTGACGACGTCAAGGCCGGCCCTCACTTGTTCGGCGATGACGAAGCGGGTCACGTCGTTCTGAACGTCGAGAAGATCGGCGGTGGAGCGGTCACCACGGTCGAGCGCGGCAATGGTTCGCCGCAGGAGCTGCAATTCCGGGGGATCGCCGATGCGCGGATAGCTTCCCGTGCTGGAAAGGAAGAGGCCCGGAGTGGCGCTCATGACTGCCCTGCCTGCGCGACACTATAGCTTGGTTCAAAGTTCGCGATTAGAAGGGTTGGTCGGTGTTTGTTTTCAGCAGGTTGCGGAATTTCTAATTCCAAGAGTTCTCGATTAGAAATGCCAGTGGTTAGTGGCGAGTGGCGAACGCGATTAGAAATGGGTGAGTTCTGAGCCAAAACCAGGCTCGAATTTCGGGCTTTGCGGAATTTAATTCTTTGGCGATTTAACTTGCTGCAAAAATGGCCAGATTCGATTGCTCGCAATTGCGGTTGTAGCATTCTTATGTCGGCGGACCAAGACTTGTCGCGCGATTGCTCGGCGCCAGTCTTGACCAAATTCTGCTTGGGCGAGTCGGCGGCACGATTGCTAATTCCGGCACAGCCGGTTAGGAAAGCGACCTCAGCGCTTCCAGCAGCCACCTTTTCGATTCGAACAGCCTCCATCAGCCACCCTCGGTCCTTATAAAGCAAACTCAGAATGTAATCAGAATTGGGCGCGGGAAGCAAGGAAATGCAACCGAACGGCGGAAATCTAAACGCGAGCTTCGAGAATAGAGGCGCGAAAGTTACAGAAATTATTTGCATCGAGAAGACCCGAACTCTTCACACCACGAAGGGTCCGGCATCCGCAGGGAGCTCCTGCGGTTCAGTGCGTTATTTCTGCAAGGAGAGAGTTGAGCAAAATGGTAGCGAACTATCGGTGAGGCGCTTTCCGCGGTGGTGTGGGTTGGAGACCCGAAGAGAGCCGGCGAGACGCCGGCGCTACGAAAATCTAGGCTGCCGTTTGCGGGAATTGTCCGCCTAGCGGCGTGTAAAACGGCAAAGCTATGAGGCGAGATGATGGCAGGCCTACGCGGCGCAGCAGGTTGGGCTGCTACGCCGGTGCGCAGGGTGGCGTTAGATACCGGTTCCGACGTAGCCGTTTTCGGCGGTTCGGAGGCCCATGTTTGGCATTTCTGTTTTCACTTTTACCGGCTCAAGACTCGGCTTATTTGCGCTCTTGGCAAGAAACGTAAGCTCGTATTGGTGCTTCAGGTTGTAGCTTACATCCTGCAAGTAGGGAGTGAAATCAACCGAAGCGCCGAGACCGAGGTAGTAGGTCTCGCCACCGGTCTTTTGAGCGAGCAGATCCAGGCCAGTCTGCGCCAGATTGGTGCGGAAAGCACCACGGCCGGCAAGGCCAGCTCCGGGCGTATAAATTGAATAGACGATAAAGCCTCCCCGTTGCGCGCGATTCAAAGCCTCGTCGAGGTAGGGATTCGTGTATGGATCGTTTGAAAATCCGCCGCCGAGAGGATCAATTCCGTTGGTGAACATCAAGATTTCGCGGCGGTCTTGAGTCTGCGGCCATTTCTTCATAAGGTCCGACAGCGCCAAGTACGGGCTGGTGTATCCCGCCGAAGCGCCGATGGGCAAGCGCAACGCTTTTTGTGCCAAGGCGTGGTCCGTGGTCAACTCTTGGGCCGTGGTGACCATGCCGTTGTGCATATAACCCACGGCGATGGCTGTGCTAGCGGGCTGTTCGTCGATAAATTTCGCGATGCTGCTGAACTGCAAGCTGAGGCTGTCTCTGGAATTGTCGTCGATCAAAATGAAAAGCTGCAATCCGGCACGGTCTCCCTGCAGCGGGATCCAGCTGGTGACGGCATCCTGCTTTTCGCGCTGATACACTTTCACGTCAGCTTCTGCGACCACTGGCACTTCTGCGCCGCGGTGCGGCTTCACCGTCACGACCATTTTGACTGGGACGTCGGTCGAAGTGTTGGGCTTGTGCGGTGCGGCCAGTGTCGGTCCGGAGATCATGCCGAGAGCGAGACCAAACATCGCTCCCAAGGCTAAAGAGTGCTTCGTTATCGAGTTTTTCCCCATCTTTAAGTTTTGCATCGTCTCATCCCTTCTCTCGGAATCCGAGAGTTTCAACTGCTGATGGCGCCGCTCTTGCAGGGGCCTATAGTCGCGAGCCGAAGAACAGCATTTCGGCCCTAGGGATAAGATGCGCTGACGGCAGGTTTGGGGTACTTGCAGATTCGTCTCTAACTGCAAGATTATAAGAAACTTGGAAAAAGGGCAGTTGGGCGAATGCTCTCGCTCGTGTTAATCCGTGCTGGATTACCGCTATGGCGCGATTTCTCTTGGATAGACGCTAATGGCGGTAGGGTCAATCTCGAAGCGCAGGAGCCAGTCGCTTGGCACGTTACGGCCGTCGATTTTCGCGGGGGCAAATTTCCAAAGTTGCGCGGCTTTCAGGGTGCGGTCGGCGAAATACGTGCTGGGGCCCGGGGAATCGAACGACGCTTCCGTTACGTCGCCTGATTCGTTTACGTGAACTTTGACGCTGACTCGAACCTTTCCGTGAATCGTGTCTCTGGCTTTCTGCGGCGCGTCGGGCAGGATTTGCTGAAGTACTTTGCCACGGACGATGCCGCTGGCGGATGTTGTGGCGGGCGCAGCGGATTGAACTGGGATTGGTGATGGAGCAGGATTGCCCGCAGCCGGTTTTTTCTCTCGTGGGAGAACTGGCCGCGGTGCAGTCTGCTGCGCGGGCTTCGCAGCGGGCGAAGCCGATTTGGCGGACAGCACTGGTTTGTTTTCTGATTTTGGCTGAACTTTTGCAGGAACCGAGGACTGAACTCTTGACTGCACCGGCGGCTGAGCTTGCGCCGGAACTTTTGGCTGCGGCGCCGACGGCTGGACTGCGACCGGAGCGGGGGGTGGACTTTGAGAGTGGCGGGCGGAAGATCGCGAGCGTGCGATGATCGCTACGAGCAGAAGGACAGCCAGCACCACCGCGGCGATGGTGCGCGGGTTTACAAGCGAAGTTTCCGGACCCGGAGTGATCTGCCTCGGCTGCGCGGGCGAATTCTGCTGTAGGCGCGCGGCGATGTCCGCAACGGTCCAGCGCAATTGCGGGTCACGGCGCAAACAGTGGCGCGCCAAATCGAGAACCTCCGGCGGGAGGTTTGACGGCAGCGCCGGCTCGGCTTGATTCGTTCTCTCCCACACGGGCAAGCGCTGAGTCAAAGCTTCGGCCAAGGTCATGCCCAGCGACCAAACGTCGCCCGCGGGAGAAATTCTTCCTCCGGCTGCTTCGGGAGGATCGTAGGCGCCGGGTTTTCCCAAGCTGCCACTGTATTCGCCGATGCGGCAAAGTCCGTCGCTCGAAATTTTCAGGAGGTCGTCATCGGCCATGATGTTGGCGGGTTTCAAGCGGCAATGAACGAAGCCCTTGGAGTGAACGTAGGCGAGGGCGTCGGCCACGGGGCCGAGAATGTCGCGTGCTTCCGCAGGAGAGAGCGGCCTGCGCGCAACTACTTGCGAGAGGTTTTCTTCGGCGTATTCCATGACCACGTAGAGCATCGGCGTGTGATCCAACTCGCAGCGGCCCGTTTGCAGGAGGCGGATCAAGTGGGGATGAGAAAGTCTTGCGGCTTGTTTCCAGCGGGCGAGTTGGGCCGGGGCATCAACTGAATCGGCCGGGATCAGCTTGATTGCGGCTTTGGGGACTTCCTGCCCGTCGTAATCAACCAGAAATACGGAGCTGCGTTCATTTCCGCCGACGAATTGGCCAAGGCGGAATTTCCCGTCAACGACTTGGCCCATCTGTTTTGTCGCGGCCTCGGTCATGTAATCCCCCTGCATCGTCGCGAGCGATAATCGGCGAGATCTTGCCCGAGCGGCCGCGTTCGACTTGCCAAGGAATCGAACTGTGTTGCGCCTGAAATCGGGCTCGGCGCGTCTTGCTGCGGTGAATCAGGCTGGGTTGGTGCCGGCTGCAGAGGGCGATGATTCCCCATGTCCCACTCCCTCTTGCAGTCCATTTTGCAACAATCCGGTGCTGCGCGCGTGGAAAACTAATTTGTGCGGTGCTCAATGGCACCACTGTCTGGAATCACTTGCTGGGAGCGGGCTCCTAGTCTCCAGTTCGATACAGGGCTTTGAGAATCTTGCTGCAAAGTGCGGCTAGATAGAGGATTTTGTTGAGTCGCCACCGGGAACTCAGAGCCCGGAGCGATCTAGAAAATCGATTGAAGCGTACATCTGCGTCGAGAGAGGGCAATGGAGATTACTTCTGGCAACCGATTGGGAACTTTCGAAGTGTTTTTGCCGGTCCGCTCCGCTGAGCGGGAGGCTCAGCCGCGCGGCGATGATGGATTTCCCGGACGACTATTTATCGTTGAAGGCATCGACGGGTCGGGAAAATCCACGCAACTGAGCTTGCTGCACAAATGGCTCGAATCGAAAGGCTACGGGGTGGTGTTCAGCGAGTGGAATTCCTCTCCGCTGGTGAAAAACACGACGAAGTTCGGGAAGAAAAAAAGATGCTGACGGCGGCGACGTTTTCGCTGATTCACGCCACCGATTTCGCCGACCGGACGGAGAAGAGCATTCTGCCGCTGTTGAAAGCGGGCGCGGTGGTGCTGTGCGATCGCTACATCTACACGGCGTTCGCGCGAGACGTGGCACGCGGAATGGACCGCGAGTGGGTTCGCGAGCTTTATGGGTTTGCGGTGAAGCCCGCGGTGGCGTTCTACTTCCGAGTGCCGCTGGAGACCGCCATCGGACGGCTGATGGATGGCCGCGATGAACTCAAGTATTACGAAGCAGGGATGGACCTGGACCTGAGCGATGACCCCGAGGAAAGCTTTCGGCTCTTTCAAGGCTTGATACTGAAGGAATACGAAAAAATGATTTCCGAATTCGGATTGACGGTCATTGACGCCACTTTGCCAATCGAAGTGCAGCAAACGCAAGTGAGACAAATCGTAAAAACGCAACTCGAGAAAGCGGTGAACGTGAGGGTGCAACGATGAGGCAGACATATGGAAAGCTTCTCCCGGGGATGCGAATTTCCGATCTGACGGGCAAGCTGATCGTGATTGAAGGGACCGATGGCGTTGGGCGCACGACGCAGATCGATCTGTTGAAACCGTGGCTCGAAGAGCTGGGACATGCGGTGCTGGATACGGGCATGGCGCGTTCGACGCTGGCTGGAGAAGGACTCCGGCGCGCGAAGGAAGGAAATAACCTGGGACGCGTGACACAAAGCCTTTTTTACGCGACGGATTTTATCGATCGTTTGGAGAACGAGATCGTTCCGGCGCTGCGGTCCGGGTTCATCGTGCTGACCGACCGGTACGTTTATTCGCTGATGGCCAGGGCGTTCGTTCGCGGCATGGACTCGAAATGGATTCGCAGCATTTACAGCGTGGCGTTAAAACCAGATGCGACATTCTATTTGCGGTTGAGCATCGACCAGCTGATTCCGCGCGTTGTTTTCTCACGGGGATTCGATTATTGGGAGTCCGGGATGGATCTGTATCCGGGGCGGGATATGTACGACTGCTTTTGCAATTATCAGACTGCATTGATGGGGGAGTTCGACCGGCTTAGCGAAGAATATAAGTTTGATGTGATTGAGGCATCGGCGGATGCCGAGCAGGTTTTCGAGCACCTCAAGGCAGGAATATTCCGCGCTCTGGAAAGTGATTCCCGAAAAGAATACATTTCCGCGCGCAGCACGAAGACATTGTCTATTTCCGATTTGAGCGCGAATGAAAGGATCGCACCTGCGGCACACACCACTCATTCAGCTAAGTTCGAGTCGGTGCTGCGATCTATCATGGCGCACTCTGCGGACGGCAACGGCAGAACGGCCCAGCACCAGAAATAGTTTTTACATGCCGGCCACTGGCTAGCGAGAAGAATCTGTGAACCGGAGGGACTGCATGGTATGGACGAGTTCATCGAGCTTTGACACATCGGTGCTTGAGAAAACGAAGAGAAGCAAATAGTCTTTCTCCATCGTGACGGCCTCGACCACGTGGCTAGTCGCGCCCTTGATCGTGGGATTCAAGTTTAACTTCCAAAAGGTTTTTCCAGCAACAGTGAATTGCTCCGGCGGGCCGACAACTGAGATCGCCATACCCCTGTTTGTCAAAATCGCGGCCATTGATTTCAAAAAGTCTTCGCCCGATTTCAAATCAGGTTCGAGTACTCGCTTGTCCATAGCTTGGATGAGAATCGAACTCACATTGGTTGATATGTCCTTCGTCGTCTGCCTGGTGACAAACAAGAGTTGGTACGCATTTCTAGCAGCTGCTTCTGCTATGTCCGGCATTGTGGGATCGCCGTTCGCCAATATTGATGAGCCAAGTCTAGCTGCCGCTTCGCCTGCGCCAGCCTTCAAAACAATCCAGTTCTTGGGAAACTCGTAGGAGAAGCCGAAAAAGGTGTTTGTATAGATGTTGTCAGAAAAGAAGCCGTCGTCCGGCTGCGGTCCGACGGGTTTCGTGGCTGCGTTCGCGGTTTCTTTTGAACCGGCGGGATCAACAACTACGGAATACAGCGGGTTACTCGGCTCGATGCGCGCGGCCTCCCGGAATTCAGCAAGAGCCTCGTCTCGTTTGCCCTTGTCCCGCAAAGCTACGCCCAAAAAGTAGTGAGCTTGGGCGTCATTTGGACTCGTCTTCAAGAACAGATTCAGTTCCTCAATGGCCGCATCGGAATCGCCCGCGTGAACGAGTGAAAGGCCAAGAAGCTTGTGGATCATTGGTAGTTCCGGCGCGAGGGGGATCGCCTCTTCCAGAACAGGGATGGCGTCTTTGAATTGCCCACTTCGCGCCAGGCTGATGCCAAGTTCGGCAAGCGCGAGCTTATGACTTGGAAAGATTCGCAGCGCTTCGCGAGCCTCAAGCGTGGCTTCACTGTCGCGCTTCTGAAGACTCAACGCCATTGCCACTGTGACATGCGCTTCTGCGTCTTCGGGCCAGAGTTTCAGAGACTCTCGGGCCTGAGCCTCGGCTCCGGGGTAGTTCCGGACAAGAAGAAGATTCCTTGCATATGCAAGATGAAGTGTTGCTGAATCGGGCGCAAGTTGGAGCGCACGCACAAAATTCTCGTTGGCCGATGCGGGTTGTTTGTTGCGTTTGTCAGTAAGCGCTGCGTCGAGGAGTCCATAGGCCTTGACCCGGTCAGGCGACGGTTGCTTAACAGCCAGAGGCTTGAGAGTAGTGAGCGCCTCAACGAGATTGGGAGGCGCCTCATACAATCGAAGTGAAGCGAGAAAAGCGGAGTCAGGAGTGAAATCGATGCCGCGCTGGCAGATCGGTTGGGCTTCGTATAGGGTGCGATTTTGACCTGCGAGAAAAGCAAGCAGTTCGAGACGGTCAAACGGGGGCGCCAGAGGCGTGCCAGCCTCGGCGGCGCTGCAGTCGGTCAGTGGTGGCAGCGGTGGCTGCGGTGGCTGGAGGTTATAATAGAAGGTGCAACGTAGTCTAATGGAGGGCCCCTTAAAGGCCGCTGGAAGTGGGGCCTGCGGGTAAAAGTAACGGATAGCATTCATGGCTGCTTGATCGAGTGAATCGTTCCCAGAGCTTGTCTCGAGAAAGACGCGAGCAATGCTGCCATCCTGGTTGATATCGAATTGAATAACGGCCTGACCCTTTTCCCCTTTATAGAACGCTTCCGGCAGCGAGGCAGACCAGTTCCTCATCACCCGAGCGTGTAACAGATTCATGTAAGGACCGAAATTTACTCCCTCAGTTGGAGTTAGGATTTGCATCCCACTTGGGGGAGAACCCAAAGGATGAACGGTGACGCTCGGCGTAGTGCCCTGAACGGGTTCCTGAGCGCGGCTCACTGACTGAATTAGGAACATCGCGAGGGCCACGATCACGAACGTTTTGAAAGCGAATCCGGGCCGACGCGGTTGTCTCATATTTAGGAACTTAGCGCATATCTAATAGCTGTCAAGCTCCGGATATTCGCGCCGTTCTGAACGGCGATGGCGGGCTCGGTGGGCAGGACGCTGCGAGTCATTAACAACTATTGCGGCTCGTCTAAGCCCTCCACGGCGAAGTAAGTACTAACAATGCTGGTTTGGAAGCAGCCGGGCTTCGTTGACTTGGCGTCTCATAAGACCTTAAGATGCGCGTAAAGTGACGGACTCCTCCTCTTTCATCGGCCGCACAATTTCCCACTATCGCATCGTCGAAAAGCTGGGCGGGGGCGGGATGGGCGTGGTCTATAAGGCGGAGGACACGCGGCTGCATCGCGCAGTCAGTTTGAAATTCCTGCCCGGCGAGATGTCCCACGACCTGGGCGCTCTTGAACGGTTCCGGCGGGAGGCGCAGGCGGCATCGGCGTTAAATCATCCGAACATCTGCACGATTTACGACATCGGCGAGCAAGACGGCCAGCAATTCATTGCCATGGAGTTTCTGGAAGGCGAGACGCTGAAACAACGGATCTCCGGCAAGCCGCTGCCTCTGGAACAAGTGGTGGAGCTGGGAATTGAAATCGCGGAGGCGCTGGATGCGGCGCACGCCAAAGGAATCGTGCACCGCGACATCAAGCCTGCGAACATTTTCGTCACCGCGCGCGGGCATGCCAAGATTCTGGATTTCGGTCTAGCCAAGCAGAGTTCCGGCGACGAACGTCCCGGCGTTTCCGCGCTGCCGACTGCAACTGCAGAAGAATTCCTGACAAGCCCGGGCACAGCACTGGGCACAGTGGCTTATATGTCGCCAGAACAAGTGCGAGGCGAGCAACTGGATTCGCGCACGGATCTTTTCTCGTTCGGCGTGGTGTTATACGAGATGGCCACGGGCGTTCTGCCATTTCGCGGAGAAACTTCCGGCGTCATTTTCGACGCCATCCTAAATCGCGAGCCGGTCACAGCCGTGCGGCTGAATCCCGATCTGCCGACGAAGCTGGAAGAAATTATCGATCGGGCGATGGAGAAAGACCGCAATCTGCGCTACCAGCACGCGTCGGACGTGCGAGCAGAATTACAGAGGCTGAAACGCGACAGCACGTCGGGCCGCTCGCATGTGTCATTTGCAGGAAAAGCGGAACAAGTAACAGCAGAATCACAGGCTGTAGCTTCGGGCGCGACACGGAGTGGTGCGAGGCGAAAAGGCTACTATTACGCCGCGGCGGCAATTCTTGTGCTGGCGGCAGCGGCTGGAGCATTCTTCCTGTATCGATCGTCGCGGAGTAGCCCTCCTGCGAGCAAGGACTGGGAGCAGCTTACTTTTTTCACGGACTCCGCCGTGTACCCGGCACTCTCGCCGGATGGACGGATGCTCGCGTTCATACGCGGAAGCAATTCATTTTTCGGCCCCGGACAAGTTTGCGTCAAGTTTCTGCCCGACGGCCAGCCCGTGGAACTCACGCATGACGCCTCGCAGAAATTAAATCCAGTCTTCTCCGCTGACAATTCGCTCATCGCCTATGGAGTGGCCATACCTTTCAGCGTGTGGGAAGTGCCGGTTCTCGGCGGCGAGCCGCATATGATGTTCCCCAACGCGACCTCTTTGACCTGGATCGACGATGGAAAGCGGCTGCTTTTTTCTGAGATCAAAGAAGGATTGCACATGGTGCTGGTGACCACCGACCAAGGCCGAGGGCAGCGGCGGGAAGTTTACGCACCTCCCGGCGAGCGCAGCATGATCCATCATTCCTATCTTTCCCCTGACGGGCGATGGGTGCTGGTGGTGGAGATGGGCGATCGTGGCGACTTTCTCCCTTGCAGTGTTGTTCCTTTTCAGGGAACGGGCGATGCGCGTGTCGTGGGTCCTCCCGACGGTTCCTGCACTTCGGGCGCGTGGTCGCCTGACGGCAAATGGGTGTACCTCACGGTGACGAAAGGGGACAAGTCCCACATCTGGCGGCAACGATTTCCGAGCGGAGAGCCTGAGCAGGTGACTCCTGGCCCGACTACCCAGGAGGGAATTGCAATGTCCGCGGACGGCAAATCGCTCATTACCTCGGTCGGCACGGAGGACAGCACGGTGTGGCTGCACGACAAGGACGGCGACCATCAGATTTCCTCGGAAGGGAATGCGCACGGAGCGTCCTTCTCGTCTGATGGAAAAGAACTCTATTACCTGATGGCCAACGGCAAAGCCTCGGATTATGAGCTCTGGGTCAAGGATTTGAGCGATGGCAAGACGGAGAGGTTCCTACCGGGGTATTCCATGGCAGACTACTCAGTTTCTGCTGATGGAAAAGAAGTCGCGTTCGAAATGGACGACCAGAACGGACGGTCCAGTCTGTGGGTTGCTCCAACCAGTCGCCGCTCTTCCCCAGTTCGGATATCTTCCAGCGCGGTCGAAGATTCCGCCGTTTTCCTCCCCGATGGGGACCTGGTTTTTCGAGTGGTCGAAAATGGATCGAATTTTTTGTACCGCATGAAAGCTGATGGAACCGGGCGCCACAAGGTAATCCCCGGACGTATATTCGATCTTGGTGCAGGGTCGCCGGACGGTCGTTGGATCGTTGCTACTTCGCCGGGCCCGGATCAGGAGTACACGGCTCAATTTAGTGCGATTGCAACGGATGGAAGCAAGATCGTACCGCTCTGCCTGGGCTATTGCGACGCAATCTGGGATGTCACTGGAAAATTCATGTACGTTGACTTCCCCTCTTTGCGCGACGGTACCTTCCCGCTGCCCCTGGTGCACGACTCGGGCCTTCCGATGTTGCCCCCTGGTGGAATCGCGAGAATCGAGGACTTCACCAATGCAAAAGCTGCAGCCGTGATTCCCCGGGTCGTGGATTCTGCCATCAGCCCATCCGATTACGCCTACAGCGTCAAGAATACCCGCCGCAACTTGTATCGCATCCCGTTGCCGTAGGCCACGCGCTGATTGATCGGCTTCGCCGTAAAAGTTTGCTCAAGATTTTTGGAACTGCGGCTACTGCGGATCGGGTTGGTCGCCGACGGAGAAGTAGGTGCAATCGGGGTGATGGAAGACGAGGGCGCTGACGCTGGCTTCGGGGTCCATCATCATGCCTTCGGTGAGATGCACGCCGATTTCTTCGGGGCGGAGGAGCATCCAAATGCCGGCCTGGTCGTCGAGATTGGGGCAGGCGGGGTAGCCGAAGCTGTAGCGTTTGCCGCGATAGCGCGAAGTGAAGCGCTCGGCCATGGTCAGCGCGGGCGGATCGGGGAAGCCCCAATCTTCGCGGATGCGTCGATGCAGCCATTCGGCGCACGCTTCGGCGGTTTCGATGGCGAGAGCCTGCAGACCGTGTGAAAAAAGATAACGGCCGTCGGCTTTGGCTTCTTCGGCGCGTTCGCGGACTCCGGCGCCGGCGGTGACGACGAAAAGAGCGAGGTGATCGCGGCGGACATTTTTCTTTTCCGCGCCGTTCTGACCTGCGACGGCAGGCTCAGCGGGCAGGATGTAATCGCTCAAGCAGAGATTGTCTGCGAGGCGCTGGCGCTGAAAATGGAATTTGTGAATGGGCGAAACTTTTCCCGGCTCGAACAAGGCGATGGAATTCCCTTCGCGTTCCGCTTCGAAGAATTGCCACACGGCTGAAATTTTCATGAATGATTCGGCTTCGCGTTTGACTTCTTCCATGCTGTGAAAAAGCTCAAGCGCGCGCGGGTCGCGCTCTTTTAGCGCCTTTTCGAAATTTCCGCGAAAGCCCATGTGACGCCCGAAAATCATGAAGGGATTGATATAGCTCCAAATTTCATTTCTGTCGGGAATGGAGCGGGCTTTGCGGTCCAGATAAGCGACGGGCGGAATGGGAATGCCGGTGCGAATTCGCGGCGAGCGCTCTTCGCCAGCGGGGCCAAGCGGAAGAGGCGCGGCTTCCTCCACGGCGATGGTTCCGGCATGTGTGTTGTCTTGCAGGACGGCCTGGCGTTGCGCGGGATCGCTCAGATGATTCATCAGGCGCAAGCCGGTCATGGCGTCTTTGGCGTAGCAGACGGCGGTGCTGTATTGCGGAGCAATTTTCAGGCGCGTGAATTTTTCCGATAGCGCCGCGCCGCCTACCAGCAGGGGCACGTCAATACCTGCTTCGCGCAAGTCCGCAGCGGTGATGACCATTTGCTGCGCGCTTTTCACCAGCAGGCCGGAAAGGCCGATGGCGTCGGGATTATGTTCGCGATGAGCGCGAATCAATTCCTCCGGGGGAACTTTGATGCCGAGATTGATCACCTCGTAGCCGTTATTTTTCAGGATGATCTCGACGAGATTTTTGCCGATGTCGTGCACGTCGCCTTTGACAGTGGCCAGCATGACTTTGGCGCGCTTCTCGGTGTCGGCCTTCTCCATGAACTGTTCGAGATGACTGACTGCGGCCTTCATGGCTTCGGCGGATTGCAACACTTCCGCGACGATTAGTTCATTGTTGTTGAATAAACGGCCGACTTCCGCCATTCCGGTCATCAAGGGACCGTTGATGATGTCCAGCGGCGCATTGCCTTCGGCGCGCTTGCGATTTAGATCATCGACCAAACCGTCTTTGGAGCCTTCGAGAATGTAGTTCGCGAGGCGCTGGTCGAGAGGAAGGTCGGCAGCGCGTTCCTTTTTCCGCGAGCCGGAAGCGCGGAAATGATCGGTGATTGCAGCGATATGAAATTGGTTGATGGCGGCTTTCTGTTCCGGCGTTTGCTGGCGCCAGCCAGCCGGGGCGTTTCGCAGGTGTTGGGCTTGCGGGTGACCTTCCGGCACCGACGCGGGGGGAGTATTGAACAGAAGATCTTCGGCCAACTTTCTTTCGGGCTCCGGAATGGAGCCGAAGCGCTCGATGCGCTCGGCGTTGACGATGGCGAGATCCAATCCTGCTTTGGTGCAGTGATACAGAAAGACGGAATTCACTACCTCGCGCGCGCCGGGAGGCAAGCCGAATGAAACGTTGGAAATTCCGAGAACGGTGCGCACGTGGGGAATTTGTTTCTTGATCAGGCGAACGCCTTCGATTGTTTCCAGCGCGCCGCCAATATAATTCTTGTCGCCGGTGCCACAGGGGAAAACCAGCGGGTCGAAGATTATATTTTCCGCGTGAATTGCAAAACGTTCGGTGAGCAGGCGATAGGAGCGTTCGGCGATTTCTAGTTTGCGTTCGCGGGTGAAGGCCTGCGCCTGCACCGGATCTTCGTCGATACATCCAACGATAATTGCGGCTCCGTAGGACCGAGCAAGCGGGCAGATGCGCTCGAATTTTTCTTCGCCATCTTCGAGGTTAATCGAATTGATGATGCTTTTGCCCTGGCAATAGGTGAGGGCGAGTTCGACCGCGCGGGGATCGGTGGTGTCGATCATGATGGGAGCTTTAATTTTGCGGATGAGCTGGTCGTAAAACGGCGGGATGTCGTTGATTTCGTCGCGATCGGTGCTTTGCAGGCAAACGTCCACAATGTGCGCGCCGCTTTTCACCTGCCGCCGCGCGATCTCGGTGGCTTCCTCCCATAGTTCCGCGGCCACCAGGTTTTTGAACTGGCGCGAGCCGATGACATTCGTGCGCTCGCCGACCACGAGCGGGCGCGTGCTCTCTTCCGCCTCGATCATTTCGATCCCGGAATACACGGCGCGATGAGCCGAATCCGGCGGGCGCCGCGGAGACTTGTTCTGGACCATTTGCGCAATCGCGCGAATGTGTTTTTCGGTAGTGCCGCAGCAGCCGCCGACGATGTTCAGCCAGCCGCGATCGACGAAACGCTCGAGCTGTTGCGCGAGCGACGTGGGCGTTTCCTGGTAGAGGCCTTCTTCATTGGGCAGGCCGGCGTTGGGGTAGCAGGATACAAAGCCGCTGGTGAGCGAATGCAAGGTGCGAACATGATCGGTCATGAATTCCGGACCGGTTGCGCAATTGAGGCCGAGCGAAATCAAATCCACGTGGTCGAGCGAGGACCACAGCGCCTCGATGCCCTGGCCGGCGAGCATGGTTCCCATAGGCTCGATGGTCACGGAAACCATCAGCGGAATCGGCTGGCCGAGTTCGTGGCTTAGTTGCTGAATGGCGAGGACGCCAGCCTTGATGTTGCGAGTGTCCTGGCAAGTCTCCAGGAGAAGAAGGTCTGCGCCACCTTCGATGAGGCCGCGCGCCTGATCGTGATAATTATTTTGAAGCTGTTCGAAATTGATGCCGCCGGTGACGCTGATGGCCTTGGTAGTGGGACCCATAGAGCCCGCCACAAAACGCGGTTTTGCAGGCGTGGAGAATTCGTCAGCTGCCTGGCGCGCCAGTTCGGCGGCGATGCGGCTGATTTCGCGAGCGCGAGCACCGAGGCCATATTCCGCCAGCACCACCGGGGTGCTGCCAAAGGAGTCTGTTTCGATGATGTCCGAGCCGGCCTCGAGATATTTCCGGTGGATGGAGAGGACAACCTCGGGCTTGCTGACGACGAGGTACTCATTGCAACCTTCGAGCTGCGGTCCGCCAAAATCCGCCGCAGTGAGATTCGCCTGCTGCAGCATGGTGCCCATCGCGCCATCCAGGATCAGGATGCGTTCGCGCAATAACTCCCGGAGGGCCAGGCCCTGTTGAATGAAGTTCCTCATGTCGGCAAAAATAATCCTGGAAGAATTCTAGCAGGGGACGCGGCGACGAGACCGGAAGGAATCGCGCTGCGGTACGAACTTACAACTTTATGCGGATCGCAATCGTGTCTCGCTCACATCGCTATTCAGAAATTCTATGGAGACAGACTTGGGAACCATACCGGCTGCAGCGCCCCGGGCGAGCAGTTCGCGGACGGCGCGGCGTCCCTCTTCGCCATAGTCGAGCGTCCAGCGGTTCACATACATGCCCACGAATTTGTCGGCCAAAACCGGATCCATATCGCGGGCAAATTGCAGCGCATAATTCAGCGCGGCTTCGCGATGTTCCAACGCAAAGGAAACGCTTTCGCGAATGACACGGCCGATCTGGCGCCCGAGATCGGGACCCAGTTTGCGCCGAATAGCGTTTGCGCCAAGCGGCAAGGGCAGTCCGGTGATTTCCTGCCACCATTGGCCAAGGTCAACGACGCGGTGGAGTCCGATTTGAGAGAAAAGCAATTGTCCTTCGTGAATCAGGAGGCCGGCTTCGACTTCCTTGGCTTGCACGGCCGCCAGAATTTTATCGAACGGCATGGTCACGGTTTCTACGTTGGGCTCGAAGAGCTTCAGGGCGAGATACGAAGTTGTAAGTTCTCCAGGAATGGCAACTTTGCGTCCGGCTAAATCCGTTTTCTTGATGGGATGTCCCGCGACGACAATGGGGCCGTAGCCTTCGCCGAAGCTGGCGCCGCAATCGAGCAGGACGTATTTGTCAGCGACGAACGGATAGGCGTAAAAGCTGATGGCGGTGACGTCATAGACTTCTTTTCGGGCAGCCTGATTGAGCGATTCAATGTCGGACAAGACGTGGGTGAATTTCACACCAGGCAAGCGGACTTTGCCGGTGGCCAGAGCGTAAAACATGAAAGCATCATCGCTGTCGGGCGAATGCGCGAGGCGAATCTCTGCTGTTTTTGGTACGGCTGCTGGTGTGGACATGCTGGGTCCGTCCTGGCGCTCACGGAAACGGTCACATTCGCCCAGGGCGGAAGAGATACCATAGAGACTCGTGCCCGCGGCGATGAAAAGTACGAACGGTGTGGACCCTTCCGGCGTGAGTGCCGAATAGTACGAGCAAAGAATAGCACACGGTACTGGTTTAGGTACAGGAGTAGCGAGGAAATCCGGGGCCCGCAGAATTCATGGGAAATTCATACCGGTGTAGTGCGAGACACGCAGACGAATTGATGCCCCGGAACAAAAACGCGCGTTATTGGACGGTGGAGTGAGCCGGATTTGGAAGCGGCGAGGCATGATGAGCTACGAGCATCCAGCCCTCTTCCTGGAGCACGAAGATGTTCGTGGCTTGGACCATGGCATCGTCAAAGCTATCGGCAAACGCGGTGGTGACGTGTTCGGTGCAAGCCACCCATCCGACGCGGCCTTCGATGCGCAGCCAGACGGAACTCAAAGCGATGCGGACACGCCGGGCGTTGGCGAAAAGCCGGGCCCAACGCTCGCGCACTTCATCCCATCCGAGCAAAAGCTCCCAGCCGGGATGAACGCATTCCACTTCGTCATCATGGGCCCAGACAGCTTCCATCTGAGCGAGGTCAAGCGATTCGAAAGCGGAATAGAACCGGGTGTTTGCGGCGCGAAGAGCATCTTCGACTGTTGGCTTTTGGGGCGTGATAGGTGTCGACATGTTGAAGGGCAAGCTGGGATGTACAGATCCACATCAACTCAAAAAACCAAGGAAACGCGAGCCGTCAGTTCGAATTCTTGGGGCGCGCGAATTCCAATCCGCCGACGGCAGACACGATTAGCGCCATCTTGATAATCTCACCGGGGAGGAACGGCAGAGCGCCGAGGCGGAAGGAATTCGCCCATCCGGAGCCGGTCACCAGAGCGAGCCAGGCGCAACCACTCACGAAAATTATTACCTCGCCGGAAACGAGCGCACCGATGAGTTTCGCGCCACTAGCACGGAGGGACGCAAAATGCGTTCGTGCGCCAGAGGCGCCGCGCTCCATCAACCATCCTGTTACGAATGCCGCGGGCGGATACGCCAGCAAATAACCCGCGGTGGGACCGAGGAACCGCGCAGGGCCCGGCAGGCCAAGAGGCTGAAAAACGGGCAGGCCAGCCAATCCCTCCAAGAGATACAACCCGAGAGTAAGCGCTCCGCGACGTGATCCAAGAAGGATAGCGATGAGAAGAACGCCAAAAGTCTGTCCGGTGACGGGGACCGGCGTCCAGGGCAAAGGAAAGGCGATGTGCGCGCACAACACGAGCAAAATGTTTGCGGCGGCAATCCTCACCACGTCCGCGGCGAGACCTTCTGCCGGGTAAAGTCTATCGGCGAGAACTCTGGATTGTGACATCCGCTTCCTCTTCGGGATTTTGGTTAGCTCAAACTATCTGGCGGCCATTATACCTGAGGGAGCGGGTTTGTTACGGCGACTTTTCGCCATCCATGAGCGGATCGTCGGAGGTTGCCACGGCGCCATGCTTGTCGGCGGCGTGAATTTTTCCGGCAGCGTCAAGAAAGAAGGAGCGGCGAGCAAGCTTATCGTAGGATTCGGGTGTGGCAGCGAGTTCGAAATTCGTATCGTTTCCGGACGGGTCCGGCACGATGCGGAATCGAAACAAATATCCGTTCTCTTTGCCGGCAGCGAGATCGGCACTTACGAGGGACGCTTGCTCGGGTGAGATCTGGCCTTTGGGCGCGGGACCCAGCTCCGCAAGCGATTCCGGCAACTTTCCGAATGCGCGGTTGTAGGTCTCAATCGCGGCAGCCAAATTCCGCAATGTTTCAATAGCGGCGTCTTCGCGGGCGCGCAAATCTTCGGCGACCCATTGCTTTGCGAGCTGTGGAATGTCGAGCAGGACGAGCCCAAGGGAGAGGAGGCGCCATCCTCCGTTTTCACGCACGAGTCCGAACTCGGCTTGCTCGCCGTCCACCACGGAGACGGGAATGAAAGCGAGGTTTTCATGGACGCGCGCGGAGCCAAAGCGGTATTGCACCGTGCCGCTCGGCGTTTGGCAGAGCAGCACGGCGTGATTCTGCGGGTCCGTGGAACTGAGCGGCTTGCCGGGCATATCAGAAAGCGAAAACCTTTTCAAAAATGCTGTACGTTGTTCAGCAGGTAGGGCGCGGAAAGCAGCGGCGCTTTCGGCGGTGAGATAATTCGAGAATTGCGTTTCATTACCGCGACAGGCGGCGACAATCGCCGAAGAAAGCGCCGCTGCAGGATCCGAGCCTTCTTGAGCATGTAACGCGGGAGCGCCGGAAAGCGCCAGCGAGACGATGGCCGCTGCGAGTGTAGCGGAAAGAAAAAAACGCTTTGTCATTTCGACTCGGATTTCCCGCGAGCAAGGATGGTTGCCAGGTCGTTGGTGAATTTCGAACGCGGCATCACTTCGCGGCAACCGGCTGCGCGGGCTTGCTCAGCCAGTTCGGTCTGGACGTGCGAGAGAAAGCCAACCAGAGGCACATCCGGAGCTGTTGCCTGCATGCGTGCGACAGCCTCAAGCGGCTGGTTACGCGAGTTGAGGTCCACGACTACGAGCTTGGGAGTTGCCTTGGAGATTTCGGCGAGCAGTGCGTCCGGGGTGGTACAAATGTGCAAGTCGACTGCCAGATGGCGGGCAGTTTCGACAATCTTCGCCTGGAAGAAAAGATCATCCACCATAGCTAGTACGTTTGCCAAGCTCGCTACCTCTCTTTCCGGTTTATCATGCACCTCGCGAGTGTACAAGTTCAGTTCTTCCACTTCGGCTATCCGCTAAGGTATAAATGTGCCGGAAAGGACTTCTGGGAGGTTTTGATGGCCGGACCATCGAATCCGGATGCGTTGCCGGGACTGGCCGTTCTGGAGCAGACGCCCATCATCATCGAGAAAATCGTGTGGTCAGCCAGCGAGGAGCAAATGCACTGGAAGCCAGCGATGGATCGCTGGTCCATCAGCGAAGTGCTGGCACATCTGGCCGACGTGGAAGTGGTTGGCTTCCGCGAACGCATACAGAAGATGCTGGAAAAAAATAATCCAGCGCTGGAGCCCTACGATCAAAACGCCGCCTACGCTGCGGGGAAATATTCGAGCGGCAAAGCCCGTGAACATCTGAAAATATTCTGCCACGAGCGCGACCGATCGCTTTCGATGTTTCGTTACGTCCCGGCGCACGCGGTCGCGCGCATCGGACAACACGGCCAAATCGGGCAGATTTCAATCGGGCAACTGATGAATGAATGGGCGTTCCACGATCTAGGCCACATCCGGCAGATCGCGGAGCTTTTCCGGTCGCGCGCATTCTTTCCTTCGATGGGGCCTTTCCAAAAATATTATACGATCAAACCGTAACCCAGGCGGAGCGACCGAGCAGATGGAAACAATAGTCAGCAAGAAAATTCTTTCCACCTTCGATCAACTCGAAAAAGATTCGCTGGATCTGCACACACTATTTGAGTTTGTCGGAGGCAACGATCCGGCGGAGCGGGAACTTGTTCTCGACTCGGTACAAGACTTGGCGCAGAGAGGTTTGTTGCGCGAAGACAGCGCCGATTTCTACAGCCGCACGGAAAGCGGAAGACTGATCGTCGCGGGCCCGCGGGAGATTACGATGTACACGCGCGAGGGATGCCATCTGTGCGATGAAGCGAAAGCGGCGATGACTCCGCTGCTTTCTGAATTTGACGCGAAGCTTCGCGAGGTGGATATCGACGAAGATCCAGTCCTGCTGGAACGCTACAACGACGACGTGCCTGTGATTTTTCTGGGCGGATTATTACTTGCGCAGCATCGAATCGATCCGGCTCTCTTGCGGCAGCGCTTGGAACAGACGAAGGAGCTGTAACGATCGTCTGCCTTAGGAACTAGCGTTTTCGAGTGCTGTTGTTTGCAGGCATTCGGAGTGGAGAGCTTCGCGGGACGCTTAGTGTTTTGATTTTTCCGCTTCCACGCCTACGCCTTCGTCGGGCACATCGCCCGGGCGGCCTTTCACGCGGTCATATTCGCTTACGTGGCAGGTGGATCCAATAGCTTCGTTGTAATAAGTGGGCACGCCCAGAGCGGTTCGCAGTTCTTCATTGAACTTGCGCAAATCAACCAACTGGCCCTTGTGCGCGGGGAATTTCTTCTTGTCATGGGTAAGCAGGAATTTCTGATAGCCTGCATCCCACAGCAAGGTGAACTGGCCCTGCAGCATGATGCAGGGAATCTCAGTCATCTGAAAACTGTCCCCGGATGTCTTGCGCAGTTCCGCGCCGCAATTGTACTTTTCGATTCGGACGACTCCGCCGGAGCTACGGACAAGAAACCCTCTGGCCGAGAGCGATTCCACTTGCGACTGGACGAATAGCTTGTTGACGTACCACATGCCCATCCAGACTAGTGAGTCAGCGGGGCTTCTGTAAAGTCAAAAATTGGGAACCTTGGATTGGTAACAGGGATTGCGCTAGATTTGCCGGGGGTCTGCTAAACTGTCCTGAATTCGTTGCATACGCGACGGCCTTCTGCGCATCTAATTTGCCTTTCGACTTCATTCCGGTTGCCGGAGTGAAGCGACATTAACGATAGAGACGTTGAGACAGGGAACTTGGCGGACAAACGGAGCATGAGTACGGCGAACAAACAATCGTTATCGCGAGAAAATTCCGGTGTGGAGGCACGGTTCGGACAGAATCTACTGGAACGAATTGGCAATACGCCTCTGCTTCGGCTGGGGCGCATTGGCGCTGAATTTCCCAACGCGGGGTTCTATGCCAAGGCCGAATGGTTCAATCCGGGAGGTTCGGTAAAGGATCGCGCAGCGTATTCCATGATCCGCGAAGGCGAGCGAACGGGAGCGCTGCAGCCCGGCAAAGTGATCCTCGACGCCACCAGCGGAAATACGGGAATCGCGTACGCGATGATCGGCGCAGCGCTAGGATATAGAGTGAAATTGTGCCTACCGTCAAGTGCTTCGCCCGAACGCAAACAAATCCTGGCGGCTTACGGCGTGGAGATCGTGTTGACGCCCGGAGACGAAGGAACCGACGGAGCCATTCGCCGCGTGCGGCAAATTTATGAAGCAGAGCCGGCTAAATATTTTTATCCGGACCAATACAGCAATTCCGCAAATCCGGCAGCGCACTATTTCACCACCGCTCCGGAGATCTGGGAGCAGACACGCGGGCAGATCACGCATTTTGTGGCGGGCCTGGGAACCAGCGGAACTTTCGTCGGCACTACACGCCGACTGAAAGAACTGAATCCGGCCATTCGCTGCATCAGCATGCAACCTGATTCCGGATTTCACGGACTTGAGGGACTGAAGCATATGGCCACGGCGATTGTGCCGAGCATCTATGATCCGAAACTTGCCGATGAGGATATGGCGGTGCGCACGGAAGATGCGTACCGAATGGTGAAGCGACTGGCGCGCGAAGAAGGAATCCTGGCGGGAGTCAGTTCGGGAGGCGCGCTGTGGGCGTGCCTTGAGGTGGCGCGGAATTTGCCGAGCAGCCGGCCAGCGGTGATCGTGACGGTCTTCCCGGATTCCGGCGAAAAATACCTGAGCGAGAAATTCTGGAGCGAAGAGTGAGCGGCACGACGCTGCGAATCTCAGACGCGCTGGTTCGCCGGATTCAGGCGCACGGCGTGGAGACATATCCGTACGAATGCTGTGGTGCGCTGCTGGGAAGGGACAACGAAACGTCACGCGAAGTTGTCGAGCTGGTTCCACTGGCGAATCGCCGGGATGATTCACCGCGCAATCGTTTCGAGGTAACTCCGGGTGACGTTCAAATGGCGGAGAAAAAGGCGCGAGATATGCGGGTTGAGGTGATCGGCTGGTACCATTCGCATCCGAATGCTCCGGCGCGTCCCAGCGAATTCGATCGCGAACACGCTTGGCCGTGGTACAGCTACGTCATCGTGAGTGTTGAAGCAAGCGAGCCGCGCGATACGAAGTCGTGGCGATTGCGCGACGATCGTTCCGCGTACGACGCGGAAGCGATTGAATCCGTCGCACAATCCGCGAGCATCTAATCGGAATAATGAAGAGGGAGACCACCGAATGGCAGTGAAAGTGATCATTCCTACGCCGCTGCGGCCTTACGCAGGCAAGCAGGAAAGTGTTGAAATGGAAGCCGGCAGTGTCCGCGAGGCCCTTACTGGGCTTACCACTCGATTCGGGGAGCTCAAGAAACATTTGTACTCCGAGGATGGGCGCCTGCGAAGCTTCGTGAATGTTTATGTGAACGATGAGGATATTCGCTATTTGGAGAAGGAAGAGACGCAGCTGCGTGATGGAGACATCGTCAGTATCGTGCCTTCGATCGCAGGCGGAACGCGCAAGTCAGGAGAGTTTTCGTGGCATCAAAAATAAAAATTCCTAATTCGCCGGAGACGGGAAATCCGAGCGTGGCGCTGTCAAAAGAGGAAATAACGCGCTACAGCCGCCATTTAATCATGCCCGAAGTTGGGATGGACGGGCAGCTCAAGCTGAAACAAGCGAAAGTTCTTTGCATCGGCACTGGCGGGCTGGGAGCGCCGTTGGGCTTGTACCTTGCGGCTGCGGGAGTGGGGAGAATCGGCTTAGTCGATTTCGACAAGGTGGATCTGACCAATCTTCAGCGGCAGATTCTTTTCGACACGAACGATATTGGACGTCCCAAAATCGAAGCGGCGACGAATCGCCTGCGGAACCTAAACCCGGATATTCAGATCGACAATTTCGAAACGCGCCTTACGAGCGAAAATGCACTCGATATCCTGAAGGATTACGACATCGTGGTGGACGGCACAGACAATTTCCCCACACGCTACCTGGTGAATGATGCCTGCGTGATTCTGGGCAAGCCCAATGTTTATGGTTCTATCTTCCGCTTCGAGGGCCAAATTACTATTTTCGGTTATCCGGGCGGCCCGTGCTACCGGTGTTTGTATCCTGAGCCGCCTCCGCCAGGGCTGGTGCCTTCTTGCGCGGAAGGAGGAGTGCTCGGTGTGCTTCCGGGAATTGTGGGGGCGATACAGGCCGCTGAAACTTTGAAGCTGATCATCGGGAAAGGGGAACCGCTGGTTGGGCGCTTGCTCCTTTTTGACGCTTTGGCGATGCGCTTTCGAGAATTGAAGCTGCGGAAAAATCCGGAGTGCCCGGTTTGCGGCGGACACCCGACGATTACGAAGCTAATTGATTACCAGGAATTCTGCGGAATTCGCGGCGAAGAAGCTGCGAGCCCAACTCAAACGTCGGTGCCCGAAATCGCTCCGCGCGAACTCAAAGCCCGGCTCGATCGCGGCGACGATCTTTTTATTCTTGATGTGCGCGAGCCGCACGAGTATCAGATCTGCAATCTCGGGGGACACTTGATTCCGCTGGGCGAGCTTTCGCGGCGCGTAAACGAGTTGGATAGTTCGCGCGAAATCGTCGCGCACTGCCGCAGCGGCAAACGGTCCGCGGAAGCGGTGGAATTCCTGCGCGGCGCAGGTTTCCGCAAGGTCTTGAACCTGAAGGGTGGTATTCTTGCATGGTCGGATGAAGTGGATGCCTCTGTTCCAAAGTACTGAGCGGTTCCGAGAGCGTCCGAACGTTGCCAGAAACACGTTGAGAATTTTATGAACTTCGATCGGAGGATCGATTGCCAGATATCAAAGTGACCGTCGTTAATAATGGACCGCTGCTTATTGATGGTGAAGTGCAGATTGTCGATCAGGAAGGCAAGTCTTACGGTCTGGGAGGGCGAACCAAGATCGGGCTGTGTCGCTGCGGCGCGTCCGAGCGCAAGCCCTTCTGCGATGGTTCGCACAAAAAGTCGAATTTTCAGAGCCTGGTCGAGGCCCACGAACTTCCCCCGCCACAACCTAAGCCCTAATCCAAATTTGGGCAGCTCTGGGGTGGTATTGTAACAATCCTACCCAGAGGGCGAAAATTATATACGTAGTATTTCCGGCGTGGCAAGTCGCTTGTAAGTATTAAACTGTTTGTTTTAATATAGTTAACAGGTACTAAAACTATGGTCCGGAACGGTACACCACTTGCAAGTTTCTCCACGGGCAGAAGTACGTCTCTTGGGGGAAGTGGTGGGTCGTCCGAGCAAGATTTGGAGTTTTCTGCATCGTTTTCGTCTCGTCCTTCTCTGGACGATAGCCGGTGCGTCGTACCTCATTCTCTTGTGGGTCGTTCGAAATTCTTCTTACATCGCCGATCCTCTTCTTGACACTTATCTTCAAATGGCGGGAAGCCTAATCGCGTTCACGTTTGCCGCGAACGCGCTGGTTCGGTTTCGCGGAACACACGATCGAATTTCTCTGATCTTGGCATTCGGCTTTGTAATGGCGGGGCTGATCGAGGCGGGGACAAGCATGACGTTCTACCGCGGCATGCTCGTCACGGCCAGCGCAGGGAATGAAATTTCAATTGGGTGGCTCGCAGGGCAGACGCTTCTGGGAATTCTATTGCTGGCTGCGCTGGTGGTGGAGCGTCGAATTCCGGTGGCGCGAGAACCGGGGAAGGAAATGGCCGGCTCTACGCTGCTGGTAGGAGCCGCCGCCTATTTGACCAGTGTCTTTTATTTCATGCTGCCGAACGCACCCAAAATTCATCCCGGCGCAATTATTCCGCGTCCTTGGGATTTGCTGCCGGCGGCAATTTTTGCTGCCGCCACGGTAGGATATGCGTGGCGTTTGCGTCGCGGGAATTCTGAATCGTCGCTCGACCGCGCATTGTTTATAGCAGCGGCGATGAATGTGATTTGCCATATTACGATCAGCCAGTCGCAACACGTCTTCGATGCCGCTTTTACGCTCGCGCATGTGACGATGGACCTCAGTTATGTGGTGGTTCTGGGCGGCACGCTGCTGGACAACGCGCAACTATTCGATCAGGTCAGCCGGCTGGCTGCCTCTGATTCGCTTACTGGACTTGCAAATCATCGCCGGCTTCTGGAAGTTCTGGAAAATGAAATTCAGCGTTCGCGGCGTACCGGTCGCAGCTTCGCGGTGGTGCTGTTCGATCTCGACAAATTGAAAAGGATCAACGATATGTTCGGGCATCTGACGGGCAGCCGGGCAATCAAGCGCCTGGGCGTGGCCTTGCGAAATGATTGCCGATCCATCGACACGCCTGCGCGGTACGGCGGCGACGAATTCGTACTAATCCTGCCGGAATCGGGAGAAGAAGAAGCTCGCAAGGCCGCTCTGCGAATCTGCGAGAGGCTCGCACGCGATGGCCAGGAGCCGCCGGTGACCGTTAGCGCGGGTCTCGCTGTCTATCCCAACGACGGAACGACGATTGAAAAGCTCTTGGGCGCCGCCGATCGCGCGCTCTACGGGATGAAGGGCCGCGGCGAAAAGAAATTCCGTCTAGGGCATGTAGCGGCTTGCTTGTAAGAAAGGAGGTCGCGGGATGCGACTTGGGATGGGGGTCCCAAAGACGATAGCGGAGCGACGCGAGTCGCGAATTCCGATGGAAGTAAGCGTCCAGATCACCGGGCATCTCGCGCTGCCGGGCACCGAAACCACATTCACGGATAATGTTAGCGCAGGTGGAGCGCGCGTCTGGAGTACGCGCCGGTGGACACCGGGCGACCGGCTCACCATTGCGACGCTCACCGGTTCATTCAAGTCCCTGGCACGCGTAGCGTACTGTCAGTTAGTCCCGGAAGCGGGCTTTGCCGTCGGGGTCGAATTCCTGGAGTCGAGGGACGGCTGGGTAATAGGAAATATGTCCGCCGCGTGATTACTGCACAAACCCGACGTTGGGTTCTGGACCTGGGCCGGGACCTTCGGGAAGCATTCCAAACTGCTCTTCAAAACGAGACACATTTTCCTGCAGAGCTTTTGCCAATCGCTTCGCGTGGGCGGGGCTGAGGATCAAGCTGCCCACCAATTTTCCGTGGGGGACGCTGGGAAAAAGATAGATGAAATTCAGGGTGAACTCTTCCGCATTGTGGTGAACAACTACCAGATTTGCATATTGTCCGAGTAATTCCTTCTCGTCAGCCTTAATCTGGACTTGCTGTTGCTGCGGTTTCGGCGTTTCAGCCATCACTACCCTCCTTGGAATCACATCAACTATAGCAGAGGCGGAGAAGCAGTTCCCGGCGATTTTTGGAATGCGTATGCCCGGAACGGTTGACCTGAAACTTAGTTAAGCGTAGTTTATATCGAGAGTTTAGCTAGGTTAACTCATGGACAGGCCCAAAACCGAGCCTCACGCTGCCCCGTTTATCCACGCGCACCCCACCACGGAATCCGCCGCCGCATCTTCCACGGCGCCCGAGCTCGCGGGTCTTTTAACTCATGAGGATGTGGATCGCGCTCGCGACCGCTGGCAGGTAGCTCGCGCCCGGCGGAGAGGTCGCGGAGCGCAAGACTTTCGCGGTGTGCGCCTGCTGTGGCTATTAATCGGGCCCGGAGTTCTCGTTTTTCTGGGTGAGAACGATGCTCCGAGCATGCTTTCCTATTCGGCAGACGGCGCGCGCTACGGAATAGGATTTTTCATACCGTTTGTCATCCTGACTTTCGTGATGGGATTCATCGTGCAGGAAATGACGGTGCGTTTGGGAGCCGTCACTCATCGGGGTCACGCGGAATTAATCTTCGATCGCTTCGGAAAGTTCTGGGGGTTTTTTGCCATGGGGGATTTAGTCCTCGGCAACTTTCTGACGCTGGTGACGGAGTTCATCGGTGTGCGCGCAGGTTTAGGTTTTTTCGGCATCCGGCCGGCGATCGCGGTTGTAGGAGCGCTTGTAATCGTGGCGGGCGCGATCACGACGGGCCGTTATTGGACCTGGGAACGAATCACGCTGGCGCTGGCGATCTTCAACGGGCTTTTCATCCCGGCGGCGATCCTGGCACGTCCGAATTGGCATTCGGTGGGCCACGCGCTGCTGACGTGGATGCCGCTGCCCAGGGGAAGCCACTACGAAATTCTGCTACTGATCCTGGCAACGATCGGCGCGACCGTGACGCCCTGGATGCTTTTCTTCCAGCAAAGCGCCGTGGTGGACAAGGGCATGCAACCACGCGACATCAATGCAGGCCGTTTCGACACAATTCTAGGAGTTGTCCTGGCATCGGTGTGCGCCATTGCCGCAATCCTGGCCACGGCGCCGTTGTTCCACCACGGTATTGATGCTTCGAACTTTCAGGGAGCGCAGTTCGCGGAGGCGCTGGAGCCTTGGATCGGACACACCGGCGCGGCGCTTTTCGCGCTGGGAATTTTTGAAGCGGGGATCGTGGCGGCCATTGCAATTTCTACTTCTTCGGCTTACGCATTCGGCGAGGTTCTGCAAACAGGGCATAGCCTGAATCGCCCGTTGCGCGATGCGTGGCCTTTTTACTTGGTTTTGTTGGGTTCGGCCGCTGCGGCCGCGGCACTGGTGCTGATTCCGCGTTTTCCACTCGAGTTTGTAGTGCTTACCGTGAACGTGATCGCGGTTCTCGCCATGCCTCCGGCGCTCGCGTTTCTACTGCTGCTAGTGAACGATCGAGAGGTGATGGGCGAGTACGTGAACGGCACGTGGGCCAACGTGGCAGGTGTGACCGTGACCGTGCTTTTGATCTGCGCGGGAATCGGATTTGGCCTGGCGACGGTGTTCCCGAAGTTGCTGGGAGGCTAGGCTGGCGCGAGGGGCGGGTGTCATTTTTGAAAGGACGGAGAATTGGTGAAGAGAGAATTGAAACCTAACATTGAGCCGGTTGCCCTGAGCGGGGAGCAGCCGCATCTCGAAGACCCGCGGGTGGTCTTGTCGCTGCTCGAAGCGGACCAAGTAGTAGCGGCCAAACAAAGAATGCGCTTCGGCCGTCAAAAGCTTTCGGGGGGAGTGCGAGCGATGCTTTGGGGCTTGCGCATTTACGTGGTGGTGATGCTGGTGATTGTCTTCATTTCGGTGCTACGCGCAATCCAAGCGGCGCACTGAGTGCCAATTTCGCGCCGGGGTTCCAGCGGACCTGCCGGGCGCGTTTTTCCCGGCACGTTGCGTGATCTGCTACAATTCGAAGTCCCCGGCCTGCGTGCGAAAGTGTTTTTTTGTGACATTGAATTTGCGCAACGGTTTGCACCCCATCCATGACTCCCGCTAAAAATCCAGAACCGCCAAAGCGGAAATTGCTGCTAGGCGTTTCCGTTGTGTTCGTGATCGTGGCCGCGGCGGGCTCCATCATTTTGTATGCAACGCGCGATTGGAACGCCCCAGCGGCGGCGAGAAAGTATTCAGAATCCCGTGCCGCCGACGGATGATTCCATCACCGCGGGAATGATGAGCTACTCAACTCACTGCCAGAGTTGCCACGGGGAGAGAGGGGACGGTAAAGGCGAGCGGGCGGGAAAAGCTTTCCATTGCGCCTTCGGATTTTACGGATGCGCACGCGATGGGCCAGATGACGGACGGCGAGCTTTTCTGGAAAATCTCGCACGGGCGGCGGCCGATGCCCGGCTTTCAAAACAAACTCACGGAGCAGGAGCGGTGGGAATTGGTGGATTACATTCGCACGCTGTCGCAAAAACCTGCCAGCGGTGCGGCGCCTGCCACAAATGCTGCACCACAAACAGGCGCTGCGCCGAAAAAGCAATAAGCGACTGGGGCAAGGTGGGTCGCGGCTTGCGTTAATTTTTCAACTTGGCAAGCGCGTCGGAGACTTCCTTGACGTCCGGCAGAGTGGGGATGTCGTAGTTCTTGAACCAGGCGATTTTCCCCGAGCGGTCCACGACGGCGATGGCGCGTCCGGTGATCCCTTTGTCGGCCAGGTATACGCCATATTTTTCGCCGACGGCGCCGCGCGGCTGAAAATCGGCGAGAAGCGGATATTTAATTCCCATTTTTTCGGCGAAAGCCTTGTGCGACCATGCGCTGTCAACACTCACGCCCAGCACTTGCGCGTCGAGCTCTTCGAAACGCTTCATATCGTTCACCAGACAGATGTGCTCATTCGTGCAGACCGGACTCCAGTCGAGAGGGTAAAACACGATGACCACATTCTTCTTGCCTTGAAATTCCGAAAGCTTTACTTCTTTCTGGCTCTGATCCTTCAAGGTGAAATCCGGAGCCGCAGCACCCACTGAGATCGCCATGCAAAATCCTCCTGTTCGCTCGCGCGAATTAAATAAGGACAGTTTTCATCCAGGGGACAATGATAGCCGAAGCCGCCGGAGCAGACAAACATCGGCAGGTTCGTCCCACGCCATTCGGCTCTGCAATCTGCTAGGATACGATTTTGCGGAATTTGTGAAGGGAGCGTATCGAGGAAATTGGCTCGCATTTCATATCGCGAGGCGTATCCGAGCCTTCAGATTTTGCCGCGCAGCCGCAACTGGTGGGCGCGGTTGAAGGGAGCTGCTCCCGAATGCGTTCATTTGGACGAAAATATAAGTTGGATTGCGGCGGTTTTACCGGACACGTTGTACCTGCGCGGGAAAAGGGCGAACAGAAGAGAGCCGGTGCGGCCAGAAGTCTCGGTTTGCTTTGAATGTTTAAGCGACACATTCGCTTCAGAACTTGAGTCGTTTCCCGGACGTGTAGTAGCGTTCGAACCGGACCCGGCAATTTTCACGCAGTATTTTTTCGTGGCGACAACGGACTTCGAGGCCGCGGGATTGGCGCCGGAAACATCTACCGCGATTAACGCGCGCCTGGAGAGAAGCAGCGAGACGTGCCGCGAATGCTCCCAGGGAGCGACTTGGCTATGGTTTTCGCAGGAGCAAATTCCCAGTCTGGACGAGGTCGAGCTCATCTCGACCGCGCCCGGAGAAGTTTTTTGCGGAAAACACGGCGCCAGAAAGCTATTATCCGCATTCGAGAAGTTGGCGGAGGCGAACATTTTTTACATGAATCTTCCGTACGGCGACGCAGGCGCGTACGTCTGGATCTAACGATGAGCCTGAAAGAACTGGTTGAAAAATATCTGGCAGCGGCGGGCGGCTACGGAAAGCCGGTGTCGATTGCTGCGCTGGGAATTTCACGCGAAGAAACGGAGCGGGTTTTCGACTTTCTGGACGAGGACTACCACATCAGCCGGTTCTTTCATTTTCAAAATGCCGCCGGCGCCGGTTCCGGCGCCAGTTTTCAGATTAACGGATTTCCGCAGACTCACATCTCGATCGACGCCGAGATCCGCGACATTCTTTAGCGCCGCGAGATTTGGCCGGCGTCATCACCTACCAGACGTGACAGACCTTTTCAGGCGGCTTCACCATGGGCTGCCCCGCTTTGCAGGAGAAGGCGGCGCCGAACTCCGGCATGTTCACCACCACGCCGTTGATGCGGTACTTTCCCGGGGAGTGTGGATCGGTGATTGCATTTACCCGCTCATTCTCGGGGCGATTATTTTCGCAGGCCCATTGCGCAAAGCCGACGAAAAAGCGCTGATCGGGCGTGAGTCCATCGCGGTCTTTCAGCGTCATGTCCTTGGTGGCGTCCTTCCAGGCGATGTAGGCCAGAATCGTTCCGCCAAGGTCGGCAACGTCCTCGCCTTCGGTCAGCTTTGAATTGATGTGGATGTCGTCCACGACGACGTACTGCGCATACTGGTCCACGACGCAATCGGCGTGTTTCACGAATTGATCGGCGTCTTCCTTGGTCCACCAGTCTTTCAAATTCCCCTTGGCATCGAACTGGCGGCCTTCGTCGTCGAAGCCGTGGGTCAACTCGTGGCCGATGGTGGAACCGGTATTGCCGTAGTTCGGAGCGTCATCCAATTTGGCGTCGTAGAGAGGAGGTTGCAAAACGCCAGCGGGGAAATTGATGTCGTTCATTTGAGGATCGAAGTAGGCATTGACGGTGGGAGGCGTCATGCCCCATTCGCCGCGGTCCACGGGTTTCCCAACTTTGTTTAACTCGCGATGAGTTTCGAACTCGGTGGCGCGCAGGTTGTTACCATAAAAATCGTTGGGCACAATTTTCACCGAGCTGTAATCGCGCCAAACGTCGGGATAGCCGATTTTGTTACGAATGGCGCGCAGCTTGGCCAGCGCCTGCTGCTTGGTTCCGGGGCTCATCCAATCCAGCTGCTGAATACGCAGCGCCATAGCGTCTTCGATGCGCCTGGTCATGTCCACGGTGGCAGCTTTCAGCTCGGGCGAGAAAGTTTTGCGAACGTATGCCTGTCCCAAAGCTTCTCCGAGATCGCGATCGATGTCGCGCACGCAACGTTTCCACCGAGGCTGAAGCTCCTTGGCGCCGCGCAGGTATTTGCGGTAGAAGTCGAAGTCCTCGTTTACGAAGGCGGTGGACAAATAGGGCGAGCGGGAATTGGCAACATGAAACCGAAGATAGGTCTTCCAGTCCTGGAGTGATTCTGATTGCAGTTGGGCATCGACGTCCTTAAAGAAATCCGGCCAACCCACATTCAAGATTTGGAATCTGGGGACGCTGCCGGCAGCGAAGTAGGCGTTCCAATCGAAGTCCGGCGCGATTTTATAAAGGTCCGGAACGCTCATCTTGTGCTTCTCTTTGTAGGGATCGCGGCGCTCGACGCGGGTAAGCGAGGCCTTCGCAAGACTGGTCTCCATGCGCATCACGACGGCGGCGTTGTTCTTGGCGGTATCCGGCGAATCACCCAGAAGTTCAAATACTTTCTGAACGTGCAGCAAATAACGCTCGCGGGTTTCTTTCGATTTGGCGTCGTCTGTAAGGTAGTAATCGCGGTCGGGAAGCCCGAGGCCACCCTGCGAAACGTTGATGATGACTTCATCAGAGTTATCAGGGTCCTGGATCGGCCTGGCGCGGAAAAGAACTGAATCCCCTCTAAGCTGGAGAGTTGCGATCAAGACGGCGAGGTCTTTCGTGCTCTTGAGGTCTTGAATCGCCGACAGGTCCGGCTTCATAGGGCTGGCACCCAGCTTTTCGATTTCCGTTTCATCCATGCAAGAGGCGTAATAGTCGCCAATTTTCTGGGTCACCGCGTCGCGGTCCTTGGCTGTGGAGGCTTCTTCGAGAATGCCGCGGAGATAGTTCAGATTATCTTCGTAGAGTTTGCCGTAAACGCTCCAGGAAGTTTGGTCGGAGGGAATCGGATTCATTTTTCTCCACCCGCCGCAGGAATACTCGTAGAAGTCCACGCAAGGATCGGCGGTGCGATTCATGGCCGCGGGATCGAGACTGGGCGTGTAAGGAAGCACGGGCTCCGCGTGCTGCGGCGAGGCTCCGGGGGCTGAGTCCGGTGTCGTGAGTGCGGGCTTTGTCTGCTGAGCGCAAGTTGTAATGGCGAAGAAGGCAGTTATCCATAGGGCTTTCTTGAATGCCAAGGGAATCCTCCGAAGAACGGCTGAGCATACCAGCAGCAAGCCTTGTGCGCTAGCTTGTGAAGGCGACTCAAACGGAAGGCGTCAGCAGATTTCGCCGATGAAGACACAACAAAGGAGCAGTGAAGTTTTACTTGGTAACAACGCTGGAGCGCTGGAGGCGATCGGCCAGAGCTTTGTGCTCGGTGCGAATTTCGTCCGGCAGGCGGTTGCCAAATTTCTCAAAGAACTTTCCGGTAGCAGCTACTTCCTCGGACCAATCGCCGGGATCCACGCGAAGCAATTCATCAAGGGCCTCGCGCGAGATTGCAAGGCCGTCCAGGTCGAGCGAACCGAGAGCCGGAACATCGCCGATGGGGGTCTCAGCGGCTTCCGCGCGCTCTTCAATGCGGTCGAGCATCCATTTCAGGACGCGTACATTTTCGCCGTAGCCGGGCCAGAGAAATTTTCCGCTGCGATCCTTGCGGAACCAATTCACGTGGAAAATCTTGGGAGCGTTTTCCAGACGGGAACCCATCTCCAGCCAATGCCGGAAATAATCGCCCATGTTGTAACCGCAGAACGGAAGCATGGCCATGGGATCGCGCCTCGTGACGCCTACTGCGCCGGTGGCAGCGGCGGTGGTTTCAGAAGCCATGGTGGCGCCGACGAAGACACCGTGTTGCCAATCGCGAGATTGATACACAAGCGGGGCGACGCGCGCGCGGCGGCCACCGAATATGATCGCGGAGATGGGGATGCCCTCGGGATCTTCCCAGTGGGCGGAAATTGAGGGGGATTGATTTGCCGAAACGGTATATCGCGAATTCGGATGCGCCGCCGGGCCCATACCCGGCTTCCAGTCTTCGCCCTTCCAATTAATGAGTTCTTCCTGCGGCACACCATTGATGCCTTCCCACCAAGGTTCCCGCGACGTGGCGGTCATGGCGACATTGGTGAAGATGGCATCATGTTGCAGCGCAGTTCTGACGTTTGGATTCGTTTTTGCGTTGGTGCCGGGCGCCACACCGAAGAAGCCGGCTTCCGGATTAACGGCGCGCAGGGAGCCGTCGGACGCGATATGCATCCAGGCGATGTCGTCGCCAACAGTCCACACGCGATAGCCTCTGCTTTCCAGGGCCGAAACCATCATGGCTAAATTCGTTTTTCCGCAGGCGCTGGGGAATGCCGCCGCCATGTAGGTTACTTTGCCGGAAGGATCTTCCAGGCCGAGGATGAGCATGTGTTCGGCCATCCAGCCTTGTTCACGAGCCATATAACTGGCGATGCGAAGGGCGAAACACTTTTTGCCGAGAAGGGCATTGCCGCCGTAGCCGGAGCCAACGCTCCAGATTAGTTTCTCCTCGGGAAAATGGAGAACGAAGCGGCGGTCGGGACTTAGATCGCCGAGTGAATGGAGGCCGGGAACAAAATCGTCGGAGCCGCCCAGGCGGTCGAGTGCGGCTTGGCCCATCCGAGACATAATCCGCATGCTAGCGACAACGTACGCCGAATCCGTGATCTCCACACCCACTTTACTGAAGGCAGAGTCCACCGGGCCCAGGATGTAAGGCACCACGTACATCGTGCGGCCCTTCATCGCGCCGTCAAACAGTGGGCGCACTTTTTCTTTGGCTTCGAGCGGAGACATCCAATTATTGGTTGGACCGGCGTCGTCTTTCTGGCGAGTGCATATGTAGGTTATGCCTTCGGTGCGCGCGACATCATTCGGATTGCTACGATGCAGGTAACAGCCCGGGCGGGTTTTCTGGTTCAGCTCGATATAGGTGCCGTCGCGCAGCATCTCATCCACCAAACGGTCGCTTTCCGCCTTCGAACCGTCGCACCAGACAATTTTTGAGGGCTTGGTGAGGCGAGCGGATTCATCGACCCATCTTTCAAGCGGTGTAGACACCGAACCTCCGAGGATTTCGAGCGCGAAAATGCAAGGCTCGCGGGAGCCGCAGGTCGCGTTTATTTCTGCGTTTAGCTACCTAAAAAGTCTAGGTCACAGAGCGGGGAAAAGCAAGGCAGCGGCCTCGCACGGATGGCCTGAGAGTGCCCGATGTTATACTTCCCATAGAATGTTTGCGCAAAAGCTTCAGGTATATGTCCGGATCGGTGGCGAGAAAATGCCCGCGCCACTGGACTGGCTAGACAGTTTTTGCATGCGGAATTTCACGGGCGCTGCCGAGTTCGACGACACGCTGCCAACGGGCGAGGGAAAGCTGGAGGCGGGGCTGAACGTCGAACCCGGCCGGCTGGCGACGGCACTGGGCGAATGGCTGACAAAACGTGGCAAAGGGAATGGCAAACCGGTGAGTGTGGAGATTACGACGGCAAGTTGAACGACGAAGTTTATGTTCTTCCGAAATTGGGATTTATCAGATATGAATCAAAGAATATTCTCAGCGGAAGAAGAGCCGAACTCTTCTTGCGTATGATTGGGGCGTTGCAGCGGTCATCGCAGGAGAAGTTCGGCCCTTCACAATTCATTCGACGTGGAATCCTTTGGATAGTTAGCAACGCGTGAAATCGAAGGGGCGAGCGCTCCTGCACAGTAAAACAAGGCCTATTTCCTACTAGCGGTGGGTCAAACAGCCCGAGCTCAAATTTCTTCGGAAGCTCGGGAAGCTTGCCGAGCCTCTTCTATCTGTTGAGGGTCGCGATCCAGTACTGCTTTGATTTGGGGCATGGCGGCATTCGTTGCGTCTTCCCCTGCGGCAATGAGTTGCGGGGTCTTGACAAATTCATCCCAGAGTATGTGGTGCACTCCGGGTTCGATGAGTACGTCGGTCTCGCCACGCCAGGGCTGATTCGCAGCCGTTTGGATAATTGAGAAAGCCCGGCTGATCACTTCGATGGTATTGCGCGGCTTCGAATCCAGAATTCCCGGCTCCAAATGAACCGAAATGATCACTTCAGCGCCCATTTCGCGGAGGGCGGGTGCAGGCACCTGCTCGGTGAGAAACCCATCCACAAGGAAATGGCCGTCATGTTCAACGGGGAGGAAAAGGCCGGGGTAGGCGCAAGAAGCTCGAAGCGCCGGGCTGATCTCTCCCTTGGTGAAATGGACGGACTCGCCCGAAAGCAAGTCGGTGGCAACGATGGCCAAAGGAATTTTCATCTGGCTGAAAGTTCTCGCGGTGGTGAAACGATGGAGGAAATCATCCAGGCGTTCGTTGGAAGCCATACCCATGCGGGAAAGTGTCCAGCGTCCAAAATCACGAAAGCGGGTCAGACTTCCCTGGCGAGCCATTTCGTCGAGAGATGTTCCGCTGGCATAGGCCGCGGCGATCAGGGCGCCAACGCTGGTGCCGGCGATGAAATCAACGGGAATTTCGTATTGCTCGAGGACGCGCAGTACGCCGATGTGGGCGATGCCTCGCGCGAATCCGCCGCCGAGAGCGACACCGACTTTGGGACGCGGCCCGCCGGCGTTATAGGCGAATGAACGCAGACCGCGAATGGCTTTCCCAAGCCAATTGGAAGTAGTTCCCATTTGTAGCGCCTCTAGTTCTATAGGACACTGTAACGCACTTAGCGGTTGCAAGGGCTTTGGGTTGACCGCGGGTTTCCGCTTCTGTAACCTCGACGCGCACGCTGAGGACTTTGCGAGGCACGGATGAAGCATCGAATCGAAAAAGCGGCTGTGCTGGGAGCTGGAACGATGGGAGCGCGCATTGCGGCTCACCTGGCCAACGCGGGAATTCCGTGTTATTTGCTCGATATCGCGCCACACGAGCTGAATGCCGAAGAAAAACGCAAAGGCATGACTTTGGAAACTCCGGCGGTGCGAAATCGGATCGTGCTCGCGGGGCTGGAAGGAGCGAAGAAATCGCGTCCCGCGGCATTTTTCACGCCAGAGACAGCGCGATTGGTGACGCCGGGGAACTTTGAGGACAACCTAACGTGGTGCAGCGAAGTGGATTGGATTATTGAAGCTGTGGCGGAAAATCTGGAGATCAAGCGGAGCCTTTTCTCGCGGGTTGATGCAATTCGGAAGCCGGGAACTATCGTTACCTCGAATACATCAGGGCTTCCCATCAAACTGATCGCCGAAGGGCGCTCGGAAGATTTCCAACAGCATTGGGCCGGCACGCATTTTTTTAATCCGCCGCGCTACATGAAGTTGGTCGAGTTGATTTCAGGGCCAAAGACGAAACCCGAGGTGCTGGAATCGCTGAGCGAAATCTGCGATTTGCGGCTGGGCAAGGGTGTGGTGCCGGCAAAAGACACTCCGAATTTCATCGCCAACCGTATCGGCACTTTCTCGATGTTAAATGCGCTGCGGCAGATGCAGGCGATGGACATGACGATTGAGGAAGTGGATGTATGCACGGGGCAGGCGGTGGGCTGGCCGAAGTCGGCAACATTTCGCACGGCGGATTTGGTCGGATTGGACGTGCTCGTCAACGTTATTCGCAATATTTATGAAAATGCGCCTGACGACGAATCGCGCGAGTTGTATCGCGTGCCCAAATTTGTGGAAGAGATGGTCGCGCGCGGTTGGCTTGGCGATAAAACGGGCGGCGGTTTTTACAAACGGGTGAAGAAGGGCGGGGAATCGGAAATCCTGACGCTGGATTGGAAGAAGATGGAATACCGGCCACGCCAGAAAGCGAAGTTCGGTTCGATCGAAGCGGGTAAGGGAATTGAGGATACGCGCGAGCGACTGCGAGCACTGGCCGGCCCGGCGCTGGAAGGCAAAGGCGGCGACAAGGCGAATCAATTCCTGTGGAGTGGACTCAGCGAGATGTGCCTTTACGCCGCGCGGCGCGTGCCGGAAATTGCAAACAGCATCGTGGACGTGGACCGCGCGATGCGCTGGGGATTCGCCTGGGAGCTTGGCCCATTCGAAATGTGGAACGCGATTGGAGTTGAGCGCATGGCCCAAGCTCTAGAACGCGACGGCAAAGAGCTACCGCCATTAGCCAAGAAAGTGCTCGCCACGCCAAAGAAAGTTTTCTACGAAACAGAAAAGGGCAGCACGCGCTATTTCGACGCCGCGACGGCCACTCTCAAGCCGGTGGAGGAGCCCGCGGGAATCATTCTTTTGAAGTCGCTGAAGGATCGCACGCCGTTAGTGCAGAGGAATGCCGGAGCGAGCCTGATCGATCTCGGCGACGGCGTCATTTGCTGTGAATTCCATTCGAAGATGAATTCGATTGGCGGAGATATCGGGGCCATGATCCATGCCGGCATTGCGCGCCTGAGCTCGGATTTTGACGCCATGGTGATCGCGAACCAGGCGCCAAATTTTTCCGTGGGCGCGAATTTAATGCTCCTGCTGATTGGCGCGCAAGAGGGCGAGTGGGACGAGATTCACATGGCGGTACGCCAATTCCAACGTGTGAACATGGCCATAAAATATGCGCCGGGTCCGGTGGTTGCGGCTCCCCAAGGCATGGCGCTTGGCGGCGGATGCGAGATCAGTATGCACTCCGCGCGGATTCAGGCAACGGGCGAGTCCTACATCGGGCTGGTCGAAACGGGGGTTGGTTTGGTCCCCGGCGGAGGCGGAACGAAAGAAATGCTTATCCGCGCGAACGAGCATTCGGCCGGGGGCGAAAGCTTGGATTTATTTCACGCGCTCAAGCCTATTTTTGAAACGATTGCGATGGCGAAAGTATCCACCAGCGGAGAAGAAGCCCGCTCGCTCGGTTTCTTGCGGCCTTCAGACCTAATCTCCATGAATCGCGACCGGCAGGTGGCGGACGCAAAGCAGACCGCGCTGGCGATGGTGCGCGCCGGATATCATCCACCGGCGCCCGCGGAAATCCGCGTGCTTGGCGATGAGTTCCTGGCAGCAGCAAAACTGGCAATTCATATGCTCGTCCGCGGCGAGTTCGCGACGGAATATGATGGCGTGGTCGGCCGCAAGCTTGCAAACATTCTGGCCGGAGGAGCGCTAAGCGCGCCCCAAACAGTCTCAGAACAATATATTCTCGATCTGGAGCGCGAAGCTTTTGTCAGCCTGTGCGGCGAGCGCAAGACGCAAGAACGTGTGGCGCACACGCTGAAAACCGGCAAACCGTTGCGGAATTGAGTTAGCCGAAGAAACCGAATCGTCTGACAAGAATTACGCGGCTTCCCAATTGGTCTGAGTTTGCGGCAACGCCGGGAAACCCGTGCGTCATGGAATGAATCTAAGCAGTCCGGGGTACACTTAGAACCCGCAATAGTGGAATTCGGCGCATACCCGGAACTTTCCGCAACAAAAAAAGAAATACCCTATTAGGTTTAAGGAGAAATGATGATGCGGTATCGATTGTTCGATGCAATTTTCCTCGCCGGATTGGCAGCGGGATTCGTTTTAGCTCCGCGAGCTAACGCGCAGACACCGACTTCGGGAGGTGTTTCTGCGGCCAGCCGACCGCTGACCGGACGAACTTATAGAGTGGCGAAGGAAATTAAGATTCAGGGCACGATTCAAAGTATCGAACAGGGCAGCAGTGGCGCGCTGAGGGGCATGCACGCTCAGATCGCAACGGCGCAGGGCACGGTGGATGCACACTTGGGAATCAGTCCGAACGTGAACGCCAAAACTCTAGACCTTTCGACCGGCGACGCAGTTGAGATTACCGGAATGATGGCGAAAGAAGGCGGCAACAGCGTATTGCTGGCGCGGATCCTCACGACCCCAGACCGCATATTCATACTTCGGAGCGAGCAAGGCGTCCCAATTCGTGGCGTCGTTTCGCGCGGGAATTTTATCCCCACGAAAGCGGTAATGAAGGGGGGTTACTAGTGCCCGGGAAATTTGGACGCTGCTCAGTTTTTATCGCCCTGATCGCGGGCGCTCTTCTTCTCTCTGCATGCGGGTCGAATGGCGGCGGAAGCGGAGGCGGCAAGCCAGTAGTCGGCGGCTTGGTCGTGTACCCGGGATCGGCGACCATTCCCGAATCTGCGAATGGCGGGCAACCATCGATAGCACAATTCACGGCGTATTCCGGGGCGACGATCACTTCCGCCACCTGGTCTGTGCTCAGTGGCACAGGTACCATCACCGCTGGCGGCGTATTCACTGCACCCGGAGCGCCAGAGACCGATACGATCCAGGCCGTGTCGGGTTCGAACGCGAGCGCACCGATTACCATCAATGTTGTGGCGTCGCAGCCCGTAGCTGTGAGTCCGGCGGCGGCCGCGGTGCCGGCGGGCGCAACCCTCCAATTCACCTCTGCTGCCGGATGCGCGGGGACAATTTGGCAAGCAAATTTAAACGGCAACTCGGGGAGCCCCGGATTCATCACGAACGGAGCGACCTGCGGACTATATACAGCTCCGATTACTCCTCCGGCTAGCGGAACGGTGACGATCAGCGCCTCTTCCGGCGGGAATTCCGGCACCGCCACTGTAACGATCCTCTTCTCGAACGCGTCCTTGAACTCGCTGGTGAACCAAGCCAATCCCCGGCCGTATGCGTTCTCTTATCTGGGAGACGATAAATCAGGTTTCTTGTCTGTGGCCGGAACCTTTGTGGCCGATGGAAATGGAAATATCACAGGGGGAACCGAGGACATTAACAGCGGCTTTGCTGCGCCTACAATGTCGACATTTGCGGCAGGGAGTGCGTACATAGTAGGGCCGGATGGGCGCGCGACCGCAAATCTGAATGTGGGCACTTCCACAGACGTTTTGCAGTTTGCGCTTATTTCAAATCAGCATGCACTGGTAATCCGTTTCGACACAACCGCGACGGGCAGCGGAACCATTGATATGCAGGATCCCTCACAGTTCGGTGCGCCATTTTCACTGGGGGCTTACGCCTTCAGCGTGTCCGGACTCGAAAAAAAGGGGGCTCATTTAGGCATGGACGGAAGAGTGGTGGCGAACAACGAAAATACTTTCCCACTGAATAATGGGATTCTGGATTTGAACAATGCCGGAACCTCGGTGACGGATTTACAAGTTCAGGGAGGCTTCGGCCCCGCAGATCCCGCGACAGGGCGCGGGACTCTTTTCCTGGATTGTCCGACATTTGACTTAGATTTCGGAAACAACGGCGGCGTTTCATCCGGCACTCTGACTTTTGTATATTACATCGTGGATGCTACGCACTTGAAAGTGCTTGAAGGTGGTTCGAGCACACTTTTCGCCGGCGATTTCTATGGTGCGCCAACCGCAACGACCAACATGAGCGGGTCACAAGCGTTTGTTGTGAGGGGTTCGGACAATAGTGGTAATCCATACGGAATGGGTGGAGCTTTCCTGACGGGCGCCGGAGGTGTGCTTGACCTTAATGATGACGGCAGCCTGACTAGCCCAACCACCAGTTCGACAAACATCACAACGCCAAACATTTCGACGGCGACAGCGTCGTTGCCTGACACCAATACGGGCCGAATCGGATTGGGTATCTCGTTGACGAATAGTAAGAGCTTGACGTTCGCCGTTTACCTGTTCAACTACGTCGCAGCAGACGGTTCACCTTCCACCGGCGCGGTGCTGTTGGAAACGGATACTAACGTCGGAGTGGGAACTGGACTGGCTTACACGCAAAACGGTGCCGCGACGCCGCAAGGAAGCTTCGCATTGAACTTGGCAGGAGTGGAACTTACCTCCGCAGGCGAGCAGGATATCGAAGGCCAGGTAAGCGCTGGAAGCGCCGGGTCGGTGAGCGGCACGCTGGACATCAACAACATTGCCACCAACGGAAAAGTGGTTTCGGGTCAAGCGTTGGCAAGCACCAGCACGATGCCCACCGCCGGTTTGAATGGCCGCGGGAATCCATTGATACTCAGCGAACCGCTGCAGAGCAATACGCTCTCGTACTTCGTCATTGACGACAATACTGCATTGCTGCTGGAAATGGACAGCTCTCGTGTGATGACGGGCACGATAGCGCGTCAGTTTTAGTTTTTTTCGGAAGACGATCCAGACGTCCTCGGGCCCACAGACGCGGGCCGAGGTTTCTCTCATTCTTGTTTGATTCGATTTTCGATACTCTTCCAATCCTGCCGAGTCCATGCATCGGTGCTCCCGCCTAAGAGAAATCGCGGATCGCAAGCTGCAGTCGGAACTGTCTGGTGCGCACGCGATCTTATTCATCGCGATTTCATCGCGGAAGCGAAGCGCGAGTTTCCTTGATTTTGAATGAACCGGCGGCTAGTATCAGTCGCCTTCGTAAGCGCCAATGACGCATGGCGGTCCAGTGTCGCTGTCCGGGAGGGTAAAGTGAAAAACCGATTCAAGTTTCGACACGTGCTTCTAATTCTCCTCGTGGCGTGCATCGTGAGCTTGATTAACTGGGCCCACTCGGCGCGAGCAGCCGGGGGCGAACCGCGATACTTCGCAATTACGAACGCGCGTATCGTGACCGGATCGGGCGCGCCGATAAATAATGGAACCGTGGTGGTGGCAAGAGGATTGATTCAAGCGGTAGGAGAAAGTGTTGCGATTCCGCCGGAAGCGTGGGTAATCGACGGCAAAGGCTTGACTGTTTATCCAGGGCTCATCGATGCAGGCACCGACCTTGGTCTGCCGAGGGAAGAACCTGCTGAAGGCGCGCCGGTGGGACGCGGACGACGGCGGGCGGCACCGTCCGGAGAAACTGCGAAGGGCCCGGAGGATCGGCCGGGCACAAGTCCGTGGCGAGTGGCGGCGGACGAATTCAAGACAGACGACAAGCGAATTGAAACCTGGCGTAACGCGGGGTTTACGACGGCGCTTACGATGCCGGATGGCGGAATTTTCCCTGGGCAGGCGAGCGTGGTTGACCTCGCCGGTGATCGCCGGGGCGACTACATTGTGAAAGCAGTGGCCGCGCTTCCGATTTCGTTCACACCTGTCGGCAATTTCTGGGCGTTCCCGGACTCGTTGATGGGCTCGATCGCTTATATTCGCCAAGTGTTTGACGATAGCAACTGGTACGCGCAGGCGGAGCCCATCTACAAAGCAAACGAAACTAAATTTGAGCGTTTGCCGTACGATCGCACCGAAGAAGTTATCGCTCGCGAACTACGCGACAAAGAAATCGTTCTGCTGCCCGCTAACAATTCTGTCCAGATTTTGCGCGCGCTGCGCCTTGCGGACGAATGGAAAATCAATGCGGTGATCTACGGCGGCCAGCATGGATATGAAGTTGCGGACGCGATCGCGGCTAAAAAAATTCCAGTTCTGGTGAATCTGAAATGGCCGGAGCGCGCAAAGGATGCTGATCCGGAGGGCGAGCAAACATTGCGGGAGTTGCGCTTCCGCGACCGCGCACCTTCGACACCGGCGGCGCTGTCTAAATCCGGCGTGAAGTTCGCGTTTTATTCCGGCGGCTTGTCAGGCCCGAAGGACATTCTCAAGAATGCCAGGAAAGCGATCGCTGCGGGCCTCGCGCCGGATGCGGCCTTGCGCGCCTTTACATCCGACTCGGCCGAGATTCTCGGGGTGAGTGGCCGCATGGGCAGCATCGCTCCGGGAAAGATCGCAAATTTAGTTGTGACAGACGGCGAAATCTTCGATGAGAAGACGAAAGTGAAACACGTTTTTGTGGACGGGCGCTGGTTCGAAATTCATGAAGAGCCGCCCGCCGATAAGCCGGGCGACCATAAGACAGACGAACCGCCCGGTGCGCCGGCCAAAGATGCGGCTGGCGGCGAGGGGGTGGGCCGATGAAACGCTCCCTGCTGCTTGCGGCGGTGGCGTTTGCCGCACTCGCTCCGTTTTCGGTTCGGGCCCAGGATTCGAACACTCAGAAAGACGGCGTGATTCTGATAAAGAACGCCACAATCCTCACAATTACGCACGGGAATATCGAGCACGGTTCGATCCTGATTCGCGACGGGAAGATAGCGGCGGTGGGCACCGACTTGAAGGTTCACGACGGCGCGAAGGTGATTGACGCGAACGGCCAATACGTGATGCCTGGGATCATCGATTGCCACTCGCACATCGCGATAGACGGTGGTGTGAATGAAGGCAGCGTTTCCGTTTCGTCGATGGCAAACATCGCCGATGTCTTGGATCCCGACGACATGAGTATTTACGATGACCTCGCCGGCGGAGTGACCGCGGCGAATATTCTGCACGGAAGCGCGAACGCGATCGGCGGGCAAACGGTAGTAATCAAGTTACGGTGGGGCAAACCCGCCAGCCAGTTGCCGTTCGAAGGCGCGCTGCCTGGAATTAAATTTGCGCTGGGTGAGAATCCGAAGCGCTCGAATTTCTCGCCGCCGCCCGGAGTGGAACCTCGTTACCCGGCGACCCGGTTGGGCGTGGAAGAAACGATTCGCGAAGCTTTCATCGAAGCTCGGCAGTACAAGAAAGAGTGGGACGACTACAACCAGAAGAAAGCAGCGGGGAACCAGAATCTGATCCCGCCGAGGCGAGATGAGAAGCTTGAGCCGCTGGTGGAAGTGCTCGAAGGAAAGCGGTACGTGCACGCGCACTGTTACCGCGCGGACGAAATCCTGATGCTCATCCGGGTGGCCAATGAATTTGGTTTCAAGGTCCGTACCTTCCAGCACGTGCTGGAAGGCTACAAAATAGCTGATGAAATCGCCGCGTCCGGCGCCGGAGGCTCCACGTTTTCCGATTGGTGGGGTTACAAGATGGAAGCCTATGACGCGATTCCGTACAACGCCGCGCTGATGACGGACCGCGGCGTGATTGTTTCGATCAACTCGGATGACGCCGAAGAAGCGCGCCACTTGAATCAGGAAGCGGCCAAGAGCATGAAATATGGCGGCCTGTCGGCCAACGATGCTCTGAAGTTGGTCACCTTGAATCCAGCAATCCAGCTGGGAATCGACAATCGCGTGGGTTCGATTGACGTAGGCAAGGACGCGGACCTCGCTATCTTCAATCACGATCCTTTGAGCGTGTACGCGGTGGTGCAAAAGACGCTGATCGACGGCCAGATTTATTTTGATCGGCAACGCGATATTGATGCACGTCCCGCTCTTGAAAAGGAAAAGCAAGACCTGCTGGCAAAGGAAAAGAAAGCGGCCGAGGAGAAAAAAGCAGAAGGGAAATCAGAAAGCAAGCCGGACAAAAAGCCTGATGCAAAAAAGAAACAACCGCCGACCAGCCAAAGCAATGTAGGCAACATTGCCCGAGGTGGCCTGTGAGCAGAGCAATCAGCGTGAAGTCCGCGAGCTTCCAGCTAGTATCGTTTTGTTTGGCGCTGGCGTTGGCGTTTCCCCTGTGGTCGCAACCGGCCGCGAATGTTTACGCGATTAAGGGCGCGAAGGTTTACACGTTGGCGGGGCCCGCAATTGAAAATGGCACGGTGGTGATTCGTGACGGGAAAATCGCGGCAGTCGGCGCGAATATTGCAGTTCCCGACGATGCGCAAGTGATCGATGCAGCAGGACTGGAAGTTTATCCCGGAATGTTCGATCCAATCACTCAAATGGGATTGAACGAAGTCGGTGCGGTTTCAGCGACCGTGGACACGCGTGAGCTTGGCGCGTTCAATCCTGAGCTGATCGCTGCGACGGCCGTAAACCCGGCAACTGCACACATTCCGGTGACACGCGCGAACGGTATAACGGAAGTGCTCGCGGTGCCGGGGATCGGCGGATTCGATTCGGAAGGCGGCGGAGTCATCACCGGCCAGGCCTCGGCGTTTAATTTGGCCGGCTGGACAATGGACGAGATGCAAATCAAGCGTTCGGTGGCAATGGTGATTAATTGGCCTTCGATCCAGACGCGTTCGTTCGATTTTTCGACGTTTAGCTTCAAGGAAAAACCGTACGCGGAAGCCAAAAAGGAATACGACAAGTCGGTGAATGAATTGAGTGACTGGCTTGTGCGCGCACGGCACTATGCGCAGGCGAAAGAAAAAGGTTCACCAGATCTTTTTGTGCGCGATTTGAAGCTGGAAGCGCTCGTGCCGGTGGTGGAAGGAAAACTTCCCGTACTGGTGGTGGCGGATGATGCGCGAGATATTCGCAACGCAGTCGATTTCTGCGCGAAGCAAAATCTGAAAATGATTCTGGCCTCCGGCGCAGAGAGTTGGAAAGTGAAAGATGTGCTAAAGGAAAAGACGATCCCGGTGATCCTGGGCCCTACCGAGCGGCTCCCCGAACAAGAGGACGCTCCGTACGACAAGCCAATGACCCAGCCGGCCGAATTAAACGCAGCCGGAATTCCATTTGCGTTTGCGAGTTTTGGCACGTCTTTCTCGCGCAGGCTTCCGCAGTATGCAGGAACAGCGGTGGGTTATGGTTTGCCGCATGACGAAGCTCTGAAAGCCGTAATGTTGAATGCCGCGCAAATCCTGGGGCTTGCAGATCAAATCGGCACTCTGGAGCCGGGAAAGCTGGCAAACATTATAGTGACGAGCGGCGATCCGCTCGAAATTCAAACCCAAGTGCGCTACCTCTTCATCCAAGGACAACTCACCAGCACGGATAATCGCCATCGCGATCTCTACGAGGAGTATCGCAAGCGTCCCGTGCCGCCTCGCTAGCCCGCCAGGGCGCTGGTTCTTGGATGCGAACGCCGGACGGAATGAAGGTACAGCTGTGCCGGATCCAGCGTCCTCCAGCGGCGCTCCGCCAATTTCATTGGCCCAAACCTTCGAAATTCACCTGGGCCCCGGCGTGTCCAAAAAGTTCACCCTGAGTACTTTCGTACCATTGCCGCACCTGACGACACCCCTAAAAAATGCATGTATCAGAAGAATCATAGCTTCTGGGGGGACGGCGTACCGCCGGTATAACAATGGCACCGCTAACGAAGGACACGTCAGAAGTGACAAATTCAGGTGCGGAAGCCGGCAGCTCAAATCGCGGAGCTGCGACGAAGGCGAACCCGGCTGGGCATCTGCGGTCCGACGCTGTGTCGTTGGAAGTTCCGGTCAAGGTGCACGGCTCCCGCGTGACTGAAGTGGCGCGTGAAATCACGCCGCACACCGAACCGTTCGAAGAACAAACCAGCACGATGATCGTGTTCCCACAGGGCGCAGTGATCCGGATGTCCACGTCCGTCAACGTGGGTCAAATGCTCGTGGTGACCAACCTGAAGTCGCGTCAAGATGCGATTTGCCGCGTGGTGAAGGTTCGCACATTTTCGAATTTGCAAGGCTACGTCGAGGTTGAATTCACGCACAAACAGCCCGGGTACTGGAGCGTTTACTTTCCGTCCGACGGACCCGCAACTGCGAACAAACCGGCGCAACCGGCCGCACCGGCACCGGCGGCACCCATCGTCAACCAAGCGCCCGCAGCGTCGGCTTCGGATATTTCCTGGGCGCCGGCAGCTGCTCCCACAATCGCGGAAAAACCGGCTGAGGCAACGTCGTTTTCGCCGGCCGTCAATCCAGCAGCGGCGCCTCCACACGTTGATACGCCGACCAAACCGGAACCGTCTTTCATTTCGATTGGCGTGCAGGAAAAAGTGCAGCCTGCAGCATCCACTATTGCGCCCGCGCCGCCAACGCCCATCACATCCAGCCTTGAAACTCCGAAGAAAGCGCCGACTCCGGAAAAAGCCAGTGGAGGCAATGTAATTAATTTTCCGCCCGCTTCCGTGGTGGCGCCTCCCGCGGCGATTTCATACCCAGATTCGCATGCGGCAGCGCCGGCAGTATCGTCCGTGCAGGAAGCCCAGGCCGGCTCCGCCGATTCTGCTGAACTTGGGGAGATCGCAGCCGCGACCTCCGACGAAAGCGTGCGCGGTACATTCGGAAGTCTCTCCGGCGGGGCAACTCTTGGCGCCCAGCGTCCGGCGTCCGGTGCAGCCTCCGACGAAGCATTGGAGTCCTACACCGGGGCTTCCGCCAAATCAAAAACGCCAGCAGGGCAGAACTGGATTTTGATAGCCGCTGTCATAACCCTGCTGTTTGTCGTAGTCGGCGCCGGCGTTTTCTACGTTCGAATACAATCTGCGAACGGAAGCAGCGCGAAGTCAAACTCGCCGGCTCTCACGCAACTGCCTTCTGCGGCCAATTCAAACGCGACCAAAACACCGGAAGTGAGCTGGGCGCCTTCGCAGGTCTCCAATCCGACTCGCGCTGCAACAGCGAACCCATCTCCTTCTATAATCGTCAATGGAAATGCTCCGGCTGAAAAACACGATTCACCGGCTTCTGCAAACCGGCCGGGTCCCTCCGCAAAGGAGGACGCACCGCGTGTCACGTCCGATATGGTGAACGCGACTTTGAATTCTCATCCAGTGAGTTCGCAGCGGACCGACGGCGAAGAAGCCGAAGCCGCACCGTCGCTCGACGGAGCGGCCGCACCACCTGCGTCCGCGAGCGGCGCACTCCCTGGAGTTATCGCTTCATCCGAAGTTGCGTCGCCCCCCGCGCCGGAAATTAGGCCGGATGGCCCGGTGAAAGTCGGCGGGCTGGTTAAGGAACCCAAGCTCATTTTCTCCACTCTTCCGATCTATCCTGCCGCAGCCAAGAATTCCAACATCGAAGGTGACGTTGTCATCCGGGCAACGATCGACAAGAATGGACGCGTAACCCATACGGAGGTGGTTTCGGGACCTGTGATGTTGCGGCAATCCGCGCTTGACGCCCTCGGCCGGTGGAAGTACGAGCCGTCGAAGCTCGATGGACAGCCGGTAGCCGTTCAGATGCTGGTAACAATTAGGTTCCACCGTTAGTTTCAATCCTCAGCATACCGCCTAGGGAATAAACCGAAGCCGGAACGCTCCGCAAGCGCTGCTTCTTTTCGATCGTCCCCGCATCCAATGTAGTATCGTTATGTGTGCAATCGGATTCAGCGCCAGCCGAGGTGATTGATGCGCGAAGCAGTGATTGTCAGTTCCGTGAGAACTCCAGTGGGCAAAGCTTCCAAGGGAGTGCTGCGCGCTACGCGTCCAGATGATCTGGCTGCGGTGGTGATCAAGGAAGCAATCGCGCGGACGGGCGGGTTGGACCCGAAAGAGATTGAAGATGTCATCCTGGGATGCGCGATGCCCGAGGCCGAGCAGGGAATGAACGTGGCGCGAATTGCGTCCTTGCGCGCCGGCTTGCCGGTGGAAGCTTCCGCCATGACGATTAATCGCTTTTGCTCGTCCGGACTTCAGGCGATTGCGCTGGCTGCGGAGCGCATCATGGCGGGGCAGGGAGATGTTGCGGTGGCCGGCGGCACTGAATCCATGAGTATGGTTCCCATGGGCGGAAACAAAATTTCGCCAAATCCTTCGCTGATGGACAGTTATCCGGACGCTTATCTGGGAATGGGGCTCACTGCGGAAAATTTGGCAAAAAAATATGGCATCACACGCGAACAGTCTGATGAGTTTTCATTCGCTAGCCATCAGAAAGCGCTCGCTGCCATCGCCGCCGGGAAATTCAAGGACGAAATCGTGCCGGTGGAAGTGAATTACATCAGTTTCGAAAGTAACGGAAACGGGAACTCGAATGGCACGAAGCCGAAAAGCGTGAAGTTTAAATTCGATACAGATGAAGGTCCTCGAAGCGATACTTCCGTCGAGGTGCTTGGAAAGCTGAAGCCTGCGTTTCACGCGCGCGGAGTGGTGACTGCTGGGAACAGCTCGCAGATGAGTGATGGCGCGGCAGCAGCCGTGGTCATGAGCGCTGAGCGCGCTCGAGCACTTGGATTGAAACCTCTCGCGCGGTTCCTCGCGTTTGCCACCGCCGGATGCCTCCCGGAAGAGATGGGCGTCGGCCCCGTGTATGCAATTCCGAAAGCGCTGAAGATAGCGGGACTGACGATCGATCAAATTGATGTGATTGAATTAAATGAGGCGTTCGCGGCGCAGTCGTTGGCGGTAATCAAACTTGCCGGGTTGGATCCCGCGCGCGTCAACGTGAACGGCGGCGCGATAGCCCTGGGGCATCCGCTGGGCTGCACGGGTGCGAAGCTGACGGCCACCATTCTGCGTGAACTGGATCGCCGCAAGGGACGCTACGGCCTGGTGACCATGTGCGTGGGCGGCGGCATGGGCGCGGCCGGAATTTTCGAGCGCGTCTCGTAAGGATACAGGCTCACTCGGGCCTTGCCGGTTTGAAAAGTCCAACCGTATTTCCTTCGGGATCCTGCATCCAAGCAAATTTTCCGGTGGGTATATCGACCGGGGGAACGAGTATTTTTCCACCCAGCGCTTTTGCCTGGTCCAGACAGACTTGTACATCGTCCACCTGGACGTAGAAAATCGTGTAGTGATGGGGTTCGTGGCCGAGCGCGGTGATGTGGCCGCCAACAGCTTCTCCGGTATTGATCATCGCAGCCGGGCCCATTGCCTCGAATTTCCAGTCAAACAACCTAGAGTAAAAGTCCTGAGTTTTCTTGCTGTCGCGGCATCCGATTTCAAAGTGAACCACTGGATTTCCCATGCCTCTCCTTTGCTATACGGGAATTTTGTTCAACCTTTTTGTTTTACCCCGAGGCTCAATTGCGATGCATGCGAGCGAACTTGAATAATACGCGTCACTATAACCGCGGAAAGCTGCGTTCTGCAACGCGACATTTGGCTATGGCGATCGAGGGTCACAAAGCTTCGATTTTGTCGTAGAATCAAGGAATCGTTCGGTCATTCGACGGAGGAGGCAGCATCATGGCCACTACATCGGTTTCGGCGGCACTGAATCGCGGCGGCGCATTCCTGATTACATCCTGCCTGCCCGAGGATATTTTCACTCCTGCGGACGTTTCTGACGACCAGCGACTGATCGGCCAAACTGCGGAAGAATTCGTACAAAAAGAAGTGGTGCCGGAAATCGCTGCGCTGGAACAGCACAAAGAAGGGCTCATGGCCCAGATGCTGAAGAAGGCCGGAGAAATCGGCCTGCTCGGCGGCGCGATTCCCGAAGAGTTCGGGGGTTCAGGCCTGGACAAAGTCTCCACTACAGTTCTCGCAGAAAAGCTTTCTGGTTATGGATCCTTTGCTGTTTCGCACGGAGGCCATGCTGGAATCGGAACGATTCCGATCGTGTATTTCGGTACGGAAGAGCAGAAGAAGAAATATCTCCCGAGAATCGCCACCGGCGAGTTGCTTTCGTGCTATTGCCTGTCCGAGCCACAGGCCGGATCGGATTCGCTCGCTGCGCGCACCCGCGCCGTGCTTTCTCCGGACGGAAAAAACTGGATTCTGAACGGCCAAAAGATGTGGATTACGAATGGCGGATTCGCCGATGTCTATATCGTGTTTGCAAAGATTGATGGAGAAAAATTCTCCTGCTTCATCGTGGAACGAGGAGCTCCGGGTTTCTCGGTGGGCGCGGAAGAAAAGAAAATGGGCATCCGCGGCAGCTCTACTGTACCGATATTTTTCGAGAATACTCCGGTTCCCAAAGAAAATCTGCTGCATGAAGCGGGACGCGGGCATATCGTTGCGTTCAACACATTGAACGTGGGTCGTTTCTCGCTCGGAGCCTCCTGCCTGGGCGGGGCCAAGAAAGTGCTGGAAGCCTCTGCGAAATATTCCAAAGAGCGAACTGCGTTTGGCAAGCGGCTATGCGATTTCGGGTTGATCAAGGGGAAGTTGGGCGAAATGGCGATTCGGATGTACGCCCTCGAGTCCATGCTTTACCGCTCCGCAGGAATGGTTGAAGCCGCCGTCGCAAATCCGAAGGCCGGCGTGGACAAAACACAGCAAGCCATGCAAGTACTCGAGGAATACGCGATCGAAAGTTCCATAAGCAAAGTGGTTGGCAGCGAGATGCTGGATTACTGTGTTGATGAGGGGGTTCAGATTTTCGGCGGCTACGGTTTTCACGAGGACTACCCGGTGGCGCGAGCCTATCGCGACAGCCGCGTGAACCGTATCTTCGAAGGGACGAACGAAATCAATCGGATGCTCATCATACAAATGCTCATGAAGCGTTCGATGGCGGGCATTTTGCCCCTAATTCCGGCGGCGATGAAGCTGGCGGACGAAGTACTGGCCGGTCCGTCGTTTGAGGAGTCTGAAACCGGAGCTTTTGCGGAAGAAGAGCGCTCACTGGCGCAGGCGAAGAAGATCTTCCTTCTTGCCGCAGGAACAGCGGTGCAGAAATTCCGCGAAAAACTTGCGGACGAGCAGGAAGTGATGGCAGCGCTGGCCAATGTGGTGATGGATGTGTATGCCATGGAATCTTCGCTCCGCAGGGCTCAGAAGGCGTCGGCAGCGCGAGGAGAATCCGCGAGCGTGATGTGTGACGCCGCCCGAGCGTTCATATATGACGCGATGGACCGCGTCGAGAAACAAGCTCGCACAGCACTGGCCGCCACAGTCGCCGGGGACACGCTGATAACGCAACTTGCAGTGCTGCGGCGTTTCGCGAAGCATGCTCCGATCGACACCATCGCGTTAAGAGCGCATGTTGCGAGCGCCGTGCTGGTCCAGGATCGCTATCCGTTCGAAGGGCGCTAGAGCCGAAAAACTGATTCGCTTCAGGCGAAACAAAGCGCAAGTTAAAAAGCCTGTAGCCGAAAAGCGGCAACAAAAAACGTCGGCGTGGGACCCCTTGTAACAAATCGGCACTTGTTCTCATTACGGAAACGCTTTTCTCTTTTCCCTCGGTTTGGCCTCCTGATTCCCCGACATTGATGGGTTTTCAATGACTTATAGGCTGCCCGTTTTGGTCTCCCGCTTGCTTCTATACGAGTGAGGCAAACGAGGGCTAATGAAAATCATCCTGGAAAGGTTGAACGCATTTGCAGTTGGAGTTATCGCAAAGGCGAGACTGCGCAAGGGGCTGGCAGTCGCGATCGGAATTTTCTTGTTCTTTCAAATCTACTTTGTGCGCGAGTTGCTTGCTGCCGAGCTGTTGTTCGGGGTCGCGTTTGGCGCACTGCTGGTTATTGGCGGAACCGCTTATCTTCTGGGAGCAATCGGTGAGCGAGGATTGGATTTGACGGAAGCAGGAATTCGCGTAGTCGCGCGTTCGGCGCGGCGGGGATACAACATGGTGGACGAACTCAGTAGAAAGTCATTCCGCCATCCACGTTCAGAGTCCGCACAGTAATCGCGCTCGATTAATCCGAGAAAAGAAACAGGGCCGCGGACGCAATTTCATCCACCGTCTGCGGCCTGTCCCGCAGGATACCTCGCAACATCCGCTCAAACGGCTGTTCGCTGCCGGCGTGAAAATACTCGGCAAGTCCGCGTCACAATTGACGGGCAGTTTCGTTTCCGGAACGGGCGCGGGACTAAGGGCGGCTCACCCTTTCCAACTACATGGATCGATTGGACATCTTGGCGTTACAGGCCGGGCGGGGCCGTGACTATCCACGAGGAACTCGGCGAAGGAACGAAGTGGAAGGGAAGCGCCAGTTCAGGTAAAATAAGACTCTTTGCGGAGAGTGAATTGACTTTAACGAATATACAAGGCACGACGAACGGGGGCAAGACGCTAGTGCGCGTCCGGCCGCGCGGATTTTGTGCAGGCGTGGTTCGAGCGGTGGACATCGTAGAACTCGCGCTCGAAGCTTACGGGCGTCCGGTTTACGTTCATCATGAAATCGTACATAACCGTTATGTGGTGGATCAGCTGCGGCGCCGCGGTGCAATCTTCGTGGAATCGATTGACGAAGTTCCGGTCGGCGCCGTGCTTGTTTTCAGCGCTCACGGCGTGCCACCGCGTGTTCGCATGGAAGCTCAGGAGCGGCAGTTGCGCGTCATTGATGCCACTTGCCCGCTGGTGACGAAGGTGCATTTGGAAGCTCTTAAGTTTGCGCGCGAAGGGCGCACGCTGATTCTGATCGGCCATCGCGATCATCAGGAAATCGTCGGAACGTCGGGAGAAGCTCCAGAGCAAACGCTGGTCGTGGGCAGCGTCGAGGAAGTGGACCAGCTCGAAGTGCAGGACCCGAATCGGCTGGCATTCCTTACGCAGACGACGCTGTCGCTCTATGATACGCAGGAAATAGTTGCGCGCTTGCGCCAGCGGTTCCCGGCTATCGTCGGACCGGCTTCGGACGACATCTGCTACGCGACGCAAAATCGTCAAGAAGCGGTGGAAGCTTTGACGCGAGAAGTGCAGTTGATATTCGTAGTCGGCTCGGCGAACAGTTCGAATTCGAACCGGCTTGTGGAAGTAGCGAAGCGCGCGGGCGTAGCGGCGCGTTTGATTGAAGATTCAAACGATATAGACGCTACCTGGCTCACAGGAGTGACCACTCTGGGATTGACAGCCGGCGCGTCGGCTCCAGAGATTCTGGTGGAGCAAGTGAGCCAGCGGCTCTCGAATTTCGGATTTACGAATCACCGCGATCTCGACTTGATCCGCGAAGACGTGCGCTTCACGTTGCCGCCGGAGCTCGCAGCGCGGCAGAACCCGGTGGCGCAGTAATCCGTCGGCGGTCGAATGCGGATAAGAAAAGTTTAAGGAGCTCTTGAGTGGCGGTTAAAGTAGTCCGCCAGCCGAATAAGATCGCACTGCTCGGCGCGCCTACAAGCGCGGCCGCAATGTCGCTCGGGCACGAAGGAGGGCCCGCTGCTTTGCGCGCAGCGGGATTAGCCGAGAGACTAAACTCGATTGGTTACGTCGTTACTGATCTTGGCGATGATCCTGCTCAGCAATACAAACCTGACGACGACAGTCCCCGCGCACGGAATCTTCCGAGAGTACTTGCCGCAATTGAGGCGCTGAAGCCGCGCGTCGAGCTGGCCGTTAAATCCGGCGCGCTTCCACTGATTCTAGGAGGGGATTGCTCGATCGCTCTGGCCGCGGTGGCAGGCGTGCGCCGCTACTTTCGCCATGTCGGGATGATTTATATGGATCGCGATGCCGATTTGAATACGCCGGCTACGACGTCATCCGGCTGTGTAGATGGAATGGTGGTTTCGCATTTAACCGCCCGCGGCGCTCCGGAGCTCGTACGATTTTGGGGTGAGCCGCCTCTCGTGCGCGAGCCCGACCTCGCGCTGTTTGGAGTGGAGCGTCTCGATCCCGCCGAAGAGCAGTTGCTGAGGCAATCGCCGCTCCGGCGATACCTGGCGAAAGACGTGAAGCGCATGGGAGCGAAAGCGGCGGCACAAGAAGCAGTCGATCGAATTCGCGGAAATGGCTACGAATTCCTGTTGCACTTCGATGTGGACGTGATCGCAGAATTTCAGGCGACGAATTATCCCGGCAGCGGCGGTTTGACAATCGAAGAAGTTCGCGACGCTCTTCTGGTGTTCCTGCAACAAAAACATCTTGCGGCGATGGAAGTGACTGCCTACAACCCAGTCAAAGATTCGGATGGGCTCGGCGCGAAATTGATTATCGATTTGTTGGCTGAAGTGCTCGGCGCGAGGCTGGACGCGTTGACTGCGGCGACCGCCGTCGCTCCGGTTCCTGAGCTTTCCGGTGCAAGCGCGCCTGCCCCAAAATCTTCCACGGAAAGTGCCGCACCCGCTCAGGAAATCGACGAGCCGGTTTTGACCTCTCCGAAGGCGGGAGAGGCCTGGTCCTCCGATTCGCTCGACACTGAGAACGAGCCGGATTCCGGCGAATCCGATTCCGGCGGCCACGACGTTGGGCGAGCGGCATCTTCCGGCGAATCAGACGGATCAACTTCCTAAACGAATCGCATACCAGTAAATCGAACTTGATATTCCACACTCCCAGTCCATGACATTCCAGCCCGCTGTGATTATTTTCGACGTGGACGGCGTGCTAGTGGACACACGAGACTCGTTTCAACGCACAACCCTTGAAACTGTAAAATTCTTTGTGGGCAAGAGGGTCACCCGCCGGGAGCTCCATCGCTGGAAAAATCGCCCGGGCTTCAACGACGACTGGAAACTGTCCACAGCTTGGGTGAATGCGCTTGGAAAGAGGGTCGAATACGACGAAGTGAAGGGCAAGTTTGTGGAAATTTACTGGGGCAAGAACGGCAAAGGGAACGTGGCGCGGGAAAAATGGCTGCTGCCCGCTGCAAGTTTGCGGCGCCTTTCAAAACTCGCGGAGCTCTATATTTTTACCGGCCGGATCCGACGGGAACTTGATTACACTTTGGATCGCTGCGGATGCCGGGATTTTTTCCAGGGGATGGTCAGCGTCGAGAATGTGAGGCGGCCAAAACCAGCTCCAGACGGTCTGCTGCAGATTTTGAATGGCCGCGATCCAAGCAACGCGTTGTACGTGGGCGACAATGTGGATGATGCTCTTGCCGCTCAGGCTGCCAAACTGCCGTTCGTGGGTATCCTGCCTCGACGGAGCGAAGAACGCCGCCAGCGTGGTACTCGGCTGCGTGAGCTGGGAGCCCTAACTATCTTGAGTGATATCAAAGAGTTAGAAGGATGGTTGAAAAGACGGCGTAGGGGCCGGACCCTTCCTATTACCTCTCACCTACGATATTTATAGCCCAACGGTTAGTACTAATCACGACACCCGTACCATTGCAGCGTCAGTCCCTAACCTACATACTTTCCTGTAGAGGCGGGGTTCTAGCCCCACATCTATGGCCACAAATTCCAACACTCGGCCCGCAGCGGCCCGCGCTTTCGTGCGTAGCCTCAACATTTTATTGAAATTTGCTCGGATGTACGATTTTGGTCACCCGCGCACCGTCAAGCAATTCGAAACCGGCTGGGGCGAGCTGCGCACCGCACTCGGCTCAGGCTCGGAGAATGAAGCCGGGGTCCTGCTGGGCGTATCGGGGGATCAGCTTCTGCTCGATGGCACGCCGTTGGAATCGGCAGCGGCGGAGAAGAGTTTTGCAAAGATGCTTTCGTCCGCGGGCATCGCCAGCATTCACTTTTCCCCGAAAGTAACGCAGGCAAGCCTGGCACGATTCGTGCGCGCTTTCCCAACCGGCACTGGCGCGAAGCCCGTGCAACTAGCCGAACAATTGAAGATTGCCTTGCAAGGCGATCCGCACATCCATGTGAACGAAGTATGTTTTGTGCCGGCCGACTCCGCAGTCGCCAAATCCACAATTGCAGCGCAACTCGCTGCGCGCACGCTGGGTTTAAATTCCGAAAAATCCGACGAACTTTTTAACGATCCTGAGAAACTTCTGCAGTTGATTATTGCCGCGGAAGGAACAAAAGGGACTGGGTCCGGGAGCGGCCCGAGGGCCGGCGGCCTAGGCGGCGACGGTTCCGGCGAGGGCAATGGCGGCAGCGGATCAGGCGGAGACGGAAGCGGCGGCAGTGGTTCCGGCAGTGGCGGCGGAGGAAGCGGAGATGGCAGCGGCTCCGGAAGTGGTTTTGAGGGGTCTGGTTCCGGTCGCGGCGGCGGTTTCGAATCGTGGGGAGGAGACGGGCGAGGCACGGGCGGACATAGCGGCGGTCCCGGATATTACGCAGGCGACTCGTCGGAAATAATTAGAGGGATTTCTGCAGGTCACGGCGGTCCCGGTGCGGGTGCTGATGCTGATGGTGTTCGCATGTCAGGTCCGGTCAGTTCCGTGGGCGGTACGGAAGGCGGAACCGGAAGCGGCGGATCGTCTAGCCCCGGAACGTGGAACATTGTCGGCGGCGATGGCGGCGGAGCGCCCTTGGAACCGGACGCAGGCGGCTTTTGGTTTAACAAAGACAGTTCAAAGCCATCGTCAAGCGAGGGACAAGGATCGGAAGCGCGCATCAGCGGCGGAATTCCTGTGCACGGATCAAATTTCGCAAGCGAAAGCCGCTCAAGCGACTTCGGCACTTGGAATATTGTCGGAGAAAGCGAAGGGGGCACTCCTCTTGATCCCAATGCCGGCGGGTTTTGGTTCAACAAAGAAAATTCGACGGAGACCGGACCGAGCGCGCGTGGACTCAGCGGGGAAGCAATCCCGGTAGCTCCGGGTCATGCTGCGCGGGGCGGAAGCGACATCGGTTCGACGCGTGGCTCAGGTTCGGGCGGAACAGGCTCCGGGCCCGGTGGCCCTGGCGGAAGCGATAGAAGCGGCGGATTGGGCTCTTCGCCTTCCGGTTCTGTTGGCGGCATTCCAACGAGACAGGGCGGAGGCGGGAACCGTGGCGCGGGTGCCAGAAACACGGGTGGATCCGGCCCAAACATTTGGAAAGTACCCGAAGCAGGAAGCTTTGAACCCGGCGAGGTGAGCCGTTGGGGAAACGCAACGGCTGGAATTCGCGGCAGCCGTTCCGCGCGCGGCGCCGCCGGTTCAATGGCGGTAGAAACCGGGCTCATGACTCTGCATGAAGATGAATTAAAAGGAATCTTGCAGGTTCTTGCGCAGATTGCCCGGACGACAGACTCATCCAAAGACAGAATTGATCCAGCTTCTTTTCAATCGCGTCTTTCCACGCTGCCGCGGCGCGCTCGCTTTACGGTGAGCCAAGCATTGTCGGCATTGGCCGCGCAAGCGCCATCGGAAACATCCGACAAACCGACGCTCATGAAACTTGCGGAACACATCGCCGTTCGTTTCGCGCTGGAGAGTTACGAGAAAGGGGACATTGAAGTAAACGCAGTCCGTCAAGTGTTAGACGAAATGAGCCTGGAGCTGGACGGCTTGCGCAAGATTTTGGGCGTGTATGAAGAGAAGATGAGTCGCCACGGAATTGAAGTGCAGTCTCACGTGGACCTTCTGGCACAGCAGTTTTGGGCTCAGGTGGGAGATGAAAAGAAGAAAGCGGTGCTCGAATCTCCCGAGGCCTGGTGCGTTCCACCGGCGAAGATCCGGGAATATGTGGAGGGATTGACGGAACGCGGTGAAAAGGAAGCGGCAGAGAATACGCTGCGCAATTATGCGAATTGCATCACGAACAAATCGCCCGAGCAGCGGCGCCAAACTTCCATAGGTCTTTCCGAACTAGCAGGGCTTTACGCGAAGAGCGATGAACGGTTGCTGGTGGAGACAATCCGCAAAGTGGGCGTTCAGCTTGCCGAAGAGCGGGATTCCGAACTGCAAAGCCTTGTAGGCGCGGCATTCGTTCGCCTGTCGCAGGAAGCGGCCAACAAGCGTTCGTACCCGGCGATCCAGCGCGCTGTTGAATTAGTGGAGTATGTGGAAGCCGAGCGGCCCGGCCTAGGAAACAATCTGCGTCCAAGGATTGCAGTCGAGAACCGCCTGCCGGAGTTCATCGAAGAAGCGCTGAAAGCGGGCAATGTCCCGAGCGGGTTGGCGGATCTTCTGCGACGCATGCCAGCCCCTGCGTCCGAGCACTTGGCCGGCCGATTCAGCCGTTCCGGTTTTCGCGAAGATTGCGATTTATTGATTTCGATGATGGAAGTGCTGGGCCCGGAAGGACTGCACCATTTACGTGAACAGCTCCGCAAGGGCGGAGCGGTAGAAGTTACAGAAGCGATCGGTATCCTGACGCGTCTGGACGCAGACCTAGTAGTGGAAGTGCTTCCAGGACGAATGTCCGAATGGAAACGCACGACTCACGACAGAGTGGTGCGGCAGATTTCTTCCAGTGGCGGGTCCGAGAGGGGCCGATTGCTCCTGACCATATTTGACAGCCTGGACGCCCTCATCCGCCCGCTTGCGATCGATGAGATCGGAATGAGCGGAGAGCAGGGGTCGGACATGCGTTTGTTGCGCCTGGCTGAAGGCGATTTGCCGAAAGAGGGCACGGGATATCTGCGGTTAAAAGCGATTGAAGCGCTCGGCCGCCTTCGCACCGGTGGTGCGGAAGTTGTGCTGCGAAAAATTGCCGAGGGACGCAAGGCATTTCGCTGGGCCAATCCGAGCGAATTGAGACTCGTGGCGGCGCAGGCGATGGAGAAGATTGACCCTGAATGGATACGCAATTTCATCCCGCGAAGCGGGCTAAGCGTTGCGGAACTTTCGATCGAGCCGCTCGATGCGGACCCAAATTCTTCGGCAATACGGCAACGGCGCTACCCGCGCTTGCGGCTGGAACACGCCGTGTCGGGGATGACTACGAATCTAAAGGAAAATTGCAGGTTGGATATTCCGGAACTGACTTTGGGCGGCGGTGTGGCAATCTGCGACCAGAGTTTGCATCCCGGCAGCCTGGTAAACATGAAACTGAACACCGGACAAAAGCCGGTGAAAGCGCAAACAATCGTTCGCGATGCGAACACCCAAGCGCGCGCGTTCGAGGTGGTAGAAATGGACCTCGAGGAGCGAGCCAAGCTGCGCAAGTTACTCGTTGCGCTGGGAAACATTCAAAAACAATCCACACCGAAGGATCGCAGCCGTCGCGGTACGCGTGCGATCATCATTAGTCAGACCTAAGAATATTTCGCAAACTCCTGCCACCATCTTCCATATTGCGCTGATCGAAGCGAGTGCATGACTTTTCGTTCGTTCGAAGAGATCCGAGCCGCAGGGCGGCGATCACTAATGCACCGATAGTGGTGGCGCACAGCAAAAAAGCGTGTGTGAAATCGTATTGAAGAACAAGCCACGCGATGATGCACATGCCCGCGGTCAGTCCATAGGTTGTCAACGCTACCGTTCGCGGCGACCAGTGCCCCAACAGTAAGTCGTAGTAATGACGACGATCCCCGAGTGAGAGCGAAAGCCCTGCGTGCGAGCGGCGGAGGACCGCGAATATTCCATCCAGTAACGGCAGCGCGGCCATCAGCAGCGGGAAAGCAAGCGTAAGGCGATGCTCGCCCAGCGCGTTCATGCGACAGAAATCAAGCGCAAGAAACGCGATGCCAAATCCCAGGACCGTGCTCCCCGAATCCCCCATGAAAATAACAGCGGGAGGGAAGTTGGAAATCAAGAACCCGACGGAGACGCCCAGTAAGCTCCACGCCACAGTTGTTCCGAGCGAGCTGAGCGTGAAGCCGGGGAGTACGAGATATGCAGCGGCGATGATTCCCGTGACTCCGGCACACAGACCATCGGAGCCGTCAAGAAAATTAAACGAGTTGATAAAGAGCACCGTCAGAACGCAAGACGCGGCTAGATTGACGGGCCCATTGAGCCAAGGCAATCGCCAATCTCCCAACCAGAGCAAGACTGCGCCGCCGACTTGAGCCGCGAGCCGTAAAGCGGGGGACAGGCCCCAAATGTCGTCTATCAGCCCTGCAGTCCAGATCAAGATCAGCGCCGCAAAGAAAGGCCAGACATGCATTTGAGAAAGATGGCCTGAAAAGCTTATCCCTGCGGTAAATGCTAGCGTGATCGCGACGCCGCCCAAGCGCGGGATCGGTTTTGAATGAATTTTCAACGGGCCAATGGAATCGTACAAGTTCCAATGAATGCAAATTCGCCGCACAAACGGAATGAGGATTAATGTCGAGATGAACGCGATTGCTTCGGGGCGTAGCAACTTGATTTATCCAGTAACTTTGCGTATCAGCCTTCGCACGTGGCGAAGGCGAATGCGACTCATCTTAATCGCCAGGCCGCGAACGCCTCGGTGGCGAAATGCAGCGCGCGCGTCGCGCATATAAAGCCGGAACAGTCCGGGTGACAGATCTCGGTAAAACATTTTCTCGTAGGAACCGGCTGCGAGTTCTTCGGAGAGTTTTCGAAACCGGTTCAGAATTCTGTCGCGCATGGATGCGTCGGGTATCGCGCCGAAACCGTTTTCGTCCAGAAGCACCGGTCTGATTTCCAGCCGAATGAATTTACCGTCGCGATTGAATCCCGCGACCGCGACCAGGCCTTCGCGCTCGATTGGAGAGGCGATATAACCGGAGACCAGGTTCCCCAGACCGTAAAAGCTGAATGATGGACTACGCGGCACGCGATTGATGCGGCCGTAGGCGCTAATGCGGTGACTGTGCGATGCAGCAACAATATCAAGACCGGATTTCGCCAATATATCCATCAGGCGGACATCTTCGGGGTCTGGCCGGTTGGTTCTCAAAACGCCAGCGTGTAATAAGGCAATGCAGAAGGTCGCGCCACGGCGTTTCATTTCCCGCACGGCTTCCAACGCGTGCTTGGGAGTAGCAGGCTCGACTCCGGGAGTTTGGGCCGTGGCGAAATCGTGTGTTGCTTTCGCTGCAGCCCAGAAGCCTACGCGGAGTTTATTTGGACCTTGCCAGATGAGAACCTCAGGCGATTCTCTCGCCGTGCGGCCGGCACCAAGCGGGATCATTCCATGTTTCGAGATCGCCTCCCGCGTCTGTGTCACGCCCGCATCGCCGAAATCGTAGCTATGGTTATTTGCGATCCCTACCGCGTGGGCACGAATTGATTGCAGATATCTGAGTGAATCCGGACATGCGAGAACGGTTTCGCCAATTCCCAGAAGAGAACGTGGAGGAAGCGTTTCGTCAGCGACTACGCATTCAAGATTTACAAAAGTTACGGCGACGTCCTCAAAGTGGCCGGCAAGGCTCTGTGCCATCTTGCGCCATCCGACGCCGGCAGGGAATGTCAAACTGCCGGCCGGAAGAAAATCACCGGCGATGGCGATCCTTGTAGCGATTTGTTCAGAGTTGCCGGAATCCCACAGGACTAAGCTTCGATCGGCCATTTGTGTTTCAATTCTCCGCTCTCTCGTTTGTTTCAGACAGCCGGTGACTGTTTTCGGACCGGCTTCCACCTGCCTGATTTGCGGCCGATCAGGGACTTCGCAGTTCCGATAAGCGCCGCGAAATTCACAATGCAAAACGACATCGGAATAGAGAAAGGAAACGGGAGCGCATGACGGCGGCACAGCCCAACTAACGCTGTTCCGTAAAAGATCAACTGCAACAGAAGAGCAATGCGATAAAACGGAACGTGGCAAAGGAAAGTATTGGATGCGAATAGCGCCAAGAGAAAGTACGGAACAAGCCAGCGCAGAAGTTTATGAGACCACAAGCTGATCGCGATTGAGCCATAGCGAAAAGGATTCAGGATTCCGGAGTTCACCAGAAGAGCGCGCAAATCCTTGCTGACAATTCGGACTTTCAAGTTGTACATGGAGTCGGGCCGATTCTGCGTCAATCGAGTGAAGGCAACAGCGCGGGAATCCAAAACGATTCTCCTGCCCATCCGTGCAACCTGCAGCGGCAGGGCGAAATCGTCGCCCACATTCGGGTCGAGTGGCTTCCATAGGGAACGGCGCATGGCAAACAGCGAACCGGAAGCCATCGTCAGCAACCCACACTTGCTTTCCTCTGCTCGCAACCATGTTTCGTAGCGGAGATAAACGCTTTCGTTTTCCGCCACGCCCGTCTCGGTATCGTTCTGATACCGAGGGATTCCCGTGACGAGGCCGATTTGCTGGTCGGCAAAATTCTCGACGAGACAGGTCAGCGCATATACCGGCACGATGCAATCCGCATCAGTAAAAATCAGAATCGAGCCTGAAGCTTTCGCGACAAGCCCGTTTTGTATCGCGCTTTTGCCCTGGTGCTGTGGAAACGAGATGAGGCCCACCCCATCGGCGGCGAATTTACGAACGATGTCCTCCGTACCGTCTGAAGAGCCATCACTGCCAATCAAAACCTCGACGCGTTCGCGCGGATGGCCAGCCGAAAGCAGATTCTTGATTTTCGATTCGATGATGGACTCCTCGTTGTGCGCGGCGACGATCACGCTTATCAGCGGCTGGGCGTGACCTCGATGCCAGGGTTTGGAGCCTCCAAGAAGGTGAAGTTTGAGGAGGAGCGGATATCCAAAATAGACGTAGATGACAAGCGCCGCAGAAAACCAGAATAGTTGCGTCATTATCTATGCGACTCGCGCTACGGCGTGGTTGCCTTCCGCCTGAGCGGCAATCTTCTCGGCAGACAGTTGACGATACGAAATCAAGTGAATTCCGTTTCGCTCAATCACGGCGCGCATTTCCGGATTCGTTAACCAGCCCAGTTCATCTTCGCGCTGGCGATGAATTGCGTCGGACTCCGAGAAGCCATGCTCAAAGAAGCCTGGGTGGCATGCCAATTCAAATGTGCCGGTTGGCAGATTTTCGAACGTAGTTTTCCAACGCGCGCCGAGGTTTGTGGAATCCCGTCTGGCCTTGGCAGGAAATGAAATGCGGCTGTCCGCCGAGTGAAACCTATGAAAAAGTGTGCGCTGCAACGTACCGCGGTAGCTTTGCACCAGTAGCCGGCGGACGATTCCTCCTTCGTGAGGTCCGCCCAAAACGCCACTCTTCGGCCAGCAACTGAAACGCGAAGCACGGACGCATGGGATGCCTTCGGCAGCGACGGAACGCGCAAAGGCGGCCGCGGCCGCAGGATAAATGTGCATGTGGTGGTGCGAATCGGCGTGAGTGGGATGGAGGCCTCTGCATTTCATCCAGTGAATTTGCGCACGGAACTCCATCTCCAGTTCCTGCATGGATATTTGCCAGCGCCAGAGTTTGCGAATCATCACGGGCGGCGCATGGAAATTGCCGCATGCATCCACCAGGCTCGGAACGTCAGGGGCCGGCAAGACTGGTTTGCCCTGGCAAATATTCAGATGGATTCCCAAGCTGAGCGCGGGCGCGGCTGCGAAGTGTTCGACGGCATAATCCGTTGCAGGCATGTTGACCATTAGCGACGCGCTGGTGAGGAACCCAAGGCGATGCGCGAGAAGAATGCCGTCGGATATTCCGCGGCTCATGCCGAAATCGTCGGCGTTGACGATCAAGCGTTTTTCATTCATTGCGCGACCCGATTGACAATGAGGGGAATTTTTCCGCCCGGAAAAACCAATGGCTCTGTGGCGATCTCAGCCGTGACGCGCATGGATCCGCCCAGAAGGTGCTGCAGTTCTTCGCGAATTTTCATCATTTCCCGGGCAGCATGGCCGTTGCCGGCGACGGCTCGAACGACGACGCGTTCCGGACGGTCGTGGACGAACTGACAGAATCGCAGCGACGTAGCTCCCTTGAGATATTGGTTCAGCGCACGGGGCGAAAATATTCGGCCGTCCGCGCATCGGAGGATTTCGCTTTCGCGCGTAATGGTCGGAGTTACCTGGGGGAAAGGCCGGCCACATTGGCAACGAGGCCCCAGTTTCCATCGTCCGCGATCCCCAATTCGATATCGCAGCAAAGGCATCGCGCGATTTAAAAATCCGGTCCAAACAAAATATCCTTCGGCGTCTCCCGCGACGGGATCGTTGTTTTCGTCGAGTATTTCCAAGAAACCGTACTCCGGAGCCAGGTGCATCTCGCCTTTTTCGCATTGCTGGATCAGGCCGCAATATTCCGTCATGCCATAGCTGTCGAAGGTAGTTGCCTGAAACGCGGACTCAATTTTCTCGCGAGATGCCGGATAAAGCGGTTCGCCGGTGGTGAAGACGGCGTGCATGGGAATTGTTTCGCCACGGCTCAAGGCGAAGTCCGCCAGAATGCTGAGCACTGACGGGAAACCCTCAAGCACCGCACCTTGGTGCCCGTGCAGGCAGTTGATGTAGTCAGGGGCAGTCTTCTGGGAGAGATGAAAAATGCTAAAAAGGAGCTGACGCTCGGGCAGATTATAAGTCCAATAAGGAGGTGTGGTCCGGGTGGTCGGAACCACGCGCGCCCCAAAAAGCGTTATTCGCGGTTGTCGCGGGCTCACTCCGGCCCAGGCTCGTTGTCGAAGTAAGAACGCCCAGTTTTCTCTAGCGAGTTTTTCCGTGTAGGCGACTTTCAGGTTGCCGCCGGTTGTGCCGGTAGTTCCGGCAACGATGCGCTGATGCGGCAGTGTGTCGCGCGAGAGAAGGCGTTCGCGGTTCTCGCGAACGCCTTCGCGAGTGAGAACGGGCAGAAGCCGCAAACTTTCAAAGTCCCGAATCTCGATTCGCGGATAATCGGCGTAGTAAGGCACCATTGCACGAGCGTGTGAGATAGTCTCCCGGAGCGCGTGAATTTGGAATGAAGCAATGTCCTCGGGCGCCCATGCCTCGTGTACGCGAAGCTGTTCAAGGAACGAAAAAGTTTCCGGCGCATAGCGAATTCGCGAAAGGAACCAGCCGCGCGCGCTGGTTATCAGAGTGCGCGCAGGAGAAGGCAGCCGGTCATAAACCGTTTGAAGCCGTCCGATGTTTCCCCGCATAAGAGGTTCGAGCACAGACATAAACTCCTGAGCAAGCAGAGCTACGGCGTTGCCGCTATCCGCATGAAAAATTCACGAAGCTTGTGAATTTCGTTGTAGTTGTTAAACCTCTGAACGATCGCCGATCTGCCGTTCTGGCCTACGCGGGTTGCGGCATCGGGATGGTCGAGCAACCAGCTGATAGATTGAGCAAGCTCAGCGGCATCGGCGGGCTTGTATAGGAACCCGCCGGCAACGTTGCTAAAGAACGGGCGGATCGGCGGCAGATCACTCGCAACTACCGGCAAACCACAAGCCCAATACTCGAAGATTTTTACCGGAATATTCAGCCGAAATTTCGGATTGTCTTGCAGAGGACAGACGCCGACATGGGCTTCGGCCAGCGCTTGGGCCATGTCTTCGTGGTTTATCCGTCCTCTTAGTTCGACATTTGCCGTCAGGCCGAGATCGCTAATGCGTTCGCGCAACTCGCTCTCGAACGCAGCGTCGTCGAAATAACCGATCAAGAGAAGGCTCGCCGGTTTTCCACGATCCGCAAGCAGCCGCATGGCGTTCAAGAGCAACAAAGTGCCCGCACGCATTGAGAGGCCGCCACGATAGACAACATCGAATTGCTTGGCTTTGGGCCGTGGGGGCGGAAACAGATCGAGATTCGGGAAATTGAAGAAGACGAGTTTGCGGCTCTTTCCCGCGCGAGCGAAGCGGCGCAAGGTGAGCGGGTCAGCAGTCATCACTCCATCGAAACAGTAAGCTGCCAGGCGTTCGAGCGCTGCGACAGCCTTTGCCGCGAACAATCTAAGGACAGGAGGGAACGAACTTTTGTTCAGCGCCATCGAGGGAAAATCTTCATAGGCATCATAGACAATCCGTCTATGAAAAATTACCTTCAGCGCCAGAGCTAGCGGGAGCAGTTCCGGATCCTGAAAATGATAGAGGTTTGCATTTTGTGCCAGAAGGACCCGAATGAGCGCAGCAGGGACAAGCAGAGACCGCATCCGGCTTTGAGTTCTTTGCAGGGTCACGAAATCAACACCGTCGCGCTGTCCTTTGATATCCGCGGGTGTGACATACCGGACGTTCATACCCGCCGTTGCGAGTGGCAGGCATTCTCGATGAAACGATCGGCTTTTCAATTGCGCATGAGCGGTAGAAAAGTGGCACAGCGTTACGCCGGTATTCCCGGCCACTTTATCTGCTGTAGAAATTAGGGCGGATGCGGGCGCAGTCATTTTAGGTCCGCGCCGTGCGCGCCGCATTGAGATAGGATTTCGGGCGGAGCAGCAGCTCGGACTCGAAGGCTTCCGGCCACGAACACCAGACTTATAAAAAGCCACGTCGAGCGATCCGAATTAATGTCTCCGGTGTTTAGCGAGTTCACAATGCCGACGAGCAGCAGTGCCGCCGTCACATATGAAAAGGTCAAGTACGGCGACGAGTGGTCTTGCATCTGACGGAACGATTCCCTGATGGCACTTCCAAAAATAACGCACACGATTAACAGCGCGGGAATTCCAAGTTCACACGCTATCTCGAGAAATATGTTGTGCGGCCAGTTGTAAAGCCCGGCGTTGAGCGAGTGATAGCGGAAACCCTGGATACCGACGCCGAGCAAGGGATGTTGCTGAAGAAGCTGCCAACCATAGCCAAGAAGTTCGGCGCGAAAACTTAACAGGCTATCTACACTGCGGGAGTTCGCCAGGGTTCCGAGGTATTCGAAGGAAGCTTCGGGTATCTTAAGGAAGGGAATCGCTACAAAGCCCACGGCGATCAAACACACGAGATCTGCTGCGAATTGGCGACACAAAAACAAGCTCATGAGGATGGTTGCGCCGAGTGCTATTGCCGCGCCGCGGGATCCGGAACCGATCAAGGCCATGAGGGGCACGGCGAGCAAGGGATATATCAGTATCCGCTTGGAAAAAGAGGGTGTGGGCATGCACAAGAACCAAATCAGGATCACCAAGGAGCACGCAACGTGACCCAGACCGATGGTGTTGCTGCTGGGAGTCACCAGACGTTCGGAGCCGCCGAGTTGCGTGAGCGAAAAGCCGCATATGAGGAACGCGATGATGGCGAATGCGGCGAAGAACCGCTTGAGGGCTTGCGGCGTAGTCAAAATGAAAAACGGGGCAACGATCACGAGGCTCGTTACGGTCAAGAAGCGGCCCAACTTTTCCAAGCCGGCGTCGAAGACTGGCGTGTACGCGAGGCTTCCGGCCATGATCGCAATCAACGCGACGTAGCAAAGAAACGAGACCGGCATCCGCAGGGTGTGTTTTCGTCGAAACAGGTTCAAGACGATTCCGAAGAGAATGATTGCGCCCAAAGCGAGCGTTAGATCCACGGGAAGAATCGAGGCGACTCGCTCATCGCCCTTTAAGTCGCCGATAACGACGTAGAGAGCCAGCGCGAATTCGGGATAATAGAGAAGCAGAGCAACAGTAGCGGCGCCCAGGACGCAAGCAATTACCGTCGCTGGGGAGAAAGCCGCAGCGAACAGCGCCCATCCGCCGGCGAGGGAGGCCGCGAGTATTGCAAAGCTCGCGAAGCGGAGCGGATGAAACCTATGAAAGCCATTTACGGCGCTGTCCAAACTCATTTACTTGTGGGCCTCTGCGAGGAAGAGAACGTCTTCGACCTGTTCAACGGCCGCGAGGTTTACGGGTGTCGTACCGTCGATCAAGTCGTATGCGCCATAGCCGTAGCGCGCCATGTAGTCTGAAAGTTCAGAAATTGTTCGCCCCAATAACGGGTAGGCACGCGGCGCGATTTCGCAGATGATGGCCGGCCGTTGTTTCGATCTTTCAAGAAAACCCTCTAGCCCTTTCAAGATGGGCAGCTCGTATCCTTCCGCGTCAATTTTGACCAGGGAAACGCGGCCGATATTGCGCTCCGCCAGATAAGAGTCCAGGCGAACAACCGGGACGTTCAAAGTTGAGACCACTTCTGGGCCGGACTTGTAGGCCCGGACCAACGTGTTTTGACCCGGCTCGCGGGTCACGTAGATCGTGCAGCTCCCGGGTTCTTCCCCTACTGCGGTGCAATTGGGCGTGATGGAATGTCCCGGATTTAATTCGACAAGCCTCCGCAGTCTGTCGAAGTACGCCGGCACAGGTTCGAAGCAGTGTACCTGGCCGCGCTTGCCGACAATACTTGCGGCAAGAGCTGATAAATATCCGACGTTTGCTCCGACATCTACAAACACGTCCCCGGGCTTCATGAATCGTTTCATGGCCTCAATAATCAACAGGCCGTAGGATCCGAAGTACATCGGAGCCGTACTCCGGTAGTGGCCAAGGTCGTATTCGAATACAACGTCGTCGATACGCTTTTGCGCCGGCAGCGGCGGCAGACGCCGCGTGGTATTAAGTTTTGCAAGAAGCACACGACAAAAAAGTGACGGGTTTTTGGCCAACAAAGTGGTGGCACGAGATGCCATGGTTCGGAAGTACATGATCGTATTCCTTCGGCTTAACTGGCTTGAGCCGCGTGCGCAGCTTCCTGTTCGACGAGCGTGGGGTGCGCAAAAAGACGCTGCAGCTCAGTCATTCGAGCGTAATCCGGGGCCAGAAAGCGATTTTCGTTCAGATCGCGCGATACGCCCGACTTGTAGCCATGTAGGTCGAGCTTGATGGCTGTTCGCGGGCGATTTTTTGGATCACCCGGCCTGCTCCACGCCGGGCCTTTGTGGATGCCATTCCCGTGGATTGCGGCAACGCTTCCTCGCCGTGTGTGCAACACGGCCCAACTCCGCCGGGGATAGACACGCTCGACTTCTTCGTCGCTCAGCCGGCCATCATTTGCGGGTATCCCCAGATCGCGAGAGAGACGCGGGCGGCAGGAACGAACGTCGTAGTGGTTGGAACCCGGGATATAAACGAGCGGGCCGGAGGTGTCGTTAACATCCACCAGATAGATGAAGATTTGCAGCGAATCCGATTCATCGTTATCCTTGTGAAAATTGCTTGAATGCAGCGGGCGATTGTGCGGAAAATCGCGAACGACTGTTACACGGTAGAGCGGTGGCACGAATCCCAAGAAATTCGCCGCAATTTTCAAAATACTTTCGTGGAACGCCACATCCAGAGTTTCAGGAATACGGACCAAGGGATCGCGCAGAGCGATCATCTTTTCCGTAGCGGCCAGCTCGCTGTAACAGAGACCTTCGAGTGTGGAGCGCTCTTTGGATTGAATTGAGTAGGCAAGATGCTTGTCAATTTCAAGGTTATGGAACATCGCATCGGCCTTCGAAAATATGCGATCTATCAGTTTTCGCGGGAAGAACTCGGAAATGAGGGCATAGCCGAATTCACGTAGCGAATTCACTTGGCGTGCTTCGGCTTCATTCATCGTGAACAGGTGACGGTTTCTTCTGAACAGCCGGCGCATTTCGGCCCCGGCGATCCGGCGCGAATAGAGCATCCTTGCTTTGCAGATGGCGCTGTAGAGATGCGGCTGCGTCCGAACGGTCCGCACCAGGAATGAAGAACGTCGCGAATTTCGGCTCGATTTATGATTCATACTGCTCAACTGGCCGAGGCGCTAAATTGGCTTTGGCAAGAGTCAGCGCCAACGCGGCGGGGCTTTCCGACAATAATTCACGTACTGCGGCGCATACTTCGGCGATTTGCTCGCTCCTCATGGCTGAGAAAAACGGAAGCGCGAGGCACCGGTCTGCCGCGGACTCCGTTTGCGGAAGCGAAGGCGTGCGCGAGGGCGCAATTTCCTTGAAATAGGGTTGGCGATGGATTGCCGGAAAATATGCCTGGCAGGCGATACCGCGCGCCCGTAAACCGGCGATCAAACTGTCGCGTTGCCGCGCAGGCGACTTTCCCTGCAGCTGAATTACGTAAACGAACCAGCTTCGTGTCGCGTCGGCAAATTCGCCGGGAAGAGCAATGCCCGGAGTTTGCGCGAAAGCGCGCGAATATTCAGCTGCCACTCGGGCGCGCGAGGACAGCAGCTCGTCGATTCTTTTGAGTTGGGCCAGGCCCAAAGCGCAGTGCAAATCGCTCAAGCGGTAGTTGTATCCCAGGGCGATATGACGCAACCAAGCAGACTGATCGTCGCGGCCTTGATTGCGGAGGCTGCGGCAGAGCGTCGCGATTCGCGCGTCATTGGTGACGATCATTCCTCCTTCTGCCGACGTTATCTGCTTGTTTGGATAGAAAGCGAACGCCGCGGCATCGCCGAAAGTTCCGGCAAGCCGGCCGCGATAGCGGCTTCCTAGGGCTTCGCAGGCGTCTTCAAGAACACGCAAATTAAATTCACGCGCTATCTGGAGAATAGGAGCCATATCGCACGGCAGGCCAAAAATGTGAACTGGAAGAATAGCTTTCAGAATGCGGCCGGACCGGCGATTGACCAACCGGCATTTTGCCGGGTTCCAGGAATATTCAGATGTCAGCGTCTCCCGAATCTCCGCCGGATTGATATTGAGCGTGTCCGGGTGGATGTCCACGAACATTGGCAACGCTCTCTCGTACAGCAAGCAGTTTGCTGAAGCCACAAAGCTGAAAGATGTTGTGAGAGCTTCGTCCTCCGGCCCGATGCCGAGGGCCCGCACGCAAAGATGTAGCGCCGAAGTTCCGCTGTTGGTCGCGACGGCATAGCGCGTGCCGATGTACTTCGCGAATTCCTCCTCAAATTCAGAGAGTCGAGGACCCAGGCTCAGATTTCCCGACCGAAGAACGCGCGTGACGGAATCAATCTCCAGGTTTCCGATATCGGGTTGTGAAAGCGGAATATTCACGCCGCACCCGTGGAGTCAAAAGCAACAGCGGGAAGTTTCGAAGCCGAAACCGGAGGGCGAGATGGGTCCGTTTGCGCTCCTTTGAATCCGGGCTCAATTTCCGAGAGATATTCGAGCAGGCCTTCCCGATCGTCGCGCTCAAGGAAACTCTCCATTTTGCGAATCTTGCCTACAATTCCACGCGCCATGGGGTTCTGTTCCGCGATCATGAGGATTCTTTCCGCTTTCGTGCGAACGGGCCGTTCCCAATCCGCCCAAAGTTCCTCTTCGATCTTTTCGCCATCTTTCAAGCCAATGAACTGAATGGGAAGGTCGCGCCCAGGCTCGAGTCCAGCGAAAAGAGCCATAGCTTTGGCCAGTTCGTAGATATTGAGCGGCTCGCCCATGTCAAAGACAAATGTCTCTCCGCCCTTGCCGAGAGCTGCCGCGCGCAGGATTAGATGCACAGCTTCCGGCACGGACATGAAGTAGCGGGTTGCTCGCGGATCGGTGACAAGAATCGGTTCGCCCTTCTGGATTTGTTCCCAGAAAAGCCTGACGACGCTTGCGCTGCTTCCCGCCACATTTCCAAAGCGCACGTTAGAGAAAGGTTTGCGATGGGTTCGAGCAAGCTCCTGAATGTATAGCTCCGTCATTTTTTTGGACAATCCCATATAACTCTTGGGATTCACCGCTTTATCTGTGGAGATATTTACAAACCGGGTCGCGCCACATTCCAATGCCGCTTCCGCAACATTGCGCGTGCCCAACACGTTGTTGCGTATTGCTTCTTGCGGATGCAGTTCGAGAAGTCCGACGTGCTTATGCGCTGCGGCGTGAAAAATAATTTCCGGCCGTTCGCTGAAGAGGAGCTCCCGCAAGTGGTCTGTGTTTAGGATATCGGCAAGCACCGGCCGGACGCGCGCGGCTTCGCAGTGCTGGCAGACCTCGCGATGCACATAAAACAGGCTGTTTTCGGACTTATCCAGCAAGATGATCTTTTGCGGAGAGGCCTCCGCAATCTGGCGGCAGAGTTCCGAACCGATGCTTCCTCCGGCGCCCGTGACGAGAACCACTTTTCCGCCGACAATCCTTCGGCTTTCGGGCAAATCTACGTGGATCTCCCGGCGATCCAGAAGATCCGTAATCTTTGGGCTCCGCAGCCGGCGCCTGGAAACCTTCTCATCGGCCAACTCCGTAAGCGAAGGGAGTGTTCGAACCGGGAGCTGAGACCGCCGGCAAACAGCGAGAATGTCTTGCATCTGCGATGTCGTGGCGCTCGGAATGCACACAAGAATTTCTTCGGCGCGCATTTCCGCCGCCAGCTTAGCGATATTTTGGGTCCCGCCGAGAACAGGGACGCCGTATATTGACCGGTTCGATTTTGCCGGATCGTCATCTACCACAGCCACGGGTTGGCAGGACGAGGATGGATCCGTTGATAGCTCCTTTAGCAACGTCATCCCGGCATCGCCGGCTCCTACAATCAACACGCGCCTTCCGTGTTTTCGCCGAACAGCTTGCTGCGTCTTGAAAATGCGCAAGCCGAAGTGCAAACCGCCCCAGAGCAGTTGAAGCATCATCCAATCAAGAACAAATAGGGCGGCCGGGATTCTTAACTCTTGAAATTTCCACGAAACCAAAGCCCAAAAGAACGCGCTACTGAAGAAGGCAATCTTGCCAATCGAGATCAGATCCGGAATGGAGGCATGTCTGAGCGAGTGATGATAGAGTCCCGACATTACTAAACCGACCAAACGAAACAGGATCAGAAAGCCAAAAGTTGACTCCAGAATCTTGAATGCCCATCCCGACTCGTGGGCTTCGGATAGAACGTAAATAGCAAGAGAATAGGAAACTGATGCAAGGACTATCTCGGCGCAGAGCACAAACGATGAGCGATGTGCGTACCACGCGCGCTTAGCCAAATGCGCGCCGCGCGCGATGACGTTTCGTAATGTCCCATCTTGAGGCCGGGCGGTTCGCCCGATGGAAACGCTACCCATTCGTTTTTCCCTTCTTACTGTGTTGTATTTTCAAACTACGCCGCGATTCGGGACGTAGCTCCGCCATTTGAGCCACATTTGGCAACCCAGGATTGGCGCCGCTCCTGGTTCGTTACGGCTATCCGGCCCTGCTACCCGATCCCTGCCTAAAGCTTTTTGTAGATAGCTTCAGGAATCGGAAAGAGCCGCTTATTCAGCACCGCTCCCAGGATTGGTACGCCAGCTGCTTCCAGGCTTTCTTTAGCCATGCGCGCCGATTCTCGGCGCGTCATATTCGAGCCCACGACCAGCACCGCCCCATCCGTCAGGTGAGCGAGCAGAGGCGCCTCGCCATAAGGGAGAATTGCCGGAATATCGGTCAACACAAAATCAAACTCATTCCGCAATTCAACGATGCGTGCGCGTAATCGTGCTGGGTTTAAAGGTTCTTTTCCGATGAGACCGGCCGTCATCAACCAGAGGTTTGGCCCGGAAACGCGCCGCACGAAATCGCGCACTGAATCGTTGCTTTTCAGCGACTCCGCAAAGCCAGCTCTATTACCGACTTGGAAATTGTGGTGAAGCGACGGGGAATAAAAATTTGCGTCTACGACGCAAACAGTCCCGAGCCCTTGGGCCGCCAACATCTGGCTCGCGTTCGCGCACACCCAGCTGCACCCAACTCCTTTTTCCACTCCGCAAAATGCAATCGCCTCGGGGCCCTGCGTACCGTCGGGGAGAATGAAAATGCGCTGTACCAGTTTCATCACTTCGTCATCAACAATCCCGCGATGATCGTGGCTCTCCTGCCGGGCACTCGACCACGAGCTTGTTTCTGACGCCGGCTGATACTTGTCATGGACATGGTCCGCGATTCGCAGAAGATCAAAATTTCGGCTCATGGTTTGTCCGATCGGCATTCAATAGGGTCGTAAATGGCCTGTCGAGTCAGAAATGCTCCTATTTGTGCGAAGTGCTAGGCGGAATTGACGCCAGCACTTTCACGTTCAAGTAGCGAACCAGTTCATCGGGAGTGCGGAACGACGGGTCCATGCGGTCAACAGCATATGCGGCAGAGACGCTCACGATTCCTGCAGTGAAAAATCCGCCAACAAACAGCCAAAGAATATTCAACGCTGGAAGCGCCGGGACGGTGGCCGCTTCCGCAATGGCCACGTTCACAATACGCTTGCTGTCCAAGGCGTCGGAAATTCGGGCTTCTTCGCGCTTACGGAGATAGAGCAAATAATTGTCCTCTCCAATTTTCACACTTCGGATCAGGTCTTCCTGGTGCCTCCCTTTTTCGTCGAGGTTTTTTGCGATCCCCTGATAAAGGCGGACGACTCCGCCAATGGCACCGGCTTGTGCCTCGAAAGCTGCGCGGTCCGATTCGGCGCGCACAACCTCTGTTGCCATCCAATCCTGCGCAGGAAGACGGTCGGTCGTAACCTGTTGCGCGGGCGATAATTCCGCCTGATTGATGGCCTTCTGGGTATTTGCGATTTGAGATTCCAATTCCATCACCGGTTGGTAGGTTGGGGCGTATTTGGTCAGCATGTCGCTACGTTTCAATTCAAGATTGAGAAGTGTAGTTTCTAGGGCGGCCATCAACTGCGCGTTATCGGTTTTTGTTATTTGAGTAGTTTGCCGGGAGGGCGTATCGGCCGCTTGTGACTTCAAAGCAAGAGCGCGCCGATTCGCTTCATAAGCATTGGCTTTAGATTGATGCAGTTCGGCTTGGAATTGGCTGATCTGCTGGAGCACCAGCTGTTTCTGTTCGGCCGCGGAAACAATTCCTTCCGTACCGTCGAAATCAGACAATTGGGTCTCCGACGCTGCAAGTTCTCCACGATAACGTTCCGCCTCCTGATCGAAGAAATGAAAGGTCCCGGGCGGGCGGTGCACCGCCGCATGTTTTTCTTGAAACAAGTTACCAAGGTTTTGGAGCACACGGGCAGCCAGCTCAGGATCGCGCGAGGGGTACATCACGCGGATTAATTTTGTTTTCTTCAAAGGATCAACGACCAAGTTGTCTTCCAGGGCCTGCACAGACCGAGCCAGCTCCATCTGAGGCGAAGACGGTGTTCGCAACAAGGCGTTCTCGAATCGTTCAAAAGCCTTGCTCCAGCGCGATTCGTCTTTCGACTCGAGACCGCTTGCTAACACGACTTGCTCCAGCAGATCGCGGCTCTTTAGCAATTCAACCTCGGAGTTCAGGTCTTCTTCGCTAACGGCTGATACGGCAGTCGAGCCTCGCTGTAGATCCGCATTGGAGGTAATAACGGGGTCCACGCGGTCCTGATTTACCAGGATCTTCATTTCTGCTTCGTATCTGGGCGGCAGTAGAAGCGCTGACAGAATCGCGCCGGCAAAAATACCAATGAAAATCATGGTCGCCAGACGTCGCTGCCGGAAGACAGGCATGAGGACGTCCCGAAGAGTTACGCCCAGATGGTATGGACCGGTGGTTCGCCGGATTGTAAGATCATCCATGTTCTTTTGTCCTGCCCTCCGGCCGTTTTACTAATATGTGTAATAGCCACCGAACGAGGAGTTTGGGATAAATTTCTTTATTTTCGAAATGAGATTTTGTGGAACGAACAGCATGTCTCCCGGACGAATTTCCGGGTCTTCGCGCACGTCGTGGCCTTGAAGAATGTGCTTGAGGTCCAGGCTTTGCACTGCCAGCCAATTATTGTCTACACGGCGGAACAACAGAACCTGCGAATGTTTGGCTGATTCGTTGAACCCACCAGCCATAGCCACGGCTTCTGTTGCGGTGGTGTAACCGCGCAAATCAAATTTTCCGGGCTTGGACACCTGGCCGCCCACGATGAAGTAGGGCTTATTGAAGTCTTTTAACTCGATCGTGATCAGGGGATCGTGGAGTATTTTGGAATACGCCGCTTGCACTGCGAGCACGGACTCCTGAATGGTTAGTCCCTCGAGGTGCACATCGCTCGCGCCAGCAAGGCTGACGAAGCCGTCGGGTTGGACGTTCACGGTTTGATCGAATTCGGGTGTGAGCGGAAAGGTGAGCGTGATGGCATCACTGGCGCAAAGGCGGTAGCGCGAATTACGCCTTTGCAGCGCCGGATCATCGCCCTCTGGAACGCTCGCGGAAGATCGGCTGTTTGGATCGGCCTTGGCGCGGCCAACGGGAGGGCCGTTGGCCGCTATGGCGTTTTCCTGGGCCGGGGAAAGTGGCGCACAGGTTAGGATGGCCAGTATGATAATTCCCGTGAGAACAGCCCAAGTAGTTTTCTTGCCCATGCATCGGCTCCCAAGAACCCCGAGTCTAAAAACAGGCCCCTATTACGAAATATATCTTTCGTCGCCTAAGTGTTTTTCACACGGGAAATACTTCATAGCCCTGTACGCGCAGCGCCACGGATCGTTGAATCAACCGCACGGAGATGACTAGACTGCAATCCGAATTTCTCCCGACGAGGACACCCACGAGTCCGTCCAGTGCGCCGCCGCGAACTTGAACTCTGGTTCCGACATTCACGAATGCACAGGGAGAAAAAGGAATCTGGTGAGCGGCGAGCGCCTGAACATCTTCGATTTCACGATCGGCAATGGCGATGGGTTTTCCCATGGCATGCACAAAGTCCGCAACGCCGGCGCTACGCAAAACCAAAGATCTGATCTCCGCGCTAATTGCAGTGCGAACAAACGTGTAACCGGGGAAGAGAGGTCGACGAATTTCTCGGCGGCGGTCACTCCAACGACGGACCTCGCCGTAAAGGGGGAGAAATGTCTCGAGACCGTGGGCGCGTAGCTGGGCGTCCACAGTCCTTTCGGATCGGCCGCGAGTTCGAATCGCGTACCATCGCGGCATTTCCAACGGAACGGCCGAATGCGGGATTCCGACGCTGATGAATCGAGATGGACTTGGTGCAGTAGTGTGTTGTTCATTCGTAGGCTCGCGCCCGAAGCTGAAAGTTGGTTCTGAGAATCATCGACTTCCACTTCAAACCATTGTCAAGGCGCAACGTACGCTTTCGTGCAGAATCGGGCAAGAGGCGCAACGTCTCAGATGAATACTGGAAATTGTTTAGGCAGCGAGGGTCTGTAGAGGGAAGAACTTGCGGCCGAATCCAAGATAGGGCGTTCTCCAATATTGCCTGGATGACAGAGACCAACGGCTCAGATTTCTCAAGTACTTTTGTACCTAGACGTAGGGAACAAATGTCTTTTCTACTGGGATCCTGCAAGAATCTGTTGGAGCGAGCTCCTACGAGGCCGTCATATTTAAGTGTCTTAATTGCATTGCAACGGATTGGATTTTCCCAATTTGGGAAGAGTGTTTACTGAGCATGTTTACAGATTCTGGAGAAGCTGATAAAAGCTTGCGGGCAATCCAAATAGCACTTGTTGAGACCTCAGAGAGGTCTGAATTCGCTGTGAAATATTCTAAATCGTTTACATTGTCTTTGGTTTGGAATCGAGATATTTGTTGGCTAATTGTTCACTTTATTCTTGAAAGAAAAGCTCCATTTTGCCTACAATATCTCACCCTTCCAGACTCCAAAGCAGCGAAGGAACAGCATGCCAAATGCGCTGGAGTCTTGCAGTAGCAGTGGCGATGTAAGTGTCAGTGTTCTGGTAGCGGAAGCAAACGAAATGAGCTGTCAGTTGGTCGAGACAGCACTTCGACCAAAGCGGTATCACGTCAGCGTAGTGGGCAGTGCGGTAGATTCTTCGGGTGTCGTCAGCCTGCTGAAGGAACGTGCGCCGGACGTTGCGGTGATCAGTTCACAGTTGCGCGAAGGGCCGCTCCATGGATTTCGCGTGGTACGTGAGCTGCGCAGTATTCAAGCTCGCACGCGAGCCGTCATGTTGCTCGATACACGCGAACGCGATCTGGTAATAGACGCGTTTCGTTGCGGCGCGCACGGCGTAGTCTTTCGCGACGAACCTCTCGAAACTCTCGGCAAGTGCATACATGCCGTTCATCGAGGGCAGGTGTGGGCGAATAGCCAACAGCTAGGTTATATTCTTGAAGCGCTCAGCTTGACGATGCCGATGCGCTGGCAGGACGCTCGTGGAATTGATCTGCTTTCGAAACGCGAAGAATCGGTGGTGCGTCAGGTGGCGGAAGGGATGACCAACCGCGAGATTTCGGTGCATCTCAAACTGAGTGAACACACGATACGAAACTACCTTTTTCGCATTTTCGACAAGTTGGGAGTTTCTTCTCGCGTCGAGTTAGTGCTTTATTGCTTGCAGGAAAGACCAAGCGGCGCGGCCGATTCCCAGACCTAACGCGATTCGCACACATCACTTGAATTGAGACTACGGCCCACGAAGAAAACATTTCAATTCCTGTTTATCGGCTTGTTGTGT
>CAWEST010000006.1:0-174812 GCA_963811815.1 uncultured Acidobacteriota bacterium
TTCGACCGGCGGCTTTAACGAGCCCGCGTCTAAACCCGCGCCGTTCAAGAACCGAAGGGCGTGACATCCGTAAACCCTGCTGCGTTCGCCACGGTGATGTGAAAGGGTGCGCCACTGGCCGCAAGGCTTCTTTAACCTTGAGCGCAGCCACTGTTGGAAGACGATTTTCCGCCGGCGGCTAGCGTGGCTTTTCCTCTAATACCGGATATAAAGGCCTCCTGAACGCGGTTAAAACTTCGTCCACGCACCACAGCCGTGACGATCGTTCGAGTAGCCTGAGGATCGCTGAGGCGCACGTAGCGGCAAGCGACGTTGCGGTCTATAGCCATTTCAGGAACGAGCGAGACGCCAACCCCAGCCGCAACCATTCCCAGCAGACTGCTGAACTGTCCGCTCTCAAACGCAATGTGGGGCGTAATGCGGGCGCGTGTGCAGGTGTCAATACTGAGATCTCGGAAACAGTGGCCATCGCGCAACATAACGAACGATTCTCCGCGGAGGTCTTTGAGCGCGAGCGATTTTGCGGAGGCACGCGGATGGTGCCTACTCAATGCCGCAAAGAGCGGCTCGGTTCGGATGGGGAACAGCTCCAGCTCCTTGTGTCGTAAAGGCAGTGCGAGAATGGCCACATCAATCGAGAGGTCGCGCAAACCTTCTATCAGGATCGAAGTGGTTTCTTCAACGATGCGCAGTTTCGCGTCGGGGTACCGCTTGGCGAAACGGGCCGCATAACTCGGTATCAGATAAGGTGCGACAGTCGGAATCACGCCCACGGACTACACTTCCGCGAAGGTCTGTATTCTTATCGGCCGCACTGGATCGTGCTGCCTCCATCTGCTCCAAAATCGTGCGGGCGCGAGGAATGAAAGCGCGGCCTGCCTCGGTGAGGCGAATGCTGCGACCCAGGCGGTCGAAGAGCTTCGTACCCAGCTCTTCCTCGAGTTTTAGCACCTGCTGTGAAAGCGATGGCTGGGCAACCTGGCAGCGCTCCGCGGCGCGGCTGAAGTTGCCCGTGTCCGCAATGGCGCAAACATATCGAAGCTGATGAACTTCCATAGGATATGCCTATACCTAAAATGGGAGTTAGGTATTGGAACTATCTCCCATTTGGATGTTAGTCTAACTTCGTCGAAATTGCTGCATGGATTTCGGCGAAATTATTCGGTTGAAATTAAATGTCTGAAGGAGAGTACATATGGCTTCCGAAGCGAAGTGCCCGTTCCACCACGGCAGCAGCGCAAACCCGACGAATCGCGACTGGTGGCCAAACCAGTTGAATCTCAATCTGCTCGCTCAGCACTCCTCACTGTCCGATCCCATGGGCAGAAATTTTAATTACACAGAAGAGTTCAAGAGCCTCGACTACAACGGCCTGAAGAAGGATCTTGCGGCGTTGATGACGGATTCGCAGGACTGGTGGCCTGCCGACTTCGGTCACTACGGTCCGCTGTTTATTCGCATGGCGTGGCACAGCGCCGGAACGTACCGCATTGGCGACGGTCGTGGAGGCGGCGGCCGAGGTCAGCAGCGTTTCGCTCCACTCAACAGCTGGCCGGACAACGTCAACCTCGATCGAGCGCGCCGACTGCTCTGGCCGGTCAAACAGAAATATGGTAAGAAAATTTCCTGGGCGGATCTGATGATCCTCGCGGGCAATGTCGCGCTGGAAACGATGGGCTTCAAGACCTTCGGCTTTGCCGGCGGACGTCCGGACGTATGGGAACCGGACCTGGACGTCAACTGGGGACTGGAAACGACCTGGATGGGGACAGAGAAACGCTATTCGGGTGATCGCGATCTGGCGAATCCCCTGGGCGCTACGACTATGGGGCTTATTTATGTGAATCCCGAGGGCCCAGAAGGCAAGCCGGATCCACTTGCGGCAGCGAAGGATATCCGCGAGACTTTCGCGCGGATGGCGATGAACGACGAAGAAACCGTCGCTTTGATCGCAGGGGGCCACACCTTTGGGAAGACCCACGGAGCCGGACCCGGCGCGCACTTGGGCAAAGAGCCGGAAGGCTCACCGATAGAGGAGCAGGGCCTCGGGTGGTCGAGCGCCTACGCGACTGGTATCGCAGGTGACGCAATTACGAGCGGCCTCGAAGTGACCTGGAGCAGCACGCCGACGAAATGGAGTAACAGTTTCTTTGAACACTTGTTCAAGTACGAGTGGGAACTTACCAAGAGCCCGGGCGGCGCGCACCAGTGGAAACCGAAAGGCAATGCAGGCGCGGGTATGGTTCCGGACGCCCATGATCCCTCCAAGCGTCACGAACCGGCGATGCTGACCACCGATATCTCCTTGCGAGTCGATCCCGTCTACGAAAAAATCTCGCGGCGTTTCTACGAGAATCCGGCTTTGTTGGCCGATGCGTTCGCGCGGGCGTGGTTCAAGCTGACGCATCGCGATATGGGACCGCGCGCACGCTACCTTGGTCCGGAGGTCCCGAAGGAAGAACTGCTTTGGCAGGACCCCATCCCGGCAGTAAATCATAAATTGGTCGATGACAAGGATGTCGCGGCCCTAAAAGCAAAAATTCTTGCCTCCGGGCTGACGGTCTCGCAACTCGTCACAACCGCTTGGGCCTCGGCGTCCACCTACCGTGGGTCCGACAAGCGCGGCGGCGCAAACGGCGCGCGCATCCGCCTCGCCCCACAAAAGGACTGGAAGGTCAATCAGCCCGCGCAGCTGCAGAAAGTTCTGAGGGAACTGGAAAAGATTCAGAGCGAGTTCAACGCCTCGCAGTCCGGCGGTAAGAAGATCTCACTTGCTGACATGATTGTCCTGGCGGGTTGCGCAGGCGTTGAGCGGGCCGCGAAGAATGCGGGCGTCAACGTGACTGTCCCGTTTGCCCCGGGCCGCACGGACGCTTCCCAGGAGCAGACCGACGTGAAGTCTTTCGCCGTGCTCGAACCGGCCGCCGACGGCTTCCGGTCCTACCGCAACGGAAACGCTGAGGCCACAGCCGAAGTCGAACTGCTCGATAAGGCGCAACTCCTCACGCTCACCGCGCCGGAACTCACCGTGCTAATCGGCGGCATGCGGGTGCTGAACACCAACTACGGACAGACCAAATTCGGCGTCTTCACCAAGAAGCCGGAGGCGTTGACCAACGATTTCTTCATCAACCTGCTCGATATGCGCACGGCGTGGAAGGCGACCTCGGATGCAAAGGATACGTTTGAAGGACGGGATCGCAAGACCGGCGAAGTCCGCTGGACGGCAACGCGAGCCGATCTCATTTTCGGCTCAAACGCACAACTTCGGGCTCTGTCAGAAGTGTACGGAAGCTCGGACGCGCACACGAAGTTCGTCCAAGACTTCGTTGGAGCCTGGACAAAAGTGATGAACCTTGATCGCTTCGACCTCGCCGCATCTCGGAGCGCGGCGTAAGGCCGATGAATCGGCTAACGCGTCCAAACTAGTTTTCGGCGCGCGCGTTGATCATGCCGTGGGCCCGGAATCTGACTCATTGCCAAATGCTGTCGTAAGTCCTGATAAGTCGGATAGCGGGACAAATGCGCGCCCAGTGCGCCGTATCTCGGGTTCGGACGATAATCGGTCATCCCAACCGGGTGTATCATCTCGGCATGAAATGGAAGGCTGACCGATTTACGACATTCGCAGCCTTTGCGCTGGTGGCTGGCGAGTGGGCGCGGATCGCGTTCACTCACGATCTCGTATTAGGCGGCGCGCTGATCTGTCTTGGAATCGTAATCGCCGTCCGATCGTGGTTCTATTTCCGGACGCCAGACGCCCAAAGGTACACGAGAAAAGATTCAAACTGATACACACCGAAATCAGTTAAGAAGCAACGCCGACTTCTACAACCCGACGACTGAAAGTTAAGGGGATATTTAAGGATCGGGTTTTTAGAATTTAAGTCGAGTAAAAGATGCCATACCTAAATGGTTCTAGTTCCTTCCCCATTTGAAACGAAATTGCGAGTCGCAAAGCGAGGTTGTGTTCTGATTCTTGAAGACGATTCGAATGTTCTCGCCTTTGAAATCAATAACCTAGGCCACAGTAACGTTCCATGCTTTAGATTTGAAAATCTCAATTCACCTTTGGCACGGACTTTGCACTTCTTCCCTCGTAATCAATAACAAAAACGAGAATTCTAAATGCAGTTCTTGCGCAAACGCATGAGCGTGTCTATTGGTACAACGTGTACGTCGCATACACAGAATATTCTTGAATCTCTGGAGTTCGCGTCCTGTGTCGTAAAAGCGAGACTTTCTGTCGCCCGCAATCCACCCGCTTCTTTCTGGCCCTTCCTTGAGCTTCGATAGAGCCGCAGAACAACGCCAGTCCGACGGAATAGGAGAAGCCGATGCGTAAGGTTACGGTTTGCGTGATCTGGGTCACGGCGTTTCTACTGACCGGCCTTATAGCAGGATGTGGGCGAGAACAAATTCCCGTTTCGAGTCCCGCTGTAATTACTACTGTGCCTGCGAACGGAGCTAGCGGCGTCCCGACCTCACAAGTTATTGCGGCCACCTTCAACAAGGCCATGAATTCCTCGACGATAAATACCTCGACGTTTACGTTAACAGGCCCGGGCGAAGCTCCAGTGACTGGCACGGTCATGTACTCCGGAACAACAGCGACGTTTACTCCAATCGTGTCTTTGGCCTCGAGCACTCTATATACGGCGACGATTACTACGGGAGCCACGGACACGCTAGGGAACGTGCTCGCCAACAACTTTGTCTGGAGTTTCACAACCCGTGCGCCGACCGTTGTTTCCACGGTACCGGTGATAGGCGCCACAGGAGTGCCTGTTAGCACTCTTGTCTCCGCTACATTCAGCGAGGCCATGAACCCGGCGACGATTAACGCCGCTACGTTTACTTTGACCGGACCGGGAGGCACGCCCGTCGCTGGCGCCGTGAGCTTCGCGGGCACAACTGCGACGTTCGCTCCCACGACAGTTCTTGCAACCAGCACCTTATATACGGCCACGATTACTACGGGAGCGAAAGACCCCACGGGCGCGGCACTGGCCGCCAACTTTGAGTGGACCTTTACCACTGTTCCGGCACCGAGCCCGATCGTGATCTCCACAGTTCCGGCGAACGGGACCGCCAGTGTCGCCGTCAACACGCCCATTTCGGCCACCTTCAGTGAAGCGATGAACCCGGCCACAATCAATGCTGCGACGTTTACATTGACCGGACCGGGAGCCACGCCCGTGGCCGGCACCGTCTCCTATGCAGGTACGACAGCGACGTTCACTCCGACTACTGTTCTTGCAACGAGCACCGTTTTCACGGCCACGATTACCACTGGAGCAAAAAATTCCACAGGGATTGCTCTGGCGTCCAACTTTGTATGGACCTTTACCACGGCTTCCGCACCGACCGTCGTCTTCACCGTTCCGGCCAACGGTGCTACGGCCGCCGCCATCAACACGATAATCTCCGCAACGTTTAGTAAACCTATGAACCCGGCCACGATTAACGCCGCTACATTTACTTTGACCGGACCGGGAGCGACGCCCGTGGCCGGCACCGTCTCCTATGCAGGTACTACAGCGACGTTCACTCCGACTACCGTTCTTGCGACGAGCACCGTGTTCACGGCCACGATTACTACCGGAGCAAAAGATCCCACCGGCGTTCCGCTAGCCGCTAACTTTGTGTGGACCTTTACAACCGCTGCAGCACCCACCGTGGTTTCAGTCCTTCCCGTCAATGGGGCTGCCGCTGTGGCCGTCAACACGACGGTCTCCGCTACCTTTAGTCAGGCCATGAATCCGGCCACGATTAACGCCGCTACATTTACTTTGACTGGACCGGGTGCGACGCCCGTGGCCGGCACCGTCTCCTATGCAGGTACGACAGCGACGTTCACTCCGACTACCGTTCTTGCAACGAGCACCGTGTTCACGGCCACGATTACAACTGGAGCGAAAGACCTCACCGGCGTTCCGCTAGCCGCCAACTTCGTGTGGACCTTTACGACGGCTCCGCCGCCCACCGTCATTTCCACAATTCCAGTAAACGGGGCCACGGCTGTGCCCCTCAACACGACAATCTCTGCAACGTTTAGTGAAGCTATGAACCCGGTCACGATTAACGCCGCTACATTTACTTTGACAGGGCCGGGCGTCACCCCCATCGTTGGCACCGTAACGTTTGCTGGCGCGACAGCGACGTTCACTCCCACAGCCATTCTCGCAACTAGTACCTTGTATATGGCCACGATCACGACGGGGGCAAAAGATCCCACCGGCGTCCCTCTCGCCGCTAACTTTGTGTGGACCTTTACAACCGCTGCGGCACCCACCGTGGTTTCAATCCTTCCCGTCAATGGGGCTGCCGCTGTGGCCGTCAACACGACAGTCTCCGCTACCTTCAGTCAGGCCATGAATCCGGCCACGATTAACGCCGCTACATTTACTTTGACCGGACCGGGCGCCACGCCTGTCGCCGGTACCGTCTCCTATGCAGGCACTACCGCGACATTCACACCGACAACCGTTCTTGCGAGCGGCACGCTGTTCACCGCAACGATTACCACCGGAGCACAAGATCTCGCAGGCCATTCGCTAGCCGCCAACTTTGTGTGGACCTTTACCACGGCTCCCGCACCAACCGTCGTTTCCACGGTGCCGGCAATAGGTGCCACAGCAGTGCCTGTTAACACTCTTGTCTCCGCTACGTTCAGCGAGGCGATGAACTCGGCCACGATTAACGCCGCTACATTTACTTTGACCGGGCCGGGAGCGACACCCGTCGCTGGTACCGTCTCCTATGCAGGTACGACAGCGACATTCACTCCAACGACTGCGCTTGCTACCAGCACCTTGTATGCGGCCACGATTACTACTGGAGCGAAAGACACCACCGGCGCGGCGCTGGCCGCCAACTTTGTATGGACCTTTACGACCGCTCCTCCGGCTACCGTAGTTTCCACCGTTCCGATCAATGGAGCGACTGCCGTGGCCGTTAACACGACAATCTCGGCAACGTTTAGTGAAGCTATGAACCCGGCCACGATTAACGCCGCTACATTTACTTTGACTGGACCGGGAGCCACGCCCGTGGCCGGCACCGTCTCCTATGCAGGTACGACAGCGACGTTCACTCCGACTACCGTTCTTGCAACGAGCACCGTGTTCACGGCCACGATTACAACTGGAGCGAAAGACCTCACCGGCGTTCCGCTAGCCGCCAACTTCGTGTGGACCTTCACCACCGCTCCTCCAGCCATCGTGGTTTCCACAGTTCCGGCCAACGGAGCCGTTGCCGTACCCGTTAACACCCTGGTCTCCGCCACATTCAGCGAGGCCATGAACCCAGCCACGATAAGCGCAGCTACATTCACTTTGACCGGACCGGGCGCCACGCCTGTCGCCGGTACCGTCTCCTATGCAGGCACTACCGCGACATTCACACCGACAACCGTTCTTGCGAGCGGCACGCTGTTCACCGCAACGATTACCACCGGAGCACAAGATCTCGCAGGCCATCCGCTAGCCGCCAATTTTGTGTGGACGTTTACGACGGCTCCGGCACCGACCGTTGTTTCCACGGTGCCGGCGATTGGCGCGACCGCAGTACCGGTTAACACTCTTGCCTCCGCTACGTTCAGCGAGGCGATGAACCCGGCCACGATTAACGCCGCTACGTTTACTTTGACCGGGCCGGGAGCGACACCCGTCGCTGGCACGGTCAGTTTTGCAGGCACGACAGCGACTTTCACTCCAACGACTGCGCTTGCAACCAGCACCTTATTTACGGCCACGATTACTACCGGAGCAAAAAATCCCACTGGCGCGGCGCTGGCCGCCAACTTTGTATGGACCTTTACGACCGCTCCTCCAGCTACCGTAGTTTCCACCGTTCCGATCAATGGAGCGACTGCCGTGGCCGTTAACACGACAATCTCGGCAACGTTTAGTGAAGCTATGAACCCGGCCACGATTAACGCCGCTACATTTACTTTGACCGGGCCGGGAGCCACGCCCGTGGCCGGCACCGTCTCCTATGCAGGTACGACAGCGACTTTCACTCCAACGACTGCGCTTGCAACCAGCACCTTATTTACGGCCACGATTACAACTGGAGCGAAAGACCTCACCGGCGTTCCTCTCGCAGCAAACTTCGTGTGGACCTTTACCACGGCTCCGCCCCCCACGGTAATCTCCACAGTTCCAATCAATGGATCCCCCGCTGTGCCCGTCAACACGGCGATCTCCGCTACATTCAGCGAGGCCATGAACGCTACGACTATCAACGCTACAACTTTCACCTTAACTGGACCGGGAGCCACGCCCGTGGCCGGCACCGTCTCCTATGCAGGTACTACAGCGACGTTCACTCCGACAGCCATTCTTGCAACCAGCGTCCTTTATATGGCCACGATTACGACCGGCGCGAAGGACCCCACAGGCGCGGCACTGGCTGCCAATTTTATCTGGACCTTCACGACCGCTCCGCCGCCCACGGTCATTTCTACAGTTCCAGTAAATGGGGCCACGGGTGTGGCCATCAACACGACAATCTCTGCAACGTTTAATGAAGCCATGAACCCGGCCACGATTAACGCCGCTACATTTACTGTGACCGGACCTGGCGCCGCACCCGTTGCCGGCACGGTCAGTTTTGCGGGCACGACAGCGACGTTTACTCCCCAAACCGTACTTGCGACCAGCACAGTCTTTACAGCCACGATTACGACCGGAGCGAAAGACCTCACAGGCGCGCCACTGGCCGCGAACTTTGTGTGGGCCTTTACCGTTGCATCCCAGCCGGAGGTGACCTTTACGAGTCCTCCCAATTTGGCAACCGACGTCAGCCTCAACCAGAAAATTGCCGCAACCTTCAACGCACCGATGAGCCCTTCCACGATAACGGCAGCGGGGACCTTCACCCTGGCGCTAACGGTCGGTGGAGCTGCGGTACCAGGAGTGGTCGCCTACGACGCCGCGAGCAAAACGGCCGTTCTCGCGCCAACCGTTGCTCTCGCCGCGAATACTCAATTCACAGCCACGGTTACTACCGCTGCGCAAAGCGTCCAAGGCAGCGCGCTGGCCGCCAACTATGTGTGGAGTTTTACCACCGGTCCAGTAACAAACGGCGGCGCACCAACTGTGATTTCGACCAATCCCATAAGTGGAGCAGCGGGTGTGCCTGTAAATCAGAAGATCGCTGCGACATTCAGCAAAGCGATGGAGCCGGCCACGGTCTCCGCTCCGGGTACATTCAGTGTGGTCGAGACCATCGGCGGAATTCCCGTTACCGGAGCAATCAGCTACGACTCAGCAAGCAACACGGTGGTCTTTTCGCCATCCGTCACGCTTGCGGGAAGCACTCAATTTACCGCCACGATCACCACCGCCGCCACAGACCTCACCAGCGTTTCCATGGCAGCCAATTTTGTCTGGAGTTTTACGACCGGTATGACCGCAGATGTGGTGGTTCCGACGATTACCGTCACAAACCCGGCAAACGCTGCGTTCACTGTGCCCGCCAACATGACTATCAACGCGACATTTAGCGAGGCGATGGATCCTACGACCATTACCAACGCAACTTTCACCTTGGCAGTGGCGGGAGTTGGCGGAGCTCCGGTGGAGGGTACTGTGGCTTACGATACCGTGAGCCAGATCGCAACCTTCACGCCCTTCGCAAACCTCGCGACCGGCACGCAATATACCGCCGCGATCTCAAATCTTGTCACGGATGTGTTCGGCAATGCATTGGCAGCTGGTGCTGCGCCGAATCCGTGGAGCTTTAGCACCATCGCTGCGACCGGCCCAACGCGACCCAATCTCGGAGCAGCTTCCACTTTTGGTGCCTTTGGTGGCGGCGCCGGAATAACCAACACCGGAACCAGCACGTTAATTAACGGGGACCTCGGCACTACAGGTGCTTCTACGTTGGTTACCGGATTCAGAGATCCGGGGACTGGATGCACTTACACCATAACGGGAAGCAATGACGGATTTGTCAACGGCACTATATTCACGAATGTACCGCCTCCCACCGGTACATGTCCTTCGGAAGGCACGGCTGTAACATTCGCGATCGCAACGCAGGCCGCCAGCGATGCCCTGTCCGCATACAACGCTCTCGCCGGACTGCCGGGAGGCCCTGATCCAGGCGCAGGTCAACTCGGCGGACACACCGTTACTCCAGGAACGTACACAGCCGCAGGAGGCTCGTTCACGATCACAGGATCGGATCTCACTCTGGACGCCCAAGACGATGCGGATGCCATCTGGGTCTTCCAGATGGCGACCACGCTTATCGTGGGCGCGCCCGGAGCTCCCCGGAGCGTCATTCTGATCAACGGAGCGCAGGCCAAGAACGTGTTTTGGCAAGTGGGCAGCGCGGCAACGATCAATGGGGCAGGGGGCGGCACCATGGTAGGCACGATCATCGCTCCCGCTGGAGTTACGTTTTCTACCGCCGGCAATGCCGCGATAACCACACTCGATGGCAGAGCGTTGGGTCTCAACGCGTCAGTGACCATGGTGAACACCGTGATCAACGTACCCGCTCCCTAGAAAGGAAAGCATTTGAGAAGGAAGCACAACCGGATGGATGCGAAGCCAGGACCTTTGGCTCGGCGCCGCGGCATTAAGTCACGTTCAGGAGACAACGATGAGAATGGCAGTAGGGCTTGCCGCTACAGTGGCAGTTACTCTTTTTCTGATGCCTGAAATCTTTGCGGACAACACGACAAAGCCAAAAGTAACGGCGAAAACGGATGAGCCTGCTGCTTCCATTGCCGCTCCAACGGCGGGTGCGGAGGTCCAGCCAAGTACTCCTGAAGCGGCGCCCATTGAAACTTTAACGACCCCGCAATCGACGTTCGGCGCGAATGCCCAGCCCATCGCTGCGGTGCACTCATGGGATGAATCGAACAACTACACTCCCAAGGTCGAATGGTTCTTGGGATATTCCTTTTGGCGAGCGATGCCAACGGCGTCCAGCAACCGTATGGGATACTTACACGGCGGAAGCACCTCGGTCGCATTCAACTTCAACAGGTATGTCGGAGTGGTCGCGGATTTTGCCGGCTTTGACAATTCGAGTCTGACGCTCCTTAGCTCAGCCGAAAGCCGAACACTGGATGCGACCGGGAGTGCCTACACATATGCCTTGGGCCCGCGCTTCTCCTACCGTAGGTTCAAGGGCTTCACTCCATTTTTCCAAGCACTGTTTGGGGGAGTACATGCGAGTTCAGTCGCGATTTCCGGATGTACCGGAGCTCCGAGTTGCACCCCACTAGGCTCCGACAATGCATTCGTCACAATGTTAGGAACTGGTTTCGATATCAAACTTAGCCGCCGGGTCGCCCTGCGCCCATTTGAAGGCGATTTCCTGCTAACCCATTTTAAGAATCCTCTCTCCCCCGATGGCGAAGAGCGGGGATGGCAGAAAAACGCTCGATTCACTACGGGGATCGTTTTTCGTTTTGGTGAAAGCCGCTAATTGAAGCCCCCGTCTCAAATGCCGGACTGGGCCGTGGAATTGTTCATCATCGATTCCGCAGTCTTAATAAATTTTCTTCTTGGTCACCGCTTAAGCTCAGGCGGCTCGGAAGTGACTGGCGTTGTGGGCTGCGGGTTTGGTGCGGGAGACATTGCGAGATGCTTTATCAACTCGGTTTGAGCCTGCGGCGAAGCAACGATCAGGATGCGGTCGCCAGGTTGCAGCACAGTTTGGGGCCGTGCGATCATTACCGACTTGCCGCGTAAAACGGCAACAATCCTCGAATTAGCGATGGGTTCGCTTAGAGTTCGGTATTGAATCTGTTTTCCAACCCAAGCACTTTCGGGCCGAAGGGCGCCCACGGTTAGTTGTGAGCCATCCGGAAGATCCAAAGCGACTCCCTCTTGCAAAAGGGCAGCAACATGCAGGTGTGTAAGATCCGGTGGCAACGTAAGATTGCCTTGGTTCAGAACTCGTAATGCAATCTGTACGAGCTCAGCGCGGTGCGCTGGTGAATCCGCGCGTTCGGCAACCTGAGCTTCGTACAAGCTGCGGTACTTACAATACGACGAAAGTTTGTACTGAATTACGAAGCTCAGCATTACAGCCAATCCTGCGGGAACCAGAAGCTGGTAGCCGCCGGTCATTTCGGCAACCATCAGCAATGTCGCGATGGGAACGCGCGCTGCGCCGCCGAAAACCGCTGCCATCCCGACAATAACCAGTCCCGATGGAGCGTGGTGAAAGACCGAGGCGAACACTCCGCCCAGCATCGCTCCCACGAAAAGGCTCGGAGCAAACACGCCGCCCGAGCCACCAGAAGAGACAGTAAGCGAAAACGCTACCAGTTTGGCGACGAGAAGAATAAGCAGTAAGTGCAGCGCCATATGACCATTGATGGCTTCTTGAATCCAGCCGTAGCCCCCGCCTAGCACCTGAGGCAATCGCAGAGCGATTAACCCCACGCCCAAGCCTCCTATTGCAGGTTTTGTCCACGTGGGAACGCGCAGTGCGGCGAAGGCGTCTCTCGTGCGATAAAATACTTCCGGGAGAACGGTGGCCAATACACCGCTGGCTGCTCCCAGGGCAATGTACCAGCCGTAGTCGGAAATGTGCGTAGCGTTTGGGTGAAATGGCACCTGAAACAACGATTGCCATCCGACGAACCAAGCGTTCACCGCGTAGGCCACGATAGCGGCAAGCATGCAATAAATCAGAGCGTCAGCCTCGACATCCATGCCTCCATAGAGAACTTCCACCGAGAACAAGGCTGTCCCAATCGGCGAGCGGAAAATAGCGGAGAGACCCGCTGCCATTCCCATCAAAACCAAAAATCGTCTCTCTCGTTCTGGACGATGTAGCAGGTTCGAGTACATCGAACCAAAACCCGCGGCAATAAGCGCCGTGGGGCCTTCACGACCGGCGGATCCTCCTGAGCCAATCGTGATGGCTGACGCCAGCATCTTCACGGGGGCGACGCGCGCACGAATTACTCCACCTGTCCAGTGCAGTGCTCTTACGACCGTGTCGGTTCCATGACCTTCTGCTTCAGGCGCCAACCCATAAACGAGTGCGCCGGAAATTAATCCACCGAGGGTTGTGGCAACGGGAACAAGCCACAATCCGTGAGGGCCGATAACTTCTCGGAGCATTCCTCCGTTTTGCCCAAGTGCAGGAGGGTGATAACCGGCGATCCAGCCCAGAAAAATCCTGTCGGAAAGCCGCAACATCCAGATGAATAGCTGTGCGCTAAGCGCGCCGATAATACCGAGGATGACAGAGTCTAGAAGAAGCCGTGGCTTGTCTTCGTTCTGCATTAAGTACCGCACTATTCATCGATTAGGCTACAAGAATCAAATGAAAAACGGGGAAGATTTGTCTACGTCGAGCGCGCTAAATTAATATGAGTCGTTTCGGTAAGAGAGTAGACTCGCGCTAGGTAGGCGTAGCGAAGTCGCGAAGAGAGTTGCGTAATTCGGCTGTTGCGAAGAGAAAAGCGATGGGTTTACGAAGAACCAAAGATCTCAGCCATTACACGATCGAGGCGATTGATACAGATATCGGCTCAGTTTACGATTTCTATTTTGACGACCAAAACTGGACCATTCGCTACATTGTCGTTGCCACTGGCACTATCCTGTCGGGACGCAAGGTCCTAATCTCACCAATCGCCCTGTTGCACCCCGCCTGGAGTCCTATGCATATTCGCGTGAACCTGACTTGGAAACAGGTCGAGAGCGGTCCGAGCATCAATCTACACAAACCTATTTCGCGGCAGCACGAGTCGAAACACCACGAACATTTTGGATTGCCTAAGTATTGGGAAGGGGACCACATATGGGGCTCATATCAAAACCCAAAGGAGCTTGCCGCTGCACCGCGAACTACATCAAAGACTAAGGAAGTTGACGCGTCCACTGAGACGCATCTGCGCAGTACTCGCGAAGTCATCGGCTACCACATAAAGGCGATTGACGGTGAAATCGGGCATCTGGAAGATTTCTTGTTTGACGATGAAAGCTGGGAAATCCGGTATGCCATCGTGGACACGAAGAATTGGTGGCCTGCCAGAAAAGTTTTGCTAAGACCTCAATGGATCGAGCGTGTGAGTTGGACCGATCGGGAAATCTACGCGAACATCTCCCGCGAGACCATACGTAAGAGTCCCGAATGGAGCCCCGATCAGCCCATTAGCCGCGATTACGAACTTCGTCTCCATCAACATTACGGCTACGCTCCATATTGGACTAAGGAGAAATGACAGCTCCCTGCCATTGCTCCCCGTTCAAACTGTTTTTTTTCAGCAATGTATGCATTTCAAAAAGCACACTACGAACTGGAACCTGAAGCCGAGCTCCGCTGAATGCGTCGATACCAATGCCGCTCCACGTTTCTTCTACGGCCTTTTGCGCCTGCCCGATTTTCTTTGGATTTTCCCTGCAATTTCTTCGCCAATACATTCGGCCTCCATGCCGGAGTCGTTCGTCGGCGCGCTAGGCGCGACGCTGCCTGATAGCGGGGTGACCTGCGGGAAAGCGTTGGCCATGGAGGCGGTGCTGGCGGCCGGGCTGGTGAGCACGATCCTGGGTACGGCGTCCGGCGCGCGGAACATTGGCACCAACGGCACGATCGCCGTGGGCGTGTCTCTATCTGGTTGACCTGTGACGCGATGCCCTCGGCCGAGGCCCTAACCAGCCTCCGCCAAAACCTCCCCGACGCAGGCCGCTGGCAATGTAAGGACAGCTACGCATCAATTGCCACAACAATCCGGTCCGATAGTTTTCGATCATCAGGATTATCGGTCCTTGATTCAGCCCGCAGTGCCAGGGCGACACCCAACCGTGCGGATTGCCGATCTTTTCCGGATACGTCGCGTTGAAAGACGCTTTGAATCCGTACGGGTTCCGCTCCGTCAGCTTAATCTCGCGTATGTAGTAGTCCAGCGCGGGCAACACAATTTCGGGAGCGAACGGCAGCGACGCCGCTACCGCCCAAGGTGCGATGGTTCCGTCGTCAGGCCCATACGGCACGCCACGTCCGACGTAGCCGAAGAATTGGCGCTCAATGCCGTTCACTTTGATCGCAGCGGGACCGGGGCCGTCGCCTGCAGTAAGCCCCCAGCACTGGCGCGCATAGCCCTCGAACTTGAGTGGGTTGTCGATCGCGTACTGTTGCTGCGCATACGTTGCGCGGCGGCTGTTCTCAAAATAGTCGATGCGCTTCTTGCGCATGAAAGCGTCCTGAATATCGCGAAAATCGATCCAGACATGTGAGAGCTGGTGAGTAAACAAAGGTCCCGCGTAAAGATAGTCTTGTCCGCAGCAGTGCTCCCATTTGTAAGTGGAAGCCCACGCGGTGTAGCTACTCTCGGGTAGCGGATGTGTCGGCGAGCCTAGTGCGAGGACGTACAGCAGCAACGCCTCGTCGTAGCCTTCCCAACGGTATTTAAGAAATCCGCCTTCCGGCTTCCATCCATGCGTGATTGTTGCGCCCCCGTCTTGCGCCCACTGCCAATCGGCTCGTTGATAGAGCGCCTCTGCGAGCCTGCGGATTTCATTTTCGTCTGGTCTATCGGCGGTAAAATACATTCCTGCCGCGAGGGCGCCCGCCAGCAGAAAAGCACTGTCCACGGTTGATAGCTCGCATTGCCAGGTGCGCCGTCCGGTCCGCATATCAAGAAAGTGATAGTAAAAGCCCTGGTAGCCGGTGGTGTCGGGTGCGGGGCCTTGCGAGCTATTCCAGAAAAAACGCAACGTCGTCAGCGTTCGTTCTATTGCCGCGGCCCGTGGAATGAAACCACGCTCGACAGCCACCGGGTAAGATGCCAAAGCGAGTCCCGTGGCAGCGATGCTCGCGGGGCAATCTTTTTTTGTCCTGTCTCGAACGAGCCCATTCTCCAGGTTCGATTCATTCAAAAAATAGGCGAAGGTTTCTTTCTGAAGCTGATCGAGCATAGTGTTACCGGGTGGTCTCTTGACACGAGCTACGCGAGGTTGCGGCACTTTTGCCATCCGCTTATTTCAATTTGATCGTGATCGCTGCGACGCCCTGAGGCGGCAGCGCGAGCGACAACTCTACATTCGGCTGTTCATAGTTCCAATGCTGCGGTTATTTTACCAGCATGAAATGTCCTTCAGCTGTTCGACTTGGACCGCACTCAAGTAGTTTGGTTCGCCCATAGCTTCCCACAGCCCTCTCACGTTCGCATGATCCTGGTCAATTCTCCGGATGTAGCTCGTCTCTGTCGGATCACAAGTGCGCGGGCGCACAACCCGGATCTTAATCCTGTCATGTTCGGCGACGGAAGCTTCGGGCGGGGTCCACGACGGCGCCGCGTCGCTTCAACACGGATTACGTTTCATGTCCGGTGGGTCACTTTTTGGTTGGCCAAAGCATCCCACTTAAGAGGCCACGCCCGTGAAATCATTTAAACTTTATCGAACGTCCTTGCTATCGATGGTGTTGCTTGCCGCGCCCGCCGCGGTGATGGCCCAAAACGATTGCTCTCAGATTGTCGAACATGGTGTTTTTAGGACTGCTCCCACGGACTCCTTGGAGAAAAGGACGCGGGTTCTTGTGAACTGGCTGTCTCAAAACACATTCGACAGCTATGGAGAGGCGGTTGATTCCGCGCAGCAGCTTGGATTTACCATAGACGGCATCCCAGCGCAGATTGGCGGTCATGCGAGAGCGTCCGATTGGCGGAACTACCAAGCGTCCCTGCAGACGCTGGATATGTCGGATAAAAGGAACCTTTCCAAATTCTCGCAAATTGTTAACACTGCAGATCAAGGGATGGCGAAGGCCTGGCAGACTTGCATTTCAAACAGCAAGGGCGTCGCGCATGCAGCAATCGAGTTGAGCTATGACCCCATGCGATTCACGGTAAGACTCATCTACGATGCCGCGGGAGTGCCCCCAGCTAAGATACGAGATTTCACTATAACTCCCGAAAGTGCGACTTGCGCGCCGGCGGTGATCAGCAACACAACGCTAGAATCATCCGGGCTGATTTTGAACTGTACTCGGAGAGTCGCTTCCGACGCTGTTCAAATCACAGGCAACACGGACAAAGGGTCGCTCTTGGCGAACCTTCCCGGCCTCACGCCACCTTCTTCCCTGGCCACAAGGATAATCGAGACGCCATTAGGACCGCCGCCGGGAGGTTGTACCACGGATGCCAAGGTCAAGGCCAACGTTGACGACAAGACACAGGATGGCAGCCAACCAGTTTACGTGTGCCCGTGAACCCATTGCGCCTTATCCATGCCCCCGGAACGACCGAAAGTATGTCCCGGCGGTATGGCGAACTGTCGGTGTACCAACCGAATCGATAAGCAAAAGCAACGCAGACCCGCTGGTCCAGCTCATCTCACGAGGGTACTTGTACGCGGCCATCAAATATTTAGGTGTGGCGGAGAGGGTGGGATTCGTCACACCATCTTATGACCGCCCGATGCTCCTAGGGACTCCGAAGATGTTCCTTGTTATCAATGCCCTGTTTTGATTTGAGCGGAAGCGTATGTAAATCAAGGTGATTCTACAGGCTCAAATCACGGCGTCCCAAGTACAAAGTAGTGAAAAAATTTGTCGCCTCCCCCTTAGCCTTCTCTTCATCAGAGCTTTTCGGCGGACCTCACTTATCTAAAGTGCGGTTCCAAAACAAAAACGTATCCTGGTGCGGTCATACCTGTAACCGGCACCATATCAAACGGGCCGTTCGAACCGACTTGCTCACCATCTTCGAATGTTATAAGAAACCGCATTAAGTGAACGTTTGCCACTTCATCTGGAACGGTAAGAAGCACCCACTTCCCGGAGAAATCGATTATGCTTCTGAGTACGCCTGTGTTATCCAGAATCTCCGCTTTCTCATAAGAGAAAGATGCTTCAAAGTATTCTTCGCTTCGCTTTTCGACCGCATTGAATCGGATCAAATAATCTAGGAGGGGACCTGGTTCGTTTTTACTGTTGAACAAATCGATATCTTTTCGGCTTTCGAAAAACATTATCTCCACGGGAAAAACCCTGGGGTGGTTTTCTCCAGGTAGTAGGCTTTGACACACTGAAACGTTGTCTTGGTGTTCGCAATTGCTGAAGAAATTCATGCTCACAGTGGGACTGCTTATTGGAGCCAAAGTTCGCTGAATTCCATGCAGCATTTCGTTGGTCTCGGACGCTAGAATAAAAGCCTTCTTCGCGTCATCATGCGACTCCTTCAGTTGTGCAGCTATACCGCAAGCCGACGAGACGATAATTCCTATCAGTGAAATCCACCCCCAACGCGTTATTTTATTTGTCTCCTTATTCTTGAAGTCTTTGAGGAGGCCTAGGATTCCGAATCCGCCGGTGAGAGCGATTGAGACCGCCTTCCACGCCGTAACGAAATCAATCTGCTTCAGGCTTGCCAGAATATGATGCAATCGTCACTCCCAATCGGGGCTCTCTGGTGTGATTGACAACTCCCAGGCCTTCTTCTGTATATCGTCGTCGCTCACATACTCTTTGAAATTCTCGATGATGTATTCTATCTCTGGCTCATCTAATTCGAGCCCACACACTCGACACGTCATAGTTGAGATCATAGAACCACCGACGATCACACCATCTTCTACATCTACGTCGTAATCTCGAAAGGCCGCGAGAGTCTCAAGTTTGCAGGCAGGGCAGGAAAGCGCAGATTCAATCAAATCCGCACCGGCTTTCTTTTGTTCGGGACGTGAAGCCGCAAGCACTGTTTTTCGCTGCTCGGAAAACCCGCTGAACAGTCTAAGATGATGAGCTATTTTCTTCGCTAATTGACTGCTGATTGCATTTACGCTTTGTCTTTCTATTTCCCGAATCTTGTCCCAAGTCTCTTTCGAGATCATTAACGCATTAGATTTGTACTCTTTGCTTAGCCGCTCTATAAGGGGAAATACATGTTGAGCAAGCAGCAAATTCACTTCGAGCATCGCGACGCTTCCTCGATAGTGAATCAGGGTATTTCGAATCTTGTGCAGTTTTCGCAGATGCGGAGTCGCGTTAGCCAGATCAAAGAACTTCGCGGCGCGATCCAGAAGTGTCGGAAACTGTGCAGTGCGTAGCTCGACGGTATCAAGTTCCCTCGGAGAGCGCATCTTGCTCCCCAGATAAAATACCTTTGCTACTTGCAAGCCGCCTTCATCTAACTTATCTAAGATGAGAGCGGGGCATACTTGTTCAAGGAGGTCCTTCAGAAGAAGCTCTACGCCGGTTGCAACTTTAATGATAGCGCTCGCAAACCGCGAGACGTCTGCACCGGACTCTAGAAAATCGTCTAGAGCTTCTTTAAGAAAATCGAACGAACTAAAATGAATTCTCCGATCCCCGTCCCTGTGTAGAGTCTCGCCAGGCATTTGTCGAGCGAGATGGTAATTCAAAATACGTGACAGGTCAATTAATGGCTAACTGCCTGGAATGTCGAAGCGGTGTTACACTCGCGCCATTATGAAATTCCTGATCGTGACAATCTTGGTCGCCATTCAAACTCCTGTTGCCGCCGGCCCCCCTAAAGACGGCTGGGATAAATTTTACATTTGCTTGACGGCTGCATTGGTAGCAATAGCCGCTGTAACCCTTGGAGCGATCTGGTATCAGGCAGTTAAGACCAGAGATGCGGCAGAGGCCACAAAGATAAGCGCGGAGGCCACTAAAGCAAGTGCCGAAGCCGCACAGAAGAGCGTGGAGATTCTTGAGCGACAGACTGCCGCGACTGAAACGGCCGCTAATGCCGCTCTTACAAATGCTAAAGCTGTCCTCAATATAGAAAGAGCTTGGCTGGATATAATTCTGAGACAAGAGACACCGGCTATTTATACATGGCAAGTCACGAATTACGGAAGGACGATCGCAATGATAAAAGAATTTTGTCTGATTCCCAAGTTTTCACCGCTTTCTCAAACAATACCTGAGCCCGGAGAACTTCGTCCTTTCGATTCGAAGAAAGTAATCCGACGTAGCAAGTTGCTCGTCCCGAACATTCCTTGGGCTGCCTTGCCTCTCAACTTGGCGGGTGAACTTCCCGATGCAACTTATCAGAAAATTCGCTCGAAACAGATGGGCCTTTCTTATTACGGAATAGTGCGGTATGACGACGTTTCGGGCAATCCGCATGAATCCATTTTCTGCTATTACTACAACGCAAGCGCGGGTTATGAGTGCCTGGTGCCTGTAGAGGCTCCTGAGTACAACCTCCATACGTAGGGAGATTTTACGATGGCATTTTGTCCAGTTTGTCGCGAGCGTGAATTGAAGATAGGTGAGAGCATTTGCACCGTATGCAGGAAGCCCAAGCGGATCAGGGTCGTGCTCACTGGTGCTGATCTTCAAGAGTTCTCAAACCTTGACGACGCCGTGGTTGAGCTAGTCGGTTTGCTAAGCAGTAACGACTCCGCAGAACTGGCCTTCGACTGCAAGGGCAGCACCACGCTTGAGTCGATCGAAAAGACACTCGCCGCGCAAGGAGTTCGGCACGATGCGACTCTTGTTCGCAAGAGAGTCGGTGACGAGCTTGTACTTTCGTTGGAAAGGTCGGTCTCACATTGGTGCAACCCCCCACAATATTGTCGCCGTAATCACACCGAATGGAACCTGGACAGAAAACTGCGCGAACTCCGTAACATCAAGGCGTCGTACTTCATTCCAATAGAATGCGGGGTCGTGCGCCGAATCGTTATCTAAGCAATCTGTCGGTCGGAGCGCAGCAAGTTCCTCTGCAAAGCATGAAGGCTTGATAGCGCGTTTGCAATGACCTCTCGTTCGTGGTTCGACTCCGGGTTTTCGACCAAATCTTGGATTCGTAAAAACATGGCGGCTTCCGCCTCATTGATTCGAAAGCGCAGTTTTACGGGGTCGCGTTCAACAAGAGCGTGGGTGTAAAGAGCGTACCATTCGGCTCGGTTCATATGGGCCTCGGGTTTTGAATGTCCGGCGCCCCAACGTATCAAAAGCTAGAAAATCCTCCTATACAGTTTATTCTGTATAATTAGTTCTGCCCGCACTGAAGAACTTCATTCGAAACGCAGTGAGTTGCGGTGCCGAGTAGCAAATAGATTAAGGCTTCGGGACGTTCACGCGTGCTGTAATTTCTTTTGTGGGCGTGTGGATCGCATAAAACTCATTCTTTGATTGCGACGCCAATTCTTGCAGCTTGCGGCGAGCTTGTTCTAACCCTACCACGAAATCTCTCCACAAGTCGGTACCGTCCGGAAGCCGCTCAAAAATATCGTATTCACGATTCAATGGCCCCGCCTTTGGTGCAACGTACCCAGGTTGCGACCTCAAAGCCAGGAATGCGGGCTGATGTATATACCACAGCGCAGAGCTTTTTCGCAGTTCAAGGGGAGACATTGGATCAGGGAGCATGCTTCCGAACGAATGCCCACATCAGCCCTAGTAGAAAAAAGCTGAGGCAAGAATCATATTCAAATACAGGCTTTACCCGACGCGATCCTATATTCTCTAATAGTTATAATTTAAGATATGGTCACAGCCGCGAGCACCAGAATTAAGAATTTTGGCCGCAAGGTTCGAATTCTCATAGCCGATGATCACCCAGTTATAAGAAGGGTGGTGCGCTCCACGCTACAACGACAACCTCATTTCGAGGTTTGCGGCGAAGTGGAAAATGGTTTGGAAGCGGTTGAGGAAGCGAAGAAATTGAAGCCGGACGTGGTTGTTCTAAACGTGAGCATGCCGGTCCTGAATGGTTTTGAAGCCGCTCGCGAGATCAAAAAGACCGTGCCGGAATCAGCGATCGTAATCTTGTCGCAAAATGCAGACAAGCGATTCGTTGAGGAAGCTAAAAAGATTGGCGTCCGAGCCTACGTGGCGAAATCGAAGGCCGGCGAAGCGTTAGTAAAGGCAGTCGAGGCCGCCGTGCTCGGAGAAGACTTCGTGTTGGTTGATTAGTCGAAAGTTTGCTGCCGTTGACGCCATTCAAAGAAAAAACATCCCGTGAAGTCAGTAGACAGTCTCTACGGACCGTACAAAGAAGGTTCCCTTTTTCGGCAACAGCACTCTTGACAGCCTAAAATTAGTTTTGCTAAATTTCTCCTAGAAGGAAGTAATTCAACTTACTAGGAGAGTGCCATGTCCGACTCCTACACATCGTGGAAACAACCCTACCTCGAAGCCCAGAATGAAACGGATAAGAACAAACTGACTGAACTGGTCTATGCCGCTGAGGAAGCGATATTCCGTCGCATGCTAGAACTGTCGGGTTCGGCAGATCACCACGAAGAGCGAAGCGAGCTGAAAGAAGCCAGCGCAGCTCTGATGGCTATCCAGGTCCACAAGCTTGGTTGGCCAGCGCCTCTGCCAGGCATTGGCAACTCAACAAATGCTGAAGGTTAGAAAAGCGGCGCTAGCGCGTGGGACTGAGCGTCTGTAAGCATCATGTTTCCGGCCTCTGCTGCCGGTTAAGCACCTGACGGCCACCAAAAATGAGAAGGCCCGCCACAGCGCGTTAGCCGTTATCGCCGTCCTCGCTGGCATCTTATTTCCTGAACTCCGTGTCTGGGTTCATCTTGAGAAGCCGCCTGCATCCGCTCCGGCAACTATCGCAACACCCCAACTTTCGAGCCCTTCCGTTTCTTCCCTACCGCCTATTCCAGAATCAAAGCCCGTGCCAAAGCCGGTTAGACATTCGAGTACCAAACCGAAAACAGCGCCGCCAGCACCCCCGACTCAAGCCGTCGCGCCGAATGGGATTGCGATTACTGGCGGTACGGTTACAAATCCTACCGTCAACAACTACGAACCGCCACAAAGAACCCTTTCACCGAGCCAACGTAGCGAATTGATTGAACTACTTAGAATAAGCGGTCCATTCACAATCACTGTCCGTTGTGCGCAGGGTAATTTCGAGGCACAGACGTACTCTGATTCACTTATTTCGGTTTTGAGAGAAGCTGGTTGGACAGTTCCCGCCAATCTCCTATTTATAACCGAAGTTCGTCAGGGACAGGGTTTGCAGATAATTATGAACGACGTGAAAAACGCTCCTCCTAGCGCAGTGGTTCTTTACAACGATTTGAAGCAAGCGGGCGTTGATGTAGTCGGCGGAGTATCCATGCCGGGTCAGGTTGCGCCGGATAGCGCGATTCTTTATGTGGGCGTGAGATAGCTTCGCGGTTGGCGCCGCCTTTATTTGTCGGAAGCAAAAGAAAATCAGCTAGGCAGCGAGCCACTGAAGTATAGGCTCATCTCCTGTATAAATCCGGGCACGAATTCCGTCAATGGCTCTGGTTGCAATTTCGGCCTGGTCCCGGTCGGTTGTTAGAAAATCCTGACAATAGGCCGCGGCCGTGACGTGGAAAGCATCATCTGGAACATCGCCCCGAATCGAACCTCGATGGACACAGCGCCAGCAGAGATAAATATCAATGCGCGTTATAGAGCGTGCAACGCGATACCGAGTGGAGTGAAGCAATTTCCAAGCCGCCAACGCAAGTTCCGATTCCGGATCGTCCGGAAACAAACTGCGAAGATGGCTCTGTAGAGCTTGCCAGCCTGAGGCAGCCACGCAATGCTCGTCCATAAATTGTGGCAATGCGTCCTCATCTGTCGCAAGCAGCGCTGCTTTCGTGTTGGACTTGGCATTCAGACGGTCTCGCATTGCCTTTCGGGACTGGCGGTTCGTCGCCTTTCGATTTGAGATGAAACTCGCTGCCCTTTCTTCGAAGTTTCCTTCGCTAAGTTTTTCAATTGCTCCATATGCGATCGAATAGTTCTCCGCGTAGCGGCGAAGACGATCTATCGGGGTTCCGACCACATCAAACGCTTCCTGGATAAGAAGCGCCCAATTCTCCATCGCGAGGGAGATTCGCTGATCCATAAAAGACTTGAGGTACTTGCACAAATTTTGTCCGCGGAGCACCTTATCGGACTCACCCGAACTGAAGCACTTAGCGACTTCGTACAAGACGTTGTAGCCAAGGACGGGCCGCACGCCGCGTGCCTCCAGAACAGACAGTGCGAGGCCGGGATCAACTCCCTGGTCGTACAGGCAATTCCAAATGGACGTATCTGAATAGCTTAATCTCAAGATTTGAAGTTCTCCCACTTTCATTTTCGCATAAGGTCGTTGCATCTTGATAGTGACCTCTATCTCGACGGATGTTGGGGGGCTTGCGCGGCTGGACCGGTGCTGCTATACAAGCTGACCGAGAGATAACGAGTGACTGAACTTATTTGGGATGGGAAGTACAAGGACGGCAAGAAGCAAGGGCCGGTGCGGATCGCGCTTCCGTTTCAAAGAATTTAGAGTCCTTCAGCGTGAAGTCCACTCCGCGGGCGTTCACTTATCAGGTCGCGAGCTCCATCTCTGAATCGCGATTCAGTTGAGCCACTACTTTTATACAGGCGCCGCAAGCAGGCAGGTGCGCGACGAACGTCGCGTTTAATAACATTCGCTTTGCGAATCGCTTACACGGCTTCGGTTTTTGATCGTCGTTCGCAGTGAGCATCATCTACTCCCCCCGCCCTTTGTTACCGAATGGATTTAGTACCCAGATGCGTAGTAATACTGAGCGATAGTGTAAATGTACTTAATTTAACTTGACAGCAAATACGAGTTCCGTTATACCGCAGGCACATTTCATTTGCCGCGGAGATCCTATGACTCTGAAACCGCTCGCCCTTTCCTTCTGTCTTTTACTGATTCCGTTCACTGCTTACTCCCAACAGGCTGCAATCCAAAACCCGCAAGCTGTTGCCTTTGCGGCGCGAGCGATGGCGGCGTTGAGCGCCACGACTCAGGTCAGCGACATAACACTGACTGGGACGGCGACACGCACCGCGGGATCGGACGTTGAAAGTGGAACTGCGGTCCTGCAAGCGTTGGGGGGATCCTACAGCAGTATGAATCTAAGTCTTTCGAATAGCACACGCCAAGAAGTGCGCAATTTGTCGTCGCTCTCTGTACCCCAAGGTTACTGGATCGCAACCGATGGTTCTCCTCAACCCTTCTCATTGCACAACTGCATGACGGACGCAGCATGGTTCGCGCCCCAACTAACAGTGCTTTCGCAACTCTCGAACTCAAGTCTCGTAGTTTCCTATGTGGGTCAAGAAACCAGAGGAGGAGCTTCTGTTCAACACCTGCATTTTGCGCTTCAGAGTCCCTCTCCCGATCCGACGGGTTTTTTCCAAAGTCTCAGTGCTGAAGAGGTTTATCTCGATGCCACGACATTGCTTCCTGTAGCAATTACCTTCAACACGCATCCGGACAACGACGCCAGCGTCAACATCTCGATCGAGATCGATTTCTCGGCTTACCAGTCCGTGAACGGCGTCCTAGTGCCCTTCCAGATCCAAAAGCTCATAAACAATGGCCTTGTACTCGATCTAACAATTAACTCCGCGAAAATCAATCAAGGGCTGACCGCAGCTGATTTCTCGTAAACGATTCCGAGGAGCGTGACATGCCAGGATCTCGAACTCAACTTTGGTCGTTCGTGGTTGCGCTGGTGCTTTTCTCTTCAGCGCCGTGCTTCGCACAAGTCCAGACTGGCACCCCACCGTTCGGCAGTTATGGCGGCGGACCCGATATCATCAATCTGGCCAATTTGAATGCACACCTCACCATTCCTATTGTGCAGAAGGCCGGTCGGGGAACGAATTTCACATATTACCTGAACCTCGATAGTTCCGTTTGGTATCCCGTCGGTTCGAGCGGAAGTCAAACCTGGCAGCCCAACGGATTGCCCGCAACGGCGCAGTACGGAAGTTCTGCGGGCCATACCTATTTCCAGACCGTTAGAGTCCAATGCCCGAATCCAAACTATCCTCCTACACTTCCGAAAACGCTACCGAGTTGGTACTTCACCAACTATGTCTACGTTGACGTCTATGGTGTTGGGCACCCCTTCAACATCACGTGGGAAAACGACGGTTGCCAGGTTACGGGTGCCGTGCAAGCTCTCGCCACCGACGGCTCTGGGTACACGATGTCAGTCGACGTCAATGCAAATGTCACGGTGACGCCCAGGAGCGGGGGCTTGTTCGTCCCGGCCACAGCTTCGGGAACTGGCGCAGCCAGCATGACCGACAAGAACGGGAATCAAATCACGGAAAGCAGCTCGGGCGTTATTACCGACACGCTCGGGACTACCGCTCTGACTATCGCGGGAAGTTCTCCTACAACGTTTACGTACAAGGCTCCAAGCGGAGGGAACGCTGTCTATACCGCGAACTATACTTCGAAAACGGTTAGGACCAACTTCGGATGCAGCGGTATAGCAGAGTTCGGCCCGACGGCCGAAAGCCTTCTCACGAGTATTACGCTTCCGGACGGAACCGATTACACATTCACCTACGAGCTAACTCCGGATTTTGGCAGCGATGTTACCGGGCGTTTGGCATCGATTAAGCTGCCCACTGGGGGGACGATCACATATTCCTATACGGGCGGCAAGAACGGAATAACCTGCGCCGATGGCAGCACAGCTACACTGGGCAGGACCACACCCGACGGAACCTGGCAGTACGCCCATTCAGAATCCGGCACCGCATGGACTACGACGATTACCGATCCGCTTACCGACAAAACGACGATCAATTTCCAGGGAATCTACGAAACGGAACGCCAAGTCAATCAGGGCGCCTCGACGCTTTTAAAAACCATTTACACGTGCTACAACGGAAATGCAACAACTTCGACGTGCAACTCCACAGCAGTAGCTCTTCCGATTACTGAGCGAACCGTGTTCCAGAATGGCCCAGCGGAGGACTGCAATCGCGCACCAACACCTTTTACAATAACTTTGGACTGGTGACCGAAAAGGACGAATATGCTTACGGACCTGGGGCTCCGGGATCTATTGCACGCAAAACTCTCACAAGTTATGCAAGTCTGACCAACGGAATCGTGAACAAGCCGGCCTCCGTGACAGTCGAAGATGGCTCAGGAAATGTGAAAGCAAAAACAACCTACTGCTACGACGAAGGCACGCCTAGCGGGACAGCAACATGCGCTGCTGCGGGTTCTCCGACGGCAACTTCGGGAACGCCCCAGCACGTGGCCGTCACCGGTTCCAGGGGAAATCTCACCACAATCGCCTCCCTGGCTAATGCGTCAACGACTTTAGGCCAGACATTCACTTATTACGATACCGGGAATGTAATCACCTCTAAAGATACTAACGGTGCTCCGTCGACCTATACCTACGGTTCGACTGCGTGCCCCAACTCATTTGCTACATCCCTTAGCAAACCCTGAGTCTTTCCCGATCGAGTGTTTGGAATTGCACCGGCGGCGTCGAGACGTCCGTGACTGACGAAAATCGCCAAACGGTTTCATTTGACGTACAATGACCCTGATTTCTGGCGGCCAAATGTCGCCACGAATAAAGATCAAACGTTACGAATATGACCTATACGGTGGCCGAATCTGGCATAACTTCCGTAGAAAGCTCGCTGAATTTCAACGGCAGCGTCTCCACTTCGGATGTTCTTGTTACTCTGGATAGCTTGGGGCGCGTTCATGTTGCACAAGTAAAGGAAGGTCAATCCTCAACTACCTATGACGGTTATGAAACTGACTATAGTGCCGTTGGACTCCCGTCTAGGACGACGCTTCCCTATGCAGCGCCAGGAGGCACGACCAGCTCTTCCGCACCTGGAGTGGCCGCAACTTACGATGCATTGGGCCGTACCCTCCAAACGACCGACTCGGGCAACGGCACCACGATTTACTCCTACAACCAGAACGACGTGCTGATCACAACGGTCCAGCACCGAGTGGCGAGAAGAGTAAGAGCAGCAATATGAATACGACGCTCTTGGCAGATTGACTTCCGTGTGCGAAATCACGAGCGCAACGGGAAGCGGATCTTGCGCGCAAACCACGGCCGCCACTGGATTCCTCACCCAATACACCTACGATCTAAATAACAATCTGATCGCGGTGACGCAGAATGCGCAGTCCTCCCTGACGCAAACCCGCACCTACACTTACGATGACTTGAGCCGTTTGACTTCCGAACAGAACCCAGAATCGGGACCCACCTCGTACGCGTAGGTCGGCTGACGTGCGGGACATCCGTAGCCGATCTTGGTAGCTTGGTCGAGAAGACAGATGCGGTGGGAAATGTCGTCTGTTATTTGCACGATACCGTGCATCGACTGACCAGCATCACCTACCCGTCAGGCTCGTACGCAGTGAACACGTCCAACAAATACTTTGTCTACGATTCGGCTACAGTCAACGGCATAGCCGTGGCCAATGCGAAAGCCCGCATGGCAGAGGCCTACACAGCCACCAGTCCCTCGGGCACAAAAATTACTGACCTCGGTTTCAGCTACTCGGTTCGCGGAGAAGTCGCGAACGTTTACGAATCCACACCGCATTCCGGTGGCTACTACAGCATTAGCGCGACGTATTGGCCGAATGGCGCACTCCATCTAATTGGTGGACTTCCTGCTTTGCCGACGCTGACCTATACTCCCGACGGAGAAGGAAGGCCTGCAGTCGTTACCGCCAGCGCGGGCCAGAATCCCGTGTCAGGCACGCAATACAACACCGCCAGCCTTCCCACGGGTATGACCCTGGGTTCCAGCGACTCGGACTCTTTCACGTTCGATCCCAACACGAATCGCATGACGCAATTTCAATTCAATGTTAACAGCCAGTCTCTTACGGGCACTATCGGCTGGAACCCTCTCGGCACTGCGTCATCATTGGATATTTCTGACGCATTTAACTCTGCAGACACACAGGATTGCTCCTTCGCCCATGATGACCTAACTCGGCTCGCTACCGTGAACTGTGGAACGATCTGGGGCCAAAACTTCACGTATATGCTTTCGGGAACATCACGAAAACGGTGCTATCAGGCAGCAGCGGCACTTCGTTCCAGCCGACGTATGCAGTCCCTAGTACAAATCGCATTGCATCGCTGCCGAGCTTCACGCCGACTTACGACGCTAATGGAAAACTGACGAAAGACCCGCAGCACCAATATGGCTGGGATTCAGAAGGGCGACCGGTTACGATTGATGGCGTAACCTTGACCTACGACGCTCTAAACCGCATGGTGGAACAGAGCAATGCAGGGGCACAAGATCGTTTACGATCCGATGGGAGAGAAGTTTGGGTTGATGAACGGACAAACCCTCCAGAGAGCATTCGCTCCGTTACCGGATGGCGGCATAGCGGCCTATACATCAAGCGGGTTGGAATACTACAGACATCCTGACTGGCTGGGAAGTTCGCGTTTGGCATCTACACCCACCCGCGGGATCTACTCCGATACCGCCTACGCGCCATTCGGCGAGCCGTACGCGCAGTTGGGCACGGCCGATCCTTCGTTTACCGGGCAAAATCAGGACACTGCTTCAAATCTGTACGATTTTCTATACCGGGAGGACACCTCGATTCAGGGTCGCTGGATCTCGCCGGATCCGGCAGGCTTGGCGGCAGTAAATCCGACCGATCCACAATCATGGAACCGCTATGCCTATGTTAGGAACACCCCACTAGAGTTGGTAGATTCTTTGGGTCTGAGTGGCTGCGTGCTTGGACTTTTTTGCAGTCTTCTGGAGTGCCCACCATATACTATTTGTGTTCCTACGAACCAAGGGTGCGTGATCGATACGACGGGATGCGGCAACGATGACGATGGCGATGGCGATGGCAATGGCAATAACAACAATGGCGGTCTTACTGTCGGCGGCCAAGGTGGAAAAACACACTTGCCCCTACAATCAGGACTAGGCAACGCCGGCGGAGGAACTCCGCGCGACCCGCGGTGTCCTGGAAAGACCGCTAGTAAAGTAGCCGCTGGTATCCTCGGCGGCATCCCGCCAGTCGGGGCAGCGCCTCTGGCGGCTCAACTGACCGGACATGTAGTTACTCTTTGGGCTGGATTTCGACGCCGCATTTGGGTTTGGCACGCTGGCCCTAGGAGTGCATGGAGAGGGACCGGTAGCGGTTGACAATCAGGGAAACATGGCACTGATTGGTACGCTTCAAACCGGGCGGGGGGCTACCGCTGTTCCAGGTGGGTCTGGGACTGCTGGCCTTCAATTTGGAATCATGCCAGGTGCCACATCCGTTCTCCAAATAGGGACCGGGAGCACCTTGACCTACAGCGGGGGCGGGGGCGCGGGATTTGCCGGCTCAATCTCGACTGACCTGGACGCGCGGACGGTCACTGGGGGTGGAGGCGGAGGTATATTTACAAGCGCAACGGTTGACACTTCTGGCGTCAAGATTGTCGCGTGCACCGAATGAGCCTGGGCATCAAACTCTTCTGGCGATGGTTTTATCACGAAAGGAGCGGGCTTTTCTTGCCTCGTCTCCTCGGTATCCGTAGAGCGGGGATCGAACTTCCCTTTTTCCTAGCCGGCGCTTTCGCTTGGTACCTTTGGTTGTTGACGCTTCCCACAGCCGGAAGGCGATTCGTCTTCTCCGTGCTGAAGAATCCCTTCATGGGTGCCTCGTTACTAGGATTTTGGTGCGTTGGCATATTGACCGCCTATTTGCGCGACAGATTGAATACTCGGCGCGGTCCTCGGTCTTGGTTTTCATTACTCGTTCCTGGAAAGGTCCTATCGGACTACACGCAGCAACATCGGGAGAATCCAGCGGTCAAGGTTTCTCGGAAGAATTCGCTGGGGTCAGCTTGGTCCTGTTTTTTGTTGGGGTCTGCCTAATCAGTTGGAACCAAATGCATCCCTAGCGAGACTGAGGCTCATGGCTGCCATGATAATTCCTCGAATTCGGAAGAACCAATATAGGTAACGTCCCGGAGCACAATAGCGTAAAAAACAACCAGACTACCACACAGTATTTCACATCGGCCTGCTTTCGTTCCCTTGGTTCTTTATGTTGCCATTCGGTGTGATGATTGCAATCGGATGCGTCCTGGCTCGATTCCACGGTGGCCAACAGCTTCGACAGGTCGTAGGATGGGTGTTTATTTCATTTAGCCTGCTTTTCATTATTATTCTAAACTTGAGCTTAATTCCGGATTTTTTTTCGGAACGGCACGCTTATTTAAGCGGGGAGGGCCCCGTCATTGAGAGCAGGTTGAAGACTTTCATCCAATGCCTACCTTGGGAGCCGCAAACGAATCGTTTTCCGTGACAACGGAAAAAGTTTTCATACAACGTCCTCGATTCCACCCCATGCTTTCATAACTTGCCTCCGCACAAAGGGCCAATCCATTCAGGATTGGAGGTTCGGATTTATTATAAGGATTCGTGCATCCAAAAGGTGGACGTCCGGCGGGGGGTGGCGGAATCGACAGTAGATTTCATGTGGGCCAAGCAGTTCACCACCCCTAGGGTCTTTTCCCAGATACCACAGTCGAAATTTTCTGGGACATGATTATCTGTTGTACAGTGCGGGATTGACAGAGCGCTCTCAGGTCTTCCCATTCATCTCGTTTTGATCACACCAGGTATTCTTCGATCCAGTAATTTCCACTTAGGCTTCCGTCACCGGGTGGCAGAAAGTACGTGCTTAGAGCCCAAGTCGGCGCAGCACAGCCATAGTAATGTGATACTAAAGCTATTTCACTTATCGTCCTTGCTCAATGAATTGCACGTCGGCAAGTTGACATCCGCTTGGCCTCGGTTTCCAAATTGCAGGTCACCCCAGACAGGTTTGTGCCGTCTTGTTCTCAAAAGACTTTTCCTACGCTCCACATATTCGGTGACGGCATCGGTGTAAATCATCGAATTCAGCAAAAGTACTGCCGCTGATTTGACCGCCGTACTCACAGACCGGACTAAGTTTAACACTGCTGGCTGCGGCGCCGCTACCGGCGGTGTGCATTCAACTAACATCGCTGCCGAAAAGACCTCAAATAATAGGGCTAAAATAATGAAGGACCGTTTCACTTTTCCCCCTCGCATCCAGTCATCTCAGCGTTTTCCTGCCGCATCTTCGGCAAAAAATTGGCCGACCAAACCATGTCGCCTTACTTCCTACCTTCCGCTTGCTGTTTTTTGAAACCGGCGTTCGCCACACTATCGGCAGCATTCAATGACTTTACGTCTTCCTGCAACATCGCGTACTTACTCCGGAATCTATCTTTTAACTCTCCGTCGTTGATTACAAACCCGCCGTCTGCACCCGGAACCCACTCGGCATGATCCGCTATGTCGTAGAGGGCAAACGTGTCATCGCACACTTTCTTCGCTGCATTGTAAACCCGCGTTCTAGGGACTAATTTTCCTCCGTTTGCGTCTTAAAAAAGCAGTTTCATAAGCCCTACACACTGCTGTCATGTGAACCCTCTAGACTGACCGCAGACCTGGGTAGTTCCCATCGTTTATCTTCGAGAATGTGATTGTCAAAAGCAGCGACGCGAGCTTGGTGTGCTTCGGATGGGGGGGCCCTATCACGCTAGCAATCTGCTTATGTCGATCGTAGACATGAGCGCGGATTACAGAACAAGATGAAAAACCCCAATCCGATCAAACGATCAGAAGTTTTTTTCTCCATTGTTTTCCTCTATTCGAAATTTACACCGTTACCAGAATCCGCTTGCCGCCGTCTTCTAGCTTCGATAACCAGAATCTTTCGTCTTCTGATGGAGGCTCTATTTCCGGGTTCTCGTAGTGGTAGCGCATGGTGGATAAAAGCGGGAATCGTTAATTAACGCTTTCCTGCCGTATCTTCGGCAATGAACTGAACCAAAAGACCGTGACGCATTATGAAACTGTGTTCTCGCATAGACTCATTCGCTACCGTCTCACTAGACGTGTTGTAATATTTATTGCGATTCTGTGGGTCAACGGCAGCGCAATCACCCATCTCCGTTTCCCAATCAAGCAAAGTAAGATACGTCACATCTTTCATGGAAGAGGAAGTAGAGACGCCTTCCAGCTTCGATAACCACAAGGCTTGATCGGCTTGACACTGCGCGGCCGTTGGTGCGTGCTTGACTTCTTGTCTGATCGCCGGGACCGCGAGTAGCATCGCCAGAATGATGAAAGATGTCTTCATTTTTCCTCCTTTGCGCCCAACATTCCAGCGCTTTCCTTCTGCGTCTTCTTTTCGAAACTGATCCCACAAGTTATGTCTGCTAACAAACTCAACATCGCGATCGGTATAAACCGTGGTGTAAAACATTCCGGCCTCGTCGTACCGGCTTGATTTTTGTTCATCCGCCTTCTCGCAATCGAACATCTCATGTGTCGGGCTATTACTTCGCTAATAGGCGCCTTTGCAATTTCCGTCCTATTTCGTATTTTATCGGTGGACCAATGAGCTTCGGCGGTCAGGTACTCTGTTGCCATATCTGTGCTGTACCAAACCGCAAGTTCGCTGGCAAGTTGCGACTGTCGGTGCGTGTTGTTGCGCGAAAGTTGGAATCGCGAACGGTGCACGGCGAACAGAATCGTTTTCATCAATCCACTCCTTTCGGATGATTACGAATCGCATAATTCAAATAAACCTTGAAAGCTGTAGCCTTCGCTTCTAGTTTTTCATCCGAAGTCGCTCGGACAAACGACTCAAACAAAGCTGGGCTACGTCAGACTTACTCATACCTGTTGCCATCGATCCGACACAAGTAATTGAAAGAGCAACGTCTGACACAGGCCAATAGAGTATGTCTATGTCACACGTAACGCCTAGCTCTTGCCCGTTGACAACGTTAGTATTGGAGAGACAAGACACTGATACTAGAATTTCCGTTGGTGTGCTGACGAGGGCGTATCGCGAAGTAGAACCTACTCTCGCCGCGACTTTATCGGCAAATTCCGGGGACACTGGATCACTGGCGGCATCCACGTTTACTTTTATAGGCTTGCTCTGCGCGTAGATCGCTGGGGTCGCGATCAAGATTGCGACCACAAATAGAAGCGTTTTCATAATTCTCCTTCTCTACTCGTCATCAACCTTCTTCCAGGTGATATTTACTGAGGATTTGAGCGGATTACTTCCATCGTTGAACTCTTGGCTCCCATCAACACTGTATGTCACGATTCGCCGGCGGAAACTTCATGGAATCCAGTAGTCGTCGCCCAAACTTGGGGTTCGAAATGACATCTCTTGTTGCCGATGGGCGCAGCCATAAACTCGCAATCCTGAGGTTTTCTTGATTTCGTGATCTGGCTAAACTCAGCACCATATTGCGTGGAATATCGAAGTTTGCTGTACCAGACATCATCAAAAATTCCCGCAACGAACGAATAGCAAAACAAGCCGAGAATAATTGTCGAAAGCATGTTGGTCGCGCCTTTCATGTTGCCCTCCACGCTTACTCACTTTGACTTTGTGCCAACCGGCACGGGTTACTCACATATATCTGATCGGGTCTTGCACCACGATTTCGTGAAGGCGTCCACTTGAGCCTTGGATTTTACGCACGGAAGGGGCTCCTTGATTTCTACGTCCCATGAACAAGATGGGATCGAAGGAATACCGGAGATTAACTCTTGGCAACTATGCAGACTACTATCAGTGGGCAGACTGGTGTAACACGACTGTCCCGTAATCTCATCGAAGGCCAAGCCCATGCGCTGAACGACGAGCTTGTGTTTTGATGTGTGGGCGTACCAACCTATTCCAAAGCCCAATATGACCAAACAAACCGCTTGAACGATTTTCATACTTGCCCCCCGCGGATTATTCCACATTCCCGTCAAGCAAAATTCTTTTATGTGCGATCTCGGCGGCGACGTCCAACTCATAGGACTCATGTGCCAGCCTGAACCATTCGCGTTCCATGACCGCAAATAGCATTGAGTGGCAGGCGTCGCAGAATGTGGATCGATCAGTCGGGAACGCTCGCTCAATTCAATGCGGCATTCGGAGCAATAGGTAAGCTTGCGGAGGGAACTAAATTTTTGTAGTGTTCTGCCAGTCTGAGTCAAGGATAAGCCCCTTGATTTCGATTAGGGGCGGCGCTCGATTCGTGTCGAGTGTCGCTCCACTTCGTTCTTTACGACGGCTCGTTAATGACAAGCCTTCATTAGTTTTTTGGCCTGGTACAAGAGTACAAATGCGTCTTCGAGTTCACCTGGCACCGGACACGAACTCGCCAAACTCGGCAGGTCACTTTCAAGACGCCAAAGTAGCCGATGCCAAAGTTTGATCGCTTCGACGGCTTCCGGCGTTCCCTTCCAACTGAGGTTGGGCGTGAAACTCGCGACAGGCATCATCAAATGGTCTCCAATTTCAGGATCTATTCGCATTGGTATTTTTTCGGGCGGGTTATCGCGCATGATCTTTTCAATCTCAGAAAATGGAAGACAACCGCCGCCAGCAGCGCGGGCTTCGGGTCCGGCCGGCAAACGGTCTTGTTCTGGCGCCGCGGGGAGCAGGGGGTGCCACTGTAGATTCAGTGGCCCAAACATAGGGAAGATGGACCGGCTCAATTCGGTTTTCGGGATGTGAAGAAAATCGCGGCAGGGCGCAAAAGAAGAAAACGCCAAGACTAATTATGCCGAAGAAATTCAGCCGTTTGTCGGATCGCTTTTGAGATTGTTGAGCATTTCCACCTTACTTAACAATGTTAGCACTTCCTTTGTCGTTGCCCATCGGGCCGATCAATATGCAACAAAATTGAAAATTGCCGGGAGATCCCAAGCCGTGCGGAGCCTAATTTTTGGTCCATCTCATTTTCTTGGCCCTCCCAAATACATTTCTCTTTCGTCCCCTCCCTGCATCAACTTTCCCAAGAAATCTGTACCTCGATCCGCGTCGGGTTCCCATCTCGAAAATCGCCTATGAACGTGCCTGAAAAATCATCTCAAACTTTGGAATTTTTGGATCGCTACCCTCTTATTCAAAACCCCGATGTTTTGCTGCCTCTTCGCCCAATTGAAAACAGACGAATTGATCCTGTTTGTTTCCAATGACCATGCGAGCCAGCATATTTATAGGCGATGGTCCTCCTGTACTCGCCAAAGCGAGCGTCTGCGGGGCACACTAGCTCGTGACTCTACGGGTACACTAAGCCCGCGTGTTGGCGCAGTCTTCAACGTTGACGCGTCTAGTCGAATAGACCTAGCTCACTGGAGGCTGAGACTGCGCCAGAATTCGGCCTAGAAACTTTCCAGGCCGTGATCTGCCGAAGTCTTTACAGACTCACTATTGAACGCTCGCCGCACTTCCGGCAGGTATAGGTGTCGTCTTTGTTCGCTCGTAGAGATGCACTCCCGCAAAACCGACATACAACCTCGCGGGCGGAACGGATCAAACCGGGAAGCTTGCGTACTGGGTACGCTCGATCCAACGGCCTTAGAGATCGGAAACAAGACGCGCAGTCGCTTGCCATCCTTTGTTACCCGCAGTACGTCGCCGTCTCGCGGGCTAGGCAAACAGAATTCTGGTTTGAGTCTCACGCCGGAAAACGCTCAGATGGTCTTGAGCGTTTACTCGCCGAAGTCTTAAGCTTTGACTCCGCGTTCCCGAAACTTTTCGTATTCATCTTTCAAAAACTTCTTAAAGTATGTTTTTAAAGCGGGAGAAAAACCGTTCCAGTGATCCACTGTTTCCGAGTCTGGCGCATTCTTGAATACGTCATAATCCACAAGCTCGTAGGGAACCTCACGGTAGCCCTTGAGTGCCGTTGAATCTAAAATCAGGACCGCTTGCACAAGACCGCCCTCAACAAAAATGACGGGTTCGGGTTGCTCCGTTAATGCATTTTTGATCGGATGACACAACGCACCACATTCCGGACACTCGCCAGACGGCATCAGTTCGCCGGGACTCACGCGCTCCCAGATTCCATGCGTGATCTCTGCTAATTGATCGTCGCGCCAAGTCTGGCAGCAATTCTGGCAGACGTTGTTAGCGAGGTTGAGGCCGTCTGTTTCTTCCGAGGGAATGAGTCCGGCACGAGCCTCTTTGACGGCCTTTGTTACAGTGCGGATCATATGGCTTTTATCTTTCTCACCCGGCCAGATTTTTGACTTAGCGCGTTCGTTTGCCGTTGTGCCGCGTGGCAGTTTGATTCGTCCGCTTTCCGCTTTTTTGGTTTTCACTTTGTTTCCTCCCTTTTTGGCCTCTTCAGCATCCGTCTAACGGATGGACACGGCACAAGCTTCGCGCCGTGTTTCGGCCTAGGCTTCGGCGGGTGCCTCCTCTACCGTCATTGCGTCTAACGCGGGCAGGATGCGTTCCCATTCATTCCGGCTGATAACGTGGCAGCCAGCTTTAATCGTTCCGTCTGCCGATATCCGTTCGATTTTGTAGGCACCTACCGGACACGTGTGGCCGTTCGATTGCCAATCTTCGCCGCGTGAAACAACCGCACGGGCGAGAACGGATGCTCGTTTCGCGTGAGACACGGGAATGCGGGCGCCCTTTGAGGTTTGTACTTCGTTGTCAACGATGCGAAGCATGGCGGGCGCGTCATAAGGAATCCCGTAAGAATCGCCTACACCCTTGCGCCAGTTTTCGATTGCTACAGCGGCACGGGCTAGACGCTCCGCATTGGCTGTCTTTGTCTTTTCGGTTTCAATCTTGATGCGTTGCTTTTCCTTTGCCTTTATTGCGTCCAGCCCTTTGGAGTCGAGTGCGGGAATGGCGGGTAGCGGTTTGTGGCGTAGGCCAAAGAAGCGGACATACTCGTTTCGATCCGCCCGCAAAGCGATTGCGGAACTGTGTGAATACTCTTTTTGCCAAGACGAACGCGCTCGAATCGCCTTCAATAAGGCGGCATTGATCCGCGATTCATAATCTGCAACGTTTTTTTTGTGCGTGTCCTTCGAGAAAAACTTGCTTAGGTTCCAATCCGAAACTGGAACACCCGCACACTATCGGGTATGGCTTGCCGGACCGCGGATTGGTGTCGTGTCGTGGTAACTGAGTAAGACGCGGCATAAAGAGGATGGCATCTCCGCGTTTAGTTTCCACATGGCGGGCTATTTCGAAGTGATTCCCGTAAGAGTAGATAGAGGCTTGTTGAAAATAGAGGTTGCCCGCAGAGTTTCGGGCATTGCCTTGACTCCGCCAGGAGTGCATCCAAATATGTGGCAATTCGTCAGTAGTGAAAACTTCTTTGCGACGTTTTCGTGTAGCTTGCGCTTGGCATTTTTGCTTTTCACACGTATGCGCTTCGTCTGATCTGTGGACTGGATCATGCGGGCAGGTTCGATAACTCGAAATAATTCCGGGATACTCGCCGCAATTGGAGCACTTGAGGTTAAAGCCCTCGCCTTGTGTTTCGCGTAAGGCCAGTACGTTTTTCTTCTTGCATGCGTCGCATTTGTTAATCCGGCTTGGTCTGCGGTCTTCTGTTTGGGATTGAGTACGTCTGTGTCCGTTGCTGAATCCATTCATGGAATAAGCCTCCAATTAGATTTTTTTCTCCGCCACTCGTGTGGCGGTCCTGCTCTGCCGTTTAATTAATTCTCGCTGCCTGTTTCGGGACAGCATCCGCAGTACGTCCCCTCTTCAACGTCACAGCCACACTCAAAGCACGTCAAAAAGCGAACCCACTCGCCGCGCCATGTTTTATTTTGGTTAGGACAGCCGGTTTCGTGGCAGAACACGCCGTTAATCCGTGCGGCCTCGCATTCTGTGAATCCTTCGAAGACTTTTCCGAAGCAATCGCAAATTCTTTGATTCAGGATGGCCACAGCGTGTATAACGAAGACCGTCGCCGGAGTCGCGCAGCCAAGCTTGATAGGAGTAGTCGACTTTCAACGGCGATCGCATGATGTCTCCTTGAACCGCGATAGCCAAAGTGCCGTCAGTCTTCAGAATCGTGACCAAGCGTTTTGCGGTTTGGTTTAATCTGACCATGCGCGATATTCGCATATTGCTGTAATTGTGTCAAGCACACTTACAGAGTTACGCCCATTTATTTTTGAGGACAGATCGAACGGGAAACGTGCGCGAGGGACGGGCCGGGCGAGGCCTGTTTTAGGCCTCCTGAGCGACTGAGTTTTTGGATGGATTCTTGGATGGATTAATTGATCCGAATGGGTGATTGAGTTGTCATGGCGATTCCAGAAAACTTCTCTCCGGAGCGCGGGAAAAACCTAATTGTGCTTGACACATGTATAATTAGGTTGTTTTCAATCGCTTGAGATGGACTGTTTGTTAGATAAATATTCTGTAACATTTTGTTACCTAATCTGGCTATCCGAACCTGTCTGAAATGCCGTGCTTGCAACAAATGTAATTCTCTAGCAGAGAACTACATCGCGTTCCAGGCCTGTCCTGGCAGGAGTTTGCAGCAATCTGCAATGAACTGATAATGCTTTATTTAACGATAGCTAGAGAATGTCGTGTAATACCCGCGGATTTTGGAGGGGTTCGGCGGGTAGGAATTACCGTGTCGTTTTATGGTGATCTTCCAAGGGGTAGAAAAGAATGCTTTTATTTTTGGCCTTCGGCCGGCGTGGCAGCCCCCGGACCCGCCCGCGGCCGGCTAAAAGCTGACGAGGCAATCCTCCCCTCCCCACCGTGTCCCACAGACACAACTATTTCACTGTTGTGCTAATTGTGCTTGACACAGTACCCCGCCCCGTGTTAGCTTCTTCTACAGGAGGAACTCATGGTCAAAATGCACCCCATGAACAAGGCCCAACTGCAATCGATGATTGACGCGGCGAGATCTACTCCGCGTGATTTTGTCATGCTGACATTGACTGCCGGCCACGCGATGAGGGCTTCTGAGATTGCGGCCCTGCTGGTATCGGATATCAACCTCCGTGATCGGACCATCCGGATCCGCCGATTGAGGGGCTCTCTCACTGACTACGGAGGCTTTACTGGCCCATGAGTTTACGGCCGTCTCTGATTGGCTGAATTCAAAAGCGCCATCTGATCTGCTGTTCCCTTCGGTGAAGGGCTCGCGAGCGCTTTCGAATGTGCAGGTCTATCGGTTGTTCCGGAAATACGCAGAGGCGGCCGGCGTGCCCGCGGTATCTCGCTCTCCGCACGCTGTTCGTCACACACTGGGCCAAGACCTTGCTGACCGCGGTATGCCCATCAAAATGCTTCAACTCGTTTTTGGCCACGTCTCGATCAATTCCACAGCTCAGTATTTTTCGTACGCGCAATCGACGGTGGATGCTGAGAAGGCCCGGTTGCTGAGTGGTTCAATTCGTGATACTAACGCCGTGACGGAGGCTGCATGACGCGCAAAGTTCAGACGTGGAGCACCGGCTCACGAAAGCCCAACCGATCGGGTGAGGTTCGCTACGTCAAGTTCTCGCCGAATCTTTTCGAGGCGATCGACAAAGCGGCTCGAGCCGGCAAACGGGATATCAGCGGCCAGGTAGCGTGGATGTGCCAAGAATGGCTTGAGGGACGAGGCTCAAAACGGCGAGTGAAGATCGAGCCCGACGAGGTTGTAAAGCGCGGCCCGAAACCAGGATCCCACCGAAAGCCCAAGACGACCACCCCAGTTGACTCGTCATCAACGCCGTCAAGAAGATGGGCGCCGCTGAGGCTGGCTTGAGCCAGGAGACACAGACCACAGTCTTAACCGTCCCTACAGGCTGCATCTCTACGTAGAACGGCTTAAATCGTCTAGGATAGACCTACTCGCCGCTCGGCTCGACTAACCTGAGTTGCCCCGCCGCGATGTATCGGAACGTCATCAACAAACATATGATTGTCTTGCTCGCCGCATCGCCTACTATGCTCAACGACTCGTTCGCCAAGGAGCCAGGATTTTGACTTAATCAGTGTGGGTCAGAATTGATGTGGGTCAGGGTGTGTGTGTGCTGTGTGTGTGCGTGTCTCTACTATACTGACCCTCATCCATTTTGACCCACAGCATTGTGCCTTTTTCGCCCCAACTGGCCTACTTAAGGCACCAGCCGCATCGGCTTTTGTATAATACAATGTCATACGAAATTCCTGATCTACACGATCCCGGCGGATACGCGCCGCGGCGACTACCCCGCGAGACGATATGCGTCCCGGTTCTCGCCTTTTAGTGGCCTTCCGGAACTGCCGGCTCAAGCCCTACCCCGCCGCCCATTCTCAGCCCTAAAGAACCGATCAACATCACAATCGGCGGCCATTCGTTCTACGTCGCTCTATACCCCAATTTCTGCTCCACGGCGCCTGACGCCGGACGAGCGTCGCCGCTCGGGCCGGGTATTGGGGACTGCTAACGAACACATCTTGACATGTGAGACCCTGAGGTGTTACCTTAGAATGTGCAGTACCCACAAGGAGAGCCCGGTGAAAAGGACGACCCAGAGAAAAGCCCTGGAATTCAGCGAAGGTATGACCGTCAAGTTCAACAGGGAAATTATGCTTGCGTTGCGCCAAATCGCTGATAAAGAGCGCCGGTCCGTTGGACGACACGTCCGTGATGCTGTGGTTTTTTTGGCCTGGCCGATTATTTACGTCGCGAAACTCGGGGGGTCGACATCCTGAAACTGTTCGCGGTTCAGTTTGACCTTCTCTTTATATTTAACGGTTGAGAAAGACACCACGAGATCAGAAAGGGATCTGGAGAGTAGGACTGACTCATCACACGAGCAGAAGGCCGAGCGATTCAGAAGAAACTCTATTTTTTTTTTTTTTTTTTTAAATTTTTATCGATGCTATTGCGCGGGAAGCCCACCGCATGTATTTCGATCGAGCATTTCAGGATGATTCTATGAAGAAAAAGAAAAAAAAAAAGTCGGCCGTAAAGCTCTGGGCGCAGAGACCCTCGCTCGCAACAATAAAATTCGAGCTCTGTACAAACGTGCGCTGGCTTCGAATGGGCGAACGCAAAGCATCTTGACCGAGCTAGGTGAGTGTCTCCGGAAGAAGGCGCCAGCCCGTTTGAAGCCGGAGATATTTATTGATCCCTCGACGCCAGGCTACATACACGATGGAGACGTGGAGTAAAAAGGAGAAACGAAGATGGCTGCAAAGGGAGCATACTCAAAATTATCGAACACCGGGACCACAAAAATTATTGGGCTGTTCATAAAGTAAAGTACGGAAATAAGACAGAAATCCCCGAACTCCGAATTCGATTCCTGGGACCGAAGGTTTGGTAAAAAACCCGGTCGAAGTTGATTTCGGTATGACAGGGCTTTGTCTTTCAATTCAAGACGTGAGAGATTTAGTCGAATTTTTGGAGCTCCTAGCAAAAAAGGCGCCGCATCTTCGTAAGACGGTGAAAGAGTGGGTTCCCAAGGACGCGCAGTAGGATTTCGCGAAAGGCAATCGCACCACCCAAGCAAGGAGAGCCCAATTTGCAGGATGTCAGTTCCGTGCTGTGCAGGATTCGTGAGCTTAGCCCTGTCAGCATTACGCTGTACTTCAACGATGGCGCCTACTGCACCTGGACCTCGTTCTCAATCCTGAACGCCCGCCCTTCCTTTGTAGCCGTTCTCAAACTGCCGGTGATTCGAATCGTGTTTTTTGGCCGAGCCACGAACGGGAAGCTCTTCCCCGATGGCCGAAGATAAGTTTGAGGCCGGTCAATGACTGTTCCCAGCCGGCTACACCCCATAGATTATGAACCGGGTGTGAAAATTAAAGAGAGCTACCCCGATCTTTGTAGTTTGCAATTGTTGCAGGAGAGATTGGATCGAGCGGGCATTTTTATACAAAGCAACTCAAGAAGATGCAGATCAGTTTCTGATACGCGAACTGACGGAGTGTTGCTTTACTATTCTATCGCGGCGAACCTCGACCTGAAGGACACGAAAATACCTGGACAGCGCCTTGCACACAAAAAAGAACCGCTACCGTTGACTTGGGACTCGAGTGTAAACAATCCGCCCTCGCAATTGCCGGCAAAATACTATTCTGAAGCACGGAATCTCGAGACGGCTTCTTCTGCCGCTCAAAAAGAATTGAGCCAGCATTGGTTGAAACAATCCAAGGATTCTGAATCACAAAGTGTCGATCTTATGGAATCAGATCCTCGTTGCGTAAAATGTGGCGGCGGTTCTTTTACCGAAGACGATATCTGTGTCAACTGTAAAGCGATCAATTGGGAACTTCGGAAGCGGAAGAAAAAATCAATCAGCGAGGAAAGGGAGACCGCCGAAAAAGGAGATGTTCCCCAAGATTCTCTCACCGGCTTGGGCTTGCACACCCCCAAGTTCGCCGCGGCCGGGGAAAGAAAGACACTCTCACTGCCGATGAAATTGTGATGGGTATTCTCTCTGCGCACGTCGAAGGTTTGGGTTGGTATATAGCGGTGCTGAAGCGATGGGAGGATCTCGCCCGAGTGTTTCAGGTTCTCATCGGAGAGAAGTTGCCGAGTGATATTGCAAATGAGACCGGAGAGAAGTTGCGAGCGGTCGAAGCCCGCATCGAAAAAATTCGAGCCGCGATACGCGAAATCAATGCTCAGGAAGACAAGCCTCGTTTGCATGACATCGAAAAGCATGTCCTTCTGCATATTTTAGGGATCAGGCCGGATGACGTTGAGCCCGTCCCTGGCCTCCGTGTTCAACCCCTACGTCCGGCTGTTCTGCCCGCCCACATTCGACGGCCCCACAAGTAGCTCCTCGTAAGTTATTGAAAACACTAACTGGGGGAGAAAAAGTCTATAGAGAGGGGAGGATATCCTCCTCCGGCCCGCACTCGCCCGTCGCTGCGACGCCCGTGACGACATTAAGTTATTCAAAACAAACACCGCGGGAGAAAAAGTCTATAGAGAGGGAGGAGCCCATGTTTTTCGTACTTAAGTTCGATCGAACCGGCCTACTCGGCCTGGTTCCCCCGGCGACAGAAGATTCCGCCGAGCTGGCCCACAACTATGAATTCATGCGGCGCATTGCTTTCGCAGTTCAAGACTTCGGCGCCCGAATCAAAGAGATCGAAGCGGCCTATCAAGAAGTAATCGATCAAGACACAACGTAAGTCATGCGGGGCGGCTCGCAAATCCAATAGTAGTGCAAAAGGGAAACACTCGGTGTTTTATGTACATTTCGAACGACGAAGATTTTGAATTCGAACTAGATTTTCACAACTACGGCGAGTGCATCATCGAACAAGACGGTGACGGCCCCACTCGAGTAATTAGTTTTCGCGCAGCAGAACCGCTACCCGAAGACGGCGATTTTTTCTGGGACGTGGATCCTCAAACAGACGAGTATTTGGATCCCCGCGTTCGGCAGTTTGTAGAAGACTTCGAAAAGAAACTCAAGGACATCCAGTTATGTCAGTGAACACAGAAAAATTATCCGCGGATCCCAACATGCGAGATATTCATGCAGATGAGGTCCCCGTTTACCGCGAGGTGCCTATCTCACTGAAGAATGCTGCATACCTCATCAATACGCGGAGGCTGGATCCCAACAATCCCGAGCACGCACATTTCTTCGAGCCCGTAAAGATTCTGGTGGGCTTCAGGAAGAAGGCCGGTGCCAAGGTCATTGAGCTGGTCAAGACGCCGCAGCAACAGTCCGATGAGATCATGGCGCGAGAAGAAGACCGCATCAAAGAAAACCTTGCGGAACTGAACATTCAAGGCGCACCTTATCCAGTTTTTCCCCGTTGGGTTTTCGAAGGCACCAGCATTTACAAAGGATTGGTCAAACCCATCTGTGACGCGAATTCGAGCCGGATTCCTGAATTCCTTTTCATGCCGGCAATTGTTTTTTATCTCAATTATTTGGGAACTAAAGTTCGGATATCCGCCAAGGATTATTCATTGGCTCTGTTCCTGATTATGATCGGCCGGCGTGGACAGACAAAGAAGTCGAGCTCCGCGCTCAATGCCGTTCAATATTTTCAGGCAATGGGTTGCGTGGGATACGGCCAGCAGTCTACAGACAACGCAAACAGCCGCGCTTTGATCTTCACTCCCGGAAGCCCCGAAGGCATGGGGAAAGAAATGTGCCGCCTGAATTGTAAGAATGGCATTTTGTTTTTTGACGAACTCAGCACGCTAACAAAAAAAGCAGGCATCGACGGGTCCAACCTCACGTCTGCCCTCACGCTGATCTATGAAAGCGCGACATGGGCCAACTCGGTCAAGTCGCCCAAGGACAGCTTTTCGTTGTTGGCCGGTACGTATTGTGCATCACTGATCGCGTGCTCTACGGACAAAAATTTCGAAGTGAATTGGAGCAAACTGGCGGCTGCATCCTCCGGACTCGATGATCGTTGTTATTTTTTAATCCAGCCGGAAGAGCTACCCACTCCCGAGCCATACACCCACGTCGCAACTGAAGAGGCTTCGATTCTGACCAAGCAACTGATCGAAAAAGCCCGAGCACAAGGCATCTATAAGATCGAAGATCCTAAGAAGCTTCTGAATCAATTCATGAAGGACAACAAGGGCCAGGATCGTAGGGAGATCCGTGTTGAAAAATTCGCTCTTTATTTCGCGGTCGATTTGGGGCGGGACATCATCGATGAAGATTGCATTCGTCGAGCCCTGGCGTTAGTTGAATATGAGAAAGCTGTTAAGAAGTTCTTGCCGCGGTTCGAAGCCTATAACAAACAGGCGATCCTCCAACAACGAATGCAACACGAAGTCAATCGCCATGGCGGCACCGTGGCCGTTCGTACTTTCGAAGACAACCTAAACATGGAGCGTTACGGCACTGACGAGTGGGAGAGAGCTTATAAAGGATTGATTCGCACGCGCTGGATGATCGAAGGCGGTAAAGGCGTGAAAGGCGATCCACTTCGACTGATTCAGCAGAAACCAATGCCTTCCAATGAAGACGAGTAAGGAGAAATTAAGATGAGCAACTGGAACGAAAAACTTAGTCGCGCTCAAAAAGAGCGTTGGACTCGAGAACGATCTCGACATTTGCAGGCTGTGGATCTCGACGCCGTTGAGTGGGGCGTCGTTGGTCCTCCCCATCCTGAATATGAGACGACAGATCTCGTACTTGTTTCTCCCGGCCAGGTCTTTGACACCAGCACAGGCGAGGTGAGAGCCGCCGCCACATTCGAAGAAGTTCGAGATTCAGTTTTCTTGTTTGCTGTGGCCCTTGAGATGGAGAATCCGATCGTTGCGGGCACCACACTCGAGGATCTATTTCGGCGAGTCTTCGACGAATGGGTTGAACAAGAATGGCCGTCCATACATCCCTATTCCCACAAACTTTTACGTGGGTTCACGAAAGATTATTACGCTCATACGTTAGAAGAATACTGGACTTTCTCTGAATCAGAAGATGCAGGTCAGTTTCTCATACCTCCGACGCCAACACTAAGATCTGCGAAAGAGAGGCGCGTCGATGCAGAACGGGCAGAGAAGATAGCCCATACCCGTTGGCACATCAAAGGCACGTTAAATCGTCCGGCGCGTCCTAGTCCGAAATGTAAATTTTGTGTTGAACCGATTGAAGAGATCGAGGAACCGTCATGAGCAAGGTAAAAAAGTCTGAAGGCATTTGGACGTGCGCCGCGTGCAACGGACTCGAGTTCGATTTCGTTTGGCCGGCCGGTCGATGTGGAAGATCTGCAAAACGAACTTTACGCAGCATATGGGGCCATCGACGAAACGAATCTAGCCATCCATAAAGCAAAGAGGGCGCCATGAGCAAAAATTTATCCGAAAAAATAGTAGAGGATGTGCTGGACCGAAATCGAACGAAGATCCAAGGGCTCCACATCCAGCGCGAAGAGTACCTACGAACACTTGCCGTTTGCAAACGTATCGCGGCCGCCAATCTAGCGGCTGGGGCGCCGGCAAACGTAGCCGTAGAAAAAGAAAGTCTCCATTTATTGAGGGCAATAGAGGACATCGACGCCAACATTACGGCGATCACAGGAGTTGCAAAACAATGAGCGAACCACTTTTTAAGGCGTGGGACAAATGCACGCCGGAAGAGCAGGAGAAGTACATGATAGGCAAGTTGGCGAGTTTGGAATTTCTTCAAACCGATGCCGGCGCTGAGTACGTAGCCAACAAACACAATCTGGGCGTAATGAAAAACTGGATCAAGCGCAGCGGAAAACTGTGGGATTCCGCCGCAACACTGGAGCAGGCTTATCGAGAGACGAAGCATTTGCATCTGGCCGAGGATCCAGTTCCGGAAGTCATCGCAGCCCCGGTTCCGGAGCCTACAGCGGTGGACGTGTACGGGCCATACGCCAACCTCAGCAAGTCGCAGGCCATAGCGATGCCGGCGAAAGAAATGGCCAAGAATTTAAAAGATCCGCAGTTTCAAGCTCGCATCGCGAGTTTGGGTATCACAAGCGCTGATTTGGCGCAAAGGAGAACAGCATGAGCAACGTCAAGGAACTACAGGAACGAGCATTAGGCGAAGAGCGCTGGGTCAATTTCTGGAAGCAACACCCCACATATCGTAACCAGGCTAATCGCAATTTGATGGAGGGTTACATGAACCAGAACATGCTCTCTCCAGCCAGCGCGAACGGCGCCGAAGCTTTGGAGATTGCCTTCTTGGCTACAGGTCGCAGTCTTTCAGAGAATGCGGCTACTCAACAACGTCACGCCCGAGCTACGGCCGCGGCCGAAAGAGCCGAAGCCGATCGACTGACCGCGGAAGCAGCGGAAGCCGAGCGATCAGCCGCGGAACAACCCGGCGACATCGGTCCCAACGGCCGGCCGGTGGGTGAGACGTGGAGCAAGGAACGATTGAATCAGTACTTGAGAGACCACGATTCTCGCTACAACCGCAACATAGCGCAGCCCACTCTGCCCGAAGATGTAACCGCGGAGCGAATTCAGACGATGCCTGTATCTGAACTGCATTCACTTCAGAGAAAGTTCGGACTCAAAGCATTGAACGATCGCCTTCAGGGCATCGCATAGGAGAAATGACAATGGCCACACGTAGCGTAGAAGAGATCGCGCAGTACAACAGCAGTTTCGGTGAATTTGAACAAGCAATCAATTCCGGTCAAGAACGGTTTTACAACTGCCCATCTAACGTCATCCTTCTTCGGGAGCTGATGGAGTCAACAAAACTGCCCTGGCCGGAACGATGGCAAGCGTCTCTATGGAAGTGGGCTTACGCAGAGAAAATTTCAGAATTGGCATCACGGCCCGTTGAGGTTGTTGAGAAGGAAGAAGGAGATAGGTCTGTAGTTAACGGCCGTAGAAATTACGCCGTTCATGGGTTGCCTCCGACTCAAAAAGAGATCAATAAAAAGGTCGGCGAGTTTCTGAACGAACTTACGGATGCCGTTTCAAAAAGGGCACAAGAAGAAGTAGACGAAGCTCGCAATAAACCCCGCGATACGTCGAATTCTTTCAATGTGAAGATGAGAGGCACGCCTGACCCATCTCTTCCGGAGACAGACCCCAAGGTTCAGGAATTCTTGAGTGCAATGCAAAAAGACAATTCGAAGGGTTCTTCGCAGCTCCTTCAAAATTATCTTAAGGCTCGTACGGATTACAAAAATACCCACGTAGTATAGGAGATGGGCAATATGAGTGATGAAAGAGATTTGACACAAGAACTAGATGCGCTTCAAGCCCGACTGGCCGATCTCGAAGATCAATTGACGGCTCGAGGTGTGGAGATTTTGCACAACCTGGTTTTAGGGCAGCCCGTCATGAACGCGAAGTGGAGCGGCGCGGCTGGTCAGTGGTTGGCCAAGTTCTGTTATCGGTGCGAGTGCGGTCGAATTCACGGAGCAACTCTAACCGTACCGGCAGAGAAGCCGGACGGAAGTTTTTACGATATTCCTGCTGAATGCGGGCAATCAACTGCAATTCAGCTTTGGAAAAACCCCGTCAACCGACTTCAAGCATCTCTCTCAAAGGTTGATACGGCCGCTGATCGGTTCAATAGTTACGGCCGCTAACACCCAATAGCAGTGAAACCCTGAAAATACGGAGCTGACTTCTAGAGGTTTGCCCGCATGGGTTAGAAGGAAGTATTCAGCCATGGCAAAGAAAAGCATTTACGAAGGTGGAGTAGGGCCCGACGGCCCGTTCGGGTATGGTTCGAAGCCCAAGAAAAACCCGGGATTTGGCAAGAAAGGTAACGTCGATCGCAGCGACGCGGGAAGAGATGAAACGGAATCTGTACCCTCCTTGGGCCAGCGGGATAAAAAGCCCTTTAAAGCCCCGGCCCCGTCTGACGTCGGGCGTCTCACTCTCAAAGGAAAAAAGTAACCAATGTCTAAGAAAAAGAAGAATGCAAACCTCAGCGACGAACTCGTTAAGGTGAATCAGGAATCGTCTCCGGCTCTCGGAAGTTCGGTGCCGGCTTCTAAGGACAATCGTGGTGTTCATGATAGCGGTTCCGCTAAGCATGAAGTCGTGACCGTCCGCGATGCTGTTCCGGTCGAGGGTGTAGTCAAGTCTGCGATTAAAAAGCAGCTTGGCGAGACTCCCGAAAACCCAGCCGGCAACGCCACTCCGTTAGCCAATTCAGGCTGTGGCAAGTAAGCATTGACCGCGTTGTCTAAAATTCAACGCGCTTGCAAAGAGGACAGTCACAGTCCTCTACAAGATTGATTTTCTCGCTTCTCTGGTGGGGATCACTTACGAGTGACGGTACATGCGGAGACGTGTGTGCTGAACCATCAAGCGGGAATGCGGGCGGCGGTATTTATTGTGTCCTTCGCCCCCAACTGAATGGGGCCTCCGATGGCTCGGGGCCCTCATTCTTCCATTTTCTTTTCCAAGGAGACTGACTATATGTCGATGCCACATTGGGAAGGTAATTTCAGCGCACCACGTAACAAGTGTTCGCATGGCGTGTTCAACGCTTCTGGCTGGGAGAAAAACCCCGAGTGCTCCGTTTGTGTTGGATCAATTGCCAGTGTGGGCCCGACGAAGCGTGAAGCTATGCAAAAAGCATTAGAAACAGTCGGCGTACGAATCAAAAAAGTTTTGAAGATGAGGGAAGAGGAAATATCACAAAGTGTTGAAGCCCCTGTTGAAAAGAATTCAGAAGCAACGAACGAAGGAATTGAGACCGATTCAGTTGAAGAAGTAACGGAACAAGGAGATTGAAATGCTTAAAGGAGCCTGCCCGTTATGTGGGGTTGGGCATGGGGCGGGATGTCAGAAAGGCGTATTGAACGAAGAAGGAAAGCTAATTTTGAAACCTCAAGCGCCTCGAGCCAAATGCACATTTTGTAGCGAAGAAATTAATCCGGCGCACGCCCATCGATGCGATGCATCTACCGCTGCAATGGCAGCACAGGACAAGCGATGAAGTCATCTGAACGCCGCCGAGAACTCTATCTTGGCCAGATTATTGTTGAATCAAGCGGTCGCGCCATGCTGGGCCGGCCGGGTAAACCCAGCGTTGACGTTACGGACTTGCTGAATGACAAAACTTTAGCAGGCACCGAAGGTACGCGGACGGGAATCGTCGATGTATTTATCAAGAAAATCAGAAAGGGAAAGCCATGATCCCCTTAGTTATCGTGGCTTGTGTACTCGGGGTTTTAGGAATCGTTGCGGCTGTAGTCGTCGGCTTTCGATCTCGTCTCGCCATCTCAGTTTTGAGAGATGAGTTAATGCGCAGCAATCGAGAGCTTTACATCCGCCTGCACAGCGAAATTGCAGCCGTCGAGGATTCCGAACGGAAACACCGGAAAGAATTCGCCTTTGATCTCATCGACCGCATGGGAAAAGTCTCAGACGATTTTCGTGATCGTCTGGACGCACATATAGCTACAACTGCACCCCCGGATAGCGGGCTCAACAAAGCCATTGGCGATTTGGTGAAAACTTTAGCGGTGAAGGAGTCCGTTGCTGTTGCGCCGCGTCGAGATGTCCGGAAAGAAATGAGAGAGGCCGCGGAATTGCACGAGGCCAATCGTGTGGCCGGAGCTCCAACAAAAGAAGAGCAAGCACGTCGTTCGGGATTAATCGCACCCACGAATCGTCCCAAGGAGAATTAGATGAGTAATCCAGTTAAGGGTTGGAGTCCAGTCGATTCAAGAGAAGCCGTACCAGGTAAGGGTCCGGGTCCAAACACGGCCCGTCGTAGACGCGCAGGGCAATCAGATTTTCACAGGACAAACATCCAGTAATGGATCTGTCCCCGGCGTCGATTCAAGAGCAGCAGGCGCACCGATAGATAGTCGCGCCAGCGTGCCCTCGAATTCCAGAGTGGCTTCCCCAGAGGGCGAAGCCGGCGAGCCGTAAATGAGTGATACAAAGACTGACTACAACGGGCCGGGCGGGCGGGTTGACTGCAAAAGAATTAGAAGTAGGAGTTTTCAATCCCTCCTACGATAAAAAGAAGGGGGGTAGCCACGCCCAGATCACACATCGTAAAAATGGGACGGGCTTCTTCGATCCCAATGTGGCGGCGCGGGGTTCACACAAGCGCTGGCATCTCAACAAAAATATCGTTAGTCCCAAGTGTGCGTTGTGCATGACTGGCATTGAATCGTGGGAAGAGATTAAGTAGACAATTTCGTAGCAGAAGTGATTGCAGCGAATAAAGAGGAAACAGTGCAAAAGGAAATAGGAATTGTAAAGTGGTTCAATTCGGAGAAAGGATACGGATTCATTACGCCCCAAACTGGCGGCGAAGATGTCTTCGTCCATTACTCTGCGATCCAAGCAGACGGCTATAAGGAGCTTCGCGGAGAACAAGAAGTTTCTTTTGAAAGGGCGATGGGCGCCAAGGGGTTGCAGGCTGTGAATGTAGAAGTGGTGATTTAAACGAGATCCCTGCGGCCAACCCCACAAGGGCTGAGCTTCGTTGGGTAGTCGAGATGCCTTTTTACATCTCGCAAAAAGTCGCCGCTCGAAACGGCGCAAAGCCGGAGGGTCTAAAAGCCCTCCGCACGGACTGTGGGCGCACGAAGGCCTGAAACGGAATCGGGTTATTTTGGTGGGCTAGCGCCCTTTTTGCCTGCTTCTCTCCCTGTTGTGTCTTCCGTAGAGACGAACGACGTTCCAGTTCCCCCTTTAATGGGGCCCCGGTCATGCACTAATCGTTTCAAGGTTGCTGAGAAACAATTGCCATACCAATTTCTCTAACATACGTAACAAACGTGGGACCGTCTTCAAGCGAAGAGTTTGATTGTCGCAGCAGGAAGCAAAACAAGAAAAGAGGTTAACCAAAAATGATCTGGCCCTTTGTGATTTTCGCATTGTTTTTTGTCGGGTTTGTTTGGCACACGAATGATCGATTAGATAAGCTCGAAGGAAAGCTCGAAGGCCGCTGCGGGGAAAAGCCGATTCACAATTGGAAGTAGGGTTTGGCGTCATCTTCACGACGGGGGTAGAGCAGATCTTTAAGTATGGCGGCACAAGTCGGATTTACTTCCCAAATAGCATTCGTCCGGGCCGCATTTAGGGTCTGTTCAACTTTGACTGTAGTAAGGCCAGCCGACTTGAGCGCGTTCAGCAGGTGGTCAGTATCATATTTTTCGCCCACCCATAAGCCTTGTATCACGCGGCTGTCCGTTGGCCCTCTAGAAAGAAGGAGACGCAGAAGATCTCGTTCGCGTGCGGTCATTTTGGATATTTTCTCCGCGATGAGGTTGCGCTGAGCTTCGTCGTATGGCTTTTTCCTCGCCTGCTCGAGTTCTGAGCGAGACTTCTCGCGTTCTGCTTCCAATTGTGATTGTAAAGCGCCGACCTTGACCTCGCTTTGTTTATGCAGTTCCCAAGCGGCGTGAAACGCGCTGGCTAGGAATAATGCAACAACCAAATACGGAATGAACCTGTGCAACGAGAGCGGAAGCGGGATGTACGTCAGTAACATGGAAATGAATCCGAACGCAGCGTAGGCGGAAAAGAAAAACTTTCTTATGAAGCGCTGTGTGTAATCGGTGAAAGGGTCCATCGGAGATGGTTGGTAAATGAGGTTAACACTGTCGCGAGTGATTGCACCGGCAAAATAACACCCTAAAGACACCCTCGATCCGCTAGACTAAACTCGCCATTTGAAAAGGTGAACGGCGCGGAATCGGAGGGTCTAGTCGTCGCATCTCTAGCTCTTGACAACTGGGAATTGGGAGTGTAGAATTTACCGAGTAGTAGATGTACCCTAAAGAGCCCCTCGGGGGTTCAGCTGCAAGCAACCTGACGGCAGTTCGGGTGACAGTATCGTCGAGTTTTCAATCGTTATCGCTACATGCGTGAACGGGAAACGATTGAGAACGGTGCAACGGTTATGCCGACATCTCCGGTTAAGTCGGCGCAGTGAAGACCTGAACCACTTCACATCCTGAAATACATGCGGGGGCTACCCGTCCGCTGATTTTGGGGTGTTCTGTGGCAACACGAAAAATTGTTCCGCTCGTAATGCCTGAAATTGGGCCAAGCTTTAACTTCCCGCCTCGCGTTTTGACAATTCCGGCTACGGCACACTACCTGAGCGCAACGTATGGCTTCGTCGAGGCTTTGTTTCGCGAAGGCAAAGTTCGTTCGTGGATTCAGGGAAAACGTCGGGTCACGGATATCCAAGAACTCGACGCTTATATTGAACGGATGAAAGAGACGTCGACTCAATCGCCAGCCGCTTGATTAATCTTGTCTCGCATTTTGTCGGAGTCAGCCACGCCTAAATATAGTGTCGTGGTTTCGAGTGAGGAATGGCCCAAATAATATTGGATTGTTCTGACGGGAATTCCGTTCTCTGCCCAACGGGTCGCACAGGTTTTTCGCAGCCTGTGAAGGTAAATGTGTTCGCAGACCGGATCTGTTTTGCAAGTGACGGTAACTAGCTTCCGCCATTTGTACTTCCCTTTCATAATTGTGGTTGTGCACTGGCCACAATTCAAACCCGCTCGCAAAGCAATTTTTTTAAGGCGCCTGAGAAAGTGATTGGCCGGGGATCCCGCTCCGTTGGTAAAGATCCATCGGCTATCGGGCATCTTCTTCCGCCGATTCTTCAAGAGTTTCAGAAGGCTGTCAGGCAGGGGCACGGTTCGGCTCTCATGGTTCTTGACCGTGAACCCCACTTCGGGTTTCGAACGGACAGTGTAGGTGCCTTTACCGAAATCGATATCCGCCCAAGATGCAAACGTAACCTCTCGGTCGCGGCACGCGGAGCCCAAAAAGAACTTGTACTGCACCTTCTCCTCTGTGGTCATTTCTCCAAACAGCTTTCTCAATTCCTCTTCCGTGTAGGGTACGGCCGCTTCGACTTCAACCGCGGGCATCTCATCTTTGGGCACGCGGGCCACAACTCCGTTCTTCTTCAAAAGGAACGCGACGATATTTACTCTTGTGTCGATCGTCTTGCCGGCAAACCCCTTTGCGACCAAAAAATCTTTGTAGGCTCGAAGCACACCCACATTAATCTCATCCAGGAATTTCACTTTGCCCAAAGACTCGAGGAACTCGTTCAACGCGAGCCGATACTGCATCTGCGTCTTCTTGGCTTTGTTCTTTTTCTGTTCCAGGTAGGTTTGAACAACCGATTTGACAGAGATGCGATTGCTGTTGGTTTGGGCTGCGACATCATCGACACTCAATCCCCTGTTCTGCGCCTCTACCAGCTTCTCGTATTCGGCTGCCTCAGCCTGAGCATCTGCAAAGGTCTCAGAATGGAGGGCGTGCCGGTCCTGCTTCCCATTGATCCACGGGCGTACAAAGAAGGGTCCTGTGAGGCTGCCAGTGCGTATACCGCGGCCTTGCGCGACCTTCTCGGCCCGCCACTGCCCGGTAGCCTTGTCTTTGATCCGCCTGTAGATTTGCAGCACTTTGCCTCTCTAAATCACCCTTAGAGTAGTACAAAGTAGTGCAAATGTCAACAGCCGCACGTTTTATTGGATTCTGGGACTTTGGCGGAGAGGGTGGGATTCGAACCCACGGTTGAGTTTCCCCAACACACGCTTTCCAAGCGTGCTCCTTAAACCGCTCGGACACCTCTCCGTTTTCTATTGCGGATCAGGTTAGCACACTCACAAAGCGCACTGGAGATGGTTTTGTGTCGTTACCAGCGGACGGGCGGGACTCGGACGGTCGGCGGCCAGGTTAGGGGAGCCGCTTGCGTATAGCGAGTCGTAGTCCTTCTGGTCAAATTGCAGCGAAGTTTCTTTAGACGGTTCTGCTCCAAAAATCTGGAACAGATTCATGAAATCCGATTACTATCGCGGTTCGCTTCAGGTATTTCGACCGTTCGGCCACTACGCGGCATTCATGCTCTTTCTGGTTTACTTTGTTGATGAGCAAGAGGCGTTGGCCACATCTCACCGGAGTCGTGAGCGTGATCAGTCCACCGCCGGCATTCACGCGAAGCGCTTCGGTACCTTCGTGGAAAGGTTCGCTTTCCACAGTTCGTCCATAGACCAGCACCGGAAGATACACCCACAGACGGTCACTCCTGCGGCGTTCCGGAATCCGGTTGCTGTCTTTGGACAGAACTCCGTCGTGAGCGCTCGCCAAAATCGGCTGTTCGGCTTCCTTCAAGAAGTTCCAGATCCCGCTCACGGGTCACCTCGCTCCTGACGCTTCGTATTTTGTTCGATTGTAACCCAAACGCCGATTGAGGACGCTGCCGCGCCTTTTGGAACGGACGCATATGACATGAGTGTCACATTAAATTTCGCCAATAGTTGCAGACAAGACCCCTATGCCGGATAATCGCAGAATCGGAGCTTTTTTCATCCGGCCAGCCATTTCTTATGATGAATTGTCCGCACTGCAGCACGGCAAACCCGGATTTCGCAACATCCTGCAAGGAATGCAGCACCCCTCTTCTATCCACCGGAGATATGGATTCAGAAACGATTCAGATGGTCGATCCTGCCGCCATCACTCTCGGCAGTGATTTTGGAACGCGCTACCGCATCGAATCGCTCTTAGGCCAAGGCGGTATGGGGAGAGTCTATAAGGCCTACGACAAAGAGCTCGATCGCACCGTTGCCATCAAGGTGGTCCGCGAGGGAGCGATCGGGCAGGCCGACGCTTTAAAACGATTCAAGCAGGAGCTAGTACTCGCCAGTAAAATTTCGCATAAAAATATTCTGCGCATCCACGACATGGGGGAAGTCGGCGGAGTGCGGTTTATTTCCATGGCCTACATCCAGGGAAAGGACCTGCAGCACATCATCCGGGAAAATCCGAAGATGCCGCTCGAGCGCGTTCTGAAATTTTCGCAACAGATTGCGGAAGCGCTGGCGGCCGCGCATGCGGAAGGCGTGGTACACCGGGATCTGAAGCCGCAAAATCTTCTGATCGGAAATGACGATCAAGTTTTCGTTTGCGATTTTGGCTTGGCAAAATCTTTTGAAGACAGCGCGATTGGCATGACCCGGACTGGAGCTTTTCTCGGCACTCCGCGTTACATGTCGCCAGAGCAAGTGGAAGGCAAGCCCGCGGATCAGCGCGCCGACCTGTACGCCTTTGGTTTGATCCTCTACGAAATGGTGACCGGGGATGTCCCGTTCACGGGCGAATCCACACTGAAGGTGATGTATCAGAGGATCCAGGAAAAACCAAAGAGCCCGAAGCTGATTAACGCGGACCTGCCGAATTGGCTGGTTCGCATTATCATGCGTTGTCTCGAAAAGGATGTTGCGGATCGTTATCAAAGCGCTTACGAAATTCTAGCGGACCTGCAAGGCGCCAAGACATCGTCGAGCAGTGGTGTTTCACGCAGTGGCTCCAGCATACAGATCCAGCTCCCGGAGTTCAACGGACGCCGCTGGATTTGGGTCGCCGCCGGCGGTGTCCTGCTGATCGCTCTGGCATTTGCGATTCCGCCGGTGCGCCACCTGATCCTTCCTGGCGGCAAGGGGACTTCGAGCGTCTCCGGTGTCCCGCCCCTCGCAAGCGGACGAATCATCGCTGTGCTTCCGCTCCAAGTGCTTGGCGACCCGTCGCAACTCGGTTATCTGGCTCAAGGCATCGAGGAAGCGCTTTCGGCAAAATTATTTCAGTTGACTGAAATCCACGTGACTACCGGTGAAGCCGTTGCAAAAGTTGATCAAAAGCAGCCCCTCGAGAAGATCGCTAGACAGCTTGGTGTGAACCTCCTCGTTCAGGGAACAGTTCAAGGGCAAGGCGATAAAATTCGCGTGGTCCTGAGTTTGCAGGATGCAGCCGAAGGCAAGCGCCGCTGGACTCATGAATTCGATGGCGTCACCGGGGACCTCTTCGCCCTTGAAGATCAGATTTACAATCAATTGGTTTCTGCGCTCACCATCACCCCGACGAATGAGGAGTTTGCCAAATCAGTGGCGCGCCCCACGGATAACGTCGCGGCGTATGATTTTTACCTTCGTGGGCGCAATTCTCTGCGCGGAAACGACGCGAAAAGTATTCAGGCGGCGCTCGACTTCTACGATCAAGCATTGAAAGAAGACCCAAAGTTTGCGCTGGCATACACTGGAGTGGCCCAAGCCAGCCTGCGGATGTATACAATTAAAAAGGATGCCTTTTGGACCCAGAAGGCACTGGCCGCTTCGCAACAAGCTCAACAACTCAACGATAATCTTCCGGAAGTGCACTGGATGCTCGGCGCCGTTTATCGTGCCACCGGCAAGTATCCCGAAGCAATTGCTGAGCTGAATCGGGCTCAAGCTTTGGCCCCCAATTCCGATGACGTCTATCGGCGTTTGGGTAACGTTTATTTGGCTAGCGGCAATGCACCCCGCGCGATAGAAGCCTATCAAAAGGCCATCGACCTCAACCCTTACTACTGGATCAACCAAAATTCTCTCGGCGACGCCTACTATGAAGTCGGAGAATACGAAAAGGCCCTGCAGGCGTTCAAAAAAGTTACTGTGCTAGAACCGGACGTCAATGCGGGGTTCGAAAATGCCGGGGGCGTGCTGGTTCAGGAAGGCAAATACAGCGAGTCGATTCCGTTCTTGGAGAAGGCTATTCAGATTGAACCGGATTCTGGAGCGTACTCGAACATTGGTACGGCCTATTTTTTCCTTAAGCGGTTCGGCGAGGCCTCTCAGGCATTCGAGAAGGCTGTGGCGCTCAACCCAAATGATACCGTCACGGTCGTGAATTTGGGTGACGCTTATCGCGGTTCGGGACAAGCGGACAAGGCCAAGGATGCGTATCAGCGAGCGATCTCCGTAGGTTACAAGGAATTGCAGACGAATCCACAAGACGCAACAGTCATGGCGGAGATTGCATTAACGTACGCCAAAATTGGCAATCCTCAAGAAGCCGAAAACTTTATCCGGCGCGCTCGGGCGCAAGACAAGAAAGACGTCAACATAATCTATACGGAAGCTCAGATCAATGCCCTGACTGGAAAGTCGAGCCAGGCGCTCGTGCTCCTCGAAGATGCGCTCCAGAACCACTACTCCGCCGAAAACGCGGCGGTTGATCCGGATCTGGATAATCTCCGCAACAACCCGCAGTTCGACACCCTGATCAAGAAATATTCAACTAAGAAACCATAGGTCGACGGCGCAGGGGAGTTGCGCTTACGACTCTGAATAGCAGCGTAAGGAAAGCCCCATTGGGATTGATACCGCCGAAAAACCCCGTGCAGGAGCCCCACTGGTTGACCGGGTATTCTGGGTTAAATGCAGAAACCACGAAAATCTAAATGAAAACAGAGGGACAGATCTAGTTCAAACTCTGGGCCAACCGCCTAGCTGACCTGACTAGCCCCAAGTGCCTTCCAGCCCTTCCGCCCGCCGAATCCGAGGAGGAATATACCACCAACACCGAACAACAACAGCTCTGCCTCTGCTGGCTCGGGCATATCCACGTCCGCTCCAACCCCCTGGAACGACGAGAGTCCATTGCAGCCGTCGCCATCGCAAGTAGCCGCAAAGATAAGCTCTGTAGGCGTGCTATCTGAGCTCGTTTCGCACGGTCCATGGTTAAATGCTGCGTTAGCTATTGCCACGATGTCGCAGGAGTAGAAGGCATGTGGAATAGTAGGAGTAACATCGATGTATAGCGTTTCGAGAGTGACAGAACCGTCGTACGTGAACACGGTCGAGCTATTCATCGTCCCGTCGATCGTGATGGTATCGCCTGAAAAGCAGAAAGCGGAATTCTCACCAGGCGCGCACACTGGTTCGTCCTTGGGCGCGGTTATTTCCACCTTGGGATCTATAATGCCGCTGCCGTCCGCCCAAGTTACGCCGGCGGAAACAGCTGCAAAAGCGATCAGAACTCCAAAACGCACCGCACCTTTAAACGTCATTCGAATCCTCCCCTAATAATTGCCTGCCGATCCTACTTGCACTTCCGGGGCCAAATCAAGATAGGATCTCATTCCGGTAGGTCCTTTGTTTTCTTGGCGAAAATTGCCGCCCTTCAAGGTATACATGAGGTGTATGCAAACATTTGCGTATTACCGGAAGCCACTGGCAAGCAGGCGACACCTATCTTTGGAGTGCCTTAGAAATCCGGGGTTCTCATCCAGCGGTGAATTTGCGGATGTCGGCGAATGAAAAGAAGGAATGCATACCGCCAGAGAAGGAAGAAGCGATCACTCGCAGTGCTTGACATGTAGCTGTGCATGGGATAACACTCACCCGGAACAATTTGCGGGCAAGGCATCGAACACCAATATCGCGATCTAGGCTCCGTAGAGCGGGGAGTCATGCCCGCGAAACAAGCGCGCCAGCGGCCCGTGCAGAGGAAAGAAGGCCGACAGCTGAGATTGAAGCGGCAGACTTCACGGGGTTTGTAGGGATTCTAATGCCGTTGGGTCCGCGATCTTCCGCAGAGGTCGAATGGTTCTTTCGTTCTGCCACGGCGGAATTCTGCGTAGGTTCATCATCAACCCAGCCAAGCACTGACATCGTTCCGAATCAAAAGGATGTGCCGTGGTGCAAGACTTGATGCAGCCACTTCCTGAAAAACGGCTAACCTTCTCCGCGGCATTGCTCGGTGCGTGCCTCTTGCTGTGCTCTACAGTTTCACACTCACAAACCGTTCAAGACGACCCCAATCGATCCGGAAAGCCCGTGCAGGGAGAAACCACCGAAGACTATAATCGACGCCTACAACAGTTGAATCAATCGCTTGCGACTCCTGCCGCGGACGTCGAGGAAGGTGAATACCGAATCGGCGCGCACGATCTCCTTGAGATAAATGTATTTGAGGCCCCAGACCTGAATCGCTCGCTCCGAGTCTCGGCCGGAGGCGAAATTTCCATGCCGCTGCTCGGCGCCGTTCAATCGGCAGGTCTCACCGCCCGCGAGCTCGAAGGAACCCTTGAAGTACGGCTGCGCCAATATATGAAAGATCCGCACGTCGGTGTATTCGTCACCACGGTCGAAAGCCATCCGGTCTCCGTCGTGGGTGCCGTCAAGAAACCCGGAGTATTCCAAATTCGCGGCACCAAAACTGTGCTGGAGATGCTCTCCATGGCTGAGGGACTCTCGGACGATGCTGGCGACCAAGTACTCGTCATGCGCGGCGCAGGCCTGCATTTCGGTTCGGATTCAAATGGCGGTAGCGCGAACCCCGATGTCGCAGCAGTTCCCGCACCGCAAAGCGCATCCCAAACACAAAAGACTGCTAGCACAGCTGATGATCTGAGCTATAACGATACGATTAAAATAAATCTGAAGGATCTGCTCGAATCCGGAGACCAGCGTTTCAACGTCGCCGTTTATCCCGGTGATATCGTCAAAGTAACCCGGGGCGGCATTATTTACGTGATTGGCGACGTCAAGAAGCCCGGAGGATTCGTGCTCAAGACCGATCAGAATATGTCCGTCCTCAAAGCAATCGCGCTCGCGGAAGGCTTGAATTCAACCGCAGCCAAGAGCCGCACAAAGATAATTCGGACAGATGAAAAGACCGGGCAGCGCTTCGAATTCCCTATTGATCTGGGAAAAGTGCTCGCAGGAAAAACTCCTGATACTCCGCTGAAGCCCGCTGACATTGTATTCATCCCAAACAGCTCGGGAAAAACCATGCTCTATAAAGGAAGCGAGGCCGCTGTCGCAACTGCCAGCGGTCTGATCATCTGGCGCTAATGGATCCGGAAACCAAAATCAGGCTCTACGACACCACGCCGACCGCGATCGCAAAGCGCCGCGCCCCAGTCCCTCCTTCGTTTGAAGCTGACGAGGCTGATAAAGTCCCCGACCTGCTCGAATACGGCCGGATCATAAAGAAGCGCCGCGCCACGATACTCACCATCGCTTTTGTGGTTTTTACCATTGGACTTTTCGCAACTCTCAAGGAAAAGCCCGTCTATCGCGCTCGCGTGCTGGTCGAAATTCAAAAGGAAAACCCCGATATTCCGACGCTCCAAGAACTTTTTCAGGTCGAAAGCATTTCCGATACCTACCTCGAAACTCAGTATCGAATCCTGAAAAGCGAGAATCTCGCGCGCCGAGTGATTGCCGATCTCAAGCTCGATCGGCTCACGGAATTTAATCAGCCCGCGTCTTGGTGGATTCGCCCGAAGCAGGAAGCTTCTCTATCGCCAGCCGGTGATGGCGGAGGAGATGTCTCTCCCGAGTCCGTAATCGACAATGAAGTGCTCAGGAAATTTCAAGATCGCCTCGATGTCGAGCCGCTGAAACGCAGCCGCCTCGTTGAAGTCAGCTTCGAGTCCAACGACAAAAACCTGGCTGCTCAAGTTGTTAACACGCTTGCCGCAACGTACATTCAGCAAAATCTGGAGGCTCGCTGGCAGGCTTCTCAAAAGGCTTCTGAATGGCTCTCGCAGCAACTCCTGGGCATGAAATCCAAGCTGGAAAAGTCGGAAGACGACCTCCAACAGTACGCTCGCGATAACGGGCTTCTATTCCTCGAGACGGACAAGGGAACTTCTGAAAACATCGTGACCCAAAGGCTCCGCCAGCTGCAGGAAGAGCTCACCAAGTCGCAAGCCGACCGCTACGAAAAAGAATCGCTTTATCTGCTCGTGCAGCAGGGAGACTTTGCATCTCTTCCGGGCGTCTTCAATAATAAATTGATGCAGGACCTTACGGAAAAACTGGCGGAGCTCGAGCGCGAACGCTCCCGCTTGTCTTCGATCTTCAATCCCGACTATCCACAAGTAAAAGAAATCCAAAGCCAGATTGATGAAGCGCAGACGACCTTGTCGGGCGAACGCGAGCGTGCCGCGAAAGCCATCACCAACGATTACCGCGCTGCCGTCGAACGCGAGAATATGCTGCAAGAAGCTTTCAAAGACCAACAACGCGAAGCAGACCTTATCGCTGAAAAATCCGTGCAGTACAATATTCTCAAGCGTGAAGCGGACACGAATAAGCAATTGTACGTGGGTCTGCTCGAAAAACTGAAAGAGACCGGCGTTTCCACCAGTATGAAAGCAACGAACATCCGCGTAATCGATCCCGCCTATCCTCCCAAGAAACCGGATAGTCCTCGGATTCCGCTAAACCTTTCTCTGGCCCTTCTCCTGGGGCTGAGTCTCGGAATTGGCGCTGCATTTTTGCAGGAGCATCTTGACAATTCGTTTAAGACCGCTGGGGAAATTGAACGCTTTCTCCAATTGCCCGCGCTTGCATCGGTTCCCGCGATTGAATCTTCCACCAACGGCAATGGGCACGGACTGTATGCACGCGCACGCTATCTTGCCAATGACAAACATCGCAGCACAAGTATCGTTCCGTCTTGGAATCGAATCGAGGGCAATGGCCAAAACACTCCTCTAGCTGAGGCGTTTCACGAGTTGCGTACCTCCGTTTTGCTTTCCACCGCAAAACATCCTCCGCGAACTTTGCTGGTGACAAGCGCGAAGGGTGGCGAAGGTAAAACCACCGTGGCCGCCAACCTGGCTGTGTCGCTCGCACAGTTAGGGGAAAAAGTCCTCCTTATCGATGCCGATTTGCGCCGGCCAAGCCTCCACAAGTTTTTCGGAGTTGCCAATACCTCAGGCCTCGTAAACTTCTTGACCGGAAGTCCGGATTGGCGAAGCCTTCTGTCCCAGGCGGCGCCGGTTGGACTCTTTGTACTGCCCAGCGGCCCCGTGCCGCCCAACCCGGCGGACTTGCTCTCGTCCGAGTACATGCCCGTGCTTATTCGCGAGGCTTCCAAGGAATATAAGTTCGTTGTGCTGGATTCTCCGCCGCTCTTGAATCTCGCGGACAGCCGAGTTCTCGCCACTCTGGTCGACGGTGTCATCCTGGTTGTGGGTGGAGGAATTACGCCCCGCGAGCTGGTTCATCGCGCTTATGCCTCCGCCGTCGATGCCGGCTCCCACGTTCTTGGGGCCACTATCAATTTTGCCGACGCCAAGAGTGATTATTATTCCTACGGGTACCACCAGGAAAATAATGGCCACAAAGGATGATGCGCGCGACGCTAAATTTGTCTTTGAGCCATCCTCAACTGACGCGCCTCTGACGATACCGCTTCAGGCTTCTCTCACTCTTGGACTGGTGCTGGCGGTTCTCGCATTCGGCGGCACCGAGACAATTGCGTTTGCAATCGTTCAACTTCTTCTCTTCGGTGCGGCGGCCTTCTTTGTCGCCAGCGCACCAGAATCCGTGTTTCGTCCAGCCGCAAGGTCGCTTGTCGTTCCGGCGGTGTTAACCGCCGTAGTGCTGTTCCAGCTTTGTCCCGTGCCCGTATCCTGGCTGCATCGCTTTGCCGGTCGCGAAGCTTCCCTGGATGGTGTCCGCGCGCGGTACTTTAGCTTCGAGCCTTATGCCACGCGCACTCATTTTTTGATTCTGCTTGCTTGCTTCGTGGCCTTTTACTTTGCCCAAATCGTCAGCCAAAATCGCCGCCGCAAGCAGTTCTTTATTGCTTCTCTGGTCGCCCTCGGAACTCTGGAGGCTTTCTATGGCATGGTGCAGTACCTGACCGGCTGGCAACAAATCTTCACCTACGTGAAAAAGTTTGACCTGGAAGAAGCTACCGGCACTTACATCAATCGAAATCACTACGCAGGTTTTCTCGAGATGATTCTGCCCTTTAGCTTGGCCCTCGTTCTTTACGAATATGCGAAACTGCGCGGAAATCGCGGCGCGAACATGACTCTTCGAAAGCTGGTCGCAACGTCTGGGCTGCAACGGCTGACCCTGTCACTCTGCGTTTCAGCGATACTCTGCGCCGCCCTCATTTTCTCTCGCTCGAGGATGGGTATCCTGTCGGCAGCTTCTTCTGTTGTCGTCATTTTCGCCCTGGTCGCAATTTCCAGATTTCACGGACGCGCGAGTTCCCTGCTGGCTGCGATGTTTATCGTTCTAAGCATTGGTCTCGCCGTCTGGATCGGCCCAGGTCCCATCGTTTCTAGATTTCAAGACGTAGGTAATGAATACTCGCTCGGCGGTCCGAGCCGGTTGTCTATCTGGCGTGATGCTCTTCCGCTCATCCAACATCATCCATGGCTCGGCACGGGTCTCGGCACTTTTCCGACTGCCTACACGACTGGACAAAGTGAATTCCTCACCCAATTTGTAAACCACGCGCACAACGATTACCTTGAACTCGCCGCGGATTTAGGCATTCCCGCCACGTTCGTACTCTTCGCCTCGATATTCTTAATACTGGTTCGTGCGGTGCGCACTTTTCTCTTCGGCGGAGGAGATTTCGAAAGAGTTATCGCTCTCGGGTGCGTAGGTAGCATCGTGGCCATCCTCCTCCACAGTTTCGCGGACTTTAATCTTTACATCCCCGCAAACGCCCTTCTTTTCTCGGCAATTCTCGGACTCGGTATCAAAGTTCACGCGACCAATTCGAATCGCCGGATAGGTGTCTTATGAGCCGACGCATTCAACTAACAGTGAAGCGTCTTCTTGACATCCTGATTGCTGCCTCTAGTCTCGTCTTGCTTTTGCCCCTCTTTGCCTTGATTGCGGTTTGCATCAGGGTCGGGTCGCGAGGCCCGATATTTTTTTCGCAGGAGCGCGCGGGGTGTCGAGGAAGGCCGTTTCGAATTTCAAAATTTCGCACCATGGTCGAGCATGCGGACCGTATCGGTTCCGGACTCTATGTTTCCGAGAATGATTCGCGCATCACCAGCGTTGGCAAGATTTTGCGCCGCTTGAGTATGGATGAACTACCTCAGCTGTTTCATATCGTGACGGGCAAGATGAGTTTGGTCGGGCCGCGTCCGGCCCTTCCCTATCACCTCGAGCGATATACCACCAATCAGGCCCGCCGTCTGCTGATGCGCCCGGGCCTCACAGGCTGGAGCCAAGTCAATGGCCGCAACCTGCTTTCCTGGCCTGAACGCATCGAGAAGGATATTTGGTATGTCGATAACTTTTCACTCTGGCTCGATGCCCGCATCCTGCTTCGAACTTTCAAAGTATGGATTTCGGGTGACGGGATCTATGCACCGCGCGACCGATTTTTCTTTTCTGCGCACGACGATATTCCAGCGCCATCGCGGAAGGATTCATGACCGACGTCGTAATCCTCGGAGCGGGCGGTTTTGCGCGCGAGACGTACTGGGTGTTCCTGGAAGACAATGAAGAAAAGAAAAAATGGAATGTGCTCGGATTCGTTGACGACAATCCCAAGCTGCACGGCACGGAGCAATGCAATATCCCTGTGCTTGGCGGATTCGGCTGGCTGGAACAAAACTTGGACAAGAATTTCGAAGTCATTTGCGGGGTCGGAAATCCCCGTTCGCGAAAGGCAATTGCAGGTTACGTTACCGATCTCGGCCTCAATTTCTGCATCCTTGTTCACCCTAATGCGCGAATCTCGCGTTGGGTCGAACTGGGTGCGGGTTCGATCATCACTGCGGGCGCTATCTTGACGACGCAGATTAAAATCGGGCCGCACTCGATCGTGAACCTCGACACTACCATCGGCCATGACACATTAATCGGCGCCTATTGCAACATCAATCCTGGCTGCCACATTTCAGGCTGTGTAAAGTTTGGCGATGGAGTTTACTTCGGCACCGGGGCAGTGATCATTCACGGTAAGAGCGTTGGTGACTGGTCCATCATCGGTGCAGGAGCCGCGGTGGGGATAGATATCCCTCCGCACGTAACCGCAATTGGCGTCCCGTGCCGTGTTGTAAAGGATCACCAGCTCGAATCTTCGATCGCAAAGGGTTGCTGAGGTCAGGCATGCACACGACCGGTACACGACGAGCTATGAAGCCTATGGCAGAGAAGCATGAACAGGCTTCGAGCGCGATTCCCATGTTTGAAGAGCGCCTCCCTATCGTTTCGCCGGAGGGTCTTCCGGACGGTATATTCCTTCGCGACGTGCTCAAGATTTTGCGTAGCCGGCAGCTCACCAATGCAACATTCGTTCGCAAATTTGAAGAGGCCGCCGCAGAATATCTCAACGTTCCGCATTGTGTTGCCGTCTCAAGTTGCACGGCGGGCCTTATCCTCACTCTGCGCGCGCTGAATCTACAAGGCGAGGTAATTCTCCCTAGTTTCACGTTTCATGCCAGCGCCCACAGCGTCCTCTGGAATGGTCTTAAACCCGTCTTTGCGGACTGCGATCCTGAAACATTTTGCATTGACCCGCACGCCGTCAAGGCCCAGCTTTCTTCTAACACCGCCGCAATACTCGCCGTCCACCTATTCGGAAACCCGGCATCCATGGTGGAACTCCAAACCATTGCTTCGGATTTGAATATCCCACTGATTTGCGATGCGGCTCATGCATTCGGAAGCAACATAAGCGGCAACCAAGTGGGAACGTTTGGCGCCGCCGAAGTTTTCAGCTTTTCTCCCACGAAGCTTCTAGTCGCAGGCGAGGGCGGAATGGTCGCCACGCGAAATGCGGATCTCGCGCGCACCCTGCGCGCTGCCCGGAATTACGGCGATAGCGGCAACTACGACCCGGAATTGGCCGGCCTGAATGCCCGCATGAGTGAATTCCATGCAGCCCTTGCGCTCCGTGGGCTTGACGGTCTCGACGCGCGCATCGAACGTCGAAATCAGATTCGCCTCCATTACGAGTGGCGTCTCAATGCTATCCCTGGCTTCCGCTTCCAACATATTCGTTCAGGCAATCGCAGCGCCTGCAAAGATTTCGCCGTCCTCGTCGATGAAGCGGCGTTCGGCAGATCGCGCGACTGGCTCGTTGAGGCGCTGGAAAAAGAAAATATCCAGGTGCGGCGCTATTTCTGGCCGCCGGTACACCGCCAAAGGCTTTACCGCGATATTTGGGACAAGCGCCCTCTGCCGGTTACGGAAAACATTTCCGACAGCATCTTGAATTTGCCGATCTATTCCACATTGAGCGATGAGACTGTCGATAAGATTTGCGATGCCGTTCTTCGCTGTTACGATTTTGCAAAGAAGCCAACCTTAAGCAGGGCGCAACGCGCATGAAATCCACAAACTTGGATCGCTACTGGAATTCGCTGCGAAGCGAAACTCGCTCCTACCCGTGGAGAAATAGTTTGTTGCGCATGGCGGGCGACGTTTTCCTGGTCAACTTCTCGATGCTGACCGCGTTCGCTCTTTGGTTTTTGTTTTACGTGGTCATCCTGCGCGCGCCCGACCCCCAGGGGCTTGCCGAGCGGTTCAAGAACTTCGTAACGCATTACTGGCTGCTGTGGTCTTTCCTGGCGCTCCTGGTGTTCCAGCTCAGCGGTTTTTATCCACGCACGCGGGATATCGGCGGGGTGCGCAAAGCGGTCTCGGTGATTCGCGCCGTCAGTTCCTTTATCGTGCTGTTTGTTTTCGCGGATTATTTTCTGTATCGCGGCACGCTGGTGCCGCGCGGTGTGGCGGTGATCGCCTGGATTCTGATGCTTCTCACCGTCGGTGGAATTCGCCTTACGAAGCATAAAATCCTGAAGCGGTACAATTTCGAACTGAAAACCGATCCAGAAAGGGTGAGGCAAGTTCTTGTGCTCGGGGGAGCAGGGTATCTGGGTTCGGCGATTGTTGCGCAATTGCTGCAACGCGGATTCAAAGCCCGCGTGCTTGATTCTTTTCTTTTCGGCGAGAATTCGCTGGACGATCTGAAGACGCACCCGAATTGCGAGCTGGTCCGCGGGGACATACGAGATATCGGCGCAGTTGTGAAAGCAATGAAGGGATGCGACGCGGCGGTCCACTTGGCCGCGATCGTCGGAGACCCTGCTTGCGAAGAAAATAAGCAGTTGGCGATGGAAGTAAATCGCGCGGCTACGCGGATGCTCGCAGACGTCGCGCGGGGCTGCGGGGTGCGTAGATTTGTTTTTGCGTCATCCTGCGGTGTCTACGGCGCTTCCGAGTTTTGTCTGGACGAAACTTCCGCGGTGAATCCGCTCTCCATCTACGCGCAGACGAAAGTGGATTCCGAAAATATTCTGATGGCGTCGAAGGCTCCCGATTTTGCGCCGACGATATTGCGGCTGGGAACGTTGTTCGGGCTTTCTCCGCGGATGCGTTTCGATTTGGTGGTGAATTTGTTCGTGGCGCGCGCAGCGTCTTCCGGACAGATCACGGTTCTGAACGGCGCCCAGTGGCGTCCTTTCCTGCACATTCATGACGCGGCGCGCGCGGTGATCGCTTGCCTGGACGCGGAGACAAGCGCGGTTTCCGGCGAGATTTTTAACGTGGGCTCTTCGGCGCTGAATCTTCAAATCGAGCAACTCGGAGCTGCCATCGCGCGAGTGGTGCCGAACACCGAGATTATCAGGATCGAGAATGCGGACCGCCGCAACTACCGCGTCTCGTTCGAGAAAATCGAGCGAATTTTGGGTTTTGGATGCGAGCGGAGTCTGGAATCCGGAATCGAGGAGATTTACGCGGCAATCAGCTCCGGCCTGATCGCCGACTTCACTACCGACCAGTTCAACAACCAAACTGCGATGCGCGCCATGGCTGCGGCGGCGGGCGGAAAGCTCGCGCCCGTGGGCCAACTTGGGATGCTGGAGCGCGCGGAAGCCAAGCCTCTTTAAGGATCTGCACGCTGTGGACATTGAGCTAAAACATGACCCCGCCGCTGCAAGAGATCTTTCGAGCGCGGGCAAGTGGCTTGCGCTACAAACGAAAAGAGCTAATCGGTCGCCTGAAATTGCCTTTGAGGAGAAACTTAAACAGGTCGTTGTCGCCGGCGACCGTGTCCTGGACGCGGGGTGTGGCACGGGAAAATTTTTCGGCATGGAGTTCGCGAGAAGGACCGGCTGCCAATTGGTGGGAATCGACCTGAGAGAAAACATAGGCGCTAACTTAGGAATCGATTTCGGAGTCCGCGCGGAACTGAATCACCTGCCATTTTCGGACGCCTCGTTTGATGTTGTGAACTGCCGACTGGTGATCGAGCATGTGGATTTCCCGAACGCTGTGCTGAAGGAGTTTTACCGGGTGCTCAAACCGGGCGGAAGACTCGCGATTTTTACTCCGAACCTGCTGCATTATTTTGGAGCGGCGGCGAGCTTGACCCCGCACTGGTTCCATGTTTGGTTCAACAGCCGCGTGCGCGGATTCGATGAACACGACATCTTCCCGACTCGCTACCGAGCGAATACGCGCCGACGGCTTCGTACGCTATTCCTGAAATCGGGATTCAGCCGCTCTGAAATCAGCCTGGTCGAGGGAGCGCCCAGCGTGCTCGCGTTCAATTCCCTTCTGCACCGCCTGGGACTGACGTACGAATGGCTGGTGAATCGCTACGATTTTCTTTCCGGATTTCGGCTGAACATAATCGCGGTGGGTTACAAGGACTAAAAGGCTATTTGTCTCGGCTTGCAGATTTCACAGCGTTTCCCGAATGATCTTTCACGTATTGGTAGAAGGCTAGCCGCATATTTCGCAAAACCTCCGGATCAAATTCTTTCGCCTTTGCCAAATTACGCGCAGACATCACCTTCATACGCTCGGGGTCGGCAGTCACTTCCATGATTTTCCGCGCTAAGGCTTCGGGATCGTTGGGAGGAACGAGATCTTCTTGAGCTAGAAGCTCGGGGATGCCTCCGATGTTAGAGCCGATGCAAGGGCAGCCGCGCGCCATGGCTTCCACTAAAGCACGCGGTAAGCCTTCCGCGCGGGATGGCATTACAAACAAATCCACTGTGTCCAGAAAGTCAAAAACGGCTTTGCCGAATGGGAGCCTGGGAACAAATTGGGTCCGGTCCTCTACCCCAAGCCGAGCCGCCAACGCCTTCATCTGCTCGGCGTAGCGACCATCCCCGACCATAACAACTTCGAACTCACGGTCATGGGAGCGGCAAAGGGCAGAGGCACGCAGTAGCACGTCGGGGCCTTTGTACAATTGAGCCAAGCTACCGATGAAACCCAAGCGAATTGGCTGATTCAGAGCGGTTCGCCGAAATCTTTCCTCGAGGATGGGCACAGGGGCAAAGGCGGAGTCCATTAAGGCGTTGGGAAATGCGATGGTGTAGACACCTGAGGCAACCGGATAGCGCTGCTGCAATGCGCTCTCGGTTACGTAGTGAACGGCAGCTGCTCCCTCGCACATCATTTTCAATTCTCGCGCCGCAGCCCGACGAAAAATGGGCCGGAACAGGCTGGGCAAGGTTCCGGGTCCGAGCGCGTCCCATGGATCAGCCACAACTTCCAGGGCGTAAGGCTTTTTGAGACGCCGAAGCTCTTGCCAGGCCAGCCGACCAACCAAACCGGGAACATGAAGGATATACGCGTCAGACTCGCGTACGGCTTGTCGCACGTTGGTCCTAAGTTCGGTCAGGTGGCGAAGGTATTGCCACGGACCCTGATAGTCAGGCAATGCCCAAAAGGATACCGAAGGCCCATCGGCTCTCGCTCCTTCAGGAGACGGTCCACAACTCACGCCGACTCGGGCCAACACGGTCACTTCGTTAAATGCTTCGAGACAACTCGACCAAACTGAGTAGTTCCCGGGACCTTTTACGCCAATTTCTCCCACAGACGTTCGAGAGAAGTGCACCTCGGTTGTGATCAAAAGACGCACAAGATTCGTATTGTGTCAGGCGTGACCTTGTTCAGTTACTCTTGATCGCAAGACCCTTCCGCTACACCGGCCGACTAACAAGAGTGTGGCCCGGACAAGCCCAACGCAGATCAAGCCCCAAACGACCGGTCGCAAGACATTTGAGGAGTCATTTCTGGTGGACGCCACGATCAATGGACCAATGATGATGGCCCAAGAAGCAAGCGCATACGAGCTTCGGATTGAAACCTGTTCAAGCCGGACGAGCAGGAAGGCCAAGAGCAAGAAATATCCGATCACGCCACCCACCCCAAAATTCATGTAGGGTTCTGCGACTCCTGAGAAACCAATTCCCCCATAATTTTTGTGGGCCCATGGATCCACGATAGCGGTAATCCACTGGTTAGGAGGTAGATCGTCCAGTGATTCTGTTATGGGCGCTTCCCAGTGGAGCGCTATATTGGGGAGAATTCCCTTCATTGATTTCAGATATGTCGAACCGTAACGATAGTTCCCAGGTCCGACTAATGCTGTTGTCTCAACGAGTGGCCGGAGAGCCGAGCCTAGCTCTGCCGGACCGTCTAAGATATTCATTTGACGCAGTGATGTCACCGCAGCGCCACCGTCAAGCGGCTGCTCTCTGGAGACGCTGACCACTGGAACGGCTACCAAGAGAATTGCCGCAGCTGCCCACGGGAACCATCGCGGAGATCTAATTCCCTTCTTGTGGGCAACAGCGTAGACGATCAAGACTGCAATAAGAGCAGGCCCTCGAAAACCCAAATAGAAAAGAGTTGCGAACGAGAAACCGGCACACATGAAAACGATACGCATTTGCTGTCGTGTTGCTCCGGCTACCGCGATGCATAAGCCGATGAAGGAAATCATAATGCCCGTTGCGAAGAGTCTCGGGTCAGTCTCCGCCCGGAGGCGAAACGTTTCAGAGTACGAGAGGCGGTAGTAACCGACTGGGTCCAGGTGAACCAGTCCGGCTGCAAACATGATTTCACCGATTAAGAAGAAAACATTTCCCAAGATGAATACCGCCGAGTTCTCCGGTGTGAAGTCCGTAGTGTTAGGCTTTCCGCCGTACCCTTCCTTACAAAGAGCCATAAAAAGACCCAACTGATAGGCAAGAATCGCATAAATGATCAAAATAAGGCCTTCCGAAAGTCCGTAGGGCACGAACCAGGGAGCCCGCTCGACATCATAGAGTCCGAGCTTCCACGGCACTACGAGACCTAAGTGAAATAGGCCCAAGAGAGACAGGTACATCATGGGAGCTGTTGTAAATGAGAGCTTGAGGGCATATCTGGAAACTGCTAAAGAAACCAGTAGTAGAATCGCCGCGGTTAAAGCTAGGGCGGAATCATTAGGCCGCACCTGGGTTTGCCAGATTGCGTCTATGGCACTGCAACTCCATCCGACAAAAAGCGCAGGCCGAAGAAAGCCTCTAAGAGATCGCATCCCTGGTCACCTCACTGCCGTCAGATAGAGGTTGGAAAGGAGGGAAGTGCTCCGCTGGGCACAGAAATCGGTTCTGGCTATGGCTTTTAGGGCATATTGAGTTTCGATTCTCCCGCGCGCGAGAGCGTCAATTGTCTTTTCAGCCCATACTTCAGACCTTCTAGATAGTGGAAGGCGAATCTGTTCTTGCAGAATGTCCGCCTCATCGGTGACTGTTTCGGAGACAATGCAACGCAGTCCTGCAGCTTGAGCTTCGATTAGTGTGACTGGCAACCCCTCCCAAAGCGACGGAAACACCAGGACATCCATTGCCTCCCGCATCAGTCGGGGCACATCGGTGCGCGTCCCCGCAAAATGCACCTTGCCCGAGAGGCCTAGCCTGCTCGCCTGGGTTTCGATCTTACGTTTCAGCGGCCCATCGCCGACGAGTAAAAAATGAGTCTCAGGGCGTCGTCTGTGAATCTCCTGGGCAATCTCCATGAGAAAACTGTGATTCTTTGCAGCAATGAAGCGTCCGACGTGCCCCACAACCGGCACATTAAGCGGAATTGCGAGTTCCTCTCTAACTTTATCTTGCGTGACGGGCTGCTGGAATGGATGCAAGTCGATGCCATAAGGAAGAATACGAAAACGCTCATCCGTTTTCCAATTTCCGCCGAACAGGTCCGCCGCTGCTGGCATCGAAGCTCCTAACCCGTGAGTCGCATAACTATTTATCCAGGATTTCATGATCCTGCGGTAGCAGCCGCGGGCGAGGGAATCGGGTTTGTCGTCCTGGCTGGTGTGACTGTGGGCAATACGCATCGAGATGCCTTCCGCATTCGCCCAACGGAGCACAGCTCCGGAGAAGAGAGTTACGTGGCTGTGAACCGCATCGTAATTCCCGTCGCGCAGGATTTTCCGGAACCGCCGACCAAACGACCATGGATTTACGCCTCTCGGGCACGGCAGCACGCGGCCGCCGAGCCTTTCCACTTCACCGGCAAAGAGTCCTGGGTGGGGTCCGAAAGTGCAGAAGTGAAACTCGAAGAGATCGCGGTCAATATACTTCAGAACGTTTAGAAGCCAAGTCTCGACGCCCCCGGGATCCATGGTCCCAACTGCATGCAAGATACGCACCCGTCGCTGGGCCATCACCTCATCCCTCGGTACTCGGAAGGTGCGAGCGCATTATCGCAGTATCACTTCGCACGGCGGCTGTCTGTCTAGGCGATTCAATTCTGTCGGCTAGTGGGGGCGCTGGGACATCGAGAACTTTTTCATAAACAGCGGCGACTTCGCGGCCTGTTTTTTCCAGGTCTAGCAAATTACGGGCGAGGTTTCGGCCGCGAGTCGCTCTTGCTCGCGCTTCCTGGGGATGTGCCAGCGCCTCCAACACTGCTCGCACAAGAGCTGTGGGATTTCCGGGAGGCACGAGCCAGCCTGTGTCGCCGTCGCGAATCAGGTCGGGGATGCCGCCTGCGTTCGTCGCGACGACGGGCACGCCGGCGAGAAGAGGTTCCACAACGCTATACGCCAGACCATCCGAATGGGTCGGAACGACCGCCAAATCCAGATCGGGGTAAATCGCCGGCACATCTGCCCGGGTGCCACTAAATTGCAAGCCACCATTGCACAGCTTTCTGCCAAAGTGCCGGACGCGATCTTCGTACCAATGTCCGCCGCCCCAGGCGCCGCCAATCATTACGCCATGCACGTCCGGACGCTCTTGCCGAATCCGCGCCAGAGCGATGATGAAATCTTCGTGGCCCTTGTGGCCTCGCGCGCTGCCGAGATACCACTTCGGCGCATAAAGCAGAGACACCATCCCTACCAACGGAACGTCCGCGGGGATTTTCAATTCATCTCTTAAAATGCCTGTTCGATTGCTCGGATAATTTCGAATATCCGTTCCGAGGTAAGCAAGGAATACGCGGTTAAGCGGAATGCCTAAGGTCGCGTACTTGCGTTGTGTCCACCGGCAGGTTGCGATCCAGTAGTCCCGCGGGCCTGCGAGGTGCGTGTCGAGCCAGGCGAAAAAACCGTGTTCAAGATGAAGAGTTCCGGTGACTCCAAAGATGCGCGGGATGGGCGAATTTTTTCCGAGGGCGAGGCGGGCTACGAACGTTGTGCCCACGTGATGAGTGTGGATCAAGTCGGGGCGGAGGTCGGCGACGAGCTGACGGCAAGCGCGAAGCCGGGACGGGATGCGCCAGGGCTCGCGCGCCGGAAAATCGAGATTGGCACGGACGACGGCGGCTCCGGCTTCGCGATATTTTGGGGCGAGGCCTTCGGTGTCGGAGGGGAGCGCGACGACTACCTCGATGCCGAGGGAGCACAAGACGCGCACCTGTTCGTAGGCCCAGTTAGCGCCGACGGCGGTCTTGACGATGTGCAGAACCTTCATGGAGGCAACATTCTAATCCCGAATAGCGGATGCGGTGGGAGCAAATTCGCGCGAAGCAAATGAACAGCTGGATCCGAGACCCCCCATAACGCGTTGGACTTGCGCTCCGCGAACCTCAGGGGTTAAAACCCCTGAATCTGCCGCACTATTCGGCACGGCTGAAGCCGTGCCCTGACGAAATCCATTCGTCGGAACCTAATTGCTGAGTGGCTTTGTTCGCGTTAGACGAAGTAAAGAGGTAGATGCACTCGTTACCGGGCCAGGTGTTGTAGTTATTTTGAGCGGGGCCATAGGCGAGACGAACGTAATTGTAGAGAGCTCGTTGGGAGAGAATTCGGTCAAGGCCCGGCAACGAGGGGAGCGAATACCTGTAAATTTCCGAGAGATCAAGACCACAGGACGCGAAGATCTGGACGACTTGATCCGCAGTGGTTAAAGCATAGCGATACTTTATTCTGCCGAACGCTTCCAGCATCCGACGGTAAGAGACCCCCGCGCGGCTCAAAAAACCGCCAGAATCCGTGCTCTGCAGAATGACGACGCCGTTCGGACTCAGGAGCCGAGCAATTTTATGAATCACTTCCTTCGGCGAGTCCACATGCGCCAGCAGACCCAAGCAAATGATCACATCGAATGAATGGGGCTCGAGATTTGCCGTCAAGAAATCGTGATTAAACGCCTGAACGGTGTGTCTGAGGCCTGGCGGGACCTTCGACAGGGCTATCGAGAGCATGCCGCTAGAGAGATCCAAAAGGGTAAGCTCTCTGTGGGCATTGAGAAACGGAATGGAGGCGGAGCCATCGCCGCAACCGACGTCCAAAATTCGAATGAATTCGCGATTCCGAAGAAAATACTGGACGGTCTCGGCCCGGATATTGATATTGTAGCGCCTGCGTTCCAGATAGGGTTGCGGGGATTCAAAGAGAGCTTTTACTTCGTCGATCTTGGTGCTCATGGTGTGAACGATTTTCCCGTAGCGCAAAGTATCATTCGCAAAGGGTATTGCGTCAAGGCAATGGAAGAGAGCAAGGAGCGACTGATGACTTCGCCGCTGTCCACCTCCGAATCCAGGGGGAACTTGATGAATGACACGGAGGCGAGACTCATCCGGTGCTTTTCTGCGGTGTTTCCCCAGCTCAGTAATCGAGAAATCGGCTTGGCCAGCATGGAGACTTTGGAGGCGTGGGATTCCAGCGCCGCTTTTACGCTAGATACTGTAATTGAGGAGGAGTTTGACATTCAGTTCGGGCCGAATGTCCTTGAAAACTTTGTGTCGTTCCGCTCGATCCTCGATTATTTGACGGGACTTCCGAGATAAACGAAGAGGGGTGCGAGAGACAAAAAGAACGAAGTGTGTCGCGTGGCGACCGTCGCGGGCTCGTGACCGGATAAGTTTCAATGCGGCCGATTCTTGATGGACAAACCAAAGTCGGAGTGGTAAAAAAGCAGCGGCAGGATCTGTGAGTTCTTTGAGGGGGATGAGTTGAGTTCAATGTGGGCCGACCCCAAAGACAGGACGCGGAGTAGGGCTTCAAGATTTTCTCTTCAGTTGCTGTCACTGCTTGTGGTTTTGAGTTTGCTATTTCCCGCGGTTGGGCTGGCAGGCGGACGTTCGCAAGAACATCAGGCGCTGGGCTCGTTGAGCAGCGTGGGTGAAGTTTATGTGAACAATTCTCCGGCGCCGGCGGATTCGACGATTTTCACGGGAGACACGGTGCGTACCGGCCAGGCTGGGACGGCGACATTTACCAGCAGCGCGCAGGGTACATTTCAGATTTCGCCACAGAGCCAGGTTGCGTTCAATGGCGGCGACCAATACGTGGCGGAGCTGCAGTCGGGAACCGTGGTGATGAGTTCGAGAAGCGGGCCGCAGGGACTGAACCTGCGAATCGGAAGTTTCACCGCGGTGGGAGTGACGGACGGAGAGCAATCGACGTCGAAGATCGAGAGGGGGGCGGACGGGTCGTTCACGGTGACTTGCCTGGATGGCAGCGTGATTTTGGTGCCGACCGCGGGCAGCAACGGCCTTTTGATGCAAGCGGGGCAAACCGTGAACATTTCCGGGCAGGGTCAATTGTCGGCTGTGAAAGAAACGGCGCCCGCGGCGCCCAGTGCAACGCCGGGGACTGTTCAGCAGAAGAAAAATTACACGATGTGGATCGTGATTGGAGCGGCGGGCGCGGGCGGTGTGGGAGCTGCGTTAGCGCTGGCTGGTAAAAAGTCGAGTTCGCCTCCGGTTAGTCCTGCGGATGTAACAGATTAATCACGCCGGGATCAGGCTGAGCGCAACGCTCGCTTCGGAATCCTTCCAGCAATTCAATATAACCGCAGAAGTGTGCGCGGGCGGGACTGCGACGCGGCGGAGCGCGCTAGTTCGGGTGGGTAATTTGTAAGCGGAAGGTTACGGTTACGTCCACTCCTGCCTCGACGGGTTGGCCGCCGAGAGAGGTGGGTTTGTAGCGCCACTGGCGCACGGCATTCGCGGCGGCTGCTACGAGAAGGGGAGGCCCAGTCATCTTGTCAACGTCCTGGATTTTTCCGTCGCGGTCAATAATCATGTGCAACTTGACCACACCTTCGATGCGCTGGCGCTCGGCGTCTTCGGGGTATACAGGTTCGACACGCGAGATCAGTTGGCCCATTTGCAGGCTGGCACCTTGTTTCGATATCTGCGATTTCATCTCAGGCGGAACGCGGATCGAAGGGAAAGGACTGGCGCTGACGGTGACTGTTCCCTTGACTACTTCCGCGGGTTCTGCAGGTTTTGCCAGCGGCGCAGGAGACGACTCGGCGCGTGTGGGCTGCGCTACCACAGGACTTGCGTTCGGCTTTTCTGCCGCAGCAGTGCTCGCACTCGGCTGCGATGATGCGCTTGAAGCGGGCGGCGGGGTGTTCTTCACCGCGGAATTCGAGACCGTGGGTGCGGTCACGGGATGCGGCTGTTCCACAGGCCGAATTTCTTGAGTTTTGTTTTGGGCCAGCGAGCGGGAAGAGTTCGAAACGGGACTCGACGGTGTCGGCTGGGAAAGACGCGCGTCGCGGTTCTTTTCAACTGATGCAACGGTCGGAACATTTGTGCGCTGGGTAGGCGCCGGCGGTTTCTGGGTTTGCCGCGGTGAATTATGAGCCGCCAAGATATCTGAATTTCTAGGAGCGCTCGGCGAAGACTGGGCATTTCCATTCAGCCTTGGCTGGTTCTTATCCGGTGCTGTGCTGGTCGTAGTAGTCCCGCTTGGCGTAGACGAAGTGTGCTCAGGCTCCGGCGGCGCAACACTTGAAGGCGGCGCAAGAGGAATACTTGCTGTCGGTCCGGCAGGAGCTGGAGTCGTGCCAGGAGCCTGGACTGTTTCGGAGGTATTATTTTGCTGCCTCTCGAACACTGCTAAGAATTGTTTTCGGCCGCCTGGCCCAGCCGCCACCCATCCGGCAAAAAAAGATGCAAGCACGACGATAGAGATTACGGCAACAAGGGTCCACTTGCTGCGCTGCGGAGCGACATCAGAACTGCTGAGATCTGCGTCGGCTTCTTCGCTGATTTTCGCTGGTTCGCTGAAACGTGTTTGAAGGATAGGGCCCGACAAGTGCAGCAGCTCAGCCGCCTTCGATGCGGCACGATCCGAAGTGGCGGCGCTGGGAGGCGGCACCAGAACTCTCTCACGCGGTTGTAGGATGGGACCCGAGGCGTGCGGCAACTCAGCCGGCTTCGGAGCGACACGATCAGGAGGGGCGGGGACGGGAGGGGGCACGAGAGCGCTGTCTCGCCTTTGAAGAATTGCCGGGGGGAGTTCGTGAGATATAGCCAGCTTTTTAAACTGGCCAGGAGGCGGCATTTCCAGCAGGCGTTCGGTCTTCTTCCGAAGGGGAGGCGTTTCGGCCTCGGGCTCGTCCGCACTTTCGACCGGCGGGTGTTCTACAGCCACCCACTCGCGTATTTTCAAACGAGCTTCTTCGGGCAGATTGAGAAACTGGATGCCCGCATCTTTCTTTGATTCGCCCACCCACGCGATCTTCGCGTCTGTTTTGACAAGGTATCCGGAATCAGGCAGCCGGAAAGCAATCCGGGGGATGTCGTCACTAGACAAACTAGCAACGGCTTGCACGTACATGCCGCCTTCGCTGAGATTCAGCAGGATGCCGCCGTTGGAGGAACCGAGATCAATGTACTCGAGTGACAGCACGCGCCGGCGCACGTGGGTGCGGCGTTCCGGGGCACGTAAGCTGCTCGCGGCTCGACGCGGCTTGTCTGCCACGACCTTGGCCGGTTGCGAAGCAAGCTTTCCTCTAGCGCTCTTGGTTTCGAGCAATAATTTGGCGGGATCCGCAAGCATAGAATTCAGAGCTATTTTGTCAACAAAAGTGCCGGTGTTCACGCCCTGGCTGCCGGTTGAAGTATGAACGCGCGCGCCGCCTTTGGCGCTCTCGTCCGATTCGGGAACGGCGCCCTGCTGGCGAGCAAACTGTGCGCGAGAGGGTTCCTGCGAAATCCAGTTTCGAATCTTGACGCGGGTGTCGTCATGTAAATCAACAAAGCGCACTCCGGCTTCTTTTTTCGAATCCGCGATCCAGGCTATTTCTCCCCTGGTTTCGATCCAGTCCTTGGATTGCGGCAATTGAAACCGCATTTTCGCGACGGCAGAGACCGCCAAGGTTAAAGTCTCGGTGGGTGCAAAGACCAATCCGCTTTCGCTGATGTTGAAAACAAAGCCGTAGTTATTTTCACCGAATTTCACAAAGGCTTGCGGCGAAACAGGCGTACGCGCGTGGTTCCGTCTTTCACCAATCGCGAGGGGTTTGTCAGCGTGATGTCGCTGGTCCGACATGACTTCCTTTTCGCGCGGAAGGGCGAGCGAGAGTCTGGCCGACGTACGGCTCGATAACCGCCATTCAACGGAGTATACGCCCGGCATAAACCCGCTTACAAGGCAACCCGCGTGAGATGGTGTCGTAATTGGAGATTAGCCACAGGGCGCGATGCTCGCACGGAGAGAACCTCCGATATGCTGCGCCCCTAGACTTCTTTTTCAAGTTCTGCCCGGATGCCGGCTCATACGCAGTGCGTCTTCGTTGACTTGCCTTCCGCCCCAACCTAATATGTGCGGCTAATGGCGGACAACTCCTCTTTGATTGGCCGCACCGTCTCCCATTATCGTGTGATCGAAAAACTCGGCGGGGGCGGCATGGGCGTGGTTTACGAAGCCGAGGACGTCACGCTTGGCCGGCACGTCGCGTTAAAATTTCTGCCCGACGATGTGGCGCAAGATCCGCAAGCACTGGAACGTTTTCGCCGCGAAGCGCGAGCTGCTTCTGCGTTGAATCACCCGAATATCTGCACGATCTACGAAATTGCCGAAGACGCCGGGCGTACCTTCATCGCCATGGAATTGATGGAGGGAACCACGCTGAAACATCGTACTGCGGGGAAGCCGTTGCCAGTTGATGAGCTTCTAAACCTCTCGATTGAAATCGCCGACGCGCTGGATGCGGCACACTCGAAAGGAATTGTTCACCGGGACATCAAGCCCGCCAATATCTTTGTGACGAAGCGCGACCACGCAAAAATCCTCGATTTTGGCCTGGCAAAGTTTTCCCAAACAACCAGGTCACCGCTGGAAGGCGCAACTCTGTCGACGAATGCCACTGGGGGTGTTGACGAAGAGCACCTCACGAGCCCAGGCAGTGTTATTGGCACGGTCGCGTATATGTCGCCGGAGCAACTGCGAGCGCAGGAGTTGGATCCGCGCACGGACTTATTTTCTTTTGGCGTCGTGTTGTACGAAATGGCCACCGGGGCTTTACCATTCCGCGGCGAAAGCTCCGCGGTGATCACGGACGCGATCCTAAATCGCGCGCCAGCCGCCGCGGTGCGATTGAATCCGGATATTCCGCCGAAGCTTGAGGACGCGGTCAACAAAGCGCTAGAGAAGGACAAGAAGCTCCGCTATCAATCCGCCGCGGACATGCGCACAGACTTGCAGCGCCTGAAACGGGACACAGACACGGGCCGCCTGTCGGCAACCGCCGGAGCGGGATCCGTGGGCGAGCGACGAGGAAAGCGCTGGATGGTAATTGCCCCAGTCGGCTTGCTGGTTGCGGCCCTCGCTGTGTTGGGCTACTTCTATCTGCACCGCACGCCGAAGCTGACTGACAAGGACACCATCGTCCTCGCGGATTTCACCAACACCACGGGCGACCCCGTGTTCGACGGCACGTTGCGGGAAGGGCTGTCGGCGCAACTAGAGCAGTCGCCGTTTCTGAACTTGCTCTCCGATGAACGCGTGGCGCAGACGCTCGCCTTGATGGCGCAGCCTAAAGACGCGCGGCTCACGGGCGAGTTGGCACGCGAAGTCTGCCAGCGCACCGCAAGCGCTGCGAGCATCGAAGGTTCCATTTCCAATCTGGGCAGCCAGTATGTGGTGGGGCTGAAGGCTGTCAACTGCCGCACCGGCGATGTGCTGGCGAACGAGCAGGTCACAGCCGGCGGCAAGGAGCAGGTTTTGAAATCGCTGGGCGAGGCCACGACGGAGATGCGCGTGAAGCTGGGTGAATCGCTAGCCTCGGTGCAAAAGTATGACGCGCCGCCGGAGAACGTGACCACGCCGTCGCTTGAGGCGCTGCAAGCCTATAGCCTGGGCTACCAGGCGCAGATGGTGAAGCACGATTACGCTGCCGCCATTCCCCTGTTTCAGCGGGCGGTCAGCCTTGACCTCAATTTTGGAATGGCCTACGCGCGGCTGGGGACGAACTACAGCAATCTGGGCCAAACCGCCCGTGCCGCCGAAAATATCCGCAAAGCCTACGAGCTGCGCGAACGGGTCAGCGAGCGCGAGAAATTTTACATCGTCTCGCACTATGAACATTTCGTTAACGGAAACCTGGAAGCTGCGCGCAAGACTTATGAGCTGTGGGCGCAGACCTACCCGCGAGACCACACGCCGACCGCCAATCTGGAAAACATCTATGGCGCCTTGGGCGATTACGATGACGTTGTGGCCGACAGCAAGGAGGTCCTAAAGCTCAATCCCGAAAGCGGATACAGCTACACGGACCTCGTCGGCGGCTATCTGAACGTCAACCGTTTGGATGAAGCCAGGGCCACAGCGCACGAAGCGCAAGTCAAAAATCTGGATAATCCTGCAAATCATTCTCTGCTTTACTTCGTTGATTTCCTGCAACACGATGCGGCAGGAATGGAGCGCGAGGCCGCTGGGCTGATGGGAAAGCCAGGATTCGAAGACAATATCCTCTATGTGGAATCCGACACCGCCGCCTATGCCGGACAGTTTTCCAAAGCAAGGGAGCTGACACGGCGCGCGTCCGAATCGGCGCAGCGCGCAGACGAAAAAGAAACGGCGGCGAGTTACGTGGCTGAAGCTGCAGTGCGCGAGGCACTGGTAGGCAACATGAGCCTCGCAAGGCAGCAGGCTCAGGCCGCAGTGGCCCTCTCGACCGGCAGAGATGCTGAGGCTATATCAGCCGTCGCGCTGGGTCTAGCAGGGGACGCCGCACAAGCCACGCGGCTGGCTGCAGACCTCGCCAGACGCTTCCCAGAAGACACGATTGTGCAGTTTAATTATATGCCCTCCATCCACGCCGCCGTTGCTCTGCAAGAGGGCAGCGCCAGTAGAGCAATCGAAGCTCTTGTCCCGGCTACTCCGTACGAACTTGGTTCTTGCGGCTGGCCCTTTACTTTCGTTCTCTATCCCATCTACCTGCGCGGCCAAGCTTATGTAGCGACGCAACAGGGCAGTGCGGCCGCGGCGGAGTTTCAAAAGATTCTTGACCACCCCGGCGTCGTCGTGAATGAGCCAATCGGCTCGCTGGCGCACTTAGGCATGGCTCGCGCATACGCGCTGGAAGCTGGGTCGGCGCAAGGCGCAGATGCCGACGCCGCTCGCGCGAGAGCCCGCGCCGCGTACCAGGATTTCTTCGCCATATGGAAAGACGCCGACCCGGATATTCCCATCCTGATTGCCGCGAAAGCCGAATACGCGAAATTTCAATAGCGTTGCAACCGCGCGGGTACCCGGGCGCCGAGGACTTCTCAGCGTGGAGTCGCCGACGGAGGCACCGACGACGGATTCTGCTGCAAGGTTCCGCCGAACTCGCTGTGCGGATCTACTTCGACCCAGAACAACTGCTGGCCGTTCGCCTGGTAGGCGGTTACGGTGGTGAAATCAAAGGGAGCGAAGTCACTCACGGTGCTGGCCACTGCAACCGGATTGAGCGTGTAGCGCCCCGCGTGGCCGGGTGCGGTGTCGGGAACAGCGGTCGCCAAAAAAGTAGCCGCCCGAGATTCCACGCCGCCGGTGAGTGTTGCAAACGGATCGCTAAGAGAACCCGTTCCGGTGAGGACAGTTCCCGCCTCCGACACCGTGGCCCCGCCGAGGAAATCGAACTCGTCGAAGGCGGCGAAGGTTTGACCCTGCGCTCCGAAGGCGTAAAAACCCGCGAAGGAAGCCACCGTCACATCGGTTTGCGGAAGGAGCGCTCCGACACCGACAAGGTTTTCATCCATTTCGGCAAGGACAGCGACTGCTCCTCCGGCTGAAGGGTTATTGGGATCAAGTATGTTGAGGGCTGGATCGACCGCATAGATTCCTAGCGTGGCGACATCTCCAAAACCCCCATCAAAATTAAAGGTTCCATACCCGTTGCCACCCAGGGAGCATGTGCCGGTGATAGTTGCGGCGGTCAATACTGCCCCATCCAATTCGTTCAAATCCCCGATTCCATTGAACTCATTGCTGGCGGGGAGACCCTGATGGGCCACAGCGCTCGCGTTAGACTCAGGCTTCGCATCGGCCGCCGGGGAAGTGGAAAACTGACCCGCCGCTGCGTATCCCGTGGGGCTGTTTTGAAGGGAGAATACGGATTGCCGGATTGAGCCGTTCGAAAAACTCGGGTTACTGCCTTGACCAAATGCCGAGCCGACGGCCGTGTCGGTGGCGTCAACGTTGATGATCCGAATCACTTCGGGGCCGACAACGTAGTAGTTCAGTGAAACCGGGAAACCCGCGTTATTGGTTACAGTGCCGCGACCGAAGGAGTCCACGGGCCCCAAGATTCCGGTGAAGAGGGTGTTTCTCGAAAAAGCTCCGCCATCATTGACGTCCACGATTCCTGCAATCGAGTTACCGGTGATTGTGAAAACGCCGCCGTCTGCAACCGGTTCGCCATCAACTCCCGCACCAGAAGCGACAAAGGAGAATCCGCCAGAGGTAGGAACGGCGGTCAAGGTTTGAAGGTCGAGGCTTCCGCTGGACGTCGCAGTCCCATCGAATTGCATAATGAGCGCGTGGGTAGAGTTCGGGAAGTTCACGGCAAAAGATTCTCTGCCGTTAACGCCCACGTTCGTATTACCCGGGATCATCAATGTCAGGATTCCGTTTCCTGAGCCGTCATGAGCAATGACCAACGATCCGCCGGTGATTGAGTCGCCATCGGGCTGGGGAGACGTAATTCCGTCACCGTCGTTGTAATCCTCTACGCCGCCGAGAACCCTGCCGGTCCCGTCCGCGGAAATCGTCACGATTCCCGCGATGGAGTAGGTGTCGCCGGCGTCGTTCGCTTCCTTGCCGGTTGCGTAGAACGAGAAATTGTTCGAGGCCACGCCGATGGTTATGTTCACGGAGTTGCTGGAGATGGAGGTGTCCGACACCGAGGTGGCCGTAATTGTTACTTGTTGGCTGCCGGGTGGAACAACTGAGGGAGCCGTGAATATGCTGGCAGCCCCACTCTGCGTTTGGTCGGGATTGAACGAAGTGGTTCCGCAAGAAGGGGCAGGAGTGCAACTCCAGGTGACTCCGCCTTTCTTAGGATCGTCGGTGACGGTGGCAACCACGTTCGCAGTTGCACCGACGACCATACTCGCAGGGGCGGTTGTGATTACGATCTCGAGGCCGGTCGAACTGCTACTGCTGCCGCCGCATGCCGCGTTGCCTACGGCACAGAGTGCAACGAGAACAATCAAGAGATTTCCTCGGTTCATAGTTGCCCCGCTTTCGCCGCAGGCTCTGTAACGCCCTTACGCGGTCCCGGCGCGACAACGAAACCGTGTTCGTTGCGGATTTTGTATACGTGACCGTTTAGCTGAACGAGGCGAGTCACAAAAACTTGCTGGTCTCTGACGGACTTCATCACGCCAGTGATCTGAACTTGCTGTCCCGGTGAAACGGAGAGAGAGCCTTCGGCTTTCATGGCGAACGCTCCCAAACTTGCATCTATTTTGCCGTAAGCTGTTTCCACGATGAGATGAGCGCCGCCGAGCATTTGCGTTTCGGGAGTAGCCTTCTTTACCACGCTGCTCACCGTGCCGGTGAGCGTCACTTCCTTGGTGACGTCGTACTTGGGGGGCACCGCGGATTTAGTAGTTCCTTCGGCTGTCTGCGCGTGATTCGGCGTTGCCAATAGACACAGGGCCAAAACCACGAATGACCCAAGAGCCGGGAACCGCGATTTCATAAAGCCTCCACAAGGACTCATCTTGGAACCAAAAGGCCGGGCACAGGTTGCTCTCACACGCGAGCGGAGAGTCTGTTGCGCGACCTCGCCTTCGATAGACAAACTTTGACAGGTGCCTAGAAGCTGCGACGCTGCGCTTTGGTTGCCAGCGATTCAGTCGAACTTGACGCCGGAGAGAGAGAACCCGGCTTTCGCCCTGAATACCGAGGAACCTCTTCTTACGCCCAGATCACCGAGCGGTCGATGCTGCCGACATTCGTCCTGCCCGTGAGCGCCATCGCCATCTGAAATTCGCGCTGCAGAATATTAATCACTTGCGTGACGCCGGCTTCGCCCGCCGCTCCTAATCCGTAAAGATACGGCCGTCCGATGAACACTGCGCTCGCGCCCAACGCGAGCGCCTTGAGCACGTCGGTGCCACGCCGAATACCGCCGTCCACAAACAGCGGCATGCGCCCGGCAACTTTATCCGCTACCTGCGGCAAAGCGTCGATAGTTGCAGGAAGAGTGTCGAGGTTGCGGCCTCCGTGATTGGAGACGATGACGCCAGCCACGCCGGATTTGGCCGCCCGGTCCGCGTCATCCGGATTCATCACGCCCTTGAGCACCAGAGGAATCTTAGCGACGGAGCGCAGCCACTCGACATCTTTCCAGCTGAGCGCAGCATCGAGCACGCCGCTAAAGACCTGCACGGAGCCCGGATGAAGATGGCCTTCCCTGCCGTCAACCTTGAAGCCCTCTAAATGAGGCATGGGCGGCAACTTCACAGCTGCGCGGGTTTCGCGATTGCGCGCGCCGGTTATCGGAGTGTCCACCGTGAGGCAAAGCGCGCGGTAGCCGGCAGCTTCGACGCGCTGCACCAACTCGCGAGTGAAGCCGTGATCCGGCTGCACGTAAAGCTGAAACCACAGAGGACTCTTTGCAACGGCCGCCACATCTTCAAGGCTCGTACCGGAAAAGCAACTGAGCACCATGGCGGTGCCGGCCGCGCCCGCACCTCGCGCCGTGGCCAACTCTCCGTCTGCATGCAGCAGCTTGTGACCTGCCGTGGGCGCCAGAAGAATCGGGAAAGCGAGCTCCTGTCCAAGCAAAGTCACGCGCGTGTCCAGTTTGGAAACGTCCACCAGAACCCGGGGCCTCAGGCGAATCCGCTGGTAAGCTTCTTCGTTCCATCGCACCGTGAGCTCGTCGCCCGCGCCAGCGGTGACGTATTCCCAAGCCATCGCCGGCATCTTCGCCTTAGCCAGCGCCTCGAAGTCAGCAAGGCAAATGGATTCCTGCCCGGATGCAGAGATCGCTTGTGAGGGTGAGTTTGAGTCTTTCATTGTTCTCGCGCTACGGAATGAACGCTTCCACTTGTCCCGCCCACAAATGAAGGAGTTCGTCGGTCAGAAATTTCCACCGGAACCACACAACGGACGCGATTATACATGGGTTGGTTTCCCCGTGTGTGATGGCGCAGCCGATTCTGCATAGATTGCCGGGTGGTCGAAAAGGATCATGGCGTGTTGCGTGTGCCTTTCAACTCTATCGGGTTATTCGCAGCGGAGGGCGATCACTGGGTCAACTTGCATGGCGCGGCGCGCGGGGACATACCCGGCTAGAATGGCTACGGCGGCGAGAATGAAAGCGACGGTTGCGAGCGTGAGCGGGTCATTCGCGGAGACGCCGAAAAGCAAATGGCCGATCAGGTGAGATGCTGCGAAGGCGCAGGGCACTCCAACGAGCAGTCCAGCGAGGGTGAGGAGCAGCGTTTCGCGCAAGATCATGCGGAGAATCGCGCCACGCGAAGCGCCCAGGGCGACGCGGATGCCGATTTCGTTTGTGCGGCACGAGACGGAATAAGAGATTACGCCGAAAATTCCGGTAGCGGCGAGAATCAGGGCCATGGCGGCAAACAGGCCGAGTAAGAAGGTGCGAAACCTTTGTTGCGAAACGGAAGCGTCGATAAAGTCCGGCATTTTCCCTACCTCAGTTATAGGCAAGTCTTTATCGATTTTTTGAACTTCCTCTCGAATCGCGGCGGCCACGGCGTCTGTGCTCAACGTGCTCTTCACGACCAAATTCGCGCCCCAGAAAGGCGCTTGCGCATATGGCACGTACATCATCGGGCCAGGAGCTTCACCGAGAGAAATGTCACGCACATCGCCGACGATTCCGACGATTTCGCGGTCGACGTCGGCATTGGGAGGAAAACCGACGTTGATGCGCTTGCCGATGGGATCCTGATTTGGAAAATAACGTTGCGCAAATGTTTTGCTGATCACCGAAACGCGCGGGCCGGAGAGGATATCCTGCTGATTGAAAAAGCGGCCGGCGAGCAGCGGAATTCCCATCACACGAAGATATTCCGGACTGACGGAGGCGTAGTCAGCGAGGCGGGATTCGCCTTCGGACGCCGGCGGAGTGCCCACGATATCGAACCCAAGATTGATCTTGCCGTTCACGATCGGTAACGGAATCGCCAGGGCGGTGTCTTTCATTCCGGGTTGCGCTTGGACTTGCGCGAGCAATTTGTCGGAGAAAGCGATCCACTGTTGAGGCGTGGAATATTGAAATTGCGGCAGCGAGATCTCGGCCTTCACGAGGTGCTGTGCATCAAACCCCGGACTGACCGCCGTGAGTTTCGAAAAGCTCCTCAGTAGCAAACCTGCCGCCACCAGCAAAACCATAGCGAGAGCAATTTCCACTGCTGCCAGAAGATCGCGAGCGCGGCGGCGATTTCCGCTTTCGCCCGAGCGGCCGCCGCCTTCGCGAAGACTCGCTTGTATATTGGAATTGGCGGAAAACATCGCTGGAACCAAGCCGAAAGCCACGCTTGCGATTGCGGAGAGGGCGAGCGCGAAAGCCAACACGGCATTGTCAACGCGGATCGCGTTCAAACGCGGCAGATTCTCCGGTAATAGCGAACTGAGTACTTGAACCCCTGCATAGGCGAGAGCTATGCCGATAATTCCACCGAACAGACCAAGCACGGCGGTTTCACTGAGCATCTGGCGAATAATTCGGCCGCGCCCCGCTCCCAGAGCAACGCGAACAGCAATTTCTTTCGAGCGAGAAGTGGCTCGGGTGAGAAGCAAGTTGGCAATATTGGCGCAGGCGATCAACAGCACGAGACCGACGGCACCCAGGAGGACCAGCAGCGCGGTTCTAACGTCTCCCACAATTTCTTTCTGCAACGGCACGAGATGGACTGTCCAGCCTTTGTTCTCCGCCGGAAATTCGCTCGCCAGCCTTTCGCTGATCGCGTCCATTTCCGCCTGAGCCTGCGCGATGGAAACACCGGGCTTCAGCCGCCCGAAGACTGCTAACCAATGCCCTCCACGTCGAGTCATCCAGCTTCCAAAGAGGGGGTCTTGAACGAGCGGGATCCAGACCTCCGGCTTACTGTTGATAAAAGGAGAGCGAAAGCCCGCGGGCATGATTCCGATGACGGTGAACGGACGCTTGTCGAGGATGATCGAGCTTCCAAGGATCTTGGGGTCTGCTCCCAAAGTCCCGCGCCACAGATTCTCGCTCACGATTACAACGGGAGGAGCGCCGCGCTTGCCGTCCTCAGGGAAAAAAACGCGGCCTTGGAGCGGCTTCACATCCAGAACGGCAAAGTGCTCCGGCGTCACGACACAGGTGTTCACCTCGGAAGGCTCGCCACGTCCCGTGAGCGTGAGTTGGTGAAAATCAATTGTCGCGAGTTCGCTAAAAACATGATTCTGCGCGCGCCACTCTTCAAAATTCGGATACGAAGTGCCGTTTTCCGGAATTCCTTCCTGGAGGTTCGCCGCAAATGCGGTAACCAATTGATTGGGATTCGCGTAAGGCAACGGCTTTAGGAGCACGGCGTATACGACGCTGAAGATGGCTGTGTTCGCACCGATGCCGAGAGCGAGAGTGAGCACGGCCACAGCGGTGAAGCCGGGGCTCTTTCGCAGCATTCGGAGGGCATAGCGCGCGTCCTGAAAAAAAGTTTCGAGGAAAGGCAATCCGCGGAGTTCGCGGTTGGTTTCTTTGAGTTGCGTGACCCCGCCGAGTTGGATGCGCGCGGAGCGTCTAGCTTCTTCCGGCGGCATTCCCCGGCGGATATTTTCGTCGGTGAGCATGTCGAGATGAGCGCCAAGCTCGTTCTCGAAATCCTGGTCCACACGGCGGGGCGAGAGCCACGTGCGAGTGCGAGAAGCGAGCGCTGTTATCCAGGCGAACATTTGTCTATCCGCGGTCCGCGAGGCGCAGGACGCGGCCGATCACGGTGGAAATGCGCTCCCAATTCCGCGCCTCGGTATTGAGCTGCTTACGTCCGGATTTCGTAATGGAATAAAATTTGGCTTTCCTGTTGTTGTCGGAGGTGCCCCAGGCGCCTGCGATCCAGCGCTTCTGCATCAAGCGCACCAGAGAGGCGTAAATTGTGCCCTGATTGATCTGCAAAGCTTCTTCGCTGATTTGTTCGATGCGGCGGGCGATGCCGTAGCCGTGCAACGGCCCCATGGCGTCGAGAGTTTTCAGGACCATTAAATCGAGAGTGCCCTGCAGAATATCGGACTTGTCGGCAGCCATGCGGCCTCCTGTGGCTTGCAAACAGGAGTATCGCCGAAGACGTGTGGGATGTCAACAGGGGAAATGATGGAGGCCGGATGCGAGCGGGACAAACGAATGATTGAACCGGACTCATGCGGGAAGGCCGGAGGGCATGCCAATTTAAGCGGAACGGAGGGCGTCAGTCGGATTGATGCGCATCGCGCGTCGCGCCGGCAAAAAACTTGCCAGCGCCGCGACGGCTGCAAACACGGCGGCGCTTGCGGCAAACGTGATCAGATCAGTTGCGCTGGTCTGAAACAAAAGACTGGCCATCAAACGCGTAAGTGCGAATGAAGCAGCGAGACCGATGAGGATTCCAACAATGGCGAGTCTAAGCCCGCTGCCAATCACGAGCCTAAAAATGTCAGAGCGCGATGCGCCGAGCGCGATGCGGATACCCAGCTCTTGCGTTCGCTGCGCGACGGAATACGCGATGACGCCGTAGATTCCAACTACGGCGAGAATCAGCGCCGTCGCCGAAAATACGCCGATCAAAAGCATCATCGACCGCGTTTGGGTGCTCGCCGTCTCAAGGCGTTCGTCCATAGTTTGGACATCCGTGATGGGCTGGCCGCGATTCACGGCAACGATCTGTGCGCGCAGAGAGGACACCAGACTATGAGGATCCATGGAGCTGCGAATGGTGAGATAGAGCATAGCGGAAGCGAGCTGCGGGAACGGGAAAAAAACTTCGGGCTGTGTGGGCGTGGCGAGACTATCATTCTTGACGTCGCCCAGCACGCCTACGACTTTGCACGCGGGAAATCTACCCACCCAAACGAGCTTGCCCAGCGAATCCTTATCGGGCCAGAAGCGGCGCACCGCGGCCTGATTTACCATGACCACCGGCGCCGACTTGGCATCATCGGCGTCGTCGAACGCGCGGCCTTCAATGAGCGGCACGCGCATGGCCTTGGGATAATCGGGGCTAATCGATTCGATCAGCACAATTGGAAGGCGGCCGAGTTCAACCTCCGGCTGTCCTTCAAATCGAGCGGGCGCTCCGTGGGTAGGAAGGACCGGTAGCGCGGTTGAGATGGCGGCAGATTCCACTCCCGGGATCGATTGCAGATGCTGAATTGCGTTCTGATAAAAAGCGATTCGATCGGCAGGTTGCGCGTAACTGGCCGGCGGAAGGAAGGTTTGTGCGGTGAGAGTATTCCTGGCGTCGAAACCAGGGGCGACTGTCCGAAGCCGCATGAAGCTGCGGATTAACAGACCCGAGCCGATTAGCAGAACCATTGAAAGAGCGACTTGGGCAGCGACGAGTATGCTGCGCGCGCGATTGCGCCGGCGGTTTCCCGCGGAGCCGCGCCCTTCATCCGATAACACGGCGCCAAGATTCGGACGAGAGAGCTGCAATGCCGGAGCAAGTCCGAAGAGAATTCCACTCAGGACAGAAACGGCCATGGTGAAAGCGAGTACACGCAAATCCATAGGCACATCGGCGACCTGAGGCAGGTTCGTTCGCGTAAACGCTGCGAGAAATCGCGTGCCCCAGTAGCCGAGAAAGATTCCGAGGCCGCCGCTCATGACGGCCATCAGTACGCTCTCTGTAAGCAGTTGGCGGAGGAGCGTTGCGCGCGGCGCTCCCAGCGCACTGCGGACGGCGAACTCTTTTCTTCGAACGAGAGCGCGGAAAAGCAGAAGGCTTGCTACATTGGCACAGGCGATCAGCAAGACAAATCCGATTGCGGCCGAAAGAATCAGCAGAGTCGGACGAACATTCGCGACGAGATTCGCTTGAAGATTCACGACGGTCATGGCGACGTCCGAGGTTGCGTCGAAATTCCCAGGTTTATCGTGCTTGTACTGTTGAAAGACGACCTCGGTTTCCGCACGCGCCTGCGCGACACTCACGCCGGGACGCAAGCGCCCAATGGCTTCGTAATACATGCCTCCGAGATTGACGCGAGCGGGTGTCGTCATGCTGAATTCGATGACACGGGGCATCCAGATTTCGGGCTGGCGAGCGAGCAACTGCACGCCAAACTTTGGAGGAAGAACACCGATGATTGTGTAGTCCTTGGAATCGAGCGCCAGATGCTGGCCGACCGCGTTTCGTGCTGCCCCGAAGAGGCGCGTAGCCAATTCGTAGCCGATCAGCACCACCTGGTTACCGCCGGGCTGATCTTCTTCAAGGGTGAAAGTGCGTCCGAATAGCAGGTTCGCGCCAAGAACGTCGAAAAAGTTCCCGGTCACACGTTCGGCGTCGATCTGCTCGGCGCCGTCAGCGACAACGAGATTCACGGCGTCGAACTGATATGCGGTTACTCCGGAAAAGGAACGACTGGCGGCGGACAGCAGCGTGAAATAGGGAAGCGAAACGCAACAAGTACCGTCGCGCTTGGTGCTGATGCGCACGAGCTGGCCAGGATCGCGGTAAGGAAGCGGCCGGAGCAATACGGAATTGGCCACCGTGAAGATCGCTGTATTCGCGCCGATTCCAAGGGCCAGCGTGGCAACTGCGAGGGCCGTGAACCCCGGCGCCCTTGCCAGCATCCGCACGCTGTAGCGCAAATCTCGAAGAAGCGTCTCCATGTTGCCCTTCATTCTTCGGCCAAGCAAAGTTGAGCAAGCCTACAGCGTGGAGTAGACGAGCATCGTGAACATGTCGCCCTTAATCATTCCATTTGCCCACTTGCTATCCAGATCAGCCGTAGGCTTTGCGGCGACGGCTTCCTCCTTGGACTTGCCGGCCACTTTCAGAGCTTGCACACGATCCCGCACCGTTACCAGCATTTCGTGGTGCGCTGCAAGAGTAGCTTTGTCACCTACGGGACCATGGCCCGGAACAATCTTCGTGTCTGCGTCCGCGAGAGCCACACCGCGAGCGGTGCCTGCGATCATCCCGGCGATATTGCCGCCGGTGCTGGAATCGATGACGGGATAGGTTCCGTTGAACCAAACGTCGCCCATGTGCAAAACGTTTCCGTTTTCGTAGTGGACATAGATGTCGGAGTCGGTGTGGGCAGGGGGGAAATAAGCGAGCGTCAATTGTTCACCGTTGAGATACAGTTTGGTCCCTTCCGTGAAAGTTTGCTGCGGCCACGCATCCGCGGGTGAAGCATCGAAGTGCAAGCCGAACGCGGCAACATCCTGCGGAGTCGAAAGGCGCTTGCGGGTATTTTCGTGCGCAATGATTAGCGCGCCGGCCTGATGCATGGCTTCGTTTCCGTCGGTGTGGTCGAAGTGCCAGTGGGTGTTGATCAGGATCTTCAGCGGAGCTCCGCCGAACCCATCCATGGCGAGCTTAATTTTGGGCGCAACGGTGGAAAAGCTTGAGTCCACCAGAACTTTTCCATCCGCACCGCTCAGGACCACCATGTTTCCACCGGGGCCGGAAAGCAGATAGATGTTGTCGCGGAGCTTTGTTGTCACCAGCGGGATCGCGGACATCTGCGCCTTCATCTGTGCGATGCGATCCGCGGACGACGTCACTTGTTGCAAATTTCCCGGCCGCGCCTCGGGCTGCGACAAAAGGTTCGCAGGGATCAATCCGGCCAGCACGCCAGCGCCTGCCAGTGCGCTGCCGGTTCGCAGCATTTCCCGGCGTGAAGTTTGCTTGGAGAAGAATTCTGTTTTCACCGGCGCCTCGCTTTTGATGTTTGGAACTTGGATGCGAATATCCTAGCACACCGCGTAGTGCCTTGAGGCGATAGCGCCTGTTCCTACGAGCATTTGAAAGGGAAAACACTTTGGGAAGTTGCAAACGCTTCGGAAAATAAGAGTCGCATGGCGATCCTACTGGGTCCAGGCGCGGATTCGCGGGATCCACCGCGGAACATTTTTGCAGTAATCTTCATATTGCGCGCCGAACATGCGGCGCAGGATGGGCTCCTCGACAAGCCGCACAAATAAGACCGCTGTGGCCACGGCCACGAGAGCTACGGTGAGTGAGGCGCGGTTTGCACGGCCAAAGATGACCCACAGGCTGAGCCAGCCCACGAAGAAGCCCACGTACATCGGGTTCCGCACATACCGGTAGAATCCCACGACAACCAGCCTCTGCGGGGGAGCGATGGGCACCGGAGTACCGTGGCCCGTCCACCCGAAATCCCAAATGCACTTTACCGCTAGTGCGAAACCCAGCACAGACGGCACCACCGCAATCCAGCGCCAGCGTGTCACACCAAGCGTGTCAAATTGAAAGCCCAACCACGGGGGAAGTAACCAGAACCACAGCGCGAGGAATCCTGCGCCCACAGCCAGAGAAGCGATCGCAGTCGGCCAATTCGCGCCATGATTCGTGCCTTGCGAGCCACCGGCCTGTCCGGAACTCATGAACGGCTCCTCAACGCCGGAGTATGCGCTCACGGAGCAACAGCAGCAACAAAAAGCACCTTTGCAAAGACAACCGGCTACTTGGGTAAGAGGCTGACACGGGCGATCCAAACCGTGCCGGCCAAACGGTTGTCGAATTTATGACTGACTGGGCGGGCGACTCTTACAATTAACACGTGAGTGTCAGCGCTGGTCTTAAACTCGAGTTGGTGCGCGGACCAGTCCGAAGGGCCGGTTACATTTTCGGTGGAGAGGAACAGTTTCGAAGGATCGTAAGCGTCGAGCACTTCGAATCTCGGGCCGCTGTCGGTGGTAATTCCCTGCGCGCGCATGTAGGCGGAAAAAGTGTAAGTAGTGTTTGGCGTTACGGGAACGTATTGAAGAACGTGCGCATACTCGAGATTTTGCGTGCCGTTGAATTCGATGCGCAGCGATTTGCTGCCAGAAACGCCGACGGAGGGGTCCTCGCGTACCGCGACTCCTTCCACAGGGAACACGCGCCAACCCAGGCCGCCATTCAGAAGCGCGAATGCGAAGTCGCCATTGGTGATTAAATTTGGCTTGGACTGCCGGGCGCAGACTTCTTGAGGAAAGCGGATGCAGAGGGCTGCCCAAGCCTCTGTGAGATGGTCCACATCGCGATGCTGAATGAGCGCGTCGAGATAAGGAAATGATTGAGCAAGCTCGAGCGGTAATTTCGATTCCAAGAGCATAGCCCAGGTCTGTCCCGCGGCTACCATTCGGCCTGTTTCGATTTGGAAGTTCAGATAATCGAGAATTACAGGCGCACGCGGCGGCATCATTTCGGCGAGAATTTCCTGGTTGTCATCGGTCGCGTTGGTAGCGAGGACGAATACCTGGCGTTCTTTGGAGCTATCTTCCAGCAGGACCTTCTGCAACGCGGCCAGCACGTCTGAAGTTCGCCTCATTCGGACGTAAAAATTCGCGGCTTTCCAATTGATTTCAGGCGAATTCGGGAAAAGTGCGCGGGCGCGGGTGAAGGCACGCAGAGCGTCATTTTTGCGCCCGGCCCATTCATATGCTGCGCCAAGATCGGCCCAGTAAAACGAATCGTACGGGCTTAGTTGCGTGGCTTTTTCGCTAAGGCGTACGACCTCTGTTGGATTAGCGCCGCTTGAATACAGGTGCGTGAGCGTGGCAAGAGCATCGTAATACTCCGGATTTCCCGGGTCCCATTTGATCGCGATTTGAATATCCTGCGGCAATTTTTTCCGGAAGTACCATGCCCCGATTGCCCGCCGAGTGACAAGGTACATGCAATAAAGCAGACCGCAGACGAGAAATGCCCGCAGCAACAAGTTAAGGCTGCGGTTATTGGTCAAATTTCCGTCCGAAGGAAGGCCTGAAGAAATTCCACGTTCCTACCCGCTCGAGATTGTCGAGATGGGAAAGCGCGCTGATTGTATCGAAAGCGTCGGCAAGTGACGCAGTAAATCTCAAAGGAGAAGCGTCCTGCCATCCAAATGAAGCGGTATCGGTCGTCTTGAGGCAAAAAAAACCCCACCTTCTTTCCAGACAGAAGATGGGGCTCATTTATAAGATCTAGATTTTAGATTACGACGACCAGCGCAAGGCGAAGACCAGGGTGGACTGGATCGATCAGGTAATATTGACCGTCGATATAATCGACATAAACGTCGTCCGTGTAACCCCAGCCAACCGGCCACGCTTCCCCAAAACCAAACCAATAGCCGCCGTACTGAAAGCGCGACTGGCCTCCCACGATAACCGGATGGCCGACGTGGAACGTATGTTCACGGCCAAAGTGCGCATGGAACTGGGCGTCCGGAATGCGGCCGTTCTCGATGGGGCCGTGTTTCACAGTGGATTTGGTCTCCGTGCGAGTCTCAGATTTCTTCACAGTTTTTGTTTCATGTGTATTTCTGGCCTCTTTCGGTGCGTTGGCGTCCTTGGGGGCCTTGTCCTCTTTTGCAGGCTTGGCTTCCTGATCATGGGGCTTATTTTCAGCAGGCTTGGCATCTTGCGGGTGGTCTTCCTGAAACGCCTGTGTGGGAACGGTAGTACCGAATAGCAAAAGCAGAGCTGCCGTACCGAAAACAGCGCTAATGCTTCCAAATCGCTTCATGACATGCCCTCCGTAAGAGTATTTAATAGCTCAACTACGTCAATTGTGTAGGGTCCTAAGTGGCTCCATATATGGGCCCACAAAGATAGATGTAGAACGTATGGGGCGAGTTACAAGGGTTGGCGGCCCGATTAACCCGAAATTCATAAACTTAGGGACGGCCACCCGAACCTCCGTTTATTTTGCGACGGCGGAAGCGGCAGAAAGTTTTGCCGCAGCGGAGGACACCAGAGTCGCTTCGTCCTGGAGAACGGCAGCGGCGCGGGCCATAGCTTGCTCCGCTTGCTTCCATTTCTTCTGTTCGATGGCTTCGCGAACGGCAGGAATTGCTTTCGATTCGTATCCTGTGTAAACGCCCGGGGCATAGATCTGGTGCTTGTACCAAAAGCGTCCCGGCAAACCTTCCGGAGTGGTCAATTTGCGTTCGCTTTGGATGAGCAGGCCATTGACTTCGGCGATGGATGCGGAAGTGAGCGCCGATCCGCCGTTTGCTTCGGCGGCGGTGAGGGCTTTGTCGTACTCGCCGGCGCTTCGCGAAAGCGCGTCCGCGCTGTTCTGAAGCGGAGAGAAATCCAAATAAGGAGGCACGTCTTCCTTTTTGGGCGGAAAGTACGCTTTTTTCGGATCGGCGCTGGCGGTGAAGACGCCTTCCTCGATTTCCAGATTGCGCTCGCGAATGTCGTCGCGCATCTTTGTGGAAAATGCCTGGAGGCCCTTGACGTAGGTCTGGACGGTGTCAGCAAAGTCGGAGAAATCAAAGGGCAGCAAATCGGCGTCGGCGAGCCGCATGATCATCGAACCGTTAAATTGCGAGAGGGTGCGGCCGTAGACAAAGTCCGTGTCGCTAAAGTGGGTGTACCAGTAAAAATCGTCATAGATTGAGTGGTAGACGCCGCCTTCGTCTTCGCCGCCGAAACTGGCATCAACCACTGCAATGCCGAGAAAATTCTGGAACCCGGCGTGGTCGGAGCCGCCGCCTGAAATACCGATGCGAATATCCTTGCGCTGACGCAGTTCCTGGCGCTCTTCGTCGGAGCTCGCAGACTTGATGCTGTCGAGCTGCCAGCGCTTCCATACTGTGAGCTTGGTCTCTGGATCCTGCACATCGTGAGCGACATCGTTCACCAGCTTTTCCAAGGTATGCGAACCTTCGGCCCCCAAAACGCCGCGGCCGTTGGAATCAGAATTGATATAGGCGACGGCGTGTTTGCGCAGTTCGTCTGCATGGGTTTCAGCCCATTCCACTGAACCTAGCAAGCCGGGTTCTTCGCCGTCCCACGCGCAATAAATGATCGTGCGCTTCGGCTTCCAACCGGCTTTGACCAGAGCGCCCAGCGAGCGAGCCTCTTCCAAGAGGGCGACTTGGCCGGAGATGGGATCTTCCGCACCGTTAACCCACGCGTCGTGATGGTTGCCGCGAAGAACCCACTCGTCCGGAAATTGCGCGCCGGGAATTTTTGCAATCACGTCGAATAACGGTTTCATATCCCAGTTAGAAAACATTTTCAGATGAACTTTTCCTGGGCCGGGGCCAAGCCTGTAAGTGATGGGAAGGCCCCCGCGCCATGCCGGCGGCACTACAGGGCCCGCGATTGCGGCAAGAAGCGGTTCGGCGTCGGCGTAAGAAATTGGAAGGACGGGAATTTTCGTCAGCGTCGGAGCGTTCTTTATGGGCAGGCGCTTGGCGTCGGCGGTTGCGCCGACTCCCGGAGTTAGAGGATCGCCCATGAATTCAGTGCTGTCTTGCACGCTGCCGCGTTGCACTCCCTCTTTAGGGCGCCAGGCACCCTCGGGATAGGTGACGCCCGGGGAATAACCATCGTCACGCGGGTCGGAATAAATAATGCAACCGATGGCGCCGTGCTCGGCAGCGACCATGGGCTTGATCCCGCGCCAGGCGTGGCCATACCGCGCGATGACGATCGCACCTTTTACCGAGACGCCGTTGCGTTCGAGAACTTCGTAGTCGTCCGGGATGCCGTAATTCACGTAAACGAGCGGGCCGGTGACGTCGCCATCAGAGGAATACGCGTTGTAGGTGGGAAGCTGCTCGGATTGCTGATTGGATGTGGGGTCTTGGGGCACCGCCGGCTCCTGAAGCTTGGCGACGAAATGCGGGCCGCCGTCGACGAGTTCAACGAGACGCTCTTTGGGTGTGGGAAAAAGCACGTTGAAGGATTCGATGTGCGCATCCAGGCCGAACTCCTTGAACTTGGCCAGGATCCATTCGGCATTGTCTTTATCGTACGGCGAGCCGACGTTATGAGGATGCGCGGAAAGCCGCTGCATATAAGAGCGAAGATTGGCGGGATCAGGTGTAGCGCGGAATTTCTGCTCCCAGTCGCGTTCGGCCTGAGACGATTCGACGGAGTAACCTGCGAGCGGGACCTCATCGGCAATCACGTAGCTGCCAGCGGCCGCAAAAGATACGGCCAAGAGAAATAATCCTGCGAGCACATTGCGGTTCATAGTCCCCTCGGTTTTGCGCCCATATTCTGCCTGAAGCTTGCGACGAATAAAACAGCGCATCGAAAAATGAGTGAACTGAAGACTTTGGCCCCGCGCGGCACGAAGCACGGAACCGCAGTTCGCCTGAAGGCAGCCTTCAAGGTAGGCGCAGATCGCGCGTGCGTAACCTTCTCCCGGATTTCTGATCTAACTTTCAGGAGGGTATGAAATGGCAAAGAAAAAAGGATCCAGAAGAAAATATGGCAAGGCTGCGGGCAAGAGCGTGAAAAGCGCGATGCATCGAGAAAAACGGGGCACGCTGCGGTCGGGCAAGGGTGGAAAGGGCGGGAAGGTCACATCTCGAAAGCAAGCAATCGCCATCGGCCTTTCCGAAGCGCGCAAGAGGGGCGCGAAAGTCCCGAGGAAACGGAGTTAATGCACAGCGGAAAAAAGAAAAGCGAAGTGCCGTGCTTCGCGCTGGACTGGTACGTTCGTACCATTGAGACGCGTGGGCGGCGTTGTAGAATTCCGCGCCATGGCCGCAAAACTGCAGTGTGAGACGTTAAATCGAATCCTGCGAGAGGCCGATTCCACATTCCGAGAGGCACGAGAAATTCGCAGATCCAAGGACCTCTCATTCTATGAGGATAGCGAGCTCACCCGCGGCGAGCACAAAAGGATCGATGCTCTGGTGAAGCATCTGCTCTCGGGGCATGAGGGCAGACCTTGTCCGGCTGGAGAAAGGCCGATCGTGGGCGCACCAAAACGAGCGGAATTATTGCGAAAGAGAGCGGTCGCTTAAGGCCTGCCTGGTCCGTTGGTTCGTGCAAAAGCTACCCTGCACCGGGAATAAATTCCATTCAATCCTCGCGTAGGTCTGCAAGTTAACCGCGAGAATTCTCAAAGGCTGCTGTAGAGAAGCTAAGTCCTGCCGTCTTGCGATCTTTCGACTTCATTAACAGAACACATCCGGCAAGAATGTCCGATTGATTTGCCCGGTCGGCACGTCTATTGCTGGCAGTCTCCCGTTAAACATAACCACTGGGCGGCCCATGAAGACAAGAGACTGCGTTGTTGGCGACGAAGAGAAACTGATGGAAGTACGGCTTTGGCAGGCGGTGGTGGTGACTACTATTCAGGAATGGGTGTCCGGGCCGCTTCGCCGCAAACGCGAGGCCGAGGATTATTTGTTTAAGGACGAGCGGGACTTCCCCCTAGTCTGCCAGTCGGCGGGACTGGACGTTGGCCGTTTGCGTTCGAAACTGGCGCGGCTTAAGTTGCCAGAAGATTTCCGGGCCTCCAAGTGGCGCCTAATCTGGGATGCACTGTCGGTCCAGCGGTAAACGATTCGGGCACGCTTCACGATTTCCTCTAACTAAACCTACGTGGCATAATCCTATGCTGTCCTTTCACTATTCCGGGGTAGTGCAATTGGTAGCACGCCAGCCTTTGGAGCTGGTTATCCTGGTTCGAGTCCAGGCCCCGGAGCCAATTCTCCCTGCGCGCCCAGCTGCGGCTGAAAGCTCGTCGTAAATTCTCCGGCTACGAATTCATCACGGACGCCAGTAGTACACCTTGCGCAAAATGGGCTGACACTTTAGTCTAGGCGCCAGCATGCAAGGCTCGGAGTTCACGCCGCAATTCCTAATCCTCGGAGTAATTTGGTATATCGTATTTCTTTTCTCGACGACATGTCATGAAGGCGCACATTCCCTTGCCGCCAAGCTTGGCGGAGACACGACCGCGTTCCACGGCGGGCAGGTAACGCTCAATCCGATTCCGCATATACGCCGGTCGCCATTTGGACTGCTGGTGGTGCCGATCATTTCCTATTTCCTGGCGCACTGGATGATTGGGTGGGCCAGCGCGCCCTACGACCCCGCATGGCAACAGCGCTACCCCCGCAGGGCGGCCTGGATGGCTCTGGCAGGACCGGCCGCAAACTTTACGCTGGTGATCCTATCCGCGCTGGCGATTCGCGCCGGAATATCCTTGGGATATTTCAGAATGCCCGCGTTTGTCAGCTTCACGCGCATCACCGAAGCCTCGGGGCCCGGCGTTGCCGGATTTGCCGCTACGTTCCTTAGCATCATTTTCCTGCTGAATCTCCTGCTTGGAACCTTCAATCTTCTTCCCGTTCCGCCGCTCGATGGGAATACAGGAATCACGCTGTTTATGAGCGAAAGCACGGCCTTGAAATTCGTTAATTGGTCGCGAAGCCAGGGCTTTGGCATGTTGGGCTTGGTGCTGGCCTGGTACGCATACGATAAAATCTTCCCCTTCATCTTTCGCTTCGCTCTGGCAGCGCTGTACCCCGGTTCCCATTGGGGCTAAGGCTATGTTCTTTCAGGCCCCATTTTGGTTTGGTTCAGACACGAACAGATGTTTCGATAAGCCCGTCCGCGAGGCGTGGGAGGTCCTCGATTATTGCGTAAGTCCTTCTCTGTGCATGCTTCAGGCGACAGGTCTTTGGCATCGTTTCTGCAATGATCAGCGCGCGGGAGGGCCAATGCACTCATTGCTAGATGGACCCAACAGTTATCGAGTGGAAGTATCGGGCTGGAATGTAAAAGGGACATTCTTCGTCGAAACGGCCGTGCTGCACTGGACGGATCTAGGCGAGAAGAGCGTCGAATTGATGTCGCGTTTGCACGAAGGCTGCGTAGTGTTTGTGCGGCTGATCCATGCCACTACGGGGAGCATCAACTTTCCTGTCGCCTACCGCGTGCTGAACATCGCATCTGACGATTTAGAGGGCCGAGGTTGCGTAAGCCTGAGGCAATTGCATCCGCATATCGACGCCGGCCCGGACGCGATTGGCACAACCAGTTCAACTGCGAAGTCGCGTGAAGCTCAGAAGGTCTTCGCTAACTGATCGGAAGATTGATTCAAGGCGCCATATGCATGAAGCAGAAGCTTAGGAAATTCTTAGACGGGTTCCGTTCTGAAACCGCAAGGCCAATTCGGAACGAGAAAATATTTGACGGAAGCTCATTTATGCAGTCGCTCTTTTCTGTTTGCGCTGGCTGTTTCCCTCCTTTTTTCGATTAAAGCTAACAATGCGCGACTCTTAATCGAGAGCTTGCATCGGACACGCGACTCAGTTCTTTCCACATTCCCCCATGTAACGATGTTACGAAACGGCACGGGCCTTGCCTATGTATCCGCATCATGCTAGCCGTCGAAGAAAGACCCGGTGTTGAAGCAGCACGAAAGAATCTTTCCGTGTGCGTGGTGGACGACGAATCTGACCAAGTGGATCTCACCACCGCACGGTTGCAAAAGGCCGGCTTCCACACGGTGGGTACCACGAACGCAGAAGAAGCGTTGCAGAGCGTGAAGACCGGAGCGTGTCGCGTGGTGGTAGCCGATGTGAAAATGCCGGGGATGGACGGCCTGGCCTTTCTCGAAAGAATTTTGAAATGCGATCCCGGAATGTTCGTAGTGCTCGTCACCGGCTACTACTCGGTGGACGCCGCGATCGAGGCTATTAAGCACGGCGCCTACGATTTCCTATGCAAGCCGGTGGACTACACGCGGCTGATGAAGGCCCTGGACGATCTGGCAGAGAACTTCACGCAACGGTCCCAAATCCGCGATTTGGAAGACAAACTCCTCGATAATCTCCTATTTCACGGCATTGTGGGCCGAAGCCCGGCCATGCTGGAAGTATTCGACCTGACCAAGAAAATCGCAAGGCACTATACGAACGCGCTGATCACCGGGCCCACCGGCAGCGGCAAAGAGTTGATTGCGCGAGCGCTGCACCAGATGAGCCCGGTGGCCAAAGAGCGATTCGCGGTGTGCAATTGTTCAGCGCTGGTTGACACGCTTCTCGAGAGCCAGCTCTTTGGGCACGTTCGCGGCTCTTTCACCGGCGCCACGGAGACGCGGCCCGGCCTTTTTGAATACGCCAATGGAGGCACCGTTTTCCTGGACGAAATCGGCGAAACTTCGCTGCACATGCAGGCAAAATTGCTGCGAGTGATCCAGAACCGCGAGATTCAGCGCGTGGGTTCGCCGGAAGTGAGAAAAGTGGACTTGCGCTTGATCGCCGCTACCAACCGCGACCTTCGCGCCGAAGTCCTTGCCGGTCGTTTTCGCGAAGATCTTTTCTATCGTCTTAGCAGCATCGAAATCCGGGTTCCCGGATTGTCAGAACGTCCCGAAGACATTCCGATTCTGGTGCAGCATTTCTTGAAGAAGTACAGCGAAGCCTACGGAAAGCCGATCCAAGGCTTGACGCGGCGCGCGCAGATTCTTCTGTTGCAGCACGACTGGCCGGGAAACGTCCGCGAACTTGAAAACGTGATCGCCAGCGCCGCAATTACCACGGTAGCGGATTTTATCGACATTGGTGATTTTCCGGAACACCTGCAGAACCCCCACCGAGGCACTTCCGCGTCAGACGAAAGCTGGCGCCCGCTTCCACTGGAAGAAATTCGCCGCGTTCACATTCAGCGCGTGCTGGATATGTGCAAAGGCAATCGCGTGCGCACCGCGCAGGTATTGGGAATCGGACGCACCAGTCTTTACCGTTTTCTGAAACGTCCGGCCAACGGAAAGTCTGCGGTCAGCGCTGCGTGAATGAAATTTTGTTGAGCACCGGCACGGTTGTTGTTCCAAGACTGCGACCGCCAAGGAGTACCATATGAGAAAGCAACAAGCAGATTGGCAGCAGTTGGGAACAGTTACAACGGACGACCGGCGCCAAGAAGATCGCGTTCCGCTGGCGTTGACCATAGAAGTTTGCGGATTTGATTGTTCTTTACGTTTCTTCACCGAGCGCACGGAGACGTGCAACGTCAGCGATTCGGGTTGCCAATTCCGGTTGCATACGGAAGTGGCACCGGAGACCGTGGTGGCCATCCGGGTAATTCATCAGAGCGGCGGCGACGAATTGAATTCGAAATCAGCTTTGTTCCGGATCGTTCGCGTCCGCCTGGAAGCCCCGGCGATATCGATCGGAGCGCAGAAACTGCAGCAGCATAGCTTGTGGAGTCTCGGAGTCTCGAGACTCAATTAGAAGCAATCGCCATCAATTCTGAAGCTGACCGGGTTCGTGGCCGAGCTGGTGAGCCACGAACCGAGTCATTTTCCCGCTCCTGGGAAGCGAACGATAGCAAGCGCGGATTACAATCCCGCAAGTCGCGCGACTTCCCCGTTACTTTCCGCTCGATGTGTAAGCCGCGTTGTGCAGCAACGAAGCCGGCAGCGAGATTGTGGAATCCATGCGGACGAGCATGCCGGTTTGCGCCGGGAGGTCCACGTCCTTACCCTTCTTTATTGCGATGTAAGCGGTAGTGCCGACAAACCCGATCAGCGTGCCGCGCGCCACGTTGGCAAATAGCACTCCAACAAGAGCGCCGGCGCCGGTGCCCAGGCCGCCGGTCATGAGGTCGCCTTTGATATCGCGCTTTTCCTCAATCACGACTCCTTCTGTCGTTTTTACGTCTTTGCGCTTCTTTTCCGCGTCCAGTCCGCCGGTGTAAAGCGAAAGAATGCTCATCTGCACGGGGAAGATGCGGCTTTCAACCTCAATGGAATTAAAGACGAGATTCATCGAAGCGCCGCTGCGGAAAAGCGCGAAGAATTTGGGACGCGTCACGCTAGTTACCGTCCCATGGACTTTCGCACCTGCGGGTAGAAGAAGCTGATTGCCGACGAAGACGGGTTCGGCGACGACCGCGGTGAAAGGATCGCCGTCGTGGGCGACACCAGTGCTGAGTCCGCTAGCCATCGTGAGCCGGACCTGCGTGCCGGGCTGGATAGCCGTGGGTTGTTGAGCGTGTACCGCGGGCGTAAACCACAACAGAACAGACAGTAATGCGCAAACACTGATAAAGCGCTTCATTGAATCCTCCGGGCTTTGGAATTTGGACATGCCAAGCCATCCCCGTGTCGTGGGGTTACCGCTGGCGCCGCGGTGCGAGTGCGGAGGATGCACCCGCAGATAAGATACTCCCCCGCAAGAAAGTGTTACCCGAAAATCATGCTTCCTGTTCCTAATCGCCAAGCCCCGGGGATATTTCGTCCTCTTGAAGGAAGCCTCGCGGCGGGCCAAGAAAACCGATACTGGCCTTCCGGACAGGTAGCTTGGAGGACATCGCGCGACGCACTCGCGAGTTCATGCGCGGGCACGGAATGTTAACCTCGGCTACGGGCGAGTATTAAAGGCGCTGTCCGTTCTAAAAATTGGGCTCCCCATAAGAATTCGATGCGAAAGAGATTACTGACTCTCGGGCTGTTGCTCGCCGGCGTCACGGCTGCCGCGTTCGCGACCGATTTTGCCGTCATCGTCCATTCCACGAATCCCGTTCGAGCGACGACTCTGGCTGATCTTGGCAAGATTTTCAGAGGCAAGACCCATACGTGGCCCACGGACCGAAACATAACAATCGTTCTGCGCGACCCGGATTCGCCGGGAATGAAATTCGTCATCGAGAAAATCCTGGGCGGCACGTTCGACGAAGGAAGATCGATTTTGAACGATCCGAGCCGGAAAATGACGGCTCCGGTCGTTTTCGTTTCGAGCGATGAGGAAGTTATAAAAATCGTAGAAAGCAGCCCCGGAGCCATCGGTGTGGTGGACGTTTACAACATCACCAGCGGAGTGAAAGTGATCAAGATTGACGACAAGCAGCCCTTCGACCCAGGTTACAGCTTGAAGGGCCACTGATCGAGGCTTGAAAATTCCATGCGAGGAATCATGAGAATCCGAAACCCCTTTCTATATTCAATCATCGCGCTGGTGATTACCGGCGCCGGCGCTGCGGGAGCGGGCGCGCAAGCGCAAGAGCCCGCGATCGCCGCGAACACGGCGGCTGATGCGGCGCCAGCAGCGGACACTGTTCCGGTCACGACTTCCTCCGCCGACGCACGAATGGATTACGAACACGCCCTGCTGTACCGCGAAGACCTACTTTTCGTTGACAAAGGCCTGGTTTCTCTGCGCAAAGCTGTAAAAGCCGATCCACGTTTTGCATTGGCCCACGCCATGCTGGCCTACTTCACGACCGATCCGATCGAAGAGAGACGCGAATACGCCCTGGCGCAAAAATACATTGCGAAGGCGTCGCCGGACGAACGCTTGTTGATCCGTTGGATGGATGGCGCGAAGAATGGCGGACTTGTTCCGGCCATCGCTGCGATGAACGATCTTCTAGCCAAGTATCCGAACGACAAACGGCTCGCGAATATGGCCGCTGAGTGGCTGTGCTCGAATCAGGCGGCCTACGAGCACGGCGAGAGAATCCTCAAAAAAGTCCTGCAAAAAGATCCGACTTATTTTCCCGCGCTGAACAATCTGGCGTACTGCTACGCGCTGAGCGGGCAGCCGAACCTGGCGCCTCCGCTGATGGACCAGTACGTCGCAGCACTGCCGGCTCAGCCAAACCCGCAGGATTCCTACGGCGAAATCATGCGCATGCTGGGCGATTATCCGGCCGCGCTCGAGCACTACGGCAAGGCGCTGCAACTTGATTCGAGTTTCAATACTTCGCAAGTTGGCATCGCTTCCACCTACGCGCTGATGGGGGATCAAGAACGGGCTCGGGTGGAATATCTGAAAGCGATTGCGGGAACGAAAGAACGCGCCACCAAGTTGGATTATCGAATCCTCTGGGCCATGACGTATTACCGGGAAAATCAGTTCGAGCGAGGGTCCCGGGAATTCGCGAAACTCGCGGTGGAAGCGCACGCCGCCGACTTGCCGGTGGAGGAAGCGGAAATTCACCGTGATATGGCGCTTTTCAACCCAAATCCGCACGCCGCAATGAGGGATCTCGATGCCGGTCGCCAGGTGCTCACGGAAAATCATGAGATCTCGCAGGGCAGCCGTGAGATAGAACTAGCGAACATCCTGCAAACGCGCGCGTTCATCGCCGAACGCGCGGGCATGGCAGATGCGACGCAGAAGGCTCTTAAGCCCCTGACGGCCATGTCGCAGACCAGCCGGAGCAACCTAGTCCAACAGTCCTATCACTCCGCAAACGGCGCCGCGTTGATGACGGAGGAAAAGTATGACGATGCGATCCCGGAATTGATGGAAGACCCCCAAAACCCACTTTCCCTGATGTTGCTGGCAGACGCCCAAAGCAAAGCGGGACAGCCCGTTGACGCGCAGAAAACTCTGATCTCTCTGGCAGCGATTAGTGACGAGCGTGTCGAGACGGCGTTTGCCGTGCCGCAGGCACGTGCGGCGTTAAAAGAGAATTCCGTGACGGGTGCCCAGGCCGGAGGCCACTAGAGCCTACCGACGCAACGTTCGACTTGATGACGCAGTTCGCGGTATGTCACGGCTTCCGTTTCATCGCTGGAAAGCTTCGCACCAAAATCCGCAGCAATCTACAATCCATGGCCCATCTTTCACGCAGTGGAGCGCTGTGCTAAACTTCGCGAAGCAGTGCTGAAGAAATAAAAGTTTCCGCAGCGACTGCCGATCGGTGGGACTTCGGGCTCTGTGCGACGATTCCCCGCAAACTCCGCCAGGCCCGGAAGGGAGCAACGGTAGCGGGTCAGCTTCGTGCGCCGCGGAGTACCCGAAGTTCCTCTTATCGCCTGCGCGGAAAGCTGGACATTCAATTCATGAGCTATAAAGTCATTGCTCGAAAATACCGACCGCAAACGTTCAGCGAAATCGTAGGGCAGCAGCACGTGACGCGAACGCTGGCGAACGCAATCGGCTCGAACCGCGTGGCGCACGCCTACATTTTCTCCGGCGTGCGCGGTGTGGGGAAAACAACCACCGCGCGCATTCTGGCGAAAGCATTGAACTGCGCGAGCGGGCCGACAGCCGATCCGGACAATACTTGCGACTCCTGCCGGGAAATTTCCGCAGGCACTTCGCTCGACGTGCTTGAAATCGACGCCGCTTCTAACCGCGGCATCGACCAGATTCGCGAACTCCGGGAGATGGTGCGCTACGCTCCGGCTTCAAGCCGCTACAAAGTGGTGATTCTGGACGAAGCGCATCAGTTGACCGACGAGGCCTCCAACGCTTTGCTCAAGACCCTCGAAGAACCGCCCGAACGCGTGGTCTTCATTCTGGCGACAACGCGCGCCGAAGATTTGGCGGAGACGATTAAATCGCGCGCGCAACTTTTCCAGTTTCGCTCGCTTACGTTCAAAGAGATCGCGGAAGAAATCGAGCGCATCACGCGCGAAGAAAAACTCCAGATTGAACCCGGCGCCGTCGCCGTTCTCGCGCGAGCCGCCGAAGGCAGCCTGCGCGACGGCCTTTCGCTTCTGGAGCAAGCCATCTCCTATAGCGACGATACGGTGACGGACGCGCAGGTGCGCGAACTGCTCGGAGTGGTGGCAGAGAACGTGCTGGATGAACTGGTCGAGGCGATCGCGACGCAGTCTGCGGAGCGCGCTTTGGGATTGGTCCATCGCCTGATCGGCGAGGGCCAAAATCTCCAGCATTTCTGCCGCGAAGCAATTCGCCACTTTCGCAATCTTCTTGTGGTCCGCGTATGCGGCGCGAATTCTGAACTGGTCGCTGCGCCGTCCGACGAGCAAGACCGCCTTTCGGAGCAAGCGGCGAAGTTCAGCGAAGAAGACCTTACGCGTTTTTTCAACATCCTGCTGGCCACCGATGACGATTTGCGCAAAAAACCCGATGCACGCCTGCATCTCGAGCTGGGGCTTCTGAAGCTGGTGAACGCGCAACGCCTTGCGCCGCTTGAAGAAATTCTCGCTGACTTGCGCGGCACAGGAAGCGCGGCGAAATCAACGCCATCATCTTCCGGCGCGCCACCACGGGCGATGTCCGCAGCGCAGTCCGCCTCGGCGCCGGCCTATTCGGCGGTTGCGCCGACGCGCGAGACGCCTGCAACGAGCGCCGTTGCGGCGCCGGGGGCAACGATTCCACCGGCTCGGCTGTCTTCCGCTGCGTCCTCCGGCCCGGTTCCCGCGTCGTCACCTCGCATCGTGGCGCGCGCCGCCGAAGATGTTGGCGGGGGGCTGGCCTCCGCGCAATTGGAGGCGATCAAAGCTGCGCTACACGAATCGAAATTGCTGTCGTCCTTCCTGGAGCAGGCCACGCGATGTGAAATGGAAGCCAGCGAGTTTCGGCTTTTCTTCACTACGGAGAACCGCGGACTAGCGGATATGCTGCCTCGCGAAGCGATGGAACGTTTGCGCACAGCGGTGCATCGAGTGGTCGGCCAGCCGCTGCGGGTATGTGTTAAGCTTGAGACTGGCCGGGCACCTGTGCCGCGCAGTTCTGAATTGCGCGCCCGGTTTGAAGAAGACCCGATCGTTAGGGCAATGCTTGAAAAGTTCGGCGGCCAGATTTCAAAGGTCAAGCGCCCGGGCGAGGAATGACACATGGAAGTTAAGGCTCTACAACAAATGTTATCGCAGTTCCGGCAGGTCCAGGAAAAGCTCGAAAAGCAGATCGGCGAGATTTCCGTGGAAGCTTCCTCCGGCGGCGGCATGGTCACCGTGAAGATGAACGGCCAAAAGCAATTGACCGAAGTGCGGATCGAGCCGGACGTTTTCAAGAGCAAGGACCAGGAAATGTTGCAAGAGCTCATGCTGGCAGCGGTGAACGAAGCTACCCGGCGCGTGGATGAAGAATTATCCAAGCAGGTAAAGGATCTCACGGGCGGTTTGCCTGGGCTCGCGGGAATGAAAATTCCCGGCATGTTCTGAGCTGATATCCAGCGGCCCGTCTCCCAGGTGCGGTACCGATTCCCTTCTCTTTCGAAATCCACGAAACGGATGTGATGGCATGCCCGATTTTGCGCCTTCAGTGACGCGATTGATTGACGAATTGAAACGCCTTCCCGGTATCGGGCAGAAAACCGCGCAGCGTCTGGCATTTTTTCTGCTGCGTGTGGACCGCGACCAGGCGTTCGCGCTTTCCGACGCGATCCGCGAGGCCAAGGAAAAAGTGCGCGAGTGTTCCGTCTGCAACAATATTACAGATGCGGATCCGTGCCATTTCTGCGCGAGTGCTACGCGGAACCGGTCGATCATCTGCGTGGTGGAGGAAGCCACGAATATCCAGGCGGTGGAAAAAACGCGGGAATTTAACGGACTGTATCACGTGCTGGGAGGCTCGTTGTCACCGCTGCAAGGGATCGGGCCGGATCAAATAAAAATCAAGAGCCTCATCGAGCGACTGAAAGGCAACACGGTGGAAGAAATTATCATCGCCACAAGCCCGACAGCCGAAGGCGAAGCCACCGCCGTCTATCTTTCGAAGCTGATCAAGCCGCTGGGCGTTCGCGTCACGCGCATCGCTATGGGCATCCCGGTCGGCTCAGACCTCGAATACGCGGACGAAGTGACGATGATGAAAGCGATGGAAGGACGCCGCGAGCTTTAGCCTCCGGGGTTTAGTTTCCGTGGTGCAGGTCCAACCCGAACGACGGATGATCTTTCGTTCCCGTGATTTTGATCGGTATCTCCGTTCCTCCATGCTTGCCTTTGAAAAACGGATCAACGGCTTTCAAGAAAAATGATTTCACTCCGGTGGTTGTCTGCGAGAGCTTGGCATCCATGCGAAGTTTCCCGTGAAAATTCATTTCGCCGCTCGCCATTTGATAGGTTCCGGCCAGTTGCACTGACGCTCCCGGCACTACAAAAGAGAGTTCCGAGAACGCGACGAGTCCTTTATTCACGTCAAACTTTCCGTTCAAGGCGGAAACCGCCGTTCCCAGGTCAGTAGCTTTCGGTTCGCCTTGCGCCTTCTTGCTGAAGGTGTCGATCTTTCCTTGCACGGTGGAACTTGTAAACTCCGCGTCGCCCACTCCGAATTGTCCGTGGATAGTCAAGCGCTGGAGGATATCCGTATCCGCTTCCGCGATTTCGATGTGTGCATTCAGCGTGGCGGAGCCGGTCATAACGGGCTCGTCAGACTTAACCGCAAGCCAAAGAAGATCTTCGATCCGGGCATCATTGGAGACGGCGTCAAGCTTGATCGTTCGCCCTTTGACGTGCTTCTCGATATCCACCACTTCACCCTTCACGTGCAACGTGCTATTCCGCAGTTTTGCGAGAACGCTATTAAGAATCACATTCCCGTTTGTCCCATCCACAATCGCGTCGTAATCGGTGTGCAGCGGCTCGGGATGGCCCGCAATGTTTAAAGCAAAATCCGGGGTCTCCGTTTCTCCTTGGACGGACAAGTAATCAAGAGGGCCTTTAAATGCGCCGGTGGAGTTCATGGTTCCAGAAATCCCCTTAATGGTCCGGAAGTCAGCGTTCTTAAAATCATATTTTGCATCGACCGGGAGTTCGCTGGGTTCTTCCGGCTGCCAGGGACCGAACAGACCTTTCGAATCGATTTCTCCTCTGGGCGTGGGATTCGTCAGGATGGCGTGGAAATTAGCAGGAAGGTCAAAACGAAAGTCTTTGATTTCCAAATGATGAATCACGAAATCTTTGGGCTCTTTTCCCGGCTGGGGTCGCAGAATTTCAAGAAGCGCATCGTCCGCATGAATATCGTCGATTACGATCGGATATTTTTTCGAAAGATCTTCGTCCGTTTTCTTCAGCAGCGGCGGGCCTCCCGGACGGCGAGGCGGCGTGTGGATCTGTAAGCCAATCAGCCGGACGCTCGCGACATGCATCTTCGGAAGCAGCAGGCCTCCCAAAGTAGCGTCGACGATGATCTCCTTCGCCTGAATTAACGGAGGTACATCGGTTCGTCCGTTGTGGCGCAAGACCAGGTCCGAAATGGTGACTCGCGCCCCCGGGAAAAGGTGGACTTGAAGGTTGGAAAACTGCACATCGCTCGCGAAGTGCACACGCAGGGTCTCGACGGCACGTTCCCGCAGATAGCCCGGCAGTCGGACGGAGGCTACGAACAGACCGATGACGAGGAGTACAACTAAGACTCCCGCAATGACGATGAGTTTGCGGATGAGAGGCACCGGAGCTTTTTCGGTCACGTTTGACATCATAACCAAGCGCAGAACTCTTTGCTAGAAAGGCGCGGAATTTGGTCGGTGGAATTGCCTTCTCCGGCCTTAAATATTTGGAACCGGCCCCCAAATAGGCGGCTGCGCGTTACCGTCAAGTTACCCTTTCGCACAGTTCCCGTATGTCGCTCGACCCGTCGCGCTGCCGGTGCTACCCTTAATAGACACCCCTCTTGGAGGAATGGTGACCGAACCCCTGGTATCGACCGATCCAGACGGACAGAAGCGCCGCAGCACGCGGATCGTGCAAGCCGTGCCCATAACGGTCACGGGTGTGGACGCGTTGGGTCAACCATTTAAGGAACGAACGACAACGGTGATGGTGAATTGTCACGGATGTAAGTACCAGTCGAAACATTACGTTCCCAAGAATTCGATGGTTACGCTAGAAGTTCCTCGTCCCGAAGCGGGACAAAAGCGAACCACTCAGGGCCGGGTAGTATGGGTGCAGCGACCCCGCACAGTTCGCGAGCTATTTCAAATTGGGCTTGAGTTTGAAGCCGCCGGTAACGTCTGGGGCATAGCGTTCCCACCCGAGGACTGGTTCCCGATGTCGGATGAGGCTGGCGCGGAAAGTTCTGCTCCGTATGCCGCCGTTGATCCGAAACTATCCGTGGCGCCGCCCGTCGGTACGGTTTCTACTCCCCAACCGGCTTCTGCGGATAAGAAAGCGGAAGCGCCGGCGACGGTTCAGCCGACTGCTACGCCCTCAAGCGAGAGTGCAAAACCAGTGATACCTGCGCCGTCGGTTGCAGCACCTACTGCAGCGCCCAGAGTGCCTGCGGCCGCACCGCCCGCAAATCTGCCTCAGGCGCCGACTTCACCGGCGCACGCTAGCATTCCGACTGCTGCGATGGAAGAGAGCAAGATCCATGTAGTTCCAAGTACAAGCCAGGAGATGCAGGGCCCGCTGGCGCGCCAAATGGCGCAAATGGTTGACGAAGTTAAGGAAAAACTCGACAAATCAATGCGCAGGGGCGCGGAAGCGGCGATCACCGAGGAAATGGCAATCGCGCGCCAGCAACTCGACTCCCAGCTACACGAGGCCATCGAGAAAGCGATAAAGGTCTCGATGGAGCGCGTGTCCGAAGCTTCGGTAAAGAAGGTAGTGCAGCAGGCGGCGGAGCGCACAGCGGCGATTGTGGACGAAGCGCGCAAGTCCACTGAGGCTTCCGCAATTCATCTCGACGAAAAAATCCGTGACGCGGTGCAACAGGCAGTCAGCCATGCAGCCGAGCAAGCCGCAACCCACGCAGCTCAACAGGCGGCGGAGCAAACGGCCGCGCACAGTCTGAAGCAAGCGGTGGATGAAGCGGTTGAACGGGCTTTGATCGAGCGCGCAGCGGCCACGCCGTCGCTGGAAATTCTTTCCTCGCCGGAAGTGGCGCAGCAACATCTGGATCAATGGCGCAAGAGTTTGGAAGAAACGGCACAGAGCGTGCGAAGCCTGACGGTGGAGCAATCGCAAGCGGAAATCGCCGCGGCGAACCAGCGCTGGAACCAGCAAGTCGAGGCCAGCCTGGCGGGAGCGTCGCACGAATTCGACGAGAAAATCGCGAATGCGTCGCACCGAATAGACGAGAAAATTTCCGAAGTGTCGCGGCAAGCAATGTCCCAGGCGGAGCAAAACATTCTTACCCGCAGCGATATTCTTCGCACTTCGCTGGACGAGGTGATCGACAGCGCAGCTACAACCATCGAATCGCTGGGAGCCAGCCTGAAGCACGAGCGCGACCGGGCAGAGGAAACCAAGCTGCAACTTCGGGATGCCGCGAAGGTCACTCTGGAACAAACGCGGCAGCACCTCGATGAGCTTCTTGGCGCGCAGCGGGAGCAAATCAGCCGGAGCGCCGACCAAATTATCTCCGAACGCGCGCAGCAGATTGAACCTGCGCTGGAAGCTTCTGCGCAAAAAGTTCTCAAGCGCGTTTCCGCTGAACTCGATCAGAAGATCGCGCCAAGCCTGGAAGCGGTACAAAAGATGACGTCCGAGCTGCAAAATGCCGAGCAGCAGGCGTCCAATTTGAAGAGCAGCATCGGCGAACAGATGCGCCAGGCCGCGGAGCAAGCCGCGCAGCTGCAAAACTCGATTCGGGAACAAGCGCAGCAGTCTTCGCAACAGGTGATCCAGGAGTCGCTTGAACGACTCCGCGCGGAAGCTTCCAAGGTTCCCGCGGAATTCGAGGAATCTTGCCGAGCTTCTCTTTCGAAAGTCCAAGAAGACTTGCAGCAAAAAAGCACGGAGACGCAGCACGAGACATATGAGGCTCTGTCGAAAGCTTCGGATTGGTATCAGAAAAAAGCGCAGACCACGATGCAGACCTCGCTCGAAAAGGCCGTCGAGCAATCTACCACGACACTTCGCGATCGCGCCGCCGAAGTATCCAGCATGCTGGCTTCCGAGCTCGATCACTACCGCCGGACGTATGTGGAGCACAGCACGGCGCAAATCGAAGACGCCGCGGGAGAAGTAGTGGCCCGCGAACGAGAGAAACTCAACGAAACGGCCCAAATCGCGACGGCATCGTTCTCCGATCAGGTGCAGCGCGTTACCGCCGAGTCTCTACGGCGGTTCGAACAAAGTTCCCGCTCGGCGCTGGAAAAGGCGCGCTCCGATATGGAGTTCAACCGCGAAGGATCGCTCGCCGAATTTCAGCAGAAAATGGACGAGCGCATGATGGAAGGCGTGGAGCAGGCGCGGACATTCCTGCAATCGCAACTTGCTCCGCTGATTGAAGCCTGGGAAGAAAAACGCGAAGTGGAGAAAGAAGAGTGGAAACTGCAATTGAAACAGTCCACGGATGAATCCATCGAACAGTACAAGGCTCGCCTGGAAAATGCTTCGAACTCCTGGCTGCTGGCTTCCGCTACCACGCTCGGCCAGCATTCGCAATCCGTGCTCGATACCATTGCCAAAGCCGCCGAAAAGCGCCTTCGCGAGACCTGCTCTCAAGTTCTCGCCGGGATGGGCGACACTCTGAAGGAACGGCTCCTCGGCATTTCCAGCGGACTTCAATACCGAAGAAGACGAAGACTCTCCCAAGCACAAAAAGTAATCCAAAGTCCGCGATTTAAATCGCCTGCGCACCTGCTGCCTCGATTTCGGCTCCAAGCTGCATCCCGGTATAATGCTCGGCATGTCGAATCAGGCTTACCTGAGCATCTGGTGCAAGGATTTTCCCGAGGATCTCCTTCTCGAAAGACTTGGCACTTTTCTCTCTACGGTTCCCTTCTCTGCGAAGCAGCCCGGATTCACGCATCTCGAAATTCGCGCGGTGGACTGGACAGAAACTCCGGTTTACGAGCAGGATCTGCGTTCGCTTCCTCTGGACGCCGCAAGCATCGTGGAATTGGCGAAGAATCATTTGAATAACGACAGCTCTTACTCGGTTCATTCGCGCTGGGATCTGTGGGTTTACGAGGGCGACCCGGCTCGATGGCAGCTCCAGCCGCAAGCCTTGGAGCTCATTTGTTATGGAGAGGATTTCGACGGCGGAGCCTGGCGTCAAGACGGCCATTTGGAGGTAAATTTCGGCTTCGAGCATCTCTTCACCGGGCACGCGGGATTGCTCGGCATCCGGCAGACGGGCCGTTCAAGCCCGGAAAGCCCGGAGGAAAAACTTTTCCTTGATGCCATGGCGCGTCCTGAAAATTTGCACAACTATTACGAAAAGACTCGCGAAAACATAAAAAAACTCCTCGATTGGGTTCGCCGGATCGAAAAAGCTTTGCCGGTTGCTAAGGTGCGGCTGTGGTCGGAGGGAGAGGAAAACTTTGAGGCGCGCCTCGAAGAAATTCTGGCAGCTCGCTAGCGTGGCTTCCATACTGATGCTGACGGTTCAAGCCGCGCCGCAAGTCAAGGCTTCCAAGCGAATAAACGAGCTGAGCCTTGCCGGACTGCGTCCGGGCCACGCCCGGCTCGCTTCGCCGCAGAAAATTTTTCGCGAGCTGGATCGCGACGAATCCGTAACGGATGCATTGTTGTGGGGCGACATCTGCACGCACCGCGAACTTCGGGTTGAGGTAGACGCAAATAAAATCGTGCAAACCATCACAGTGGATACCAACTACAAACCTGAAATCATGGCAAAATGCCAGGCTGTTGTGATGGCTCCCGGCCGCTTGAAGTTGCTGGCGTCCGGCCAGGGTTTGCAGCTCGGCGACCCGTGCAGTCGCATGGCCGAAATATATGGCAAGCCTGAATCTGAGAGTCCTTCCGTGCGAGGAAGCGAACAGCTAGAATTATGGTTGTACTCATTCGATTGGGCCGGCCCAGACGTGCCACAAGTGATGGAGGTGTCGTGCAGCGTTTCCTCCAATCAAGTGGCGGCTATCACGCTGGCGGCGTCGAGCCTTTGATCCGGATGCGCAAAAAAGGCATGAAAACCATCGCACTCATAGCGGTCGCCGCGGCGGCACTCACGATTCTGTCCTGCGGAACTTCCTCTTCGACGCCCGCTCCAGTCAAACCAGACGCTGTTGCTCCCACGCCAGCCGCTCCGGCAATTCCAGCCGACGTGCAGAAAGCTGCCGAGCTGGCGCTAGGTTCAGACACTGAAGTCCTGGCTTTTGGCGACCTTTCCAAAACAGGCCCGCAGCAGGTTCTGGCGGTCAATCGCCTGAAGGCGATCCCTCCGGGTGTCGCGGCAGGCACCGTCGTAACCCGCGCTGTTATAATCGAAAATGACGGCAACACCTGGAAACAGATCTTCCTCTGCGACGAACATCTCAAGAACACGAAGGGATTTCTCGGAGGATCTCCTCTGGCGCCGGTGAACGGCTGGCGGTTGCAGTTCGAGCAACACGAAAAAGGCTTGGAAATGTATTTCACACCGATCGCGTCACCTAAAGGCGAGGGCGGGCACGTATTGCCCGTGGGAATCCGCTGGAATCCGAAAGTGAAACGTTACCAATCGCTCGACAGGACCTTCGAAAATTTCCTCGGGGAATTGCCCACGCTGGAAACTCCGCAGTCGCAGGTGCATCTATGAGCGCCATCGCCCAACCCGTCGCCGCCACGGCGCGCTCGCAACCAAAGCCGTCCGGCTGGAGCCAGATCAAGACGCTCGTTCCGTATGTGCTCCGCTATAAGGGGATGACGGCTCTCGGACTCTTGACTCTCGCGCTGATGGGGCTGGTCGGGGCGCTGCCTCAATTGATCATCGGCATGATTACGGACCTGGTGCAAGGATCACCGCGCACGCTGGGAACTCTGAACGGATTTTCGCGCGCAATCCTTTCGCCGCTTTTTTCAATTTATGCGCCGCACAGCCGTCACGCTTTGGGGCTCTTCTGCCTGATCCTGGTGGCGGTGATGCTGGCCAAAGGATTTTTCTCCTTTTGGACCAGATGGATACTGATCGGAATTTCCCGCGAGATTGAATACGACCTGCGCAACGATCTGCTGGCGCGGCTCGTCTTGCTGGAACCGGAATTTTACGTACGCAATCGGACGGGCGATTTGATGTCTCGCGCTACAAACGATCTGAACGCAGTGCGCATGGTGCTCGGGCCGGGCATCATGTACAGCGCGACGACAATCTCCACGATGGTACTGGCGATTTTCTTTATGCTGAAGCTTTCGCCCGCGCTCACCATGTGGGTCCTGATTCCTGTGCCGATTGTCGCGATCGTCACGCGCTATTTCGGCGAGATCATTCACCGGCTCTCGGAGCAGATTCAGGCTGCGCTTGGCGTGCTTTCAACCCGCGCGCAGGAAAATCTTACCGGTATGCGCGTCATTCGCGCCTACGCCCAGGAGAAACAGGAAGTCGCCAAGTTCGACGAAGCCAATCGTGACTATGTAAACCGGAATATCAAGCTCATCAGCACTTGGAGTCTTTTTTTTCCGGGGCTCTCCACGCTGATCGGCATGACCGTCTTGATCTTGCTATGGCTCGGCGGCAAACAGGTGATCGATCATCGCGTTTCGCTCGGAACGTTCAACGCGTTTTACATGTTTTTGATCCAGCTCGTATGGCCGATGATCGCTCTCGGATGGGTGACGAATATCTTCCAGCGCGGCGCTGCGTCCATGGGCCGGCTGAATTACATCATGAATGCGGAGCCGGGTATTCGTGATTCGTCCGCCCCGGCGCATACGCCAGTCGATCCGTTCAACGTTCGACCAAACGGGGATGCTCCGCCGGCTCAGGAAAAATCCACGGTCCGCGGCGAGATTGATTTTCGAAACCTCACGTTCACATATCCGACTTCGGGTTCGGAAACGCAGGCGGGAGAGCCCGTGCTCCACAACATCAACTTGCACGTTCCGGCAGGCGCGACTCTCGCAGTTGTCGGGCCGACCGGCAGCGGTAAGTCCACTTTGGCGGCTCTGATTGCGCGTTTGTGGGACGCGCCTCCGAACACATTATTCCTCGACGGTCGTTCGATTCGTGAGTATCCGCTTACCGAACTTCGCAACGCGATCGGGTACGTTCCGCAGGACACGTTCTTATTCAGCGAAACGATCAGCGAAAACATTGCGTTCGGCGCGGTGGACGCGGCGGAAGAGCACATTCTCGAAGCGGCTGAAATCGCGAGCATCTCCGGCGAGATCGAGAGTTTTCCGCAGCGGTTTAGCACGATGGTAGGAGAACGCGGAATCACGCTTTCCGGCGGACAAAAGCAGCGTACGGCACTGGCCCGCGCGATCATGCGGCATCCAAGAATCCTGATTCTCGACGACTCGCTGGCGAACGTGGATACCGACACCGAAGAGCGCATCTTGCGAAGGCTGCGCGACGTGATGCGCCAGCGCACGACCATTCTGATTTCTCACCGCGTCTCGACCGTCAAGAATGCCGATCAAATAATCGTCCTCCGCGAGGGCTACATCATCGAGCGCGGCACGCACGACGAACTGCTGGCGCACAACGGCTATTACGCGGACCTGTATCAAAAGCAACTTCTCGAAGAAGAGCTTGAACGCGAATGAGCGATTTCCGCGAAGAAGAGAAATTAGGAAAGCTTTACGACTCGGCGCTGACTCGCCGGCTAATGAAGTATCTACGTCCGTACCGGTGGTACGTCGTCGCCGCAGTGTCCCTCACGCTGGGCGTCACAGCCATGGAGATCGTGGCGCCTTATCTTTTCCACATCGCGGTGGATAAATATATCGTTCCCGGCTTCAATCATTACATCACGGGCAGTGAAGCCTTAAGAGGGCTGCTGTGGGTAGTGGCAGCGTCTGCCGGCGCGCTCATGGGCAGTTTCGGGTTGCAATACGCGCAGGTGCGGATTATGCAATGGGTCGGGCAGGAAACCATGTACGACCTGCGCAAGGAAATTTTCGAGCACCTGCAGCGCCTCCCGATGAGCTATTTTGACCGCAGCCCGGTGGGGCGTCTGGTGACCAGGGCCACCACCGACGTGGACGCCTTAAATGATCTTTTTGCCTCAGGCGTCGTGGCTATGCTGAACGATTTCGTGCTGCTTTTTGCCATGATCGCAATTTTATTCAAGTGGCATCCGTTTCTCGCGTTCGCGACGCTCTCGCCCCTGCCGTTCATGATTCTTTTGACCTATTTCTTCCGGAACAAAGTGCGCAACGCGAACCGCCGCATCCGCACGGCCATTGCGCGCATTAACGCCTTTCTGCAGGAACACATCAGCGGCATGTCCATCGTGCAACTGTTCAATCGCGAATGGAAATCGCGCAAGCAATTTGAGGAACTGAATCGCGTGCACATGGAGGCGTACAAAGAGGCCATTGATGCGTTCTCCTTCTTCTACCCCGCGGTCGAATTTCTCAGCATGGCCGGCCTTGCGTTGTTGTACTGGGTGGGAGGGCTAAAAGCGATTGCAGGAACGATTGAAGTGGGCGTGCTGCTTGCATTTATGCTTTACGCGCAACGCTTCTTCCGGCCCATTCAGGACCTGAGCGAGAAATTCAATATTTTGCAGACGGCCATGGCCGCTTCCGAGCGCATCTTCAGGCTTCTCGACGAGCCTTTTACGATCACGTCGCCTGCTCAGGCACACACGCTTCCATCCGCGCGCGGGGAAATCGAATTTCGCAACGTTTGGTTCTCCTATACCGGCGGAGCTGCGCCAAAAGAAGGAGATTGGGTTTTACGCGACGTCTCATTTCGCGTAGAACCGGGGCAAACGCTCGCGATCGTCGGCCATACCGGGGCCGGAAAGACCACCATCATTCAGCTTCTGCTGCGCTTCTACGATATTCAGCGCGGCGAAATCCTGCTCGACGGCGTGGACATTCGAACGATGGATTTGCAGGAGCTGCGCCGCCTTTTCGGAATCGTACTGCAGGACCCGTTCCTTTTTACCGGGACGCTGGAATCCAACGTCAAGCTCGGCACCGAAACAATAAGCCGCGCGGCCACCGAAAAGGCGCTGCGAGAAGTCGGGCTCGGCCCTTTTCTCGAATCGCAGCCTCAAGGCGTGGAGACGCCCGTCACCGAGCGAGGTTCGACGCTTTCTGTGGGCCAGCGCCAGCTGGTGAGTTTCGCTCGCGCTCTGGCGCACAACCCGAAATTCCTGATTCTCGACGAAGCCACCTCCAGCGTGGACACCAAGACCGAGCTCTTGATCCGTGAGGCGCTCGACCGGCTACTCCAGGGCCGCACCGCCGTGGTGATCGCGCATCGCCTGAGTACGATTCAGCACGCTCATCGCATCCTGGTCTTTCACAAAGGTCGCCTCCGGGAACAGGGGTCGCATCAAGAGCTTCTCGCACTGCGTGGAATTTACTACCGTCTCTATCAGCTGCAATACCGGGAGCAGGAATTGACTGCTCCGGTGCCCGGCGGTGGGGCAGGATTCTCGCATCCGCTCCCTGCCGATGATTAAGCACCGTCGAGGCCCCGAAACGCCGCCGCTGTTGCGTTTCTCATGACTGAAAAGAACATTTTGATTTCCGCGGGAGAAGCATCCAGTGACATGTATGCCGCGCGGCTCGCAACTGCCTTGCAAACACGTACTGGCGCGAAGTTCTTCGGAATGGGCGGCCCTCGCATGGCCGAAGCGGGCGTCGAGATGGTCGCCGACTACCACGAAGTTGCGGTTGTAGGCATCGCGGAAGTCCTGCACAAAATTCCAACAGTGATTGGCGTGCAGAATCGTCTGAAACGCGAGGCCAAGCGCCGCAATGCTGCACTTGCGATTCTTGTCGATTCGCCCGGCACGCATCTTGGTGTGGCTCGCCGTCTGAAACAGATCGGCGTCCCAGTGGGTTATTTTATCGGTCCGCAGATTTGGGCTTGGCGCGCGGGACGCGTTCGCATCATCAAGCGGCGGGTAAATCGCATGGTGGTAATATTTCCATTTGAAGAAAAGATCTATCGCGACGCGGGAGTGCCGGTAAATTTTGTCGGACATCCGCTGGTGGACGTCGTACAGCCCAAAATGAGCCGCGCGGAATTCGCGGCGCTTCACAATCTGAATCCAAACAAGCCCATTGTCGCTATCTTGCCCGGCAGCCGTCAAAACGAGATCAGGCAAAATTACGGGCGCATACTCGAGGCGTGCGAGCGTCTCAACCGGGCCGATAAGGAGATACAGTTCGTTGTTGCCGCGGCACCGAACCTGACAGCAGGTTTCTTCGCTGCATACGCCCGCTCGGCTATCGATATGAGGTTCATTCAGCGAGCCACTTACGACGCCTTAGCCGCGGCCGATTGCGCCATTGTCGCCAGCGGAACGGCCACTATTGAGGCCGCGCTGCTCGGCACACCAATGATTGTCGTTTATCGCGTTAGCCCGATTTCCGCATCCATCCTGCGGCGAATGATTCGGACGCCTTTCTTCAGCATGGTGAATCTCATAGCGGGGAGAAGCGTGGTTCCGGAGTTAATTCAGGATGATTTCACGCCGGCCGCTGTCGAAGCACAAGTTCGCCGCCTGCTGGATTCGCCCGCCGCTCGTGAGGAGATGAAATCGAGCCTGGCCGAGGTGCGCGCCAAGCTTGGCCCGGGTGGCGCGATCGAGCGCGCTGCGGACATTTTCGCGCAGATGTTGTAACCTTTTCGCCGTGGTGCTCTCGGGCAACTTCGCGCCAGACTCTTGTATCTTAGACAGAAGCGAATAGTCCGCTTTTCGTGAGAGGGTTTCTTGCACAAGATTCATGGGCTGCTCGTCCTGCTGGCTCTGTCGCTCCTGATGGCAGGCACGGTGCCGGCGCAATCGCCGCGCCGCTTCCCATTTCGCGCGGATCATTACGACGTGCAGGTCTTGCTCCACCCGGAGGACCAGACGATCTCGGCGCTGGCTCGCGTGGATTTTATTGCCAACGAAGTTTCGCGCACCGTGGTCGTCGAGTTACACCAGGATTTGAAGCTGAACTTGATTCGCATTCCCGGCGGGAAGCCCCTAGAATTCGAGCGCGATAGAACTTATCCTCTCCTTCTGACCGTCGGACTTCCTGATGCTGTGGCTCCTGGGCAGCCTGTGACTCTCGAGTTCGATTACACTGGGCCGATTTCGAGCGAGGATGATAGTCCGACGAGAGGCGTGCGATTCGCTTCCATCGATAAAACTTCGGCGTATCTGTTACTTCCCGCGCGCTGGTTTCCGCTCACAAATTATCCCGCGAATCGTTATACCGGCACTTTCAAAATAATCACGCCCGATACGATGTACGTCACCGGCACGGGAAAGGCGGATCCGCCGACGATGCAGCCGGGCATCGGAAAGGGCGAGGGCCAGGCGTCGTACGTTTTCCATTGCGACCGCCCAGGTCCGGTAGGCACTTTCGTCGCAGGGGCGTTGCAACTCAATCCCATCCAAACGGAAGGCATCACCGTTTCTGTGTTTACGCCGCCGGCCCAGGCGTCCACCGCAGCCGCGTATGGAAATTCCCTGGCGCATATTATTTTGTATTACACCGATGCATTCGGGCCGCTTCAAGAGAATGCGCCTCCGCCGCTTACGATCGCGCAGATGCCCGACGGTAGTTTGCCTGGATATTCCGCTCCCGGATTGTTGCTGATCAGCGCCCGCCAATGGACTACAAAAGCGAACGATCGTCTGATCTCGCAACTTGCCTCGGAGCAGTGGTGGGGTGATCGCGTCCTTCCCGCTACTTCGTCCGATACCTGGCTGACGGACGGCCTCTCGCGCTATGCCGAAGCCATGTATGCGGAGCAGAGCGACGGCAGCGCCGGACTGCACCGAGCGCTCGAAGATTTCGCGGTCGGCGCGCTGATGTACGAGGACACCGCGCCCATTTCTCAGGCCGGCCGCTTGCAGACATTCTCAAACGAATACCGATCGGTGGTCGCCGACAAGGGCGCTCTGGTTTTTCACATGCTCCGCACCGAAATCGGAGACGATGCCTTCTCCGCGCTTCTGCACGAGTTCTATAAGAAGTACGAAGGCAAGAACGCGAGCATTGCCGACTTTGAAAAGATGGCTTACACGAAAGTTCCGCCTCCGAAGAAAGGCGAGCCTCCCATCAATCTTGTTTCGTTCTTTTCGCAGTGGGTCAATTCAACGGGCATTCCGGAATTTAAACTTGAATTTATCGTCTATCGCACGAGAAAAGGCTTCAAAGTGGTGGGAAAGATTCACCAGGATCTCGATACGTTTCGCATGCCGGTTGAAATCCGCGTGGATACCGAAGGAAACCCCGAATACAAGAAGATCCTGGTGACCGGAACAACGCAGCAATTCGAGATCGACACTTTCGGCCGGCCCAAGCCGTACGGAATCGTGATCGATCCCAATAACAACATGCTGAAATCCAGCCCCCGCTTGCGAATCCGCGCGTTCGTGGCAAGAGGCGAAGGCTTTGCCGAAAACGGCCAATACTACGAGGCTATCCAGGAATATCAGCACGCTCTGGATCTGCAATCCAGCAACTCGCTCGCTCATTTCCGCATGGGCGAAGCGATGTTTAATCAGAAGAACTTTCAGTCCGCTGCGAACGCCTTTCGCGCCGCCCTCGGCGGCGACCTGGACCCCAAGTGGGTCGATGTCTGGTGCCACATTTACATCGGGAAAATTTACGACATTCTCGGCCAGCGCGAACGCGCCGTAAACGAGTACAGCCTAGCGCAGCATCTCGGGGACGATACCGCCGGAGCCCAGCAAGAGGCGGGAAAATATTTGCAGCGGCCGTACACCGGCGACGCCGTCGCGGACGCGGCGCCCGCCGGCACAGCACCCGCTACCCAGGCGAACGCGCCCGCAGCCGCAGACCCGGACAAGCCGGTCCTCAAGAAACGCCCATAGAGCAAAAAACTGGAGTCTTCGGAGTGGGCGGATTAGAGCGGTTGAAGTCCGGCGAGATTTCCCGGAATGATCCCCTTATGTTGGATGAGAACTTGAAACGTCTCGCCCATTCCTTCCGGGTTGATTAACGTCTTGAAGAGAAGCCGTCTCCGCGTTTGTTCGGCTTCGGCCATTTCGTTTGATTGCAAATCCGAAAAATTGCCGTGGCGCGCGAGCGCAAGCAAAAATTTGCTTTGAGAGGTAAATCCAGTTTGAACGAGTCCGCTTCTTCGCCCATACAGATCGAGCGCGGTGAAATTGACGTGCGCGGTCAAATCCTGCTCAGCCGGCGCGCGAAACCAATCCTCGTCCGTGCGGTGCCGCTCGTAGGCAAGCAGAGTACCTCGCATATGGCGCTCGTCGTAAAGCTCCTGTGCTTCATGCCCATAATCAATCGTTACGACGAAGCCCCGTTTGAGTTTCTCACCTGCTTTTTCGATCCACCGGCAAGCGGCGAGATTCGCTTCTGCTTGCTGTCCTTCGCGCAAATGGATGTTCTGTTGCGATAAATATTCGCTGATCTCGCCCGAAGATAGCAGGCCCATTTCATCGCAGAACCCGTTCTTGCCGCGCCCGACGTAAATTTCCCCCAGATCGCTGCCCTCGCGGACTACGCGATGAACCGGCATCGCGTCGATAAGTTCGTTTGAGAAAATGCATCCGCAGGTGACTTCATCTTGAAATTCCTCGTGAGACGCGAATTTACCTCGCGCAATGTGCGCATCCAGAAATTGAGATTGCAGAGCGCGGCGTGAAGGCGATCGTTCAACCGCAATAAACCGTAGCGCCTGGTAAAAATCAGGCCACGTCTCAACGGCGAAATCGAGAATTTGCTTGGCCAATCGGCCTGTCCCGGCTCCGGCTTCCACGAGCCGGAAAGTATCCGGCCATCCAAGCGCGCACCACATTTCCTGAAATTGCCTCGCCAGCAGCCTTCCAAAAAGAGGGCTTACGTCGGCGCTCGTAAAATAATCGCGCCCGGGCTGCTGTTCCGCTTTGGTGTAATACCCGTGCACCGGGTGATAGAGGCACGCTTCCATATATTCAGCAAATGTGATCGGGCCGTGCGAACGAATCCGTTCCGCGAGGATGAGCGCAAGCGGTGTCGGTTCGCTGCGCGAGGCCATCAATTCACGCGCTGCGGGTTGCGCGTAAACATCTCGATGATGTAATCGTGCAGGCAGTCGTACAGCTGTTTTTGGAAGGTCCATGGAAATTGCGAATGTTCAATTTCGCGGGGATGAAGCTTAAAAGTATAGTTATGCACTTCCGCGTTTGTGGGCTTGTAGCGGATCTCTACTTCCACTCCCCCTTCCGCGGGCCGCGCTTCGAAATCAAAAAGCGGATGCTCGTAACGCACGAGCTGGTGGCGCACTTTATCCGCGAGCAATTCGCTCATTTAAAGCTCTTCGCCTGCAGTTCCGTCCATACGCTTGCAAAGCTTGCCAGCGCTTCTTTGTCGAACAGAACGAAATCAATCTTCTCGAGCGATGTAGGTTGCTCGAAATGTTTGGCTACTTCACGCAACATGATTTCGGCGCATTCGCGCAGCGGAAATTCCGCGATGCCCGTTCCCACCGCCGGAAAGGCGATGGTCTTGAGTCCCTTTTGCGCCGCAATTCGCAGCGAATGCGCCGTCGAGCTGCGCAACGAGTGCGCGGACGTTTTCCCGCCGAGCTGCATGCTCGCCGCGTGTATCACGTAGCGCGCTTTCAGTTTTCCGCCCGTCGTGATCGCCGCGCCGCCCACCGGCACCTGGCCGATGGCGTCGCATTCTTTTTGGATTTCGGGGCCGCCCTTTCTGCGGATCGCTCCCGCCACTCCGCCTCCCAGTTGCAAATCGTTGTTCGCAGCATTCACAATGGCGTCCACGTCCATCTCGGTCAGGTCGCCTTCGATAATTTCGATCCGATCGGCAAGGTTCATATCTTCAAGAAAATCCTTTCCACTGACTAATGCATTGAAGCTGCAGAATTATTTCTTTGCCGCGTCTTTTCCGTACTCATACACGCCGCGGCCCGACTTCCGCCCGGTGCGCCCCGCCTTCACATACTGCGCCAGCAGCGGACACGGCCGGTATTTTTCGCCCAGCGTTTTGTGCAAGTATTCCAGAATATTAAGGCGGACATCCAACCCCACCAGATCCACAAGCTCGAACGGACCCATCGGATGATTCAGTCCCAATTTCAGCGCCTTGTCGATGTCCTCGGCGCTGGCCACTCCTTCCTGCAACATATAAAAAGCTTCGTTGCCAATCATCGCGTTGATGCGGCTGGTCACGAATCCCGGCGATTCGCGTATCACCACCACTTCCTTGCCCATCCGGCGCCCTACTTCCACGCACGCCTGCAGGGTCGCTTCAGAAGTTTCCAGCGCGCGCACGATTTCCAGCAATTTCATCTTCGGCACGGGATTGAAAAAATGCATACCGATGCAATCTTCCGCGCGAAACGTGATGGAGGCCATTTCCGTGATGGAGAGCGAAGAGGTGTTGCTGGCCAGAATCGCGCCGGGCTTGGCAAATTTGTCGAAGATCGTGAAAATCTCGAGCTTCACTTCCATTTCTTCCGGAACAGCTTCGATCAGAAGATCCGCTTCGCGGCAAACGTCTTCCACCGAACGCGCCGCCGTAAGATTTCTAAGCGCCGACTCTTTCTGCTGCGGCGTCACCTTTCCTCGCGATACTCCATCTTCCAGCGTTTGAGAAACATAGGCGGCGCCTTGCTCCCGCATTTCGGGAGAAACGTCTTCGAGCACCGTACGATATCCGCCAAACGCCGCCGCGTAAGCGATACCGCGCCCCATCGTTCCCGCGCCAATCACTCCGATGGTTTTTATGTCCATTCGCAGGCCTCGTTTAAACTGGGAAAAGCCGCGCTGCATTATCGTATAGAATTTTCTGCTGCGCGTCCGGCGATATCGGCAGGGCGCGAAATTTCTCGATGTTTCCCCGCACTCCGGGAACACCAGGCCCCGGCCAGTCGGTCCCGAACAGGACTTTGTCCGCAATCTCCTCGATTCGAGGAAAATGTTCCAGCAGTTTCTGCGGAGGTATCCCGGAGATATCCATGTACATATTCTTGTGCCGGCGAACGAGAAAAAAAGCCTCGTTCATCCACAGTGGGCGTCCACCATGCGCCAGGATTACGACCAGGTTGGGAAAATCCACGCCGACATCGTCAGCCAGCATAGGCCGCGCGTACACGTTCCGCGCGCCAGGGAAAATCGATGTGCCTGTGTGAATCATCACCGGCAGGCCAACTTCCTCGGCCCTCTCATACATTGCGCGCAAAGGCCCCAGGCCGCTGCGGTATTCGTTAGGCGCGAACAATTGATGGGAGGGGTGAACTTTTAGTCCGCGAATCCCGAGTTTTTTCAATCGCGTCACTTCGGCGCGCGCATCGAAAATATATTTCGGATGCACGGAACCGAACGCAAGCAGGCGCCGCGGATCAGCGGAGCAATATTTTGCCACCCAATCATTAACTTCCGCCGTGTATCCGATCACGTCCGGGCTGACATAGTTGATGATTCCGGCTCGCTCGATTTCCGCCTCATCTAAGAACTTCAGGAACTCTTTGGCGCTCTCCCCGAACTTCAGCACATCGTCATAGTCCCGGCGTCCGCGGCGAATCAATTCACGAGCTTCCGGTTTGATCGCGTCGTTGGGCTGCACATGAATATGAATGTCTATAATTGGCGGCAAGCTCGGTTTCCCCCGGGCAACGTACAGCAGAACGCGCTTCACTCCGCGGCTAAATTCGATCGATGCCCTCTTGATCGAATCCGAGTACCACACGGCCGCCCGCGACAATTACCGGACGGCGAATTAAATTCGGTTCTTGCGCCATCATTCGAATTGCTTCCTTGCGCGACGGCGGATGGTCTTTCATTTTCTTCCTCCGGTAAAGTTCGTTGCGCGTGTTCAGAAATGGTACGTGATCGCGGTCGCCGATTAATTTCTCCAGTTCCGCCGCGCTCAATCGCTCTTTCCCCAGATCGCGGAAATGCATGCCGAAACCGAGGTTTTCCATGTAGGCGCGCGCCTTGCGGCAGGTTGTACACGAAGGCTTATGCAGGAATTGAACTTTCTTCCCGGCTTTTGGTCCTCGACTCGGCACTCTCCTGATAGCTTTCTTAACGGCCATGGTTGATTCCTCGCGCAGTACTTTGCCTTCAATACCGCGGTACGTTCGGATCGATCTCGGCGGACCAGCGGTCAATTCCGCCGGCCATCGACCGCGCGCCTTCCACTCCCTGCGAGCGCAGCCATGCCGCGGCGTCCAAGCTTCTCATCCCGTGGTGACAGAACAGCACAAGCTCGCTCGCCGCTTCCAGCCGAGCCAGATTTGCTGGAATTTCGCGCAGCGGGATCAGCACCGAGCCTTCGATGTGCGAAGTGTCGTACTCCCATTTTTCGCGGACGTCCACGAAGAATAGCTTCTCGCCTCGCGCGAGCATGTCTTGCACTTCGCGTGGCGCGACTTCCATGTTTGCGTAAAGATCTTCCGTCATTAGTAGCCGAAGTCCGCGGGAGCAGTATACGCGTGCTCTTTCACTCCCAAGCTCTGCATTCGCTCCGCACCGACCTGCTTCAAATATTCGCTCCGATCGCTCACATTCAGCACCCACCGCGTAAGCCAATCCTCAAAATCCTCCACGCGCCGGGTCTGCTCGTGGTACTGGGCGAAAAACGCGTGATCGCGTCCGTAATATCCCTGCACCGGCGAAGGATGCGCTCCGCCCGGCTCGTGCACTACCGCTTCAACCAAAAATCCGGGCACCACCGTGCGATTGGGGTCTGACGAAATCACGCTGGGCTCGGCGATTTCTTCCGCCACAATAATTATTTTCCTCGCCGCTCGGGCACCATCAACAGCCACGCCCAGGCTTCCCCAAATGTGGGCGTTGCCTTGAGCGTCCGCGCGTTGCACGTGCAAGATTGCCACGTCCGGCCGCAGCGCGCGCACTGCAACAAGTTTTTCTTCGCTGACGGGCGAGGAAAACTCGCGCAAATTTCCATTTTTCTTCAAGAGGTCACTGCCCAGCGTCGCGTAGGTCGGTAGAAACGGCACACCCAGCGCCGCCGCATGCAGCGCGAGCGCCATCGTAAAATTCGAGTAATCCACGACTTCGATTTTTCGCGGAACGGCGTGTTCCACCGCCCGGCGAAAACAGTATCCCACTCCGGCCGAAACATTTCCCACCCACGCGGCCACCACGCGCGAAACGCATCCCGCGCCAATCATTTGGTCGAACAAAATGTCCGAGATAGGACCCACGACCGTAAGATCGCGCCGCCCTTGCCGTATCAGCTCGTGCCCCGCGGCGAACGGAATCATCTGTTCCAGCTGCGCGCCAAGAAGCACCATCGAACCCGAGGGCACGTGCCGCGCGATCGCGTCGCGCATCGTCATCAATTTTGATTCAGCCATAATTTGTAGGCGCGCTGCCCAATCTCAGCGAGTCCAGAAATGATTCGGATCCAGCTCGCGCATGACGGCCAACGCCTCATCGCGAGGCGCTGGCGTTTCAACAAGATCATCGGCCACACGCAGCGTCCAACCTGTGTTGGCCAGAACTTCTTCCACGCTCACTCCGGGATGAACCGAAGCCAAAAACGCTTCGCCATCGTCGCCGAACCGAATCACCCCGAGCGTTGTGATCACAGCCGAAGGACCAGAATTCACGGGCAAGCCCTGCGCTCGCCGCCAACCGTTGCCTCTGCCGTAACCCGGCGATGTGATGTGTCCGACGCGCTCAGTTAGCCGGCCCCGCTCGTGCGCCAGTAAAACTACTGTCCGTCGCGCGAGGCACGCGATATCGCAAGCGCCGCCCGATCCCGGCAAGCGCTGCATTTCCTTATTTCGATGACCCCAGGTGGTGTTCAGATTGCCGAAGCGGTCCACTTCCGCAGCGCCGAGAAATCCAACGTTCACGCGGCTTTGTTGCAGCAGCGACATCACATCGAGCATTTGACCGCATTGCGTGGCGTGGAGAAGATTGGGCGGATCGCCCATGGTGTAAAGAAGTTCAAGCGAAGGTGTTTCGCGGACGACGCCGTTTTCGAAAAGTCCCACAGCGCGCGGGGCGTGCGTGCGCCGGGCAACCAGGAAAGCCAGCATCGGCAGACGCATACCCACGAATACAAGTTCCCCGTCGCCGATTTCCCTGGCCGCCGCCGCAACCATCAGTTCGCTGAAAGTGTAACCGCGGCTGGCAACTTCTGCTTCCGACCGGGCGGTCACGATAAATCCATGCTCCCTTTCGGAGAAACCCACTTCGGCTCGGTGTCCTGTATTTCGCTCACCAGCTTGATGTCTTCCGGCTGCGGCAGAGTTTCCTTCAAGTGCTCCGCATATTTTGCCGGCGACAATAGCTCACCGGTCACGCTGTAGGGTTGATCGGCAAACTCCCCGATGTGCCGGTTGAATTTCATGTCCGGGACGTAAAGCGGAACCGCGCCTGCGGGGACGTGCTTGTTAATCTGCTCGATCAGTTTTTCGCACTCTAGAAAATAGAGATGGCGATTGTGCTCGTTCATGTGCCCGAGGTCCACTTCCTGCTTCGTCTGGGCCTCGTCGTAACGTCCCTTCAAGCCCCAAACGTAAAACCAGTGCGCGGAGCTCGATTGATCCACTCCGAACAAATCGTAGCTCACCGGAATCCATTTGTTCACATATTTCTGGACGATGTTGAGCGGCACTACTTCTGCTTTCACAATCCGCTTAAGCCCATCATGCCCAGTGCCGAGATGGAACGATTCTTCCCGCAGCATCGGATTCATCGATTGCGCCAGCGGTTCAAATCCCGAGTAGCTCAGCATAGTGAGCTGGAATTTTCCGTCGCGGTCCACGAAATCCGTATAGGTGAAAAAGTCCAGCCAGTTGGCCACTTCCTGATTGAACGCGCCAAGCAAGCGCTTCGATTCAAAGGCGCGGCGTTCCAGCATTTTCTGCGCTTCCACTTTTCCGCTGTAGCCGAAGTGATTGATCAGCAGGTGGCACATCTGCCAGCCATGCCGCATTTCTTCCGTCACCACGCGGCACAGCGATTTGCGGTCGTGTTCGCTCGGCGAATGTTCGAAGAGGCGCCGCTGCTGTTCCACCGAAGCGAATTCCGTGTCGCCTTGATAAATAATCAAGTTCATCAGGCCATCGCGAATCCGCTGGTCCGGAATATCCAGCACCTTTTGCCATTTCGGGCGTCCTTTGAAAGCGCCGAATTCAATTTCATTGGATCGCGTGGGCCCGAACTTCGCTTCGAAATGATAGCTGTCGATTTCGGAATAATTCACGCCGATGTCGTTGCGCCAAACGCGGAATAAATCCACCCAATCATCGAACGTAGCAATGCGTGTTGCGGACATTTATGAATTCCTCCCATTTTCTCAAACGCTTGCTTCTATAAAATCTGTTCCGGGCCACCGCTCGATGAGCATTCCCATCGCGGAGTAAATCCAGTGGTCAGTGCCCGCGAAAATTCGGCTTACGCTTCTCGACAAACGCGTTCAGCCCTTCCAGGCAATCTTCCGACTGGAAACAGTGAATCTGCAGCCTTATTTCCTCGTCCAGCGCAGCCGTCAGCGCGGCGCGGTCGTTGCTAGTCATAGCGTGCTTCGAGTCTCGAACCGAAAGCGGCGCGGCCGCGGCCAAACCCTGCGTGATTTTCTTGGTTTCTTCTTCGAATTGCGCCGCGGGAATGATTCTGCTGACGATCCCCATCCTGAGAGCGTCTTCCGCCGTCAGTTTCTCCGCGGTCCAGAATAATTCCGCCGCTCGCGCGCGTCCCACCAGCCTCGGCAAAAAAAAGGTTCCCCCGAAATCCGGATACAACCCAATCTGCGCGAACGCTTCCGCGAATTTCGCCTGATCGGAAGCCACGCGCATGTCGCAAGCAAGGGCCAAATTCATTCCTCCGCCGGCCGCCGGACCGTTCACCGCCGCGATCACCGGTTTCGGCATGCCGGCAATCACCAGGCAAATTTCCTTCCCCGAAACAAGCAGGCTCTCGAGTTCCTTCGTGTCATTGCGTTTTCGCAGATCGTGAAGAAGTTCCAGATCCCCACCTGCGCAAAATGCCCGCCCGGCTCCGATTATTCTTACGGCGCCTATCCCTTTGTTCTCGCCTGCGCCTATCAGCGCATGAACCAGCGCACGCCCAAGCTCCACATTCAACGCGTTGAGCCGGTCCGGCCGGTTCAAACGCAGGGTAACAATTCTGCCGTCGCGCTCCTCAAGCACCAATTGATTCGCCGCGTTTTGTTGAGTAGTTGCCGCCATAACGTTGCTCCCCTAATCTTTCAAGCTTTTCAGCAGCGCCGCAAGCTTCTTAAAGTACCGGGTCTTCACGCCGCGATCGGTTCCACAATTGGCCCCGCTGGTCGAAGGCAGCACGAACACGTGCGCACCGTAAAGTTTTTCTTTCTGCAACCCAAGCTTGCACGTCCGCCCGGTAAATTTCTCGTAAACCATTTTTCCGTTGAACGCAATCACTCGCGGGCGCAGGTCCTCCAGCTTCTGCGCCAACAGGACGCGACCTTCGGAAAATTCCTGCCGCTCGATTTCTTCCACGCCCCGCGTAGGACGCTTGACCAGATCCGTCATCCCGATTCCGAATTCCAGCACGCGGCGGTCATCTTCATAGCCGAGCGGTTCCGGAATCACGCCGGATTCATACATCACCGGCCAAAACTGGTTGCCGCGTCCGGCGTAGTAATGCCCTACACGCGCCGAACGGTCGCCCGGATTGGCGCCCACCAATATCATTTTCATTCCCTTGCGAAGATAATCGGGCAGTGTGCGCATTCAGTCCTTTGGAATCCCGAATCGTATTTCGCGTACTTGCACTTCGATTCTCGCGTTCCCCTACCTTCCCTTGAATTCCGGCTGCCTCTTTTCCACGTACGCTTTCAATCCTTCCTTTGCGTCCTCGCTAGTGAAGAGAAGCTGTTGCAGCTCGCGCTCGATGCCCAACGCTTCTCCAAATCCAACTTCCGAACCGGTGACCACAGCGCGCTTGATGCGCCCCACCGCGCGGGACGCTTTATTCGGCGGGCAGAACTGCTTGGCATACGCCATCACTTCTTCCCAGAAAGTCTCGCGCTCGTAAATGTAATGAATCAACCCGAACTCCAGCGCCTCCTCGAAGCTGAACGTGCGTCCGGTGGCCATCAACTCGATCGCGCGCGCGCGTCCCACCACTCGCGATAGCCGCTGCGTCCCGCCCGTTCCGGGCAACACGCCCAGATTCACTTCCGGCAATCCGATTTTCCCGCCTTCCTTTTTTGCGATGCGGATGTCGGCAGCCAGCGCAATCTCCAGCCCGCCCCCGACCGTGTGCCCGTTGAGCGCCGCAATCACAAGCTTCGGCGTCTGCTCGAATCGGCACAACGTCTCATTCGCATGCAGGCAGAAATAATACTTAAACGTCGGATCGGCCTTCGTCAGCATGGGAATACTCGCGCCCGCAGAAAAGAATTTCTCACCCTTGCCGCGCAGCACGATGACGTGCGCATTCTCGTCCATGCGCGCCTGTAAAATCGCAGTGTCAATCTGCTGCATCATTTCGTAGGTGTAAGTATTCGCCGGCGGGTCATCCATCTCGATGATCGCCACTCCGCCTTCCACCCCGTAGTGAATCAGTTGCTTCTGCTCCACTGCCTGCGTCGTCGCCATTATTTCCTCCGGAAAATTATTTCCATCGTTTGTTCCGTCTGTATTTAAAGATTATCTGCCCGCGCGCGCCGGTTCCGCAAGCGTGCTTGCGACAGGTCGCGCGGACCTCGAGCGCGCATCTCCGTGCCCGTTCATTACTCCGTGCAAGAACATTCCCGCGATGGTTTCGGCCAACGCGTCCGCCCGCGGATCCGCCGCCGCGCGGTGCCACGTGTAGGTCCAATTCATCATTCCGAAGAGCGACAGCACCGCGACCCGCGGATTCAATCGCCGCACCGCACCGGCCTTGCGCATCTCCTCGAAAATCTCCAGCGCGATTTCAACATAGCGCCTCTTCACTTCCAGCACTTCCTTGCGAAATGCACCTTCCAGAGCTTCGTCTTCGTGAGCCAAAACTTTCATCTCCACGGGATGCTGCAGAAAATAATCCAAATGATTGTGGACAAGAATGCGCAACTTCTCGACGGGCTCAGTAACGCCAGCCAGGCTTTTTTCCAGGCGCGCGACAATGGTTCTAAATGTGTGGATTTGAATCAGGTATAGAAGTTCCTGCTTGCTCTTGATGTAGTGATACAGCCCGGCCAGCGAAACACCACTCGAGCGGCTGATATCGCGTATCGAAGCTCCCTCGTAACCCTTTTCGCAGAATACTTGGGCGGCATGCCGCAGGATTACCTGCAACTTTTCTTGCGGTTCGCGCTGCGGCACAGAAGTTTTTGGCATAAAGGAGGCGGAGATTCCGTTCGAACGTTCGTTCGGTAACCAGAATACTTCCTGCCGCCCGGCCTGTCAAGGCTGGCCCTCTACTTCGGCTTGCTGCCGGTCTTCATTTTTTATAAGCCATTTCTCCATCCGCGCACTCCGCTCCCGCATCCAACCAGTTACAAGCCGGCGACAGCGCGGACTTCTCTCAACCTGTGCTACCCTTCAAGCTGCGAGATACGTCGAAATGAGCGCATCCAAAATGAATCCGGCAGGTGAGAACTCGGTGCAACCTCGTTCCCTTCCCTCCCAAGTGGTGAAGGAAGACGAGCCCATTCTGGTTGCTGCCGCCCAGAACGGCGACATCACCGCTTTCGAAACTCTGGTCGGCCGCTACGAACGTAAAATTTTGCGCCTGGCACAGAACATCACTCAGAACCGCGAAGATGCGGAAGACGTGATGCAGGAAGCCTTTCTGAAGGCCTACGAACATCTCTCCGGATTTCAGGGCAACTCCCGCTTCTATACCTGGCTCGTGCGCATAGCCGTCAATCAAGCGCTGATGAAATTGCGCAAGCGCCGCCCCAACGTGGTTTCCATCGACGAAGAGGTGAATACCGGGGAGGACTTGATCCCGCGTGAGATAGAAGACTGGGGCCCTTCGCCCGAAGATCGCTATAAACAGACCGAGCTTTCCGACATTCTTTCTGAGGTAATCTCCGATTTAGACCCATCTTTTCGAATCATTTTCCAGTTGCGCGACATCGAAGAATTATCGACCGAAGAGACGGCCGAGGCGCTGGGGCTTTCCATCCCAGCCGTGAAATCGAGGCTTCTTCGCGCGCGCCTGAAGCTGCGGCAGAAACTGAACAAATATTTTCGGCGGAGTGAAAATCAGTGAATTGCAAGACCATCGTTGTTGAGTTGGAGGATTATCTGGACGAGGCGCTGGATCCGGAATTGCGCGTCTCGATCGAATTGCACCTGGCCAAGTGCAAGAACTGCAAACTCATCGTGGATACCACTAAGAAGACCATTCAAATCTACTGCAACTCCGAACCTGCGCCGCTTCCCGAAGACATGCGCCACCGCCTTCACGACGCGTTAGTCAAGAAACTAGGCCGCCCCGGAGCCTAGAACTGCCTCAGGTCACTTCCTCACGCCCGCGCGCTTCTCCAGTCCACCGTCTTGCTGCCACATCGGGACATCGCGGCCTATCCCGCGTTCACGCGCCACCTCGAATATTCTTCCGGCTACAACAATGTCCTCCGTAGCAATCCCGTTTGATTTGAACAGCGTGATTTCGTTCGGGCTCGTCCGGCCGGCGACTTTTCCTGCGACGATTTCGGCTAGCTCCCGCACGCCAGCCCATCGCGCCGCATCCTCTCCGAAGACGTGAATCAGATCGCCTGCTTCGAGTTTGGCCTGCGCGCGAGAATCCGCGACGATCACATCGCACCGCTCAACGGCGCGCGCATCCAACTCACGTTTCTGCGGAAAATTGGCGCCGATGGCGTTGATGTGCACGCCCGGCTTCAGCCATTGCCCATCGACTACGGGAGCCGTGCTCGTCGTGGACGTGACGACAATATCCGCATCCTGCACGGCGTTTTCCGCGGAAATTGCCGCCACAACGGGAACCTTGAGAATAGCGTTCATTTCTTTTGCGAATTTTTCCCGGTTTCCCGCGTCGCGGCCGAACACACGAATTTCTTCAAGTTTCCGGACTTGAGCAATCGCTTGGAGCTGCGCCCGCGCCTGCAATCCGGTCCCGATTATTCCCAGCGTGCGCGCGTTTTCGCGCGCGAGATACCGCGTAGCGACGCCGCTTGCAGCGCCCGTGCGCATTTGTCCCAAAAAATCAGCTTCGATCAAGGCCAACAAATCTCCCGATTCGACGCTGAACAGCGTCACCAGAAAACGCAATCCGTTTGCAGAGCTGGTGTAAATTTTCAAGCCCATGTATCCGCTGACGCCGTCGGCCGCCGCCATGTAATGCAGATAACTTTTTGCCGGCAGATGCAGCCTCTGCCGCGAATGCAGCAGCGCGGAGCCGCTTCCGAGACGGCGAAAAGAGTTTTCCACAGCTTCGATTGCGGTTGGCATCGTCAGCAGTGATTTCACGTCGGCTTCGCTCAGCAAAAGTGGCACGGTATTCTCCCTAACGTCCACGCAGCTTAAAATTGGCCTTCACAAAGGCAGGGCGTAGCGGAGCGGCCGACGTACGCTGCTCTTCCAGAAGTAGGCTAGGATAATCACGCTTGCGATCGCCGCGTAGGCACACCACAACGACGTGAAGGCGTAGCGCTTGAACGCCATTACAATCAGGAGAATCATTAGGTTCGCCGCGCCGAAGAGTACCATGGGCCTTTCCTTCGACATAAATAGGGACCCGCAGGTTGCTATCACATACAGCACGGCGACCGCCGTATTGTTGGTCGCTTGATTGATGTACACGATGCTGTTTCCCCTGACGAAAACTTCCGTTGGGTAAGCTGTCAATGCCCACAAAATATAAAGGGTAGTTGCTCCGCCGAGCACGAGGAACGGCAGCATGCGCCTGCGGCCTGGGCCGTCAGGCTCAAAAAGCAGGACGCTCAGCGGCAGCAGTAAAGGCAGTATTCCCTGGGCATACAGCATGAACGCCGCTCCCATGTCGTGCGTCACCGCAGGCGAGAGAACTCCATCCAATCCCAACCAGACGAACCCTTCGATGAACTGATGAACGGCGAACAGGATGGGTAGGGACGCGAAAAGCAGTTCGCGCCTGTGCTTCACCTTGGTCAACGTGACGACGCCGACGGCACCCAAAACTGTGCTACCAACAAAGTTTGCTGCTGCTGAAAAACACATGGCTAGCCTTCTCCCCCTGCGAAAATTACGCCTATCTTATCCGAACGCAAATTATTCCTTACGACGCGGTGATTGAATTTACCGGAAATGTCACCTCAGAGCCAGTACAAGGCGCCCGCGGATTGCGATCGGAGAAGGCCGGACGTCAAGTTCTCAATTATTCAGGTAGCCGGAAGCTGAGCACCACCAAATCGCGGCTAGAAATTTATGCGGTATCCCAGAACGCGGTGTTCCGGCGCATCGAGAACCAGCAATTCGTGCTGCGGGCTGACCGCTAGCGGCGGCGCGGGACGCGACCCTTGACCGAGCTGTGGAGCGAGGTCCATGTCCAGCTTGGGATTGCCGTCCGTCGTCACTACGTGCAGCGTTCGCCCATTGCTGTCCATCACGAAAATTTCGTTGTTCGAAACGGCGAAACCTGACGTCGGATTCCATTTTGCTTCATTTTCTCCCGGAGCTATCTGCATTACCAAATGGCCTTCCGGTGTGAGCTTCAAAATATTGCCGGAAGAATTCCCGAGATAGAGAAACCCGTCCTTGCCATTTTCAATCGGGCCAAAAGTTTTGGTTGCTCGCGGGTTGCCTCCCGGAGGAATCCATGTCTGCTCCAGCCGTAATCGTGCGTTAAACGTGAAACACTTCGACGCGTCCGCATCAAAAACATGAATGAGCCCGTCGGCCGCTACGGCTACGCTGAGAGAATTGCTCGCGCTGGCACGCGTTTTTAAACGCAGCTCGCGATAGCGATTTCCTTCTCCGCCGGGGAAGAAAATGAAGACACTGCCCCGCGCCGGATCGGTCACATAGATGGCTCCGTCTCGGTCTACCGCGATTGCTTGCGGATGCTTCAAACCATCTTGTTGAAACGAAAGCAACGCCTTCCCCCGCGGCGCGAATTTGTGAATGAAGCCGGTTGCGGGGTCCGCAATGAACACATTGCCCAATGAGTCTGCGGCGATGCTCGCGGGATCTTGCAGTTCGCCCGGTCCGTCACCCTGGGAGCCCCACTCGCCGATATACTCGAGCGCAAGTCCCACAGGCTTTTGTTGTAACGCGTGTGATTCAGTTTGCCCGGGTCCCGCAATGGAAAGAATGCAAATAGAAATCAGCAAAGCGCCCAAAGATGAAATGCGATTCCGCATATGCACCAATTTAGCCCAATTGAAGATCTATACCCGGTCAAATGAAGAGGGGTGAAGCGCTCTGATTAACGCTTCTGTTTACGGGATTTGGCTTCGCCGGGCTCGCGCACGCGACGGACAACCGTCTGCCTCATCACATAGGTCCGCTGTTCGGATCCCTTGCCGCTCAAATTCTGGAACTCGAATCTCACTTCACCGCCGGGTGTGGAGGCTTTGATTATTTTGACCGGAAGCTTCCCGCAAACACCGCTTTCCACAAACGCGGTTTCGTAGCGTTCCTTCTTCTGGCCCCAGGTGTACACGCGGAGCAGTGAAAAATCGCACGGTTGCCCTTCGGCTCCGTGGGTCCCGATTAAAAGATATTGTGGCTTCGCATTCTGTGATGGATCTACAACGCGATTTAATTCGAACCACCCTACGATGCGCATTCCGGCCGAACTGGCATAATCCGGCAGCGGTGCTGGAACATCGAGATCGATAAAGCGTCCCATGACCCAGCCCGCCATCGTGGTTTGATCGCTGTTGTGCGCCAGCACGAGCCACCAATCCTCTTTTTTCCCCGCGGACTCCGCCTTGGGGTCTTCCTCGGCTCCGGTACCGCGAACTACAGCGGTACTCATCGGTTGCCGCGCGAGAACATCCAGCGCGGTGTTTTTGTATAGTTGGCGGATGCGTAGCGAATCGCGTCCCGGTTCGATGTGGAGATTGCTAAGGACTTTGGTGTGGCCGCGCGCTTCGACTGGCATCGTGGCGGCTTTCTTTGTCAGGTCCTTCGCCATCTGCCACACATCCGCCGAAAGCAATTCGCGTTCCTCAATCCAGCCGGTGATCCCGGTGGTGGTGCGCACCTTCACTTGATCTTGAAAACGCTGAAGCACATCCAGTTTTTCGCCAAAGCTCACGGTCGTCACCGGCTCGCGCACTTGCGCGGAGGTGCTCCACACCGTGACTTGGCGATCGCCGGCGTAACCCACCTCCATTGGCGGCGTCGCGTGATGGAACCGAAGATACGCGGCTGTGCCTAAAATCAGCAGTACCAGGAGGCCCAGGAGAATTTTCCGGATCACGTCCGGTCTCCAAATGTGATTCCCACGGCGCGCGCCGCGCGCACGTAATCGCTGCCCGGATCCACCAGCTTGCAGGAACCAATCGCGTCCGCCAGCGGCACGGAGCGAATTTCTCCCGCGCGCAAGCAAACCATGCGGTCATATTCGCCGCGTGCCATCAATTCCACGGCACAGACGCCGAACCGGGTTGCAAGCGTGCGGTCAAACGGGCTCGGCGAACCGCCGCGCTGCACGTGGCCCAGCACGGTTACGCGAACCTCTTTCTTGGAGTACTCGCGAATGGCGTAACCGATCGCGTTTCCAACCTGCCCTGGCTGAGGGGTCGGAAAAGGCTTGCCCATGCCGTCGAGCTCGGGCAAGTTCACACCTTCTGCAACGACTACCAGACAGAAATTTCGGCCAAGAGCTTCACGCTGGCGGATGGACTCGCAGACGGCTTCGATAGTGAAGGGGATTTCGGGGATCAAGATGACGTCTGCGCCTCCGGCCAGTCCCGAGTGCAGCGCGATCCATCCGGCGTCGCGGCCCATCACCTCGATCACCATCACGCGATGGTGACTCTCGCCAGTCGTGTGCAGGCGGTCGATGGCGTCCGTGGCCACGTGCAGCGCGGTGTCAAATCCAAAAGTAATTTCGGTGGCACGCAAATCGTTGTCGATCGTTTTGGGCACGCCCACCACTTGCACTCCGAGCTTGGAGAATTTGTGAGCGATCGTCAGCGTTCCGTCCCCGCCAATCACCACGAGGGCTTCGATCTCGAGCGCCTTCATGTTCTCGATGCACCGGGTGGAATAATCGCGGACTACCGTTTGTCCATTTTCTTCCTCGGGAAAAGCAAAAGGATTCCCGCGATTCGTGGTGCCTAGAATTGTTCCTCCTCGCGGAAGAATCCCCCGAATTGCGTCGAGCGTCAGCTCGCGCGATTGTTCGGGCCAGATGAGACCGTTGAATCCGTTCGTGATGCCGATCACGCGCCAGCCGTGCTGCAGTTTCGCGGTGCGAACGACGGCGCGGATCACGGCGTTCAAGCCGGGACAATCTCCTCCGCCGGTCACCACGCCAATCGTTCGCGTCTTCGACATCACTTCATCAGCTCCCTATCGTCGTTGCGCGGGCGTTCCTTCGTCTTCGCGCAACTGCCGAAGCAAGCGATGATTTTACACCAACGGCAATGCGCATTCCGGCTACGGTTGAATGTGCGGTTTCCATGCGCAGCTGCTTCAGGGCGATTCGGCCGTTCTGATACAATGCGGGCGCTTGCGTTGAGGCACGGCGCTCAACGCGACTAGCCCGATTGTTTGGCGCTCGCTGATTGGATGCCAGGAGATTGCACATGGAAGGTCTGGAGAAACTGAAGCCTCTCGCATTGCTGCTGTTGCGGGTGGCACTTGGGGTCATATTTATCTCTCATGGGTACCCCAAGCTGTTCACTCAATTGCAGCACACGACCGAAGTTTTCGCGCATCTGGGATTTCCTTCCTACTTTGCTTACATCTCGGGGGTGCTGGAATTGTTTGGCGGAATTTTACTCATCGTCGGGCTGTTCACGCGGATCACCGGGTTGCTGCTTGCGGGAGAGATGGCGGTCGCCTTGGTGAAGGTGCACGGAATGCTGGCGAACCCGATGGCGGTGCATAATTACGAGTTTCCGTTGGCGATGATGGTCGGATCGTTCGCGCTGGCTGCGCTCGGGGCTGGGCTGATTTCGCTCGATCACGCTATCTTTGCGAAGCAGCGAAATTTTTCGAAGAAACCGAAAGGCCGAGACAAGCGGGACTAACTGCCTGCGGTCTGCCGCCCGGCTCGCCCAGCCTATGCGGGCTGCGTGAAGTTTGGCGCTGTCGTCGGCGGAGGCGTTTCGATTACGGTTGCCGGGACGGGAACGGGAGCTTGCGGCATCACGAGCCAGGCCACGAGATAGGCGATGAGGCCCGGGACGATGCCGCTGAAAAACGAAACGAGGACCCAAACCAGGCGTACGACGGTCGAGTCCACGTCCATGTATTCGGCGATGCCGCCACACACGCCGGCAATTTTGGAATCCACAGACGAGCGCATCAGGCGCTTTTGAACTGGCGGAGGTCCGGAAGGGGCTGCCTGCTGGGGCGCTCCGCAGTAGTAGCAGAAATTGGAATGCTCGGTGAGTTCCCTCTTGCAATGGTTACAAATCATTTTCAGCCTCCTGCGCGACACACAACGGCCATGTTCGCGCGGGTTACTATATAGGGGTACGATACTACCACGTAAAAAGTTTCACCATCAAAGCCGGCCGCCGGCATGCGCCCTTTCAACCCGCAAATATAGCGAAGGGTCATCAGAAGACGGCCAGGTCGCGGACGGCGCGGACGATATCTTCGGTTTGGGGCAGGATTGCGTCTTCGAGCTTTGGCTGGTAGGCGCAGAAGGTATCGGTGGCGGCGACGCGGCGGATGGGAGCGTCGAGGTCTTCGAATAGTTCGTCGGCGATGCGGGCCGCGATTTCCGCGCCGTACCCCCAGGACAAAGTATCTTCGTAAGCGACGATAACGCGGCTCGTTTTGCGGACGGTTGTAGCGATGGCTTCCCAATCGTAGGGACTGAGCGAGCGCAGATCGAGTATTTCGACGGAAATTCCGGCGCGGGACAATTCCGCCGCGGCGACTTCGGCTCGATGGACTACGGCGCCATAGGTGATGATGCTGACGTCGGTGCCTTCGCGCACAACGCGCGCTTTGCCGAAGGGGATAGTGAAATCCGCACCGGGATATTCCGAGCGATTGTAGGGCTGGCGATAAAGATGTTTGTGCTCGAGAAACATCACGGGATCGTCGGAGCGAATCGCGGTGCGAAGCAGGCCGCAAACATCGAGGGCGGTGGAAGGCATCACCACGCGCAAGCCGGGAATGTGGGTGTACACCACTTCGCCACACTGGCTGTGATAGATCGCGCCGCCGGTGAGGTAGCCGCCGATCGCTACGCGGATGACCACCGGGGCCTTGAAATGTCCCGCAGAGCGCCAACGCATGGTGGCGAGTTCGTTGCGGAGCTGCATGTAAGCGGGCCAAATGTAATCGAAGAACTGAATTTCCGGCACAGGCTTCAGCCCGCGCAGAGCCATTCCGATGGATCGGCCGACGATGTTGGCTTCGGCGAGAGGTGAATTGAAGACTCGCTTAGAACCAAACTTGCGCTGCAATCCAGCGGTGGCTTTGAATACGCCGCCCTTCCCCTTTACCATTGACAGGCTGTCTTCGCGGCTGCAATCGGCTACGTCCTCGCCGAAAACGACGATGCGCTCGTCGGTTTGCATTTCGTCGAGGAGAGTGGCGGAGACCATCTCGACCATCGTTTTGGGCTCGCCTTGGAGCTTAGGCTCGGCTTCGAAGTTTTTTCCGAGCGGGTCAACGTCCGGCGAATAAACCCATTGATAGATGGAATCCTTGGAGGGCAATTCGGCGGCGAGAGCGCGGTCGGTGGCTTCGCTGATTTCGCGCTCCACGCTCGCTTCCAGGGCATTGAGCTCGCTTTCCTCGATAATTCCTTCACGTACCAGGAAAAGGCCGAATTTCGGGAGCGGGTCGCGGCGCGATTCGTCTTCGCGCTCGGCCTCGCAGCGGTAGAGTTTCTCGTCGTCGGAGAGAGAGTGCGAGTAAGGGCGAACGACGTGCGAGTGAACGAGCGCGGGACCTTTGCGCGCGCGGCAATGCTCGGCTGCGCGTTTCATGGCTGCGTAACTCTCCAGCGGATCGGTGCCGTCGCATTCCTCGATGTGCATGTCGGGATAATTCGCGAGGAGTTTGGAAATATTTCCGCCAGGGGTTTGACATTCCACCGGGACAGAAATGGCGTAGCCGTTGTCCTCAATGTGAAACAGGACAGGTAGCTTTTCGGTGCTGACGGTGTTCAAGGCTTCGTAGAATTCACCTTCGCTGGTGGTGCCTTCGCCGGAAGAGACGTACATGACGTCGTCTGGTTTGTACTCCACGGTCTCGCCGAGCGGCGCTTTGCGAGCCCGGTCGAAGGCTTTCGGGAATTTTTGGTAGTAGAGCGAAGCCTCGGCGGAGCCGACGGCGTGAAGGAACTGCGTGCCGGTGGGTGAGGACCGCGAGACGACGTTGAGCTTCTGATTGCCCCAATGCGACGGCATCTGACGTCCGCCGGATGCAGGGTCGTCTTTCGCGCCAACGCCTTCGAGCATCATTTCGTAAGGAGTGACGCCGAGCGCGAGCATGAGAGCGCGGTCGCGATAGTGCGGGAAAAACCAGTCGTAGGCAGGCTTCAGGACCAGACCGGCGGCGACGAGAGCAGCTTCGTGTCCTGCGCCGCTGATCTGGAAATAGATCTTATTTTGGCGCTTGAGCTGAATTTCGCGGTCGTCGAGGCGGCGCGAAAGAAACATCAGGCGGTAGATGCGGATTAGCGTGTCGCGATCGAGGCCTTGGTATTTCGAGGGGTCGAACTTGGAGTTCTTCGTTGATTTGGTTTGCGTGGGCATGGGTCAGCTTAAATTGCGCGCCTCGCGGGAGAAGTTCGGGCCGGGGACATTATAGCGAAAAGCAGTGGCTAGTGGCCCTTCCTTTGTCAGGGCAAGTGAGAGGCTAGTGGCTAGCAGAAGACGCGAACCGTGGACCGCGACCCGTGTTCCGTGAACGGACTCCGGGGAGAACTTCCGCCGATTTGAGGAGTGCTTACGTGCAATTCTAGAACCGGTTAGAAATGAGTCGATGCTTTGTTTTGAGAGAGTTACGTCGATTTCTGTTCGCAGGTCAGAACCGGTTAGAACCGACAGAAACCGTTGGTTTTCCAGAGTCAAAATGAGTCCGCAAGCGGGCAAGCTATGGTGCTGCAGAATCTGATTTTTGGGCGATTTGAGCAGATCACCGTTGTTTGTTTTCTGGGACTTAGAGTGGTTTCTGTATGTGGGAGTTTGGCGATTTAATTTGCCGCATTTCCTGCGGAGCCGGACCCAAGAAGGCCGAGGCCCTGCGCCAAAATCGCTCAGGATAAACGGCTCGTCAAACATAGAGTGACCCGTCGGATTCTGGAAAATGGGCGGACGAAGGACGACCGCCTTCCTTCGACCGCTTACTGCGCCGAACTTTTCTGTGCTCCACATAGCTCCATTTCAAGATTAACACACGATGCAAGGGCCTAAGCCGGTGAGCATAGTGCGGGTCTTTTGTAGAGGGGTGGTTGGAAGGGCATTCCTAAGATGTGAAACTCCGATTTTAGGGCTTTGAGCTACAATTGTGGAGAATGAACCTAGTGTACTAGTGACATAAACAGGGAGATTCTGAGAATATCAGCTTTGGAGGACAGTTTCCGTGCTTTTGTTCTTGATGCTGCTCTCTACGCTTCGCCTTCCCTCACCGACTCAGCTGCCACAATCGACTGGATCACAACAGGTTAGCGCTCCGAGTACCGCAGCGGTGGAACTTGAAATCTCCGGGCCGCGGCTGATTCGCGCTGGCGACAATCTGAAATTCCGGGCGTTCCTGGTGAACCGATCGTCGAAGGTAATAGCATTTCCTTCTCCGACGGGACACTCTCCATCAGGCTATTATGGCCCCGCGCTTCAGTGGAGAATTACACGCACGGACGGCCGCATATTGCCGTCGCCACGGCTAGTTTATTGTCCGGTGGTGGGTCCTCCGAGAGTAGTTGATGACAACTTTGTGTTTCTGCAGCCGGGCGAGCAGGTGGAAATTGCTATTCCTTTCGATCCGTCCGACTATTTTATCTTTCCGGGAAAGGGTTTCTATCGAGTGTCGCTGCAAATTTTGTTCACACCACCGAGTGCCGGGCGTAACGCGGACGGTTCACTGAGGTGGTTCTCTGGGGTCGCGGACCCCTCCGCCATGAGTCCAGACAGGCTGGAAAAAGTCATGAGGAGTCCACGCATCGAAGCCACTTCGAACACCTGGACAATGTACCTATCTGAATAGTCCTGCCCGCTTTGAAAATAATTCAACGTCAAAATCCGCACCCTTTCTGCACAGCCCGCAGAAAAGGAAGCTGTGGACTCATAATGTTCCCGAGAGGCGGTCGCTGCATTCCCGGTCTATAATCTGCGCGGAGATGGGCAATCTGCGGACGCGAGGTTTCATGAACAAGATGCTCAGATTGGCAATTGTGGCGATGTTGTGCGTGACCGGACGAGCAGAAGCGCAGGACACGAATGCGGCGGGATTTCAGCCCGTGCCGGAACTGGGCTACCGCGTGATGGCTAATTTTTTTCACCAGCCAGAGGGAATGACGGTGGGAGAGGCTTCAGGAGTGGCGTTGAATTCCAAGGGGCACATTTTTTTGTTTCAGCGAGCGACGCCGATGTTGAGCGAATACGACGAACATGGAACGTACCTGCGCAGCATCGGCGAAGGGCTGTTCACGCATCCGCACGGATTGCGAATCGATGGCGACGACAATCTATGGACAACGGACGACGGCAGCCATTTGGTGTTGAAGCTGACCCCGGAGGGACGCGTGCTTCTGGTGCTGGGACGAAAAAACGTGGCGGCGGAATCGGACTGGCTGTTCAATCAGCCGACGGACGTGGCTTTCGCGAAGAACGGAGACATCTATGTTTCCGACGGGTATGGAAACTCGCGAGTGGTGAAGTTCGATCGTGACGGGAAATTCCTGAAGGCCTGGGGGACGTACGGGACCGGGCCGGGCGAGTTCAATTTGCCCCACAGCGTGGCAGTGGACCGCGAAAGGAACGTTTACGTGGGGGACCGCGAGAACAAGCGAATTCAAATTTTCGATGCGGACGGAAATTTTCTGAAGGAATGGACCGGCATCGGGTATCCGTACGGACTTTTTATCACCCCGGATCAACACGTTTGGATGGTTGATGGAGGCTACGACCGGATTGTGGAGCTAGATCAAAACGGGAAAATTCTTGGCGCGCTCGGCGAGCCGGGACACGCGCCGGGACAATTTGCGTGGGGACATTTCCTGGCGATCGGGAAAGACGGGAAAATCTACGTTGCGGATGTGCTGAATTGGCGCTTTCAGGTGTTCGTTCCGACAGCGCCAACTGGAAAGATGGCGAAGTACGTGCCCACGAGGAGAATGTTCTGGGACCGCGTGGCGAGCACGGGGTGGTCCACTCGAACGAGCGTGCCGAAGAATTAGGGTTCACTGTGGTCGCAGGCGTGACGGGATCACAGCTTAAACGCTAGGGTGAGGGATCGGGGACGACTTCGAGGGTGCTTTCCGTGGCGAGATAGGCGTCCACTTTGACGGAGTCGGCCTTGCCCTTGTAGATATATTTGGCGGAGCCGACGAGTTCACCGGGGATGCTCACGTCCTTGCCGGTGCCGATGGTTTTAAAGACGCTGCGTCCGGCAGGGACTGTAAACGCGATCGACACCGGACTAAGGTTCGAATTTGAAACGGGACTAACAACCAGCACGCCGGGGATATCGCGGTCGGATGTGTTGGTGAAACTGTAGGATTCCTTGGGGCGCTGGTACTTCTGATCCGTATCGACGGCGAAGATTTTAAAATTGCTGAAATCGTGGCGGCGATAGTAGCGGTGGTTGTGGCGCTCCCAGTAAAGCTCGGCGGATTTAGGCAGCCAGAGCTGCAGATTATGAGAGTGAAATTGGACTTCGCCATACTCGATGGAAAGACGCTCATGCTTCAACTCAATCCCTTTGACCGGCTGGACCAAATCCGTTTCCAACCGCAAAACCTGGTAGGTACCGGCGTCGATCCATGCGCGGCCCTTTAGCGCAACGGGATAATAATTGCCCTCAATGTTATACGCACGGATCCGATTTGGACGATCCGGGCGCTGCTCGAAACGAACCTGCCAGGCCGGGTGTCCGTTCCACTGACCGAGTCCCTCGCATGAGAACTTGAAGTCGGACACCATCATAGGGTGAAAAATTGCGGCCATGATCGGCAATCCTGTGGTGGCGATTCCCGCCGGAAATTGAGCCGGATTGGTGTTTCCATTGCGATACTCGTCCAACTGAAATCCCTGGAAGGTGTCCTGCGAGACCAAAACGACGTATTCAAAAGATCGAGACTCGCGGTCACGAAGCACGCCGGCCTTATCAACATTGAAGTGCGTGACGTGCTCGGTGGCACTGAATTTTTCGAGGTTGCTGATGAGTTGAGTCATGCGCTCGCCTGCACCGTGTAAAACTACGGGCAGATCACATGACACGCCGGGTGAAACAGCCGGGACGACTTCATCAACACCCGGCGGGACGGGGAAAGACGCGTTCTCTTTCGCAGTACCGAAGGGAGGTGCGGAAGGAGCGTCCGCGGAAGAATCAGGTCTCATGACCAAGAACATGGTCTGGAGGCCGCGTCCGGGCTTGATTTCGACGGGTTGCTTAAGGGACACGAAACCGGGAGCGTTTGCCTCGACAGAATAGCTTCCGGGAGAGAGGCCGGAAAAGACGGTCTCGCCGTCGGAATCGGCGGCCTTTCCAGCGACATCGGACCCTTGAGCGTTTGCGACGTGCAGAATCACCAAGCCGCTGAATGCAGAGTCGTCAGGAAGGCGCAGGCAAATTTTCAAGGACGGCGACTTCACATTGGGAGCGTGCGGGGCGACCGAGCTTTCTTTGGAACTCTGCTGCGCGGAGAGGACACCGCATACCAAAAAAGCAGACAGCGTGAGTAGTAGACGGGAGACAAGACGGACTTGACGGATAACAGCCTCCAGATCCCGAGTTCTGTGCATGAAGTTCAAAAGCAGGCTGCCCACGGCACCGGAACGAACCGGCAATAATTGTGGGCTGATTTTCGCGCATGTAGCAGAAAGATGCAATGAATATCGCGCACGCGGGGATGGCGGCGGTGCGTCGGCATGAATTGTTCGATGCAGAGAATCAAGCCAATGCTGTTAGAAGGCGCGAGGATGACTTTCAGAAAGGCCTAGCTACCCGGCGAGGATTAACCGGGCAGCGCGATGGCGACGTGAGATTACGCTCTTCGTACGAGCCAAACGATCAAACAAATAATCAATAAGGTGCCGACCAGTCCATATCCAAACATTGTAGCCTCCAGTGAGTGCAGGATCCTCGGAGTCAGGGTCCAATGGCATTCAGTCTGAACCACAGAGTTGGCGGCGTCTGTTCAATTTGGCACATAATACCGATAATTCGGGGAGCGAAACGGGTACAGGCTTGTCTCCAACCGGTAGAGGCGGCGGGACGTCGGCGCTACGAGGAACAGGGTTGAATTCAAAACGCAAGATAATCGCAACGGCGGGGTCACTGTGGCTGATCGTGGGTGTGGCGATTGTGTGCCGCGTTGGATACGCGTATCGACAGGTGCGCGAAATCCCTCCGCGGGCGCTGGCGTCGGTGCCTTTCGAGCAGGAGACGGGCAATATTGCGATGGCTGTCGCAACGGGGAAAGGATACAGCTCGCCCACACGGAGCGATACCGGGGCTACTGCGTGGCTCGCGCCTGTGTATCCGTTGATGGTCGCAGGAATTTTTTGTGTGTTTGGCGTGTTCACGCTGCACGCGTTCTACGCCGCAGCCGCGTTGAACATACTTTTTTCGGCGGCCACGTGCGTGCCGATTTATTTTGCCGGAAGGCGAATCGCGGGAATTGTAGCGGCGAGCGTGGCGGCGTGGTTGTGGGCGCTCTTCCCCAATGCGATCGTGATTCCCTTTCAGTGGATATGGGACACGTCACTGACGGCGCTGCTTGCGGCGACAATTTTGTGGGCGACGTTTGCGCTGATGGAGTCGCGACGGATGCGCGATTGGTGCGGGTACGGATTCCTCTGGGGCTTCACTTTACTAACGAATCCGGCGCTCGGCGCGGCGCTGCCGTTTCTGGTGGGTTGGGCGGTATATCGCAAGCCACGCGAAGTGCGCGGACGATTCGCGAGGCCTCTGGCGGCGCTGGGTGTTGCGATGCTGTGCTGCGTTCCGTGGAGCGTGCGGAATTACGCGGAATTCCACAGATTCATCCCGTTGCGGTCGAACTTTCCGTTTGAGCTGTGGATTGGGAACAATGAAGTGTTCGACGAGCGATCACCAAATATCAATGCGCGAGTGACGCGCTACGGCGAGGCGCGGCGATATGGACAGCTGGGCGAGACGGCGTTCATGGAAGAGAAATGGAATCTTGCGAGCGAGTTTATGCGGACGCACAAGCGGCTGGAAGTGCGGCTCACGGGATGGAGGCTCATGTCTTTTTGGATTGGGTCATTTCGCCCGGTGCAGGATTTTAAGAACGCGGATTCGGCGTGGATTCGAGCGATCTTTGCGCTGAATTTGCTGACGGCGATCGGCGGCGCGATTGGAATCGTGATCCTTTGGCGAAAACGAAGTCCCTATGCGTTTCCGGCTGCGGTGTTCGTGGCAGTCGTTCCGCTGGTGTATTACGTGACGCATGCTTCGCTGCGTTACCGGCATCCGATCGATCCTATATTGTTGCTGTTGACGGCGATTGCAGTGACCGGCGCGAGAGGGGCGGATGAAGCGGCGGGAGCCGTTGACTTGAATGTGAGGGTGACCTAGTATCCGCAACGGAAGGCGACACTGAAATTGAGGATGGAGTGAATGAGCGAATGGGAATACATCCACACGCATGCAGCCGAGATGTTAACGCGGCTGCATCAGTTTACGATTGTGAAGCAACAGAACGACGGTCACGTGACGTTCGCGATCACGGTGAAGGAGTTTGCGGTGCCACCTCCGGGGCAACGCATGCGGTTTTATGCCGAGGCGGACAAGGCACTGAACCAGAAGACGGCTTCGTTTGTGCCCTGCGGGTGGGGAGATTCGCTGTTTTCGGCTCTGGGGGATTGCGTGAAGCTGATTCAGAACTTTCCGTATGAGGGAGAGGAGCGAGCAGCGTCGTGATCGTACGTTTTTCAAAACGAACTTTGGAGCCGGGGATGGCCGCACTCGAGATGAAAGGCAGCATTCACGCTGGGGCGGAATGCGCGCGGCTGGAGCTGGAAGTGGATAGAATTATCGCGGCGGGGGAAACGCGGGTGATTTTTGACATGGCCGGTGTGACCCATATCGACAGCGCGGCCATTGGTATGATGGTAAGGTGCTTAACCAAGCTGAAGAAGGCAGGCGGAAAGCTGCGGATAGCTACGGCGCAACCGATGATTGTATATAGCTTGAAAATGACGAAGCTGGACACGCTGATCGAGATGTTTCCCACCGTGGATGAGGCCGCCGAGGGATTTGCCGGGCCGGGCACAAGCGCCGGCTAGCAGGTTCGATATATTTGCAGGATACGGTGGTTCAATTGACGGATAGCCTGTCTGCGCGTGCGGTGGCGCGTTTCCTGCGTCGTATCATGAGGATGATGGCGTGGTGTTAGGCGAGCCCTGAAAGATAGGCCCGGGGTGCAAAGGCACGTTCGCCTACGAACTGCCCTCCGAGGATTCGGACCTTGCAGCCGAGGGCGGTATTACTTGCATCGAGAATTTTCACTCTCGTTCCGCAGTTGACCAAGAGAAGTTTCTCGGCAGCAACTAGAAGAGAAATCCCGAGATCGTCGCTGGCCGCTTCGCAGGCGCACATTTCATCAAGAATTTCCTCCGAGATCGGAAGCAACACATGGGTGCGTCCTGCTTCGTCGCAGATCGTTGCGACCTTTCCGACCCATTCAGGGCGAGGCTCAGGAACGGCGGCGTGCGTATCGAAAGGGGGAGAAGAAGGCTTTGTTCCGGCGTCCGGCGGAACGCTTTCCACGGCGGCAATGAAACGGTACCCTCGGCGCGGAAGTGTTTCGATGAAACGCGGTTTCTTATGCGAATCGCACAGAGCGCGCCGGAGCGTCCGGATCGCTGCGTTCATGCCGTGTTCGAAATCGACGAAAGTGTCGGCAGGCCACAGGCGGCCCTGTAATTCCTTTCGAGTGAGCAGCTCGCCGGGCTGTTCGAGAAGCAAGGCGAGAACCTGGAAGGGCCGTCCGGCCAGGCGAATCTTTCGACCGTGTTTGCGGAGCTCGCCAGTACGGAGATCAACGTGGTAGGCGTCGAAGCAAAGCCTACCCTCGGACGGAAACTCTTCGCGCATTAGAGAAGCCGGGGAGACGAAGTGTACTCCGGGCACCGTCAGAACTCAAGGCGACCTGCACAGACCCGCATAAGCATTGAAATGTCAGCTGGTTACGGCTTTACCCCCCAGTTCAGCAACAAAGTATCTGCCGTGCATTGAATGATTCATGGCTTGGGGTGAAACTGCGCGTGCAATGAGGAACGAAATGAAAAATCCGAACTCAAAAATTGGAGGACGAAAGGAGACTACGATGAAAATGAGGACTGTGGTGAAGGCTTCGATGCTAACAGCGGCTCTGGGACTTGCGTGCTTGCTGCCAGCGACGGCGCGCGCGCAAGCTGATGTGATGCCTGACGAATTCGCATTTTCGGCAGAGGAGACGACCGCCGCGCAGCCTGTTGCCGCGATACAAGCTACAGCCAATTTTGAGGGCAAGATTTCGCTGCCTTACGGCGTGAACTGCGCAGGCAAGAATCTGAGGCCGGGAGAGTACATGGTTTCGGTAAAGTCGGAAGGGTCGGCGCGGGTAGTTACGATCCATGGCGCTGGCGCGAGTGTGAACATGCATGCGCGCGAAGTCCGAGTGAATCAAGCGGCGAGCCACAGCGCGTTGCTGGTGCGGAAGTCGGGCCAGGGACACAAGGTGGAAGCAGTATATGTTGAAGGGCTTGGGGCGACGTTGTATCTGGACACAAATACGAAGGGAAGCACTTCGGTGGAGCGTCTCCCGATATCGTAGTCGGCTGATTAAGTTGACGCCCCGTCGTGAGTCTCGCCGGCGGGGCGTTGGTGTCTATAGAGATTGTAAAACCCTCAAGAATTCCCGACCCCTTAGAGCTTTTGACGTTTCTTCTGGATGGAAGAGACCAGCGCCTGACAATGCCAATCAAAAGCAAACTCAAGCTGCGGAGTAGGGTTTGAATCAGCCGCGGTGCAGATCCTGGCTGATGATGCGCTTGAACTCGGGATCGTCGTGGATGCAGGCGAGGTCGCTGTCGCGAGCGGCCCAGTCCGGATTGCTGAAACCCGATTCGACGGCGCGCCGAAACATGAGCAGGGCCTCTTCTTTCATGTTGATAATCCCGTAGGTGCACGCGGCGTTGTAAAGCGTATTGGGATCCTTGGGGCGCAGGGCGACAGTTTTCTCGAGTTCGTTGACGGCTTCGCGGACCCTCTTTAGCGCGCCGAATTGAACGGCCAGCAAGCTGCGGGCTCGCACGTCCTCGGGCACCAGTTCGATCTGCTGTTGCAGAGCGACCACGGCCTTTTCCCTCATCTTGCGCGAGGCTTCGGGGTCACCCAGCGCTTCGAAGCAATTCACCAGCGGAGGATACACGTTGTAATCATCACCGGCAGCTTCCAGGACACGATCGGACAGCGCGACGACTTCCTGATACCGCCCCGAAGCGAAATAGGCGCGGAGCAGGACGCTATAGGCGCCTTCGCAATCCTGCTTGCGATCGACGGCTCGCTTGGCCCATTCGATGGCATCGTCGTATTTGTTCTGTGCGTAGAAGATTCGAGCCCGCGCGGCCAGCGCTTCTGCAAGCTGCGGTTCCAGCGCAATCGCACGATCCGCGGCGAGAGTGCCTTTTTCGATGGAACGGGGATCCTTGCCATGCAGCTCATATTGCATGCCACAAACTTGCGCGATTCCGGCGTGGGCGGCCGAAAAATCCGGATCGAGCCGGATAGCGTGTTCGAACATCTGCATAGCGAATTCAAGATTTTCGCGTCGGGCGTAGCTGCGGCCACGGAGCAGGTAATCGTAAGCCTGCAGATTTTCCGTCGGCTTGCGCGCCATGGTCTTTTCTTCTTGAGGAGAAAGCGTGATGCGCAAGGCTTGAGCGATGCTGCGAGCGATTTCCTCCTGCACGTCAAACACGTCTTTCAACTCCCGGTCGTATCGTTCCGCCCAGAGGGGGAAATCGGTGGTGGCGTCCGCCAGTTGAGCGTTAATGCGCAGGCGGTTCCCGGCGCGGCGGAGAGTGCCTCCCAGGATGTATGCGGCGTTCAAGTCTTGCCCAATTTGTTTCGCGGTGGCAGGCTTGTCGCGATACGGAAGAATTGTGGCGCGCGGAAATACCTGGAGTCCTTTGATTTTCAGCAGCTCAGTGATGATGTCTTCGGTCATGCCGTCGCGAAAATACTCATCTTCTTTCGCGCCGCTCAGGTTTTCGAAATAGAGAACCGCCAGCGATTTTTGAGCGCGCGCCGCCGGAGCCGCCAAACGCCCGGAATCGGAATCATGCTTCAGCCGCGTAAAGTCGGTGCGCATGCCGGCAGCGGTCTGGTAGCGGTTTTCCGGATTCTTTTCCATGGCCTTGATGATGATGGCAGAGAGTTCCGCCGGAAGACGCGGGTTGAGGCGCGCGGGCGGAGTGGGAGTGCGGTTCAGAATTGCGTCGAAAATCACGGCCGAAGTGTTCCCTGAAAATGTCTGGCGGCCGGTGGCCATTTCATAAAGCACCGTTCCGAAGGAAAAAAGATCGGTGCGATGATCGAGTTCCGAGCCGCGGGCCTGTTCGGGTGACATGTAGGCGATCGTGCCGATGGCTGAGCCGGGGATGGTGAGATCGTCACTGGAGTGCCCTGCGGTCACGTCTCCCGTCTCGCCCCCCTGGCGTTGCTGCGGGCCCTGCTTGGCCAAGCCGAAATCGAGAATCTTCGCGCGTCCTGATTGGGTGACGAAGATGTTCGCGGGCTTAATATCGCGGTGCACGATGCGCTTGGAATGGGCGACTTCCAGAGCATCGGAGATCTGGATGGCCAGCTCCAGCAGTTCCTCAACTTCCATGGGCTTATTATTGATGCGATGTTTCAGGGTCACGCCTTCGAGCAGTTCCATGCAGATGAAGGGACGCCCTTCATGCTCCCCGATATCGTAAATGGTGCAAATGTTGGGATGATTCAGCGCCGATGCGGCGCGCGCTTCGCGTTGAAAGCGCTCCAGGGTGGCGCGGTCTTCGAGCATATTGTCGGGCAGAAATTTCAGCGCAACGTTGCGGCCCAGGCGGGTGTCTTCCGCCTTATACACCACGCCCATGCCGCCGCCACCGAGCTTTTCTGCAACGCGATAATGAGAGACGGTACGGCCAATGAAGGGCTGTGTATTCGCCATGCGTGTGTCATCTTAATTTGCGGGCGAAGGCAAGTCAAATTGACCATGATGTTGAGCTGTTGAGCTTGCATCTTGCCGGAGATTTTCGGCATCGAAAAAACACAGTACGATGATGTGTGCAACGAGGATGATTATGAAAAGCAGAATCGAGATCAAGATGGGTTTGATTTGCTTGTTAGCGGCAGGCGGGCTAGCTGCGCCGGGATTGTTGCGAGCGCAGGAGACGCCAGGGCCGTTGCCTGCTCCGCCACCGCAACTGGAGCCGCTGGAGCCGGCGGCGCCGACGCCTTCGCCGGATGCGACTGGCAGCAAGCCGATACCCCCTCGCACAAGTATCGTGGGGGCTTGGAAGCTGAATACGGACGACAGCGACGATGGCCGCAAGAAGGTGCAGCAAGCACAGTCGAAGAACCAAGGAAATGGAGGAAACGGGGGCAACCCGCGCATCGGAGGCGGCGGAAATCCTTATCCAGGACAAGGCGGGGGAGGAAATGGCGGAGGTGGGCGTCGCGGTGGCTCGAACCAGCCGAGCGACATGGACCCCGGGACGATGCGGGAATTGATCGATCCGCCGGAGACGCTGAGCATCGTGCAGAAGGATCCGAAAGGCGCGGAGGTGGACTTGACGGACGACACGGCCCGAAAGAAGGTCCTTTTTACGGACGGGCGAAAATTGCAGAAATCGAACGACGACACCTATCAAGAAATCGAAGCGAAGTGGGATGGAAGGAGTTTAGTGACGGACGAGAAAACACCGCGGGGCGGCAAATTTTCGCGGACTTTCGATCTGGCTCCCAACGGGCAGCAGCTTTACGAAACGGTGCGGATGGATGCGATTGCGTATGGCGGAGCAAAGTCGGGGCCGCAGGTTTATATCCAGTATGTATATGACGCGGAGCAGGAAGAGACGAAGTAATCCTCGACGTCAAGTCAGGCGGATTTGGCGTATTGGGTTACGACGGTTCGCTCGCGCGGGTCGAAGAGAATGTAGTCGGCGTCAGAAATGGTACTTAGGAACTCGAGGCGTCCACGGGCTTCTTGAAGTTCGTCAATATTTTCGATCCAAACAAACTTGTTATCCGGGAGCTTCCGGAAAATCTGGTAGGGGGCCGTCATATTTAACTTTTTCACCGCGCTCTTGTGAATTTTGAACCCAAGTCCAATGTTCGCCAGTCTGTGGCCGTGGGCAGGGAATTTCCATACGCTAATCGCTGTAGGTTCGTACGGACTTTGTATTAAGCAAGTTTTGTCCATCGAGTTGGCGGCCTTCGGTAGCTAAAGCCGCTCTGAGATAGGCAACCGCAGCGCTGCTGAGGCGGGTGCGGCTGCTGTGGTATAATTGGATTCCTTTGCTCTCCGTTAACAACATCTCGATGCGCTTTGGTCCCCGAATACTGTTCGAGGACGTTTCGTGCGCGTTTCTGACCGGGCGGCGCTACGCAATCAGCGGGCCCAACGGCGCCGGCAAGACTACCCTGATGAAAATCCTTACGGGCGAGATAGAACCTTCCAAGGGCGACGTTACGCGGCCGAAAAAGCTGGGCGTTTTGAGCCAGGATCAGTTCGCGTTCGATGAATTTCGCGTCATCGATACTGTAATCATGGGAAATAAGGCGCTGTGGAAGGCGTTGCAGGAGCGGGACGCGCTGTACGCGAAGCCGCACGAGCAATTGACGGACAAAGACGGAATGCGGCTGGCGGAACTGGAAGGAATCGTCGGCGAAGAAGGCGGCTACACGGCGGAAGCGGATGCGGGAGTGCTGCTGGACGGATTGGACGTGGACGACACGCTGCACGAGCGAAAGATGGGCGAGCTGCAGGGCGGGCAGAAAGTTCGCGTGCTGCTGGCGCAAGCGCTGTTCGGAAGTCCGCCGGCGCTGCTGCTGGACGAGCCGACCAACCACTTGGACTTGGATTCAGTCCACTGGCTGCAGGACTATCTGTGCGAGTACGAAGGCGTGCTGATCGTGATTTCGCACGACCGGCACTTTTTGAACAGCGTTTGCACGCACACGGCCGATATCGACTACCAGACGGTGATTATGTACAACGGCGGGTACGACGATATGGTGGTGGCAAAGACGTCGATTCGCTCGCGCATCGAATCGGAGAACGCGCAGCGGGAAAAGAAAATCGCGCAACTGAATGAGTTCATCGCACGGTTTTCGGCGGGCACGCGATCGGCGCAGGCTACTTCGAGGAAGAAAGAAGTGGAACGGCTGCAGACGACAGAGCTGGCGAGGTCGAATATCGCGCGGCCGTATATTCGTTTTCAGATGGATCAGCATTCCGGGCGGCATCCGCTGGAGATAAAGAGCGTGGCGAAGTCGTATGACGGCGTGAAGGTGATTTTGCCGTTTTCGGCGAGCGTGGCGCGCGGAGAAAAAATCGCGCTGACGGGGCGCAACGGCGCGGGCAAGACTACGCTGCTGAAATCTCTGGTGCGCAACGCGACGGGATACATTGACGACGTGGATCGGCAATTCCCTGTGGATGGCGGGACCGTGGTGTGGGGACACAATGTGGCGGTGGGATATTTTGCGCAGGACCACAGCGATTCCATCGTGAAAGGCACGACGACGGTGGAGTGGCTGCACCAGTTCAAACCGCAAGCGACGCAAGAAGAGCTGCGCGGAGTGTTGGGGCAGATGCTCTTCAGCGGCGATGATGCGCTGAAGCCCACCAAGGCGCTTTCGGGGGGCGAGTCGGCGCGGCTGATTTTTTGCCGGTTGATGCTGCAGAGGCCGAACGTGCTGGTGCTGGACGAGCCGACAAACCACTTGGATTTGGAGTCGATCAACGCGCTAAATATCGCTCTGCAAAAATACGACGGCACAGTGCTGCTGGTGACGCATGACTACGACGTCATCGACGAAGTGGCTACGCGGATTTGGCACTTTGTCGCCGGCGGCAAGGTTGAGGACTTCAAGGGACCGTACTCGGAGTATCTGGTCTACGCGCAGGAGAAGGCCTCCTAAAGACGCGAGGCGTATAGCCTGGCTGCTTTCTTTGAAATGCTGAAGATTGAATTGCTGAACGAGTCGCCTTCTTCGAGGCGGCTCTTTTTTTTGGTGATTGCTCGGCTCCGCCAGTATGTCTGGTGAAATGATCACGTCGGAGCTGAAGCTCCGACCTCCTAATCACATTTGTGAAGTCGAGTTCAGACGCGGAACGCTGGCTGCTCGACAACGATGGGCGTACGGCCGGTGATGAAGTCAGTCGTTGACGCTGCGATTTCGTTCCTGGTGTAAAATGGCGGAGCGGGGTGACACAAATGGCCGGGACAGTTTCACTGCAACCACCGATCCAGGCGCGGAGCGTGGAGCGCGCCTGCGCCGAAACAGCGTCGATTCCCTGGTACATATGGTGCTGCATGGTGTCGGTGCTGTCGGCGGTAGTTGGAAGCGCGTGGGATATTTCCTGGCACGAAACCGTCGGGCGCGACACGTTTTGGACGCCCGCGCACATGCTGATTTATTTGTCTGGAGTGCTCGCCGGGATTGCGTGCGGGTATTTGATTCTTTCCACCACGTTCCAGAAAGATTCGCGGTTGCGCGAGGTTTCCATTTCGATGTGGGGCTTTCGCGGTCCGTTGGGCGCGTTCATTTGCGCCTGGGGCGCAGTGGCCATGATCGCAGCGGGGCCGTTTGACAATTGGTGGCACAACTCGTACGGGCTGGACGTGAAAATTCTAAGCCCGCCGCACGTGCTGCTGGCACTGGGAATGCTCGGCATCCGATTTGGCACGCTGGTGCTGGTGCTGGCGGAGATGAACCGCGCAGAAGGCATTTATCGCCGCAGGCTGGAACGGATTTTATTCCTCACCGTAGTTTTTCTGATGGGCATGACGGTGGGAATCGCGCAGGAAGTTACCAACCGCATTCTCATGCACGGGGCGAAGTTTTACATGGTGATCATGTTTGCGGCGCCTATCTGGATAGCGACTGTGGCTTGGGTTTCGAAAAATCGCTGGGCGGCGACGATCATGACGGCGATGTGGACAGCGATCCACCTTTCTTTTGTGTGGATCTTTCCGCTGTTCCCGGCGGTACCAAAGCTGGGGCCCGTGTACCAAAACGTGACGCATTTGGTGCCGCCCGATTTTCCGCTGCTGCTGATCGTTCCAGCGATTGTATTCGATCTGCTGCGTCAGCGCACGGCAGTCTGGGGCCAGTGGAAGCAGGCGGCCACGCTGGGAGCTGCGTTTTTGCTGAGTTTTGTCGCGGTGCAATGGCCGTTTGCTGATTTTCTTATGTCTCCGGAGTCGCGGAATAGAATTTTCCAGACTACGAATTATCCGTATTTTGTGCCGTCCACATCACCGTGGGTGCGCAACGTTTTCATTCACACCGAACATACGCCCGGACAATTCTGGGTGAAAATGGCTATTGCGCTGGTGGCGGCGATCTTGACGGTGCGCCTCGGAATGTCTTGGGGCGAATGGATGCGGCGGATTCGCCGATGAAGAAAAAGTTCCGGCGGCGTCTGCTTATAGCGGCGGTTATTTTGCTCAGCGCCGCGATTCCCGTGCTCGCGCACGTAGGCAGCCCGGATGTTTTTTACGAGGGCGACGCAGGGCCTTATCATCTCTTCGTGACCGTACGGATGCCGCAGGTGATTCCGGGCGTGGCAGAAATTCAGGTGCGGTGTGAAAACGGCGATGTGAAGACGGTGCAAATCGTTCCGTTGCGGTTGAGCGGATTGGGTTCAAACTTCCCGCCTACGCCTGATCTGGCCAAGGTTTCCAAGGACGATCCCCAATTTTTTACCGGCAGCCTTTGGCTGATGGAATTCGGCGCGCTGCAGGTCCGCGTAATGGTGGACGGCGCAAGAGGCACAGGGGAGCTGTCGGTGCCGGTGGCTTCGTTTGCGCAGCGCACATTCCCGATGGAGAAACCGCTGGCTGGATTGCTGTTGGTGATGCTGGTGGTGCTGGGCATCGGAGTGATTTCGATTGCGGGCGCGGGTGCGCGCGAAGCAAGCCTGGAGCGCGGGGAAATTCCGGGGCCTTCCAACGCGCGCAGAGCCAAGATCGTAATGGTAGTGACGGTTATTCTGGTGGCCGGACTTCTGTATCTGGGGAAATCGTGGTGGAGGCTGGAAGATTCGGATTATCAGGGGCGCGTGAATTTTTACAAGCCGCCGATAGCGGAGACCACGCTGGAAAACGGGAACCGCCTGGTGATTAGGGCCAGGGGACAGAATCCGAGATGGTCAGACAGAATCAATATGGGCGAAGTACTTCCGGACCACAACCACCTGATGCATTTGTTCCTGATCGAACTGCCGGGGATGAATCGGATGTGGCATTTGCATCCGACTCTCGCAGAGGGCGGGGCGTTTGCGGACGATTTGCCGACGATGCCGGCGGGACACTATCAGGTCTTTGCGGACGTGGTGGATTCACGAGGATTTCCGTGGACGCTGGTGGGGACTGTCGATTTGCCGGAGATAAAGGGGAAGCCGCTCAGCGGCGACGACTCCACTTGGTCCGGGGAGGCGATTGCCTCGGTGCCGGGAAAAGACGACACGGTTTCGCAGCTTGCAGATGGAGGGCGGATGATTTGGGATCGCGGCCCTGGTCCGCTGAGCGCGAGGACGGCGATGGATTTCAAGTTCAGCGTGCAGGATAAAGACGGAAAACCGGCGCAAGACTTGGAACCATACATGGGAATGGCAGGTCACGCGGAGTTTGTGGGTGCAGATCTAAGCGTGTTCGCGCACGTGCACCCGGCGGGGTCGGTGCCGATGGCTTCTCTGGAGATGGCGCAGGCGGGGCTGATGGGCGACGCGTCGTCGATGCCCAGCGGGATGGCGATGGCACCGGCGTCAGGCTCGATGCCGGCGGAAGTGAGCTTTCCTTATGGGTTCCCGAAGGCCGGAGATTACCGGATTTTCGTGCAGGTGAAGCGGGCGGGGAAAGTGGAGACAGGAGTGTTTGACGCACACGTGCAGTGATTTGCGCAGTCTTTCGCGGGAAATGCCTGTCATTGAGCCACGATTCACGGCGAAGCGGAACCTCAGCGGCTGGAGCCCAAGATCAGTCCCTACAGGTTTTACCGGATGGTAGTTCGGATTTAAGCGCTTATTCTACGGGTGCTGGAAATACGAGCGTGGATGGCGGCTTTGTCCCATCGGGAGTGACTGCACACGGTGGTCCTTGCGGGCCTTTGCAGTTTGACCGTACTGGAAGCCGCCCTTAGCCGCCAGCCCATGCGTTTCCGTCCGTGCTTCAACAATGATGCCCCCGCGTGTCGTGCTATAGTTTTCATCCGGAGCGTAACTCCCGAATTTGAACCATGCGAGTGAGCGATTAACATGCTGCCACGGAGCCGCGCAAAACTTGCGTTCGTCTCCGCTGTCGCTCTGGTGCTGATCGGTAGCTTAGCGGCCACCATCACCGTCGCGCGCCTTTCCAACAGCGCAAAATGGGTGGCCCACACTTACCAAGTGCAGCTGGTGTTAAACAATGTCGAATTCGTCCTCTCGGAAGCGGCGCGCGCAAGGCTAAGCTACGTAAGCTCGGGTGATGAGACCTACCTGGCGAGCTTTGATTCAGCCAATGACCAAGCGGCGGCGGATTTGCTTAAGATCCGGCAATTGACAATAGACAACCCGCGACAGCAGGAATTATGCAATCAGCTTGAAACGATTGTGAACCACAGACTGGGGGTTTTGAAAGCGGCCATAGACTTGCGGAAGTCGGGAAAGATAGACGATGCCAGACAGGCGCTATTCACTCACGATAACGTGGTCATCGCCCAGGATATCGACAATGTGATGCAGCAGATGGAACGGGAAGAAAGCACGCTTTTCCAACAGCGCTCGCGCCGATCAAGAACCCTTTTCGTGATTTTCCTGTTTATCGTGGGCGCGGCGTTCGTGGTGGCGGTGGCCTTCTTGTGGATCCATTATCGTTTGCTCCTCGAAGAGCTTGGCGCACGGGAAAAAGCAGAGGCCAGCGCGCACCGGTTGAGCGCCCGGGTGCTGAGGCTTCAGGATGAGGAACGCAGACGGCTTTCACGGGAGCTTCACGACGGACTAGGGCAGAATCTTGTGGCCGCCAAGCTAGCGCTGTCCAATCTAGCGGATTCGAACCCAGATGACATGGTGGTGGCCGATTGCCTTAAATTAATTGACGAATCTTTGGCGGAAGCTCGCACGATCTCCTACCTTCTGCACCCGCCGCTGCTGGATGACATAGGAATCGCATCCGCGGCGCGCTGGTATTTGGAAGGATTCTCAAAACGCAGCGGAATTGAGGTTTCAGCGGACATACCGGATAGCGACAGCCGAATGCCACGCGAGATGGAACTGGCTTTGTTTCGCGTTTTACAAGAGTCTTTGACCAATATTCACCGGCACTCCAAAAGCTCCCGCGCCGCAGTTTCACTGCACCTGCTGAAGGATCGCGCCGTGCTTCGTGTACGAGATTACGGCCAGGGAATTCCGCGCGAGACGCTGGAGCGTTTTCTCCACGATGGCACTCATGTGGGTGTGGGGCTGGCGGGGATGCGCGAACGAGTGGCCGAGCAGAACGGCCGGTTCGAAATCCGCTCAGACGAAAGTGGGACGGCGATCGAAGTAGGCATGCCCTTTTCGGCCGACGAGAATGCGGAAGACGGCCAAGCCGCAGCATTTCCCAGGAGCTGATCTCTCAAGACAGCGAGTTGCGAAGTAAGGGAAAAGCCGAGGATACTGCGGCGCGACGGACGCAAGGAAAAGCTTTCGCAGCCGTCGCGAGAGAGAGTTTAAGCAGCCAAGGCGAGACAATGCCACTTGCCGCCGATGGCCTTCAGTTGGTGCACTCGACCGTCGTCGGCATGCAGGAAATACGTTCCATCCGGAAATACCTGGGCATGAGCCGATCGAACGGAGCACTTGGCCCAACGAGTCGGTTTAAGACCCCGGCCATATTGCGACGTCTCGGGTGCCACGTCGATTCCGAACTCCACCTTATATTCGACACCTGTTGCTTGTGCGGGAACTAAACGTCCCCGGCCTTTAACTTTTTCGGTCATAGTAGTTTGATGCGAGAACTAAGTGCAGGTTGCACGAACTGCATGGGTATAGTACCGCAAGAAGGGGAAAAGCTCAAGGGTTGATTAAGAGAGTGTTTCTTTGTCACGTAAATTAAAGATAGATAAACACTTAGAGTGATACCACGCTCTCAATGAGCGAGAGCTGCAATGCCCCACGGCCGTCGTCTAGCGAAGATGCGGCAAAGAAAGGGGTTGGAGGCTGAAACGGCAGGGATATGGTCCGCCGCCAGTCGCATGACATACAACATACCCTTATTGCTGTATTTTTGGGGTATTGGGCGCAAACGCTGCCAATATGCATGTTTTTCAGTGGTTTTCAACAGGAGCACCCGAGGAACCGAGTACCAGGGTACCCTAGGCTCCGCGTTGCCGGCGGGCTTGCGCCGCCCGGAACAGAGCGCACCGATCTTGCGGTTACCCAAGCATCTCAAACAGTTCGTTGGTCTTTCCGAATTCGGGGTCGCCCTGGCGAATGATCGTGGCTTCCACGGACTTGAATGGCTCTTCGGTGGGAATACGATCGAGCCAGCGTTGAAGAGAGAGCTTTTCGTGGTCAGAGAAATCGAGCCGAACGATCACGCGGACATTTGCGCTGTCTTCCTCTTCGTGATGGCCGCCTTCGGCGGCTTTCGCGCCCTTTGCGGATGATTTTTTCTTTCCGCGATGCTTCCCTTCTCCGCTAGCGTGTTTCGAGGCGGCGGAATGCTTTTCCGCGGGATGCTTAGCGGAAGCTTCGGCGTTCTCTACCCCGGCGCCGTTCTCTTCTTCGGGTTCCTCGCGTTCAAACTTAATGGTGAGTTTATTGCCGAGACGAAAGCCTTGTTTCCAGCTTTCCACTTTGTGGCGGGCCTGCTGAGCTGTTTCCTCATCTGTGCCGAAATCGAAAATTAAGTAAGAGTGAGCCATGCATCTTCTATATCGGCAGTCCCGCTGCGTGTCAAGGGAGATTGGGAGAGCATGCTGATAGCGAGAAGCGATTCTAGATTCTCGGCAGGATTTTTCTGTTAAGAACGACGGAGAGAAGAGTTGTGTTGCCCGGCAGAACTGTGTTAGGTTAAGCGAACAAAAAGCGAATGAGCCAAGGTGGGCGGGAGCCTGCGAAGGCGATGATGTTGGAGAAGTCCACGGGGCCGCGGGATGCCAGCGCCACTAAAGGCGAGATTCTGGCGGCACGAGGGCATAAGCCGGCGGGACGCCCCTCGGCTGGCTCAGGATTAGCCAACGCTAGGAAGGGCGAGATAGCGGCGCTACGACGGGTCGTGGGAGGGATTATGACCGCATCTGAATCTGGACAGGGGCTTGCGTTACAGCCAGCGGGTGGGACGGTCCCGGCACTCAATCCTCGAACGACGATTGATACGGTGCAGGAGGTTCTCAGCTCTCTGGCGGGGCGATATAGGACGGACGAAGTGTTTACCGCGGTACGGCACATCCCGGCGCGCGAGGCGCAGTTCGGTCCGATGCCTAGTTGGGTGCGGCCAGAGTTGGCGGCGGCGTATCGAGGCAAAGGGATCCAGCAGCTTTTTTCGCATCAAGGCGCCGCGGCGGAGTTGGCGCGAAGCGGAAAAGACTTTGTGGTCGTGACTCCCACAGCCTCGGGCAAAACACTTTGTTACAACTTGCCGGTGCTGAACGCGATTCTCGAAGACGCGGACACCCGCGCGCTGTACCTGTTCCCTACGAAGGCGCTGGCGCAAGATCAGCTTTCCGAATTGCACGATCTGGCGACACGGCTGGACGATTGCTTCGGGGTGTTTACATATGACGGGGATACGCCGAGCGACGCGCGGAAGGCGGTGCGCGAGCGTGGGCATGTGATTTTGACGAATCCGGACATGCTGCACACCGGAATCCTGCCGCACCACACGAAGTGGACGTGGGTATTTGAGAATTTGAAGTACGTGGTGCTGGACGAATTGCACACATACCGCGGCGTGTTCGGGAGCCATTTGGCGAACGTGCTGCGGCGGCTTGCGCGGATTGCGGAATTTTATGGATCTAGGCCGCAATTTATTTGCTGCTCGGCGACGATTGCAAATCCGGGCGAGCTGGCGAGGCAGCTTATCGAGCGCGAAGTGGAAGTGGTGGAAGAGAATGGAGCGCCGGCGGCGGAGAAGCTTTTTGTTTTTTACAATCCACCGATGGTGAACCGCAACCTGGGAATTCGGCGCAGCTATTTGAACGAGACAACGCGAGTGGCGAAGGAACTGCTTGCGCGGAAATTGCAGACCATCGTTTTCGCGAACAGCCGACTGCATACCGAAGTGCTGCTCACATATTTGCAGCAAGCCAACCGGCCGCGGCCCGGACAGCCGGAGCCGGTGCGCGGATATCGCGGAGGATATTTGCCGGGCGAGCGGCGCGAAATCGAAGGCGGTCTGCGCGAAGGCCGGGTGCGCGGAGTGGTAGCGACGAACGCCCTGGAATTGGGGATCGACATTGGATCACTCGACGCTGCAGTGATGGCGGGGTACGCGGGCTCGATTGCTTCCACGTGGCAGCGCGCCGGCCGCGCGGGGAGACGAAGCGGCGCGTCCTGCGCGGTGCTGGTGGCGTCGTCCGCGCCGCTGGACCAATTCATCGTGCAGCACCCGGATTATTTTTTCGGGCGCTCGCCGGAACATGCCTATGTTCAGCCGGACAATCTTGAAATTCTTATCAACCACCTAAAATGCGCAGCGTTTGAGCTGCCTCTTTCACCAAATGAACGAATCGGGAGCGTCGACGTGCAGCAACTATGCGAGCGGCTGGCAGAGGCGGGATATCTCCATCGCAGCGGGGGAAACTGGCACTGGGTGCAGCAGGCGTATCCTGCGGACACGGTGAGTTTGCGATCGGTGACGTCGGACAATTTTGTGATCATCGATATAACGGGCAAAAGCGATGCAAGCGGAGAAAACGACGGCGAGCCTGAAGTGATTGGCGAAGTTGATTTCTCTTCGGCGCTCACGACAGTGCATCCGAAGGCGATCTACATTCACCAGGGACAGCAGTATCACGTGGAGCGGCTAGATTTCGAGCAGCGCAAGGCCTATGTGAAAAGCGTGAACGTGGATTATTTCACGGACGCGATTCGCTACACGCAAGTGCGCGTGCTGGAAATCGCCGAGGAGGAGCGCATTGCGGGGCCGGCTGCTCGCGCGCATGGCGACGTGCTGGTGCGCTCGCAGGTGGTGGGATTCAAGAAGATCAAGTTTTTCACCAACGAGAATGTGGGCGCGGGGAAACTTGAATTGCCGGAAAACGAAATGCACACGACGGCGTTCTGGATCACGCTCGAACGCGGGCTGCTGGCCGGATTGCCTTTTGCGCTGTCCGACCGACAGAGCGGGATTTTCGGTTTGTTGTACGCGCTGGAATCGATGGCGACGCTGCTGCTGATGTGCGACCGGCGAGACCTAGGTACTGCGGTGGGCGAGCGGCCGGCTAGTCCTGGAATTGAGACGGATTGGCAGGAGTTCTCGACGGCGATGAGCGATCCCTCGCAGATGAAGGAATTCTTCGAGCCCAATTTGTATCTTTACGATGCGTATCCGGGCGGGATTGGATTCAGCGAGCCGCTTTTTCGCGTGCACGATTTGCTGTTGCGGCGGACGCGGGAGTTGATTGCGGCCTGCGCGTGCGAACAGGGATGTCCTTCTTGTGTGGGAGCAGTGGGAGAAAAGAGCGAAAGGGCGAAAGAAGCGGCACTAAAAATCCTGGAGCAACTCTGCGCGTGAGCAAGACCACACTAGACCGGTTCTCGCGAGTGAAGGCGTTGGATCGCCTTCATGCGTTCTGGCTGGCAGGCCAGCTCACCTGCTGGTTTTAAAAGCTGATACCCGTTATAAGCACTTCTCATAGTAAATTGTCAGAGAACTGCGCACGGCTCAAAGGATTCATTCACGTTTTGCAACTGGAAGTGCAAATTGCACTGTGCGGTTCCGGTAATCCGGAATGCCATTCACCAGATCGCATTACCGTGACCCCGGTACCATTGCGGCGCCATTGGCTGGTGAGATGCCGTATAACCATATGGGCTGGAGCAGCTGCCGATAACCAGTTGCAGGAAGCCGGAGCTGAAGACCCAACCCCGGCCAAACCGGTATCGGTATGGGGTGCGCCCGCGCAGTGGCATCGTGATCATGGCATTGCTGTCGTCCCCACGACACTGAAGCCATGATCACGAACATGTGCCGCAGGCTCGTCGCGGGCCAACCATGATCGAACTGACTGCTGCCGCCGGAAGCACGGCTGATTCCTCGCAAATCGGACAATAAACCGCGCCTCCGGTGAACAGGCCTGCTGGCCGCGCGGGGCGGGGCGCTCGGTTCGTGCGATGCGCTGGCCTTGCTACCTGGGGTGGTTGAAGTCGCAGGCAGGCCACTCACCTGGGGCGTTCCGCCGCCGGGACTGCATGGACGGATCCGCCCGCGGCTTTCTACGACCATTCTTCGTTGATTCCGGAGTTCGCCCGGGTTTTGCAGAATGCCATATACGGCGATGGATGGTGGTGTAGTTTCGCAGTCCTCGGATGGTCTCCGGTCTCGCCTGGCCACAGTTCAAACCGCGAATGAGGGGAACATCTACGATGGCCGATCATCGTTCCTCAAGGGTCCAGCAGCACATCGCCCAGGCCATCCACCGCCGGGCTCGGTGCGAACCGGGACCGTTCGTGTCCGCGCGGTGGGAGAAAATATAGCCGCGGCCCTCGCGCTGGGCGGTGGAATCGCTCCCACAGTGCTTGCCCAGCCTGGGCACAATAGTGCTCGCCCAGTGCACATCCCCGCAGACCAGCTGGTGCTCGGACCACCATGACCCGCGCGGCTACACGCTCACGTCCGCACCCCGGCCGTGGATTTATTAGCCTCATCGTATTCGGCGGCATACGCGCTACCCGGCCTGCTCGCATTGGCCCACGCTGAACCTGAGCGGCCGCCCGGCAAGGTCCTCTATCTCCAGTGACAACAGCGCAGTCATCTCCAGGCCTGCCGCCCCCTTATCGAGTGCCCTGGGCATTATCCCGAGTACCCTGCACAGCACTTCGGCGGGCTGAATGCCGCCCCGGGGTTGGGGCAGCGCCGGCCACCCTGCGGCCTTGATGAGCGCGCGGGGGACGGTGGCGGCGTCCTGCCTCGGGTGCCCTGGCGCGGGCGGCGCGGGACGACCGCGCTGCCCGCGCCCGCGGTGAGCAGGCTGATGCGGGCTGGCCGGGCACCGGGTACAACGGGTAGGTGCCTGAGCTTCCCGAGGTTGAGGCGGCCCGGCGGCTGATCGCCGACCGGGCCCTGCACCGGCTCATCGCGGACGTGGATGATTCGGACCGTTATGTCAGCCGCCCGCATGCCGCTGGTGAACTGCGCAGCGCACTGACCGGGCGCACCCTGACGGCCGCGCACCGCCGCGGCAAGATGATCTGGCTGGATACCTGGCCAGTCCGGCGACCCGGACGGGCCGGCCGGCCCTGAGCTCGGCATCCGCCTCGGCATGAGTGGCCGCATCCAGGTCAGCGGGCCGGACGGCGCGGTAACCAAGGCCGGCGATGAGCGGCGCTACGACACCGGGCCCCGCTCGGCCCGGTGGAACCGGTTCACGCTCACGTTCGCGGACGGCGGCCGCCTGGTGCTGCAGGACCCGCGGCAGCTGACCAGCGACCAGCTCAACCCCGACCTCGACGCCCTCGGCCCGGACGCGGCCCAGGTCACCCCGGCCGAATTCCGCGCGCTGATCACCAAGGGCCGGATTGCGGTCAAGGCGCGGCTGCTCGACCAAGTCCAAGATCGCGGGGGTGGGCAACCTGCTGGCCGACGAGATCCTCTGGCAGGCCAAGGTGTCACCACTGGCGCTGACCGATACCTTCACCCCGGCGCAGGTCAACCGCCTTCTACCGGGCGGTCAAGTCCGCTCTGGCCGCCGCCATCACCAGGTTCACCGTGCGCGCATCTGGTGAGATCATCGCAGCCGGCGTTCCGGGCGGCACCTGCCCGCGCGACGGCGCGCCGATGGTGCACGGCACCGTTGGCGGCCGGTCCACCTGGTGGTGCTCCCGCGAGCAGGCCCCGCCCAGGACGGTTCCACCCCGGGCGGCCCAGCCCGGGCACAGAAAGGCCGCCGTGCCGCCACCGCTACTAATTAATTAGGTGATGAAGCGGCTCAACCGGCTCGGTGTCCGGCTGGCCATCGACGACTTCGGCACCGGCCATTCCTCACTCGCCTACCTCGGCAACTGCCGCAACCCCGCATCGAGTAAAGGTGGACCGGGTCTTCGTGCAAGGCATCGCGGAGAGCACGGTGGACTCGGCCATCGTCCAGGCGGTGATCGACCTGGCCAATACCATGGGCATCGCGACCGTGGCCGAGGGCGTGGGGACCAGGGACCAGGTCGCCGAGCTCCGCCAGCTACGGCTGCGACGTGGCGCAGGGCTACTATTTCTCGCCGCCGCTGCGGGCCCGGGAGTTCGACGAGGAGCTGGCCCGTCTGTTCGTTGCCTGCCATGCTGCCCAGACCCCCCGGCTATCTCGTTACCCGCCGGGATCGGCGCGACCTGCTGAGCTTGACGCCCACCACCACCAGGCCGCGCGGGGCCGGGACCAGCCACGGCGCGAGGATCAGCAGGTCGCTACCGGTCATTTCACCGCTCCCTGAATCTTCTGAACGCTCCTTGCCGGTTCCGTGCCGTCAGTCAACCGGCTGGGCAGCGATCAGAGTGAAGTGCGCGTGGTGGCGGTGTGGAGGCGGTCCGTCAGGGCGCCGCGAGTTGGTCCCACCAGAAGTTCCACACTGGGTTGCCGACCAGGCTGTCGGCGTACTCGCTGAAGGTGGTCATGCTCTCGCAGGTCTGAGCAGAGCGCGAAGTGTTCCGCCGCGACGCGCTGAGCGTGGTCAGCGGTCTGGGGTGGCCACGCCACGGCCAGCCCGATCGTGTGGAGGCCGAGGGCGCGCGGCGGGGCCGAACCGCTGCTGCCAGGACCGCACCACGGCCAAGCAGCAGCAGGCGCCGCCGCGCTCGGCGCGGACCTGGCCTACTACGCGGTGCACGGCTCGTTCCCGCCCGGGGTCGCTTGTCCAGGCCGCCGTCCGCCGCCGCACCGGAGTGCCCTGCCGCCGATGACGACAGGCTCTGGACGTGACCCAGCATCGCCAGGCGGCGGCGTCAGGCCGGGGACGTCGCCGAAGAGGCCCGCTGCCAGCGCACCGTGCACGTCACGGCGGAGCGCCTTGATGGCCGTGTTGTCCCGGCCGAAGTGCACGGCGTTGGTCAGCAGGATGACCCAGGCGCCGCTCGGACTGTCCAGCGCGAGGCTGGTCCCGGTGAAGCCGGTGTGACACACGGCCGACCCGGGCCAGTCGCCGCCCAGGATGTCGAAGCGGTCCCCGGCGCACACCCAGCCCAGCCCGCGGCAGCCGCCCAGCCCGGCGGTCTGGCTGGACTCGGCCACGCGGCGCAGCCGCGCGGGCACTGGGCCGTCCGCGGCACTGACCCACCAGCCCGCGAACGGGCCGGGTCGGCCACGGTCGGGAGGGGGCGGCCTGCCAGGGCGACCCCGCCCATCAGCCACGCATTCTCGTGGTGCCGATCCCCGTCCAGCACCAGTGCCGTCCGCGCGGCGTTCGGTAGCGGCGAAGCAGGGCGGTGAAAGGCCAGGTTGTACCCGGTGCCGGTCATCCCGAGCGGTTCGGTGACGAGCCGCCGGACGGCCTGGTCGAGCGGCTGGCCGGCCACCTGGGCAACGATCTCGCCGAGGGCGATGAAGCCCAGGTCGGAGTAGGTGGCGTCGGCTGCACCGGCGGCGCGCTGAGCACGGTGGCGGCCAGGTCGCGCAGCAGTTCCTCCCTGCTGCCGCACCACTCGTAGAACTTGCGGGTGTCGGGCCAGGCGGGCCGTGTTGGTCAGCGGATTGCCAGAGCGTCACCGGCCCGGCCGGGCTGGCCGACGAGGCGAACCCCGGCAGGTCGCGGGTCGCCGGATCAGCCGAGCCCCGGTCTGCACTGGCCGGCCAGCGCCAGCGTGGCCGTCGTCGTCGCCACCACCTTGGTCAGCGACGCGAGGTCGAACACGGTGCCCGCGGTCATCGCCCGGACCGGCCCGGCGTGCTGTCGGCCTGGCCCGCTAGCCAGGTGGCCAGCATCGCCAGCCACGGCCGGCCGCGGCGACCACGCCGGGGACGTGCACGCACAGGCCACCGAAGCAGCGATGATCTTCCCAGTTGGGTGCTGTCCGGCTGGTTACCGGTGGGCGGGAGGGGTTGTCACTCATGTACGTTTCTCTTACGTTTTCTGGCATATCGTAACATCCGATGATCGAATTCCCTGATGCCGCGTCGCCCACTGAGCAGCGGAACGCGCGCACCCTAGACATCGACCTGCTGCCGACGCGGGCCATCCTCGGGCTACTCAACCAGGAGGACGAACTGGTGCAGGCCGCGGTGCGGCTGCTGCTCGGCACGCTGGCCACCGTGGTGGACGAGGCAGCCGACCGGATTCGCCGCGGCGGCCGGGTGCACTACTTCAGCGCCGGCTCCTCCGGGCGGATCGCGGTGCTCGACGCGGCCGAGCTGATCCCCACGTTCGGCCTGGCCCCCGGCATCGTCGTCGCACACCTGGCCGGTGGCGACGCCGCGATGACCCGCCCGGTCGAGGGTGCGGAGGACGACGACGCACTGGGCCGCGCGGACGCGGCAGGCGTGACCGCCGACGACCTAGTAATCGCGGATGACGGCGAGCGGCCGGACCCCGGACGTGGCGGGCGCGCTGGCCGCCACGGCCGAGCGCGGCGCCTTCACCGCGCTGCTGACCTGTAATCCGGGCTCACCGCTGCAGCCGCTGGCCCAGGCCGTGCTGGCCGCCGAGACCGGGCCGGAAGCCATCGCGGGCTCCACCCCGCTGAAGGCAACCTCGGCGCTGAAGACCATCCTGAACAGCTTGAGACCGCACTGATGATCCGGCTGGGCAAGACCTACTCGAATCTGATGGTCGGGGTGAGGGCGGTCAACAGCAAGCTGCGCAGCCTGACGCTGCGGATCCTGAGCGACGCCTCCGGCGCGAGTGAGCAGGCCTGCGCGGCTGCGCTGGCCCAGGCCGACGGCGACCTGCGGGTGGCTATGGTCATGCTGCTCGGCGGCGCCCCGGGCCAGCCGCGCCGGGGGGCTGACGCGGGCGACGGCGGCGTCCGCGGCGCGCTGAGCAGACTGGGGGCCGCGGGGCAGGCAGCGGCACAGGCCGGCGGCCAGCTGATGGCGGCCGACATGAGCGAGCAGCCCACCGTGCTGCGCGCGCTGGCCGCCGGCCGGGCGAGATCGGCGGGCTGATGGCCAGGCAGCCCCAGAGGCGTCTGCCTTCGGCCGGGGCGCCTCCAGGGGGGCGCCGGCTACGGCCGCGCGGTGTGTTGGGCCGCCACCGGGCTGCCGGTGGCCCAGCCCGGCCTGGAACAGCGCGACCCGGCAGGCTGCCAACCCGGAACTCCGTTACCGCGGCTACCTGGCCATCGCGGTGAGCCGCTGGGCCAGACCGCGGAGGTCACGGCAGAACTGGACCAGCTGCGGCGGGGAGGCGCCCGAGGCATCGCGGTCACCAACGACCCGGACAGCCCGCTGGCCGAGATCGCCGAGCTGGTCGGGGGTCGCTGACATGGCCGCGGGGCCGGAACGGGCCGCCCCCGCGACCAAGACGGTGACCGGGCAACTGCTCGCGCTGGCCCTGCTGGCCCGGGCGCTGAACCCGCGCGCGGTCAGCGCGCGGGCGCGCCGCGCTGGCGGCGGTCGGCCAGGTCGCCGACGCGCTGGCCGACATCCCGGCGGCGGCCACGGCGGCCGCGCTGAGCGTGGCCCGGGGCGTGGGTGCTGCTGCTGGCCGGCGCCGGCCCGCTGCAGGCGGCAGCCCAGCTGACGGCGCTGACCCTGACCCAGGCCGCGGCTGTGCTGACGGCCGCGTATCCGGTCGGCGAGTTCGGCCACGGTCCCGCGGCTGCGCTGGCACCTGGGCTCGCCGTACTGGCCGGCAACTGATGAAAGGAAACCGCCCGCGGGGATCGCGACGCTGCGCGGGGAGGCCGGCCTACAGGGGCGCCACCTGGTTCGGCTTGGCGCCTCAGCCGGACGCGACGGTCCGGCTGCCCGGCGGCCTGCCCGACTACACGCTCCCGCTGCTGGCTACGGTCCGCGGCCGGCCACTCCGCCTGGGCCGCGGCTCAGCTGGCCGGCTGTGATCCGGATGGGCGCGGGCCAGTCGTGAGTTGTCGGGAGGGCTGTTCGCCGCCGCTGTTTTCCCATCGCCAAATCCCCTCTTCTACCTAATCAACGTAATATCTTCACTGACGGACGGCACTCTCGGCTCTACAACAAGGGAGCGGCTCATGCCTGTGCGCAAGCTTGTCACCGGCTTACTGGCCCTCGCTGTGGCGGGCACCGCGGTGGCCTGCTCGAGCGGCTCATCCGGCGGCAGCGGCGGGGGGACCCACCCCCAGGTCATCACCTGGGTCAACCCGCCGGCCGTGACGGCGATCGAGACCATCGACGCCGAGTTCCACCGAAGTACCCGAACATCAACGTCCAGCTGCAGACCGCGGTCAACGTGACCGAACCCTGCGCGACCTGCAGGAGCCCACGGTCACCTGGGGCAGCGCCGACATCGTCACGTAGGTGGCCCCGATACAGGCGCTGCCGCTGAAGCCCTCCCAAGCCAACGCGAGCCCGTGCCGGTACTGGACCACCAACAACGTGTTCGCGCGCTCAACCGGCCGCCTTCCTGAAGGACTAAACGCCGTGCGCGCTGGCCCCGGAGACCTACAACGGCAAGATCTACGGCATCGACTCCGGGTCCTACCCGGAAGGCGTCTTCTACAACAAGGCGGACTTCGCCGAGTACCACCTGTGGGTGCCGACGACCTACAGCCAGTTCCTGGCGGTGTGCAACACGCTCAAGGCGCACGGCGTGCAGCCGCTGTTCACCGCGCTGGGCAACGTCGGCCCGGTGTATCTCCAGTTCATCTACTACCAGGCCATGGTCAACCTGTGGTACCCGCACGCGCCGAACGGGAACCTGGCCAGCGCGATCGAGAACGGCAGCGCCAAGTGGACCGACCCGGCCTTCTGCAGGGCATGAACGAGGAGAAAACGATCGCGGCATACCTGGAGCCGAACTACACCGGCGTGCCGTGGGAGGCCATGCCCGGTCAGTCGCCAAGGGTAGGGCGCGATGCTGCTCGACGGCTCCTGGGACCTGGCCTCGATCCAGCCGGCCAACCCCGAGCTGCAGGTCGGCTACTTCCCGCTGCCGTTCAGCAACCCCGCCGCCGACAACCAGGCCTACGCCCAGGACGACCTGACGTTCTCGGTGCTGAACTCGTCGCCGAACAAGGCGGCCGCAATGAAGTGGCTGGCGTTCTACTCCAGCCCCTCGGTGTACGCGCAGTACGTGAAGATCACCGGCATCTCGCCGAGCCAGTCGGGCGGGACGTTCAACGGGTACGCGGCCAGCGTGATGGGGTCGTGGTTCGGCAAGGGCGTGAACCGGAACGTGATGTACCCGGTGCTGTCGCCCAACAACGGCTACTACGACCAGCCGACCAACTGGCCGGATCTGCAACTCCAGGTCATCCAGGGCAAGATGTCGGCGCAGCAGGCGGCGGCGACTTACCAGAAGGACTGGAAGACCTGGTGATCCAGCCCGCACGCGCATAGCGGCGTGAGCACGCCGCGGACGCTGCCGGGACCCGGTCCTGCCGCCGGGTCCCCGGTAGCCCAGCAGGGGCGTAGCACCCGGCGCTGGGTGCCGCGTAGGGCCGGGCCTCGCGGGCGCCGACCGGGGCGGCGCCGCCCGGCCGGCTGCTCAGCCGTGGCTCCCGGCTGGCCATGTGGGGCGGCCTGCTGCTCGGGCTGGCCGTCTACGCGCTGTTGGGCTCGTCCCGATGATCGGCAACCTGGTCGTCTCGTTGACCGACTACTCGGCGCTGCCCGGGGCGCCGGTGCACGACACCGGCCTGTCCAACTACAGGGCGATGTTCACCACCGAAGGGCCGGGCTTCGACCAGGGTGACTGGCCACGATGGTCTTCGTGGTCGGGGTGACCGTGGGGCAGAACGCCCTCGGGCTGCTGCTCGCGCACCGGCCGTGCGGGACCGGCGGTCAACAGCGGTCGGCCGGATGCTGGTGTTCCTGCCGATCGTGCTCGGCGTCACCGTCGTCGGCCTGCTCTGGATCCTGATCTTCGACCCGTCGCAGGGCCCGCTGAGGCCTTGCTGGGCGCGTTCGGGCACCGCTCTGCCTTCTTCGGTGCGGACCGGCTCGCGGTGGCGCTGGGCATGGACGTGCAGATCTGGCAGAGCACCGGGTTCTCGCTGGTGTCCATGGCGGGCTGCTCGCCGCCATGCAGAGCCGCAGATCTACAAGCAGCCCAGCGTCGAAGAAACCGGCGCCTGTGGCCCCCAGCCTCCGCCGCGTCCACGTTCCCGCTGCTGACCACGGCCGTGCAGCAGCCAGGTAGCCCTGCTGGCCGTCGTCGGCGCGATCACCGCCTACCAGTTCCTCGATCTACGTGCTGACCGATCACCGGTCCAGGCGCGCCAGACGCTCCAGCGCATGCTGGCGTTGAACGCGGCATTCGGCCTGGTTCGAAGCCGACCTCGGCTACGGCGCGGCGGTCAGCGGCTGGTGCTGCTGCCCTGTGGTGCCGACACGACGCTGATCGTGGCGCTGCCGCTGATGGTGCTGCTCCGGCTGCGCGAGCGGCGGCTGTTCGGATGAGACCCGTGCTTCGCAGGCCCGTGGTCCAGGAGGAAGGAGGCGGCGCGATGCGGCGTCCGAAGCTGATCGGCGGGATCGCCATGGGGCTGCTCGTGGTGATCCTGTTCCTGCTGCCGGTGCTGTACGCGGTGATGCTGGCGTTCGAGTCGCCCGCGCACTTCCTGAATTCGCCGCTGACCC
>CAWEST010000007.1:0-654814 GCA_963811815.1 uncultured Acidobacteriota bacterium
AGTGCCTGAGCCCCTAATTTCGCCAGCGGATGATGAATCGATTCATCGCACACCTGCCCGACCATTTCTCCACTTCTCCGGTAAGCGCGCTAATCAGGAGCTGTCCGTCGCAGGCTCCACAGTCCGCGCGCCGAGAGGATGAAGGTGAAGCCCCCGAGCCCGCCGAGCGCCCAGAGTGTCCAGACGAAGAAGAAGCCGCCGGTGGACTGGGCGATCTCGCCGTAATGTGCCCCCCCTCATGTGCATGACGGGCGTGGCTGCCGCGAACAACCCGACGAGCAGCATGATGACGTACCCCGACCGCCGTTCGGAGAGCACCAGCGTCCCGTACAGCAACACCACGAGAACGGCCAACGCAATGTTTGAGGGCTCGGCCTTCGAAATCCCACGGACGATGTCGTCGGTAATGTGAAGCGTCAGCAAGAGGATCGAGAGCAGAGACGCGATGGTTAAAATCACGTTTTGTTTCACTGGATATTCTCCTTGTTAGATTTGTGTGTGCCTCTCAGTCAGGCACATGACGCGGGGCGGTGTTGACGAAGGCGACTAGTTCCGGGTTGCCGACGGCCAAGTCGGATAACCGGAAGAGTCAAATCGTCCGAATTCCACATGGACGGTAAGTGCGCTAATCAGAAGTTTGCTCCTCCGTTTACCGCTTGAACGAATAATAAATGACGTACAGCCAACTCAAGATGCCGTGAAGAATCATCCACAGAATGGAATGATTGACGCTCCACGAAATGGTGATGGCGAGCATGCTCCCGAAACCCCAACAACCAACGCCCGTCGACCCGCCTCTGTTTTCCATTTCAACTCCCATATGGGCGGCGCTGGTGCTACGCCCGAATCGCCGCTGCAATGCCGCGATGACACAAACCAGTGCTGTGCGGTATACGGCTGGCATTGAGAAAAAGACTCATCTGGGACACGAATTTCGGTGCCACAAATCCCCCGGGTTGGCGGTCATCGCACACTCCTGATTAGTCGCGTTAGCGGACAAGTGAACGGAAAGGATTACGGAAAGGTGGGGGCCAACTACTTAGTCCTGTAACTGAAGAGTTTTTGGCATTCACGGCGGAGAAAACCGCCGATGACGGGAACGGGGTGATGTGATGCGCGATTACCAACCCATTTGGCGCATGCGCTCCAGGATGAGGCCGCTGTAGCGATTCATGTGATCGGGCCGTCGCTTCAGGGGCAACGGCAGAATTGCGGCGAGTTGGGCCGCTTGTTGCCGGTCGATACTTCGGGCTGAGGTTCGGTAGTAGTAACGGCAGGCCGCTTCCGCACCATAAACTCCAGGGCCCCATTCGACCACGTTGAGGTAGAGCTCCAGAATGCGCTGCTTGCCGAGAACCAATTCGGCCACCGGGACCAGGGTGAACTCGGCGCCTTTGCGGAGGATGGAGCCGCCGGTTCCGAAGAACAGGTTTTTTACCAGTTGCTGCGTTAGCGTGGATCCGCCGCGAATGCGGCCGCCTTCCAAATCGTCTTCCGCAGCGATTTCCATCGCGTGCCAATCGAATCCATGATGTTCGTAGAAGCGCGCGTCTTCCGCGGCGATCACGGCATGCTGGAAATCCGGCGAGATTTGGCTCAGCGCAACGAATTCGTATCGTTCTTGATACGGCGTGTGGTGAATCCAGGCCTGCAAGCGGCGCTCCATGTGCACCGCGGTGGTCGGTGGGTCGATCCACCGGGCAGCCACAAGCATCAGCGCAGCAAGCGACCAAAGAAGCGCCACTCCGATGAGAAACCATCGAACGAAGGATCGGAGAGAGCCTTTCCGATGCGCGTTGTGCGGGGGAGTGTCTGGATTTTCAGCCACACTTTAGAATAATCTTTTGCGCTGGATTGACATAGCTCCTGATGAGTCGCATTACCCTACGTAGCCCTGTAATTGAAGAGTTTTTGGCATTCTCGGCGGAGAAAACCGCCGATGACGGGAGCGGGGTGATTGCCCTTCTTGAGCACGAAGCGGCAGGAAATCAGACAAGCTCGCCACTTGTAGTCGTCCGTACCGCGTTTGCGGCCGTAGGCAGCAATGTCTTCCTGGGAAACGCCGAAGACGACCGCGCCAATTCTGGACCACACGCAGGCACCCGCGCACATGGCGCAGGGTTCGTGCGTGGAGTAGAGCACGAAGTCGGTCAGGTACCGGCCGTAGCCGCTGGATACGTACTTGAGCGTTTCCAACTCTACGTGCTTGATGCTGGATCCCGAAGTTTTTACTCGATTACCGGCGCTGGCAATAACCACCTCGCGTCCGCCCGTGAGGCGTGTGATCACCGCTCCTATGGGATAGTCGCCGCGGTCGCCGGCGCGTTTGGCCTCCGCAATGGCTAGCTCCATGAATTTCTTTCGCGGTTTGTAGGACGCAGGGATCATGTAGATACATTATATCCGTTTGTCGCGAGTGTTTCCCCCGCATAGCCGCACTTGTACCGGAAGAGTCAAATCCACTTCTCCGGTTACCGCGTTCACATGGCGAGAACAATTTTCGCGTGCGCTTTCGGGACTAGCCTTTGGGTAATGTCACTCGCTCTGGCCGAGGACTTCGAACTTCTTGGTTTTATTGTCGGGGAAGAGAAACTCGTATTCCTGACGTGACTCGTAGGCGCTCGGATGCTCATCTTTCACCAGCTTGGCTTTGTAGTCGCCAAGGGCCAATATTGATGGGCCTTTGGTGAGATTTCCGCCAAGCTGATACTTCTTAGCATGGATTACGACATCGAGCCCCTGCCCGGTGCCGCCAAGTATGTACGACGAAGTGACATGGACATTGATCGAGTGAAGCATCTGGCGCTGGTAGCTGCGGGCGCGAACGTGGAGGCTAGTTGCAGGAAAAAGAGTGCGGCTATCTTCATAGTGCCTCCGTGAATTGCGTCAGGCATACTTCGTCTGATTGCCTTTGTCCGCGCTGACCGGCGATGTGCTAGTTGGGGCCGGGGTAATAAACGATCACGTACAAATTGTTCCCCAAAAGATTGGTGCCCTCGAAGCCGTTTCCAAAGGAAAAATTCCACTCGAATCCGTCGGCGGGCCCGGCGGATTGGCAAGGGGATGCGGCAGTTTCTGCTTCGCACGCCCAGTAGAGATACGGCTGAATGTTGTGGAACGGGCCGACCTTGACGTCCGGAGCCGCGACCACGGACTCGCCCCGGTGGACGCGCAATTGTTTGTAGAACAAGTTCCCCATCGCGCTACCCGTGCAGTCAAAACCGGTCGTCCCTTTCATGCTGCATGACGGATCGGGCGGCCCGGTCTCAGGCAATTGCCAGTTTGTTTGACCCAGGTACCCGCGGCCTCCGTCGGCTTTGTTCATGGCGGCGACCCACAGGACCGCTGCGGAGTGGTCCATGGAACCATCCGGGTTGATGTCCGCAACGCCGAAAGTTTGTTTGGCCGCCAAATTGGCGTCCGCGAGCCAAGTGACTCGTGCAATCGGATCATAGACGGTTTGCCCGCCGGGGTTGACTTGCAATCCTTCGCCGGTGGCGGGTGGCGTTGCGGGCAGCTTGCCTTTGATCAGCGGCAGCACGTAGAGATAATTGCGCCATACGTTGGCTCCCTGAAATCCGCTGTTGAACGAAAAACTTACAAATCCTTGCTTCGGATCGGCGGCCGCAGACCCGGACCAATATAAATAAGGTTGGAAATCGCTGAACGGGCCGACCCTATTGGCGGGTATGCGGACGGCCGTGTTCGGTTCGCGGAGACGCAACGAACCATAATAGAGAGACCCCAACGCGCTGCCCGAACAATGGAAACCGAACGATTCGCCGTTCCGTCCGGTGCGCGCGCAACTCTCGTCTTTGCCTGGCGCGGTGGGAAGCTGCCAATTATTGTGACCGAGGTACCCGGCGCCGTGGTCGAGCTTGTTCATCGCTGCGACCCACTCGACCGCCGTCGCATAATTCATCGAGCCGCTTTTGTTGATGTTTGCAACTCCGAAAGTTTGCTTGGCGGCTAGATTGCCGTCGGCGAGCCAAGTAACTTTCAGATTGGGGTCATAGACGGTCAGACCGTCGGCGGCGGGCACCAGTGGTGCGCTTACAGGCGCGGCGACGGGAGCTGCGTCTCTCCCCGCCCGACATGCGTTCACCAATTGCGGGTTTATGTTCGGCAGAGGTTTCGACGCCAACCTCGGCTGCGCTGTCCCTTGAACGAGCGGATTGAAGCAATCCAATATTAGCCCGTTGCGCGCTCCGCCGCCTGGAACGAAGCCCGCATTTCTGCATGCGGCTTTGATTTGTTCGCACGCGGCTTGATCGGCTCGGACCTGGCCGTCGGTGAAGGCCAGGTTCAGCCCCAACAACATCATCAGCATTATCAGAACGTGGACGAGGGCGCGTCGCATGGAATCCGTCAAAACTCCACGAGTTGGCAAAGCATCACGCGGAACGATACATTAATTTCCGATGGCCGACTTCGCAGAACCCAAATGGGCTCGCTTTTCCATCTCCAGAATCACTGCGGAAAAATCTTGCTCCTGTCCTTGGGCCGATTGAGCGGCATTGATCTCGAAAGCGGCTTGCGTCGCGGGCATCTCCGCACCGACGGCAGCCGCCCGGTTGAGAATCAGTCCAAAATCCTTGTTCATAAGCCGAAGCGGAAATTGCGGGCTGTAGTCGTTCTTGATTGCTCTTTCGAATTTACCTACATGTGCAGGCGCGACCACCGCGGTTTCTGAAAGAACGGTCAGCAAGCGGTTGCGGTCGAGCCCGGACTTCTCACCGAACGCAACAGCCTCGGCAATTGCCTGCATTCCGATTCCCAGCAGGGCGTTCACGACAAGCTTCATAATCGCTCCAGAGCCGCTGGGCCCAAGATAAAAATACTTTCGCGCGATCGCGCGGAAAATCGACTCCGCGGCAGAGAAACATCCCTCGTCCCCGCCTCCAAACAAGATCAGCGCGCCTTGTTCGGCGGCCGGAGTGCTGCCCGATATGGTCACGTCGAGGACGTTGACTCCGCGCTCGGAACCTAGTTTCGAGATTTCCAGCGACGTCGCCGGATTCACCGTGCTCATGTCGATGACCAGCGCGCCGCGAAGCGCATTGGCAATGACGCCATCCGCTCCTCTATAAACGCTCAGAACAACTTCATCGTTCGGAAGGCACGACAACACCACGTCACAACTGGAGGAAACTTGCGCAACGCTTTCCGAAACTGTCCCGCCATATTGAACCAGCTCCTGCGCCTTGCTGCGGTCGCGGTCATAAGCGGCCACCTTGAATCCGGATGCCAGCAACCGCCGCACGATCGGACGGCCCATATAGCCGACTCCGATAAATCCGAGTCTACTTTTTTCCGAAGTGATTGGATTCATGGCGAATATCCTTTCGTCCAGAGCTGAACGAGTTCTTTACCGCTGCTAATTGGGCTTTCGCTTCCGCTATTTACAAACTCAATTTGAATGGCGGCTCGATGAGTCCTAGGCAGAGGCCGCGCTTCTCGCCGGCGGCGCCATGAATTCGGGACCGATCGGGTCGGGGATGGCCTGCTGCACAATCTGATCGATCGCCGCGAGCGCATCCGCATCGAGCTTCCAGCCGAGCGCGCCCGCCACAGCTTCCAGTTCCGCAGGATGGCGCGCGCCCCACAACGCCGCGGTGATTCCGGGCCGGTCCAGCACCCAACGCACGGCAAGATCCATCACGTGCTTTCCGTATCTTTTTTGCGCCAGCTCATCCAGTTGGCGAACCGCATTCAGATATTGCGCGAACCGCGGCGGCTGGAACTTCGGATCGGACAGGCGGAGATCGTCGCCGCTGAACTTCGTGTCCGGCCGCATCGTGCCGGTCAAGAGACCCCGGCAGAGAGGCCCGTAAGCGAAAGCGCTCAAATTCTTTTTCAGCACGTAAGGCAGCACGTCGCGATCAATTTGCCGTTCGAAGAGATTATAAGGAGGCTGCACGGTGTGTAACTCAGAGACGGACATGAACCGGTCCATCTGCTCCGGTGAAAAATTGCTCACGCCGATGGCACGGATCAGGCCCTCTTTAAGGAGGGCTTGCATGGTGCGGGCGGTTTCTTCGATCGGGACGGCCAAATCCGGCCAATGGACCTGATAGATGTCGATATAGTTCGTGCGCAGGCGGCGGAGTGAATCTTGCACCTCCTGCCGGATGCGAGCGGGCGAGGAATTTCGGGTAACCGAGCCGTTGTGCCACTCGAGTCCGACTTTGGTCGCGATGAAAACGTTTTCCCGGTGCCCTCTCTCCTCAATTGCCTTTCCGACGATTTCTTCGGAAACCCCGAAACCGTAAACCGGCGCCGTGTCGATCAGGTTGATCCCTTTGTCCAGAGCGGCGTGAATCGTTCGAATCGATTCTCCTTCGTCGGTGCCTCCCCACATCCAGCCGCCGATGGCCCAGGTGCCTTGCGCAATTCGCGAAACATTCATTTGCGTGCCGGAAATTACTGTGTATTCCATTTGCTTCATCCTTTCCTGCGAAATGAAATCTGCAAATATCCAGTTTACCGTCGCGGTGGAGTTTCGGCTGTCGAGAGCCTTCCATATCGGGAAGGACGTTGCTTGCTGGTCGATTGCATGGGGCCGAGTAAAGCAAAACGATACACGCAACGAAACCGATTTGTAAACCGTCGAAGGTAGTCCCGGGCAGCGTTAGGCCGTTACCCGCCGGCGCGCAGAGGCTTGGTGGTACAGTATCTTTGTCTAGCGAACAAAGACCAAAGTAACAGAACAAACATCCGACGTATCGAGGAGCGGACAATTGAAATATAAATTCCCTGCCATCGTGGGCACCGTGGCCGTGGTTTTTGCGTTCGCGGCGGGACTTCCGGCGCAACGCGAAAGGCACGACGACAACGCGCCGCCTGCCAGGACCATTACCTTAACCGCGAAGAACTTTGAATTCAGTCCCGCGGTGATTCACATCAAAGCCCGCGAAAAAGTGCGCTTCTTCGTCACCTCCGTGGACGCCACACTGGGAATTCGCATCAATCCCTTTCCTGACGGCGCCACGAACGCGACTCCTCCCGGCTTGTATTTGATCTATGGCGAGGATTGCTGGAAACTACGGAAGAATGAGACGCTTCCGATTGACGTGGTGGGCGAAACGCCGGGAACCTATTCCTATACGTGCTGCAAGGGCTGCGGGAAAGAGCACAAAGGCATGCGGGGCCAGCTCATCGTTGATCCGTAAGCGAGGGTCGCAGGTGCCGAGCAGTGTCGTTCCCGCCGCGCAGCCGATAACAGAATGGATTTAGAGATTAACCGGCTCGAATTCCGCGAACATGTTTTTCGATTCGCTCAGAGTTTCAAGGCTGACGTACTCGCATGCCTCGCTGTAACGTGTACACATCGCCTGCCACACCGGGTTCTGATGCGCGGCCGATAAGCGACAATCACGAACCTCCCCATAAGCCGACTCCTTCTGACAAAAGGCCAATGAATGCCTTCGGTCTTTTGAAAGATATCACAAGGATTCGATCCCGGATTTTCATGCCTGGCCGCTGGTGCTAGCAAGCGATCGTTGGCGGTGCACAATAATTTCGGAGTCGCCGACGGGGCGGAAGTATTATGGGTCAAGGAGTAGGCAGCCGTGACCACGCATCAGCGCAAGATTCAAACTGAACTCGGCCGGACCGCAGTCCGGATTTTTGCCGCCAACGAGCGCATGAACCAGATTCTGATCGAACATATTGACCCCGCCGCGTGGAGAGCCAAACCGCCCGGCAAGACCCGCAGTATCGCGGCGATCTTCACGCACATGCACAACATGCGCGGCAAGTGGGTTAGGCTTACGGCTCCGCACCTGAAAGTTCCACGACATCTCAACCACGCGAACTGCACGCCGAGGCAGGCCCGTATAGGATTGGCGGAAAGCGCCGCTCGCTGCGCGGAGATGCTTGCTGAAGCGCTCGGTGGCGGGGGCCGCATCGAGAAATTTCGCAGAGACGGCTGGGCTCGGCCTTGGCCGGTTGGCGTGGAAATGTTGTGCTACATGATTTCGCACGAAGCTCACCACCGCGGGCAGGTGTGCATGCTCGCGCATCAGCTCGGATTCCGGTTGCCGAACAAAGTGATGTCCGGGATCTGGAATTGGGAAAAGCTGTGGAAAGAGTGCGGGTCGCCCGGCGTCCCCGGCGACGATGCTTAAGGATTGCTTAAGGGCATAATTCTGCTTGCGTGTGTCACACTCGCGGAGGATAAGCATGAATCGCTTTGCCCGATTGACCAATGAGTTTTTGAGAAAGATGGAGAATCACGCAGCGACGGAGGCGATCGGTTTGCGCAAGCGCAATTACGGTAAACTCCGACTCCTAGGTATCGCCATTGGTATCGTCGTTGTGACTTTGGTGGTTTTTTGGATGGCGTATCATCCATAGCCCGCTACCGGACGAGTCCTTTGCTAGTAGTCCACTTGTCCGGTAAAGGCGTTAATCAGGATCTAAAGACGACCAATTGATAGTTTGAAAGGAAGCGGTCGACTTGCTCTCTGGTGCCAAGGCTTTGGGAATGAGTGCCCAATAGATCGGGAGAATTGAATGGGTGCTCAAGAATGATCTGGAGGACTCGATGACCAAGAATGGATATTGGGTAGTGTGCTACAAGTCCGTGTCGAATCCGGCCGCTCTTTCCGAATATGCGAAGCTTGCGGCGACCGCGCTGGAAGCCTTGGGAGGTCGCGTGATCGTTGCAGGCAAGCCTGCAAAGACCCACGAGGCCGGAGTAGATCAGTCGGTTGTCGTCGTCGAGTTCGAGAACCTAGAGAAGGCGATGGCCGCGTATGATAGTGACCTGTACAGGCCAGCCCTCAAAGTTCTCGACAAGGCCGCAGAAAGGGATTTTCGCATCGTCGAAGGCCGATGACAGTTGAAATGGCAGTTCCAACAAACCGGCGTCTTTTGCCGGCGCGGCTGGACGATCACGCTTCATCGCTATCAATCTTGTCTGACTCAGTCTCGGCCGGGTAGTTGAAGAAGAGCTGATTGCCGTCGGGATCATCGACCACCAGTAGGCGGTAGCCCCACGAACCATCCTTGACCGAAACGCCCTTGGCCTCGAGTTCCTCGCGCAGCGCGTCCAACGCGGCCACCTGCGTCTCCGGCTCGACGTTCAGGGAAATGAACATCAGACCCTTGCCGATCTTCTCCGGCCACGTGTCGGCCAAAATGAGCGCGCAGCCCTGCCGGTCGACCTGTGCAACATACGTTCTGCCACCGTCCCCGTAGCGCCAGGGGCTTGTGAAGCCGAGCTGGTTAACGTAAAAGCCGAGCGAGGCCTCAACGTCGGTCACGTGTAGGACGGGGCGCGCGAACCAGTCTGTCATAAGCTTTATATCCTCATACTGAAGAGAACTTCTTCCTGCGTTTTTGAATTCGACGGCTATCTTAGACCTATCAGAGGCCGCGAGAGCAAGATTCTGTTTGAGTTTTAGGACAACTCCCGATACGTCGTGCGGGTTCAAAGGGTCGGCGCAACACTTGTGCGCAGTTTACTCGCTGGAGTCTGAAAGCCCAAAGTTTTGCGCGGGCGTTGATTTAGACGCAGCGCGATCTTGTCCAGTTGGGATTGCGTGTAGCCGGAAAGGTCGGTTCTCTTCGGCAGGTATTGACGCAGCAAGCGGTTGGTGTTTTCGTTCGTTCCTCGCTGCCAAGGGCTGTGCGGATCACAGAAATAGACTTTCACATTCGTGGCCACCGTGAAAGTTTTGTGCTTAGCCATCTCCAGTCCGCGGTCCCAGGTCAACGATCGCCGCAGGGATGTTGGAAGCCTGCGAATTTGCCGGCTCAATGCGGCCACGACCGCAGCTGTGTCTTTGCTCCGCACCTTGACCAGGGCAGTAAAGCGCGAATGCCGCTCCACCAACGTCGCGATGTGACTGTTTTTTGTGCCACCAATGAGGTCGCCTTCCCAATGACCGGGAATGGCGCGGTCCTCGATTTCTGCGGGCCTTTCCCTAATGGAGATGGCATCTACGATTTGACCGCGCGAGTCTTTAAAGATACGAGAGTGCTGTGAGCGGCGTATACGCCGCTTGGATCGCAAGTGCCCCAGCAGCTCTTTCTTCAGCACTCCGCGGGCTTGGATGAACAGACTGCGGTAAATCGTTTCGTGGGACACGCGCATGCTCTCGTCAGCGGGATACCGGATCTTCAGCCATCCAGAAATCTGTTCCGGCGACCAGTCCAGAATCAGTTTACTCGCAACAACCTTCCGCAGCTTCACATGGATGGCCAGTAGGCACCGCTTGGGCCGCAGGGCTGATTCCCAGGCTTGCTGATCCGCTTCCTGGGCTCGATACTCAGGGCGACCGCCATGGCGTGCGACTTCCCGGCTCACCGTCGAAGCAGCGCGCTCCAGACCTTTGGCGATATCGCGAATCGACGAACCAGAAGCAAGCCCTCGAGAAATATCCTCTCGCTCAACCGCAGTGAGTACAAGCAGTGAGCGCCGACGGACTGGCGGAACAATCCCGCCGTGCTGCGATAAAAAACCATGAATGGAGTTATGTGGCTTGCCGAAGGCGCGCCCAATCACGTGCAGCGACTGCCCCGCCTTCCAACGGCTCCATAGCTCGGTTCGCTGCGTCGCAGATAGCGCCACCCGCTTCCCTTGAGTCATACACACCACCTTTGAACAGAAGTTTTACATTAGATGGTGTTGCAGCGACCCATTGAGACCACCCGACTTATCAGGATTTAGCCAATCAACGACGGGTCCGGTTTCTGGTTACAAGGATCCCAACTCCTGTTCGGCAGGGTACGATGAGCATTCGACTAACGGGACAGGCTACTCCGGCAAACCGATTCGGCGCCGCAGGCTGACATAGCGGGGATCTGAGTGCAGTCTGTCGAACCGCGGATCTACGGCAAGGAAAGCAAGCCCGTAATCGCGCTGGTCGTAGGCCTTCCGCAATGAATTAAATGCTTGGTCAGTTTCGTTGAGACTGGTAAGAATCGCTGCGACTTCTAAACTCGAAATATATCGCGACTGAGATGCTGCCTCCAAGCTTTGCAGTATTTTCGTCGTCTCTTTGGTGTTAGCCGAAGCCGCATACGCGATGGCCAGGACAGCCAGCGCACTCGTGCCTTTGTTTGACAGAACGGCTGATTTCTGCGCTTCTTGAATGGCTTGCTTGATCATGGATTTTTGAATATATACGAGCGCAAGCCAGCTGTGGGTTGGCAAGTAGTCGGTATCCATCTCCATCGTTTTCTGCAACTGATCTGCTGCTTCGTCGTATTTTCTGGCTCGGTACAGATTGAACCCTACCACAGCGCTGTTGAGTGAAGAAGTGGGATCGAGTTCCAGTGCCCGTCTTGAAGCTGCAATGGCCTCCTCAAGCCGTCCGGTTGGAGCTAGGACATCAGCGTACCACCGGTATGCACTCTCATAGTTGGGATTCAACCGAATTGCCGTCTTGATCTCTGTTTCTGCACCAGCCCAGTCCCATTCGTACTCAGTCTTGATAAGCGCCAGAGAGGCATGGGCTTCCGGGAGGGAAGGATCGAGTTCCAGAGCCTTCAAGGCCGCCTGCAGTGCCTTTGGTCCAGCTTCCTGTGGCGCAGCAAATTCCCACCAGCACAACACGTTGTAGGAATCCGCCAGACCCGCGTAGGCGAGGGCGTAGTTGGGGTCTTTTTGCAGCGCTTGTTCAAAATATGAGATGCCCCTATTTACGGCTTCTTCAGTTCTCTTTTTCCAATAGAAGCGTCCCTTAAGATAAAGTTCATAGGCTTCAGCATTCCGGGTGTGCGGTGTGGCAAGATGCGCCCTTTCCTCGCTGGTCATTTTGGGACGAACTGTTTCCGCAATATCCTTGGAAATTACTTCCTGTAAACCAGCTATATCGGCTAGCTTGCGAGTGTAGTGGTCTCCCCAAATGTGGTTGTTGTCACGAGCATCCACCAGCTCCACATTGATCGAAAGCGAGTCCTCATGTTGCACCAGCTTGCCTATGAGGACAGCACGCACCCCCAGCTCACGCCCGACGAGCTGCGCGTCAATGTCACGCCCTCGGTAGCGCGACACCGAACTTTCGGATTTCACGGTCAAATCAGGCACTTGGGACAAGCTGTTAATTAACCCGTCCGTTATGCCCTCGCTCAGATAATCGGCGTTCGGATCTGAGCTGGTGTTCGCCAGAGGCAACACGGCGATCGAATTAACAACTACTTCGCGCTGCAAGACGAAGTGAATCGCAATCCCAGCCAGAGCGGCGAAGACTACGGCGAAAATTAATATTTTCGTGCGGGTGATGCGGCCTCTTCTTGAAGTTAGTTCAGACAGCGCAACTGCATTGCCCGATTCCGTATCGCGCTTGAGCCGTTGCAGTTCGGCTTGCATCTCGGAAGCATGCTGATAGCGCAGGTTTCGATCTTTTTCGAGCGCCCGGTTGATGATCCGCTCCAGTTCCGCCGGAAGGTCAGGGTTGAGGCGCAGGAGAGGTGGTGCGACACGGTTCAGGATGGCCTCGTAAACCACTCCCGTGCTTTCGCCACGGAAGGGCAACACCCCGGTCGCCATCTCGAAGAGCACCACTCCGAAGGAAAACAGGTCGGTTCGCGCGTCCAGTTCCTTGGCGCGGACTTGCTCCGGCGACATATACGTAATCGTGCCAACGGCCGCACCGGGGCTGGTCAAGAGGTCACCCGCTGTCGCGGTCGGCATCTGCGAGACCGCGACACTCGAGCCGGCTGGAACTACCTTCGCTAAACCGAAGTCGAGAATCTTGACGTGGCTTCGCTTCGTGATGAAAATGTTCGCTGGCTTAATGTCCCGGTGGATGATGCCCCGTTCGTGGGCTGCACCGAGTCCCTCCGCAATCTGAATTGCGAGATCGATCGTCTCATCCGTGGAAAGAGGATTGCCTGAGATTCGGTGTTTCAGCGTCTGTCCTTCCATCAACTCCATCGCAATGAACAGACGCCCACCTTCCTCTGCAATTTCGTACACGGTGCAGATGTTCGGATGGTTCAAAGCGGAAGCAGCCCGCGCCTCACGCCGAAAGCGTTCGAGCGCTTGTGGGTCGTTTGCAAGGTCTTCAGGTAGGAACTTAAGTGCAACCTGTCGTCCGAGGCTAAGGTCCTCAGCTTTATAGACAACACCCATACCGCCGCCACCGAGCTTCTCAATGATCCGGTAGTGGGAGACGGTGAGGCCGATGAGAGCGTCTCTGCCTGGCATGCGCAGCACATGTTAGGTTTCGACAGGAGGCAAGTCAACGAATGGAACTCAGTGGCATAGTTGCTTGGAGCAGGCCCAACCGTTCGCCGAGGCCACTCGATGCCAGATTAACGGAAGCGATCCCTCGAGATATATTTTCTCGCTCACCCGGGGTGAGCGCTCGGCGCGAGCGACGACGGGCGGCGGGAGGAATCCCTCCGCGAGGTAACCACAAACACCGGATGGAGCTAGGTGGCTTGTCAAAGGCCCGCCCAATCTCATGCAGCGACTGTCCCGCCTTCCATCGGCTCCAGATGTCGCTCTTCTCGATCGCAGAAAGCCCAAACCGTTTCCCTGGTCTCATACAACACCACCTTTCGACAGCAGACTTGTATCAGATGGTGTTGCATCGACCGGTTGAGACCACCCGGATTACGGGACATTTGAAGTTGTATTTCACTTGTCCGGTCAGCGCGTTAATCAGGAAGTCCGCTTCGAGGACATCGCCAGTGAGCTTCCCGAATTCGTGTATGGATAGCTTCCGTGTAAGCGACAATCCGGAGCTTCGCCCGCGGTCCAGTCGAAACCAAACGCAATCACGCCATCCACGCCGGAATCATCCCCATTCTTGACGGCGGGTACTTCGAAATTGGCGCTTGACAATAGTTCGATGATTAGCTAAATATAGACTCGTGAACAGCGTGTTCAAAGCTCTCTCCGATCCCACGCGCCGCCGCGTGCTGCAACTGCTGCGCAAACGGCCGATGTCGGCCGGTGAGTTGTCCGACCATTTTGCCGTCTCCAAGCCGACCATGTCCGCGCATTTTTCCGTGCTCCAGAATGCGGGGCTGATCGAAGCCGAAAAAAACGGCAGGACAATCGTCTACCGGCTCAAGATGTCCGTCCTGGAGGAGGCGCTGCTCGGCTTCGCGCAAACCGTGGGTTGGGACAGGAAGGCACACGGCGGTGCGCGCCGGGCCGCGTTGAAGAGCGGGACAAGATTGCGTCCACTGAAGCAGGAGGGCTAACGATGGCAGCCAAACCGATCTGGAACTACATTCCTCCGGCGTTGATCGCGCTCAACACTTTGCTCGTCGCCGAGAACTGGTACCTGCGTCCCCAGAGCGCAAGGGTCTGGTTCGTGGTCCTGCTTGTTCTCATCGGGATGACGCTGGCGCTTGTTATCGTTTCTCGCGAGCGTAAGGAAGCAGCAGCGCGCCGCGATGCCGGGGTCCGACGCGGGATCGTGACAGCCGGTCTGATTCTCGCGATTTCGCTTGGCGCGAAACTTGGCGTGGCACTCGGCGCGGCCCACTACGGCGACATCGCGCTACGCGCGACGATGGCGATCGTGGGCGCCTTTCTGGCCGTGACCGGGAACGCAATACCGAAAACCCTCACGCCGTTGGCGGCGCTGCAATGCGACCCCGCAAAGGTTCAGGCCGTTCAACGTCTCGCCGGCTGGACCTGGGCGCTGGCGGGTCTCGCGGTTGCGATTGCATGGCTCACGCTGCCGATCAATCTGGCAGAGGCGATGTCCTTCCTCTTGCTGCCGAGCGCCATTCTCGTCACGGTCGGGCAAGCGGTTTGGCTGCGACGGGCGAAGCCGAGCGCACTCTGAAGCGCCGCGGAGATTAAGGAGCAACCATGTTCGCCCGATTGATGGGACTCAACGTCATCTCGCCCGGCAAGCTGCAGCAATTGATGCAGAAGCAGCCCGTGAGCGTTCTCGATGTGAACTCGCGGCAGAGCTGGCTCACGGCGCGTGTGCCGGGTGCGCGGCCTCTCGACCCGATGGGCTACGACGAGAGCGATCTCCCAGCAGACAGAGATTCCACGCTGGTGTTCTATTGCTCGAATTTCCTGTGTAGAAAGGCGCCGAACGCGGCCCGCCGCGCGAAGGACATGGGATACCGGAACGTCTACGTAATGTCGGCGGGAATCAGCGGCTGGGTCGGCGCTTCCCTGCCGACGGAATCCGGCGAGAAGCGCGACACTTAGATTTTCAAAACGCTCATCGCAAGCGCTGGGCCTGAACGAGAAAGACATTGCCTGCCCTTCAAATCATTCCTGAAATCTCTGTGAGTTCCGACTAGCCGGAGATTCGGACAAGTTGCTCTTTATTTTGGTATCGAATCCCTCCAATAATTCACTCGAACTCCAGGTGGAGAAGCGAGATCCTGAACTCCGGTGCTGCCCGCACGAGACAGCCGCACGCAGGAATAACGGGCCGATTGTGAACCGGGCGGAGATCAGCTGCCCTCCGGCAATGCGCAGAAGTTGCCATGCGAAAAGCCTTCGGCTGCCACGTTAAACGTGCGGTTGAGTCGCGCGCGATAATTCTCCCACGCGATCGCGGAACTCAGATCCACCAATTCGCGCTCGGAAAAGCGGTGGCGCAGCGCTTCATACATTGGATCATCGACGTTTGCCGGTGTGCGCGTAAGCTGCACGGTGAGTCGCAGAACCAGCTTTTCGTCTTCGTTGAAATGCGCGCTTCGTTCGAAATCCGAAAGCGAGCGTAGCTGTTCTTCAGTGATGCCGAGTTTTCTGCTCACGGCAGAATGAAGGTCAATTCAAAACGGGCAGCCGACCATCGCGGCAACCTTAAGTTGCGCCAGCTCTTTCAATTTTGGCGCGGCCGCGGTGAGCTTGGCGGTATGCGCGCTCATTTCCTCAGAGATTCGCAGTAGCTCGTAATCATAGGCGCGAATCCGCGCGGAAAGAGGCAGGCGCCCTAAACGTCGCTTGATCCGCTCGAATATCCGCCGAGTCCGAAACCCGGCCTCGTGGTCTTGAATTCCGCTGATACGGTTCATTTCGACACCCTTGTGCATTCATCGCGAAGCTAACTCTGGTCAAGAGATCTCATCACTTTGAGTGCTACTGCCGGATAGCATAGACTCTCCTCCACGCTAACAGCAAAGAACTTTCGGCTAACCCCTGATAAATCGACCGATGTCTTGGCACACGCTTCACTTCCCGGAACGCCTTTAACGGTCCTTACGGCGGCGGAGCGCTCAGAAGCTTCCTCTTGACAATAAGAGTGAGGTGAGTAAAGTTGCGCCGCTAAGGGAAGGTACCGTGAATCCTTAGCCCCTCCCTTGGCATTCCAACGGATCGTTTCCCCAACATAGAAGTGGCGTAAGGCGCGCAGTGGGAATATCCGGCTTTTCGCGAACGTCAGGCCGCAAGGAACAAATGATTCCGTTGGTGGACGCGCGCATACAACATGCAATAAGTCTCGCTTTCGATGAAAGTGCACGCATGCGAGGCAAGAAAATGACACAAATTAGGAGGCAGCTATGAGCACGAACGCAGTCCGCGGTATCGACACCAAAGTCGCGCCAGTTGACATGAAGTTCGAGATCGTCGTCATCCCCGTTTCGGATGTGGACCGCGCCAAGGAATTCTACGCGAAGCTCGGGTGGCGGCTCGACGCCGACTTCGACAACGGTAAAGATTACCGAGTGATTCAGTTTACGCCGCCGGGTTCCGGCTGCTCGGTCATCTTCGGAAAAAACGTCACCCCGGCCGCACCCGGCTCGGCCCAGGGCCTGTACCTGATCGTTTCCGACATCGAGGCCGCCCGCAAAGCGTTGCTCGATCGCGGCGTCCAGATCAGCGAAGTGTTCCACAACAACGGCGTGTACGCGGGCACGGACGAGGCCTACCTGTCCGGACGGGTTCGCGTCAGCGGCCCGGATCCCGAGCATCGCAGCTACCGCTCGTTCGCCTCGTTCAAAGATCCCGACGGCAACGGCTGGTTGTTCCAGGAAATCACCACGCGGCTGCCCGGCCGCATTGACTCCGCGACGACGACCTACGCGTCGGCAAGCGATCTAGCGAACGCAATGCGGCGCGCGGAGGCTGCCCACGGCGAGCACGAGAAGCGCATCGGCAAAGCAGATGCGAACTGGCCCGACTGGTACGCCAGTTACATGGTGGCGGAGCAGGCCGGGACGGAGCTGCCGAAGTGACCGAACGCGTGACTGTCGAGAACGAAGTGTAGTGCTCAAAAATTCAAGGGGAGGAACACTATGAAACGGATCGGTTTCTTGCTGCTTGCAGTTGCAATCCTGGCCGGCATTGTCGCCTACATACCCCACGCATCCGGGCAGTCCGATGGAGACTCCTCCCCGATCTACGGAGTCAAAATCCCCGCCGGATATCGCGATTGGGAATTGATCGCCGTGAACCAACTCCTAATCCCGGGCAAGGCCGACCAGTTGCGCGGTCAATTCGGCAACGCTATAGCGATCAAAGCCTTCAAGGAAGGGACGCTCCCGTTCCCGGACGGCAGCATCATTGCCGCGGCTCATTGGACTCGCGTTTCATCTGAATTCAACGACAAAGCCTTGGACCCTCCATTCGCCGGCGCTCAGTCTTTCGTTGTCGGGTCCCGCGTGAATGTTCAGTTCATGGTCAAGGACTCAAAGAAGTACGCCGAGTCGGGCGGCTGGGGCTTCGCTGATTTTACGGGCACAAAGCCGGGAGACAAAGCCCTGCACGAGACCTGCTTCCCCTGCCACGCCCCTGCGAAAGATCATGACTACGTCTTCGCCCGTTACGCCCCTTGATACCGGGCCGTCGCCGCGCGGAAGACTCACGAGATCTCGGGACTCGCTTACTTATATTTGAAGGACTAAAGGAGGTCGGCATGAAAACGGCTCGAATCATGGCGGTAGCGGTGTTGATCGTAGCAAGCGGTTTGACGCTGCACGTGGCGCGGTCGCAGCAGGCTGGAATCGAGCGCACCGCTCTCCAGCGGCACGATCTTAGCGTCCCCGGACGCGAGGTCATCCAGGTGCGCGTGGATTTTGATCCGGGAGCGGCGTTCCCCATGCACTCGCATCCGGGCGAAGAGGTCGTCTATGTCCTCGAAGGCTCGATTGAGTATCAGCTCGAGGGCAAGCTGCCGGTGACGCTCAAGGCCGGCGACGTCTTTTTCATCCCGTACGGAGTGATTCACTCGGCGAAGAACGCCGGCAGCGGCAAAGCGGCGGAGCTCGCCACCTATATCGTCGAAAAAGGCAAGCCGCTCGTCGTGTTGGCCAAGTAAGCGCCCATTAACCAACGAGCAGGCTAAGATGCCGCGCTAAGCCCGGCGCACAAAGGCGGAGTCTCAACTTCTCGGAATTCGTGATAGCATCGCCGAAGCGCGAAGGGCGCATCCGGTCCGCGGAAAGGACAGAAGTCCACCTGATTGCAACAATTCGTTTTCACGAACTAACTTTCTGCCCATAAATTGCGGACCTCGGGCGCAGGAAAGGGAGTTCGTCATGCCGGTAAGACGCCTGCCATCGAATCCGAACCTGGATCATCTGAAGTATCAAGCGAAGGACTTGCTAAAAGAGCGTGCCGGGCGCACTGCGGGAGTAGCCCAGCGGATCAGGGAGTTTCACCCGCGTTTCCGCCGCGCCACGGACGCTGAAATCTTCGACGCCCCGTTCAGCCTCAGCGATGCGCAGCTTACCATCGCCCGCGAACATGGATTTCCGAGCTGGGCGAGGCTGAAACGGCACATCGAAAAACCAACCCTCTCCGACCGGCTGGATTTGCCGCACCAACAACGGATCGAGAATGCAACATTCCGCCGGGCCGTGGAACTCCTCGATGCAGGCGACGCAGCAGGTTTGCGCGCGCACTTGAATCAGCATCCGAGTCTTGTACACCAGCACGTCGTTTTCGAGGGCGGCAATTACTTTCGAGAGCCGACGCTGCTGGAATTCGCCGCTGAGAATCCGATTCGCCATGGCACTCTGCCGGCGAACATCGTTGAGCTGGCCAGAATCATTCTCGATGCCGGGCCGAGCCAATCAGCAAAGGATCAGACACTGATGCTCGTCTCGACGGGAAGTGTTGCGCGCGAATGTCGCGCGCAAGTTCCGTTAATCAATCTGCTGTGCGATTGCGGAGCGGATCTCAACAGCGCGGTACAAGCGGCAGCCTTGCATGGCGAGTTCGAGGCCGTGAACGCCTTGATCGCGCGCGGCGCTCGAATCGATTTGCCGGTGACAGCGGCACTGGGGCGCGTCGAGGATGCGCGCCGGTTGCTGGCAGGCGCCAGCGGTGAGGACCGCCATTTGGCGCTTTCTTCGGCGGCGAATTTTGGTTATATCGAGATTGTTCGCTTGTTGCTGGACGCGGGTGAAGATCCAAACCGATATAACCCGGTGGGAGGCCATTCGCACACCACTCCGCTGCACCAAGCTGCCCGGGCCGGCCATGAGGAAGTCGTCCGGCTGCTCGTCGAACGCGGCGCGCGATTGGACATGAAGGACATTCTCTGGCGGGCTACCCCAGCCGATTGGGCGAGACACGAAGGCAGGACAGAAATCGAGGCATATCTTCGCGGCAAGATGGCGAGCGAGAAGCGGGAATAGAACGGCCCTTCGTGGAAAAATAACGTGCAACGCGGAAGTGATTCCACTTGGATGTATAGTCTAGCGGTTGTTGGAAATGTACGTACTTTTTTTGGTGGTCAACTCAGTGCGCTTCTCCGGAGGGACCAATATGCGACGACGGATCGGGGTGCTGCTGGCAACGATAGTTCTAATCTTTTTTGTGCTGGGCGCTTGGAGAATGCGCACTGCGGCACAAGAGGACGACAAGCAGGCGGTCATAAATGTAGTCCTGGCGCACGAGCGAGCTGTCCAGGAATACGATCTCGACAAAGTGGATTCTCTGCACACGCCGGACGCGCGTGTGATCGAGGACTCCTATCCGCACCCGTTCGAACCCGACGAACGCCAGGGCTGGCAAGTCAACAAGGACGCTGGCCTCCACGTCGTCTATCATCCCCAGGACGCAGTCGCCGATGTTCGAGGCAATGTTGCATGGGTCACCGTGACGTTGCACAGCGCCTGGACAGCCGACACCGCAGCGGGCCGGGCCATGCTGGGAGGGAACGAGTGGCGTGGGACTTGGGTGGAGACTTTCATTCTGGTGAAAACGCTGGCGGGTTGGAAAATCGCGTTCCGCCATACCAGCACGCTTCCTCCCGATTTTGGTGTGGAGGGGGATTACCAGCGCGAACACGGCGGTATGAAATTTGACAAAGTGTCCGAGGGCGGCCCGGCGGCCAAAGCCGGATTCAAATCCGGCGATGTGATGATCGAGTACGGCGGCCGGAAAATCGACAATCCCGTTGACTATGAAAGACTCCGCTACGCCTACTACGAGGGCGAGAAAGTGATGGTCACCGTGATGCGGGGACACGAGAAAATCACGAAGGAAGTGACTCTGGAGCAAATGAAGTAACCGCATTGGTCGGGCATCTTTTTCCTGATTGATTCAATGTGACTGCGTGGAGAGACCAATATGCAAAGACGAGTGAGGCTGCTTTTCGCGACGACGGTTGTGATTTTTTTTGTGCTGGCCGCCGGCAGAGCGAGCACCGCGGCAAAAGAGGACGACAAACAGGCGGCCATAAACGTAGTTCTGGCGCACGAGCTGGCGTGCCAGACGTACGATTTCGACAAACTGGATTCCCTGCACACGCCGGACGCGCGTGGGATCGAGGAGTCCTATCCAATTCCGATGGAACCCGGACTGCGCCAGGACTACCAAGCTTTCAAGGACGCTGGCCTCCGCATCGACTATCATCCGCAAGACGCAGTGGCCGAGGTGCGCGGCGATGTTGCATGGGTCACCGTGACGTTGCACAGCGTCTGGACAGCCGATACTCCGGCCGGCCGCGCCATACTGGGAGGGAGCGAGTGGCGTGGGACCTACGTGGAGAGTCACATCCTGGTGAAAACGCCGGCGGGTTGGAAAATCGCGTTCGGTCATACTACCCAGCTTCCTGCCGATTTTGGCGTCGAACCGGAATACCAACAGGAACACGGTGGTATGAAATTTGACAAAGTGTCCGAGGGCGGCCCGGCGGCCAAAGCCGGATTCAAATCCGGCGATGTGATGATCGAGTACGGCGGCCGGAAAATCGACAATCCCGTTGACTACGAAAGACTCCGCTACGTCTACTCCGAGGGCGAGAAAGTGATGGTCACCGTGATACGGGGACACGAGAAAATCACGAAGGAAGTGACTCTGGAGGCAATGCGGTGAACGCCCTGTGCTTCAGCGAGACAGCGTGGTTGCCGGGCAAGATGTTTCGTTCAAGACGTTGCGAGCATGGCTATCGCGGCGGCGGTCATGACGGCGAAAGTGGCCCAGCCTAAATATTTCAGCTGCGGCGGGTTCACGTGCTTTCCCATCACCTTCGGCTTGCTGGTGAGTAGGATGGGCATATCTTCGTGCCAAGATGGGGAGCGAGAAGCGGGAATGGAACGGCCTTTGTGGAAAAATAATGGGCGACCCGGAAGTAATTCCGCTTGGATGCATAGTCGGATTAACGCGTCCATATGAAGTTAGCACTTCACTTCTCCGGTTTGTGCGTTAATCAGGCACTAGCGCAGGTGCCAGAGTTCAGAGATCCGGAGAACTTCCCTATTTCTTGGGCCTTGATTCCGGCGGCACCAGGCCGTTGATCCGGTAGTAGACCACCAGCTGGCCATAGTGTTCGTTCGAATGCCCGATCAGGCCGTAAGCTAGGTCGTACAGCCGGTCCAGATGCGGCCCGCCATCGTCGACCGTTTCCATCAGGCCTTTGTCGCCCTTGGCTTTGATCTCCGCGGCGCCGTCTTCCACGCACTTCGTCACAAAGGCCACAAGCTCCGCCCGGGTCTTCACGCCGACGTCCTTGGGGTTGTCGGCGTAGCTTGACGGCCGCGGTTTCTTCCCCGCGGCGGTATCCGTGAAGAAGTACATGGACGCCGAAGCATGCACCAGGTTCGCGATAAACGTCCGAGATTCCGCCTGCGGCTTGTACGAAAACTTGTCCTCCGGAAAATCCTGCGCCATGGCAATCAATTTCCGTCCGATGTCATTCCAGGCCTCCAGCACGCCTCCTGACAGGCTGGGAGCCGGCCCCGGGGCTTTCTTCGGGGCTTCCTGCGCCCGCAGGGGAGCCAATGCCAAACCCACAGCCAACCATACCAACGCAAATCTGGAAAAACGTTTCATCTCTCTTCTCCTTTGAGCGTTGAGGCGAAGGGCTTCCTATCCCCCTTCAGACGTATCGCCTCTCCGGATGTTTCACTGAGGTGGGAAAAAGGCTGGCCAACCGGCCCCCAGCCGAATGCGCCCAGCGACCACTGTTTACCGGTCTCAATATTAGTCCTGCGAAACGCGCTAGTGTTACCTATTCAATTCCACTTGCCTGATAAGTCGGATAACCGTCCATATGAAGTAGCGCTTTACCATGCCCATCCGTCTCAACTTCCGGTTAGCCCGCAGTACGCCCAAGATGTAGCTGGTCCGCACAATGCGTGTGATCGCCTGATTGCATCAGTTGGCTTATCTGGCGCTCGTTCTTGACTGACGGAGTATACTGTCGCGCAACGGGAGGTTTTCTAGCATGAGCACTCGGCTTCCGGGTTTCAGGGGCGAATATCTTTGGGAATATGACATTGCTGAACGGCAGCTGCTTGCATTGGCAGAGACTTTTCCTGCGGAGCACTATGGGTGGCGTCCGGCGGAAACGGCGCGCTCGGTAAGCGAAGTTCTGGTGCACCTTGGAGCGGGTGGCCGTTTTTTCCTAGCCCTTCTGGGCGTGGAAGCAGCGGACGATCTGTACGGCAAGCTGGAAGGCGAGGGCGTGGCGCGGGCCATGGCGATGTTGGCAAGAAACGAGAGCCTGGAAAAAAGCATGACGGACAAGGCTGACGTTCTTGCTTTGCTGAGGAAATCGCTAAACGATATTCGCACAGCTTTTACGGAAACCCCGGATGCCGAGTTAGACAGGCCTGTGGTGTTCGCTGGGGAGAGCTCGACAGTTCGCCGCCTCTACATGCGAACCGTGTGCGAACTGCACGCGCACATGGGCAGCTCATCGCCTACGCACGCGCAATGGGCTTACCCGCGCCGTGGCAGGGTGAGCGCGAAGCTCAACGGAAGGCCATTGAGAAAGAACTGGCGGCCTCAAAGAACTGAGGGCACTCTGATATTGGCGATAAATCCCGATTCCACTCATTGAGCAGATTTTGTTTTTCCTGGTGGGTGGTCAGCCAACCGGAAGTAAACCGTTTCATCCGTCACGCGGCCCGCTGGCGGCGATTCTTCCGCTGTTCCCTGGCCGCTTCCAACTTCCGATCCCGCTCGGCCCACTTGTCCGGTTAGCGCGGTAAGCAGGCACTGGCCCGTTGATGACGCTTTAGTGGGACGAGAATGATCCGAAAACGGTCTCGTACTCGATTGGTTTGCCGCCACATGAGTGGATGGGAAAGTTTTCGCGACCCACGTCTTCCTTGTCAATTTTCTTCGCTGTTCCATCTGAATAAAGCGCTGCCATTTTTTCAACGCGCCCATTCGACGCCACTAGCAAATAATAGCCGCGAAATCCTGTCGATTTTTGGGAGAGTAAGCTCACTAGCAGACGGGAAATTGAACTCGGATCCGGTTGCTTTGCAACCTCGGGCTTTGCGCACCAATCGCGTGAAGAAGCACTGTCGGGTGGGACAAAAACGTCGTCTGCGAAACGGGTCACCGGTTCGAGTTTCTCGATGTTAACTTCGAGGCTTTCATCTCCCACTGTTGAAAGCATGTGCCCTGGATAATTGACGGCACCAAGGCTTATGAATCGATCCTCGACAAGTCCGAAGGCGTTTCCCCCATGCCTTGCATTGTGGTCTACAGACACAAGCAGATCGCTCACTGAGTCAAGGCATTCCGTGCGACCTTTCGAGGGTTCAGCGAACTCGAAACACACCAAGTTCCCGCCGGCAACAGCGCTCCGATAAATCCTACTAACTTGAATTTGCGTGCTTGCAACCTCAACCATATCGGGCAGGCCGGTTAGCATTCGAACCCTATATAGGGGATAGGTTACAACGGGATTGTTTCGCAGAATGTAAAGCTTGTCGTCGAGCGCAACATCGGTTTCATTGACGGGGCCAAGCCTGAATTCCTCTCGAAAGCGTCCGGGTGCAGCCCACAGAACCTCATAGGTCCCGTCCGAAGAGTTTGCACCTGATGTCCAGCGCAGCTTCGCCACGAGACGAAATGGCGAACGTCCTGGCGCTGTCAGTCGCGTCTGTGTCTCCACCTTTTTTAGGAGGTCAATGGCGTCTTTCTTTGAGGGCAGGGGCTGGGGATCAGGTGCCTGCTGGCCAAATGCCAGAATCGTGAGTGAAAGCGGAACGGTCAGGATAAAAAATCGTCGCATATGATCGCGGTTGGAGTATACACCGCTCAACAACACTGCGACCTCTGGCTAGTGCCTGATAAGTCGTGCGGGTTCAAAGGGTCGGCGCAACACTTGTGCGCAGTTTACTCGCTGGAGTCTGAAAGCCCAAAGTTTTGCGCGGGCGTTGATTTAGACGCAGCGCGATCTTGTCCAGTTGGGATTGCGTGTAGCCGGAAAGGTCGGTTCTCTTCGGCAGGTATTGACGCAGCAAGCGGTTGGTGTTTTCGTTCGTTCCTCGCTGCCAAGGGCTGTGCGGATCACAGAAATAGACTTTCACATTCGTGGCCACCGTGAAAGTTTTGTGCTTAGCCATCTCCAGTCCGCGGTCCCAGGTCAACGATCGCCGCAGGGATGTTGGAAGCCTGCGAATTTGCCGGCTCAATGCGGCCACGACCGCAGCTGTGTCTTTGCTCCGCACCTTGACCAGGGCAGTAAAGCGCGAATGCCGCTCCACCAACGTCGCGATGTGACTGTTTTTTGTGCCACCAATGAGGTCGCCTTCCCAATGACCGGGAATGGCGCGGTCCTCGATTTCTGCGGGCCTTTCCCTAATGGAGATGGCATCTACGATTTGACCGCGCGAGTCTTTAAAGATACGAGAGTGCTGTGAGCGGCGTATACGCCGCTTGGATCGCAAGTGCCCCAGCAGCTCTTTCTTCAGCACTCCGCGGGCTTGGATGAACAGACTGCGGTAAATCGTTTCGTGGGACACGCGCATGCTCTCGTCAGCGGGATACCGGATCTTCAGCCATCCAGAAATCTGTTCCGGCGACCAGTCCAGAATCAGTTTACTCGCAACAACCTTCCGCAGCTTCACATGGATGGCCAGTAGGCACCGCTTGGGCCGCAGGGCTGATTCCCAGGCTTGCTGATCCGCTTCCTGGGCTCGATACTCAGGGCGACCGCCATGGCGTGCGACTTCCCGGCTCACCGTCGAAGCAGCGCGCTCCAGACCTTTGGCGATATCGCGAATCGACGAACCAGAAGCAAGCCCTCGAGAAATATCCTCTCGCTCAACCGCAGTGAGTACAAGCAGTGAGCGCCGACGGACTGGCGGAACAATCCCGCCGTGCTGCGATAAAAAACCATGAATGGAGTTATGTGGCTTGCCGAAGGCGCGCCCAATCACGTGCAGCGACTGCCCCGCCTTCCAACGGCTCCATAGCTCGGTTCGCTGCGTCGCAGATAGCGCCACCCGCTTCCCTTGAGTCATACACACCACCTTTGAACAGAAGTTTTACATTAGATGGTGTTGCAGCGACCCATTGAGACCACCGCGTTAATCAGGACTTGCCTCTCACTTTCTAAGCCGCACTCCTTTATCGAAGGGCAATTACAACAACCACAGTTAGTCCAATGAGAAGGAAGTAGACAACGGTGAACCCGACGCTTTCTCTACGCATTCGAGGTGTTATAGCGGGATAAACATCTATAGGTCCAAGTTCTATCCCTTGCCTGTACATGCGAAACCAGCCGAAGAATAGCTCCTTCCCACGTCCTCGAATTAACTGAACAATCGCGTAAGTGAACCCAAACAAGCAGACCGAGATAAAAGAGATCCAGAGAAGAACCAGCATCCCGATTGATACTGCATCGAAAATCTTGGACAGTAAAAAGCCCTTTAATGCACCCGTAAAAATCATTAGCCCTAAGAACGACAAGAACATACCGAGCATGCGCATTTGATTACGCTGAAAGCGGTCGAGAACCATTCTTTGGCAGTAGCCTTCAACTCAGGGAGCGAGCATTGCGAGGTGCATCGGGTTTCGCATAACGAAGAAACCCATTGCCGCGATACCGGAACCAATAAGTAGGATGAATGCCCTAGACATCGCCATTATCCAATCACACTTGTTGCTAGGATTGTACCGATTCAGATGTCCAGAATCGAGTGCCTATGGGCGGGAGAACTCTGCAACTCCTGATAAGTCGGATTACCGGATATGTCCTCGGCCTAGTACTCCACCTGTCCGCTTTCCGCCTTGTACAGCCAAGTGAGATTTCAGCTAAAATCCTTGGGGACAATAATGGCAAAGCACCTGATCGCCACACTCTATTCCTTCACGGCGCTTGCAACGCTAATTGTGGGCCTGACAAATTTCGACTCTATGTGTGCTGTCGTTTCTCCAATTAATCAGGATTGGCTCGCGTCATTTGCCGTCCTTGATTTCGCAGTACCGACGGTCTTTTTCCTTGCAAGCATCTCTGCCATTTGGACAAATGACAAAACAAGAGCGCCACGATGGATTTGTGCGGCAGGCGTCTTGATATTGTTGCTGCTGGTTTTTATTCATCATGGACTCAAGTGGAGAATATTTCTGGAAGCTACGGGGGCGTTGATATCAGTTGTGTTCGTTCTTGGCTCATCGGTAAGACAAGCATCGACAATGGTTGGGATTGGTGCAGTTATTTACTCGATCGTTCAAGGCCCGGAATTGGTACTCAGTTTTCAGAGATATTGGGCATTCGGCGACACCCTTCTACATCTTCTCGTTACAACCATGCCGCCTCTTTTGGTGACAGCTTCTACTGTTGTGGCAATCTATTCACACCTAAAAATTCGAGCGAGAATTACGCGGGTCGGATCACTTCCGTGACTAACGCCTGATTAGTCGGATAACCGGACATTTGAAGCAGTACTTTGTTTGTCCGTTTGCGCGTTAATCAGGAGTCAGCTACCTGCTAGGCCTCGGGTTCGATTGATTTCGCAGAAATGGACGCGAACGCTTTCCAAACCAAAACCGCTCCGCCAATCAACGCACTGAGTGGCACCGGGTGCGGTCCCCACCCTCCTTGGCGGTAAAGGTATGCCGCGAAGGTCAGGAGCGTGGAGCCCCCAACCAAGCGAAACGCCATACCCGTCCAGCGGCCGTTCCTGCGAATGGTCTGCTGAATTAGCATCGAGCAGAAATCCGCCGCATAAATCGTCGCGGCCCACAGCATAAGTGTAGCGGGAATCTCCACTAGCTTTCCCATGAAAGAAAGATACGCACCACTTGAGAGCAGGTCGTGCTTCCAATCGCTGATGTACAACCTTTCACGGAAGTACGCATGCGGGCCGTAAGCAACAATGATCGCAAACGCGTCCGCCAGATGGGCGGCAAGAAACGAACTCACGAAAACGGTGACGAGCGCTGCACCGGTTCCGAGGTGAGGCAGGAGACCCTTACGGGGGGTCTTGGTACCGAAGTTCTTGACGTCGTCATACCAAGCTCTGAACAAGTCCGGTTTGGTGGCTTTGTCCAAAAGCGAATGCCTTTTCGCGGCCGATCATCAAAAGATAGCTCAGGGTGAGCGCTTTCCGGATACAGATCTATGAACCTTGTCCCAAACGACAATGGCCGTCTTGCTCCGAAACCTCCTAGGTCCTGATTAGTCGGATAACCGGACATATGAAGTGACGCTTTACTTGTCCGGTTAGCGCGTTAAGCAGGAGTTGACCGGCAGGAAACACGTGAGCAGCCTTCCACGACAACTCAGCCCATAAATCTGGCAGTCTATTCCATGAGGAGCCATGCTGGGAGGACGGCACAGGTTCGAATTCGTCGGTAAGGAACCATTGGCGTTTTGGGTGGCAGTTTCGCTGCTCTTTGCCAACACCGCCTTGATGTTCACGCCAGATTTCGTCAACAAGTATTTTTCAAAACATGCTCCGAGGATTTTTTCTTGGTACTCAGACCGCTCTATCGCAATCCAATTCATTCTTCTAGCGCTGTTGGCTGGTATTTTCATCATATTTCGCAAGCGCGTCCGGTACATTCGCCGCGGGTAACGCACAGCCGTCTTCTTGGTCCCAGTACCCACCTCTCCGGTAAGCGCGTTAATCAGGCACTAGCCAATCAGTTCATCGATAAGCTCCGGTGCTTCAGTTTACTGCGCACTCCTCGGAGGATAGTCGATGAGCAACCACGGTTCCCAAATCGCTGGCTCTGCCCCGGTTTGCAGAAGGTATTCATTCACCTGTAGAGCGTCGTCCAATTTGTCAATCAGTCCGAATCCGTTTGGGCGAATGCCGAAACGCTGGTAAACCTCATCTGGCGCATGGTGGCATAGCCACGAGTGGAACTTGGTCGCTTCAAATCCCAAGGGTTCAAACCCCAGAACGTTACCGCCTTCCGCAGGCGGCAGTCTCTCATTCACCAACTCGGCCAAGCCGATGCCACGATTCACGTCCTTTGGCAGTTGAGATTCAAATGAGTCGAGCAGACTTGTGGGTAGACCGATACCCAGTACCCGCGTTGAAGCGTCAGTGACAAACCGCCCTCGCAACTCAAGGGCAGGTTCAACATCACGAAACACAAAGTAATTCTGGTTGCGTTGCGCCTTAGCCCAACTCAACAGCTCTGGAATCTGAGCCTCTGGGATTCCAAACTCTCTTGCCTCGTCCGCAATCGCTTCGCGGACATTGTCATAGTTGTCCGATTGAAGTTGGATTATGTCGCGCACTATTTTCGTGAAGCAGTCAGACATTGTGAACAGGATGTTAGGGAGAATGTCCGAAAGATCGCTCGGTCGAGGAATGGTTTTCAGGACGTAGTAGCCGCCGCTGACGTATTGGTTCATTAGCTATCCGGAGAGCTTACCCTTGTCTCCTTAGAACGTGCCACCTACAACGGTTTTCGAGAACTTCGACAACTCCTGGTAGTCAGATTACCGGGCAAGTCCTTTCCCAGTACTCCACATGTCCGGTTAAGCGCATTTGTCAGACGTTTATCTTCTAACCTCGACCGCGCAATTTCTTCGCTATCGGCCACGAGATCCACCCAAGTCCAGCGTAGAAAGCTGCATTCAAAAGCAACACGAGCGCGCTAATAATTAACGTCGGAAGGAGTGCGGCGGAATTGCCACCTGCATCTGTGACGGCCAAGGCGAGCGCATATGCGACGAAGATGAGAGGGACCATCGGTGCGGTTACGAAGCTGGGTATATCTGCTCCGAGTCCGTGTCCGAATCGCCCAATGAGGACCAAGGTCACTGGGAAAAGGAGGCCTAACAAGACCCAAGCCGATACGTATTTTTTCTTCCCGGTGTCCATCGGCGAGTGTCGCAATGCTATCACGCGAAAGGCACCGTCACTGGTCCCACGGAGTTGTTCGTGCCCAGCTTCTCAACATCGATGAAGGAATGTAAACGTCGCTACTTGGACCCCTGTCAAGGACGCGCAACCCCCGATAAGGCGGATTATCGGACTTGTCCGATTTGCGCCTTATCTCACGCACTAAGCCCATCTTGCTCATGACCGGAGTCTCGTAGGTAACTACGCTTAGAGTTTTTCGCTCGGTTCGGATCTCAGTATCCGCCGTTTGCTATCCCACCTTGCTAGGACGACGATGGAAATCCAAAGGGCAATCGAAATCACCATCGACAGTCCGGTGCGGTCAAACGGGGCGCTCGTAGAATAGCCGACAGCCAGAAAGACTAGCCCTATGTAAAGAATCGCGATCTTTTCTTTGAATAAGGCGCTCAAAAGTAGACACACCAGGAGCAAGAGTGACGCCAGACCGAACTTGCGCTCCCAAACTGACATCACTCCTCTGATGAAACAGCCAGTGATCACAACACCGGCAAGCATTAAGAGGATTTGTCGAGCCCGCAGGTCTTTCAGCGCCATTGGATTCACCTGTTAGGACAATCTTAGCTCTGACGGGGTGTTGCTCGCTTTCGAGAATGGCCAGTCTTGCCTAAACACTCACCGCGCTCCCAGTCGTCGCAAGCGGCCTAACTCCTGATTAGTCGGATTACCATACAAGTCCTTTCCCGAGTATTCCACTTGTCCGGTTAGCGCGGTAAGCAGGCACTGCGCTATCATTTCCAGCGAATCGACGATTTCACGGAGAAAACCGGCTTCAGCGCGACAGCGTGGTTGGCGTTCAAGATGTTTCGTTCAAGATGTAGCGAGCATGGCTATCGCGGCGGCGGTCATGACGGCGAAAGTGGCCCAGCCTAAATATTTCAGCAGCGGCGGGTTCACGTGCTTTCCCATCACCTTCGGCTTGCTGGTCAGTAGAATAACAAGCAGGATCAGAGGCGGCGCAAGCAAGCCATTGATCACTGCGGACCAGAACAACAATCCTACCGCGTTGAAACCAAAATAATTCAACACGACGCCCAAGGCCATGGCCGCGCCCATCACTCCGTAGAATTTGCGCGCGCTTTTTGGCTTGTCGGACATGGAGCCGCGCCACGCCGCTGATTCGGTCACCGCATAAGCGCACGAACCCACCAGCACCGGTACGCCCAACATTCCGGTGCCGATCAAGCCCAGAGTGAAGAGCAGATAAGCCCAATTGCCCGCAAGCGGACGCAACGCTTCGGCGGCTTGCCGGGCAGTGGTGATGTGCGTGTGCCCGTGTGCATGCAGAGTGGCAGCAGTGGTGAGGATGATGAAATACATGATGAGATTCGAAAAGAACATGCCGGTCATGGTGTCGGCGCGCGCGCTGCTCAATTCCCTTTCGGTCGAGCCTTTGCGCGCGGCGAGCGTGGGGCGCTTGGTTCGCTCTTCCTCCACTTCCTCGGCTGCCTGCCAAAAGAAAAGATAGGGAGAAATCGTGGTTCCCAGAATGGCCACGAGCACCGCCAGAAATCCGCTGGACCATTCCATGCGAGGCAGGAACGTCACCGCCAGCGCTTGCCTCCAATTGACGTGAGCGAAAAACGAAGCCAACACATAAGCGAACAGAACCAGCGTCATCCACTTGAAAATCCGCGCCATCAGCTTGTAAGAACTCCAGAATAAAAGCGCCAGGATGCCCAGCGCGTACACCGGAATCCAGACGTGCGGCCGCACGCCGGTGACAAGCTGCGTGGCCTCGGCCATGCCCCCGAGATCCGCGCCGATGTTGATGACGTTGGCGACGACCAGAATCGAGCAGGCGCTCCACAGCACCCAGCGCGGATAATAAATCCGCACCGCGGCTCCCAGTCCGCGCCCGGTGACCATCGCGAGCCGCGCACACATCAGTTGGATCGCCACCATCAGCGGAATCGTCAGCAGCGCGATCCACAGCGTGGCGTATCCGTAGGCGGCTCCGGCGACGGAATAGGTGGAGATTCCCGAGGGATCATCGTCGGCCGCCCCGGTAATCAATCCGGGCCCCAGGACGGCGAAGGATTTCTTCAGAACCCCGGTCGTATTTTCTTTTTTTTACATTCTCAGTGGGCAAATGTTTTCTCGCCGTCAGGAGAGCCGGACGCGATATTTTGCATCAAGATAATCAGGGCAGGTGGATTATTTCGGGCTCGAACGAATCGCTGGGAAGGTTGAAAATCGCTGCGGGAATTATTGGCGGCGCCAGGATTGGCCGTCGTCAGCGGTGATCCAGACTTCGCCGGAGGAGGTTATGACGCTGCCGTGTTGCGGGTCGGAAAATTCAATGCTGGTGATGTCTCCGGTGAGCGTGGCGCCGGATGAGGACGGAATTACGCGCGTCCAATGCGCGCCGGAGTCTGCCGAATGGTAAAGCATCGCCGCCGAGCCGCCCGCCCAAACTTCAGCGCCCTGGGCTGAGACGGCGCGGAATACCGGGCTCGGATTCGGTTGAGCCTCAACTTTTTTCTTTCTATTCTCAGCACCGTGCGCGCTCTCAGCGGTCATCGCCATTTTTGATGCGCCGGATACCAGCTCCGAGCTCACGTTTACATCCAGCCACGTCTTGCCCTGGTCGAAGGAGCGCTGCAGGGCGCCATCCGCGCTGATGCCCCAGCGTGGAGACACTCGTTGCCCGCCGGACGCGCCTTTAGCGGCAGCTCGATCCTTGGGCTCGAGCACGCTTAAGTTCTTGGAGGAATCGGATTGTGATGGCAGCTCTTTTTGCTTCTCGTCAAGCTGATCTGAAGCCTGGGCTTTTGCGGTCGCCGGGGCTGGTGCAGCCTGCGGCTCCACGACCTCGATGGTCTCCGAAGAAGAAGGGGCTTCAGCCGATTGAGCCGCGGTCTGACTTGCAGCGGGCTTAGCTGCCGCTTCAGGCGTCGCGCTCTTTGAGGCATGCGCAATGGCGAAAGTATTGCGCGAAGCTGAGGGCGCAGCTTTGGGAGCCGCGCCGCCCGCAGAACCGGACCGGATCCTGCCGCCTGCCGCGCTTCCCGAAGGCGCAACGCGCAGGGCGCGCGCCTCGGGCGAGGCTGGATTTGCCGGGCCGATTATCATGTTCTGACCCAAATTATCTGCGCGGTTCGAGAGCGCCCAGTTTTGTACCTTCGCTTGCTTTTCTATTTGCGCTTGCTTTTCCTTCTCGGCCTGCCGAGCAGAATCTTGCGATTCATACGCCGGCGGAGACTGCGGAAGCGCTTGCTGCGCGGCAATCGTTTCGTTGCGAGATGCGAGGCTGGAAACCAACGTGTCGTTCCTATGCGACTGCCTGTATTGCACGATTCCGATGGAGGCGATGGCGATGATTCCCGCTGCCGCGACGCCCCATCGAAGAACCGGCCAAGCGAACCAACGCCTGCGGGCGGGAATGGTGGAAGCGGGAGTGCTGGAAGCAGCCACGGCAACGAGTTCCATAGCAGGCAGAGCGAGCGCGAGCACCTCGCGGCAGTCGCTGCAACTGGCAAGATGCTCCATCACGCGGGCACGCTCGGGTTCAGCCAGCGATTGCTCGGCGAACGCGGTCAGGAGATCGGCGTCCGGATGAGCTCCGGCCGCGGCCGTTTCCTGCATGCGCTTCAGCACGATTTTGGGAACGTCTTGCATGTACAGTTTCCAGCGTCTCCTTTCACCGCGTAATTTTCCAGCTTCTTCTAACTCTTAGCTTGACGTTCAATCTTTTGCTGAAAGCGCAAAGCATCCTGCTTCTCTGAGAACGCCGCCGGCGGGGTTTCTTGCCCCAAACTGCGGCGAATATTCATTTGCACGTCGCGCACATCCACTTCCAAAGCCTCTTCGGCTTCGCGGCGGCCAATTCCCTGCCGCATCATGTCGGCTACAATTTCTTTGCGCAACGACTTCGCCAGTTTGTCCACCTTGCGGCTGATGGTGGATTCGTGAACGCCGAGCATGCCGGCGACCTCCGCCAGCGTGCGCCCGTCGAGATAATACGCGGCGAGCACGAAACGGTCTTCGCTGGAAAGCGCGGCCAAGGCCGAGTCAATGGAGGATATTAGGCGCGCATGGGGAGAAGTGTCCGGCTCCGGCTGGGGCGCTGTAAATTGCGCGCCGCCTTCGATCTCTTCATCCAGGCTCACCAAACCTTTGGTCCGGCGGTAGCGATTCACAAATTCCTGCGCCAGCACGGTGCGAAGCCAGCCCTCCAGCGATCCTCGCCCGCTAAATGATTCGAGCTTCGAAACGCGTTGGCCGTCGCGCGAGGCAGTGCCGTAAAGATCGGCATACAGGCTGTCGGCGAGGTCGCGAGCCGCTGAATCCTCGCGCGCGATGCCCAGCGCCGCCTGATAAAGTTTTTCGCGATAACGGATGAGAAAAATCTCCCAAGCGGAGTTGTCGCCGGCGGCGCAGGCCCGGGCGAGAGCGAGTTCGTCCACGCGCAGGGCCAGCAGAAAACTGCGAGCCTCGGACGCGCCGGCTTCCGCCGGCAGGTATTTTGCGGCCACGGCACACAGGATTGCGGCGAAACTTTCGCGGGTAAGACCGTAGTTCTGGCACCCGCTTTTCGCGTACAGCTCCGCCAGCACCTCGGCGACTGCCGATTGCACGGAAGCGGAGATAGGTATTGTGGCGCTCATGCGTCAGAAGAAGAGAATACGACGTGCCGCTGCCCCTGATGCTACCAATTCATCGGATGCGCGCAACGTTAATTTTGTCTGCAAGGTCCGGGTTTCTTTTCGTTCTTCCCCCAAGTCGAGTGGAGCGGCGCGGAGATTGCGGCGGCAGGGACCGCAGGTCCTGACGCGGCGCACCAGTCCGCCAAAGGGAGGATAGCTATGGGTCCGAAATTATTTGTGGCCGTAATTGCAATGGTGGCAGTGGCGGGAGTGCTGTGGCCGGAGCCGGAGTTTCTTCGTGCCGGACAGGAGACGTTGGCCTCCGGCTATAAAGTGCTGGAACCGATCCGGAACGGAAGCCTGACGGTGTTTCCGGTGGTGGCTTCCAAGTCCTACGCTACAAGCGAGTTTCTTACGCTGGACGAGGGCTTGCGCTCGGGCGAGGTGGTGGTCACCGAATACGGAAATGTGCGCGGCCTCGTGCGGCAGCGCGTTGCGCCGGCAGTACAGCGCGATAGTGCCGAGGTAAACCGGCTGGTGCTGGTAAACAACTCGAAGCGTCCCCTGTTGCTTCTGGCCGGCGAGATTGTGGCCGGAGGCAAGCAGGACCGCGTAATCGGAATGGACCGCATCGTTCCGGCGGAAAGCGATCCGATTGATCTGAATGTGTTCTGCGTGGAGCCTGGGCGTTGGGTGGCGAGCAGCGATCATTTCGGATCGTCCGGAGCGACGTACGGAGCAGCAGGCGGCCGCGCGGGCACCGCCGCCAGCGCCAAGAGCGCTGAGACACTCATGGCTCAGCCGTCCGTGCGCGCCAAAGCGATGGCTGACAAAGACCAGAGCCAGGTTTGGGCCGAGGTGAGAAAGCAACAGCAGTCCATGACGACCCAAGTAGCAAGTGCATCGCCTTCGGCACCGGCCGCTCAGGAATTACGCGTCACGAGTTCCTACGCGGTGGTGATGGAGAACCAAGACGTGAAGCAAAAAGTGGACGAGGTAGCCAAGCCCATCGAGCGGGATTATCAGAACCTGATCAAGCAACTGCGGGATCGCAACGCGGTGGGAGTGGTGGTGGCGGTGAACGGGCGGGTCATCTGGTCCGATGTTTTCGCCAGCACGGAATTGCTGGAAAAATATTGGCCGAAGCTTGTGCGGTCGTATGCATCGGAAGCGGTGGCGACGCGGGTGAAAGGCGGAGAGGCGACCGTGGCGCAGGCAGAGTCGTTCTTGGCAAATATGCAAGGCCGCCGGGAAACGATTGAGAGCGAGCCGGGAGTCTTTCGTCACACCGAGATCAACGGCGATGGCTTCAAGGCGTTCGAGCTGACATCGCTGCTGCCGAAGACGGGCTTCGATTTGCATGTCGCAAAGATGGCGGAGTGAAGAGACGGTGGTCAATGGCCGGTGACGCGCCGGCCATTGACCATGCGCTTGCCTTAGGTTTCCCCGTTGTGTACGACCGGCCGTGCGGTGTGTTACTCCGCAAGGCTGCTTGGCGTGTTCATACCTCATCAGCGTTCCACCCGCGGCGTTCACGAAAAAACGTGAACAAAATCCCCTGCAGTGTTAAACCTACATGCTGTCGCAAGCCCTCCACTCGGCACTCCGGTCGAGCTGGAAACATTTTCGAGGTGGCGGGGCAAGAATAAGAAGTGGTAAAAAATCATAGGAGGCCTTTATGGCAACGACAAAAGTGGCGATAGCACCAATGAAGGCAGCGCAGGTTCCTAAGCCCGGAGCAGATTTCGAAATCGTCGAGCGCGAGATTCCGAAGCCGGGTGCGGGACAAGTGCTCATCAAGGTGCAGGCCTGCGGCGTTTGCCACAGCGACTCTCTCACGAAAGAAGGCCAGTGGCCCGGGATCGAGTATCCGCGCGTTCCGGGACACGAAATCGCGGGCATCATTGATGAACTGGGCGCCGGTGTTACCGCGTGGAAGAAGGGGCAACGCGTCGGCGTCGGCTGGCACGGCGGCCATGATGATACGTGTCTCTACTGCCGCCGCGGAGATTTTCGCAATTGCGTGAACATGAAAATTCCGGGAATCAGTTACGACGGCGGCTACCAGCAATATATGGTAGCTCCCGCGAACGCAGTAGCGGCCATGCCCGATGGTCTAGGTGACGTGGAAGCAGCGCCGCTGCTCTGCGCCGGAATTACCACCTACAACGCGCTGCGCCACAGCGGCGCCATGCCCGGCGACCTCGTTGCAATACAAGGCATCGGCGGCCTCGGCCACCTGGGAATTCAATTCGCGAACAAGTTTGGATATAAGGTGGCGGCGATCGGACGCGGAAGCGAAGACGCGGCGCTGGCGAAAAAACTTGGAGCGAATTTCTACATCGATAGCCAGGCGACGAAGGCTGCCGAAGAATTGCAAAAACTAGGCGGCGCACAAGCAATTCTGGCGACAGCGCCAAGCTCGAAAGCGATGTCCGAACTGGTCGACGGTCTGGGCCCGAACGGCAAGCTCATCGTAATAGGTGCGGCATTTGATCCCATCGAGGTCACGCCGGTACAGCTCATCAACGGAAGCCGGACTATTCAAGGCTGGGCCGCGGGAACGCCAGCCGATTCTGACGATACACTCGAGTTCGCCGTACTGAGCGGCGTCCGCCCCATGATTGAAACCTATCCGCTGGAAAAAGCAGGCGAGGCTTACGCGCGCATGATGAGCGGCAAAGCCCAGTTCCGCGTCGTGCTGACAATGTGAGGCGGGCCCGGAAACACCAGGGAGGTTGGGATGAGGGTTCACTACTTGGAGATTGTCGCTTCGGATGTGGACGCTGTGTGTGCTGCCTATGAAGCTGTACACGGCATCAAGTTTGGATCGGCTGATCCGCTTCTTGGAGGTGCGCGGACGGCTCCGCTGCCGGGTGGAGGCAGCATTGGCGTGCGCGGTCCTTTGCGGGATACGGAGAAGCCCGTCGTTCGACCGTACTGGCTCGTTGACGACATCGCAGCAGCGTTGGATGCGGCAACAAAGCGGGGCGCTTCGATTGCGCATCCCCCGCTGGAGATTCCAGGAAAGGGTACTTTCGCGATCTACGTCCAGGGCGACGTGTATCACGGGTTGTGGCAATTGTGATTTCCGGCCTGACAAATCGCTCCCGCCGACCGCCTTGCGGCGGCTGCGCCCCACCGTTAGCCCGCTGCTCGGAGGGTGGGAATCGACATCGCCTTTCATGCGAAGAAACGTGTAACCCGGCCTGGAGATTCTGTCCGGGCACTTTGCGTCGATCCGCCATTTGCCAAATTGATTCGGGGTAGCTGGTTTGCTAAGGTCGTCGTCATGTCCGAACGTTCCACCGAGCAGATACGCGAATCGCTCGACTCCCTTTATCGCGTGGATTCGGGACGAATCCTGGCAACTCTGATCCGCTTGCTCGGTGATTTCGATCTTGCCGAGGAGGCGATGCACGAAGCCTTTGCGGCTGCGCTGAGCCTGTGGCCGGAGAGTGGAGTACCCGGCAACCCGCGACCATGGTTGATTTCGACCGCCCGATTCAAAGCCATTGATACTCTGCGGCGGCGGGCAAGATTTGATGCGTCCCAAGACGAGCTCGCGCGATATATCGAGACGCAATCGAGTTCGGCGGAAAGTTCCAGTGAAAATGAAGAAAGCAGCCTGGAGGATGACCGGCTGCGCCTGATTTTTACCTGCTGTCATCCATCCCTCGCGCCGGAGGCGCGCGTGGCGCTCACCTTGCGCGAAGTGTGCGGGCTGACCACCGAGGAGATCGCCAAGGCATTCCTCACAACTCCGCGAACGCTGGCGCAGCGCATTGTTCGCGCCAAGGCAAAAATTCGAGAGACACGAATTCCGTACGAGGTGCCGACGCCGCAGGAATTGCCGGAGCGACTGGGCGCGGTGCTTCAGGTCATCTATCTCGTCTTTAACGAGGGCTACTCTGCTGCGGCGGGAGCGGAGGTAACGCGGGCTGAACTAACCGGCGAGGCGATTCGACTGGGCCGTTTGCTGGCCGAACTCCGGCCAGCACCGGAAGGTGATCCGGAAGTCATTGGGCTGCTTGCCCTGATGTTGCTGCAGGAATCGCGTCACGCCGCGAGGACCTCGCCGACCGGAGAGCTGATTCTGCTGGAGCACCAGGATCGTTCGCTCTGGAACCGGGAGCAGATCGCGGAGGGAGTTGCTTTGCTGGAGAAAGCACTGAAGTCGCGCCGCTTCGGCTCTTACACACTGCAGGCTGCGATTGCGGCGGTTCATGCGGAGGCGAAATCGGTGGCGGCGACGGACTGGCGGCAGATTGTTGCGCTGTACGATCGTTTGGCAGAAATTCAGCCTTCGCCTGTTGTAGAGCTAAATCGTGCGGTGGCAATTGCCATGCGCGATGGTCCAGAGGCCGGTCTGGCGCATATCGACGCGGTGTTGGAACACGGCGAATTGGCAAATTATTATCTGGCGCATTCCGCCCGCGCAGATATGTACCGCAGGCTCGGCAGGACCGCTGAAGCTCGGTCCGCTTATGAGAAAGCTCTGGCGCTGACCCAACAGGAACCCGAGCGGCAATTCCTGCAAGAGCGGATTCGGCAGTTGAAATAAAAAAGACTCGTCGGAAAGCCGATGCGGATATCCTGGACGCTGTATTTGTAATGAGAGCCACATCGAAAGGAGTTGTTCATGAACGCCATACAAGTCGAACAGAAGAGCTATGAGATGCCCCCGCGCGAAGGGATCAGCATCGCGTATTTTCTCACCGTCGCCGACAAGGAGCGATCGGCTCGCTACTACGAAAAGGTCTTCGGCGCTCGCATTCTGACCATGGGGGACGGCAACGCGCCTCCGTACCTTCAGCTTGCGAATATCTGGATGATTCTGAACGTTGGCGGCGGGCCGACCCCGGATAAGCCGACAGTAACGCTCAGCGTTCCGGACCCAAATCACATCAACAGCTTTATGAATTTCCGTGTTGCGGATATTCAAGCTTGCTACGAACTTTGGAAAAGTCGGGGAGCCGAGTTCCTTACACCGCCGATTCCCAAGTACGGCGAGATTCGCTGCTACATTCGCGATCCTGACGGTTACATTATCGAGGTGGGACAGAGCACCGATCTCAAGTACGGTTAACGCTCGCCGCGGCTAGGATGCCGACTCTGCGCCTACTATCCGACGCGATAGTGGAGCGGGAACGTGTTCACTGCAGAAGAGTTGCGACAAGAAATCGAGCCTCCCAGTGACGCCTAGCGGCGCTCGCAACAAAATTCGCTCAACTGAGGTCAATGTGAAAAGAGAACGCCTAACACAGATCGTCCTGGTGATCGTGGGGCTGATCAACCTGTCTCTGATTTATTTTCTATATAGGGATCTGCGGCATTCCAGCTGGCTTTTGGAGCAGAAGAACGAGTGCGAGCCGATGTTTCTGAGCTTCTTTATTCCGGTCGGGGTCTTTCTACTCATAGCCGCAAGGAGACCATCTGAGCATCGTTCGATGATTGCTCTAGCAGCTTGGTGGAACATCGCCCATGGCGTGGTGATGGCTATTCAAACCGTAGAAGCCCGGATTCACGGCGTCCACAGGGACTTTACCGATGTGGTCGTTTTCATCGTGATCGGAGGCCTCTTGTTAGCGCTTCTGCCAGCAAAACGAGAGGCAGTGGCGTCGGGCGTTGCGTGAACGAGCGCAGAAACCCACACGCCGCGCGAATAACCGTTTCTTCTCATTTTCTTTTCAGGTTTTTTCCCGAGGGGATGACGTTAAATCGTCTTATCAGAAGTAATCGAGCGGTCAGAAGCCGGTCAACTCCTGATCAGTCGGATTACCGGACAAGTGCTTGAAAACGCATGTCTGTGGGCAGCTTGAATCGCCATTTCTTGGATGCGCGAAATCAAGGACTTATGGGTTACTCGGCCTGAGTTGGCTAACGATTCCAGCTAACCAGGCGTCTAGTATTGACCGCTGATCGAGTGTGATCTCTGTAAAGGCAAGGCTATCCCGGATCTATGGAAGATAAAAGCAGGCGCAAAGCATAGTTCTAAAGCGCGGAAGAAGTAAAATTTCTTGGACGACTTGTCGAATTCCGGTGCGGCCGTTCGACTATATGGTGAAGGCCGGGCAACCGGCCCGCCAGAAAGTGTTTCCCCGGGCGATACGCTGCGCGAAAAATCTGTAAATCGCGTGTCGATTCCCGGCCGGCCCGTTCGACTAGTCAGTAGAGCGGCACCGCGCAAGAGGTCACTCGCAACATTTCGGGCCCAGCGCGGTCCAAGCTCCTATATAAAAGGTAGCGGCACTGATATGGCGTCCGCACAACACTCAAGGAGAAGAAAATGCGCTTCATGATGATCATGTTTCCGAAAGAATACGAAACCGCAAAAGCCGGCTTTGTACCCAATATGAAAGACATGGAGAAAATGGGCGCGTACAACGAGGAACTAGGGAAAGCCGGCGTGCTGCTCGCGCTCGACGGTCTGACCCCGCCCGCGACGATGAGCGCCCGCGTCACCTTCAAAGACGGAAAATCGAAAGTCACCGACGGCCCGTTTACCGAAGCGAAGGAAGTGGTCGGCGGCTACTGGATCATCAACGTGAAGTCGCGCGAAGAGGCGCTGGAATGGGCCTCGCGCATCCCCGGCCGGGATAACGAAATGGTCGAAGTCCGCCGGATGTTTGACTTAACCGACTTCGATCCCGAGACCCAAAAGGAGATCCGAAAGAAGTTCGGCGACGACGTCGCCGCTGAGATGGAGCTATAAAAAACTCTCCGCGCCTTGTCGAATTCCGGTCCGGCCGTTCGTCTATGTAGTGAAGGCAGGGCGAGCGCCGGCCCGAAGACCGTTGCAGGAAAGGGAGAAATCATGCCGCAGTATTTGGTTGCGATTCACCACCCCGACGGTTACGACGGGTCCCTCGAAGGCGAGGCGATGATGCGCGATATAGACGTGCTCAACGAAGAGATGATCGCTGCCGGTGCCAGGATTTTCGCTGGCGGTCTCTCCGCGGCCGGCAGCGCGAAGTCCCTGCGAGCGCAGCCTGATGGTAAAGTGCGCATCACCGATGGGCCATACCTGGAGACCAAGGAGCACATAGGCGGTTTTTGGATACTGGAAGCCGCCGACCTGGACGCGGCTCTGGCGTGGGGGCGCAAGGCGGTCATCGCCTGCCGGGCGCCGGTCGAGGTGCGCGCGTTTCTCCCCAACCCGGGCAACTGAACGGCAGTGCGCAAGGCCTTATAGACACTGATACACAAAGGGAGCGGCGCAACCAAATGAGAAAGCTAGTCTACGCAATCAACGTTACCCTGGACGGCTACTTCGACCACAACAACGGAGTTCCCGATGAAGAATTAATGGAATATTTCACGGACCTCGTGCGAGATGCGGGCCTGTTCGTCTACGGACGGAAAACCTATGAATTAATGGTTCCTTACTGGCCGGATGTCGCCAAAAGCGATTCGGAGACCAAAGCAGATAAAGATTTTGCCGAGGCGTTTGTCTCCAAAAAGATGGTTGTTTTCTCGCGATCGTTAGCGAGCACTCAAGGAGACAATACGAGAATTGTTCGAACCAACCTGCGGGACGAAGTACTCAAATTGAAACAGGAGCCAGGCAAAAATATTTTAGTTGGCGGCGTGGATATTCCTTCACAACTTATAGCGCTCGGCCTGGTTGATGAATTTCGTTTTGTCGTTATGCCGGTACTTGCAGGGAAAGGGCGGCGCTTGTTCGAAGGTATTAGCCTGGAGAAATTACGATTGAAACTTGTGGAGTCCAAGGTTTTTAAGTCGTCAGAAAGCGTTCTGCTTCATTACCTGAAGCAGTGACCGAAATAGACGCTTCAGTTTCAAAAACGGGAGTCAACGATGAATGAGCTCACGAGGCGTGATTTTGTTCGCGGCGGTTTGGCTGCGGGAATTGGGATCGGCGTTGCGCCTGAATTACTGCGCTCCGCCGTCGCCCGGCAGGCGCCTGCACCACCGACTGCAGCGGGGGCCGACCCCTATGCCATGGTCGATCCGGAGTTGCTTGACGCAATCAAGAAATTCCCATTCCCCACGCAGAGCTTCACCGGCGAAGCTCTCGCTGTCGGACGCAAATGGCCGCCGGTGCCTCCGCTTCCGCCGCCGGCGCCGCAGCCATTTGAACGGCACATACCCGGTCCATTGGGCGCGCCGGACCTGCGCCTGGTGATTGTCGATCCTGCTCCGGGCACGAAAGGGCGTCCCGCGCTTCTGCACATGCATGGCGGCGGGTATGTCATGGGCGTGGCCGGACAATTCAATCCGGTTCTGCAGGCAGTGGCGCAGAATTGCGGATGCCTGGTCGTTTCGGTGGACTATCGCCTCGCGCCGGAAACTCATTTCCCGGGCTCGCTCGAAGATAATTACGCCGCGTTGCGTTGGCTCTACAAAAATGCTGACGAGCTCGGCGTGGATCGCAAACGCATCGCCATCGGCGGAGAAAGCGCCGGCGGCGGCCATGCTGCGGACCTCGCCATTGCCGCGCGCGATCGCCGCGAAATTCCCATCCTGTTTCAGTTGCTGATTTATCCGGCGCTCGATGATCGAACCGGAAGCACTCGCCAGCCTCCGCCGTCTATCGGACAGTTCATTTGGAACGCGGGCTCGAATCGTTACGCCTGGACTTCCTTCCTCGGCGTCCCGGCCGGCTCGCCTACGGTTCCGGCAGGCGCGGTTCCTGCGCGCGTCGAAAATGTCGCCGGACTTCCTCCCGCATTCATCGGCGTCGGCGCCCTCGATCTGTTTGTGGATGAAGATGTGGAATACGCCCGCCGCCTGATCAATTCCGGAGTTCCGACGGAACTGCATGTAATTCCAGGCGCGTATCACGGCTTCGATGAGCTAGTCCCCGACGCCGCAGTTTCGAAGCGATTTACCGAATTGTGGATGGTTGCTCTTCGGCGAGCATTTGCCAACGGCTAGCCCGCGAAGCCTGGTTTTACGGGCAGCAAACAACTGCATCAATCGATGTGCTAGACGGTCTCTGACGGAGGACCCAATGAAATACATCTGTTTTGGCTACTACGACAAAGGCAAATTCGATGGCATGACTGAGAGCGAGCGAAACGCCATGTTCGATTCATGCTTTGAATATGACGATCATCTTCGCGCCAACGGACAGTGGGGCGGCGGCGAAGCGCTTCAAGGTCCGGAGACCGCCTTGACCCTCTCTTGGAAGAGCGGCAAAGTGGCAACGACCGATGGCCCCTATACCGAAACTAAAGAACAACTCGGCGGCATTCTCGTCCTTGAGGCGAGGGACATGAATCATGCTGTACAGCTCATTGGCCAACATCCGGCTCTCACGTATGGCAATATTTTCGAGATTCGGCCAGCGGGGGACATGAATGAAGTCATGAAGGCAAGTGAGCGGCGACGGCGAAAGGACGCGCCAGTTCCCCGAACTTAGCTTTTCCCTTTTATCTGCTGCATTAGCTGCCCGAGATTCTCTACGGTTAGAAGACCGACCAGTTTCCCCTCGTCATTCAAGGTAAAGAACTCTATCCCGTCACGCCAGTCGATCCGGCAATCGCATTCGCTAGGGTGCTTCGTTCGCAGTCGCCGGATGATATGCCAGTCGCGCGTCTTTATGGCTTGAGGTTTACGCCGTACGAATCGGCGCTGGCGGTACGACAACGTCAACAAGCCCTGTCGCCACATCGTACACGAGGCCTGATATAAGCCACGCGCCCGGCAACGCGGGAATCGCCCGAAGCGCAGCAACGTCGGCGGCAACCGCCGCGCGGGGATCGGTGACCGCCTTTTTCTTCAGTTCGCCTTCCTGTATTTGAAAATAGTGTGCCAGCATGGCGGGGTCGCCGGCCAGGCGTGTCATGCCGCAATCCGTGTGCTGAAGCACGATGACGTGAAACTCCCCGCCGCCACCCGGAATCTTTCCGGCGAGCTCACCGATTCTCCCGAGTAGTCCCAACTGCTCCAACAACCCCGGGGTGATTCGTCCGCCGATGTTGCGCAGCACGACGGCCTCGCCCGGTTTAATTCCAAGGACATGAGCCGGATCCGCACGCATATCAGCGCAAGCGATGATGATTGCTTTTACGTTGTGCATCGCCTGCGCCAGCGAGGGCATTAGTGTGCCCGCAGCAGACTGCTGAGCAGCAAATTCTTTGTTGCGTTGTAACAAGCGATCGAGATTATTCATGCTGATTCTCCCTGAGATTTATTCTAACAGCCGCGTGATGCGCGCCTCAACCTTCCGCCTCACATCCCACTTTTATCGCGCCGCGGATCGATTTTGCGGGTGCCGCATCCTTTGCGTTTTTGCTTTCTGCAAAGGGTGCGGGTTTAGATGCCGCGCTCCCAACCCCCTCCGCCTGCCACCCGGCCGAACTATAAATCCTCTTCGATGTGCCTGCCCGAAATTTCCACATTTCCACAACCTTCGAGATTTCCACACCCACAAATCTTCGCCGTGTAGTTGACTCATTTTCCGCGCGGAGTTACAACGTTTTTGCCAAAGCTTTCGAATCATCTGAGTCTTGTTAACACGGCAAGCGAAAGTTTGACGAGCTATGCAGGGCACGGACGATAGAACGGCTTCGACATAGTTCGGAGCGATACGGCATCACGGCGAAGCCCCGGTTTGGTCAGTGGTGGGCTATGCATGTTCGCGGCAAGCGAAAGCTTGACAAGACATCGCGACGCAAACCACGGACCAACCCAGCGGAGTTTGTCGTGGCTGGCTTCTCCCCGTAAAACGGGAGAACGCCCGGCGGCTGTTTCTTTTCCGAAACTGAAGGGAAGGGGCGAGCAATCGCCCCTTTTCTTTTTTGCGAAATCTTCCGGCCACTTGGACGGCCCCTCGCGATTCCACCCTCAGTTCTCCGGAGAAAACTCAATGTCAACCGTGACCGCAATTGTTTCCATTGGCTTGCCGTCCATCGTCGCTGGTTGATATCGCCATTGAAGGACCGCATCCTCTGCAGCTTTTCGAAGGGAGGGGTCCTCGGATAGTCCCTCGCCGGAAAGTGCATGGGCGTTGTAGACCGCCCCATCGCCGCCGATCACGTAGTACACGCGCACAATCCCCGAGATGTTTTGAGCAGCTGCATCTGCAGGGTAAACAGGTTCCACTTTCTTGATGAGTCTTGCGGGAATGATTTTTGCATTGCTGATTTTGATTTTTGGAAACGAGATGAGGCTGTCCCAGCGAAATCCGCCGTCAAGAAAATAGAAATAGCCGATCGGTTCACCCTTGGCCTCTTTCGATTGGTTTGGAGACTTCCACGAGGCGAAATACACCTCTAGAGGCTCTTTCCCGCCGTGAACCTTTCCCGGTCCAAATCCAGTTTCACCATCCTGCGGATTGTCATTCACTCTACGAACGGAAAACTCGCCGCCTTCTTTTGCGAATCCGGCGAAGAGTGCTTCCATGGATTTTTCTCGTGAAGGCAGGGTTTTGGAATCACACAAGCCCATCCAACTGTCCGCTGAATCTGATTTGTACATCTGGTGCAGCCAAGAATCGCAGTTGGGAACTTCGGTGCTCTTTAAAAGAGATACAACTCTCTGCTGGTCGCCCCTTTTTGTTGCGTCAAGAATGTCTTGTAGAAAACGGTGGAAGTCCGCCGTCGTGTCCGTGTATGCGGAGTTCGTCTGCGCCTGAAGATAAAGCGCTTTTGTCGGGAGAAAGACCGCTAGCAATATAATTAGCGTTCCAACGCCGTAACTGGACTTCATGGTTGCTTTCTTATACGACGGAGGGTCAAAAAACAAGTGGGCGGATGGCTCAACCTTGCGCCTCGCACGTACTTCAAGCGCGCCTCGCACTGACTTTGCGGGTGCCGCATCCTTTGCGTTTTTCTTTTCTGCAAAGGGCGGGTTTAAACGCCGCGCTCCCAACCCCTTTCGTTCGCCACCCCGCTCGATGCGGAAATAATTTTCACGCCCTCGCCGCAAACCTTGCGTAGAATGTCTCCGCCTTCCGCAGCAGGAGGAATTATGGCCCCGAACATTCCCGCGAAATTGTTAGTCCTGGCGATCTCTGCAATGCTCGCGGCATTTCCATTGCTGGCCCAAGGCCAGGGAAAGGAACGTCCCATGGAACCTCGTATGGAACACTCGACTGTTTATCGCACGACGCAGATTGATGGGCTCTCCATATTTTACCGAGAGGCCGGGCCGAAAGATGCGCCGACGCTTCTGCTGCTGCACGGACTTCCCTCTTCGTCGCGGATGTTCGAGCCGCTGTTCGCGCGGCTTTCCGACCGCTATCACATGATCGCGCCCGATTATCTCGGTTTCGGTCATAGCGACTGGCCCGACCCGAAAAAGTTCGCGTACACGTTCGACCACATTGCCGAGATCATGAATCACTTCACCGAAGCGCTGGGGCTTTCGCGCTACACGCTTTACATGCAGGATTACGGCGGGCCGGTAGGTTTTCGCATGATCCTGGCGCATCCGGAACGGGTGGAAGCGCTGATCGTACAGGACGCAGTGGCGCACAACGAAGGCTTGGGCGCGAATTGGAATGCGCGGCGAAAGTTTTGGGCCGATCGCGCCGCGAATGAAGCCGCGCTGCGGGTAAATCTGCTCTCGATGCCGACCACGCGCGCGCGCCACGTCGGCGACGATCCCGACGTGGAACGCCATGACCCCGATCTCTGGACCGACGAATATTATTTTCTCAATCAGCCCGGCCAAGGCGACATTCAAAGCGATCTCTTCTACGACTACCGCACGAACGTGGATAATTATCCGAAGTGGGATGCTTGGATGCGCGAGAATCAGCCCCGTCTCCTGGTGATCTGGGGCAAGTACGAGTCGTCCTTCGACCCCTCGGAGCCGGAATCGTATCGCCGCGACGTGCCCAAAGCGGAAATTCACATCGTCGATGGCGGACATTTCGCGTTGGATACCGCCGCGGACGAGATTGCTTTCATCGTGCGGGAATTCATGAAGTAGCGGCGGGCTCTGCCGGGGTGACAGTGAGTGGGAAGTCGGAGCGAGGGTCGGTGAGTGTGAGATCTAAACCCGCACCCTTTGCAGAAAAGAAAAACGCAAAGAGTGCGGCACCCGCAAAAGCAGATCCCAGCCTGGGTGGGCCGAACCGCACCCTCGCGAGTCGAAATTGTGGCGTAACTGGACACCAGTGTCGCGCGGAAGGATCGGGCACCGGCGTTTCGTGCAGAAAAGATGGTCTCTTGAAAAACCTAAACGCTCTTGCCTTCCAGAAACTTCGACAAGCTTCCAGCGATATGCGCAAATTCGGCGGGAAACATAATCACTGTGGTGCTGTTATTCTCCGCACCTACCTCGGCGACCATCTGCATGCGACGCAACTCGAGAGCCGCGGGGTTGCCAATCATCAATCGCGCTGCTTCGGCCAATTTCTGCGAGGCCTCGAGTTCAGCTTCCGCCTTGATGATGCGCGCTCGTTTCTCGCGCATCGCTTCAGCTTCCATCGCCATCACGCGCTGCATGTCCTGAGGAATCTCCACATCCTTCATTTCCAACAATTCCACGGCTACCCCCCACGACTGCGTAGCCTCAAGCACGTTTTTTCGCAGCAGCGTATTGATTTTATCGCGCTCCTTCAAGACCTCGTCCAGATCGTGCTGGCCAATCACGTTGCGCAAGCTGGTAAGCGCCACCTGCTGCACCGCCGAGCGAAAGTTTTCAACCGTCAGGACCGCCTTCTGCGGATCGTTTACGCGAAACCACAAAACAGCGTTTACCTTCACCGTCACGCTATCTCGCGTGATTGTCTCCTGCTGCTCAATCGGGTTCGTCACGATACGCAAATCAATCCGCGTCTCGTTCTCAACCCCTAGTGGAATGAGCCAGAATAGCCCCGGTCCTCGAAGGCCCTGATAGCGGCCCAACCGAAACACGACCGCACGTTCGTATTCCCTCGCGATCCGCAGCCCCGTAATGAAAATCGCGAGCAGCACCGCAACAACCACCAACACTCCCAAGTTTAGGAACATGCCGTAATGATACAGCGCGCCTCGATAGTGCACTCATCGCTAATTGTTGAACTGAGACTAATTCGGCAACACTCGGAGTGAGGCACTCCTCGCTCGGACGCGAAAGGGTCGGCACCGGCTCGAGAAGACCCGTGGTCGGCCTGGCTAAAGTAGCGAGCGGGTGGTTCAGCCTTCCTCTTTCCACCGGACCTCAATCGCGTCTCGGACCGATTTTTCGGGTGCCGCATCCTTTGCGTTTCTCTTTCCTGCAAAGGGTGCGGGTTTAGACGCCGCGCTCCCAGACCCTTCCCTTCGCCGCCGCAGCCGAACCGAAAATCATTTTCGATGTGCCGCCGTAAACTCCGCCTTCCTGACGTAGCGTGGGTAAATTTAATTTGACGGGCGATGGGAATCGCGATATGAGCCTACTGTATTTCTGCGCTCCCGTGCTTCCTGACACGGAACCCTACAGTGGGTTGATAGCAGCAGGCCACCGATTCGATTTCATTAACGCGCCTTGCGTATCAATAAATCTAAGGAGAAGGCTCATGCGTGTCCTATCTACTCTAGTAGTCGCCGCTGTCCTAGCGTTCGTCGCGCTCGTTGTTACCGGGTCTGCCAAGACCGCCCAAGCCGCCGACGACGAATCAATCCGCCCGTTCCACTTCAGCTTTCCGGAAGCGGACCTCGTCGATCTGCGCCGGCGCATCGCCGCCACGCGCTGGCCTGAACGCGAGACAGTCGCCGATGACTCTCAGGGCGTGCAACTCGCGACGATGAAGGCCCTCGCGCGCTACTGGGGCACGGACTACGACTGGCGAAAGGTAGAGGCGAAGCTGAATTCCTATCCCCAGTTCGTGACCACCATCGACGGGCTGGACATTCACTTTATCCACGTCCGTTCGAAGCAGCCGAAAGCTTTGCCCATCATCATCACGCACGGCTGGCCCGGCTCGATCATCGAGCAAATGAAGGTCATCGACCCGCTGACCAATCCCACTGCCTATGGCGGCAAGCCCGAAGACGCTTTCGACGTAGTGATCCCTTCCCTGCCCGGCTACGGATTTTCAGGCAAGCCGACCGCCGCCGGCTGGGATCCCGCCCGCATCGCGCGCGCCTGGATCGTGCTGATGAAGCGCCTGGGATACACGCGCTATGTGGCGCAAGGCGGCGATTGGGGAAATTGTGTAACGGAGCTGATGGCCCTGCAGGCGCCTCCGGGATTGTTGGCCATTTCCACCAACATGGCCGCCACTGTTCCAGCCGACATTGACAAGGCTGCGTTTTCCGGCGCTCCGCCGCCGCCCAATCTTTCCGCTGACGAACGCAGCGCCTACGATCAGCTCGCCTTTTTCTATAAACACGGCCTGGGCTACGCCACCGAAATGGCCAACCACCCGGAGACCATCTACGGAATCGCCGATTCACCCATCGGGCTCGCTGCGTGGATCCTTGATCACGACATTAAAAGCTACGAGATGATCACTCGCGTATTCGACGGAAAAACGGAAGGCCTCTCGCGAGACGACGTACTCGACAACATCACGCTCTACTGGCTGACAAACACGGCGGTCTCGTCGGCTCGTCTCTATTGGGAATACAAGGGCGGCTTTTTCGACGTCCGCAACGTCACCATCCCGGTTGCCGTGAGCGTTTTCCCCGATGAGATCTATGCGGCCCCCAAGAGCTGGGCAGAAAAAGCCTATCCCAAATTAATCTTTTACAAGCGGCACCCCAAAGGCGGCCACTTCGCCGCCTGGGAACAGCCCGAATTCTTCGTCAGCGATCTACGTGAAGCGTTCCGACCGCTGCGCTAATTCAATACGTCGCCGCCGGACTTGGCGCACATTCGCAGCGCGTAGCCCAGCGACGCACATTCATCTGTCGAGGACTTCACATGCGATCTGACATTGTTCCAGGGGTTATCTTCCCCGATTACGAGCTTTCCGATCACACCGCCAAACGCCGGAAGCTCTCCGAACTCCAAGGACAAAATCCGATGGTTCTGGTGCTGAGCCGCGGAGGTTTCTGTCCCAAGGACCGCCGGCAGGCTGAAGGGCTCGTTCAACTCCATCGTGAGCTCGAGGTTGCTTATTGCCGGCTGGTCACAATTAGCACCGATAATATCTCGCAGACAAATGAATATCGCACCGGAGTCGGCGCCCACTGGCCTTTCCTCTCCGACGCGGGACGCGTGGTCCAAAAAGATCTCGACATTGCCGAATACACTGACCCGGTCAACAATCCCATGATCCCGCACGTGATTGTCCTTGAGCCCGGCCTTGTGATTCATAAGATCTACAACGGCTACTGGTTCTTCGGACGGCCCACAGTGGAAGATCTGCGGCAGGATCTGCGTGCCGTTACCAAGAAATGCCGGCCGGACTGGGACATCACGAAGCCGGAACTCAGAGAGGCGTGGCTGCAAGGCCGCAAGGAACTCTTCTATCCGTACGGCAAAACGTACGTTCAAACTCTCGGTGAACAGGATTAGCCGGGCTGTCGCGATTAGCTGCACATTCCAATCGAGACAAATCAGGGAGAATTAAAAAATGAAGACGAACGAGATGTCCGAAGAAACCAAACCGAATCGCCGTAGCTTCTTGGGCACTGCGGCCGTGAGCATTGCCGCCGCTCAGCTCGGCGTTTTCGGCTCTAAGAACGCACAAGCCGGCATGTCAAAACCGGCAGATGCGGACACCAACAAACCGGATACAAAAGCATCGTTCGCGCCGCTCAAGCAGATCGACGCCGGCAACCTTAACATTGGATACGCTGAAGCAGGCCCCGCCAATGGTCCTGCGGTCGTTCTTCTGCACGGGTGGCCTTACGATATCTACGCCTTTGTTGATGTCGCGCCTTTGTTGGCGTCGAAAGGCTACAGAGTAATCGTCCCGTATTTGCGCGGCTACGGCACCACGCGCTTTCTTTCCAGTGACACGCCTCGCAACGGCCAGCAATCTGTCGTCGCCGTGGACGCCGTAGCGCTCATGGATGCTCTCAAAATCCAGACAGCAATCATCGGCGGTTTTGATTGGGGCGCGCGCACGGCCGACATCGTCGCGGCGCTGTGGCCTGAGCGCTGCAAGGGATTGGTTTCCGTCAGCGGCTATCTGATCGGCAGCCAGGCCGCCGGTAAAGCGCCGTTGCCGCCAAGCGCCGAACTGCAATGGTGGTACCAATATTATTTCGCCACCGAACGCGGCCGCGCCGGTTACGATAAATATCGCCATGATTTTGCGAAACTCATCTGGCACCTCGCTTCGCCGAAATGGAATTTCTCGGACGCCACCTTCGACCGCACCGCCGCGTCCTTCGACAATCCAGATCACGTCGCCATCGTCATTGACAATTACCGCTGGCGCCTTAGCCTCGCGCGAGGCGAACGCAAATACGATGGCCTCGAAAAACGTCTCGCCGACTTTCCGGTTATCACCGTGCCCACCATCACGCTGGAAGGAGACGCCAACGGCGCTCCACATCCCGATCCCAGTTCCTACGCCAAAAAATTCTCCGGCAAGTACGCGCAACGCACCATCGAGGGCGGCATCGGTCACAATCTGCCGCAAGAAGCTCCAGAAGCCTTCGCCCAAGCCATCATCGACGTCGCCGCTTTCTGAAAGCCGCGGGTTGCACGAGAAGGCACGGACGGCGCCGCTGCGCCGCGGAAAGCTCCACGTATTCCCTTGCGTCATAATGAGGCAGAACCGCTCGACTCTGGAACCTTAGTCATCCGGAGCGTAGAATTCTTTCCACTATCTGAGAATCAGGAATTCCATATCGCATTGGTGATAGAGTCGGCTGCAAGCTATTGTGCCAGCTCGGTCGCAAAATCGAAGTGCCTGGGTATTCCTCGGGATTGCTATGGCGGTATCGATCGTCTTCGCGATTCCGATGGAGCAACTCACTCAGGAAGCTCCACCTCTGGTGTTCCTCCACTCCTGCAACCGCGCCTTGCACATGCTCTATTTGGGCAACACTCTGCAGGCGATTCTGACACCACTATTTGTCTTCCTCCTGCCATGGCCGGGATCGATTCTTCCGAGAAAGTTTCTCTCGACGTCCTCGCTCCGCACGTCGCACGCAAGGATGCCGTCCGGAGTGCGAAGCGAAAAGCTGCCGGCATTGTTTATCGGCACGGGCTGGCTGTTTGCGCTGGCGGTTTCTGTGGCATGGTGGTACGGGCTTCGGAAGTACGCGGGACTCCATGGGGCCTGTGGAGAGCTCTTCGACTCGAGTCGTCCAGCCGGCCCATTTCGCGTTGATTATGTAGCAGATTGCTTTCGGTACTTCATCTACCTGAGCGGATCTACCGCATTATGGGCAGGCATCACGGCCGGCGGACTCCGTTTGCAATCAGCTCGCGCGGCCGGAGGCGAGGCTGCGGGCAACACGCTGCATCAATTCCAAAGCTTCTGCTGGGCGTGTTTCCTCGGTTGGGCGGTGCAATACCGCATAAACCAATGGATCGCAATCCATGCAGCCAGCCCAAACCAGGACTGGACGATGTTTGCAGCACTAAATTTCTGCTTCGTGATTGCGAGTTCCCTCTGGGTGTTGGCCTTCACGCGCTCCTTGTGGAACAAGAAACCGCGAACCCGGTTTCAGGCATTCCTGCAGGCACTTTGGGTTAGCCTCCTCGTCTACCTGCTTACGGTACTTACGTTCTTCTGGTTGGTTATTTACGCGGTACTGCCCCTGGTTCCCGCTATCACCTCATGGTATGTATTCGGCTTGGCTTGGGCTTTGTTCGTTGGCACTTGGCGGTGGCGCATCCTGCCGAAACAATAAGTCGAGGTTTGACGTTTCGGATCCCTTGGAACGGCTCAATTCTTCGATGGCGATTTCAGAATGATTTGCAGCACATTCACGTCGCCGTCAATTTGGCCGGCGGGGAGGCTGAGAATTTTCGCGATGAGCGGATACACGTTCACATTTTCGAAAGGCGCAACGGTGACTCCTGCGCGGATATCCGGACCGGTGGCGACGAACAGAGCTTTCATGGTGGGAATGAGGCGCGGGTCGTAGCCATGCTGGCCGACCGCGGGCGGGCGATCCGGCTCGCCGGGCGCGGGAGTGTGTGCGCGGATGGCGTATGGCCCGGTGGCGATGACGATGGGATCGCCTTCGCGCGGGTTCGAGTTGTAATGCAGTTCTGCCGGAACATCCGCGCGGCGATACACGGTGAATTTGTCGCTCGCGCCTTTCAGCGATTGAAACGCTTTGGCCGCCTCGGCTTCACTGGGGGCGTACATCAGCGGCCCCTCGGTCTTGAAATGCGAGAGGTCGGCGAACTGGTCGAGATTGATCCAGTTGCCGCGAGTGGTTTCCATGCCGTGATCGGCGACGACGATCAGGTCAACCGGCAGATGCAGCGCGTCAAGGCCGGCGATAAGTTTGCCGATTTCGGCGTCCACGAACTTCACGGCAGCGGCGGTTTCCGGGCTGTCGGGACCGTACTCGTGGCCGGCGCCGTCCACTTCCGCCATGTACAGCGTGATGAAATGAGGACGCTGCTCCGCCGGCAGACGCAGCCAGGCCAGCACCTGCTCGATGCGCTGATCGTTGGGAACCAAAGGATCAAACTTCAAGTAGTAGCTCGGGCGCTTTCCCGCGATTTCCGCTTCCGAGCCGGGCCAGAAATAACAGGCGGAGCGCATCCCGTTCTGTTCGGCCAGCGACCACAGCGGCACGCCGCTGTACCAACTACCATCCTGGACCGCGGCCGAATCAGAGTATGCATAGCGCTGCTGCCGCGCGGGATCGTAGAAAATGTTCGCGACGATGCCGTGATGTTCCGGGTAGAGGCCGGTGATCAGCGTCAGGTGGTTTGGAAACGTGACGGAAGGATACGAAGGAATCATGCCGTCGGGAGCGCTGGCGCCGCGCGCGGCCATGCCTGCGATATTCGGCGCGGAATATTTCTTCACGTAGTCGTAGCGGAAACCGTCAAGCGAAACGAGGACGACATAGGGCTTGGTGCGCTGCGCAGGCGCGTTGGGGCCGTTCGCGACCTCGATGACCGGGCCGCGCGCAGGCGCCGGCGCCGGCGTTTGCGCGGAGGCGCGCGGACCGGCGAGCAAGAGCAGCGCAACAAAGAACGCCGCGCGTCCCCAGATGCGCGAACGGTATGCCTTTCGCATGGTCATTCCCTTCCGCATGAAGCTAGGTTCTCAAGTCCTCTGACGCTGACGCGCAAGATTGCCGCGATTCGTTCAGCGGCACTTCGCCGATTCGTCTATATACCATAATTGCGCGCAAAGTCCCGATAAGCCGAATATGTCAGCGCATCAGGTCTTGAACCGGACGATCTCGCGCGAAATGCGAAGTATGTCTTTGCTTTGCCTCCTCGTTACCTCAATGACGACCTGACCGGAAGCGACGAAGTATTGGAAATTATGCAAGGCCATCCTCTTCATGCATTCTGAGCTGTGCCGGCGTGCAGGAAGTAAGACGGATCACGCGCAAACAAAAATAGGTTGCGGGCTCGAACTGGCTCGCAACCTATCATGAAAACGTGGAGAAGACTTCGCGTCAATAAACGCGCTACTGCGAATTACGCTTTCTTGGCGGTTTTTCGGCGGCCGCGGCGGCGCGTGGGAGGCTGCGCGGGTGCTTCGCCGACAAGTTCGGCGGACCAAATCGAGGTGACGAACTTCTTTACGCCGTGATCGTCAAAATCAATCGTCGTGCGATCGGTATTCGACTCCGTAACCGTGCCCATGCCGTACTGCTCGTGACGTATCGACTGCCCCTCCGATAGTATGTTCACCGCACTCCTCCTTGGATGATTACGAAAATTGTGATTCCGGCGGCTCAAAACAGGCCCAACTGCCAAGCCCCCACCGATTGCGCGCAAAAGGGACAAAACTTAGCTCCGCCCCTCGAGTGACCCTAGAGTTTGAAAACGACAACTAGACGGGATTAGAGCCCGACGACGTTCTCGGCCTGCAAGCCCTTGGGGCCTTGCTTGACTTCGAACTCGACTGCCTGCCCCTCGTTGAGGCTCTTGTAACCCTCGGACTGGATCGCCGAGAAGTGCACGAAGACGTCCTCACCTGACGAGCGCTGGATGAAACCATAGCCCTTTGCTGCATTAAACCACTTCACTGTACCTTGCTCTTTGGCCACTTGGAGATACTCCTAAAGTATTGATAGGGGGCGTGTTAGCCACCACGTCGGCGACCTCGAGGACGAACCCCGAAACAACAAACGCACTCTGATATTAGCACACCGCGCCAATCCCGCGCAACCCCTTCGAACGCCGGGCAGCGGACCATTTCCGGTTTTTCGGTACGGCTATCCTGACTCGGAAAAGCAAGGTGCTTCTCGTCTCGATTTACAAACTGACCCACTACCCGCGGCAGGGCCCAACAACGCACGGTGTGCTGACGGTCACGGAGGTCGAAGCGCTCCCGGTTGCTCCCGTGCATGTCAGCGTGTAAATGATGGCGCTTCCAACCGGCGTGCCTGGGACAACTGCTGATCCGCTCGTGGGTTCGGAGCCGGACCAACTGGTTACATTCGGGCTCGCGGACGCGGCGCAGGAAGTCGCATTAGTGCTCGACCAGATGAGCGTCACTGGCCCTGGCGGCTCTATGGGAGGGCGGCGAGGGTCGGTTGACGCTGAGAGCGTGACGGTGACTTGCGATGGGTTCGCCGCGATGTTGATGGTGTAATTCGCGCTGACGTGCGCTGCGGGCGATTCCGAATCCGTCACCGTTGCAACCACATTGTAAGCTCCCGCTGTTGTAGGCTGGCCCCCGATGAAACCTACAGTGGACAAGTCGAGACCCGGTGGTAAAGAGGATCCGGTCGCAGCAGCCCAGGTCCAAGTGTAACCTGGCACGCCGCCGGAGGCCATCAATTGGAAGCCCCCAACAAACAGACATCCAGTAAAGCGGCAGACTTTCCTCGAACCGAAATAATCCGCTCCGACGGTCCCGTTCGGCGGCGCGCCAGAGGTTATCGTAAGGGACGACGGCGCGGAAACCGTGATCGCGCTGGAAGCGCCGGTGATCGAAGGCGTCGCAGCGTCGGCGGCGGTGATAGTTTGCGCCCCGGCGGTGTTCAATGTGGCCGAGAAGTTCCCCACTCCGTTCGTCAGCGTCGAATTGGCCGGAAGCACAGCTTGGCCGTCAGTGCTCGTGAAGTGCGCTGTCCCGGTGTAGCCGGTTGCCACGCTGTTCGAGGAGTTGAGTGCAGTCACGGTGAAACTGAAAGCCGACCCGATCGCGGCTGTGGCCGGAGCGCTCACGGAAAAATGCGTCGCCGGCTTGGGGGAACCGTGCCACGGCGATCGAATTCGAGTCGTCATTCCGCGCGGGGATGGAATGGTCTGGCTCGAAGCCGATGGCTCAATGACCTGGGCCGGCTGAACTTGAGCCGCAGTGGCCGCATCTACGAGACTGTAGTCGCAGCCTTCGATGCCCGGATGATTCTCGTCGCATGGGATCAACACGAACGCGCGGATATCGCCGTTGGAAATCGTTCCAAGGGCGGCGATCTCTCCGGAGTCATTGATATAAACGGCGTCTGTCAGTTGTAGACCAAGTTTGGGAGGTATGAGAGTGTCAAGGGCGACCGCAGGGCCGCCGTCTTCCGACAAAAAGGCGTGTTGCAAGCCGCTGTTACAATCGTCCCCACCACCGACGATCTGGCCCTTTGAATTAATGGCTGCCGCGCCGCTGCACGTATCACCGTCCGGCGCTCCCAGGTCGGTCATCACACCGTTCCTCCAAAGAAACGCGTGGTTTTGCGCGCCATTGTCGCAACCGAAAGCGCCAGCTAGATTCGCCGAGCCGACCACCTCTCCTGCATCGTTGACAAAGTATGCTTGCCCGCTATCTCCTCCTAACGTTCCGAGATCTTTCATGCCTCCGGTTTTGTCCCAAAGAAACGGATGGCAACTCTGGTCCCCGGCCAGGTCCGAAAAGCCGGCCACCTGACCGCGGTTATTCAAAGCAAACGATCGACCGAGTACGCCCCCCAAAGTTCCCATGTCCAACATCTTGCCGTTTTCCCAAAAGAACGGGTCGAGGGTCGGGAACCCCGTCGTAGAATTCACGGTCGAATTAGTGAACGACCACCCGCTGATTTGTCCGTTCTCGTTAATTAAGAAAGCACCGCTGTCGGGGCCGCCGAGCGTGCCCAAATCCTGCAGGCCCTGGGACTGCGTCCAGCGAAACGCACGCGATTGGGTTGCTCCGGGCATAAAGAAAACGGAGCCGTAGGGGTCGGGAATCGTATTTAGAGCCACTCCGTCCACCTCGCCTAGGCTGTTCACGGCCGAGGAGAAGCTGTCGTTTCCGCCAAACGTCCCCAGCTCATTCATGAAACCATCTTTTCCCCAAATAATCGCCTCCAGTGCCGGACCGCCAGTCAGGGGATCGATACCATTTTCAGATTCTCCAGCAACCAGACCGCTGTCGCTCACCCAAAAAGCGAAGGCGTTGTTGTTGACGCCCGGGAGCGCATCCAATTTAGTGGTGAAGCCATCCTGCCACTTGAATCCGTTCGACACATAGCAGTCGGAGTTAAAGTAGAGGCACAAGGGATCGGGAGTGGAAGTGTCGGCTCCGCCGACCGCCGTCCCATTGTTGCTTAGGACCCTGCCTGTTGGAGAGGGCAGGACAAAACTGCTGTTGGGTCCCCCGAACGTGCCAACGTCGATAGCTTTGTAGTGGTGGTGCTTCCCCTTGTCCGACTGTGCATTGAGACTCATCGGAATTATGAGCGCGGTGATTACGAACATCGAAAAGATGAGCCGGGCAATCCTGATATTCATGGGGTTCTCCGTTTAACGGTCCAGAGCATATCGATCCAGATGGAAGTTAGCGGCGCGGTTAGGAAATGCCAATGATAGGAGGTATGAAATTCTTCTGAGAGCCTTATGAGAGCGCATCCCCTTGAAACTTTGCGACTTCTACGACCCATCACTGCGGAAAGATTCCGTTACCCGCACCTTAATTAGGTGGTAAAATCCCCCAACTTTCCTGCTGGAGTCCAAATGGCTTCGCCAGCACATTCGACATCAGTGATACGGTTCGGAGCGTTCGAACTGGACACCGCGCACGGTACCCTGCGCAAAGCCGGGATCTCCGTCAAGTTGCACCCGCAGCCCTTCCGAGTCCTGTCACTGCTGGCCGAATGCCCCGGTCAAATCGTGACCCGGGAACAAATCCAGCGTTGCCTCTGGGGTGACAACACCTTCGTGGATTTTGAGGGCGGCATCAACTTTTGCGTGAAACAAATCCGCGCTGCGCTGGGAGACGATCCGGAAAAACCTCGCTACATTGAAACGCTGTACCGCCGCGGCTACCGGTTCATCGCACCGACGCATGTTACGGCAAGAGCCACCGAGTCCCCGGAAAGCAGGGCGGACTTGCGGATTGTGAGCGAAGGCGAAACGGCGCCTCCCGAAGCCATAGCAGATCATGCGGCGCAGGTTGGCGCATCACCGTTCCAGATTTCGCATCCGAAGACCAGCGTTGCGATGCGGCCTTGGCTGATGGCTCTCACCGTCTGCGTGGTCCTGGCATTTGTCGCTGCTTTAGCCCGCCCGGTCATTCCTCCTCCGCGGCTGACGCGGCTCCGCCAGATCACGCATATCGGCACAGTGATCTGGAACGAGAGTCTTCTCGTTAACGGATCGCGAATTTATTTCGCCAGCCAGGAAAATGGCGAAAATCAAATTCGGTATGTCTCGCTCGACGACGGTTCGATCTCCTCAGTCGAAAAGCCGTTCCAAAAAATCGAGCTGGCTGATATCGCGCCCTCCGGAAGCGAACTTCTGGTTGCAGAACTCAGCCAGAGTGCTTCCTTCCCGGCATGGTCCCGCACCCTATGGCGATTGCCTATACCTATCGGAGCACCGCAGCGTGTTGGAAGCGTGTTTGCAGATGACGCCTCTTGGTCTCCCGATGGCCGCAGCATCGTTTATACCAACGAGCCCGACCAGAGCCTCAGCCTGGTGGATGCCGACGGCGGAAATCCAAGAAAGCTCGTCGCCCTCCCGGGACCACCTTTCAAGCCACGCTGGTCACCGGATGGGAGATTCATTCGGACCTCGGCGTTTGATTCACAGGAAGGAGGGATTACGCTCTGGCAAGTGGATGTGTCCGGTCGCACCGCGAGGCGGATGCTTACGGACTGGAGTAGTTCAAGCCGCGCATGGACAGGGTCCTGGACTCGCGACGGACGCTATTTTTTCTTTATCGGATCGCGAGGAGCCAATGATGCACGAGCCATTTGGGCGCTAAGGGAACAGAGAGATCTCTTTCGAAGAAACCGAACCGATCCGGTGGAACTCACCGACGGACCTCTTAACTTCTACCAAGTTGTCCCGAGCACTGACAGCAAGGCCATCTACGCCATAGGAAGCCAACGGCACGGCCAGTTGGCGCGGTATAACGAGCGCTCGGGGGAGTTCGAGCCGTACGCAAACGGCCTTTCCATCGAGGAGGTGACGTTTTCGCGCGATGGCAAGTGGATGGCTTATTCCACTTATCCCGAAGGCGCGCTGGTGAGAAGCCGCGTGGACGGCTCGGACCGGCTGCAACTTACGTTCGCTCCGACACACGGCTTTAATCCGACGTGGTCGCCTGACGGCTCTCAAATTGCCTTCATGACCTCTGCCCATCCCGGAGGGCCTTCGAAGATCTATTTGGTCTCAGCAAATGGCGGTTCGCCGCGCCTGGCGATACCGGGAGGAAATGAAATGCAAGGGCGCCCTAATTGGTTCCTGGACGGGCAGTCTTTTGTATTCGCAACTTCTGATGAATCTGGTTCCCACTGGGAATTGCACTCATTTAACCTGAAAACTGAAAAGGAAACAGTCCTTCCCGGAACACGGGGTATCCAGGACAGTATGCTGTCACCCGACGGGCGATATCTCGCGTGCGTATCCGCCTCGTGGGAAAGTTTGGTCTTGTACGACATCGCCGCGGGGACAACTCGAAAGTTGGCCGACGTCGGCAACTATCCCACTTGGTCATCTGATGGCAACTATGTGTACTACTCCACTCTGGCTTGGAGCGGTCCGCTCGGTTCCGACAAGGCCGCAGTGTATCGAGTGAAGATTGCCGATGGGAGCATCGAGCGTGTTGTTTCAAAACCGAGTTTTCCCCTTGCAGGGAATTGGGGATATTGGAGCGGTTTGGCGCCGGACGGATCGATATTGGTTCTTCGCGAACTGGGAACCAGCGACATCTACGCTCTGGACGCCGATCTTCCCTAATCTCTTGATACTTGCGGCAGGACGATAAGGGCGAAGCGCAAGCGGCCTGTGAGCCCCCACTAGATAGATAGATTCGACTTCAGCAATCCCCTGCCGTAACCCTTTCGCGTATTTCGCACGTTCAACTGTCGTAATAGCGCCCGTTAACCTCCTCGCCCATAATCGCAACGTCGCACTTCGACGTGTCCAGCGGGTCTGACTTCCAGGAGAAGCCGATGGACGGGACGTCAACTTGCGCCTCCATTTGGCAAATCGCGCGATAGCCGGTAAAGCGGTAATGTTTTGAGGCATCCTCGTACTTCACGGGGTCGCCGCTGGATTTCCAAACCATTTTGAAGCTCATTCGCGCGGGAGTGGCTACAGCGTCGAGCGCGGGCCAGTGCGGCTGATCTACCACCGCGACGTTTTTCATTTCAAGCGTGAAAGTGTTTCCGTCCGGGCTGATGTTCAGGCCGCCGTCCGAAACAGGAACGGTCCAGTAGAGTCCGGAGGGCGAAATGGGCGGGTGAAAATCGTGGATCTGATTCGCGAGGACGACCTGTCCCCGGAACAGCGTAAGTCATATGTGCGTGAGGGTTCCGTGCTGCGTTGTACGCGCGGCCCAGTAATCGCCGGACATGACGCCGTAATCGGTAGTCGGGCTGCCGAATGGGATTCGGTTTCCCTGATTGTCGGTGCCTATGCCGGTAAAGGTGCTGCAACGCGCTACTTTTCCCTTGAAGTGGTAAATGTGCGAAGGCTCCAGATTCGGACCCGCCGGTTGATTGTGGCTGCCATTCTTATCGAGCCATGGAATTGGATATGGATCGGCGCTGCCGTTCGCAGCGATGGGCTCCTGGTCGAGGAGTCCATGGACTACGGACGGAGGCATCAGCGGTATTGCGGCTAAAGCGGCAACTTTGAACATCTCTCTGCGACTGAAAGCGGGACGGTTGTGGGCTAAGCAAAGTCATAAAGTTTCCTCCTTTGCGCTTGATGATAGGGCCGCTCCAGCGCACTTGAAAGAACAAACTGTGACGACCGAAATATGGGTAGTGGGTCAGTTTGTGAGTCTTTTGTGAGACAGGACCGAATCGTGGGACATTTCGATCTAGGCAACAAAGTCGGCGGAGAGGTCAAACACGGCGCGATTGGTCAATATCATTCCAAGTATCAGCCCATTGTTGAGCTTCTTCCTGCGTCCAGAACATTGCCGGTCCGGTCTCGAAGGTTACTGAGTTCGGCATAGGCACCGGGAGCCCTCCGTTCAGCTCATAGTGTGTATTATTGCTCGCTATAATCCTTCTTAAACCCTCTACCGCGCCTACTACAGATTTCATCACGCAGTCATCCAGCACCGTATCCCAAACAAGCCACTTCCCGTCTTGCTGCCTGACGTCGTATCGCATCTTGCCTCCACATTCAGCGCAAATTTGCTTCGCCGCCATGCATGCAGCCGTCTTCGGCCGTTGAAAAATCATGATACATGGAAAGTGACCCACCACCGAAATATGCGGCGAGAGCGAATTGCGCGAAGCAGCGCGCGAGCGTATATTGGCGGCGCGGAAAGAGAAAAGAAAATTCCGGCGAGTTTCGCGGATGCGTTTGCGAGGAGGAACCGAGGTGAAAGCGTGGGCGTGCGTGGCTGGATTATTGCTTCTGGGGGCGATGCCGATGGCGGCGCAGGCTCCGGGAATTTCCGAGGTGTACGCGCAGATTAAGGCGGAAGAGACGAACAACTCAAAGATTATGTGGATCATTCACGAGGTCGCCGACGTGCACGGCCCGCGCGTCACCGGCACGCCGAATTTGAAAGCGGCGGACGACTGGGCGGTGAAGACCATGGCTTCGTGGGGGCTGGCGAACACGCACCTGGAGCCGTGGACTTTTCAGCCGCCGAGCGCGGCCACGCCGGTGAACGGCTGGGAAAATATTGAATTGCTGGCGGACGCAGTCGCGCCGTTCCACCGGCAGTTGATGGTCGAGCCGCTGGCTTGGACTCCCAGCACAAAAGGAGTGGTGACCGCGGAAGTGGTGCGGCTCGATCCGCCGGGACTCGCTCCTCCGACCGGCCCCGGATTTAATTTCTTTGGAGCCGGAACCCCGCCTCCACCAGAACCGAAATGGGCAGCGCCTCCGATGCCTCCGGCAGCGAAGCCTGAAGAGCCGAAGCAGCCGACGCAAGCGGAACTCGACGCGTATTTTAATTCCGTCAAAGACAAAGTGCGCGGAGCGATTGTTTTCGTCGGGAAACACCGGGAAGTGGCGGAAGAAATGCATCCCGCGCCGATGCGGCGTCCGGAGGAAGAATGGAAGACGCGATTCGATCCCAACACTCCGCGTCCGAATTTTCCGGAGCAGCCCAAGCTGCCGGAAGGCCAATTATCGCGCGCGGAAGTTTCGCGGCAGGTGGACCAGTTTCTGGTGGACAACGGCGCGCTGGTGCGCGTGAATGACGCGGGCCGCGCCCACGGCGTGATCGTCGCGCAGCAGAACAGCACCTACGATTCCACCAGGGCGGTCCCCACGCTGGTGATGCGCAATGAAGACTACGGCCGCATTTCGCGAATCATGGATGACGGCACGCCGGTGACCCTGCGCATCAACATTCAGAACAAAGAGTACCCCGAAGGCGCCACGGCTTACGACGCGATTGGAGAAATTCCGGGCGGCGACAAGAAAGACGAAATCGTGATGCTCGGCGGACATTACGATTCCTGGCACGACGCCACGGGCGCGACGGACAACGGCATCGGCGCGTCCATGATGCTGGAGGCTGTGCGCATCCTCGCGACGCTGCACGTGAAGCCGCGGCGCACGATTCGCGTGGCGCTGTGGAGCGGAGAGGAAGAAGGGCTGCTAGGCTCGCTGGCGTACGTGCAGGCGCATTTTGGAAGTTTTGAAAATCAAAAGCCGGAGTACGCCAAGTTGGATGCCTACTTCAACATAGATTCCGGCACGGGCAAGCCGCGAGGCGCGAGCGTATTCGGTCCGCCGGGCGCGGCCGCGATGGTTGAAGACGCGATGAAGCCGTTCGCGGACTGGGGATATGTGGGAACCTTGCCTACCGAAAGCCGGCGCGTGGCTGGGACGGACAGCACTTCGTTCAACAACGCCGGATTGCCGGGAATCGGCCTGGCGCAAGATCCCTTTGACTACGGGTCGTTCACGCACCACACGAACCTCGACACCTACGAGCGCATTTATGAAGAAGACGTAAGAGAAGGCGCGGTGGAAATCGCGTCGGCAGTGTACGCGCTGGCTATGGCCGACGAAATGTTGCCGCGTTTCAAGGATGCGGATATGCCCAAGCCCATGCCGCAGCCGGGACCCGGAGCGCAAGCAACGAAAGTGCATCACGTTCCCGCGAACTAGGCTCGCGACTCATTATGATCCGCCGATCATCAACCCGCGGCGCACCTTGCGACAATGGAAAGCACGGTTCGATCCGGCGCATCTGCATCACTGAAACCTAAATCAAGTCACTCATGACGGCGCCTCCTTGCGGCTCCATTGAATCAGCGGAGCGATCGTTGCACAATTACTTCGAACGGTTCACCGGGCTTTACGCCAATAGGATTTGCTTTGATGCCAATTCCCTCGATTCTGGTAGCAACGTGGGACAAAGGGCTATTCCGCGTCACGGGGAAAATGGCCCATCAAGAACTCGCCAATCAATCGGTTCGCAGTCTGGTGGCCGATGGACGTGGAGGAGTGCTCGCGATTGTTGGCGGGCATTCGCTCTGCCGACGATCCCCTGCTGGCGAATGGACTGTCATAGCAAAAAGCGAATTCGATCTTTCCTGCTGCGTGCCAATTGGAGACGTCGTCTTTATGGGAACCGACGACGCACAGATCCTGCGCGTGGATTCAGACGGCGCGCAGCAACGCTTGACCGGTTTTGACGCCGTCGCGGGCCGCGACAAGTGGTACGCAGGCTCGGCGATCGTGGACGGCAAGCGCATGGGTCCGCCGCTTGGAATTCGTTCCATGGCGGCGACGTGCGATGGCGCCGTGCTTCTGGCTAACGTCCACGTTGGCGGAATTCCGCGATCAACCGACGGCGGCTTAACCTGGCAGCCCACTATCGACATCGATACTGATGTTCATCAGGTTTGTGCGCATCCAACCCGGCCGGACATCGTCATCGCGGCGGCCGCCGTGGGTCTTTGCATGAGTCGCGATGCTGGAGCGACATGGACTATCGAACAGCGAGGACTTCACGCACTTCATTGCTCCGCCGTTGCTTTTGGAAGAAACGACATTTTCGTGTCAGCAGCCACCGACCCTTTTGCGAAGCAAGGCGCCGTTTATCGGCGTCCGATTGACAGCGACGGTCCGCTGCAGCCTTTGGGTGGAGGCATGCCGAAGTGGCTCAACGGCAAAGCTGATACAGACTGCATCGCGGCCCGAAATTCAATGATCGCTGTGGTCGATTGGTCCGGACACCTTTACGTGTCACATGACGATGGTGCTTCCTGGTCCCTTCTCTGTGAAGGTCTAACTGCTCCAAGCGGGCTTCACATCTGAGGGAAAATTAGGCGGATGCGGACCGCCGAGCGGCGTTTCCGAAAAGCATGCGCCGCTCTTTATTGCGGGTCGGGATGTGAGCCGGTTGCGTTGGAGACCACCGGCACGTGATGGTGGCTGAACAGCGTGTGCGGCCCGCCGTAGATAAATTCCAGCGCGACATTCATCCCGGCCTGCGCCAAAAGGTTGTAGTTCCCTATTCGAAAACCGTCCTTGGGGCCGTAACGATTCGGAAACCACCATAAAGCTGCGGCCTCCGCGCCGGCGTAGGGAGCCACGACCGCCGGAATGGAGAAAACGCGATGCCCGTCTTCGCCTTTGCGCGCCGTAACCGTTGAAATCAATGCATGCTTCAGCCGGGGAAGAAAACCGGTGCATTCGCAGCGATAAAAAATCGTGTCTTCGCGGAACGCCTCGGCCAGAGAATAACGCGTAGTCTGCGTGATGAGGTTGATTCCAAAGTCGCTTCCAAATCGAGCGCCGTACGCATCCCAGCCCTGTCCCCAGTCCGGCGGGATGCCCGCCGTGTGGGACTTCGTGGCCGTCTCGCCCTGCGCAATTCCAGCGGTGAACGCCGAGCCCAGGAACGAGTACGGGCCGAACGTATCGAATCCGTAAGTCTTCAGCTTTTCGCGTTCCGTCGGCCGATGGTACGTCAGACCGGGCTCGACGTACGGCGCGCTCGAAGAATACGCGGGAGCATTTTGCTGCGGCGCAAGCGCCGGAGTTTGCGTCTGCGCTACCGTCTGACTCTGGCTCGGCGTGCCGGAATCGCTCGGCGACTGCGCCTTTGCCAACGGTTGGGAAACTACCGCGAGCGTCATTGCAACAATCAAAAACACGGCTCGGCACATGTTCATCTCGTTAGGCTCCCTCAGCTCGAATCAACGGCGGGCGTTTGGAGAAGTAATCATTGTAGGCAGGCGGGAAAAGCAATTCTGTTCAATATGGAGCACTTTTCACTTTTGCCGCATTAGGGTTCCAAGAGGAAGAAGGCGGGTCGCGGATGATTTAATTCAGCAGGCCTTTGATTCGGCCACCGATTACTTCCTGGATGGTCTGCTCCGGAAGCAGGCGATTCAGCAGGCCAAGGTCGGCGTCCACGATGAGTTCGTGGTCGGTGACTTCGACCGTGCCTTTTATCGGCGTGCTCAGCAAACCCATTTTCGCGCTAAGTTGGAAACTGAGTGTGGATCCTTGCCAGCTCTTCTGCTTTACGACCAGCCGCACCGGAAGTCCGGCGGCTCCTTTGAACATGTCGTTGAATTCGCGGTCAACGGATTCGACGGCTTCCGCTTTGGAGCGGTTATGTGCAATTTTCATCCGCATGTTTCGCCTCGCGCGTAGCGCTGCAAGTCGCTCCCCTATTCTAAGAGCCCGAGACGCCTGCATCAATGTTTGTAAGCCGACAAGCGCGGCACTGTCCCAAGGTGCAGGCCGCGTTCTGTTCTCCGGGGCAGTTTCGACCCCGGGAAGCGATCTCCGCAGCTTCCCTAAGCCTCTACTTATTAATGGCGTAGAGCCGTGTTAACCGACTCTGGGAGTACTTTTTCACATTGAGATTCCGCCTTTATCTTCGTCCCTATAATCGTCGAACGCGGGACGGGCGAGCCTGAAGTGCGCAATCGCCTCGAAACCTTCTCCCGATTCCAGTGTTAGATGGAGTAAGGATCGAGCGCGATGAAATTCCCAGCCATTCTTACAAATAGCGTTAGCGCGCGACCGAGTTGATAAAAAGCTGTTCAAAGGGAGGATTTGGCAATGCATAAGTTAACGTTCGTTCGAGTACTTCTTCTTGCTGTTGGCCTGGCGACCGGGCTTGCGTTCATGGCGTCTTCCGCTTCAGCGCAAATCGCGGTGGGCATTTCCGTGCGAGTCGCACCACCGGAAATTCCCGTTTACGTCCAACCTCCCTGCCCCACCGAAGGGTATATGTGGACGCCGGGGTATTGGTCTTATGCCGATGACGACTATTACTGGGTACCCGGAGTCTGGGTGGCCCCGCCGAGCGTTGGCCTGCTGTGGACTCCCGGCTACTGGGGCTTCGCCGGCGGCGTTTACGGATTTCATGCCGGGTACTGGGGACCGCACATCGGATTCTACGGCGGCGTGAATTACGGATTCGGTTATGGCGGTGTGGGATTCGTCGGCGGCGAATGGCGCGGCGGGCACTTCGCGTATAACACCGCCGTGGTGAACGTAAACACCGCGGTCATTCACAACACCTACGTCAACAGATCGGTGGTCAGCGCCAGCGTGGGCAGCCGCGCGAGCTTCAACGGCGCCGGTGGAGTTACCGCGACAGCATCAGCGTCGGAGCGCGCGGCCGCGAATGAGCCGCACGTTCAACCAACGTCCGAACAGATGTCCCACGAACACTCCGCCAGCATGGACAAGTCCAATTTCGCCTCGGCGAATCATGGGCGGCCCGCAAATCCGGCGATGAGCAGAGTGGGAGAACGCGCCGAGAACCAGCAACGGCGGATCGGAAATGGCGTCGAAAGCGGCAAAATGAATGCGGCCCAAACGGCTAAAGTCGAGAATCAGGAACATCACATCAATCAGCAGGTGAAGTCTGACCGCGAAGCCAACGGCGGCAAGTTGACTCCCGGGGAAAAGAAACAAGTGAATAAGGAACAGAACAAGACCAGCAAGGAGATTCACAAGGACAAGTCCGGCAAGAAATAGCACCCTCGTCAATTCGCAACGGAGTTGGCGAGCGGTCATAAACCGAAGCCGGGCGGCGAAGTTGCCGCCCGGTTTTTTTTGTTAGGCGATTTTCTCCCGGTGCTGCTCGTGGCCAGCGGAGGCGGAGGCCGATACCAAGTCAGTCGTCAGGCGGTTTCGCGCGCGAGAAAAGCGTCTCGCCGCGCGTTGGCCTGCTCGGCGATGGCGATTGGAAAAACATTGAAAGCGTGCGCGCCGCCGGGATAGATGGCAAGCTCCGCGCGATTCCCTGCCGCGATGTAACGCGCGTACATGAACAGCGTATCGTCCAGCAGCGGGTCGCGCGTGCCGACCAAAAAAAGCGCGGGAGGCAGGCCCTTCAGGTCGGCGTAGAGCGGAGAGATGTCCGGGTCGCGCCAGTCCTTCTCGGCAGACAGATACGCGTCCGCGAATTTTTCCATGTCGATCGTGCGAAGCACCAGCCGCTCGTTGTTGCCGAACCGCTTCTGGCTCGGCGTCATCGAAAAATCGAATGCGCCGTAGAAAAGATTCGCGGCGCGAAAGCCGTTGAAGCCGTGGCGGTCGCGCATGCGCAGCAGCGTGACGGCGGCGAGCGTCGCGCCCGCGGAATCCCCGCCGATAGCCAGCGCGTCGGAACCGAATTCAGCTTTCGCGTTTTTCGCCAGCCACACGGCGGCGGATTCGCAATCGTCCGGCTGCGCGGGATAAGGATTTTCGGGCGCCAGCCGGTAGTCCACGCTCACGCACGCGAGCCCCGCTTTTTCGTTCACGCGCTCGAGCATGGGGTCCTGCATGTCCGCCGCGCCAAGCACCATCCCGCCGCCGTGGATTTGCAGAAAGACGCCTTTCGGGTTCTGCGGCGCGATGACGCGCAGCGAAATCTTGCCGCCTTTTCCGTCGATGGTGATGGTGCGCGCCCGCGCCGATTTCGCCGGCAGCGGAAACATGCCCTCTCCCCGCGCGCGCGCGTCGCGAGTGGCCTGCGCGCCCGCCACCCACCAGTCCGGCATCGGTGTAAGTAGCTTTACCAGCATTTCGTTGAAGTGGCGGGTTTCTTCCGAAATCGCCTCCGGACGAAACAGCGCCGGGTCCAACGGGTTCTCAGCTTTCGCAATTGCCTGGCTCATCGTGTGAACGCTCCTATTTCTTTGTGGCTCTTATGTCCTGGCCGCCTTGGTGAAGGACGAGGCCGGTTACTTCGCCCTGATCGTTCTTGACGAAGTCTACTTCCGCATCCACGACCTTGAGGAAAAACTTCGTTTCGGACTCTGCGAAGAGCGGGAACTTTTGCTGGCCGGTGGCTTGGGTCATTAGCTGGCCGCCTTCCAGAGTCATCACCAAAGCGAAGTCCGGCGCAATTTGGTAGGTGCCGACGTAGTTTGCCAAGATTGCAGGCGAGACGGTGATTTCTTTTCTCTCTCCAGCCAGCACCACTATTTCGCCGTGCGCCACGGCCGCCAGTTTGTGCGCGATTCCCCCGGGAGCGTCGCCATTCAGATTGCCAAGCACGACGACAATCAGTTTGTCGTCGGGATAGTATGCGAGATGAGTGTTGAAGCCCTCGATTCCGCCTCCGTGCTCGATCACCTTGTGGCCGTTTGCGGTGGACACGGCAAGGCCGAACGCGTAATTTTCCTTGAACGGCGTGGTCATTTTTTCGAGCGAAGCCGCCGAAAGCACCTTGCCTCCGAACAGTCCTTGTTCCCAGCGCGCCAAGTCTTCCACCGTGGAATACAGCGAGCCCGCCGCAAACGGAATGCTCATGTGGATGTATCCGGCGTTCTCAATTCCCTCTTTGCCCTTCGTATAGCCGGACGCGCGATGCATAATAATCGCCGTATTCGAATCGTAGCCCGAGTCTTTCATCTCCAGCGGCTTGAAAATATTTTCCTGCACGAATTGCGCGTAAGTTTGCCCGCTGATCTTTTCAATCAGGTAGCCCAGCAGAACGTATCCGGAATTGTCGTACTTGAATTTCTCGCCGGGTTCGAATTCAAGCGGCTTGTCGCGAAATCGAGCGACGAGCTTTTCCGGAGTGGTGGGAGTGGCCTCCGTGGATTCGTAGTCGGGGAATCCGGTAAAACTCGGGATCCCGGACGTGTGCGTCAGCAAATTATAGATGGTCACTTTGTCCCAGGCGGCCGGCGCGTCCGCCATGTACTTTTTCACCGGATCATTGATGTTCAGCTTCCCGCGCTCTTCGAGCAGCAGGATGGAAGCCGCGGTGAATTGTTTGGTGATCGAACCCAGCCGGAATTTTGTGGTGGGCGAGTTGGGAATGTCCCACTCCAAATCCGCAGACCCGTATCCCTTTTCGAGCAGCACAGCCTTGTCGCGTACCACCAGCACCGAGCCCATGAATGTTTTATTCGCAACGTAGGACTGCACCACTTGCTCCATGCGCGCCGGATTGTCCTGCGCGAAGCAAGCGCTCGCAAGCACAGCCGAAGCAGCCGCGAGCCACACCGCCAGCGCGATCCGTGGAATCTTCATTCTTTTTCTCCCGGGAATCCAAATCGAATGGAATGCTGGGTTTCGGCGCTCAGGCTCATTTCTTCAGCTCCGCGGGCCAGTTTGTTAGCAAGGTGATGGATGTGGATTTGGCGCGATCGGCGGTGAGGACGGCGAAGTGCTGGCCATCCGGGCTGACGTCGTACATGGGATGCGCCGCGGATAAAAGCGGCGCAGTTACCGCTCCGCTGATCGCCGCCGGTTTGGCCAAACCGAAATCCGTCAGCTTGGCGCCGGCTTTCGTCAGCATGATGTTTCTCGGCTTCAGGTCGCGGTGAATGATTCCCGCGCGGTGCGCCACTTCCAGCGCCTCCGCGATTTCCATCCCGGTCTTCAGCAATTCGTGCAGCGGCAGGGGGCCTTTGCGCAGCCGCTCCGCCAGCGTTTCGCCCTCCAGGTATTCCATCACCAGATATTCGGTGCCGCTTTGCGAGCCGACGTCGTAGAGCTGGCAGATGTGCGCATGGTTCAGCGAAGAGACGCTGCGCGCCTCGCGCTCGAAGCGTTGTTTTAGTTCCGGGGAAGTAGAAAGATGTGAAGCCAGGACTTTGATTGCGACCGTGCGGTCCAGCCGCGTGTCTTTTGCGCGATAGACTTCACCCATTCCGCCCGCGCCGAGCGGCGCGAGAATCTCATAAGGCCCAAGCTTGGTGCCGCTGGCGAGCGCCATGGTGTGACGGCATTATACAGATTCAGCAGCTTTTTCCTATCTACAGCGCTCCTCTCTCGGCCCACGATCTGTTGCCTCAGGGGCTGTGGCGTAGCCTTTGAGCTTGCGATAGAGCGTTGTCTTGCCAATCCTTAAGCGGTGAGCGGCGACGATCTTATTTCCCCTGGCTTCCCGCAGCGCTTGCAAAACCGCGCGGCGCACGACTTCCGCCAGCGGGACGAATTCATCGCCATGCTGCAGGCTCACAGCGCATGTGCAATCGGGGACTGCGGTCAAGTCATCTGCTGTTAGAACAGGATAATCGCTTAGCGCCACCGCACATTCGATGGCGTTTTCTAATTCACGGATGTTTCCAGGCCAATCGTAAGCCACCAGCCGCTGCAGTGCGTCTTCCGAGATTGCACGGACTGGCGGTAACGCGTCGGAAAATTTCTCCAGGAAGTGGGCAGCCAACAGGGGAATGTCGCGCTTGCGCTCACGCAGCGTCGGCACCCGAATTTGCACAACGTTTAATCGAAAATAGAGGTCCTGACGAAACGTCCCGGCCCGAACTCCCGCTTCAAGATCTCGATTTGTCGCCGCGATGATCCGCGCATTGATCGGAATTCTCTCCGTGGACCCCAAAGGCCTTATTTCTTTTTCTTGCAGTGCGCGTAGCAACTTGGCCTGCAGGCACATCGGTAGCTCGCCAATCTCGTCCAGAAAGATCGTCCCTTGGTTAGCGGCTTGGAGAAGGCCTCTTTTCGAGTAATCTGCACCTGTGAAGGCTCCTTTGACGTGTCCGAACAACTCCGACTCAACTAGCGTGGGAGTCAAGGCCGAACAATCGACTGGGACCAGCGGCTGCTCGCAACGCGATCCTGCGAAGTGAATGGCTCGCGCTACCAGTTCTTTTCCGGTTCCGCTCTCTCCCGTGATCAGCACCGAGGAAGTGCTCTGGCTAACTTTTGTGATCAGCTCATAGAGATGATGCATTGGAGCCGACTGACCGATCAGCCCGGCAAAGCCGGGTCCACTGGGCAACGCCGCGCGGGAGAGGTTCGCGTGGTCTTCCATTCTTTCTAGCGTTTCTACCTCCTGTGAGTACTGCATTTACTAGAAGAGTTATGTCACTTCAATACTGCTGAATGCCTACCTTAATTCACTTGCAAACGGATATGAGAACGCTCCCGAATTACGTGTACGTAAGTTTACGTAAGTAGAATTAATTTGGTAGTTGACACTAAAAGTTGTTATATTGCGAGCCGACCGGAAGAGATTCCCTCCTGGGTCCGGCCGCCGTGCAGTTTGTGCGCCATCGGAAGGAGCGCCGTGACCCAGACCGCGGCAACTCTTGTAAGTTTCAACGACAATCGTCCCTCCCCTCCTTCCGTTTTCATCTCCATTCAGGCTTCTAACATTCCTTTCAATCTCGCGGTCCGCTTAACCGCCGAGAGAGGAGGCCTTTGAATCTCGCATGACCTACCCGCAGAGAGCGCGAAATGAGCTTGGAGTGGGGGCCGCGGAGCCAACTGCCAACCCGGTTCAGGTCAACGAGGAACTAAGACTTGAGAATACCGAAGCCAAGCGAACGGAAGACGCGCTTAGTCTCTTCAGAGCGCTGGTTGACCAATTCAACGACGGCGTTGAGGTGATTGATCCGGACACCCTTCAGATTCTCGACATGAATCAGAAAGGCTGCGCCGATCTCGGCTACACTCGCGAAGAAATTCTGACTCTCACTCTTCGCGACATTGATCCGACCATGGATCATGACGAGTGCATCAGGGCCATCACGCAGTTGAAGCAATCTGGAACTCTTGTCAAGGAAGGTGTCCATCTCAGGAAGAATGGATCGACGTTTCCCGTCGAGGTCAGTACTAAGCTCATCCGACTGGAGGGGCGAAATTTCGTTGTTGCAATCGTTCGCGATATCACCGAGCGCAAGCGAGTTGAGGGAAGACTCAGGGAATACGAAAAAGCAGTGGAAGGCGTGGACGAAATGATCGCCGTCGTTGACCGCAATTACCGCTGCCTTCTCGCGAATCGCGCGTACGCACAATTTCGGAACATCGAGAGGGAACAACTATTGGGACGTCCACTCCACGAAGTAATAGACAAGGAGTTTTTTGAGCGGGTCGTCAAAGAGAAGCTCGATGAATGTTTCCGGGGAAAAATCGTGAAGTACGAATTGAGACACAACTATCCCGGGATTGGCCAAAAGGACTTACTCGTGTCGTACTTCCCCATCCAGGGTACTTCCGGTGTCGATCGAGCCGTTTGCGTTCTCCGGGACATCACCGAGCGCAAGCGAGTTGAGGAAAGACTCCGAGAGTATGAAAAAGCAGTGGAAGGCGTGGAAGAAATGGTCGCCGTTGTGGACCGCAATTACCGGTATCTTCTCGCGAATCGCTCCTACGCACAATTTCGAAATCTCAAGCAGGAACAGATTATGGGACGTCTCGTTACGAAAGTAGTGAACAGGGATTTTTTTGAGCAGGTTGTCAAAGAGAAGCTCGACGCATGCTTCCGAGGAAAAATCGTCAAGTTCGAGTTGCGATACAGCTTTCCCGAGATCGGCGAAAGGGACTTATTCGCGTCGTACTTCCCCATCCACGGTATCGACGGAGTCGATCGGGTGGTTTGCATTACCCGCGACATCACCGACCAGAAGAGAGTTGAAGAGGATTTCAAACGCCTTACCGGCCAGCTTCTGCTCTCGCAGGACGCGGAGCGCCGGAGGATTGCCCGCGATTTGCACGATGCGACGGGACAAGACCTCGTCGCATTAGCGACGATGCTTGGGCGACTCCGTGCTTTCCTTCCTGCCAAAGACCGGAAATCACGAAGGTTTCTTTCCGAGTGCAAGACATTGGCAAACGAATGCATTCGGGAAGTCCGCACTCTTTCGTACCTTTTGCACCCGCCGGTGTTAGATCAAGAGGGATTAGGGGACGCGATTCGCGACTACGCGCTCGGCTTCGCCATACGGAGTGGAATCCAGGTGGAATTGGAATTGTCACCGCGCCTCGGACGGTTGCCGCGAGAAGTGGAGTTGGCTTTATTTCGGGTCGTGCAAGAGAGCCTCACCAACGTCCAGCGCCATTCGGGAAGCCGGCAAGCTAGGATACGAATTCAATGCGATTCGGACCTCACACTGGAAATCAGCGACGACGGCCCGGAAGGCTCGGCCTGTGTGCCGCGAGGAAATGAGAAGCCCAGGTTCAAATTTGGTGTTGGTATCCCTAGTATGCGCGAGCGAGTCAACCTAATTGGGGGCCGGCTTGATATTGACTCCACTGATAAGGGCACGACGATACGCGTGAGGATTCCTCTCCAAGGAAGCGAACGTGAAAAAACTGCGCATTCTGGTTGCTGACGATCACGGATTGGTGCGCTGTGGTGCAACAGCGGTACTCGAAACCCAACGCGGCTGGAAAGTGGTGGGCGAAGCGGCAAATGGGCTTGAGGCAGTACAAAAGGCAATAGAACTGCAACCGAATGTGGCCATACTCGATATCAGTATGCCCGGACTCGATGGAATCGAAGCAGCCCGCCAAATCCACGGAGCGGTTCCAGATACCAGACTCCTTGTGGTCACCATGCACGAGTCAGATCAGATGGTGCGGCGGGCATTGGATGCGGGAGTTCTCGGGTACCTATTGAAATCCGATTTCACGGACTCTCTCACGAAGGCCGTGAAAGCTGTTGCCGAGGGTAAGCGTTTCCTGACGCCGAAAGTATCAGAAATAGTTTTAGATGGATTCCTCAGGACAAGCAGCCAGTATCAGCAACGGGATCGGCCGGACACCCGAACGACTCCTCGGGAGACCGAAGTCATCCGCCTTCTGGCCGGGAGCAAGTCAAACAAGGAGATCGCTACGCTGCTGGGAATCACTGTCAGGACGGTTGAAACGCACCGAGCTAAGATCATGCTCAAGCTCGGCATCCATTCTCTGGCCGATCTTATTCACTATGCCTTGCGGAACGAACTAATTTCATACCGCGAACAAGCCTGCAATGTAAATATCTTTGGGAGGAGGTATCCTCCCCGCCTGCTAGCAGTGAGCAGTTTACCGGTGAATTCGATGACGCGGCGGCCTCGAGGAATGTCCTCGAGCGCAAACACTCCATACCTATGAAATGCAGAGCGCCCGATTCGCAGAGAATACTTCGCCGCCTTCGGGTCGATCCGGCGCTTGGAGAGCGGCATTTTCATTTCGCATTCTCAAAGAAACGTTCGTTCGCTGCTAGCGGATGCCGACCTGGCCTCGCACGCTGTCGATCAATTTCTTGGAATCGTAGCCGACGCCGGCCTTAAACACCGTTTCCACGTTCTCGATGTCGGCAATGTTCTTCGACGGATCGCCTTTGATCAAAACGAGATCGGCCTGTTTTCCCTGCTCCAGCGTGCCGATGCGATCCCGCTGGCCGAGATACGTCGCGCCGTTTTCCGTGTAGATCTGGATCGCTTGCACCGGAGTGAATCCCGCTTCGACCAGCAGTTCTATTTCACGTTGATCGCCGAAGCCCGGCAGCACGCCGCCGTTTCCAGTCGGATCGGGTCCGGCGAGCAGTAAGCCTCCCGCTTTGGCGAAGGCTACTTCAAAATCCATTTCCTTGCGCATCAGCGAAGCCATCGGCGAATCCAACGACAACATTCCACGCGCGGTCAGGTAGCTTTGCGCCGATTCCGCGGACATGGCATCCAGCGTGCGCCTCTGCAATTTCGGCCGCCCCGGAATGCCGGCCTCAAACACCGGCAGCGTGGAAGTCACTGCCACGTGATGCGACACGAGATTTTGAATCAGCCCCTGCACCGCCGCTCCATTCACGTCTTGTTTCGCCCAAGCCGCGGCTCCTCCCTGCGCGCACACATCCGGCTTTTTGTCCGCCACGAATTCGGTATCCGCAAACACCGGCCCGTGTTCCAGATCATCAATTCCCAGCGCGATCGCTTCCGGCCAGGTCACCGAACAGAGATGCCCGGTCAATTTCAGTTTATGCGCGTGCGCTTCCTGGATGGCCGTGCTCAATTCCTCGCTGGTGATGTTCATGTACGCTTTGAACGAGGTCATGCCTTCCGCGATCCAGTAGTCCACCATGCGCTTTGCATCGTCCGCGCCGGTCAGTTCATGCATCTGCGCGAATGGCGTCGGCGCGCCTTCCAGATACGGAGCCGTGGCATCAATCGTCGGCCCCGGCATCAAGTTTGCGTCTATGCGGCTCTTCACTTTCAAATCGGTGTAAGGCTCCAGGCTTCCGGTGGTGCGCATGCTGGTCACGCCGGCGGCCAGATAAAGTCGCGGCGCGGTGTAAGGTATCTCCGCAATAAACAGCCCCGGCTGGCCAATCCTTCCGCCGGTGTATTGCACCGAGATCGAGTCCGTGTAGTAGAGATGGTTGTGCATTCCAACCAATCCGGGAATCACCGTGTCGCCGGTGCCGTCGATTACCTGGGCACTCATCGGGACTTGCGCTGTGGCCACGCCGCTCTCTAACGAAGCCTTAGGCAATTGGTACGACGCAGACGGCCCGATGGAAAATATTTTGCCGCCGGCGATCACTACGGCTTGGTCTTCCTTCGCCGGTGCGCCGGTTCCGTCAATCACGCGCACGTGATTCAGCACGAAAATCGGCGCGTCCACGCTGACGAAGTCCGCCACATCCGGCGCCTTCGGCGTTTGCGCCGCCGCGACCGTCGCTACCAGCAACGCGCCAATCAGAAATGGAAAACGCATCCGCGCACCTCGCAAAGATTTGCCGTCCAATGTCAGTAAGGAGCGCATTTTACCTCATCATTTCGACGAACGCTGAACGGAATCGCGGATTACGGCGCAACGACGCCGCGCCTTATTCCTTGGACCAAGGCGGCACGACGCCGGTCATGCGTGCGTACGCAATCAGTTGCCCCATGTGCTCGTTCGCGTGAATGATGACGGAGATACATGCCGTCAATCGCCGTTTCCGCCGAACCGGCGAATTCATTTCAGCGAGCGAGCGGCCGCGCTGAAACCGAACTGCCTCTCCTTCCCCATCCACAGTCACGAAGAGTGTTCGTCTCCTTATAATCTCTGCACGGTCAGCGCATGTGTTAAGGTACGAACATGCCTAGCAAGACCAGCCTTTGGAGATTCGTCCCGGCGTTCTGCGCCCTGTTGATTATTCTCCGCCTCACCGTGTTCCAATCCGCAAATACCAGCGACCTCAACCTGGGCATCAGCATCGGCATTCTTCTGGGCCTTTCGATCCTGTCGTTCTTCACTCTGAAGCGAAGGCCTTCTTAGCCCTTTCGCTTGTCCCTAGCGGCTGGCGGCGTGCGGCGAAATATCTACATGGAAACTGTAAGAATTCGCATCCCCAGGGTCGCCCGTCCTGCGCCTGCTCCAAGTAGGAGTATAACTAGCCCATTTCTCGACGCTTGCGGCGAAGGCGCGAGGGCCGGCTTGGCTATTCGATTGCTTTATTTGACCCGTGGCGCGGTTGACTCCCAACCGCCATGTAAGCGCGTCATCTGAGAGGATAGTTATGAAGCTAACTTACGATATCTTCAGGAAGCTTCCGGATAGCGGGCCGATCTGGGTTGAAGCGGTGCAAGATCTCGAACATGCCAGGAAGCGTCTCGCGAGCCTGATCGAAATTCGCCCCGGAGATTATTTCGTGTACGACGCGCACAGCGCCAAGATTATCCTCGCCGCCGTTCAACCCGCCTAAATCGCAGCCTAACCCCGATAAGTCGAATTACCGCCAATCCCTTCGCGCGTGCTACATCGTCGTGCATTATGAGACGCCAACCGCAGAACATCTGGCGCGTCGTATCGGCTACGTTGTCAGAGATAGGGCATCTCCTCTTGAACCAAACGGCAACGTACCCGGCCATGAAGGCGCAACTGGGCGAGGCCTTGCCAACCTCCGAGCCGACAGCGTCATCAGAGTTGGCGGGAGCTACTTGTCAGAATCGATAACTCGCGAACAGGCCAAGCGGTGCCACCGGGACCATTGAGAATGCGGAAATCCAAATGGAGGCGCACGCAAAATGAAGATTTCATCCCGCTTCGTTATGCTGATCTTTGTGATTGGTTTCGCGCTGCCGGCGAAAGCGCAAGATGCTACGCCCAGGTTTGAAGCCTATGCGGGCTACGACTACATGCGCGACAACGCAACCAACGACATCACGCACGTCCCGCCTTCGCAATCGGTCAATGGCAACGGAGGAAGCGGCCAGTTGGAATTCAACGTGACTCGCTGGCTCGGTGTGGTGGGAGATCTGGGCGGCTATGCCGTAGCCCGCAGCGGATTTGCGACTACGCACCAAATTTCGTTTCTGTTCGGACCTCGCGTGAATTTCCGAAGCGGGAGGGTCACGCCGTTTGCCCAGGTTCTTCTGGGGGCCATGTGGGCGTCGGATGCGATTGTGCTGGGATCGAAGACTGCTTTTGCGATGACGGCCGGGGGCGGACTTGATGTGACCGTGTCGCGCCATTTTGCAGTCCGTCCCGTTCAGGCCGAGTATTTTTTGACGAAGTTTCCCGACGGCGCCAATGACCGGCAGAACAACTTCCGATATAGCGCCGGAATCGTATTCCGTTTTGGCGGGCAATGATCTAAGTTCACCTGAACGCGATCTCCTTGCGTCTTCTGCGAAGTTCCGGCGTGCTAATAATAAATTTCTGCCGTTAGAGGACTTTCTTGGGCCCCTCTACAGGATGTCAGGAATGCTCCGAAGTCGTGGACTGCGCCTCGTATAGATCCAGATCGCGCTCGACACTGCGCAGGACTTCATCGCTAATCTTGTCTTCGTTGCGGAGATGAAGAAGCGCAGCGCGCTGCAGAGAGCGGACGTGCCCGGACAGTTCCCTGAATCGGGCGTAATCCTGCGGCCGATCGCCGCTCTCCCCGGACACTTTGCCTTCCAACAAGTTCAACTTGTGATGCTGCATCCGGATGAGTTCGTCATAGACCGAGGCAAATTCGGGGGCATCTTGATCGCGGGCATGCTCAAGATACGCAAGGGCTGCTTCAATGATCGCGGTGCGCGCTTGTTGTTCCTCCGGATTCTTGCCGGCAGGGACGGTAACTCCCAATCGGCGAATAAGCGGCGGCAGCGTGAGTCCCTGAAACACGAGAGTCACGAATATGACGCAGAACGTCAGGAAAATGATGATAGCGCGATGTGGGAAAGGCGCGCCGTCGTTCAGTTTTATCGGTAGAGAAATCGCTGCGGCTAGCGCCACCACTCCGCGCATTCCAGCCCAACCTACTATAAAAATCGCTCCTGGAGAGGGGACCGTCTCCGGCTGGCCCAGCAGCCGGCGCCGAATGAAATACGAAATCCGCGCACCGGGGAATACCCAGAGAAGACGAAGCGCAATTACCAAGCCGCTGAAAAGCACCCCAGTCAGTAAGACCTTGCCCACACTCGCGCCGCGAATGTCAGAGAGAATATACGGAAGTTGCAATCCAATGAGAATGAAAACGATGCCGTTCAGCGCGAAATTGAGAGTTTCCCACACAGCCGCCGCTTGCAATCGCGCGCGCGTGGAAAGAAAGATCGAGGATTCGCGGCCAAGATACAGACCGCACACCACGGTTGCCAGCACTCCCGACGAGCGCACGCTTTCAGCGGCCAGATAAGCGAGGTAGGGCGTAATGAGGCTTATCGTGATTTCGATCGGCGCGTCATCGATTTTCTTCTCGACCCAATAAACGAGTTTACCGATCACGAATCCGATGGCGACGCCGCTGGCGATTAGATACAGGAGCCTGCCGATCTGCGAGCCGGCCGAGGGCACATTTCCGGTCACCACGATTGCGACGGCGAACTGCAGAGCGACCAAGCCGCTGACATCGTTGACTAAGCTTTCGCCTTCGATGACGTCGCGAATTCTGCTCGGTAAGCCAATCCGCCGGGCAATCGATGTGGCGGCGATGGCATCGGTGGTGCAAATCACCGCTCCGAGCACCAGTCCGAGGTGCCAGTTAAATCCGGGAAGAATCCAGGGAACCGCGGCGGCAACGCAAAATACCGTGAAACCGACCAGGCCAAATGCGAGCATCAAAATGCTGACCAGGTTGTAACGGAAGTCGCGCCAGGAAGTCTGGAAGGCCGCGGAAAATAGCAGCGGTGGGAGAAAGACAAGAAATACAACCTCGGGATTCAGCTCCGCATGCGGCATACGCGGCACCAGGCTGAGTAACAGGCCGCCAATCACCAAAACGATCGGGTAAGGCGTTCGAAACCGCTTGGCAAGAAGCGCGAGTACTACGACAAGAATCAGAAGAAGAATCAGGACCGGTTCGACGTGTTGAACGTTGCGTCCGTACATATTCGCCGCGAGCAGTACGATATCCTAGTTGCCTGCTCATCGCACGCGCTTCGAATAATCGGGTGCGAGCCGCTGCAATTCACTCGCCTAAACAACGCACAGCCGTTCGACCCTGCAGGCGAATCATTATTGCTCGTGACTCCTCGTCCATGCGGTCAACTCCTGGTTAGTCGCATTACCGGACGAGTCCAGGGAACAGAATGTACGCTTCGTCCGCTAAAGCCGCCTGAAACTGATTAGGGGACGAGAAGAATTGGCTTGGTGTGCAATGCCCTCTTAGATCCGAACTATTACGGCGCATCCCCGAGCTGTTGCAGTTTCTGTTCGGCATTGGCCCTAATTAAATTACGGACCTGCTCGTTGTAACTCGTGTCGGAGGACAAAAGTTCGATCGCTTTCTTTGCGTTCTGGCGTGCCAGATCCTTCTGGCCATTTGCAAAGTAAGCATCGGAAAGACTATCGTAAACATTTGGCGAGTTCGGATAAGCCGCAACGTTGAGTTTCATGATTTCAACTGCGCCTTTGGTGTCGCCGGATTGAATGTGCTGGTATCCCACGAAGTTCACGGTCGCCTCGGAAAACAGGGTGGCTTTGGGATTGTGTTGACGGGCTTCTTCCAGAAGCTGTCCAACTTTGGCCGCGCCGCCGGGCTGATCTATCTGATCCAGGATGTGTGCTTCCGGAGGGATTGCGGGAGGATTCGCAGGCGTGGGTGCTCGTCCTGGAGTCTTAATCAACGTAGTCACGTACCAGTCCACGATAATTCCCGCCAGCTCCGGGTGGACCGCAAACATATTCACGCCGTGTCCGCCTGTGGCGTAATGAGCGAACGTTTTTCCCGGATTTGAGGTGAGGCTATAGAGCCACTCCATCGCTAGCGGTATGGTTGGGAATTCATCGTCATCGGCCACGGAGAAAAACACCGGCACTCTTGCCGAGTCGCGCAGGAATTGGCGCCCTTTTAGGTCTGTAACGCCCGAAAGCAACACCAAAGATCTCACCTCAGCATGCCGACGCGCCATCTGAACGGAATTATCGACCCCACAACTCGCGCCGCCCACTCCAATCATGTTAGGCGTAACGCCCGGCTGGGACGCCAGATACTGAAAGGCGGTGTCGAAATCACCGGGCCACTTTTCTTTTTGAATCTGCGCCATTTGTGCAGGCGGCAGCTTATCGAATGGGTCACCGCCGCTCTCGCCGTAGCCGCGGTAATCCACAGTGAGCACGTTGATTCCCGCGGCCGCGAGCTGCTGGGCCAAGCCGCCCCACACCTTGCGCTGGCGGTTGCATTGATGTAGCAGTAGGACTCCGGGACCCGGCTTTGCAGCGGCAAAATAGCTCGCTTTCAGTTTGGTGCCGTCCGCAGCGGTTAGGTCTACGATACGCTGGGCGCGTAACACCGGCGTCGCACAGGTAAGAGCGAAGAGGAGCACGGCGAGGAGACGGAGTGAGAGTCGTCGAGCCATCATCGGGACCTCCGCAAGCTGCGATATCATACAGAACCATACCTCAGTGCGAAGGAGAAAAATAAGAGTCGGATTACCGGACAAGTGCCGTACCAGCACTTCACGTGTCCGGTTAGCTCGTTAATCAGGACGCGACCCTCAAGTTGGCCCTATTCGTTGACTTATCTCAGACACGCAAGCTAGGATGAGCCGCGGCTTGCGCGCGTTTCAGCGTGGTTGGTCTTGCCTGTCGGTTTTTGCCGGTGATCGGAGATTATTTCGTGTACGACGCGCACAGCGCCAAGATTATCCTCGCCGCCGTTCAACCCGTCTAAATCGCAGCCTAATTTCACCACACGCCGTCTCATCGCCCCTGCTGCCGCAGCACCGCGAGTACGGCGTCTTGCTCCATTTTCTCCGCCCACGCTCTCGGCGTGGCCCATAGTTCGGCGTCCCGTGTCGCGCCATTTTGCAGTCCGTCCCGTTCAGGCCGAGTATTCTTTGACAACGTTTCCCGACGGCGCCGATAGCCGGCAGAACAATTTCCGGTATAGCGCTGGAATCATATTCCGCTTCGGCGGGCAATAATCTGAGTTCATGACTTTCAAACTCTTCCCTAATACTCCGTCTGCCCGATCGTCGGGTCAATCAGGCGCTGGCCAACTAAGTGGCGATGACGCGTGTTCTCGAGAGCTATCCCGATGGCGGGCTCGCGTTACCTAACTCAGCTACGCTAGACGTATAATCACTCCGCGCCCGAAGGAGCAAGAGATGCGCCGACAATTGCTGATCCTCTGGTGCTGCATGATTTTTCTCCCTACCTGCGCATGGGCTCAGGAAAATGACCCGTTCACCGGGCAGCCGGCAAATCCCGCCACGCCTGGGACAATCCCGGAGGCTGACCTGCACCGGTCTCGCGGCGCTGATGAAGAACGCAAGCTCGCGTTCAAAGCGCAAACCATTCTCGTCCAGGTGCCCGCGGTTGTCGCCGACAAAGCCGGCAATCATGTCCATAACCTGAGCAGAGGAGATTTCAAAATCTTTGAAAATGGCAAAGAGCAGCGGATTGCTATTTTCGAGGAAGTGAATACGGGCAGTTCGCATTCCGCGCAAGCCAAGAACCCGCCGAACACTTTCAGCAATTTCACTCTCGAGCGACAGCCATTTGCTATCACCGTGATTGCTTTGGATACCATCAATACGCCCTTCCTCGATCAGACCTTCGGCCGCAAGCAATTGATTAAGTATCTGGCGGACAACTTGGAATCGGGGCGCGTGTTCGGACTCGTGGTGATTGGGAGAAAAGGTCTGCAGGTAATCAGCGGACTGAACAGCGATCCCGCTTCCATTGTTGCGGCACTTAAGAAAGCTAGTGGAGAAATGTCGCCGATGGAATCGTTCGGAACAGACGGGAAGATTGCGGCCGCGTCCGGAGAGAGCGCCAGCGAACTGACTGGTGGAACTCCGGCCGATCCCGTGGCCAGAATGCAGCAGTTCATTCAGAGCGCAGATGCAGTTCAAGGCAGTTACCAGCAGACCCGCGCTATCGAAGACACCCTGAAAGCTTTTCTGGCAATCGCCTGGTCGCTTTCCGGAGTTCCGGGAAGGAAGTCTCTCATCTGGGCCACCGGCAGCTTCCCTTTCAATTTGGATTCTCCCTCTTCGTTGCCGGGCGGTAGTTTGTCGATACTCTACGAGCGCACCATGGAAGCGTTGAACCAGGCTCAGGTTTCCGTTTATCCCGTGGATGTCCGCGGTTTGGTAAGTACCACACCGACAGCCGATGCCACGTATTCCGGTAATCTCAGCGGTCCCGGGTTCGCCGATGCCGCTGCCGGCAGAAGCTGGCTGCAAACTTCTTCCGTGCAGAGCCTTGAAAATTTTGCGGAGATGACCGGGGGCCGGGCGTTCTTCAACAACAATGATGTGTCCACGGGCTTCCAACGCGCGGCCGACGATTCTTCAAGCTACTACTTGCTTGGCTATTATGTGGATAACCTGAATACCAAGCCGGGCTGGCGGAAATTGCAAGTTCAGGTTACGGGCAAAGATGTGGAAGTGCATGCGCGCACAGGCTTCTTGGTTACCAATGCCACCATCGATCCGGAATTGACGCATAAGGAGGATGTGGCCTTTGCTCTTAGTTCTCCTTTTGACAGCACCGGACTGGAAGTGACCGTTCGCTGGCAGGGTATCTCGCCGGACGGGGATAAGAAGAAAGTTGGATTCGCCGTGCACCTGCCGGCTTCCGGTGTGATCGACGAAAGAGACAAGAATCGCTTCGACATCGACTTCATCGCCCAAGCCAGCAAGGTCGGGGCGCCCGTAGGTAACGCGGGACAGACCATCAAGGGTACCGTGCCCGCGGCCTCCATGGACAAAATCAAGGCCGACGGAATCCTCTATCAAAACGCCCTTGAACTTCCCGCCGGAAATTATCAAGTGCGATTCGTGGTGCGGGACAATCTGAGCGGAAGGATCGGCAGCGTGTCGGCGCCACTCACGGTGAACTAGCCAGTCCCCATTCGTTGACTTATTTGAGACACGCAAGCTAGGATGAGCCGCGGCTTGCGCGCGTTTCACCGTGCTGGTTGGCCTTGCCTGTCAGTTCTCGCCGGTGAATCGAAGCGGAGGAAACGTATGCCAGTCCAGAACTCCTTGAACCGCTTTTTGCTCGTGGGACTCGTTACCTGCATGGCGTCTTTGCCCGTTGCCGCACAGTCAAACTCATCTGCGTCGAACGCGACGGCATCACCGGCACCTGCGAGCGAGGCTGCATCTGGATACGACCTGCCGCCGAAGAACATCCTGGATGTGATGCTCGCGCCGTCACCACCAAGGCCCGAGGTGAGCCCGACGCAGGACGCGATTCTGTTGATTTCCTGGCAGGACTACCCCTCGATTTCCCGCGTGGCCACGCCTTTCTTGCGCTTGGCAGGCGTCCGCGTGGAGCCAAGGAATCACAGCAAGCACGATACGCCCGGCGGTTACGGAATCACTCCCTGCGCCCGCAGCTTTGACCTGGTGCGCGTCGCCGATGGCGCGCAAATTCACGTCGCGCTTCCCGACGGCGCGTGTCCGGGCCAGCCAATCTGGTCCGCTGACGGAAAGCGATTCGCGTTCGTGAATATCGCTCCCGATTCCGTCGAACTTTGGATTGGCGACGCAAAAACCGGCGAAGCACATCGAGTGCCCGGAGCGCGCCTCAATCCCATGTTCGGCGACGATATGCAATGGATGCCGGATCAGAAAACTCTTTTGGTCAAGCTGGTCCCCGAGGGCATGGGCGCGCCGCCGCCCGAACCAATCGTGCCGCCCGGTCCGAGCATTCAGGAAACCACGGGAGAAAAAGGAGAGAGCAGCACGTACGAAAACCGCGACACGCTGGGCAACAAGCACGACGAGGATCTCTTCGATTACTTCGCGGCCTCGCAGCTCGCTTTCGTTGATGCGGCGACCGGGGCGATTGCGCCGGTGGGAAAGCCGGCAAATTACGAATCGCTGGATCCCGCGCCGGATGGGCGGCACATACTCGTCACCGCGATCCACAAGCCCTACTCGTACGTCACCACCTATGATCGTTTCCCGCAGGAAGTCCAAGTCTGGGACACAGCAGATCGCACTCACGTTCTCGTTCATACCATCGCGTCGCTTCCACTGGCGGATCGCGTGCCCATCCGAGGCGTTCCGCTAGGTCCGCGCGAATTTTCCTGGCGTGCCACCGACCCAGCCACACTCGTCTGGGCCGAAGCGCTGGATGGCGGCGACTGGAACGTAAATGTTCCGGCTCGCGATAAGATTATGCTGCTGAAGGCGCCGTTCGATTCACCCGCCGTCGAAATCACGCGCACCGAACAGCGTTACGTCGGCTTCTCCTGGAGCGAACAGCCGAGCATCGCTCTCTTGAGCCAGTACGATAACAACCGGCACTGGGTCCGGACCTCCATCTTCGACGTCGATGATCTGCAACGAAAGCCTCGCTTGCTTTGGGATCTTTCTACTGACGACAGATATGCGAACCCCGGCGATCCGGTGACGCGCCAGGCTCCGAACGGCTTCTCGCTGATTCGTATGGACGGCGATTCGATCTACCTGGATGGAACCGGGGCTTCGCCCGACGGCGACCGGCCGTTCCTCGACCGGCTCGATCTCAATACCGTAAAATACGAACGTCTGTTTCGCTGCGACAAGACTTCCTTCGAGCAATTCCTTTCCTTCGCCGGCCCGGACACGAACACGTTCATCACCTGGCATCAATCGCCGGACGATCCGCCGAATGCGTTTGGACGAATGCTTGGAAAACCCATCGCTGCGCCCGCGGGAGAAGGGGTTTTTGCTTCCACCAGCGTCGCGATAACCCACATTCCCGATCCCACGCCGGAAGTGCGCGCGATTAAAAAGCGCTTGGTGAAATACAAACGCGCCGACGGGCTGGATTTGTCCTTCACGCTCTATACGCCGCCGGGCTATAAGGAAGGCACGCGCGTTCCCGCTATTCTAAATGCCTATCCTCTCGACTATGCCGACGCCTCGAAAGCCGGCCAGGTATCCGGTTCGCAGGAAACTTTCACGCGGCTGCGGCAATACAAACTTTTGCTTCTAGCGGGCTACGCAATCATTGACAGCGCTTCGTTCCCCATCGTCGGCGATCCGAAGAAAGCCTACGACACGTATTTGGAACAGCTCGTCGCCGATGCCAAAGCCGCGGTGGATGAGGCCGTGCGGCTCGGCGTTGTGGACCCCGACCGCATCGGCGTCACCGGACACAGCCACGGCGCTTTGATGACCGCAAATCTGGTGGCCCATTCCGACTTGTTCCGCGCCGGCGTCGCTACCAGCGGCTCCTATAACAAGACGCTCACGCCTTTCGGTTTTCAGAATGAGCGGCGATCGGTTTGGGAGGCAACGGATGTCTATCTGAAAGTCTCCCCATTTTTCTCCGCCGACAAATTGAAGACCCCGCTCCTCATCATGCACGGCGCGGAAGACGCGAACCCCGGAACCACGCCGATACAATCCACCAAACTCTTCGAGGCCATTCGCGGCAACGGCGGCATCACTCGCTTGGTGATCCTTCCGCACGAGCCGCATTGGTACTCGGCGCTGGAGTCCAACGAGCAGCTTGTTTACGAAATGCTTCGCTGGTTCGACAAATACGTAAAGAACGCCCCGCCGCGGTAAGCTTGCTCGCCGTCGCGAGCGTGTTGTCCGGTAGGGCGTTTCAGGCAAGTGACTCAAACTCAATGGACGCGGCTACCTTTCTATGTCACTTGGATTTGGCTCCCGATCCGAAAGCGAATCTGCTCAAACGGGATAGAGCAAATCCTACCACTTCATAAATAATCACATTCAAAACCAGAGACATTGTCCAAAATACAATTGAATCTCCTAGGCTGTTTGCTGTTGCAGGCAGCAAAGCAGCCGCTGAGGGCCATAGATATGGAATCGCTATGGACCAGAGGAAATGGCTCAAACGAGAGTGCGTATGAAGGTCGCGATCTGCAAAGGACACTAACGAGTAAAGTACGATCGGAATGAAAAGTCCTAGTGCACCAAACACCCATACGACCGTGTTACGTGGGCGGGAACTACGAGCATGCTGAATCGCTTGTGACATCACGGGTTCCGCAATCCGCGTAGTTGAGATTCCTCTCAGAAATATAGTCCCATTATTATCATCGCGGCCGCGCCGCGTCATACATAATTACAATGTACACATTTGCTTAACTCTTGGTAAGTCGGATTACCGGACGAGCGCCGTACTAGAACTTCGGGACATAGCCGTCGAGGTCGCGAACGTGCCGATGGTCGCGCCGGGTTGATTCGAGGAGGTGCTGATTTCGCGGCTTCGCCGGTTGCCGGGTGCTCATGTACCGTTGCCAACACGATTCCGGCCGGCGAGACGACAATTCTCGATTCCTACAATTGTTGGCGGCCTTCAGGTCTAGCTTTGAACAGCAGAAGCAGCGTGCGACAGAAGCCGGGATCCTTGGCGAAGGATTCCGCTCGAAGGGGTGAATTCAAGAACGTGCTATAGCCCGGAATTTCTCGGGGATCGACCTCGTTCAAATTCCGAAATCCCATTGACCAGTCCGGGAATTCGCGTTTTGTACAAGGCGCGTCTAATAGTGTGATGAAGCGACTGTGCCGCAGGTCTTTTGCGATTCGCGTGCTTAACGAATGTACCTGAGCCTCGTCGCCTTCCAACGCCTGCATGAAATCGCCGTCCTTGTACAACAGCATTCCGGTAATCCCGAGCTTTTCATTATTTTTTCGGGACTTGTCCAGAAGTTGTAGCAATTCATCGTCGGAGAACGGTTTGACACTCGAGCTGACATAAACAAGCTGGATCATGACTTGCTCCTTTATTTACGGGTTTGAGCGTTTCCGCAGGCAAGCAAGCCAAGGAACAGCGCAAGGAGGGGTACAATTTATTTATCACAGTCCTGCGACAACGCGGAAAAAACGAAAACGGAGTTGCATTGCAAGTAAACGGACGGGCCCGCCGGATAACCGAAAACGCTTCTCCGCTGCGCGCGTTTACCAGGCTTCAGCCTGGTGAATTAGCTGGAAGACGCGAATAGCTGCTCTACTGCGGAAATCAGCCGAATTTGCCTGAAAGCTTTAAAGCCCCTGCTGTGCTCGGCTTGCGAAGCAACTACCCGCAAAAAATAAATTACTTTCATTATCGTGTCGCTATTCCATTGACAATAGCAGCGCATGCGCACAGTGTGATTACGGACCCTGGATTCTTCAGTTCACCTGAATCAGACGGAAGTTACCTGATCCACCCTCGGCCACACCAAACCGCAATACATTTAAGGAGATCCATGAATACTACTACGCACAGGGACCAATTACGTGGTCTTACGCTGCAGAACGAAGTCAATCGTCTATTCGACGACAGTTTTATTCGCGACCGCTCGGCTCATGCTGACCTAGCAACCTGGGCGCCGGCCGTGGACATTTACGAAACCGAGAATGAATTGGTCGTAAAGGCCGAATTGCCGGATTTTCAAGAGAAAGACATCGACGTCCGCATTACAAACAACACTTTGACCATCCGTGGAGAACGCAAATTCGAGACGGGCGTCAAGGAAGACAATTACCTCCGGATTGAACGCGCCTATGGTTCATTCATGCGGAGCTTCTCCCTGCCCAATACAGTCAACGCGGAAAACATTCGCGCGGACTATCGCAACGGGATCTTGACGCTGCATATGGCCAAGCGTGAAGAGTCCAAGCCCAAGCAGATCAAAGTCAGCGTCGCAACAAACGGCAAGTAGTTTCACGCAGTTCACATACGGCGGGGCCGACCTTTGTCGCCCGCGCCGGTAACCAAGGAGGTTGCCATGATCGAACACAAAGAAGTATCCACTCAAGATATCGCTCACCGCGCTTACGAGTTGTACGTGCGGCGCGGCAGTGGGCCCGGAAAAGATGTCGAAGATTGGGTCAGAGCTGAAAGAGAGCTGACCGGCGAAGATGTCGGAGGAGCAGCAAAAACGATAGCCGGCCAAGCCGGCAACAACAAGAACAATTGACGCGATAAGCGTCAAGAGCCTGATCGTTTCGAAGGGGCGGGTTTCCCGCCCCTTCGCATTCCACCACTTGAAACTGTTCAAGAGATAAGCAGCGAATAATACGCGGAGCCCACCCACCGGACAAGTCCGTTCCCAGTGCTCCCACTCCCCGATTAAAACGTTGCCAAGTGCGGCCGTGGAGTAAAATGCTGCTAGGTCATCCTGGGATAGGAGAATTATGGACTCGATAAAATGCACGAAGTGCGGCAAGACTTCCAGCTCGCTGGTCAAGTGCTCTCATTGTGGTTTTGAATTTCCGCAACCGCGAACGCGTGATGATGAAATGGAAGACCGCTTGTTCGACGAAGGCAACAAATCCGTATCGGAGACAACAGAAGCTACGATGGCGGACGCGATGAAAAGGCCGCTCAAGGTTCCCCGCCCTCGGAAATGAACCGCGCGGGAAAATTCACCCGCACGCAGACCCCCAGCCCAGCAACGGATAAAGTAAATCCATCTGTCGGATTGCCGCGTTAATCAGGCACTTAGGGGACGCACGGTCCTTCAGTTCCCGGATGATCTCCTCGCCAAGAGTTCTCGTAACGTTGGCGTATCCGGGAAGAGCTTTACACCTACAACGAAATGCAAGAAAAGGCCACCGAGGATCGCCGAAGGAATACCAACAAATCCAAACAATCCCAGCCTGTCGCGAACAATTTTCTGATCGTGTGTTATGTAAACAGTTTTCCCGTGATCGGTAACAGGCTCCATTTGAGCCGGAGTCGGAACTGGAGAACCACTTCGAAATGTGCTGCCGGAGTAATAGAAGAAACCCATGAACCCTAGGCAAATAATAAAAAACAGAACGCTGTAGGCGGACCTAACGGCTTTATGCCACCCTGGTTCAGTAGGTTGGATAGATTCGGTGTTTGTCGCTTCCTTGATCTGACCGTCCGGTTCGCGACAATCCGCCAGAAAAGCGGCTTCCGAGGGGTACACCAATCCAAGCGCCTGCATAACATTGAACGCTCCGATGCCAAAACCCGCAAGAAACCATGGCAAAAATCTTGGATTTGACGGAGGAAACCAAGCCGTGGCGGAGTACAGGAACACTCCAATCAAAGCGATTCCTGCCACCGCCATGAACAATTGCTTCGTCCTAACACCTTGCCAGCGCCAACCCGCAGAAACTCGGTGCCTTACGGAAAGGGATACGAGCACGGAGAGTAGCAAACCTGCAAAGATGAGTTCTTGCCGTGCCAAAAACGCACTGCCGGTAAGAAATAAAACCATCATGCAGCCGTGGTACACGAACATGAGCTTGAGTTCGAGAGAGAAATCCTTCCAGTGTTTGGGGCGGTCTCCAGCTTTTGGTGGGTCGAACAGCGCCATTCCCCTCAGCCGCTGTGCAAATGTAGCAATCCCTTTATAACCCTGCAAGTTATCCCGACGAACGGTACTATCTCAGTCTGAAGGCACAAGGAGTGAAGCATGAGCACGCCAGGCCGCAGCCGTGTTATCCGCCTTACCGAGGCTCAAGCGCGTATCCCGGGACCAGCGGGCGAGCGCGCCGTCATGGTCCTGCAGCGTGGCACTCTTGACGTAGCCCTGGGCCTCCCTCTACGCCCGAGCCAGCAGACGCCGTACACACAGGACGAGATTTACTTCATCATTCGCGGCCAGGGGGTGCTCATTCACGACGGCAAGCGGGACCCGTTCGAGTCAGGCGATATCCTGTTCGTAGCTGCGGGGATCGAGCATCAATTCGAGGACACTACCGACGATTTGGCCCTGTGGCGCGTATTTTACGGCCCCCAGGGTGGCGAGGTTCCAGTTTAAAGCGCGGTGCTGCCCGAGAAAACCAAAGCGAGACACTACGCGACGAACTGACTCGGAACGGCGGCGGTCGTAGTTTGCATCCACGGCAAAGCGAAATCGCTCCGCTTAGAATTTGCCGGGAGCGGAATGAAAAGGATCGGGCTGAGGCGTCGCGGGATTTTCCTCCGGGCTCGGGATGTCCAGATTCACGACCACCGGCTCCTGCCCGCTGCGCACGATCACGGCTTCCACCGGCTCGTCCTTTCTAGCGTTCAGTTCCTGGTGCGGCAAGTACGGCGGAACGTACACGAAATCTCCCGGCCCGGCCTCGTCCACAAATTCCAGACGGTCTCCCCAGCGAAATCGCGCGCGGCCCCGAACAACGTAGATGACCGTTTCGAGTTCGCCGTGATGATGCGGCCCCGTCTTGGCATCCGGATGCACCACGACCGTTCCGGCCCACAGTTTTTGCGCGCCGACGCGAGCATGGGAGATGGCTTCCGCTCGCGTCATTCCCGGAGTCTGCGGCGTATTGCCGTCCAGCTCACCGCTGCGGATAATTCGCAGCCCATGTTTTCGCCAATCAGTTTTTTCGCCGGCATTCGCGTCGGATCCCATGCGTTCCTCCATGTCCGAATCAATCTCGCTTTTTACTTTTAACGCAGTTGCCAGCCTCTTCGTTTCACGTAGGCGTCCACCTTCTCGGTCAGCAATCGGATCGTCAAGCCCACCACGAAAAACGCCACGCCGAACACGCCAAGGAGGACGCTCGAAACCAGCGCATCGGGCCACATCGCCCACACCGAAATCGAGATGACGAATATCGCGAACAGGACCAGCACGGAGATCAGCACCCACCGCCTCGGCCGCGCTTCCGGACTGAGACTTTGGTAGAACTTGCCCCGGCTGAGAATCATGATGGAAAGCACAACCGCAGAGATAGCGAACGCGATCAGCAGGATTAAAACCGCAACGGTCGCAATGTGCCAGCCCATTACGCTCTATCTCATAGCAGAACCCCCGCCATTATCCAAATCAGATTAAAACCCCCGCTACCTCCCGGTTCCCTGCTCCCTCCCATCCGCTAGTTGAAGACACCCTCTCGAAGGCCGGTCTGAAGCAGCTTGCCAACCTGCGCGGCAACAACCGGACGGCTGAAATAATAGCCTTGTCCCTCGGCGCATCCGTGGCGCTGAAGGAATTTGAGCTGCGCGCGGGTTTCTACTCCTTCCGCAATGACGCGCTGCTTCAGGCTTTTGCCGATATTGATCATGGCGTCCACGATGGTCGCGTCTCCCGGGTCCGCCGTGATTTCCTGAACAAACGATTGATGCAGTTTCAGCGCGTCCACCGGAAAGCGCCGCAGATAGGTAAAGCTGGAATAACCTGTGCCAAAATCGTCGATTGCCAATCGCACGCCCATGGCCTTCAGCGCCCCCAGCGTGCGCACGGTGGACTCCGCGTCCTGCATCAGCACGCTCTCCGTCAACTCCAGCTCCAGATTCGCAGGTTCCACTCCCGTCGCAATCAGCACAGCCCGAACTCCGGAGACAAAATCCTTATCCCCGAACTCAGACGCGGACACATTCACAGCTACCGGAACGATTCCAAGACCCGCATCGCTCCAGGCTCGAGCCTGCCGGCACGCTTCCAGAAGCACCCACCGCCCTATCGCTAATATCAATCCGCACTCTTCGGCGATGGGCACGAACTCCCCGGGATACACCATTCCCCGCCCCGGGTGTTCCCAACGTATCAGCGCTTCCACTCCGGTGATCCCTCCCGCCTGAAGATTGAACTTGGGCTGGTAATGCAGTGAAAACTCATTGCGGCCCAGCGCGTAGCGCAAATCCCTTTCCAGCGACTGCCGGTCTGCAAGCCGCGCGTGCATGTCCCGCCGGAAGAACTGATAGTTGTTCCGCCCTTGTTGTTTGGCTTCATACATCGCGGTGTCCGCTTTGTTCATCAGGCTTTCCGCGTCCGGCCCGTCGCTGGGATACGTGCTTACGCCAATGCTCACGTTCACATCCAGGCTTTTGTTATCGATAACATGGGGCAGCGCGAGCGCTCTCAGGATTTTTCGCGCGCTCACACCCGCGTCTTCCCCATTCTCGACTTGCGAGAGCAGCACGACGAATTCGTCGCCGCCCATGCGGCTTACGGTGTCCGTCCGCCGGACGCAAGCCACCAGTCGCTCGGCTACCGACTGCAGGAGTTTGTCGCCCACCCCGTGGCCCAGGGAGTCATTGATCTTCTTGAAGTGATCTAAATCCACGAACATCACCGCGAGTTGCTTGCCCTGCCGCACCGCCAGTGAAATCGCCTGGTTCAGCCGATCATTGAACAGCATCCGGTTCGGCAAATCCGTCAGGAAATCGTGCTGTGCCAAGTGCGACATTTCGAGCGACGCGGCCCGCGCCACGCTCACATCGCGGAAAGCCACGACCGCTCCGGTTGCAGCGCCATCCTGGTCGTGCAACGGCGTCACCGTAATCTCAATCCCCAGCTTGAACCCGTCCGGTCGCACCAGAATGCAGTTTATGCAGTTCGCCGTTACCCCCGCGGTCTTGTCTTCCCGCATTACGATTTCCAGAGCATCGCGAACCGCTGTGCCGCTGACGGCGTCTATGATTCGCAGCACCTCCGCAACGGGACGCCCCAGCGCCTTCTCCTGCCGCCACCCGGTCAAGTTTTCCGCAATCCGATTTAGATACGCGACGTTGCCGCGTATATCCGTGCGCAGGACCGCTTCTCCAATGGAGTCCAGCGTCACGTTGGCCACTTGATTTTCCAACAGCACTGCGTCCGCCGAACGCCGTTCCATCATCGCGCGCACCGCGCGCCTTAGCCGGTGGGCGTCGGCCAGATTCTTGACCAGATAATCTTCAGCTCCGTGCTGTACCGCTTTCCGCGCCATTTCTTCCGCATCGGGTCGGATCAGAATCAAAATTGGCACGCTGGGCGCGGCCTGAAAAACTTTGTCGAAGGTCTCGATGCCGTGGCTGCCCGGCGATGTCATATCCAGCACGACCGCCCCGACTCCTCCGTTACGCAATCGCTCGATTCCGCTGGAGAGTTCCGGAACCCATTCCGCATCGAACCGCTCGTCCGTCCCCGAATCCAGTTCCTCCAAAATTCTGGCCGCATCGTCTGCCCTGGCGTCGATCAGCAGGACACACCCGTGGCGATGCTTCGCGTTCGTATGTATTTCAGGTTTGAGGCCTGGGCGTGGCATCTTGCTCAATCCGCCGGGAACGAGTTACTTGCCGCTGGCTTTTTCAGCGGCATCCGCGGCCATGAAACGCAGCATCTGCTCTTTCAATTGCGCATCCACCTCGTCCGCAATGGTCACCACGTCGGGAAGCAGCGCGCTGAATTCCAATTGGTTTACGTTTTTGTGCAGCGTGGTAAAAATGCTCACTTGCAGCAGGCGAGACTCCTCTACCGCCATCGCTACCGTGTAGCCTTGCTTGCGCCGCAGATCCCCGTGGTCGGCCGCAGCCCTCGAAATCGGGGCTTTGGTTCCGGAGTCCAGGCGCAAGCGCTTGATAACATCGTGCAGAAGCTGAGGAAGATGGCCTGTGCGCTCTTCAAAGCTCATCGGAATACGGCTCAGGTCCGGTTCGTTTTCCACCAGGGCCAGCCATTCTTGAATGAGATTTGGGATTTCACGTTCGAGGATGTCCGCCACACTCTCGACGGAGACAGCACCGCCACCCCTCTTGACGTGTCCGGCAAATTCTACAGGTTTGTTCACTTCGATGCTCCGTGGCTCACAACTCTGTTTTACCAATCGGCTCCGCTATTCTGCGCAACAGCGTTATTACGAACTTGGCTCTTACTTTCTCACGGAGCGGTCTGCGAAACTGTCCCAAAAGAGACAACACACGGTCTATTAGAGTTTTTTAATTCCGTGAAGGATGGCAACGCCCTTTCACTAATAGCCGGCTCCGCAGGGCGCAGCGGTCTTTTCGTATTCAAAACTCCCGGCAGTGGCGGGTTATATTAAGCTGTGGGGATTATGATCAGGCCTTTGCTCTTTGCTCTCTGTGTTGTGTTTGCTTCTGGCGGTCTGAGCGCGCAGACACCTACCTGGCAGCCGTCGCCGGGACATACGCAAATCCCGATATGGCCGGGCGCCGTGCCTGATGCGCAGCCTGCCCCCGGCCCCGAGGATACGGCGATCGTAAAGGATCACCTGGTCGCCGGGAAGACGTGGGTCTGGGTGAAGAACGTGACACAGCCGACGATCACGGTTTACTCGCCAACGGGAAAAAACACGCGCGTTGCTGTCGTTGTATTTCCTGGCGGCGGTTTTGAGGGATTGGCGATCGATCTGGAAGGCACGGAAATTTGCGACTGGCTGACGTCGCGAGGGATCACCTGCGTATTGCTGAAATATCGCGCACCGGGCCCGCCTTATGACTGGCACTGCGATTGCCGGCCCAACCACGGATTAAACAAATCAACGCTGGCGCTGGAAGATGCGCAGAGAACGATGGGCCTCGTGCGATTACATGCCGCAGATTGGCACATCGATCCCCACAAGGTCGGAGTGATTGGTTTCTCGGCGGGCGGGTATCTGGTGGCGGAAATCAGCACGGATTTCGCGCACCGTTTGTATGAGCCTATCGATGCAGCAGACAAAGAAAGCTGTCGTCCGGATTTTGCTGTGGCAGTTTATCCGGGTCATCTGTGGACCGGGGGCGAGACATATGGATTGAATCCGGAAGTTCCGGTCACTAAGGAGACGCCCCCAACGTTTTTGGTGCAAGCCGAGGACGACAACATCGACGGCGTAAACCAGTCAATTGCTTACTTCATCGCACTACAGAAGGCACACGTTCCCACGGAAATGCATCTGTACGCTCACGGCGGACACGCCTTCGGTCTGCGCCGCACGCAGTTTCCGATTACGGAATGGCCTCGGTTAGTGGAGACCTGGCTGGGCACCATCGGAATGCTTCCCAAGTGATTCCCATTCGCAGCGCAGATATGCAATCTACTCATAATCTCATTATCACAATCGCCCATAGCAAGTACTTCCGCGCTTAGCCGGATTCCCGGACATCTCTTTCGCTTGTGCTCCACATGTCTCCGACGCGTCGCAAGCTCAATTATCGGGAGGTGCTAATACAGATGGAACGTTACTTCCACGTTTATCCTGACTGCCGCAGGCTTCCCGTCGGGTCCCGTGGCCGGTTTGAAACGCCATTTCCTAACGGCCGCGATTGCCTGCTCTGTCAATCCGAAATTCAGACCTTTCGTGACCGCAATATCCTTGGCGTGTCCGGTCTCATCCACAACAATTTTTAGCGTCACCGTGCCTTCATACTTGTGTTTTATGGCTTCCTTTGAAAACTTAGCCGCCGGGCAGTTGAGGCACTTGGGCAAGGTATAGCCCATCGTCCCGGCCGTGGGTAAAGACACCGGCTCTTGTTTCTCGCTTTCTGCCTTGTCGCTTTGAGGTTCCTGCGCCAGGAGTGACGGAGACATGAATAGTAAAAGCAGCGCCCCGAGCGGAACCCGAACGCAGTTAAGAACGGCTGTTTGCATTGAATGTTCCTCGCCGCACATTCTAGCTCTTTAGAACTGAATGAATCGCGAACACCATGGCGCACTTTCTTGCGGGCGATCGTTACTTACGTTTGCGCCTTCGGCTCGCACTCGCCACGTCCGGCCTCACAGTGCGGGGAAAGTTTCGCATGTCCAAAACCCGCCCCACGCGTTGGAGCAAAGTTCGAGTAGTCTCGACGAAATTGAGAATGGTCGATGAAGATTCGCCCCTTCTCCACGCTGCGTGCACTTCCAGGGTTGCTCGCGGTTCCCGGAGATTCAACGCGACCAATTGATCTGCAAACGACGGATGACAAGGGTTCTTGCCGACCGCGATGAATACGCCTTTCCCTGACGCGGCCATCATTGCTCCCACTTCGTCGTAGATGGTTGATTCCGTAAGAACGATTCTGGGACTAAGCCCGGCGTCTCGACACAGAGCAAGACCGAGGTCATGTACATTCGGCGAAATCCACCTTTCGATCAACAGCAAGGTTTGATGGCTGAGATCCTTAAGTCGAAGATAGGGCCGTTTCGACAGCACATTAGAGCGCGCGAGGACGATGGAGAGACTCTCCTCAAAAAGCTTCTCGGATGCCAGATCGCGGGACGTGGGCGGTCCGTGAGAGAATCCCACATCGATCTTTCTACCCAGTAGCGCTTCAATCTGATGCCCCGAAAGGATGTCTCGAACGTCCACTTCGATCTTCGGGAAGAATCGCATGTGTTGATTGATTACCAGGCTGACGACGTCGCCCAGGCCCTTCCCGAATCCCACGCGCACCGTGCCTAGCTCGCCGTCTTTGGTTTGTCGGACCACATCGACAGCCGCTTCGATTTGTTCCAAGGCTAATCGGACGGCAGGCAAGAAGCGGCATCCCGCATCTGTCAGCAAAACTTTGCCGGAGCGCCGCTCGAAAAGTTGCACACCGATTTCGGTCTCTAGCGAGCGAATCTGCCGGCTCAAGGGCGGCTGTGCCATCTTCAGGCGTCTCGCCGCTTTGGTGAAACTCAGGTCCTCGGCCACGGCGGTGAAATAACGAAGATGATTCAGTTTCATACGCGCCGCAGTGTACCTAAATCTTCTAACGAAGCCATACCTTTTTAATATAAATACCTTTAAGGTATGCGGAAAATGTCGTTTTTGGTCTTGACATGAAGTGAGGCGAGGATTAAGAGTGCTCCGTTTGTTCGCCGGACTCGGATCGTTATGAATCTTCGCAGACATACACGGCCTTCATCCCAGGCGGGCCGTGCGCAATGGACTGATCCCGGATTCGCCTAGAACTACTATTACCCATGCCGAAGGAGGCGTCACGATGAACGGAAAGAAAATGGGACTGCACCTGCTCGTGCTGGCCGCGATTGCAATTTGGCCGGCTGCGATTTCAGCCCAGAATCTACGTCCAGCAGTATCTCCCACCTCAAGCTGCGCGAGCTTGATGTCCCTGTCGCTGCCCAATACACAAATAATTAGCGCGACCGAGCAAACCACTCCGGTGGCCTATTGCAACGTGATCGGCGTCATCAATAAACGGGTAAGCTCTCAGGATCCTGATCATTTCACCTACGGAATCGGATTTGAGCTGAATCTGCCGGACGGCTGGGTGGGCCGTTTCGAAATGATGGGCGGTGGGGGCACGGATGGTTCGGTGTCGAGTCCGGTGGGAAGCGCGGGCACGGAGCTAAGCATGGGTTGGGCCGTGGCCGCCGATGATGGAGGTCACGAAGATGCACCCGGCAACCCCGCGTTCGGGTGGATTGATGACGACAGCAACGCGGGAGGCACAGGACACTTCGGCATCGACGAGCAGGCGCGCGTGGATTACGGTTACAACGCAATCGAAAAAACCACGGAAATCTCAAAGCTAATCATCTCGGCGTACTACGGACAAAATCCCCAATACTCGTATCTGTGGGGCTGCTCAAACGGCGGGCGCGACGCGATGGTAGCTGCTCAGCGCACACCCGGCACGTTTGATGGTTTGGTAGCGGGAAATCCGGGTTTCGACCTGCCCCGCGCAGGTGTGGCAGAGGCCTGGAACGAACAACAACTTGCCCCCTTGGCTACCAGCACGGATAGCAATGGGCAACCCTACTTACCTCCCACATTTCAGCCGCAAGATTTGGAAGTTGCCTCCGCGGCAATTCTCAGCGCTTGTGACCGGCTCGACGGGCTTGTGGACGGCATCATTGATAATTACTCGGCGTGCACAAATGAACGCGTGTTCCCAGCTCTGGCGGCGTTCACATGCACCGCAACCGGTACGCCCCACGGTGGCCAGTGCCTGACGTCAGGACAGGTGGAAGCGCTCAAGAAGATTTATGCGGGCCCCGAGGACTCGTTCGGCTTCCGGCTTTACTCGAGCTGGTTTTGGGACGCAGGAATTTGGGATCCACCGTCGGCGTTCGGCGCAGGCTGGCAAGCCTGGAACGTTTCATTTTTCGGACCTCCCGATACCAACACCGCAATCAACCTGACTCTGGGAGCCGGCGCCATACCGATGGTCTTTACGAATCCGCCGGTGGTCACACCGGTGGCTGGAGTTGACGGACAAGAAGCATTCATCTTCAATTACAATTTCAATACCGACGCGCCGACAATTTACGAGTCCACGCGCCAGTATCCGGAAAGTCCCATGGACTTCATGACTGGAACGCCATTCGGACCTTCGCCCTTCCTCTTCCCTTTCAGCAATCATGGCGGGAAGATGATTATTTATGACTCGGTCAACGATGGCATCTTCTCGGGTGTCGATCTCGTACAGTATTACAACGAGGTAAACGCCTTGTCAGGCGGCCATGCGCAGGACTTCGCCAAGCTGTACATGATCCCGAACATGGCGCACTGCGGTGGCGGACCGGCGACCAATAGTTTCAATGCCAACCTCCTGACCGCGATCACCGGATGGGTGGAACAGGGGGTCGCGCCAAACGAAATCATCGCCGCCAACACAAATACCACCTCGCCTTTTCCGAGTGGCGCGCCGTTCGATCCGCGCGTGGCAGTGAATTTCCCCACGGGAGGAACGCGCCCGATTTGTCCCTATCCGCAGCAGACTCGTTACAAGGGCACCGGCGCCACCAACGTCGCGGCCAACTTTGTGTGTGTTAATCCGTAGAAGACGAACATATCTCGTATGCCGGGGGAAGCTCACGCGGTACGGGAACTTTCCTCGGCATACTAAATCTCCGAATCGCTGATTCAGAAAGAGATCACCCCGCGCGGCGCATAAGCTTTGGCAAAATAGGAGGACATCTCCTTTCTTTGTATTCCTCTTCTCGGATTGCCGCGTTAATCAGGCACTTGACACAAATCCGGAATGCGGCGGATATTCGCTTGACTCTGGAATCGTTCCAACCCTCAAGCTACTCAAGTGAAAGCAAAGGCTCCGAGCGACCGGCTATTACATTCCGGGGAGTTGGCACGCCTGGCTGGCGTGAGTCCAGACACCTTGCGCTACTACGAGCGGCGCCGCCTTCTACCCTCCATGCCTCGTTCGGCGGCAGGGTATCGGTTATATCCGAGAGAAACGCTAGTGCGAGTTCAGATGATTCGCGGTGCGCTATCCATCGGATTTTCGCTAACTGAGCTGGCCGATATCTTTCGCGAGCGTAACAGCGGAGCCGCTCCCTGTCATCGAGTCCGTAAGATGGCCGCTGAGAAGCTGGCCGATCTGGAAGCCCGGCTTCGCGACTTACGCGATACGCTTCGAGACTGGGATCGTCTGCTGACCAAAACTCCCCAGGGCAAGCAGGCGCGATTGCTGGAGACGTTTGCTGCAACTCACCCGAAGAATCTCACTCGGAAATCTTCGCTCGAAACCCTGACTCGTGGAAAGCAAAAGAAGGAGAGATGACAATGAGAGCGATTCTCGCGGTTGTGGTTTGTTTGGTCGCCGGCGTCACTAATGCGTCCGCACAGCAATCTTCTAACGAGCAAAAACAGGAGACACAACCCCCGCATGCTGCGTGTCCCATGCACGATACGCATTCGAGAATGAATGAACGTGGCGAAAAGGGCATGGGCTTTTCTCAGTCAGCTACGACACACCACTTTTTCTTGAAGGCTGACGGCGGCGTCATCCAAGTTGAGGCAAATGACTCCGCAGACGCTGCCAGTCGGGTCGAAGTCAGGATGCACCTGGCGCACATCGCGAGAGCGTTTCAGAACGGAGATTTCGACATTCCCATGTTTGTGCACGACACGGTACCGCCTGGTGTGCCGGAAATGAAACGGCTCCAGAAAGACATTCGGTACACGTTTGAAGAAACCGCAAACGGGGCCCGTGTCATCATCTCCAGCGCCGACAAGGCCGCAGTCGCGGCAATTCACAATTTTCTGCGTTTTCAGATCGAAGAGCACCAGACCGGCGATGTCAACTGAAACTCGTTAAACTCGAAATTCCTGATTAGTAGGGCCACCGGAAGTTCTTTCTTTGTGTTTCACTTCTCTGATTGCCGCGTTCACCAAGTGCGACCGTTCGATGCTGGAACTTTGCTCTCCTTGATAGTAAAGTTCTTTTGCGCAGGACGCCGGACGCAGCCCGTCAATTGGTGAAACCACGAACATGCAATTCGTAGGCAAGCTCATGGAAGCGGATTTGAGCGACGTGCAAAAAGGCACTCGCTCAAACGCGTATTGGCCTGCGATCAGCTTTGCCGCCCTGCCCGAACTCCTACTTCGTTGCTGGGCCGTGCTCATGGCTTTGGCCAGCACGGTTGCCGTGGCGCTCGTAGCCGTGCTTTCCATCGGATGCTACGGCGCGGCCAGACTTCTCGGCAAGATTCGCCCGTTGCGCGACGCGTATCAATTCCTCTCCCGAACTTACGACCGCTTCATCGAGCGCCTCGGCCAAAAAGTTCTGCGCGACCCGCGCGACACGCCCGCGCTGCGCCTGATGGTCTCGCTCAGCCTCACTGCCCTGCCGATTTTCGTGGCCCAGCTCGTATTAGGAAAACCTCGGCTCCTGCTCGCCATCGCTTTCTATCTTTCGCTCTACGGTCTCAAGTTTGAGCGCTTCGTGAGGATGTTCAGCGCCAAACATTTGGAGGCGCATCGCCGCCAAGGCTATTTCTCCGAGAAATACGATAAGGTTTTCGGGCGCTACGTCGAATTTTTCCTCGGATATTTGTACGGCAACGTTCCGGAACTGGATCGCACCGTTCACGTCGGCCTGCACCATCGCGAGAATGGCGGGCCCGACGACACCGTCACTTCCAGCCGCTACGATCGCACCAGCCCGCTGGATTTCCTCTGGTATCTTTCCGACAACATTTGGACCGCCCTGGGCCTGGCTCCCTACGCTTACTTCAAAGCCAAAGGTGACGAAAAGAATCGCCGCCGAATTCTGTGGGGCATGGCGCGCTACTACTTCTTCTTCGCGGCAGTCTTTATTTACGATTGGAGAATCGGAATCGTGTACGTGCTGGTTCCTCTGCTCTGCATGAACTTCATCATGGCGCTCACCGCGTGGGTGCAGCACGCCTTCTGCGATCCGGAACATCCTGAAGATTATTTTGCAAATACCGTGACCGTCTTGGATGAACTGAACTTCATGAACGAAGGCTACCACCTGTGCCATCACCACCGTTCCAGCCTGCACTGGACCGAGATGCCGGCGCATCTGGATCGCATTCGCGACAAAATGCGCGATGCCGGCTCTTTGGTCTTCCGCGACTTGGATGTGATGCAACTTTTCCTCGAGTTGACCGTCCTGCGCAGAATGGATGTGCTGGCCGACAAACTTGTCCCCTGGCAGCCCATGAATCACGAAGAGAGATTGGCTTTGCTGGCAAAGCGAACCAAGCCCGCGAGAGCCGTCGCAGCCTAACTTGAAGTGGCAACCGCACTGGGTTTAACATGTCGCGAGAATGAAGATTTTGGACTGGATTCAGGACGAGGCTGCTGCGCTTGCGATCTCATTGGTAGCTGCGTTTTTCGCTGCCATCGGCGCGTTCGTGCTGACCATATTCATAGGCGCACGATTCTTCCGGGACGAATGGAGCTACGGGGTACCGCTCGCCTTCGGCCTCCCAATGGCGGTCATCGGTGGCGTTGCAGTATTTATCTTTGTTTTCCGAAAAGTGCGTGCTCTCTGATGCGATTCTATTGAGTCTCGGGCTGTGGAAATAAGTTTCGCTGCAAAGGAGAAGCGTCATGGGAATGCGAAGTGCGATGCGCCTTGCGGTGGTTTGCGCCCTACTGCTCCTGCCCGGAGCTTCGATTGCAGGCGGCCGCTACGACGGCGATTGGGTCACGCACCTCGCCTGCGAAGCGCATGGCGAGACTCCGGCATACAAATTTATGTTTCCCAGCACAATTAAGGACGGCAACTTCCACGGACAGCACGGCGAAGAAGGCGGCCCCGGCTACCTTGTGATCGACGGCAAGATTGCCGACGACGGCAGCGCCAAGCTCACTGCCAAAGGCAAAGTCACCCAGAACCACGCACACGGAGTTTTCGCCATGAAGGGTGACAACTATAGCTACGACATCAAAGCCCAATTTGAAGACACCAAAGGCACCGGCACGCGCAACGAAGGCGCCGGCATCCTGGGCCGCTCCTGCACCTTCGAATTCGTGAAGCAGCCGGCCGCCGGCACGGAGAGCGCACCCGACGCGTCGAAACCCGCCGAGCCTCCCGCCGCCAAACCCGACGAACCCAAATAGCTGTTCAGGGGCGGAATCCCTTAGGACTTCCCTTTCTTCGAAGGCTTCGATTTGCCGGAACTGTTGAAGGCCGCTGCTTGGCGCACGAGCGCCTGGAAGGCGGACTCGTCAACCTCTTCTCCTTCGTGGATGTCGATCGCGCGGCGTACGTTTCCCTCCAGACTCGAATTGAAGAGACGCGCCGGATCCTTCAGCGACGCGCCCTTGGCGAACGTAAGCTTCACGACTTTTTTGTAGGATTCGCCGGTGCAAATGATGCCGTCGTGCGACCAAACCGGAATGCCCCACTTCCACTCCTCGACGGCGTCCGGGTCTGCTTCCCTGATGAGCTTGCGCATTCTGCTGAGTGTTTTCCCGCGCCAGTCCCCGAGTTCGGCAATTTTTTTCGAGATAAGTTCCGAGGCCGGCTGGCTGTGGCTCGCATCTGACTTTTTCATGTTCTCACCCTGGACGTTCAAAATTGTTTATGCCGCCGTCGCGTTTGTCGCTGGAAACAGCACGCCGACGGTACGGCTTGGCGGCCGCAGTGCCCACGATGCTACAGCAAGAACAGCAATCAACAGCGGGGCGATGACGTGAAAGCCGTAAGCGCCGTAACCGCCGACTGCCGCGCAGGATATAGCCGCGCCCGTCAGGTCGAAGAAGATGCCGGCATACGCCCATTCCTTGAGCCGCGGAAAACGCGGCACGAGTATGGCAATGGCCCCCAGCACTTTCCAAGATCCGATGATCGCAAAGAAGTACATCGGATAGCCAAGCTGCGGCACAATGCCGTGGGGGTTGTCTTTAAATTGCGCTATCTGCACAGCGCCCCCGCTCATAAAAAACGCCAGGAGTACGGTCGTCGTCCAATAAGCAACGTTTTTCGCTTTCATGGTCAGTCCAACCTCCCAACGACACCCTCCAGGTTGCCGATGAACTTCGTCCATCCGTATGTCGCACCCTTATAGGCGGCATCTTGTTCCGACCGGAAGCCGGTTTGTTCCATGCGGAGATGCGTGCCGTCCTTGGTCGGCGTCAGCGTCCAGTCGACCACGCTCTCCTTACCCATAGTGCCCCAACTATAAGAGAGCCGCGAATTCGGTTCGAGCACCAGGACTTCACAGGTTATGACCCCGTCCCAACCCGGCACGGGCGTCGAGCGGAAGTTGAACCGGTGGCCAACCACCGGCTGGAAATCATTCTTCATCAGCCACTCCTCTATCAGCGGTCCTTGTGTCAGCGCTCGCCAGACTTTTTCCGGACGATGCGGTACCTCGCGTTCTATGACGAGACTGCGTGTTGGGGCGGTATTGGTCATTGGTCCATCCTTTTCAGTAGGTTTTCGAGACGGTCAAACCGGTCGCGCCAGAAGGCGCCATAGACGTTCATCCAGTCCACTAACGGAGCCAGAGCTTTCGGATACGCACTGTAGTGCGTCTCACGCCCCTCGCGCCGATCGCGCACCAACTTGGCATTCTTCAGAATGCCCAGATGCTTGGATACGGCCGGCTGCGACACCCCGGCACGATCCGTCAATGCATGAACGGTTTGTTCCCCATCGCGGGCTAGGTGCTCGAAGATTGCCCGACGGGTCGGGTCGGAGAGGGCCTTGAAGACGTTTTCGGCTGCTGCCTGCATGTCAGAATCATAACCATGTGGTTATGGGTTGTCAAGCGCAAAGTTCGGCCGGCCTTGTTGATGCGTCGCAAAACGGCAAATGGCGTTGTCTCGGCACACACTTCAGCTCCCAGAACGCTTCTACGGCTCTTACGGCCATGGAGTTCTTAGAAGGGTGTCGTTCTGATTTCACGAACCGTCAGGGCGCGGCTTCAAAAGTTGCGCCGCAATTCACTTCCATCTGGCTAGCGGCTTTAGCCACTGTGGCGCTCTTTCAACCTTCATATCGAGAATGGCCTGCTCGAAACCGATCCGGTACCGCTTGGTCATCTGCTTATTCAAGAAAGATTCGCGGGTTTCCTGCCAGACTTCATAGACCAGAAGTTGCTCCGGGTGGTCTAGGTCCTCCTGAAGCGTGGCGCTCAGAAATGTGGCCTCGTGCTGGCTCTGCTCAAAAACTGCTTTCAACTTCTCCACAAACAGCGGCTTGGATCGCGCAGTCACCCAGAATCGAACGATCAAGACGATTTGGTTGTTCATTCATCCTCTTTGGCCCATTGGCCGGATGCAGGCATCAGGAAGTCTCCCGCGTGGAATCAGTCGGACTCTTCAAATACTCTTCATTCCTTTTAAAATCATTTCGTTATCGAAGGTTTTTTACCATTTCGTTCCTGGACTCGCTTCTTCTGAACCATTTTTTGAGCTATCGACAGCAATAAGTTTATGTCCGCTTCGTTTGTGCGGCTCAGACATTCACGAAATTTCGCCAGCTCCTGCGCATCCCGGCCGGAACTGCCCCAGCCACTGGCCGCAGGTTTGGGCTTCGGCACATGTTTGGGGGGCTGTTCGCCGTCATAAAAGAGAGCGTAAAGGGGTATCTCCATGGCCCGCGCCATTTTTTCCAGGGTTTCAATCGCCGGAACGCTGTGGCCGTTTTCCACGCGGGAGATGTAGCAGCGCAACAGGCCGCTGCGTTTCTCGATGTCTCCCTGGGACATCCTTCGAAACAGTCGCAAAGACTTCAACCTTTCAGCTATAGCCATCGTGTCGCTCCATTTACTTCATTGATTTTTTCTCTGCGGCACAGAATTAATTTCCACCGCTAAATTTTCATCAGGAACGAACCATCGCGAACCTTGCGTTCCTCCACTATTTTTTCTTCCGGGGGGAACTGAGAACTCGAAGTGAGTCGCCTCGCGACAGCAGACATTGTCTGGCGCCGCTTTAGCGTTAACCCGGCCTATTAGGAGTGTTGAACTGCGAAAGGAGGTGCGCGTCCTGCGTGGGAGACTAGGAAGGAACTGAGACGAAATCCCGCACTCGATGCCGAAACGAATCTTGCCGGCGATCGGTCATGCAGCGAATCTTTTTCTTTCGTCCAAATGCCGGAGCCCGACAGTGGTGTCACGTCCAGAGCCTCGGCCATGCGGTTCGACGCGGAAACCCAATTCTTCTCCGATTCGCCGAAAGCTCCCGGGAACGCAGCCGGTTCCGCTGGTGCAAACGCGCCGTGACCATCATTCAGAAATATCGCTACGGGTTCTCTGCGCCCGGCGGAGGAGATGACCAGATCGATGGCGTGATCTCCATTGACGTCGCGGGCCTCGATGTGAAGCCCTCCGGAAGGCGCAGCAACTCGAATGGATTGTCGCCCGGCGGTGGAAAGCTGAAGTTGAATCCAGTAGTCAGTCTCATCGGAATTCTTGAGACCAGCCTGAACGCTGGCTAAATCCGGCTGAAGATCCCCGTCAAAGTCGGCGATTGCAACGGACGAGCCCGCCCCTAGAGACTCAGCAGGCGAATTCCGAACGTCCTGCCCCCCTCTTGCGCTGCCGGCAACTGCGCCAAGAAACAAAAATAAGAGTAAAAACGGGGAGAGGAGATGGCGCATGGTTGAAAGCGCCCTTTGAACCGTGAGAATGATGAGTTTTGGAGCGAAGTTCTCTACGGCGTTAGTCATAACACTATTCGCCGTTGACCATACCACCGGTCAACCCTTTTGCGAAACCGGAAATTCAGCCTAGACCTCACTGTGCCAACAGGTTGCATCGCCCCTTCTCCGGTTACCGCGCTAATCAGGACCTGACCCTTTTTGATGGCTAATCTGTGTCGCGACCGGCTTTGGCGCGTCTTTATGCTACGATTCCGCGCCGGGAGGCTTTCATGAAAATGTTTCTTCTTGGCGCGCTTTTCGCCTCGTCCGTTTTTTTCGCCGTTCATTCCCAACAATCTACGCAGACGCAGCGAATTCCATTATTCGAAAATGACGACGTGAAGGTGTGGAAGTCGGTCATTCTTCCAGACGCGCCCCTCGCCATGCACCGGCATGAACATCCGCGCGTAATCGTTGCGATGGCGGGTGGAACCATGAAGATCGTCGAACAGAACGGCCCCGCGGAGTCTCACATCTGGGAAACCGGCAAAGCTTACTGGCTCCCCGCAAACCCGCCCAACACCATGCACGCGGACGTCAACGCCGGTGATAAGCCGATCGAGGTTGTTGTGGTCGAGTTGAAAAAAGAAAACTAATCCAGGACGAGCGTGCAACCCGCTGGATATAGCTTCGAATCTCAAATTCCGGCTACAATCGTGAGGGACAAGATCGAAGGCCCGCACACCATGAAAAATCGCAAGCATGCATCGGTCTTAATCTTGGAATCCACCTGGATCTTCGCCCTCGTCGCGCTGGCTTTGCCCGCAGCGCTGCTTCCCGCGCGCGTGCGCGCGCAAGCCAAGGCCGCGGCGGACGCTGATATCGTCGCGCGCGTGAACAACGACGTCATCACGCTCTCCGATTATCAGAAAGCCGAACAGCAATTGCGCGACGAAGCGGCGCGCGATTGCCAGGGCTGCCCGCAGGACCAGATTGACGCGCAGTTCAAGGAGCAGCAGAAGGATTTGCTGCGCGGCCTGATTGACCAGTCGCTGATGGTGCAACGCGCCAAAGACATGGGCATCAGCGTCGAATCAGACCTGGCCAAGCGCCTCGACGAAGTACGCAAACAGAACGGCCTGGCCACCCTCGACGATCTGCAAAAAGGCGTCGAAGCCTCCGGCCTCTCTTGGGAAGGTTACAAGACCACCATTCGCGACGGGCTGCTCCAGAAGGAAGTCGTGCGGCGCGAAGTCGGCTCGCACGTGGACATCTCCAGTGAAGAAGTGAAGCAGTATTATGAAGCGCATCCGCAAGAATTCACGTTGCCCGAGCGCGTAACGCTGTCGGAAATTTCCGTGAGCACCGAAGGAAAAAGCCCGGAAGAATTTGCCGCCGTGCGCGCCAAAGCGGAGGGCCTGCGCTCGAGCGTCCTCAACGGCGACGATTTCAACCGCGTCGCACAGCTTTATTCCCAGGGCAGCACGGCGAAAGAGGGCGGTGCTCTCGGTACTTTCAAAAGAGGAGAACTCGCGCCACAGATCGAGGCCGTTGTTTTCCAGATGAGCAAAGGCCAGATCAGCGAGGTGATCCAGACCCGCACCGGATTCGAATTCCTGAAAGTCGATGATCACTCCCAGGCGGGATTGCAGCCCCTGGACGCGGTCCAAGCCGACATCCTCAACACCATCCACGCGCGGAAAACGCTGCCCCTGATTCGCGATTACCTCGCCGAACTCCGCGAACAAAGCAACATCATCGTGGCGCCCGGCTACAACGACAGCGCCCTGCTATCCGGCGCCAACGTCCCGCCGCCCGACAAGTCTCAGCTCTAAACGCCGCTCCGATTTGTGTGCCGCCATTCGACCTGACTCCGCCCGCTACAGCGATTCCTGTATTGCGGCCGGTGAGCTTGCCTGTATGCTTGGCCGTTCGTAACGAGAGTCCTGGAGGTTCCCTTGACAGAACGTCATAAGGCAGCCTCGCCGGTTCCAATTGATCGCCCGCGTAACACTCCAGCCGAGCAGGCCGATATCTTTCGTCTTCTCGTCGAAAGCATACGAGATTACGCCGTCTTTGTGCTCGACGCAGAAGGAAAAGTTGCGACCTGGAATCCAGGTGCCCAAGCTTTGAAGGGCTATACCCGGGATGAGATCGTTGGGACACATTTCTCAAAGTTTTATCTTCCCGAAGCCGTCGCGAGTGGCTGGCCGGAACGCGAGCTGATGCTGGCCCAAAAAGAAGGCCGCTTCGCCGACGAAGGCTGGCGCGTTAGGAAGGATGGCACGTCCTTCTGGGCCTCGGTCATCATTACCCCGTTAATTTCTCCCGATGGCAAGCTCACGGGCTTTTCCAAAGTGACGCAAGACTTGACGGATCGAAGGCAAGCGGAGGAACGGGTGCAGAGTCTTAACCGGGAATTACGCCAGCGTGTGTCGGAACTGGACGAAACCCGGCGGGTAATCGAGCTGCGAACCTTGGAGCTTCAAAAGTTGTCCGGGCGGCTATTGGTCGTTCAAGACGAAGAGCGTCGACGGCTCGCCCGCGAACTTCACGACGACCTGGGCCAGCAATTGACTGCGCTTAAGATGATGTTACCGAAAGCCGGCGAAGATGATGAAGTCCATCAATTAGCGGACAGCGCTATCTCTACGGTTCGCAACCTTTCTTATCTCTTGCATCCTCCCCTGCTCGATGAGACGGGACTACGTTCAGCGCTGTACTGGTATGTGGAAGGACTGATGAAACGGAGCGGCATTCAGGTTTCGCTGACTATAACGCCGCAAATCTTTCCCCGCCTGGCAAAAGATATCGAAATGACGATATTTCGCGTGGTTCAGGAATCCCTCACCAATGTGTACCGGCACGCAAACAGCGAAAGCGCCCGCGTGGAAATCGACAAACAGCCGGAATCGGTGGTGATACGCGTTCGAGATTACGGCAAAGGATTGCCTCGGGAAATTAGTGGCAAGACGTCCTCCTCGAACTTGGGTGTCGGCATAACCGGCATGCGCGAACGTGTGCGCCAATTCGGGGGCGAGCTCACTTTATCGCCCGCCGAACCCGGCACTCTAGTCGAAGCCAAAATTCCACTCTTCGCTTTGGGTTTCAAGACGCTGTAGCGCTCTAGATCACTGCGCATCGTGTTACGGGAACGACGGCAGCGGCGATACCCTATACGGCAAAGGCTTGTACCCGAAGCCGCCGGATTTGCGCTTGGCGGAAACGCAAATCGTTAGTGAGGGCTGGCGCTCTGTCGAAGAGACCCTCACGTCCCCTACGTTTTTCAATCTGGTCGCTAGCTCCTGTGTGGTCATATAGTCGGAGAAGTGGTTTTGGCCGGGATTCCGCTTGTCCGGTTTGCGCGTTTGTCAGGAGTTTGGCGATTAGACTTGACAAGACTCTGTTGTCGCGTTTTATAAGTGAGGCGCGTTGGCGAAAACGATTCGCACGGTAAAGGAGACGACCCCATGCTGCGTCTGCTTATGTTGGCTTTTGTTTTTGCGTATGTGACTTTGCCGGCGGCCTCCGCTCAAACGACGGACGCCGGCTACCCCGATGAGTTGTCGCCCTCGCTGGCGAGCAGTGCCAAGGCGATGCACGCGATGATTCGCCGAAATCTGGCGGAAGCGGCAGAGAACATGCCGGCGGATGAATACGCCTTTCGACCGACGCCGCAGGTCCGGACCTTCGGACAGATTATCGGTCACGTGGTCGATGCGAACTTCTTCTTCTGTTCGCAAGCTGCGGGCGAAAAATCGCCGGCAACCGCTGACTACGAGCAAATCACTGACAAGGCTGCACTCGTCAAGGCCTTGAACGATTCGCTCGTTTATTGCGACCGGGTGTACGCAGCGACCACCGACGCTAACTTCATTCAGCCCGCGAAGATTGCGAATATTGGTGGCGCGGGTTCGACCAATACCGTCCGAGGCGCCGTGCTGATGTACAACATCACCCACAATAACGAGCATTACGGCAACCTCGCCGTTTACATGCGGTTGAAGGGCCATGTTCCGCCCTCAACAGCCCGGGCCCAACAGCGAAAAAATTAGGAACGCCGGGTAACTTCGTGCGGGTTCAACCGGTCGGTGCAACACCATGCAGGACAAGGCGGCAAACGCATCCACCCGCTCTTCCCATCAGCTCTTGCCGAAACAAAATGGGTCACGGCGAGTATCGACGTGACCCATTTTATCCCGCACGATCTGCGGCTCTGCGCCTTCGCGCAGCATGCGGCCGGAATGCACGCTGCGGAAGCGCCGAAAATACCCTTTATCGCTGCAATCGGCCGAGTCCGAGTCTCTGCAAGGAGTGGTTGCAAGCATTCGCGTGCAAAATGGATTGCGGGTGTGTACGTGCGAAATCTGCCATCGAGGCGCCCTCCATGCGTCCCTTTACGGGAGTCAAAAGATAGGCGTGGATGTTGCCCGCATGCGGCCCGCTGACCACCGTTCCCATGCCCGAGATTTGTCCGCTTTCATTGATATTGCTAGCCGAGATTATGAACAGGTTGGAATCCGCGGGAATCAGAGTGTTAAGGTCGGTCAACACACCATCCTGCCAGATGAAGCCGTGGGACCAGTTGAAATTGGAGTCAAAGTTGTTTCCCACCACCTGGCCCCGGTCGTTGATGCCGGTGGCAAAGGCGGCAAAATCTCCCGGCAGAACGCCGATGCTTGTGACTGCGCCGTCCGCGCCGTTGAGCCAAACCGCGGCATAGAAGGTTGTGCCGTCAGCAGTGCCGACTTCCCCGGCGATTTGGCCGCGGTTGTTAATGACGTAGCCGAAATTGGAACCTGTACCTCCGAGATCCTGAAGCACGAAGGCAGTCTTGTCTTTCCACATTACGGCGTGGATGGCAGTGGTGCAGTTTCCCGAGTAGCCTACGGCTTGGCCTTGATCGTTAATCCCCCACGCGACAGCATCTACATCGCTACCCACCAGAGGAAGCGCTTCGGCTTTGCCGTTTACCCACAACGCCGCCAAGTCAATCCGATTGTTGGTTGTGCCGGCTGGGCATGTGGAGTCCACGGCACCGTCTTCGGCATATCCGACGGCTTCTCCGCGGTTATTGATAGCGCTGGCCTGCCCATTATTTCCGCCGAGCGTCGGAAGAGCGCTCATGTGGCCGGCTCGCCAAAAAAACGGAACGCACGTAAGGTGTGTGCCGAAGCCGCAAATGTCTTCGCCGTTCGGATCTAGTTCAGCTGTTTCGGACTGACCAACGGCTTCCCCGAGGTCGTTGATCCCGCCCCAGTTAATCCAACTGTTGGCGCCGGGTTTTCCAAGCGTGCCCAGGTCAATGTTGAATCCGTAGATGCTGATCACCGCGCGGCCGTTTGCAACTGTCGTAAACACACTATTCTCGGGAGGGTTCACGAACCCATCCATGTTCTCCGTCCAGCCCTGATTATTGAGGCCCATGGCCATGGCGAAGTTGTCCGTGCTTTTGTTAATCCCCAAATCGGTAATTTTGTAGCTCGTCTGAGCCACCGCATTGCTGAAACAACCCAGAATGATTACCGCAACCCACGGTATCCAGAAATTCCGAAACCGTCTTAGTGCGCTCATATCTTCTCCTTTTAGTCCGAGCAAAGTTTTCCGTGCTGAGATGGCTGGCCGAGAACTGGGGAGCATGCGGTATTCCACGTTCACAACGATTACGCGACACTACGGGGCCAGCACCTCAGAGTTCGGAAACGAGTGGCGGACTAACAAAATCCTAGGACGACCCCAAAACGGCTGGAGCGACTTTTTCTCCCACTTTTCATACCATTGTGATTGACTTTCAGATAATTCTAGTTACCATACATACTGGTCGGTATGTTGGCGGCACGCAAGAATCCAAAACGTAGAGCGGCCCGGCTGCGAGATCCTCAGCGCACGCGGGAGCGTTTGCTGCAGGCGGCGTCTCGCGAGATCTACAGATCGGGTTTCCAGAGTGCAAGCCTGGACACAATTCTGGCCTCTGCCGGCGTCACCAAGGGCGCGCTGTATCACCACTTCAAAAACAAGCACGCCTTGGGATATGCCGTCGTCGAAGAAATCATCTCCGCCGACGTCCGCGGCACATGGGTGCGGCCTTTACAGAGCGTCAAGGATCCTATCCACGCTTTGATCGGCATTGTTCAAGGTATACCCGTGGGGCCCGAGGACGTGTGCGGCGGCTGTCAACTGAACAATCTGGCGCAGGAAATGTCTCCTCTTGACGCGGGATTCCGGAAGCGGCTGGAGGCAATCTTCGACGCCTGGCGCGAGGCCGCTGCCTCCGTTTTGCGAGAGGGCCAGATCCACGGAAGCGTTCGCCGCGACGTGGAACCCACCGATGCCGCCGCCTTACTGATTGCGATGGTCGAAGGCTACGGTTCGCTGGCAAAGAATGCTCAGGATCCGAAAGTGATAAAAGCGGGGATCAGAAATATCGTGGGCTGGCTGAGGTCTCTGCGCCGGCAGGACAACCGCAAGCGGGTTTGATTGCATCGGTTCTAGCGCATGGGTTGATAACGGTACATACCAAGCGGTACGTAAGCTCGGCGAGTTCACACATTGGACACTTGCTGGCGGGCCGAGGCGGGAACGGACGAGAGACTGATGGAACGGGAAAAAGAATCGGATCTGTCGGTCTAGCATATGCCGCGAATCGCATTTAAGGCGAACGGTAGCATCCTGCTCTTGGATTTAGCCGACATCTTGGCGGTGCAAGCCGAAGGTAATTACGTTTCGTTGCGACCCCGAACGAATCCCCATTTGGTGCACGCTTCCCTCTCGTCCATGGCAGAGAAGCTCAAACCCTACGGTTTTATTCGCATCCACCGCTCGGTCGTCGTGAATATTTCAGCCGTGGAGGAGATCCAGCCTTTACCGTCGGGTGAGTACAGGTTGCGCGTAAAGGGTGGCAAGCAATACTTGGTGACGCGCACATACAAACACAACCTCAGAGATCTGGCTCAACTGTGGGTCGGCTCAGAGCGGCTTTGCGGCTAATAAATAGCAAAAGGTGAGGGAAAGGAAATTCTCACTCCCCCGAACTCGCCTTCGGAAGGCGTTACGGTGGCGATGATCCTCGATAGCGGCGCGCCGGTTGAGCTCCTCGAATTTCGGCGTGATCTGAGTAGCGGCCCAAAGCGTTGAGACTGTCGGCGGAACGCCGGACGTCACGCGATAGATCTGGTTAACAATCTGCCCGTCGGTTCGTTGACTTGGTTCACACCGCAACTTAAGATGTGCGCCAAATGGCGGACTCAACCTCGCTGATTGGCAAAACCATCTCTCATTACCGCATCGTCGAAAAACTCGGCGCTGGCGGTATGGGCGTGGTTTACAAAGCCGAGGATATGAAGCTCGGCCGCTTTGTAGCACTGAAATTCCTGCCCGACGACGTAGCCAAGGATCCGCAGGCCCTCAGCCGTTTCGAGCGCGAAGCCAAGGCGGCTTCGGCTCTTAATCATCCCAACATCTGCACCATCCACGAAATTGATGACACGCATGACCGGGCGTTTATCGCCATGGAGCTGCTAGAAGGCCGCACCTTGCAAACTCGGATTGGCGGTAAACCGCTGGTGACGGAAGTGCTTCTCGAGTTGGCTGTGCAAATCACCGACGCTCTGGAAGCAGCGCACCAAAAAGGCATCGTCCATCGCGATCTTAAGCCGTCAAATATCTTTGTAACCAGCCGCGGGGACGCCAAGCTGCTGGACTTTGGGCTGGCAAAACATGCGCGCCCTGAAAACTTAGCCGCCGATGCGGCCACCATCTCGCGCTCGCTGACCGTGCCAGGACAAATCGTCGGGACCTACGCCTTCATGTCTCCAGAGCAAGTGCAGGACAACCAAGTGGATGCCCGCAGCGACATTTTCTCCCTGGGAGCGGTCTTCTACGAAATGGCTACGGGTCGGCGTGCGTTCCCGGGAGACTCCTCTGCGACAGTGATTGCTGAAATCCTACGGGGCGAACCCAAGCCCGCGAAACTTCTGAACCCGGAGCTTGATGACGAGCTGTCGCGCATCATCGGCAGGGCGCTCGAAAAAGACCCAGCCGACAGATACCAGTCCGCGAACGATCTGATGATCGATCTCCGCCGGCTCAAGCGGGGATCCTCGCAGACCGGGCTGAAGACTCCATCGCCCGCCATGGGTTCCGCATGGCTGGGGAGGAGGCCCATCGCGATTTTAGTGATCGCGGCCATCGCACTACTCTTAATTTTTGTCGTCGCATCAAAAGCTCCCACAAACACAGCGGGCCCCCTCAATTTTGAGCAACTCACCTTTTCGCCCGGTCTTAAGGACGGCCCTATTGTCACGGACGGAACACGGCTATATTTTCAAAGTCAGGGTGAGCCGGTGGAAATGTCGGTGAAGGGTGGCCCCACGGCGCCCCTGCGAGCTTCCATCTCCGGAATGCAAATGCTGGATATTTCCCCGGACGCATCTGAAATGCTGGCTCTGAAACGAGATCTCAATGATGAAACCGCCCGCGGATCGTTGTGGTCCGTCCCGGTTTTAGGCGGCTCTCCGAGGATGCTGGATAATCAGACCGTCCGCAGCGCGCAGTGGTCGCCAGACGGCCGTTTGATCGCCTCTGCGGATTTGAATTCCGTTTTTGTCAGCGACATGGACGGCGCGAACATCAGGAAGATATGGGACGCCCCCAGCACGACCGGTACTCCACATTTTTCGCCCGATTCCCGCCGTATCCGCGTGGCCGTCTACGACGACAAGGACCTAGCTCCGCCGAAGATATGGGAATTGAACGTCGATGGAAGTTCGCCCCATCGACTCGCACTTCAATGGCCCGAGGATGCCGGTTTGGAGGATGGGCAGTGGACTCCGGATGGCAAACGATTTCTCTTTCTGTCGAAACGAGACGGGTTGAATAACATTTACGAACTCTTCGACCCTCCATGGTTCTTGCCTTGGAAGAAACCAACTGCCACGCGCTTGACGGCGGGTCAGATTGACGTTCTTGCAATGACGCCCAGCCGCGATGGCGCGGGGCTATTTGTTGTCGGACGCATTTCCCAAGGTGAGATGCGCGTGTTCGATCCGCAGCAGAGGCGGTTTGTCCCGTTCTTGAATGGTTTAGCGGCTTCATCGATCGCCATCTCACCCGACAAAAAATGGATGGCGTATGCAGATTATCCGCGGCACTTTCTATGGCGAAGCAAATTGGACGGCAGCGAGAAGCTCCAACTGACGGATTTCTACGCCACCATGGAGCAATGGTCCCCGGACAGCAAGCAGATCGTATTTTCCGATTGGCGCCAGCTATACCTGATATCGGCCGATGGAGGTGTCGCCGAAAAGCTGATTCCCAATCCCAATAGCGAAGTCGCACCGTTCTGGTCGCCTGACGGAAAATCGATCACGTTCAACGACTACCCAAAGCCCGGACAGCCTCGAGCAATCAAGGTCCTCGATCTTGCCACCCGAAAGGTATCCATCATGCCTGGTTCGGAGGGCTATTACGTCGGGGAGTGGTCGCCCGATGGGAAATACATGATCGCCGTGGCGCAGAATCCATCGCGTCTAGTGCTGTACACGGCGAAATCCGGTACGTGGCGGGACATCAGGAAATTTGACGGAGCCTGGGGATGGTGCGTATGGTCGAGTGATAGCAAATCTGTTTACGTCCAGATGCCAACTGCCGCTCCAGGCGTAGAACCTGGCTTCTATCGACTGGGAATTCCGGATGGATCGTGGAAGCTGACCAACACATTGGATGGCCTTGCCGCGGGTTCCGATAACCAGGAGATATTCTTTGCCCTCACCGCGGATGGCCGACTCGCCATGATGAGCGACACCAGCGTGGTTCAGATCTATTACGCGAAGTGGAACTAGGATGTCAACTCCAACGAACGCAATTATGATTGCGGAAACCCGGGAGCAATTCGGGGAAATCGTGCTGCGTGTGGCATAACGGGAATCCGCGTTATTCGTAGCGTAACGCAATGATGGGGTCCACGCGCATCGCCCGCCGTGCGGGGATGTAGCATGCGACGAGGGCCACGCCCGTTAGCACGATTGCGACGGCTATGAACGTCAGTGGATCACTCGAGCTAACGCCATACAGCACGCTGGACATAAAACGCGTCAACACGAGTGCGGCGGCCAGGCCGATACCCACGCCAATCAGCGCCGTTTTGGTCCCTTCGCCCAGAATTAGCATCAGCACATTTTTTCGCTGTGCGCCCAGCGCGATGCGAATGCCGATTTCGTGCGTGCGCTGGCCCACCAGATACGAGAGGACGCCGTAAATTCCAATGCTCGACAGCAGCAGCGCCAGCACGCCAAATATTCCCAGCAAAACCATGGAGAAACGCCTCTCGGTAAGCGAGCCCGCGATGATTTCGTCATACGCGTGCGGCTCGAAGACTACTTCCTGGCTGTTCATCTCCGCCATTTGCGTGCGGATCGGCTGGACGAGCGAGAGCGGCGGAACTCCCGTTAGTGTTGCGTCGACCGGTGGAGATCACCACGTTAATCACGACTTAGCGAGCAGGTAGTCTCTCTTCATTGACTTGCTGGACGGCCCAACCTAAGATTGCGCCACTTCACCCATGATTGGCCAAACCATCTCGCATTACCGCATCATCGAGAAATTAGGCGGCGGAGGGATGGGCGTGGTGTATAAGGCCGAGGACATCGAATTGCGCAGATTTGTGGCGCTGAAATTCCTGCCCGAAGAACTGGCCCAAGACGAGCAAGCCTTGGAACGATTCCGCCGGGAAGCCCGCGCTGCGTCCGCCCTCAACCATCCCAATATCTGCACCATCTACGAAATCGGAAAGGAAGGGAACCATTCGTTCATTGCGATGGAGTATCTGGACGGGATGACGCTGAAACACAAAATCGGGGGCCGAGCCCTAGACACGGAGAGCATGCTGTCGTTGGGGATCGAAATCGCCGACGCTCTCGATGCGGCTCACGCCGCCGGTATTGTTCACCGCGACATCAAACCCGCGAACATTTTCGTAACAAAACGAGGCGTCGCCAAGGTTCTGGATTTCGGCCTGGCAAAGCCATCACTCAAGACACAATCGGGTCCGGGTGCCGAAGCGACGGTCGAAGTCTTGGAGGAGCATCTCACCAGCCCCGGCGCAACAGTCGGGACTGTCCCGTACATGTCTCCTGAACAGATACGGGGGCAGGAACTCGATCCTCGAACTGATCTGTTCTCATTCGGAGCGGTGCTCTACGAAATGGCGACCGGCACACTGCCCTTCCGGGCCGATACCTCTGGCCTGGTGTTCGAAGCCATATTGAATCGCGCGCCGGTTGCTCCCCTGCGTCTGAATCCTGACCTGCCGCCGAGATTTGAAGAAATCATCAACAAGGGGCTCGAAAAAGATCGCAGCCTACGATACCAGCACGCCTCGGAAATTCGCTCCGACCTGCAACGGCTCAAGCGCGATAGCGACTCCGCGCGCCTGGCAGTTGCGCAGCCGGGAATGGAGCGAAGAAAGTGGCCAATTTGGCAAATCCTTGCCGTAGCGTGCGGGGTTGTGGTGATCGCCCTTTTGTGGGTGATCGCGGGGCGATGGAAAGGGCCCGGGGCACCCTTGCACACTACGCTCTCGCAAGTGACGTTCGCCGGGGGAATCGATGAATATCCGGCGTGGTCTCCCGACGGCAAGGCCGTCCTCTATACGGGGGAAGTAGGCAAAATCCGAAAGATTTTTCGACAGGACTTGGTCTCGGGTCGGGACACGCAACTGACGCACGGCGACTTTGATGAACTCCAGCCGACTTGGTCGCCGGACGGGAAAGAAATTGCCTTTGTACGCTCACGCCAGCCCGGCGCGAAACTCCAACCCGGCGATGTCTTCGGGGAGTTCCAGGAGGGGGACTTATGGGTGATGGACCTCTCGACCGGGAAAGAAAGCAAACTTGTCGAGAACGCGTTCGACCCGGCGTATTCGCCCGATGGAAAGCGCATTGCTGTGGATGCCTCATGGGCCGGCCCGCGGCGAATTTGGGTACTCGACCGTGAAGGCCACAACCCGCAGCAAATTACGACCGACACGAGCGAGGAGCTATCGCACATTGCGCCATCATGGTCTCCCGACGGCAAAAAGATCGCATTCCAGAATCTGGAGCGAACGCAGTTCAACATTCGTGTTGTAAACCTCGACTCGAAGCAGATGAACTGGATTACGAACGATTTCCGCATCAACCTGCGTCCGTCATGGTCCGGCTCCGGCAGGTTTATCTACTTTTCATCGGATCGAAGCGGCGGCATAAATATCTGGCGAGTGCCCGTCAACGCGGACGGAACGGCCAGCGGGCCTTTGCAACAGGTGACAACCGGAGCCGGACAAGATGTCGAGGTGGCGGTCTCACCCAATGGAAAACGACTCGCGTACGCCACGCTGCACCAGAATGCCGACATCTGGCGGCTTCCTGTTTCGCCGCAAACGGGAATGCCAGACGGTTCACCGGAGGTGGTGATCAGCACGACACGAGAAGACAGCCGAGGCGCGTGGTCGCCTGACGATAAGATGGTCGCGTTCAATTCCGACCGAGGCGGCGACATGAATATCTGGCTGTATTCAATCGCGGACTCAAGCTCACGACAGCTCACCAGCGGGCACGGCGGCGATTACCAGCCGAACTGGTCACCCGATGCGAAACGAATTGCCTTCTTCTCTTCTCGTTCCGGAAGTCCCAACATCTGGGAGGTAGAAGTGGCCAGTGGCGCCCTGAGGCGGCTGACATCGAATTCGAACGTGAACGTCAATCCCTTCTATTCCCCAGATGGCTCACTACTGGCCTACCAGTCTGACGACGGCGGCCGGCTGGAGGTCTGGGTGATGAGCGCCGATGGCGGCAACCCGCGCCGGTTAACGAACGTCGGGGTGTCCGGACACTTCTTGCGTTGGACTGGAGATGGCCGAGATGTCGTTTTCCGGTGCACGTGCAGCGGAAAACCTGCCACGATGAAGGTTTCTGCCGGGGGAGGCGATCCGCAGTTCTTCGCAGACATGAAGGGGGGTTCGCACATGTCGTTCTCGCCGGACCATACTCGCATTATGGACGTCGTGGGCCACCGGGTGCTGTGGGTTTCTCCGGTGAGCGGCGGAAAGCCGGAGATGGTGTACGAATTTCCCGACCCTGACGTGAGAATCGACTACCCCGTCTGGTCGCCGGATGGAAAGTGGGTCTTGTTTGATCGCTTCAGGCCGCAGGGAGGCGACATCTGGGCCATGAGCGGCGTGGAGTGACTTGAAGCTTGGTCCGACCGGAGATACCAACCCAGACATTCCTGACATCCGCCACAATATTCCGAGTACGCGCCCGAAGGATATCCTCCGTCCGCACTGCGATGACTTCTATGACGGGCTAACCGGAAGTAATTCCACTTGCCTGGTTAGTCGGATCACCGGACAAGTGCTTTTGGGTCAATTCCACTTCTCCGGTAAGCGCGTTAATCAGGACTTTAGGACCTGCGGACGCTGCCCTGTTGCTTTCCCAAAGAAAGCGTGGCATCCTTCCTGTTGGGAACCAAGATGTCCATCTCAAGAGAGAACGCATGAAACAAAAAATGAACGTCATGCAAGGAACGTTGGCACTCATGATCCTCAAGACTCTCGATGTCCTGGGGCCGCTGCACGGCTACGGGATCGCCCGGCGCATCGAGCAGATCAGCCGCGACGTTCTCGCGGTGAATCAAGGCACTCTCTATCCCGTTCTGTTGAAGTTGGAGCAGGAAGGCGCGATCGCGTCTGAGTGGGGTGCCTCAGAGAATAATCGCAGGGCGCGATTCTATCGGCTCACAAAGGACGGACGTAAGCAGTTGCAAGCCGAGACACGAGATTGGGAACATACCGCGGCGATCATCGCCCGGTTCTTCGAGGCCAAAGCGGGGGATTTGCCATGAAATCCGTGAGGCGGTTTTTCACGCGGCTCAAGAACTTTGCCACCGGAAGGCGAGACGACAAACGGCTGCGGGAAGAGATGGAGGAGCATCTGGCGCGGCAGACGGAGGAGAATCTGCGCGCGGGGATGAATGTGGAAGAGGCACGACGGCAAGCCGTGATGAAGTTCGGAGCGGTGGGGACAGTGAGAGAGGATTACCATGCAGAGCAGGGGCTGCCGTTTTTTGAAAACTTGTTGCAGGACTCGCGCTTCGCGATGCGCATGCTGGCCAAGTCGCCGGGGTTTACGGCTATCGCGGTTCTGACGATGGCACTGGGGATCGGCGCGACCACGGCGATTTTCAGCCTGGTCGACGCCACGCTGCTGCATCCGCTGCCCTATCCGCACCCGGAGGAACTGGTACGCATCGAGGACGATCTGCCTGGTGTGGGCGCTACCGACGCGGGCATCTCGATTCCGGAGTTTAAAGATCTGCAGCGTTCGGGAGTTTTTCAGTATGTTGTGCTGGAGATTTTCGGGTCGGCGAACCTGACGGGGGCATCGCAGCCATCGCGGATGCAGTATGAGGGGGTGTCGCCGGCGTATTTTGCGATGCTGGGGGTGAAACCGGAGCTGGGGCAGACCTTCGATCCTCAGGATCAAAGGCCGGGGTTCACACTGGATGTGGTGATCAGTGACGGGTTGTGGAAGCGGGCTTTCGGGAGCGATCCGCACATTGTGGGAAGAAGTTTGCGGGCGGACAACGATTTGTATCGGGTGATCGGGGTGATGCCGCGGGGTTTTCACGACCCGGGGCGAACCGTGGGCGAGAGGAATACGGAACAGTGGGCGGCGTTGGGTTTTTCGGATGATCCGGCTAAGGGCCCGAACCGCAGTGTGCGGTTGCCCCTGGAAACGGTCGGGCGCCTGAAGCCGGGGCTGACGGTTGCAGCGGCGCAGAGCCAGATGGACGCGTTGGTTGCTTCGTTGCGGGAGCAATTTCCGGACGATTATCCGGCCGACAGCAAGTGGACGGTGCGGTTGGTGCCTCTGAAGGAAAACGTGGTGGGCAACGTTCGGCAGTCGCTGATCCTGCTGTTGGGCGCAGTGGCGCTGGTGCTACTGATCGGCTGCGTGAATGTAGCGAATCTGCTGCTGGCGCGGGCCAGCGCGCGATCACGGGAGATGGCGGTGCGCCAGGCGCTGGGAGCGGCACGCAAGCGGCTGGTGCGGCAATTGCTGACGGAGAGCCTGCTGCTTTCGCTGCTGGGCGGAGTGGCGGGGTTGCTGATTCTGTTCTGCATGAAGGGAGTCTTGCTGCGGCTGATTCCGGAGAGCCTGCCTCGGCTGAGCGACCTTTCGATCAACTGGACCGTGATGCTGGTCGCGCTGGCGGCTTCGATCGCAGCCGGCGTAATTTTCGGGCTGGCGCCCGCGAGGCGGGCAGGGCGGTTGAATCTGGCAAGTACGCTGAGTGTCGAGGGGCGTGGGTCGAAGGGTTCCACGGAGCAGACGCGCACGCGGCGCGTGCTGGTGGTGACGGAGTTTGCGCTGTCGCTGGTGCTGATGGTGGCCGCGGGCCTGCTGCTGCGCAGCTTTTGGGATTTGTACAAGGCGCCGCTGGGATTCAATCCCCAGCATGTGATGTCGGTTCAATTGTGGCTGCCGAGCCCCAACGATCCGAAGACGGACATTTATGGAACGGCTGCTCGGGAGGCAGTGTTTGCGCGCGAATTGCTGCGGCGCAGCCGGTTGCTGCCGGGAGTGCAGGAGGCGGCGCTGGGAGCGGAGCCGTCGATTCCGCTGCACCACGACCTCAACCGGAGCGCGCTGATCGTGGAAGGACGCCAGACACAGGGCAAGCAGACTCCCTTGGTGGAGCGGTCGCAAGTTACGCCGGAATATTTTCATTTGCTGGGGATTCCGGTGCTGCGGGGCCGTCTGTTCAACGACGGCGACGACGAGAATGCGCCGCTGGTCGCCGTGATCAACCAGGCGATGGCGGAGACTTACTGGCGGGGCGAGGATCCGCTGGGGAAGCGGCTCAGGCTTGGCAGTGGGAGGGCTGGGGTTGGCCAACGTGCGAGCAAGACCTGGATCACGATCGTGGGAGTGATCGCGGATGCTCGAACCGAGTCGCTGGCGAACGCGAGCGTTCCGCAGATCTATCTGAGCCTGTACCAGGAGACGCCCAAGGAGCTGGCCATCTTTCTGCGTGGAGACCTGAATGCGAGTGCGATACCGGAAGAGGCGCGCGCGATGGTGCAGTCCATAGACCCGGAGCTACCGGTTTACGGGGCGCAGACGCTGAACGATGCGGTGACGGCGTCGCTGGAGCAGAGACGATTCTCGATGGATATTGTGGCGGCCTTCGCGGTAACGGCGTTGCTGCTGGCGGCGCTGGGAATTTACGGAGTGATTTCGTACATCGTGAGCGAGCGCACGCGGGACATCGGCATTCGCCTGGCGCTGGGGGCCCAGAGAGGGAAGATCATGAGGATGGTTCTGCGCCAGGGACTGGGGCTGGCGACGGCCGGGGCGGCGCTCGGACTGGTGGGAGCGGTGATCGTGTCGCACCTGATGGCGGGTTTGCTCTATGGCGTGATGCCCACCGATCCTCTTACATTTGTTGGCGTCACCCTGGTGCTCACAGGTGTGGCGCTTGCGGCCTGTTATATCCCCGCGCGCCGCGCCATGCGCGTCGACCCCATGGTCGCGGTGCGATACGAATAATTCATGGTTTTTCGAGTTCCACTCTATCGTCGGTTCAAGTCCCGATTAGTCGGGTGGTCTCAATGGGTCGCTGCAACACCATCTAATGTAAAACTTCTGTTCAAAGGTGGTGTGTATGACTCAAGGGAAGCGGGTGGCGCTATCTGCGACGCAGCGAACCGAGCTATGGAGCCGTTGGAAGGCGGGGCAGTCGCTGCACGTGATTGGGCGCGCCTTCGGCAAGCCACATAACTCCATTCATGGTTTTTTATCGCAGCACGGCGGGATTGTTCCGCCAGTCCGTCGGCGCTCACTGCTTGTACTCACTGCGGTTGAGCGAGAGGATATTTCTCGAGGGCTTGCTTCTGGTTCGTCGATTCGCGATATCGCCAAAGGTCTGGAGCGCGCTGCTTCGACGGTGAGCCGGGAAGTCGCACGCCATGGCGGTCGCCCTGAGTATCGAGCCCAGGAAGCGGATCAGCAAGCCTGGGAATCAGCCCTGCGGCCCAAGCGGTGCCTACTGGCCATCCATGTGAAGCTGCGGAAGGTTGTTGCGAGTAAACTGATTCTGGACTGGTCGCCGGAACAGATTTCTGGATGGCTGAAGATCCGGTATCCCGCTGACGAGAGCATGCGCGTGTCCCACGAAACGATTTACCGCAGTCTGTTCATCCAAGCCCGCGGAGTGCTGAAGAAAGAGCTGCTGGGGCACTTGCGATCCAAGCGGCGTATACGCCGCTCACAGCACTCTCGTATCTTTAAAGACTCGCGCGGTCAAATCGTAGATGCCATCTCCATTAGGGAAAGGCCCGCAGAAATCGAGGACCGCGCCATTCCCGGTCATTGGGAAGGCGACCTCATTGGTGGCACAAAAAACAGTCACATCGCGACGTTGGTGGAGCGGCATTCGCGCTTTACTGCCCTGGTCAAGGTGCGGAGCAAAGACACAGCTGCGGTCGTGGCCGCATTGAGCCGGCAAATTCGCAGGCTTCCAACATCCCTGCGGCGATCGTTGACCTGGGACCGCGGACTGGAGATGGCTAAGCACAAAACTTTCACGGTGGCCACGAATGTGAAAGTCTATTTCTGTGATCCGCACAGCCCTTGGCAGCGAGGAACGAACGAAAACACCAACCGCTTGCTGCGTCAATACCTGCCGAAGAGAACCGACCTTTCCGGCTACACGCAATCCCAACTGGACAAGATCGCGCTGCGTCTAAATCAACGCCCGCGCAAAACTTTGGGCTTTCAGACTCCAGCGAGTAAACTGCGCACAAGTGTTGCGCCGACCCTTTGAACCCGCACGGATAACCGGACACTCTCCTCCTAGCACTTCACTTCTCCGGTAAGCGCGTTTACCAGGACTTGGTCTGAACTATTTGACTGAAAGCGACGCTCAACGAAAAAGCCTTGCCTAATAACGTTTCGTCTGGGAACCGGCTTGCTTCACTAACTGCGGGCTAATTAGCCACTGGTACCCTCCGGAAATTTGACCCTCCGCCACCCAATCGTCGGAATTGTCTTCCAGTCTCCGGACACGAAGCCGGTAGACGTCGTCGATTGCGAAGGGCGCCGTAGCTATGTAGGCTACGAAGCGCGAATCCGGCGACCACCAAAGAGGGCTGTATACGTCTTTGCGGCGGAGCAGTTTCCTCTTGTCTCGTCCGTCGGGACGGATTTCGTAGAACGTATTACCGTCACGGAACGCGATCCAGTTTCCGTCGGGCGACCACGTTGGATGCTTTCCCCCAGGGGCAAGGAGGGTTGAGGACTTGTCGTTTCCAACCTCATAGATCCCCACGCCATCGCCCGCTTCGTAGACAATTTTTTAATCGTCGGACGACCGGCATTGCGATGTCAGCTCTTTCACACTTGGATCGACTGTCTGGTCAACGCCCGAGTCCAAATTCAAGATCTCTAATTTCACTTCCGGGGAACCTCGGTGGACAGCCACCGCTAATCTGGATTTGTCATAGGACCAGCAAAGCGACTCAAAGTGGCTCGGCACATCGCCTGTGTGCGTGAATGGTAATTCCCGCAGATCGCTCCCATCCGTCCGAAGAAGTTCAAGAGAATCGGATGCACTAAAACTGAGGCGACTGACTATGATCACAGTGCCGTCGCGCGAAATAGTTCCTCGCACCAGCGCTAAGCCGGTTGATATGGGGACCTGAACCAGCGTGCGTTTGTCAAACGAGTCAACATTGAGCCCGAATCCGAGCGAAGCCAAAGTCCACCCCTTCTGTTGTTGGAGTCGAACCAACTCGGCGTGAACCGATTCCTCTGGCCGAGGCTCCACGGCGATTGGTTTCGTGGGATGGTAACAGGGTAGTTCCAACCCGCCGCTCTCACCGGACCAACAAGCCGCCAAAATCGAACTCAAAATAGCGACAAGTCGTAGGACCCGCAAAGGGTTACCTCAGTTCACAAAGGACACTCTCGGCGGCCTGCGTCTGTCAAGTCCCGACGGTAAGCGCGTTTACCAGCCATGTGGTGCGCTAGACCGAAGTACGTTGAGATTCTGCTTCGAAGGTTAGGTCACGAAATCGGAACGCGCTTCACGCCCGCAAACATTTTGTCGGGGAGTTGTGTATGTCCGCTCTCGTCGAGCATTAGAACCAGTTTGAGGCTCTCGACGTAAACGGCTTCGAGCGTATAGTTTCCTGGCCCGGGTCCGTGCCTAACTAAAACGGCGCTGTGTCCCTGGTCGTTGGGAACCGGGGTTGGCGGGATAGGTCGAGACTCCACCACGACCTCACTACCCGCCCGCCGGAACATCACCAATTTCATGCCGTCTTCGAGTGTCTTTACCACCACCGTGTAATCGCCAGGCTCCAATTTGTGCAAGTGGCACTGCACTTTATACGGCAATGAGAAATGTCCCTCGAACTCCGTCTTTGCCGATAGAGCCTCGATCCGCGCCATATTGTCGGCCTTGTATTCATCCGGCGCGTTGTCTGCCTGTGCATGAGTGGTGATCGGGAAAAGAACTGCAAACACCAGACCCAGGGTCGTCCACGTAATTTTCGTCATTCTCTTTTTCATCGGAATCTCCTTTCGCCGATGCGCTCGAGGGTCGATCCCACGTGTGCTGAGTCGGCGTCTCGCTGCCGCGATTTTTCTTTTCCGGTGGCCCTGCCATTCTTGGCCGTGAATATTACTCCCGATCGCGAGAATCATCAACGAACGGAGGTTACAATTTGAAATGTTCGTTTTACTCCGTCCATGCGATCGGTGCGCAGGCCAGTCTCATTCTTCCGGCAGAAAATCTCTCAGCCTTCGTCGAATAGTATGCGCTTGACGGTTTCCAGGAGTCGCTAGCTCCCGATTAGTCGGATTACCTGGCAAGTCCTCTCCTAGAACTTCACTTCTCCGGTTACCGCGTTTAATCAGGCACTGGCAAAATTGTTGAGGAAAACCGATGTTTTTGAGATATCTACTTTGCGGGATAAACCGGAAAGGAGCGAGACGATGCGCATCGTGACCTATGGCGGAGCTGTCAGTTTGGACGGATTTCTGGCCGGTGTGGATGGCTCACTCGACTGGCTGCACTTCAGCAAGGACGTGCAACAGGTGATGGCGGACTACTGGAAGGACGTCGACACCATACTGATGGGGCGAAAAACTTACGCAGTCTCGGTCGCCAACAGTCCAAAGAAATCCAAGCGCGCTAAGCGCGCTGATCCGACCATGCAAACCTTTGTATTCTCGCGCACGCTTAAAGAGATCGACGATCCCGGCGTTCAACTGGTGTCGAGCGACGCGGTCGAGTTCGTCCGACGTCTCAAACTAGAACCAGGGAAGGACATTTGCCTCATGGGTGGTGGCGAATTGGCGCAGTCACTTTTAGCTGCAGGGCTGGTGGACAAAATCGGCCTGAACATCCATCCGATTCTTCTCGGGTCCGGCATACCCACGTTCCGCGATTTCGGACATCGAATAAAACTGGCACTCACAGAATGCCGTACACTCGAAGGTGGCTGCATCCTCGCAAACTATAACGTCTCCTGCGAGCACACTAACTCCTGAGAACGCGCATAACCGGACAAGCCCGGCTTGTGCATTTATCGGTGTGTGCTCTAGAACTTCTCAGCACTGTTCTGACCTCAGACCGCGATTTTCACCTTGGTTCTGTTATCTTTTCGGCGCTGCGACTTCGCCGAGCCGCCGAACTCCGCGTGATTTTGCGAGAGAATATCTACTCAAGTCCTCATCCTCTGGGCAGAAGGTTGAGAATGGCGGAATACAATTTCCAATTGCGAGGCTGGCACGCCCTGGTCGGAATCGTAGCGCTGCTTGGGTTCGCGGGCATTCAAATGTATTTGCGCGTCCGCACGGTGGACGATGGCATGCGTGATGCCGTGCGCGAGAGACTTCTCAGCGAGTACTCCGGACGGGGCCCGAAGGATGTCGCGCGGATCTTGGCGGAAGCTCACGAAGGCTCGCCCATCGAACCCGTTCCGGAGATGGTGCAGCGGGACGTGGAGTTTGGCTCGATCGCAGCGCACGGCAGGATCGGTGCACTGGCGACCATAGTTCGAGCCGATGTCACGGTGGATGGAGGTCCCCCGCCGGACGGCCGGTCGGTTCGCTATTTCCGCGTAGAACGCAAATTTATGGGCGACGGCTGGATGGTGGTTGGTGAAAGCGATGCCTACCTCTATTACCGGGAACTGGCGCCCTGATTTGCCCCTCGCTTCTTCATTGAAGCGCTTGACGGTTTCCAGGAGTCGCTAACTCCTGATTAGCCCGCCGCCTCCTCTTCGTTGACTTGACTCCCATCGCAACCTAAGATGTCCGCCAGATGCCTGATTCGCAGCCGCCAATCGACCGGACCGTCTCGCACTACCGCATCCTGGAGAAACTCGGGGGCGGCGGTATGGGTGTGGTTTACAAGGCTGAGGATGTCAAGCTCGACCGCTTTGTCGCCCTCAAATTCCTGCCCGACGACGTAGCCAAAGATACCCAAGCGCTCAGGCGCTTTCAACGCGAAGCCAAAGCTGCATCCTCGCTGAACCATCCCAACATCTGCACCATCTACGAAATTGACGATCAGCACAGCGAAGCATTTATCGTCATGGAGTTTCTGGATGGCCAAACGCTAAAGCACCGGATCGCCGCCGGACCTCTGCCCCTGGATGAATTGCTCGACATTGGCATCCAGATAGCTCATGCGCTCGATGCCGCCCACGCCAGAGGAATCGTTCACCGCGACATCAAGCCCGCTAATATTTTTTGCACGCGCAGCGGGCACACCAAGGTGCTGGATTTCGGGCTGGCCAAGAGCGTCTCGTCCCGCCGGGTGAGCCCGGGAGTGACGGCGACGGCGCTTGCCACGGCGACCTTCGACGAAGTGCTCAGCAGTCCCGGCTCGGCCGTGGGAACCGTACTATATATGTCACCAGAACAGGCTATGGGTGAAGAGCTGGACTCGCGCACTGACCTGTTCTCCTTCGGCGCGGTGCTTTACGAAATGGCCACAGGTGCGTTGCCGTACCCGGGTGCAACCTCAGCGGCCATTTTCGATGCCATCCTGCACAAGGCGCCTGTGCCGCCGTCGCGGTTGAATCCTGAATTGCCGGCCGAGCTCGAGCGCATCATCGACAAGGCCCTGGAGAAAGATCGCAAGCTCCGTTACCAGCATGCTTCCGAAATGCTAGCGGACCTGCAACGCCTTAAGCGCGACACGGATTCGGGGCGCACAGCAATAGCGCAGTCCAGTCGGGAAGCGACCGCAGCAGCGCGAGTGCCGCCGAAGGACTCATCGGTGTCGCACGCATCAGCAAGCTCGGCGGTGGTCGAAGCGGCCAAGCAGCACCGGTTCGGACTGGCCGCGGGCGTCTTGGTTGTGCTTGTGCTGGTCGCTGCGGCGGGCTACGGGATCTATTCATTTTTCAACAGTAGGCGCGTTCTGCCGTTTGAAAATTTCACCGTCACGCAAATCACGAGCAATGGAAAGACGATTGCGGCGGCTATTTCGCCAGACGCGAAATATCTACTGACCGCGCTGGACGACAATGGCAAGCAGAGCCTGTGGCTGCGCCACGTGCCCACCAATAGCGATACGCAGGTGATGGCACCGGCGGACGCTAGCTACGAGAATCTTGCGTTTTCTCCGAACGGCGACTACATCTATTTCCTGCGGGCGGTTGACAAGATCGCTGAGGGTCACAATCTTCTCCGTGCGCCGGTGCTGGGCGGCACACCGCAGCTGATCGTGAAAAATGTTGACACCCGAGTCACTTTTTCGCCCGATGGCCAGCGCTTTGCCTTTGTGCGGGGATTGTACCCCGACGTCGGAAAATTTGAACTGCTTATGGCAAACGCAGATGGCTCAAACGAGTTGGCTTTCGCAGATGGACCCGCAGCCGCACTTCCGAACGCCGTCGCTTGGTCGCCCGATGGCAAGCAGATCGCCTCCGCAATGCCTGGCGCGGAAGGTGCATTGGGTGTGATTCAAATACAGGACGTGCCTTCCGGTAAGGTGAAGACGCTGGCCCGGTTCAACAACGTGCAGTTAACCGACTTGGCGTGGCTGCCCGACTCGCGTGGCTTGGTCGCCACTTATCAACCGAACGCCACTCCCTACGCTCGGAGTCAAATCGCGTTTGTATCTGAACCCGCGGGCCAGTTTCGTCCCATTACTAGGGACACCAATGGCTATCAGACAGTTACTCTCTCGGCGGACGGGAAAACACTTGCCACCGTTCAGCAAAGAGCCACACAGACATTCTACCTATTGCCTGCCGCCGGATTCACTGGGAATCCTCCGAATCCCGCGGCGGTGCAAATCAAGGACTCGATTTTTTTTGACTGGGCGGGTAACGGCATCCTTTACTTCGATGATGTCGATTCCCTGGTTCGGATATCAGCCGACGGCGCGCACAAGGCGATCCTGCTGAGTGACCCCGCCGCCCAAATTATTCAACCGAGGAGCTGCCAGGACGGCCGCTATATCGTCTTCACTTGGGCTAGCCATTTGGCCAGTAACCAGGCGGGCATCTGGCGGGTGAACGCCGACGGTTCGGACGCCAAGCAACTCACAGATGGGACGCAAGACGTTGCGCCGCAATGTTCACCGGACGGACGCTGGGTGCTCTATGAAGATGTGCAAGATCTTCAACTCAAACGCGTGAGCATTGACGGCGGCACGCCCGAGATTGTGCCGGGAACGGCTTTACCCTCCGGCTACTTTGATTATGGGCTCGCCATCGCACCCGATGGCAAGCTGCTGGCGTTCCTCACGACGGGCGGTACGGCTGAGATCGCACACAAGATCGCTCTGGTGCCTCTGGATGCGGGGCCTCAGCCGCTGCGGCGCATGCTGGATCCGGATCCGCGCGTCGCGGCTGGACTGCAATTCACGCCGGATGGGAAGGCGGTCGTGTATCCCATCCACGAAAATGGCACGGACAATCTCTGGTTACAGCCGCTCGATGGTTCTCGAGGCCGCCAGATTACAAACTTCGGGTCCGATGCGATCTCGTCATTCCGATTCTCACCAGACGGCAAGACCATCGGCATCCTACGTTCTCACACCGAATCCGACGTTGTGCTGCTGCGCGATGCTGGGCCTCCATCGCGGTGAGGCACCTGCACACTGGGGCAAAGCCGGCACGTGCAGAATCTCCAAATCTTGCCTGCCGACCGCGTTAACCAGGTACAGGGAGTTGAGGTAAGCGCATCTCCTTTTCTAAATCCCTCCGGTGACGCGAACGGTTTCGCCGGTCATGTACTTCGAGTCCGACGACGCCAGGTACACCGCTGTGGGCGAAATGTCGTCCGGCTGCCCGATGCGGCCCAGCGGCGATTGCGATTCGATCCACTTGCGGAAGTCGCCTTGGTCGTTGCCTTGTGCATGAACCCCCTCGGTTTGGATCAATCCGGGGTTGATGGAATTGACACGAATCTTGCGCGGGCCCAATTCTTTCGCGAGAATTCCGGTAATCGCATCGACGGAAGCCTTGGTGGCCGTGTAGATCGAGGTGTTGGGTGGCAACACCGTACTGACGCCCGAGCTGATGTTAATGATGCTCCCGCCTTCGGGGCCGATGAGTTTCACGGCTTCCTTTGTGGTGAGCAAAAGGCCCAGCACGTTCAAATTAAAGTGGCGGTGGAAAAGCTCTTCGGTGGTGCCCTCCAACGGCGCGAACTCATACACGCCGGCATTGTTTACGAGAATGTTGAGTTTTCCGTAGGCTTTCTTGGTTTCGGCGAAGAGTCGGGTGATATCCGCCTGTTTCGAGACATCGCCCTGCACCGCGATGGCTTTGCCTCCCTTGGCCGTGATTTCTTGTACGACACGGTCCGCACCTTCCTTGCTCGACGAATAATTCACCACCACCGACGCGCCTTCGGCTGCGAGCGCCTTGGCAATTCCCGCGCCGAGGCCCTTCGAAGCGCCGGTCACAACCGCAACTTGACCTGTAAGTTTGCCCATGCTTGTTCTCCGTTTCCTGATGTTGTTGCCTTTGTGCCAGACGTTGGCAACTACCATAATTGATGTATCGGAGTCGAAGCGGGACTCTAAAAAGAAATCAAAGTCTTCACCCGCGTAAGACGGCGAAGTGGATGAGTTTTCGAGTTATTGTGATTGTCCCAGCCGGCTTCCGATCTCCTACAGCATTAACTCCTGACGGCTCACAATAGTTGCGCCTTTCGGCATTTGCCGCAGCTTCGCGAATCCTGCCACGCGCAAAAGAACTAAAATAGAATGGGGTGAAAGTTGGTCTGACAACTCGCGTGCTGGCGGGATTCTTGTTTGCAGTCATTTTGCTTGCATTTCTTGCGGTCTATCTACGAGAGCGGGCGCTGGAATTTCGGCGATATCGGGAAGAGGTGGCGCATACTCGGATCGAGGTAGATGCCTTACAGAGCTATCTCACTGCAGTGGAGGATGCTGAGACGGGCCAGCGCGGATTCCTGCTCACCGGTAACGAAACCTATCTTGCCCCCTATAGTGTTGCCAAAAATGAGATCGCTGACCGACTCGCCCGATTGGCAGAGTTGACGAAAGACGATGCGGACTGCGTGCGGTTGACCCAGCAGTTGAAAACACTTACATCCGCGAAATTTACCGAGTTGGCACTAACCATCCAAAAGCGCAGGGACGCGGGCCTGCAAGCCGCTCTCGCAATTGTGAACACGGACCAAGGAAACGATCAAATGGACGCGATCCGCACGGTCGTAGCGGAAATAGGTCGCAAAGTCCGCGGCCGCCAGGCCTTGAGCGAAGACAAGTACGGTGCCAGCGTAGTCCGTACGGAACTCTTGTTTACCGCCGCCTTCGCGGGACAAATGTTTCTTTTGTTAATCCTCTCGATTACGGTCCAAAGTGATTTGAAATACCGCGCGACGGTCGGCACCCAGTTGTCGCAGGCGAACTTGAGACTGTCTGCGGTGATGAACACGATCGGCGAAGGCCTGTACCAGCTTGATGAGAATGGCAAGTTGGTCTTCCTGAATCCCGCCGGACAGAAAATGCTCGGGTATTCCGAGGATGAAATCCGCGGCCGCTCCATGCACGACATGGTTCATGCCGCACGTCCCGACGGAACACATCTGGAGGAAAAGGACTGTCCGCTGGTGGCGGTGATTCGCACCGGAGACATCTGCAAAGTGCCGGAAGACTGGTTCCGCAGAAAAGACGGCTCATTCCTGATGGCACAGTGCACCAGCGCGCCGCTCCTGATACACGGGAAAATCGAGGGTGCCGTGGTTTCTTTTTCGGACGTCGCGGAAAGGCACCGTATGGAAGAAGCTTTGCGGAAAAGCGAGGACCGCTATCGCACCCTGGTGGAAAAAAGCGGCGGGCTCATGTGCACGCACGATCTGGCCGGGGTTATCATTTCCGTGAATAAAGCAGGTGCGTCCGCGCTGGGCTACGCGCCGGAGGAATTGAAGGGCAAAAATCTGCGCGACCTGCTGGTACCGGAGCAGCAGGCCAACCTGAAAGGATACCTGGCGCTGCTGAAGGAGAAAGGTGAACTCGCCGGCTATATGAAGGTGCAATCGAAAGGCGGCAAGCCACTAACCTGGTCCTATTTCAATCGCGTCGTCGAAGATGGCGAGCACGCCAGCTACGTGATCGGATCGGCGCAAGACGTTACCGCGCAGATGCAGACGCAAGCCGATCTCGAGGAGCACAAGCGGCGTCTGGCCTTGGCGCTGGACAACGAGAAGTCCCTTTCGCGATCCGACCATCTCACGCACCTGGCCAATCGCCGCGCTTTTGAGGAATCACTCGATATGGAGTGCAAACGCTCGCGACGATATAAACGGCCGATCACGCTCGTGTATATGGACCTGGACGACTTCAAGAAGGTGAACGACGGGCGGGGCCATCAGACCGGCGATCTGGTATTGGCGGCTGTCGCGGAGGCACTACGCTCCAACCTGCGCGCTACCGATACCGTAGCTCGATTGGGTGGCGACGAATTCGCAATCTTATTGCCCGAAACAGACGCGCAGACCGCACCCGTCATCATGAAAAAACTCAATGCGGTGTTGCAACGTCTAGTGCAGGGTACGAACTGGCCCATCGGCTTCAGCTTTGGCGTAGTCAGTTTTCCCACTCCGCTCAATTCCCCGGAAGCGATGCTGGATCTCGCGGACAAACTAATGTACGAGGCTAAACATAGCGGCAAAGGCATAACGCTGTTCGAGTCCGCCTGATGGGGCTCACGGGCTCCTGAGTTTGCCCCAGGCGCTGCTCTAGGCTCTTCGTACGAGCCAAACGATCAAACAAATAATCAATATTGTCCCTACTATCCCGTAACCAAACATTTGCAGCCTCCTATTTCTTCTTCCCTATCTTTATATTTGGAAATTTTCGCCGAACTGCCGCAACCACAGCGCGATGTTCCGGCTTTCCCGAACTTCTGGCCAAAGCATCGCGCGCGTGAGCAGCATCCGGGATCGGATATTTTCTCGCGCCTTTCTCCACGAAGCTCGATTTCGGAAGTCTTTTTCTCGCGGCAGCGGTTAGTTTAGCCATCTCACTATTCTCCTCTACAAAGTCGTCAAATTTCCTGCGGCTCGGCGCCGGTTAAGCGCTCGATGCAGTGAAAGCTTGCTTCACTCTGGGCCTCAAGAGGTACACCAGCATCCAGACAGCCGTCGTCACCACCAGCAGATGGCAAACGAGCGATGGCCCAACTGGAATCAGGACATATCTTCGCAAAGCAAACAGGCTGATCACCGTCAATGCCGTGCCCACGCCAATCCAGGCGATCGCTGCGCTCCACGCCCATTGCTGCAATTTGAACACCGCCATCGCCAAACCCGCGGCTGCGCTCGCCAGAACCAAGAGTGAAAAACCGCCCCCGATTCCCATGCCGGTGATCGCAGCGGAGACCGCGTCGGAACTTTCGCCGGTTATCCCCATGATCGCAATGCAGAAGAAAGCAAGACAGCCCAGAGCCAGAATCGCCGCCACGCCGACCATCAGAATCGCAATTACCGTCACGCCTGTCGGGCGTTTCATCGCTTCGCGCCGTCCTTGGAAAATTCTTTCCAACCGCATCATATTCCGTTTTGGACCGCGCGGCATCGGGTCCATCCGGTAGTTCCCTGCCCTAGTTCCTGTAGGCCAGGTTATTAAGACGCTCTCTACAGCTAAGACCCTATCGTGCACTCTTGGCCGTTATGTTAAAAGATTGTCAGGGCAGGGTCACTTGGCCCTCGGCCATGGGCCAAAAGCGAAATGGTTAAAACGATCCTAATAGCGGACGACAACCCGGTAATCCGCAGGATTCTTTGCAGGATTTTCGAAGCCGAAGAGGACTACGATCTTTGCGCCGAAGCTAAGAACGGCCAAGAAGCACTGGAACTTGCCCGACAACACGAACCGGACTTGATCATTCTCGATTTATCCATGCCGGTCATGAACGGCATTGACGCGGCGCGTGAATTGAAACGGATCATGCCGCGAGTTCCCATAATTCTTTTTACGCTTTACGCTGACACCGTGGCACACCACCACTTATTGAGGAAGAATGCGTCCGTCGATCTGGTGGTCTCGAAGTCCGACGCCATAAACATCATGAGCCATGTCCGCTCGCTGGTTGCCGCGTAGAAACTTCGTTTAGTCCCGGCCAGCCTAGTTTTTCGGTCTTGATAGCCAGAAGTTTGCGAGCGGCTTGGTCCATGGCCGCGCGTTCTTTCGCGCCGGCTTCCGTTCTATCCAATTCTTGCGCCCGGAAAAATATAGCTTGTTCAACGGCCAGGACCAGTTCGGTCAGCTTCTGCCTATCGGACACTGTGAGTGTCTGCTGATATAGTTCTTGCCATGACGGCATGAAACCTCCGTGCTGCTCATCCACCTTCGCGATCTTCTTGACCATCTCCAACGGAATCTGCTCGAAATGCGTTTTGGGTTTTGGCGTCACAATCCCCTCCCTTCCAACACCATCAACGTAGCAGGGCCGAATTCATACGGGTCAACTCTTTAAAAATTGTTTTGGGATTCTAACTTTCGGCTAGCAGGAGGCTAGGCGTTCGTTAACAAATCTGACTGGAATTTGTAGGTGAGGCCATTATTTTTTACCTGGCAACGCTTTTACGCTTAGGGTACGATAACGTCACGTTAGTTTAAGGATTCGAATATGGGGAGGGTCGCATGGCCAGCTCTCGAACCAAAACCGCTCCGGCGCACTTCAAGACCATGGTGCAGTCCGACGTCCCGCAGGGCCGCAACGGCAAGCACAAGGAGATCGTCTCCATCATCCTCGACGATCTCGACCAGTTGAAGGCCGGTGCCGCGATTAAGGTGCCCTTGGCGGAGTTGAAGGCGTCGAAAGAAAAGGTCCGTTCCGCGCTGAATCGCGCAACGCGCAAAGCCGGTCGCAAAGTCGCCACCGCCACCGACGCCACTTTCCTGTACGTCTGGAACGAGAGCGCGTAGCCCCATCGGTCTGATCGCCGCATCCGTGTTGCTCGCGGGCAAATTCGATCCCGCGAGGAAGGCCGTTCGCGTCGAAAAGATCGCTCCGCTTTGCAGCAGCGCGGTCCAGTCTGGTTCCCTCAGCGGTACTTCCCTACATTCCAAGTCATGCCACGGAGCTAATCCGCCGGAAAATTCAATCTGCGCCAAACTTGCACCGAAATCGCGGAAAAAAGTCTAGAATCGTCCCGCTGGAAGCGACCCGCGGCGAAACTGGAGGAACTGACCGTGCTGACGGCATTCGACAATTTCATCGTGATTCTGGCCTGCACTCTGGGGCCGCTTCCCTTTCTGTTTATTCTGAATCGCTTCTGGCCGGCCACCCGCCGCCGGATTCACAACGACATTATCGGCTGGCAGGTCGGCGTGCTCGGCACAACCTATGCCGTGATCATGGGCTTCATGTTGTACGCGGTTTGGAGCTCCTACCAGGAAGCGGAAATCAACGCCGAGGCCGAAGCGAACTGTCTGGTCAGCGTTTACCGGCTCGCCGACGGATTGCCTGCCACGCAACGCGAACAGGTTCATCTACTCGCCCGCCAGTACGCGACCATAGTGATTGACGAAGAATGGCCCGTGATGCACAGAGGAAAGTTGAGTCTGGCCGGTCACAACACCATACACGATCTGTGGACTGCCGTGCTGCAAACCAAGCCAGCTACCTTCGGCGAGCAGACCAGCATGAATCTGACCCTCGGTGAAATTTCCGCCATGACCGAACATCGCCGCGTGCGCCAGCTCGAAAGCCAATCCAAATTGCCCGGAATTCTCTGGTTGGTGCTGATCGTGGGAGGCGGCATCACCACGCTTTCTTCCTGCCTCTTCGGCATAGAAGATTTCAAGTTGCATTGCATTCAGGTGCTGTCGCTGGCGCTGATGTTGTCGTTTATTCTGATCGCCATCGCCGATATTGACCGCCCATTTCAAGGCACAGTCCACATCGAGCCGCGCGGCTTCGACCGCGCCCTCGAAACCTTCACCCAAGATCGTTAGGATCTGACAAGGATCCATCCCACAACTTTAGTCCGGCGTAGCTCCCAGATATTCTTCGTGACCACCGAGGATCGGCGCCAGATTGGACATGAGAAACAAGTCCACGATTCTCTGGTTCGCGTTGGTGAGTTTCAGTTCGCACTTCGCTTTCTTCGCGCTTACCCAAAACCCCACAATTGTCCCCAGCCCCGAACTGTCCAGGAAAGTTACCCTCGTAAGATCCAGCACGATACGCTTGGTGTCGGGAATCAGCGGACGCACGGTGCTCTTCAGCAATTCAGTCGTGCTGGACATGATTCGCCCCGTGCAGCGAACGATCGTTTCCGCCGGCTTCTTTTCAACCTCCAGCGTCAATTGTGGGGAAGGGCTAGCTTCGGTGTCAGACATAACCTGCCTCCTGCCGATCAGTCGTGCGGAGATGCAGCGCCCGAATTTAGCACAAATTTTCCGGCGTGCCCGGGGTTTTCAATTTCGCTCTCGCGGCGCGCGTCCCGTCAGAACCACCCGTGCTAGGATGATTCGCAGGAGATGCTTATGCCCTTCGTTGACACCAGCAGGCTGAAAATCATCGAACGCTTGCCCGGCTGGTTTGGCCGCTATTTCCATTCCGCGAGCATGACTTTCGCGCATTACGACTTCAAACGCGGCGCGTCCATTCACGAACACTTCCATCCGCAGGAAGAAGTTTACGAAGTGCTCGCGGGCGAGCTGGAGATTACCATCGAAGGCGAACCCCGCGTCGCCCGCCCCGGCCTGGTCGCCATCGTTCCAAGCAACGCGCGCCATTCCATCAAGGCCCTCACCGATGGACGCGCCATCATCGTTGACTATCCGCTGCGCCGCGAATTCGATTAGGATGCTGCCGCACGTTTCCACAATCTCAGGAGGAATTACGATGAATTCGCGCAAAGCCTCGTCCTGCCTAACACCGGCCATTGGGTCCTGGAAGAAAGGCCAGAGGAAACGACCGACGCGCTGATGAAGTTTCTGTAATCGCGAGCGGCACAGCGGCTTACTAGCTCCGAAACGATTACTATAATGTGATAGCGTAGTACTATTACCCTCGGTATAGTACTCCCATGAAGGAACAGCGCAGAAGCCGCCGCATCCTGGCAAGCATTCCATTGCAGATTGAAGCTCGGCTCGAGACCCACCAGGTAGTGACGGCTGTGATCAACCTTAATGGAGCCTTGATTCTTTCTCCGGTGAACTTGCCCCAGGGAACTGCGCTTGGTTTCAGCAATCCCGAAACGGGAACGCAAATTCGCGGCCACGTGGTGTGGAGTGGAAATCCGGACCCGACGGGATGGTACAAGCTCGGAGTCGAATTCGAGGCTGCAGCCCCCGAATTTTGGGGCAAAAGCTACGACCCTCACGGCACCGAAGCACCGTGAACAAGTAAAACGCAGAGGCGGCCGCGCGGAAAATCCGCAATCAGCGCTTTGCCGCCCCCGAATTCCGAAGGAATTCACCCTTGGCGCATTTTGCGAAGGGCGCCGCGGGGACGCAGCTACTTATTGCTTGTCGTAAACGCTTACGCTCGAGTAGTCCTTGCCGTCCGGGGTCTTTCCCGAGCCTCTGATGGTGGTAATCTTCCCGTCCTTTGACACTTCCGCCGAGGACTTCCCGATTTCTTTTCCGTCCTTCTTCACGATCGCCGAGGTCTTATAGGCGTTGATGCGTTTGATTGCCAGGGCGTCCGCGCCTCCGGGCGCTCCTGATCCGGTGATGGCGGAATCCTTGCCGTCGTAATTTGTAGTGAAGCTAAACTCGATCGCTTTTCCATCGGCGGCGGTTCCCTTGTAGGTGTATTTCGTGCCCGCGCCGTCCGCTACGACTTCCCGGGTCAAACTCTTCGGCGCTGGTACGCCCGTGAATTTCGATTTTTCAAGGTTCAGTTTCCAGGTGCCCAGATACGGATTTGCTTGCATCATCGCCTGCGCCTTCAGCGTGCCGGAAACGGCAGCGGAGAGTGCCAGAACCGCGAGCAGCAACAAAATACGCTTCATGTATTTTTCTCCTTGGATTAGCTTCGGCGGGTTTTCGCCTAGCGGCTGCGGATTATGCTCTCGCCCGGTTTGGATGGCAAGGCGAATGTTGCGAATTGGCTGAATGCTCGGCACCGAAAATGACGCTCAGTCATCTGCGCAGAGATTCACCGTGAGAGAACTAGCGAATGAAATGTTGCGGTCGTAGCGGCGGCATTCAGGCCAGCGGGGTCCTGCTTTTTACCGCTTCAGACGGGCATGTAGAGTGCGGACTCGTTTTGTGAACTGCGAAGACACCGCCGGGTCAGAACCCGAACCCTTCACACTCGGAAGGGTTCGGGACCCGCGCGGGTTGCAGAAATCTTTGACCGAAGTGTTGTTGTGGCGTTAACTGCCGCGCCGTTATGGCTCGATGGAATGAATGATCACCGGGCCTACCCCACCTGACGGATGTTCCGTGCCACGTGATCCACCCCACGCCGCTCTTGATAGCGGCTTGGTCGCTTCGAGCTTCTTGGCTTTTTTCAAATGCTTGGTCCTCTTGATCGGCTTTCTCGTCGGCATGTGATTTCTCCTCCTGCTTGAGATTGCCCCGCCCGGGGCGAATGACACGTTGTATGCAAATTGCGCGCCAATGTCAACAGCATCGCTCGGCCCGCGGTAAGTTCATTCGATTCTGCGCCCGCCCGTCGCCCCGCCGCTCTGCGCCCGGAGCAAAACCGTTGGAAAAACCAGTGCGCGTTGAATATTTCAACGTGCCCACGCGCAACCCCAGCGTAAATCCAGCCTAATGAGCCGCCCCGCCCCTTCGCATACCACGACAAATGTCGTTGCAAATACCTGTGACATACGCTGGGCCCGGGTTTTCGTGAATTCCGAAGGAATTCACCCTGAGCGCCTTCGCGAAGGGTAGCGCCCGCCTGCACGCCGGTTTATCTTAACCAAAAGGAGTCTAGTCGGACTCTGCTCGCCCTAAACCTCGGCGAATGCGCGGTCCGGTTTTCGTAGCGCCGGCGTCTCGCCGGCTCTGTTGACTTCGTCCCTAATCGGCTCCGACGAGGATTTTCACGCCGGGCCGCACATCATGATCGTGAGTCCGCATGAGAACCAGAAAGAGCTGCGAGCATTCAGTCATGCCTGCCGCGCTCTTCCGTTTTTGACGGACCCGGCGTGATTCATCGGCAGAGCCGTTGTGTCCGGGAAAGGTGAAGCGTAGGATGCAAAGGACGGAGCGCCAAATCGGAAACTGCGTTTTAACTCACGCGTACGCTCTCACAACTTACCGAGGAGCCTTATGTTCCATCGAAAAGGAAAGCTTGGCGTTCTCGCTGTAATCTTTGCGACGCTCGCGATCGCCGGAATTGGCGCGCGGGCCGCTGCGCGGAATCACGCGCTGCAGCAACCGACCATGACTCCCGACGAGCTTGTGAAGGCCAAAATCGCGCGCGCTCTCTCGGCTGCTCCGCGGGACGTGGCCAAGGACGCCACCGTAGCGGAAATGAATTTTCTGGGCAAAATGACCATACTGCGTCAAGGCACCAACGGATTTACCTGTATGCCCGGCGATCCCATGGGAGTCGCACAGCCCGCCATGTGCGAAGACGAAGCCTCCATGCAGTGGTTCAAGGATTTCGCCGATCACAAGCCCAAGCCGACCAATACCGTTCCGGGAATCACCTACATGCTGGCTGGAGCGACGCAGCGAAGCGACTCCGATCCCTACGACACCACCAGCAAACCCATCGCCATCGGCCCGCACTGGATGATCATGTGGCCTTTCGATCCCAAAACTACCGGGCTTCCCACCACGCACAAGCCCACCGGAGCCTACATCATGTGGGCCGGAACGCCTTATGCGCACCTGCACGTCATGGGACGTCCCTAACGCTGAAATTTTCGCTGGAGAATTTGTAACCCACGAGCACGGTTCAAAACCCGCGGCCTTGTCTTGAATTGACGTGACGTTCGAGGCTGAAGCGCGCCCACCCACCCCGTTTCATACAGGTAATACCCTAGAATCGTATCGGGATATCCCCATTTCTCGCATTTCTCAAACACAATTGAATCCAAAACGCATCCGCGCCGTGTACCTAACTCGTATGCAGAATCCAAACTAATAAAAGGGGCGTAACCCATGAAAAGTTCTTATCGGCCGCAGATAGGAGAAATGGACCCGGCAAAAGCGTTGGAAACTCTGAACGAGATTCGAACCAAGCGAGCTCTCGCACGCCGTAATTTTATTAAGAACGTAGGTCTCGCAGGTGTGGGCATGGCCGCGGGCGCAATCATTGATGGCTGCTCGTCCTCCTCCGTCTCGCACGCGCAAGGCCCGTCCCCGGCCGACATTCTCAATTTTGCGCTGAACTTGGAATACCTCGAAGGCGAGTTCTACAGTTGGGCCACCACGGGAGCGCCGCTGAGCAGCACGGTGCTGGGCGCGAACAGCATGGCGGAGAACGGCTCGCAGGTAAGTTTTGTCACGCCCGAGATCCAGGACGTTGCCGGCGAGATTGCCTTGGATGAGTTATTGCACATCGAGTTTTTACGCGCCGCATTGGGTTCGGCCGCGGTCGCCGAACCCGTGATCGACCTTTCTGCTCTGGGCGCTTACGCCAATGAATACACTTTTCTCACGCTCGCTCGCGCCTTCGAAGACGTTGGTGTTAGCGCATACGCGGGCGCAGCACCCGGGCTGGTATCGAACCCCACTTATCTCGGCGCTGCGGCGCAAATTCTGGCCGTGGAGGCTTATCACGCGGGAAATATTCGGCTGAATATGATCCTGAAGGAAAATCAGTTGTTGGCTCCCAATTACGCCGCCGCGATCCCGGGAGCGGTGGACAGCATGGATATTCCGCCGCAAGACACGCCCTATCCCAACGCAGCTCCTTTCGGCCAGCCGCCGAACATGGCGCATTACTTCACCACCATCCAGAGTGGCGCGAGCCAGGGCCTCGCCGTGATTCGCAATACGTCGGAGGTTCTCGCCATCGTGTACGGAAACGCCGCAATCGGCACATCCAGCGGCGGCTTCTTCCCCAATGGCGTCAACGGAAACATCAACACCGTCACAACCACCTAGCTTTCGCGGATCGGAAATGGGAGGCGCCGGCGAGTCGTGCGCCTTCCCTTCCGTCACCTCAACCGCGCGTCCTTACCTCTCTTGGTTTTGAAATGCTGAGCTTCGAAGTCGTCAGCCGATACTTGCCCTCATCCTCGTTCAATGGCGTGAGACCGAAGGTCACGATGTCGCGCCCCACCGCCACCGCGGCCGCGAAGTAATACACCTGTCCCGCCTCGGCGGTAAAAGACGTGAGATCGATATTCTTCTTGAAAGCTCCCAGCGACGATTGCCAGCTTGCGCACAGGTGATGAACTCCCGGGTCCACCGTCAACGCGAAGTATGAATTGCCGTTGTTGGCGCCCACCCAGGCTCCGTCCATGCCGTAGCGGATCGTGGCATCGCCGGCCAGCGTGACTCTTTGGTTTTCCGTTTCGATAAAAATGATTTGCGCCTTGCCGGTTACCGGCGCTGCAGGCGCGGCTTGGCTCTCTTCTGTCGTGACGTCGAATTTCACTTTGTCGTCGCCGCAGGCTTGCGGCAGCGTGTTCGCCCACACTTGCCCCGCCCACGCAAGAGTTACGCCGAGAACAAATACCCGAATCCTCGGCTTCATAGGGATTCTCCTTGTGGTTAAGACGTGTCCCCCAACCCTTCCGTTGCGTCCAACCCCCGCGCGTTTTCTTCGCACCGATTTACCCTGAAGAAGGAAGGGCGTCTTGTGTGCGGCGTCTCGGGGACTGTGCTCGCCCTAAGACGCGGCGAATGCTCGGTCCGGTTTTCGTAGCGCCGGCGTCTCGCCGGCTCTTTTGATTTTCTTGGTGGGTCGTGTCGAAGGTGTCGTGCCGTACGGCTCTACGTTCCACTTTGTTGATGGCGCAATCCGTAAAACCTCAAACGCGCTGGCGCAAAAAAAAGAGGCGCATGGCAGACTCACACGCGCCTCCTTACAAATAAATCAATTTTTCGTGTACCTCAGGGATCACCTCCTTATCGACACAGCATGTCGATTCCGTATTATAAATCCAGCTCCGACGATTTCGTCAAGAGCGCGCGGCTGACTCTTTCGCATCAACGAAATGAACGCATCGACGCGGCCGCACTTCTTGTCCCGGCCATCCGCCTCGCATTACTTTGGCTGTTGGTCCGTCTGTTTAGTCTTGTATCCCGATTTCGATTGCGAAGACTGTTTCGACTGCGGCGCCGGCTTTGATTGCGAAGACGGCTTCGAATTCGAGCTCGCTGACCGCGAACTTCGCGACGGCTGTGTGCTCGGCTTCGAATCTGGAGCCGGCTTGGGCTGCGCTGCAGGCTTTGGTTGCGTCGCAGGCTTCGGCTGTGAACTCGGCTTCGAATCCGGGCTGGGCTTTGGCCGTGTGCTCGGCTTCGAATACGGTTTCGGCTTCGGCTCCACTGCAGGCTTCGGCTGTGTCCCGGGTTTTGCCTCCGGCGTCGGCCGCGTGCCTGGCTTGGTAGTTCCCGGCTTCGTACCCGGAGTCGGACGTGTTCCCGGCTTTGTCTCCGGCGTTGGCCGTGCTCCCGGCTTGCTCGGCTGTACGCCCGGCTTCGCACCCGGAGTCGGCCGTGCTCCCGGCTTCGTACCCGGCGTCGGCCGTGTCCCCGGCTTCGTGCCTGGCGTTGGCCGCGCAGGTCTGTTGCTGCCTGGACGATTGTCGGGTCCCCACGGTTTGCTCGGCCGCGCAATCGGACGGGTGCTCGGCGGACGATAGTTCGGCGGCCGGTAGCCCCAATTTCCGCGATAGCCCGGACGGTCTCTGTAGTACACCGGCCGCGGGCGATACCACCGGTTCGGCGGACGATACGGATTTCCCCATCCTACCCACACCCCGTGGTTGTAATAAGCGCGGCGCGATCCCCAGTTCCATCCCCAGCCACCCCATCCCCACGGCCGGTTATCAACCAACAGCGCGCCAATCCCAATGCCTGCTCCGAAAGTGATGAACGAAGTGGCCACCACGCCACCCGCCGGGCGTATGTAAACCACCGTGGGATCGTAAACCGGAACGTACACCACTTGAGGATTGGCCGGCTGGATTACGTAAACCGTCTGCCCCGCGGGCTGCTGCACTTCCACCTGTTGTTGCTCGTTGGTGCGCAGCGCGCCGGAAGCATACGCCTGCGCGCGCAGCCGCTGAATCGAATCGGTCACGGACGCCTGGTCCGCCGAAAACGCCACGCCGATCGCGGTGTAATCGTCGATGTTTTCCGCCATCATCGTGATCACTTGCGGAAAATTCACCAGCGCGATGAACGCGGGATCGAATCCCGCTGCCTGCGCTGCATCGGTGAGCGCCGTGCCGCTGAGGTCCGGATTTTGTATCAGCCAATTATCAACGTCGAGAATTTCCTGCGGGTCCGTGCACGCAGTGGTGATCTGCGCCAGCAGCGAATCAGGATACAGCGCCACCGGAGCCAGCAACTGGTCCAGTTGGTCGGGAGTGGGAGGAGCGACGTCGTCGTCCGCGCGCACCAGCGGCACGAAGTCCTGAGAAAATACCAGCGCGATGAGTAAAACAACCGCCGTGATAGCACGTTTTAGTAGCATGAAATTCCTCCCTCCGCCGCCAGTCTCCCGGCGCGCCGGTATTGTAACACCAAGAGGCGGCCTGGCAAGGTCCCGTATATTTACGAACCGGGGCGCCCAGATCAGCGGGCAGAACAATCTTGGCGAAAGGCTCGCCACCCGCCATAATTAAACCTTACTCTTGGTTTTCACCTGAACTATAAACGGGAGGCACCCATGTCGAAAGTCGTTTACGTTTCCAAGTCTCGCATCGAAAGAAAAGTCGGCCCGCTCCGCATCGCGTACTTGCCCGGTGAAGCGCAGCCGGTGGTTTTCAGCGTCCACGGCGCCATCGCCGAGCATTACAAAGTGGATCCCGCCAAACTTACCGAGTCTCACGCCGCCACGATTGATTACGTGATCGCCGCGACCGCCGGTTGAATGCTCGGCACCTTCGGAGGTGCGCTGGAAGCGCGCCACATTGATGCCAGCAACGGCAAGCTCGTGGGTGAAGTGACCGGCGAAGTGGAAACGGACGAAGGCGTGCTGGTCATCCGCCGCATCCATGTGGCCATGCGCCTGGTAGCGCCGGAACAATCGCTCGAAACAATTGAGCGCGTCCACGGCCTCTACCCCATGCACTGCCCGCTGTATCGCACCTTGCACAAAGCCATCCAGCTCACATCTTCTTTCACGCTGGAAAAACAGGTCGCCTGAATGGCGGAAGACGTGCCGATCAGTCGGATTAGTCGGATTACCTAATCACACAGCATCTTCGCTGAGGAACGCCGCCTATGAGCGAGCCGGAATTGAAAGACGATGATGTTTTCCACGTCATAGGCTTCAAGTACCAAGATGTGCTTTCGGGAGCCCCGGTACGATTGACGCGACGGCTCGGAACGCCGGCGCCAGCTGGGACAAAGCTAGCGGAGGTGTATTTTCTGGACTCGTTCCTCCCGGACGACCCTCCCACTTTTAAACCTCATGAGGACTATGTATCGCTTTACTTCTACAGTGACACAGCTCTGGCATTGTCGAAGGAATACGCCATAAAGTTGCCGCCCGTGGTGGCGACGTCCGTTCGGTCAAAACTCCCGGCTGGGCTTAGCACTAGTATAAAAATTCTGGTTCGGTGACGGGATAGCGGTTCGATAGAGTCAAGCCTTACGGTGCAAATAGAAAGCCATAAAGACTCAGGCCGAGCCCGGCCAAGAACAGCAAGGGTGCCAAATACAGGGTCACCACGGGTTGAATGGGGAAAGGAAGTTTCATCCCGCTGTAGCCGCCTGCGAAGTAATGGATAACTGCAGCCAGAAGCATACACAACAGCCCGCGGCGAATTTTTGTGCGCCCAACGTCGGGGCGGCGAGGGGCAGCGTCAGGTGCAGCCGCGCGGCGCAACTCCGGAATGGTCTCATGACAATACGGACACTCGGCCAGAGAGTCATGCATTGGCTGCCCGCAGTAGGGACATTGGCGTGTAGGCACAAAATCACCTCCACTGATATCTCTCGCGGTTATGCTAGTTTCCCGAAATAGGATTGTCAAACTTGCCAGAGCTGGATAGTAAAGGTGCGTGAGCAAACAGTTACGTCCATCTACCGGAACCAGGGCTAGCTCCTGTTTAGTCGTATTCCCGGATCTCGCACATCGCTCTGACCAGGTACCTTCTGGCAGTTCCCCATCGGGCCGTCATTATGAAAAAAGGACAGCCTGTGCCACGAGCCTTGTTCCCTGCGCATAAGGAAGGCGGTAGCAAAGCCCTCCGAATGGCGCGAGAAACAAGCAGATTGTAAACAGCGATTTACGCATTTCTACTCCTGACGTCCCATCTTCGTGGAAGCGGCAGGAGTCTAACACACGCGGCTAAACGTCCGGTTAGCCCATCAGGAGTTAGCCGCAGGAGGTCTCTCTTCGTTGACTTGCTTTCTGCCCCAACCTAAGATGTGCGCAAATGGCGGAAATTCCATCTCGGATCAGCCAGACTATCTCGCACTACCGCGTTGTCGGGAAACTCGGCGACGGTGGCATGGGCGTCGTTTACAAAGCTGAGGATGTAAAGCTCGGGCGCTTTGTAGCCCTCAAGTTCCTGCCCGGCGACGTAGCCAAAGACCCGCAAGTCCTCAGCCGCTTCGAGCGCGAAGCCAAAGCGGCTTCTGCACTAAATCATCCGAATATCTGCACCATCTACGAAATTGACGACCAGCACGGTGAAGTGTTCATCGCCATGGAGTTTTTGGAAGGCCTGACGTTGAAGCATCGCATCGGTGGGAATCCCCTCACGGTAGATGTCCTGCTCACGCTGGCGATCGAGATTGCGGACGCACTGGAGGCCGCCCATTCCCAAGGAATCATCCATCGCGATATCAAGCCCGCCAATATCTTTGTAACCGAGCGCGGCCATGCAAAGGTGCTCGATTTTGGTTTGGCAAAGCTAGTCTCGAAAAACGTTGGCGAGACGGTGACCACAGGCACCACAACTGCGGGCACGGACCCAAATCTCACCAGCCCGGGCACCGCTTTGGGCACTGTCGCCTACATGTCTCCCGAGCAAGTGCGCGGGGAAAACTTGGACGCGCGCTCAGATCTTTTTTCCTTCGGCCTGGTTCTCTACGAAATGGCCACAGGCCGCCAAGCCTTTACCGGGAACACTTCGGGCGTCATTTTCGCGGCGATTTTAGAGCGCGAGCCGGTCGCTCCCACGCGCGTAGTTCCAGACCTGCCGCTTGAGCTTGAACGCGTAATCGGGAAGTCGCTCGAGAAAGACCCTAAACTGCGCTATCAAGACGCTGCTGATTTACGCTCGGATTTGCAGCGACTGAAGCGCGACACGGATTCAGCAAGGTCAGCCGCCGGTGGGGCAGATGCGCTTAAGTCAGCAAGCGCGACAGAGGTGGCCTCCGAGACTCGCAAGAGAAAGCTCATTGCCGGGGCTATGATCCTGGCGCTGCTCATCGTGGGGGCCGTCTACGGCCTCTTTTTCCTAATGCGAAGCAGGGCCACAGCAATCCCGTTCCAGAATTTCACCATCACCAAGTTGACCGACAATGGAAAGTCCATCGAAGCTGCTATCTCGCCCGATGGAAAATATATATTGAGCGTGATGTCGGACGCAGGCAAGCAAAGCCTTTGGCTATGGCACGTTGAGACCAACAGCGACACACAAGTGATTCCGCCGGACGTCACGCGCTACTCCAGACTTACGTTTTCGCGGGACGGGAACTATCTCTATTTCCGCTGCGCCGCCCCTGGCCCGGGAGATTTGGCGGACTTTTATCGCGCGCCGGTGTTAGGTGGGTTGCCGAAAATTGTCGCGCACGACGTGGACTCCAGCCTCGCGTTTTCGCAGGACGGTAAACGCATCGCCTACACCCGCGCTAACGATCCGGTGGTGGGCAAGTGGGAGCTTCTTACCGCCGCCCCCGACGGCAGCGACGAAAAGATAATTCTCACTAAATCGCTGCCGAATTTCCCCCGTGCCGCTCAATGGATGCCGGACGGCAAGAAAATTCTTGTTTCGGCGATCCAGTCGGGTGATGCGTTAGGAGCTGTGCAGGAATTCGACGTCGCTTCCGGCGAAATGAAAACAGTTGCCAAGTTCAACGACATCCGCATCGGCGCAGCAGTTCCCGCGATGGACGCCTCCGGAGCTTTTGTTGACCTCACGCGAACCGATTCGCTGGATATACATTCGCAACTTGCTTTCCTCTCGCTGCCCGTTGCTAAAGTCCACCCCATCACCAACGACACAAGCGACTATCATGGGTTAAGCATCTCGGCCGATAACAAGACCATCGCCTCCGTGCTTCGCAAAGCCAATCGGAGTATGTACCTTTTCCCCAGCGCAGGAAGCATGTCCACTCCGCCGCCTGTCCTTGCCCAGGAAACAGACATCGAATCATTCGGCTGGAGCGACGCGGGCCAACTTTATTTGGAAGAGCTGGGCAAAATAGTGCGCATTTCCCCCGACGGCAGCAATCGCACCGTCTTCTTGAATCAAGCTGGTCGTCAGTTAACCACCTGCGGCAAAAGTCTCTCCGGAACGCACCAGCCGCATCCAGTCGTTTTTGTCGCTGTCAGCCGTTCGCCTTCCGGCACCGTCGGCAGCCGTGTGTGGCGCGTAAATTCCGACGGGACTAATTTGAAAGAGCTTTCTGACGGCAGCAACGACGGGGGACCCGAGTGCTCGCCCGATGGAAAATGGGTTTATTACTTCAACCGTCAAATGAACACATTCGACCGTATTTCGATAGACGGTGGAAAGTCGGAAGAAATCCCGGGCGTCAAGATTCCAGGAACCGTTGTGATCAGCCCGTCCGTAAACCTCTCTCCGGACGGCAAGACTTTGGTCTACCTGGTAGCGTTCCCGCCAAATTCAACTACGGGAAAAGCTCGCGAAGAAAAAATCGTGCTGCTTCCGCTGAACGACAGCCCGCAGCCCGCGCGACGTTTTCTCAATCCCAATCCGCTGATAGCAGCCGCGCCCATGATCTCCCCGGACAGCAAAGCTGTGGTGTACGCCATTCGCGAAAACGGCGTCGAGAATTTGTGGTCGCAGCCGATTGACGCCGCTGGGCCAGGGGGTGGCGGACACCTCATCACGAATTTCAGCGCCGATGATTTTTCCTGGTATGAATACTCGCCCGATGGCAAAACCCTCGGTATCCTTCGCTACCACTCCGAATCCGACGTAGTCCTTCTACGCGAAACCAGCTCTGGGCCGCCATAACCACCGGAATTGCCTACTACGGGACAACTCTCGTTAACGCGTTCATCAGCGACTGCTTCGTCCACCGATCAGCTCAATAGCCTGCCGGCCAGCCAGTAATCGACACTGAACTTTCCCGGCCCGGAAAAGATCAGCCAGATAAAGAAGAGCACGTACAGGACTTCCGGAAGGTAGAGGACATCGTCGAGCCAGTTAAGAGACGAAAGTCCTTTAGGCACGGTGGAAAGCGTGTTGGTCAGGATGGCGACAATCATATCGATCGATAAAACCGCGCAGGCCGGGCTCGAAAGAAACCCCACGGCCAGCATGGATCCGCAAACGAATTCGACACCCGCGACGAAATAAGCCGTCTGGCGGGGAAACGGAACATTGGCCTTAACCAGCGTGTCGTAAACTTGTTTCGTGCCGCCGGCGGAAAACAATTTGTTTGCCCCGGAGATGGCGAAGAACAGCCCGATCGAAACGCGTACCAGCAGGATGGCATATTGTTCCAAATCACTGTTACCCAGCAGCGTAAACTCGACCAACCGTTTCCAATCCATCTCTTCTCCCTCCATCGGAGGATGTGCTGCGGTGATCCAGGCGCAAGCGCCAAATCAACAAGGCGGGCTACATCCCCGCTGCCTGACTCCACATCCCTGAAAGCCAGCAGACTCTAATGCGTCTTTAGAGAAGCGAGCACTCCGTTCAATGAATCCTGCCACCTAGGCCTCGGCGCAGTGTATCATCCAATTCCGCCGTCAGACTTGTCGGCAAATTCTTCTTACCGATGCCCGGTTGAAAAATGCCCGCACGTCCATCTGTGTCGTAACGGTTCATGGCCAATTCACACATACACTGAAAACCCGATTTAACGTGGCCTGCTTTGGGCGTCTCATAAGATTGAGGTGAAGGATATGTCAAACGTGCGAATTTTAATCGTGGACGATAAGCCATTGGTAAGAAAGGGAATCCGGATGTTTCTGGAGCTAGAGCAAGGTTTAACAGTCTGTGGGGAGGCTGCGGACGGACTCGAAGGAATTAAGAAAGCTTTTGACCTCAAGCCGGACGTCGTGCTGCTGGACCTGAGCATGCCGAATCTCGATGGTATCGAAGCCACGCAACTTATCCGCGAAGGTTCGCCGGACGCGGAAGTTCTAATCGTCACGAACCACGAGTCTCTTGAAGCAGCGCGACTGTCGGCTCAAGCGGGAGCAAGCGGCTATGTGACAAAATCGCTGATTCCGCGCGATCTCATACCCATGGTCAAAGAAGTCATGAGAAAACACGCAGCTTGAGAATTCGTAGGCGAATGTAAGCCTGGAAGCCAACGATGCGAAGGCGGAAAAGTCTGCTTGTAGCGACTACTCGTGCCGCAGCGCCTCCATCGGGTCCACGCGCATCGCGCGCCGCGCGGGTATAAAGCACGCCAGCAGCGCCACCGCGCAGAGCAAGATAGCCACGCCCGAAAACGTGATCGCGTCAGTGCTGGTCACGCCCAGCAGCATGCTCCCCAAATAGCGCGTCAATGCAAACGCAGCCGCCAGTCCCAGCGCCACGCCGACGAACGTCAACCGCAGCCCGTGCCCGAGCACCAGCCGCAGGACGTCCTCTTTGCTCGCGCCCAGCGCCATGCGCACGCCGATTTCATGTGTGCGCTGCCGCGTGGTGTAAGCCGTGACACCGTAAATTCCCACCGCCGCCAGCACCAGAGCCAGCAGCCCGAACGCGCCCACAAATGTTCCGGCAATGCGCTGCGGGAAACTGGAAATTTGCTCGCTCGATTCCAGCGTGGTCAGATTGAACACCACCAGGTCCGCATTCATTTCGTGGATCGTTTTTTCCACCGTCTTGCCCATGGCCAGCGGATCGCCCGTCGTTTTCGCAATTACGTTCATCGCCGAGCCGCCCGGCTGATTCAGCAAATTAATCTGGTAATGCGGCAAATAAAGGAACGGCATGGGCTTTTCATTCAGGCCGGTCACTTTGCTGTCGCGCGCTACCCCCACCACCGTGAACCATTCGTGCGTCAAGTCCGAGTTCACCTGCTTCCCGATTCCCTCTTGATTCGGCCAGTAGCGCTTCACAAACGCTTCGCTGACGATAGCCACGCGCTGCGAACTCATGTCGTCCTGCATGGTGAAGTCGCGGCCCTTCACCAGCGGAATTTCCACTGTCTTGAAATAGTTCGGCGTGATCATGGCCGCCTGCGTCTCCATGGATTCGTTGGCCTGCGGCACGTAGCCTTCCGGCTTCACGCTCGACGAGCCGCCGAATGACAGCGGCACGCGGCTCGAAAGCGCTACCGACTGTATGCCCGGCGTCGCTTCGAGTTTCGCCTCCAACTCGCGGTCGAACGCCGTGCCCTTTTCGTCCGAATATCCCGAGGTAAACACATCGTAGGAAGCGATCAGCACGTTATGCGCATTGAATCCCGGATTAATCTGCTGCGCGCTCAAGAAGCTGCGTATGAACAGTCCCGCGCAAATCAGCAGCAGCAGCGACAGCGAAATTTGCGCCACCACCAGCCCGCTCGCGAGGCGCGCTTTCTTCTTTCCTCCGGAAGCGCTGGCCGTATCCTCTTTCAGCACCGCCACCGGAGCCTCGCTCGAAGCTCGCAGCGCCGGCAAAATCCCGAAAATCACGCCGGTGAGCAGCGAAATCACGAACGCCGCAATCAGCACCGCGCGGTCCACCGGAATTCCCAGCGAGATCGGAAAATCCGTGGTGGGAATGAATCTCATGAACGTTCCCGCGGTCCACGATGTGATCAGGAGCGCTACCCCGCCTCCCGCCAGCGCCAGCATCAGGCTTTCCACCAGCAGTTGCCGCACCAGCCTCCAGCGGCTCGCGCCCAGCGACATGCGAATGGCCATCTCCCGCCGACGCCCCACCGACCGCACCAGCATCAGGTTCGCCACGTTCGCGCACGCCAGCAGCAGCACCAGCCCCGCGATGGCCATCAGCATCGGCAGCAGCGTCGCCAGAAAAAAATTCAAGCCAAACGGGCTGCGCCACAGCGGATACACCGATACGCTGTCGTGCCCTCTGTGTTCCTCCGGGAAATTCTTCACCTCCGGCCGCAACAACACCGTCATTTCCTCTTGCGCCTTCGCCGGCTGGACGCCCGGCTTCAACCGCCCGAACGCGAACAGCCAGAAATAATGGTGGTCGTGAAGCAGGTCGCTCCGCGGCACGATTTGGTCCACCATCATGATCGGGACCCAAATCTCCATTCGCACGCCCGTCTGGCTTCCCTGAAACACCGCCGGCGTTACGCCCACGATCGTGTACGGATGCTGGTTGATTTCAACTTCCTGCCCCACCACGTCTGGATTCCCGCCGAAATGCGTTTGCCATAAACGGTAGCTGATCACCGCCACCGGCGCGCCGCCCGGCTTCTCGTCTTCCTCGGGCAAAAAACCGCGCCCCAGGATCGGCTTCACGCCCAGCACGTCGAAATAATTCGCAGTCGCCACCATGCCCCACACGCGCTCCGGCTTGCCTTGGCCCGTCAGGCTCATCGAACCGATGTTGCACGCCGTGATGCCCGTAAAACTCTGTTGCCCATTGCGCATGGCTTGGATATCGGGATAGGTAAACGCGAAGGGATTTTCCCCCGGCTTGCTCAGCGTCAACGCCACAACTTCGTTCGGGCTGGCAAGTCCGGGAACCGGATTCAGCAGCGCGGAGTTGATCCAACTGAAAATCGTGGTGTTTGCGCCGATGCCCAGCGCCAGCGTCAGAATCGCGATCGCCGCAAACCCAGGCGACTTCGCAATCATCCGCAGGCTGTACCGTACGTCTTGCCAGATCGAGGTCATCCGCGCCTCCAAGTTCCTGCAACTAAATGCAACTACCTGTCTGACCTATCCATAGCATGTCCCCGCCCATATAAAGGTTCCCGCTAAGCGAATGCTGCCGCACCGCTTAGCGCGACTGCCCTATTCCCAATCCCGCCCAGCCGTCCGATTATGGGATGCATCCTTAGCAAGAACGAACAAAGTCAATGGTTTACGTCGTGCCGCAATCATTGTCCATCGGCAAGCCACCGGATTTTCGTGAATTCCGAAGGAATTCACCCTGAGCGTCTTCGCGAAGGGTAGCGCCGGCCTGCCCGCAGTAACGCATCCACGCTGTATCCGTTGGCAAACCACCGGATTTTCGTGAATTCCGAAGGAATTCACCCTGAGCGTCTTCGCGAAGGGTAGCGCCGGCGTCCCGCTGGCTCTTCATTTTAGAATTCGATGGATGGCTTTGGCGGGTGCCGTACTCTTCGGTTTTCGTAGCGGAGTCCGCGCAGACTGTGCTCGCTCTAAGACTCGACGAATGATGTGTCCGGGTTTCGTAGCGCCGACGTCCCGCCGGCTCTTTTTGCCTTTGTCGTTGTGTCCGCTCGGACGTGCCTCGTTCTAGAAAGACTCCGTAGGGGCGCGGCATACTGAAACGCCGCGTCACATCTTTTGTTTTATTCGTAGCGAACAGCGGCCAGCGGATCTATGCGCATCGCCCGCCGCGCGGGAATGTAGCACGCCGCCAGCGACACCGCCGCGATCAGCAGCGCCACGCCGGTGAACGTCAGCGGGTCGTGCGGGCTGATTCCGGCAAGCATGAACACCAGCAGCCGCGACATCACCAGCGCCCCCGCGATGCCCACCGCAATCCCGATCCCCGCCAACCACAATCCCCTTCCAAGTACCAGCCGCAGTATCTGGCTCGGTTGCGCTCCCAGCGCGATGCGGATTCCAATTTCCGATGTCCGCTGCGCCACCATGAACGCCATCACGCCGTAAATTCCAATCGCCCCCAGGAACAATCCCAGCAAGCTGAAGTATCCCATTAGCTGGGACACAATGCCGTACCCGGTGTAGTGCTCGGCAACGATGGCTTCGAGCGGGTGCACCTCCGAGATCGGCTGCTCGGAGTCCACTGACCAGATGGCGCTGCGAATCGCATTTGCAAGCGTCGCGCGGTCCGCCGTCGAGCGCACCACGATTCCCATTCCACGCGCCGGAAACTGCGCGAACGCCACGTACATTTCGCGCTCCACATGATAGTTCATGGCCCCGTGCATCTTTACGTTGCCGACTACGCCGATGATGGTGGCGTCCACGTCTTCGTCCGCGTGGAAGTGAAGCTTTTGCCCGAGCGGATCTTCGTGCGGCCAGAATTGCCGGGCCATTTCCTGATTGATGATCACCACGGGCGGAGACGTGGGGCCGTCCGCCGACGAAAAGTTGCGGCCCTTCGCCAGACTGATCTGCATGGCGTTGAAATATTCAGGCGTGACGATCGAGTATTGCGCGCCGGGAACTTGTCCGGGGTCCGGCGCGGGACGTCCCACCACGGTGACTTCCAGGATATTGCAGCAGTTGTCGAAGGGGACCTGCTGGTCCGCGCCCACGGCTGACACTTGCGGCAGCGCGCCGATGCGTTCCAGCACTTGATCGTAGAATGCTTTGATCTCCGCCGGCGACTTGTATTTCGTCGCCGGCAGCGTGAGGTCTGCAACCAAGACATTTTGCTGCTGGAATCCCGGATTGGCCCGCGTGATGCCGACAAAGCTTCGTATCATCAGCGCGGAGCACGCAACAATCACCACCGCCAGCGCGACTTCCGCGACCACGAAGATGCTGCGCAGGCGCGCGCCGGAACGGTTGCCGGTGGCGCGCCCGGTAGCGTCTTTCAGCATGGAGTTTACGTCCAGCTTCGAGCTGGTGAGCGCGGGCGCCAGTCCGAAAATAATTCCGGCAAAGAGCGCGATGCAGAATACATACGCCAGCGTGCGCAGGTCCAGCGCGACCTTCCCATAGTTCAGCAGGTATCCGCGGCTGCGCGCGGGGATGGCTGCTTCAATCCAGCCCAACCACCAATACGCGAAAAACACCCCTACCGCGCCGCCGGCGATAAACACCATTACAGTTTCGGTCAGAAGCTGCCGAATTAGCCGAGAGCGCCCGGCCCCCAGCGCGGAACGGATGGCGAGTTCTTTTGCGCGTCCAGTAGCGCGTGCGAGCATTAGATTCGCCACGTTGGCGCACGCAATCAGCAGGACAAATCCCACAATCCAGAACAGAATCATAACCGGCTGATTGCCGGCCTCCTGGCCGATTGCGTCTTTCAAAGATTGCAGCAAAACTCCCGTATGCGTGTTCGTCTTGGGATAAGTTTTCTCCAGCTGCGCCGCAATCGCGGAAAGCTCCGCTTGCGCCGAGGCCATCGGCACTCCCTGCTTGCGCCGTCCGATCGTGTCAAGCCAGGCATTCCTGCGGTCCTCGAGTTCATTCTGCGAAAGCGCCAGCGGCGTCCACAAATTTGCGCGCCCGGCCAGTGGAAGCTGGAAGTTCGCCGGCATCACGCCCACCACTTCGTAAGATTCTCCGCCCACCTTAATTTTTCGCCCCACAACTTCCGGATCGCCCGCAAACCGCGTCTCCCACAGCCCGCGGCTTAGTATCACCACATGCCCCGCGCCCTCTACGTCATCCGAAGGAAGAAACGCGCGCCCAAGAAATGGTTTTGCGCCCAGCGTCTGGAAAAAATTCCAGCTTACGCGTGTGCCTTCCACTCGCTCCGGCGGCCCATCACCGGCCAGGTTGAACGAGTGCGGAGCCCACGCGGCCAGCTCGTCGAAATCCTTGCTTTGAATCTGAAAGTCGTGGAAATCGGCGGCCGTGCTCTGCTGCTGCGTCATCCCGGTCTTGGTGTCCAAAATCTCGATCACGATCATTCGCTCGCCGTTGGGATATGGCAGCGGGTTGATGATCCACGCGTTGACGTAGCTGAAAATCGCGGTGTTCGCGCCAATCCCCAGCGCCAGCGTCAGCACTACCACGACCGTGAATCCCGGGTTCTTCAGCAACATCCGAATCGCGAACCGAATGTCCTGCATCAGTGTTCCCACGTTGCCCCTCCCCGTCCGCCAAGACGCCAGCCAAATTATAATGGCCTGCTTGCCGCACCCACCGCTCGCCGCACCCGCTTCAACATATCCACGCTATATCCGTTGGCAAATGACCGGTTTTCGTAGCGCCGAAGTCCCGCCGGCTCTTTTGACTTTGCCCCCGGGTCCGCTCGGCGGCTGCGCCCGCTCCTCTTTGCGCCGGGTCCCGCGCCGTTCTAAAGCATTCCGCCTACCAGTTAGCCTCGTCTTAACCTGCTGATGCAAAACGGCTTCTTTCGCTCGCCGAAATTCGCCCGCCAAACACCCGTCCATATGCGGGATGCACCCGTCCCCTAACCGGACACGCTGCGCCTTCGCTAACTAGCGGTCGGTGCCAACAGCGGTTTCGCACGGGGTCTGCGAATCAACCGTAAAATCGGGGACGAACTGAACGACGCCCTCCGCGGGAATGAACTGCGAGGCCTTCGGATTGAATTCGATTTTCAGATTCACGGACGCTTCAGAAGCGATGCGAAAGAAGCCACCGGCAATGTGTTCTGACGTAACTTGAATCTGCGGCGCATCGCCGGCCAAGACCAGCGGCCGGATGTCGCCGTCTGATGTCACGATGCAGTTGAAGCCGGCGCTCCCACACGAGTTTTGTTCCAGGAGAGGCTCCGTCGAGTCCGTTTGATTTGGCGCGAGCCGCAGCCGGATTTGGCGGTACGCATCCGCATGCACGCTCGCGGATTCAAAACCGCCCGCCTCGCATGAGTCGCCGCCGGCCGCGAGCAGGTCCACTTGCACAGGTTGCGCCGCCAGTTTCGGCGCGAGCTCCTGCCAGTCCGGCGATTCGTCGTCAGCGGCGGCGCTCGGATTGGCCTCGATGCCGCGCAAAGTCAGAAAAACGTGTTGAATCCGGGATGTCGTCATCGCCGCCGCCCGCCGCGTGCGCAGCTATTCGGACAGTGGCAGTGCCGCTTGTTGCGTTAAGCGAACAACTCGGACCATTCCCTGAGACCGTTCCGATACCCCCGCCGGGATTGGAGACGATTAAGATGCAGGAATTGTCGCAGCCGCTTAAACCAAGCGAAAGAAGCAGCACGCTGAAAAAAAGTTTCTGCGACGCTATGATTCCACTCGGAGAACGATATGCGCGGCCCATGCAACGGTCCTCAATGCAGGAATTATGGGAGCGGGAAACGCTGCAAGTCAAGCCGCCGAACTGTCTTGCGGGTGCCGCACTACGCGTTTTTGTAGCGCCGGCGTCTCGCCGGCTCTTTGGTTTTGGAATTCGGTGGATGGCTTTTGCGGGTGCCGCTCTCTTCGTCTTTTGTAGCGCCGGCGTCTCGCCGGCTCTTTGGTTTTGGAATTCGATGGATGCTTGCGGGTGCCGCACTCTTCGGTTTTCGTAGCGCCGGCGTCTCGCCGGCTCTTTGGTTTTGGAATTCGGTGGATGGCTTTTGGGGGTGCCGCACTCTTCGTTTTTTGAAGGGTGCGGGTTTTGTCGTTAACCCTGCCGAGGACGCCGCTATCCCGCGGCGCGCAACTGCCGCAGCCTTTTAATGATTTCCTTCGCTGTGGCATTCGCCGCGCCTGCATCGGTCTTGCGCCCGTCGCGGTTAAAATTAAAAAGCTCGGCCCCTTTCGCGTCATACACCCTGGTCACCGACGCGGTCGCCACCACCGGCCCATACGGCGAAAAACCGGCCGCTTGTCCCGTCCCGTACGCAATCCGGTAATCCCAGCCTTGGTTCGCCAGCTCAAACTTCATATGGTGATCCGCCCCATGTTCGTTCAGCTTTTGGAACAGCAGCGCGCGGTCCAATTCCTTCGCGTCAATCCTCACCTTCAGCACTTGCTGCCCCATCGCGAACGGCGCGAACCCGCACCCAAAAATCAGCAGCACCAATAAATGTCTCAGAAACCTCATCGCCTTCCCTCCCCGCACCACTCTATCACGCCCCCGCTTCGTTCTTAGCAGCCCCCGCTCCCCCGCTTTTCCTATCATGAACGGTGCCCCGCCGGCCGGTTCTGTAGCGCCGGGCTTTAGCCCGGCATCTTGCCCGTGGCCGACCCTCCGCTTTTCGTGGCGCCGGCGTCCCGCCGACTCTTTTGACGTTCCGCTCCGCTCGCGCCCCTCCGGTTCTGTAGCGCCGGGCTTTAGCCAGGCATCTTGGTGTCGCGCCGACCCTCCGCTTTTCGTAGCGCCGGCGTCCCGCCGACTCTTTTGACGTTCCGCCCCGCTCGCGCCCCGCCGGCCGGTTCTGTAGCGCCGGGCTTTAGCCCGGCATCTTGCCCGTGGCCGACCCTCCGCTTTTCGTGGCGCCGGCGTCCCGCCGACTCTTTTGACCCGGCGCCGCGCAGCCGCGCTATCTCAGTGACGTCAGGGCACGGCTTCAGCCGTGCTGGCTCGCCGCAGTTCCCAACGGCTTTAACCCCTGGGGGATTTACCAGCTACCCCAAACGGAGCGACCGCGATCCAAACAAAAATTTACACTTGCGTTGTGATTCTCAGATTTGGTATATAGCGCGTACCAAGTTTGGAATCGCTCGGTGCACTAGAAGTTGAGTCTTCTCGGGGTGGAGGACTCCAGCGTGGCGCGGATTGTATTCTTCATTTTCTTTCTAAGTTCGATCCCAGCCGGATATGCCGCCGTATCTCGCCGTCTCACTTTCTCGTCCCCCATAATCGGAAGCAAGAGCAACCTTAACAAGGCCGTACGCGCAGATATTCTCCGTTCAAGTTGCGCAGCTCGCCTGGGCCGGTTCGCAAAAATTCCTTTCTATTCTCAATTCAATCTTGAGGAGGGTATATGAGCTGGAATCGCCTTGCTACGTTCACGTTCGCGCTGCTGATTGTCCTCTTGTTTGCGGCCCAACCAGCCCGCTCGCAGACGACCATCGCCAACGGCAGCATTCAGGGAACGATCACCGATTCGACAGGGGCGGCCCTGACCGGCGCAAAAATCGAAATTACGAGTAAAGACACCGGGCAGAAACTGGAAATGAAGTCCTCGGCGAACGGCACCTACTCTTCCGGCCCGTTGATTCCCGGCGACTACGTCGTGTGGGTCGAAGTTCCGAACTTTAAGGCCTCGCGCACTCCGGTTACCGTGCAGGTCGGTGTCACTTCTTCCGCGAACGTGCAGCTTGAAGTCGGCGCCACCACCACGGTGGTGGAAGTGTCCGGCAACGCTGTGCAAGTCAATACCGAGCAGGCCATGATCCAAGGCGTGGTGACCGAGGACCAGATTGAAAATCTGCCCGTCAACGGACGGAACTTCCTGGATCTCGCCCAGCTCGAGCCCGGCGTTCAGATTCAGGACGGTGAAAACTTCGACCCGACCAAGGCGGGTTTCTCCTCTATTTCCTTCGGCGGCCGCTTTGGACGCACAGCGCGCATCGAGGTGGACGGTTTGGATGTCAGCGACGAAACTGTCGGCACCACCACCACGGGAATTCCCGCTAGCGCCATTTCCGAATTTCAGGTCGCTCAGTCCAGCCTGGATCTTTCAAACGAACTCACCTCCTCCGGCGCCGTGAACGTCGCCACCAAGTCCGGCACAAACGCCTTCCACGGCGGAGCCTATGGCGCTTTCCGCGACAGTTCCATTGCCGCGGACCTGCCCGGCACCCTGCCGGCCCCTTTCCAGCGCGAACAATTCGGCGGCAACTTCGGCGGACCGGTTCTAAAAGACAAGCTATTCTTCTTCATGGACGCAGAGCGCACCCAACAGCATGCTTTCGCCGGCGCGCCCCTCACGCCCACTCCGGCCGGCCCCTGCACCACGGATGGTGATACGACCACTCCCGAATGTCTTGGCGATTTCTCCGGCGGCTATCAATCTCCATTCAAAGAAACCGACTTGCTAGGAAGAATCGACTACAACCTGGGTCACAACGCGCGATTGTTCTACCGCTTCGACTACTTCGGAAACCTGGCCTTCTCCACCTTCGGCGCTCCCACGCTCCAACCGTTCCAGGACAAGAACTACACGCGCACGCATGTGGTGGGTGCCGATTTCAATACCGGTTCCGTCACTCACAGCATCCGCTTTGAGTACCTCAAGTTCCAAAACCAATTGGTTGACGCCACGGTCGGAAGCGGCTTGCCCTTCGCTGACTTTCCCGTATCGTTGAATATCGGCTTGCTCAGCACCGGGCCGAACCTGCTCGCGCCCCAAACCACGCCCCAGAGCGATCACCAGCTCAAGTATGACGGCAGTAAAATCTGGGGTGCTCATCTGCTCCGCTGGGGCATCGCTTATAACCACCTTCAAGGCGGTGGCTTCGCCAAATTCTTCTCCATTACCCCGAGTATTTTCGACTCGGAAAACCAGGCGGACATTGACTTTGCTAACACTCAGAGTTTCGTCTGTCCCGGTGGCCAGACCGGCGCCAAGTGTCCCTACAATTACCCGGTGGACTTTGCCGACATCGGAAACGGTCAGGGTTTTTCCACCACCAGCCCCGCGTTTGGATTCCCGCTCGGCGGCCTCGGTCCCGATAACCGCATTGGCATCTACATCGGCGACAGTTGGAAGGCTCGTCCCAACTTGACCGTCACCTACGGCGTCCGATATGTCCGAGACACCGGCCGCACCGACAGCGATTTGAATACCATTCAGGTGCTCAACAATTATCTGCCCGGTCTCGGTAATCCGGTTCAGCAGGCAAATAACAACCTGGGTCCCCAGTTGGGCGTAGCGTGGGACCCCAAGAGTAATGGAAGAACCGTCATTCGCGCGGGCATCGGCGAGTATTATGAGAACGTAATCTGGAACAACGTTCTGTTTGACCGTCCGGGCCGCGAGCCAACTGGCGCATTCCTTGCTTTCCCCACCGCTTGCTCCTCCGGAACTGCCTTGCCGGTTCCCTTCGCCAACGGCGCAAATCCGCCGGTGAATACAACTGCTCCGGTAGGAGCCTGCGGCGACGCCAGCGGCAACTTGGTCCCCATCGGTGACGGCACCGCCGGAACGGCCGCTGCGCTCTTGGCCGGCTTCCAGACCTCTTATCAGGCCGCCGCTGCGTCCGCCGGCGCCGCCGCTCCTAACCCAAGTTTCATTCCTAACCTCATTGCGAACGGCGCCCCCATTCCCTTCGGCACTTTTGCGCCGGCTTACAAGACTCCTCGCTCGATCCAAATGAATATCGGCGTCGAGCACGAGCTCAGCAATGGTTTGAAAATCAGCGCTGATTACGTGCGCAACGTTGGTCTTCACTATCTGCTCGGCGTGGATGAGAACCACACCGGTGATGTTGCCTACTTTAATTCATCTGCCGCGGTAGCAGCCATCGCCAGAACCTTGGGAAATTGTGGAGTTGCCACCATCGCTCAAGCCATCACGCTCTGCCCCGGAAATCCAACCGGTCAGCCCGGGCCTTACACGCCTCGGCCCGCAACCATCACCGATTTTGCCGGCAACGGCCTGGACTCGCCCGGTGACTTGTTTGGCGGCGGTGCTTGTGTTCCCAACGCAGGCTTCCAATGCGCCTTCCCTGGGATCAATCCCAATATCGGCGCCGTTTCCCTGCTCGAGCCCATCGGCCGCTCCGTGTACAACGCCATGGACATCAAGTTGGTCGGCAACAAGAAGAATCCGCTCCCCGGTCTGAAATACGCGAACTTCCAGGTTTCCTATACCCTCTCGCGTTTCATCAACTCCGGCGGCGCAAATCCCACAACTCCCGGAAACTCGGACCAGGACTTCGTCATCGCCGCCCTGGACAATCGCAATCCTCTGTCCTTGAGCGGCCCTTCCACTTTGGATCGCACCAACCAGTTGAACTTCGGCGGTTACTTCGATCTGCCCGCCAAGTTCCGCGTTGGGTTCATTTCCCACTTCTGGAGCGCACTGCCCACCTCGATTCAGATCCCCACTCTGGCGGGCGGTGTCACCGCGGATCCCGGCGAAATTTATCTCTCCGACTTCAATGGTGACGGTACCGTCGGCGATTTGCTCCCCGGAACCAAGGTCGGCGCATTCGGCCGTGGCTGCGACGTTAGTTGCTTGACCAAGAAGATCAACACCTATAACACCGTGACCACCGGCACGCTCACTCCCGCCGGCCAGACCCTCGTCAACGCCGGCCTATTCACTACCGCCCAGCTGCTTGCTCTCGGTGCCCACCCGCAGGCCGTTCCGCCTGTCCCGGACGGTCAAGTCTCCATGGCCGGACTAAAGGCCTTCGACTTGAGCCTGGCCTGGGAAGGTAAGATCGGGGAGCGCGTCACAATCGCGCCCAGTGTCAGCGTGTTCAACGTGTTCAACTTCGCCAACTACGACCTGCCCACCGCATCCTTGAGCGGCAGTTTGACCGGAGGCTCAGACTCCATCAACGGCACCACCCAGGCTACTCGCAACGACCGGGTCGGCACCGGAACCGGCGTCTTCGCTTTGGGCGCTCCGCGTGTCGTCGAATTTGGTCTGAAGGTGAACTTCTAACTTTAATCCGGAGTATTCCTCCGGCTGCAAGACTGCCACTGGCTCCGGGAAACCGCAGCCAGTGGCATTTTTATTGCGCCAGTCCCTGCTTTGTGGCCGGACGGGGCCGCCCAAGGCCAAGACAGGGCTCCCGGGTCGACGGTTAGTCGAGCCTGGGAGATCAGTAAGGGGCGCTTGGGGCTGAGGCCACGAAGTGGCCGGAAAACGTCAGCCGATCGTCCCGCTATTAAATTTCGCCGTCGCTTCCTTGATATCAGGTAAGATTTGGGAACTCTTCGGTTTGCACAAAGGAGGTTGTTATGCGGCTTTTACCTTTGTGGCTCTGGGTGACCCTTCTTTTCGCCGCGCCAATAATGCCCCAAGGAAGCCCTCATCCAAGGCCCCCTGGCATTACGGACGGCCAAAAACAAATCGATCAACCGCTCGAAGAGCCCCGCGAGAACCGCGCACGCCAGCTTAATATTGACCAGGTGAATGCCGAGACCCAAGAGCTGCAAAAGCTCGCGGACGCCCTTCCCCCGCAGATTGACCAGGTGGCCAAAGGACAAATTCCGAAGGATCTCGCCGAAAATCTCAAGAGGATCGAGAAACTGGCGAAGCACTTGCGCAGCGAAGTCTCTCTGTGAACTCAGAAGCTTGCGCGAACAATCCCGCCTGGGCACGCCGTTTTGCATTGAGCCTGCGACGGGCAGCCGCGCCATCTTTTGTAGCGCCGGGCTTTAGCCCGGCATCTCGCCCGTGGCCGACCCTCCGGTTCTGTAGCGCCGGGCTTTAGCCCGGCATCTTCCTCGTGGCCGCCCCTCCGGTTTTGTAGCGCCGGCGTCTCGCTGGCTCTTTTGATGTTTCCGCCCCGCTCGCGCCCCTCCGGTTTTGTAGCGCCGGGCTTTAGCCCGGCATCTTGCCCGTGGCCGACCCTCCACTTTTCGTAGTGCCTGCCTGCCCGCAGGCAGCCGGCGTCTCGCCGGCTCTTTTGACGTTTCCGCCCCGCTCGCGCCCCTCCGGTTTTGTAGCGCCGGGCTTTAGCCCGGCATCTTGCCGGCTGGCCGGACGGGGCCGCCCAGGTCGACGGCGAGTCGAGCCTGGGGAAGAGGTCACGAACTGACCGGGAAAATGTCGCCCCAGTTACTCAAACTGTTAATGGTTTTATATGGACGTAGTGCTCTCCAAAAGAGTAGCATCCTGCCCAATGGGGGAAACAGGCTATGAAACTAGCAATGGCAGTCCTCTCCGCTTTATTTTTCTCGTTGTTCATTCCCGCAGCGCACGCAGACAGCGTCATCACCTTCACCGCTTCAAATGTCGAATATGCATCCACATTTCCTGTTGAAACAGCGAATTCCACATTCACCTACGACCTCACCACAAACCAGTTCATCGGCACACCGACGCTCACGATGACCGGACCTTTTGACTTCGGTGGTCCGTTTATTTTCAATGCTGCCATGAGCAACTTAGCTGAGCTGATAGCAGAGCCAGAATATGATACTGGCTTGGATTTTATGGACCCAGCAGGCGACCAAGTTCGGCTCTATACTCAAGAAATCAACGCAGAATTCGACACGCTGCTGTTCCCGGACCCGGGCATGTATTATGCAAACATTCTGCAAATAGATTGCGTGAGAAATGCGGCTACTGAGGCGAGCAACACTAGCTGCTTCCACACCTTCGGCTTTTTCGACGGTGGTGCTGGAAAGATATTTGTGGTCTCTCCCGAGCCGCAAACCTGGATGCTGCTTCTCGCCGGGATCTTTGCGCTGCTGGCCCTGCTGAAGCTCGACCGCCATCGGTCGCATGTTTCTTCCGCCTAGCCCATCCATCGCGCTGGCTGGCAAGGCGCCGACTCTTCCCCCTTTAGCCTCAAAGCTGTCATCCCGAACCCGGCCAGTTCCTGGACGGCGGTGAGGGATCTGCTCTTCGCCTTGTCTTGTTCCCGCCCTGCCTGCGGCCTTTACGTACGTACATTCACTTGCCGGGCGACCGAAAAGGTACTAAGCCGTTAACGAAAGTGAGAGAACTAAGTAGTAGCTATTGGTGTGGTACTATCCGCCCTTCCGCCATGTCAATCCGGCAAACCATGAGGGTAAATGATCTTCGGAATGCCTAAGGTAACTTTTTGGCTAACCATCTGTCTTGGGCTGGCACTCTTTGTCCCAACCGTGACCGACATGTCCGACATAACTCGCTTCTGGTGGGCGCTTGTTACTTGGACATTATTCGCGGTGTCGTTCTTTTTCCTCGTCAAAGACTCCGAAATTCCTTGGCGTACACCCTTCAGAGTTGGGACGTCTTTTCTGGCGGCCGTGCTCGTTGTCGCTTTGGGTTATCGTTTGTTGAGTCCTCAATGGAAAAAAGCCTATCCGCCAGCGCCGAAAGATGTCGATCAAGTCGGCCACATCGAGCATCTACTTGCCGCCGTACCCGATTCCTCCTATCGTCAATTAGTCGCTGCCGTTATCTACGCGTTTGAGCCGAATTCAACCCTCTCGGTTGGTGCGCTCGAAAATACTCCTGACGGCATCCGGTCGGTCGATATAGAACTTCGATCAGTTCACGATGGCAAACCGACACTAGCTGCGATAGATGTCATAGATCTTCCATCGGGCCGCAAAGCTGACGTAACTTCTGTCGACGCCGCTGATTCCAAGAGACTAGACATTAAAGCGGATGCAATGTTGTTATGCAGCAATACAGGTTTCGAGGCAGACGCAATCAGCAAGGCCAAACGAAAAAAGATTGGCCTAATCTCGGTTATTCGTCAAGGTGACAACAGGATCAAGGCGGTCATTGAGGAAGAGATTTATCTCCGCACTATCAATCTAACGCAGCTAAGAGCAACTTGGGGCGGAAGCGATCTCCAGAATCTGAATCCTGATCCAAGGGATTTGGAATACAACGGCGGTTCTGTTGGCGCATGGTTAGAAATCAAGGCATCCGAAACCGCAGTCCTGAATCCGGAACTTGACTTCGAAGTTACGGACACATTCCATTTCAAGGAGCCGACGCACTTTTATAAGAATGGAAAGAGGATAACACTGACATCTGCCGCCGTATCTTTTACGCCAAACGTACAGTGGCTCTCTCAAATCGTTCAACTTGATGCTAAAACCGGAATATACGACTACGTGCGAGGTCGGGTACGGTTAGCAGGGGGAGAGAACTCATATACCGTGCGAGGTATTAACTTTGCCAAAGCAAAACCGTTATCCTCCCCGCCACCTATGAGCGACCTTGGCATCGGCTTGATGCCGGGAGAATTCGACGGCTTGCTTGCGTATGTCACGGGGCCGGTACCGTCAGAAGGAACAGTAATAGCAAAACTTGATGATCTAGTGATGCCCGAGGACCTAAATCTAAAGATGTCTCCAAAAAAGTTAGAACAACTTAAGATAGAATCCGGGCGGACGACGGAGGGTAAGAATGCAACCGCTAAAGCCAAATGACGACGTATTCATAAAATCCTGGGAGGTGTGCGGCAAAGTCTTGCGTGCGCGTCCGGGAGACGCGAAGGAGACGGAAGACAAGAGGCATTACGAAGTTCAAATCACCCAGTATTTCAGCCGCACTGAATTAGAACACTACGACCCAAAGGCCGAGAGAGAAAATCGAGAGAAGTCGCTACAGGAAAAAATTGCACGCCTTGAGGCAGCCAGAAAGAATGTTGAGGCACTCCTGGCGGAAGGTAAAAGCGTGCCGACTGCGATGGCCTTGGAATTCATGACCGCCGGAGACGAGCTTTGGAAAGCATTAGGACATCCGGGGATGCTAAAATCCATGAAAGGCAAACCTTAATCGCTGATCCTCGAATCTCAGGCCGGGTGGCCAACCTTTCTACGGTGACGCTTATCTTTTTCGGGTGCCGCACTCGTCGGTTTTTGAAGGGTGAGGGTTTTGACGTGCGTAGTGCTGCAGAAGCCAAGCGGAAAGTCCTAGGATGCGGAGACGAAAGACTCGAGAGATCCCGGAAGTGCCTCTCTACTCAGAATGAATCCCTTCCAGCTTCACTCGTCGAATTCTGAAGTCTATGCTTGTTAGCCGCGCACCGTAGCTCCAACCCGGAAAATCCAGAAGAGTCAAACGGAGCCGGTACTAGTACTGTGCCAAATTGAACAGAAATTGTTCTTGGCATTCTTTAGCATGCCAAGACAAATAAGTAGGGAGAATACTGGTCAATCGAGAACTGAAATGAAACAGCCAAATCCAACGGCAGATGACGCGTTTGAGAAAGCCCGCAGGTCGTTCTTCGGAAGCGGAAAGACAACCATGAATCCCAGCGCGTCTCCCGCCGACTTCCTGACAGCACGAAACGATGCCGCCAATCCAGTGAACATACAACCAAGCGATATGCCGTACGAGCCATTGAGCCAGTCGTCAAGCTACATAGATGAGAAGGCTGTGAGCTAAATGAATTACACGCCGCGCCAAAGCGATTCGTTTTACTCCAGGTGCCACGGAGTGAGTAAAATCGGGCAAGTATGGCTTCATTTAAGGTCGTTATTTTCCTTAAAAAGATTTAAAAGCCTCGCGCGATCTTGAAGCCCAAAAATCGCAGCTTCCCATTTTGGGAATGACCCTTCCAACCGCCGCTCCCGCAAAGACTTGCAATATGCTCACACAAATCTGGATTTGCATCGTGTGTTAGGCTTGACGTGGAGCTATGTGGAGCATAAGAAAAGTCGGCGCAGCAGGCAGTTCAGGTCCAGCGGGGATTCGTCCGCCCATTTTCGCGCGATCCGCTTCTGACGCCGCACACTTCCACTCCCGTCCGCCCATCGCGAATTGCCTCAAATTAAATCGCCAAACTCCGGAAATAGAACGCCTCGCATCTCAGAGAAAGCAAACGCCGGCGATGTGCTCAAATCGCCAAAAAATCAACTTTTCAGCCGGCGAATATTCGAGTTTATCGATGGCTCAAATTTATTCCTTTCGCGCTGGTTCACCCGCGCGAGCTTTCGCCTGTGCGCCTGATCTAGCCACCACGAACGTCAATTTCAGACCATTTCTAACCGGTTCTGGCTCACATTCAAAAATGGATGTAACTCGCTCAAAACAAACGAGCGCCCCATTTCTAACCGGTTCTAGAATTGCACATTTGCTTGCCCCGAGCCGCCCATGCGAAGGGCGTTCGCTGCTCGGTGGTTCACGGCTCGCGGCTCGCGCAGCGGCTACAGCGCAAGCGGTAACGAGATCAACCCAGTTTGTCTCCGGCTTTTCCGAAAAATCGACGCTTGAAAATTATTCCTTTCGCGCTGGTTCACCTGCGCGAGCTTTCGCTCGTGCGCTGAATCTAGCTGCGGCGCTTCTATTCCTCCTACTCCGCCCGGCGGCTTCTTTTGCCACAGCCGCTCCAATCCACGCACACGCCTCCGACGCCGTGCTCGACACCACCGTCTGCGAAATCACGGAGCACCCGCTCGACTTTGAAGGAAAGGTGGTGCGCGTAAAGGCCCACATCATCATACTTTTCAGAAGTCGCGTGCTCCAGGACGCGAACAACCAGTGCCCTGCCAGAGTCATGCGCCTAACCTATTCCACCGAACCCGCGCCAGCTTCATCTTTCGTAGCGGGACCCGACACTCCGGCGAAAGATCTCCCGCGCCCCGCGCTGATAGACGACGATCAATTCAAGCTCTTCCAGAAATATCTCGCCGCCCGGATGTACCCTACGTCCGAAGGCGCGCCGTGCAGCCCTTGCGATCGTTATGAGATCACTGCCACGTTTACCGGAATGGTGAATTTCCCGATAAGCGGGAAAAAGGGTTCTGTACCCCGGAATACACGCGAGCGTCTATTTTTTCTTCAATCCGTGGCGGACGTCACCACGCGCGACCTTTCCGCAACTTTCGATCCCAAAAAATTCTCGACCGAGCCTGTCACCTTTTCGCGCGGGCACGTCAGCGGAAGGCTTCTCGGTCCGGACGGCAAGCCGATTCCGCAGACCGACGTGCAAATTGTTTCCACCGAGAGTGTGCCCGCTTCCATCAAGGGAACGCACCAACTGACCGATGACCACGGACAATTTAACTTTGAGGTTGCCCCGGGCCAGTACGTGGTGGCAATTAATCTTTATACCGGACCGTCGAAGGAACTACCTTACGCCACCACTTACCTTCCCGGCACCACGAACGCGATTTCCGCCACCATGATTCAGGTCAAGGCCGACCAGCACGTCGAACACTTGACGCTGCAGCTTTCCGCCGCTCAACGCCTGCACGAGCGCAAATTCTCCGGCAAAGTCGAATGGCCCGACGGACGCGCCGCGACCGACATTGACGTCTGGCTGAACGAAGATGAACACCACCAGCAATTGATGAAGGGACCAGCAGGCCGCACAGACGACGCCGGGAATTTCGCACTTATCGGTTTCGAAGGAAGAGACTACTTCCTGCACTCCAAAGTAATTCTGGCAGGCAAACCTGTTTGCTCCAAAAAGCTGCGCCTGAATTCCTCAGCTCCACCTGACGCTATCGATCTAAAGCTCAACGTTGAAGGCCAAATCCCCTGCCTTCAGCAATAGCGAATATGACCGCGCCTGCCAATTCGACCAAAGCCGCCCCGGCGAGCTGTTAACTGCGGCCTCGCAACTGCGACGACCAGCGCCGCAGCCCGAACAACCCCACCAACCCCGGGCCGAGCATGAAGAGAATGCCGGGTTCGGGCATCACAAGCGTGTCGGTGACCGGATCGCCTGGAGGGTTCACATCCCAAACCAGTGCATAGGTCCCTTTCGACGACGGCGCCGGCAATGTCCCGGGCAGCAGCGAATAAGTGTAGGAACCGGACCCGCGAGTGGCTTCGAGGCAAGCCGCCGAGGAAGCCTGGCAGGCGAATTTGAAATATGTGCCGCCGGCCTTGGTCACGAAATGAACTTCCGTGACCGACGCGGCCCAATTCGGATTGTCGAATGTAACGCGAACTTTATCCACAGCAACGGATGGATTGCCGGGGATCATAGACCTGGCCGAAAAAGCCAGCGTGGTCGTAGGGTATGTAAGCACCTTGGGAATCACGATGTTGTAACTCGATTTCCTGGAATACGCCGCAGCCAGAATCAACAGCACCGCAACAGCCAAGGTTCCAACGATCATTTTGCGCGAGCTCATTTTGGTTTCCTCCCAATGGTTTCGGGATCCCGAAGAAATGTAGGCGTAAAGTACCTCCATTTCGGGAAATGTGTCAACCAAATCCGCAGCTTACACTACGCGATTCGGGAGCGCGAACTTGCCAGGTGGGATGGCCGTCCGATTAATGCAGGCGGAACTTCACGGTGACGGAGGTTTGCACCGGCACGGGCTTGTCGTTGAGGTAAGCGGGCTCGTACTTCCAGGTGCGCAGCGAATCGAGCGCGGCTTCTTGCAGAAGCGGCGAGCCCGAAACAACGGTCATGCTGGTCAGCTTGCCATTTACGTCAATCACCGCGGCGACGGTGACTTCGCCTTCAATGCCGGCGCGTTTTGCCAGTGCGGGATAGGCGGGCAAAGAGCTCAGAACGAGATGCGGCTCTCTCGCCCGGCCGCCGGCCGGCAAAAAGGCCGAAAGAATTCCCTGGTTCGCGGCTGCGCCGGGATTCGAATTGACGCCGGTCAGATTGGGCGGCACGTCGCGGCCGAGCGCGGCGGCAGAGCGGCGAGCTACCACCGGCGCGGCGAGAGGCTTGGCGCTCAGAATTTTTCCCAGGCTCAACATTTTTGCCGAGGTCTGAGAAGCGCGGGCGTTATCAGCAAATCCCTGAGGTTGAGCGCCGGGAAAATTCTCGGCCTTCGCGTCGAAGGGCACCGCGGACGCGGTCGCAGTGGAATTGCTTTCGGTTTGCGCGCTCGCCAAGGTGTTCCCTGCTGACAGTGCTGCGGTCGCTTCGGGAGTCGAAGCCGGCTCCGTGGCTGCGGCCTGCTGTGCTGCGCCACGATGTCGGAGGAAAAGTCCTGTTGCGCCCGCGCCCACCAGCAAGAGACACGTCACCGTGACCCAGGCGAAAGTCATTCGGCGTCGCGGAGAAAGATTCCGGTCCGCTGCAGGGGGAGAGGTTATTTGTCCCGGCAACGAGCTCACCAACTCGCGAATCCAGGAACGCTCGCTTGCGGACTCCACGCGTTGAGGCGGGCGCGCCGTGATTAAAGCCGCGCGCTGCGCTTGCTTGCCGGCGGAATTATTCTGCGTCACGCGGCTCTCGATGGAACTTACTTTGCTGCGCTCTGCCAGGCTGTTGGCCGTTGAAGCAGCCCAAGCGTCTGCAAGAGCGGAGATCGCTTCCTTTCGGGAACCGTAATCCCAGAAATCGTCGGCGAACTTTTCCGCGGCTGCCGATTGCGCTTCTGCAGTCAACTTCAAGACACCCTGCGGCGCATAATCGCCCCAGAAACCTTTTGTGGAGCGGAAGAACTCGATCTCTGCATAGCCTTTTACGTTTGAATAATTTCTGGATTTGACTACGCGGCAAGCCGTCACCTGCTGCGTCTGGCGATTCGTGAGCATCATCATTTGGCCCGGAGCAACCGCGGCCGACAACCGGATCACCGCGCCGTAGGGAAAGACGATGACCGTGCAGGTTTCCTCTGCGAATACTTCCACACGCGCCGCTTGGCCGGAAACGGATGCGCCACGCCGCGATCCCCACACGCCGACGGGAACCTCGAGGACACCGATCGGGACTTCATCGGCAGCCACCGCGCGAGTCTGCGACGCAGGTGCCTGCGCTGATTGCGCGGCCGGTGGGACAATCGAATGCGCGACTGAATCCTGTGATTGCGTTGCTGAATCTTGCGTGGATGGATCGAGCGCGTTCACCAACGGTTGCGTTGGTGCCGGCACGGAAGTCGTTTGCTGAAACTTTTCCCCCAAGCGCCCCGCCCTCGACAAACTGCGATGTAGTGATTTTGTTCCCGAGGCACAAGATCGGCCATAGTACTTTGCTACTCTTGCTATTGCCGAGCTGGAAACATCGCGGGGGCGCGTGCGGGGGCAACGGATTCGGTTTTCTCGAATGGCGTGTGATGGCGATGAGCGCGGAAGTGTTGGATCCGGTCCCGGAATACGCGCGGAAATCGCATCAAAGGATGGCTGACGCGGCGCGCCGAAAGGTCGCGCCGACCGCCGCAGGAGGGCTTATTCGGTCACGCCGTCGTAGATTTCGCTGCAGTCCATGCGCATCGTGCCGTTATCGAAGAATACCAGGCCTTTGAAGCGCAAGAGGCTGCCCACATTGACCATGTCCGAATTCAGGAATTTCGTGCTGGAGTCCGCGTAGACGACGATGGTGGTTGGGTCTGTGGGGTGCGGGAACGGCAAGTTAGGAACATACATTTGGAGAATCGGAAACAAATCGTAGGACGCGAGCGTGACGGTATACACCCTAAACTCGGCGTCGTTTGAAATCGCCGTGACGGTCCCGTTAACGGTTTGCGGCACGAGCGTAATCGTGTTTGGTATCGGGATATTGTCTCCGTTCACCGCCCCCGACGTAAACGCGGATATATTCTGGCCCTGAAGAAAGTTGGCGCTGTTGAAGGCGGCGGGGAAAGGAAGGCTCGCCACATTGGAAAACTGCTGGGAAATGTCGAACACGGTATTGCTGGTGAACTGAAAGAGATCGTTGCAAAACGGAGCTCCGCTGGTCGCGCAGCCATTCGACTGAAGCAGCAGCGTAACGAACCCACCGGCAGGGCCGGCGGGTATGCTATATGGGCCAATCGACTCTTCCGTCGCCGCGGCATCGTCCACTTCAACACGCGTAGCCAGCAACGATCCGTCGGACTGAATCGCAGCGTCGAAGTGTACGAGCAAGTTTGTTGACAGCGAGGAAAAGGCAGCTATTCCCTGAAAAGTTGTGCTCGGGTTGGTACTGAGCGTCAACGAAATGCCGTCCGCTGTCTGCGCAGTGAAGCTGTTGCCGTTCATATTGAGGGACGTCACCTGCCCGGCCACATCAATTACTTTGCCGTTCGTTTCATCCGTGGGCTCGGCCGCGATTGATACCGGAGTGAGAGTAAATGTTGGCGATATCGTGTAGGTCGCGGTACCGCCCGTTCCGTTTAGCATAAAGGACTGCGGCACTTGCAGATTCAAAGACAGAGCCATCACGGAACCTGCGACCGCGATTGGGTTGGGCAGGTTGACGGTTGTAACCCCTGTGCCCTGGCCACACAATCCCTCGTCATACGTGGCGGTGGTGAGGTTGGGGGCAGCAAAAGTCACATTCGTGAAATAGCAGCCGCCGGCAGTGACCGTGGCCGCGGTATACGTGCCTTGCGGTAGAGTGACAGTAACGAGCGGTTCGGCGGCGCCGTTCAGATGCATCCATTCAACCCCAGTGCCGAATTGTGGGCTAGCGCTGGTGAAAATAGTAGTGGGTTTGCCCGTGCTGTCGGTAAGCGCGACACTCACCAGCGATACGTCAAATATGGCCAACTGGTCGTTCGCCGTGCTCGTCAGCAGGACGACGACCTGTGTGTTTCCAACCGGCGGCGGACCCGCCATGTGCGAGCCTGAACCGCAGCCTGCGAGCGCCGCGCCGAAAATGGCGATGGCCAAAATCGAAAGCAAAAGGCTGAATGCCTTCCGTGGGAGCACGGATAGATTGTACGTCTTCAACGCGAGACCGCCATTTCGATATCCCAAGGGCTTCGCATGGGGAAAACTTTAGGAACGGCGCAACTTCAGTGCCTAGCTCTTGAAACCTGTAAACTCTAGCACGGTTCTTTTAAATGCACGTATGTTTTTGGGATATAGGTGCGGGCGGGCACCTGTCGCCTCGACCCTCGACTCCACCTGATTGCTTTTCTCGGAAGCGTGCGCAGAACGCGCCACAGTTGGCTAAGGTTTGCGGGTTTCGGGCGTGTAATGCGTCTGCAAGTATTTGATGATGACGGGTTGCACTTCGTCGGGGATGGGCTGGCCCATTACTTTCACCATTTTGTTCACTTCCGCGGCCCAGGTTTCGGGCGGCAGCGGCGGCTGCATGGTGATGTAGCGCGTGCTGTGGCAGGTGGCGCAGTAGGATTGGACAGCTTCGCGTCCTTCGCCAGGAGCCAGCTCCGGCATATATAGAGGATAAGCGGCCACGCTGTATGTGGCGCCGTCGGTTTCTTTTGGTTGAGCGGGCTGCGCCATGGCGCCGAGGGTTTTTTGCGAATAGTAACCGGCGTCAAGTTGCGCGTACACCAAGCCGGCGGCGGCGACCGTCAATCCAGCCAGAATTACGATGAAAAATATCGCGGTGCGTCTCATGTTTTCCCTCAACCGGCGCGCCCTACCACCACTTCCTGGGTTTCGATGCGATTCCACAAATACCCGCCGGGATTCCAGACACCTTCATCGGGTTGTATGTTTCCTTTGGCGTCGGTTGCGCGCGCGTGTAGGAAGTAGCGGCCCGGTTTCTGCGGCTTCCAAACATAAGACCACGTGCGGAAGGAATAGGGGCCGTGGTCTTCGCCGAGTTCAGCGGGGGTCCACGATTTCACCGGGAGCCCCGACGCCGCGGAAGAAGCTTGGTTAACGGAGACGTCCAACTTATTTACCGAGCCGTAGCCGCTGAAGGCGATTCCGCGGATCATCACCGGCAATTGCGCGATGAGCTTGCTTTCGCCGTCCGGCGTGACGATGAAGGAACGCACCGGCATTCTGCTGATAGGAACTGTTTTCACTGCGCCCGCCTTCACGTCCTCCGGAGTCGTGTTGCCGCGCGGCGTGTCCGGAACGCGATAGCCGGTCTTCATCCAGAAATTATCGTCGGGCGTATCCAGAATCCGGATCCAACTGAGACCCTTCATCCAATACGTGGCGAAATATCCGGGAACGATCAGGCGCACCGGGAATCCGTTCAACAGGGGCAGCGGCTGGTCATTCATCGCGTAGGCGACAATGGATTCATCGAGCACGGGGTTTTTGAGGTCGAGCGATTTCAGAAATTCGTGCGAGGCGTGACCTTCCGGCCCTTTGCCCTTCTCCAGGCCTTGAAATTGGACGGCGAGCGCGCCTTGTTTTATTTTCGCGGCGTCGAGCAATTCGCGCAGCGGCACGCCGGTCCATTTTGCGTTGCCCATCGCGCCGTGGCCCCATTGTCCGCCGGCTACGCGGGGCTGGAACTTGCTACGGCTGTTGCCCGAACACTGATTCACTGCCGCTACGCTGACGGGCTTGAATTTGTCGGTCAGGTCGCCCATGGAAAATTTAATCGGGCGCTCGACGCTGCCTTCCAGGCTTAAACGCCAGGCCGAAAGATCCACGCTGTTGGGAATTTCGTCCAGGTGCCAGCGGACGTAGAAGGCGCCATTGGGCGTGAAGGCGGTTTCGAAGTAGTGGCGTGGAGTTTCAAGCTGCACGGGGCGGTCGGTGAGAAGCACCAACGGGAATTTCTGCGGATATTCGACGATGGGTCCAACGGAATTCCAGTATGGATTCTGAGATGGACCGGTAAAAGCAGGAAGCGATTTTTCGTCGCCGGGAGTTTGCGATTGCTGGGCCAGCAGATTTGTGACCGCTCCGAAACCGCCGGCCGCTGCTACGCCCGCGGCCGTGGTCGCCATCCGCAGCAATCCGCGGCGCGACAAAATGGGACGATCAGTCATTCTTCATTCGCTCCATGCGCTGACTAAGAAACTTCCAAGATTCGAATCATTCTCTCGTCGAGGTGCCGGGTGCGCGGCGGCCAGTTTCTCGCGGCGGCTTCGGCCTTTGACGCCACGCAACGCGAATCTTACCACACCGGTATTTCTCCGCTGAGTTTCCTCCAAGCCGTCCGTTGCGAAAACCGGCTCGCTGCAGTCCCGCAACAATGTACCGACACTGGCGCTGGTGCAGTATGGCGCCGTCTGATGGATTTTGCGAATCGAGCGGTGGCTTCACCGCCATTGGTTCGCCCGGATTCAAGCGAACTCGATAGTAATTGCGGCGACTGCATGAGGCGGTAGCGAGATGGACAGATCTATGTTCTGCCGTTCGTATTTCCACGGTTGTGGTTGTTTTTCGAGGCAGGAAGCGGCTTTCAACTGCTCCACTTGCAGCGCATTCAAATAAAGCGGTTCGCCCATAGCCTGCCACAGCCGTCGCGGGTTGGCATGATCCTCATCGATTCTTTGTGTGTAAACAACGCGAGGCTCCGGGGCCTTCGCGATGCGCAGATTGAACAGTTCCGTCTGAATAGGGTGCCGCGGCATGGCATGATTCGTCAGCAGGATTGTGGCCGCATTCTTCTTCCGAACCACCCAGGCGTTCACGGTTTCATGGCTTCCTTCGACGGCGAGTGATTCGGTGCCGAGATGGTGCAGCAGTTCGAAGGCGCGGTACACCGGCTTGGGGATTCCATGAATGGTCAGCAAGCCAAAACCGCCCTGAAACGGAACGGACGGAAAATAGTTCTCGGCGAAAATATCGCTGAAGGTCCAGAAGCTGTAACCCAAGACCAGGCCCGACGCCTCCATGACGATCTTGGAGGCCAGCGCGGCAGTGAAGGGCTCGTCATGCAGCGGGTCGCGCGGATTCGATGAGATATTCCATTCCGTGTAATAGACCGGCAAGCCGCAAGCTTGGTCCCGAACTCTGGCCGCGTCCTCGCGCATGATGCCGCGGGGCGCGTTCTGCAATTGAGTGAGCGTGTCCGCGCCTATTTTTCCGAAGGCATCCGTCGGATAGTGATGCGTACTGACGAAATCAACGGGCACTTTGTTCCGCTTGCAGAAATCAACAAACTCGGGAATCCAGGCATTCTTCGCGGTGACGGGTCCGCCGACTTTGAGCAAAGAATCGACGCTCTTAATTGCCTCGGCGGTCACGCGGTAGAGCTTGAAGTAGTCTTGCTGCGTGCCGGTCCAAAATGCTTTCAAGTTGGGCTCGTTCCACACCTCAAAGAACCACTCGCGCACTTCCTTTACGCCGTAGCGTTCCACCCAATGCGCCACCAGTTTCCCGATGAGTGTGGCCCACTGGCTATAATCCTTTGGCGGCGTCACGTTGGCGCGGTACCGAAACACGGTGGTGTCGCCTGAAGCGAGAGTTCCGGGCATGAAGCTCAGCTCCACAAACGGCTTCATTCCGATGGAAAGAAGGAAATCCATAATCTGATCGGCGTTGAAGAACGAGTAAAGGAGTTCGTTTTCCTCGCAAATAAGCGTTTCCATCTCGCCCGATAGCAGCGCATGAAAGCGCACGTGCTGAAACCCCAAATCGTTGTGGCACTGGATGAGTTGAGCTTGCCAGTCGGCGCGCAAGGCGAGCGGCGCATGCCCGCTGCCGACGGTATGCTCCCAGAAATGCGCAAAGGGCTTGCTTGCCTGCGAAAAATTGCAGGTGAAATCCTGCATTTCTTCTCCCTAGTACGTATTGATTCTACCGAAGGATGGCCAAACAAGGACCGCCGGTTTTTTTTGCCGGGGTCTTACGACCACTCGATGACTTCCTTGATGGCATCAGGCGGATGCTGCTCCACCAATTTTGCGAACTGGCTGAAGGGATAACGATTCGTGATCAAGGCCGCGATGTGAGCGCCCCAGCGAAGCTGCGCCTGAGCCAAATCATCCACGCCCATTTGAAAATGTCCACGCGCGGCATTGACGCTGCCCACCATCACCTGATTATCCAGAACCAACTGCCGAACCAGTTCCGCGCCGGCAATTTGCAACGGACGGTCATCGCCGGGAATGCCTGTGATCACATACGCTCCGTTCCGGCCCAGCGCATCCAGCAGATTAAACTCGAGCGAAGCGATTCCGCTGGCATCGAGAACCAAATCCATGGGACCAATTTTTTTCTCCACCTGATCCGCGGGCACCGCGCGGCCGTCCACGTAATGTCCCCCGATCACGTTCAACCACTTCGGGCGCGCGCTGGTGGAATCCACCACATCCAGCCCGTAAACGTCGGCCCCTCGGAGCCGCAAGACCATGGAAGCGAGCAGGCCCACTGGCCCAAGGCCGGCTACCAGGCAGCGGCGTCCGACGATCCAATCCGGAGTCGTGGCCGCTTCGGGGACGCGCACAACCTGCAATCGAATCGCTTCATCAATCCCCTTCTCCACGATCGAGAGCGGCTCCATCAACACGCCGATGGCTTCCAGTTCGGCAGGCACGCGCACCACGTATTGCTCCTTATCGACCACGAATTCCGTTTGATAGCCATCCAACCCATGCAAGCCCTCGCTCTTTATATTTTCCGGTCTGGCACATATCCGAGCGGCCCACCAAGCAGGACATGCACTCGCCGCATCCGCGCCTCACGGTGAATACGGCGAAGTCTCCCACTTTCACGCGAGTGACCGACGAGCCCACTCCCACTACTTTGCCGAACATTTCGTGGCCGATGACCAGCTCTTTCTGACCCTCGGGAGCATCCGCACGCCCGCCGGCCACTTCTTTCCTATCCGTGCCGCAAATCCCTACGCGAATGATCTTGACCTTTATTTCATCTTGCGCGGTAACGGAGGGCTCGGGCCGGTCCACGATGCGTGAGCCCGGCGTGCCGGGAATGATCGCGATGGCTTTCATAAGTCTTTTTTCCTTTCGATAGGGCCCTCTTCTGCGCCCTTGATCCGACGCGCAGGCCCGGGCCTGAACAGTTAGACGGAAGACTGAGGGGACGCGGGTTTCAAATCCGGCGGAGGGCCAACCGGCGCTGACTCCCAGTACGGCTTCCTGGCCATGAAACAGTCCATATCGATGGCGCAAAGCTGATCGATATCACGATTCACCGTGACGAAATCGATGACTTCAAAACCAGCGGCCTCGAACTTGTCCACGGTCTCAACCAGTTTATGCATGCCGTAGTAAATGTCATGGACGGATACTTCCGTCTGAAGCGCCAATATCCTGGGCAGGATGGATTGCGCTCCCTCCATGACCGAAAGGTCGAACCCTTGCGTGTCGAGCTTCAAGTAGATACGCGGCGACGAAATATCAGCCAGACACGATTCGAGGATATGGTCCAAACGCCGGACGTCAACCTCTTCTCTGCGCTCCACGCGGTTTATGGGAAATCTGATTTGAGATTCCTCCCGCGGAGTCAAGAAGGAACTAAAACTCGAACCCTCCGTGACATTAATATCCCGCCGCTCATTGGCTGCCCCCAGGCCATAGGGGAAGACTCTCCACGGCGGCCGCGCAGCAGCAACCGCCTGGAGCTTTTCGAAGTTGGCGCGGACGGGCTCGAAAGATATGATCCATCCGCGATAGCCAATCCTGCGCAGCAGAGTGCCATACTCGCCGCGATGTGCGCCCACATCCAGGACGCAGTTGATCGAGAGTTTTTTGAGCACGTACCGCAGCACAACGCGATTCCGAAACCAGTGGGCCCAGTGCGACGGCATGCGCGGAAGCAGCTCGTAAGCCAACACTCGCAAAAACTCTTCTGGGACCCTCATTTATCCACCTTATCAATTATAGCAACACGCAGCTTGCGCTGGCCATGACGCAGGAAGCGCATTTTAAAGCCGCGGTTTTCGCCTCCGCGGGGGAGAGGGGCGTCACAATTCAATCATATTGCCTACACCGTCCTCAAGAATGAAATACAGGCTTTACTGGAGGCGAAGGTATCCCGCGATGTTCTAACTTGAGGTATGGCTGAATCGGGCGTCAAATTGGGTAAACAGCCTGAACGAAGGGTTCGCGTTCTGATTGCCGACGACAACCCGATTATAAGAAGGATCGTTCGCTCTACGCTGCAGGCGAACCCGCATTTCGAGGTTTGCGGCGAAGCGGAGAACGGCGCTGAAGCGATCGAACAAGCGAAGAAATTGAAACCGGACGTCGTGGTCTTAGATATAAGTATGCCGGTGCTGAATGGTTTTGAAGCCGCTCGCGAAATCAAAAAGACCGTGCCGGAATCGGCGATCGTAATCCTATCGCAGAACGCGGACCGGCGTTTCGTCGAGGTAGCCAAGAAGATCGGCGCGCAAGCTTACGTGGCGAAAACAAAGGCAGGAGAAGCGTTGGTAGGGGCGGTCGAAGGCGCCGTGCTCCGCAACGATTTCCTCCTGGTGGATTAAGCGACTTAGGCGAAATGCGCTTTCGCGATTCCTTCGCTCCAGACGCGCAAAGGGTAGTAATCTGCACCAGCATTTGCTAGTATTTTTTTGACGCACCCCCACGGTGATGGTTCCTTGCAGATTCAGTTGATACTTTCCTTGGGCAAGGAGTTCTTGTGGCCCCCAACGAACGCAAGAAAACCAAAAAACGCAAGCCGGCCCACCAACGCAAGACAGCCGACGAGCGCGAACGCCGTCTAACCGCTGAGGCCGTCGAGGCCACCGCCAAGTTCCGCGCCTTGTTCGAGCAAAGCCCCATCTTCTCAGGGGTTATGTCACTCGACGGAACGGTCATTGACGCCAACCATTTGTGCCTGGACGTGTGCGGCTACCGCGCAGAAGAAGTTGTGGGGCGCCTGTTCTGGGAGTGCGGCTGGTGGCGCTTTAATAAGGATGCGCAACACAAAATCCGTGCTGCGACGGCGCAAGCCGCGCAAGGCACGCCTTATCGCGAAGAGCTGCTTTACCATTGGGCGGATGGCTCCGAGCGGGTTGTGGATTTCTCCCTGCACCCGGTTCGCGACGATCGGGGCAAGATCATTTTCCTCCATCCTACCGGCACGGACATCACCGAACGCAAGCAAACCGAAGAAGAGCTTCGGAACGCGCGCGCCGAACTGGAGAAGCGCGTTGAGGAACGCACGGCGGAACTCAACCAGGCAAATGAGAGTCTCCGCGACCTCTCCGCTCGCCTGCTGCATCTGCGAGATCAGGAAGCCCGGCGGATCGCCCGGGAACTGCATGACAGCGTGGGACAATTGCTGGCGGCCATCAGCATGAACATTGGGGTGGTGAACCGGCAGATTCACAAGCTCGATGAAGCCGGGGCCAGAGCGGTCACGGAGAACGCGCTGCTGGTGGAGCAAATCAGCGGCGAAATCCGCACCATCTCCCATTTGTTGCATCCACCGCTGCTGGACGAAATCGGCCTGGGCTCGGCTCTTCACTGGTACGTCGAAGGATTTGCCGAACGCAGCAAGATCAAAATTCAGCTCGAAATACCCACCGATTTGGGCCGTCTGCCGACGGACATGGAAACCGCGATTTTCCGCATCGTGCAGGAGTGCCTCACCAACATTCACCGCCATTCCGGAAGCAAGACCGCCTCGATACGCGTGATTCCGGGCGATCACCGGATCCTTGTTCTGGCTCAAGACTCCGGCAAAGGCATCCCTCCGGAGAAATTGCGGGTCAGTTCCGACGGCCGCCGCGGTGTCGGCTTTCGAGGCATGGCCGAACGCATCCGCTATCTAGGCGGCCACCTGAATATTCATTCGGATAGCGACGGAACAATCGTGACCGTAACGCTGCCGTGGGAACAAGCCGCCGAAGCCGCCGGAGCGGAATAACTCCCGCGGCCGCGTTGTTGGCTCAGCGAACGAAGGGATAAATCTCGTCAGCGATCCAATAATTTGCGGCAACAAATGCACAGAGCATTCCAAGAGCCCATAGTCCCCAGCGCCGGCGTTCGCTGATAAGAGATACGTATTGCAGTGGAATATCCACGAGGTAAGCCGCGCAGTAGAAAACATTGGCCAGCAATGCAAGAACGGCGAGCAGCAGAAGCGAATGCAGCGTCATCGCGGCGCGAAAATGAGGCCAGGTCGCCACCAGCCAGAGAAACACCACTCCGGCAAGAACAGAATTATAGACCAGCCGAAGCGGCTCCCAAAATCGGATGGCTTGCATGAAGATCCCGCGCGGCGGCCCGGCCGGGGTTTCGGATAGTTCTTGGGTTTGAGTCGGCAGTCCGTTTTGCACCGGTTTGTCTGCCTCCTCTGCGAGCTAGTGCCCCTAGGTTACCGCGTTCCTTCCAATTGTAAAGTACTTTGTATTACAAAGTGCCAGCCCGGCTATCGCAAACGAGAACAAGGAAGACCACAAGCTTGGCGCAGTCGCAGCCGAGCTCGTGCATGCGAAGGCTCTTGCCGCGTCTTACTGTACGGTGACTTTTATTGTGCCGCGGATGGGATCGGACGGAGGGTTGGAATCGCAGGATATGTCGGATGTAAAGGCGACGTACACTTTCGGAGCGGCGTTTAAGGCAAGCGGTCCAGACCTTGCGCGCGCGCCAGGGGCTACATCCGCGCAACTGCTTTCCGAGAACGGATTCGCGTCGGTCTTGAAATGAATGGAGCGGGGCGACGCGCCGGAATTGGACCACAGAATCCATTCGTGGTTCGCTTTGATCAGCGTGCAGTTGGATTCTTTTCCCGCCGCGATATCGATCGTGCATTTCGCCGTTCGCACCGGCGGCAGGGCGCTGGACGCCACGGGCCTCGCGAGCGACACAGCGAAGGCAAAAACCAATCCGAAGCACGCCGTCAAAAGCAGCGCCGGAAGAAATCGCCTACGCTGTCTCATCACAGATTGTCTCCTTCGGTTGGCGCGCAGTCGCGAGGCGGGGGTACTTGCTGAGCGGACAAGAAGCTAGATGCGAACCCCTCGGCTTGGGCCGGAATAGGTCCAAGCCGAGAGTCCGCTGCAAAGACTTGCCGCTCACTCCGCCAGCGGGTAGGTGCCTGCGGCTTCAGCCTCAGTCCAAATGCGGTTATTGTGTGTCTCCTTCAGGAAAATACTGCCCACAATAAACGTCATGCCGGCAATAATCATCGGGTAATAAAGCCCGGCATAAATGTTGCCGGTAGCCGCGACAGACGAAAGTCCAATGAGCGGCAGCAACCCTCCAAACACCCCATTTCCTATATGGTAAGGCAGAGAAACGGAAGTGTAGCGAATCTTCGCCGGGAACGCCTCGATCAGATAGGCTGCGATAGGTCCATAAATCAGGCACACATAAAGAACCTGGATGAAAATCAGCAATACCAACATCTGGAGATTGGGATTCGCAGCTTCCTTGGCCGGGACCAGCGCGCCTGTTGGGCCCACAGTCATAGCCGTGAGGCCGATTGCTCCAGTTACTTTGTTGCGAGTGTGCGATACCGACACAATGTTGTTTCCCGCCGCACGCTCCATGGCGTGATAGATGGGGATGTAGGTGAGCACGGCGAAAAGGCAGCCCGCCATCATCAGCTTCTTCCGTCCGATACGGTCGGAAAGCGCGCCCACCACGGTGAAGAACGGCATTCCTATCAGGAGCGCGATGGCCACCACGATGTTGGCGGTTTTCACGTTCACTTTCAGAACCGTCTGCATATAGAACAATGCGTAGAACTGACCGGTGTACCACACCACACCCTGGCCCGCCGTGGCTCCGAAAAGCGAAATCAGAACGAGCTTCAAGTTAGGCCATTTAGTGAACGCATCCTTCAGCGGTTGCGCCGAGGTCATGCCCGCGCTCTTGAGCTGCGCGAAGATGGGAGATTCTCTCATCTTCAAGCGGATGTAGAGAGAGATGGCCACCAGGATGATCGAGATCAGGAAAGGAATGCGCCAGCCGTAGGCCGCGAAGTCTTCCTTGGACATCGAGTTCTGCGTAACGAGAATCACGATCAGAGAGACGAAAAGACCGAGCGTGGCGGTGATCTGGATGAAGCTGGTATAGAAGCCGCGCTTGTTGTCCGGGACGTTTTCGGCCACGTAAACCACGGCGCCGCCGTACTCTCCGCCGAGCGCCAACCCTTGCAACACGCGGATCAAAATCAGAACGATGGGCGAGAACCAGCCGGCGGTGGCGTAGGACGGCATCAGGCCGATGGCAAACGTCGAGAGACCCATTATGGTGAGGGTCACGAGAAACGCGTATTTGCGGCCGACTACGTCGCCGATGCGCCCGAAGAACAGCGCGCCGAAGGGCCGCACGAGAAAGCCCACGGCGAAAGTGGCGAGATAAGCGATCAGCGCAAACGTGTCGTGCCCGGGAGGATAAAACTTCAGGGACAGAATGGCCGCCAGACTCCCGAAAATGTAGAAGTCATACCATTCGATCATGGTGCCGACGGACGACGCCATAATCACGCGCCAAATGCCGTACTCAGGAGTGCCGGTTCCCGCTCGCTGGGCAGCGATCGCCATATTTTCCTCCGTTGGGAAATCTCTCAGTCTTTAAAGCTGCTTCGGAATGCACTGCTTTATCGCCGGTTCCCTACTGCTAGTGCTTCTGCAATATCGCGCTCACCGACAAATCCGAACCCTCTGAAACCGTGAGGTCCCGCTTCCACTGCGCAAAGCCGGGCAAGGACAAGACCACCGAATGCGTGCCCGCGCTCAGCGGAATTCCGGATGGCGTGCTGCCGACATACTTTCCGTCCAGCGTGATTTCCGCCCCGGAAGGTATCGAAGAGAAATTGCACATCACATTTCCCGTGAGTGCTTTCTGCGGAGCGCGGCTTGGCGGAGGCGGCGCGGGAAGCGGCGTTGAATCCGAGGCCTTCTGTCCCGGCGCGACTGCAACCGGCTGCGGCGGCGGTTCAGGGCGCGGCTGCGCGCTACTTGATTCAACGTTCGCCTGTTTTTCCGCAGCGGGCGCGGGGGTCGGCGTCGTGGGGTCTTCCCCGGCCAACCTATATAGCCGCGTGCCTTCCTTGCCGTTCGAGTTCGGTACCCAAACGGTTATGCCATGTTTTCCCCTTCGTGCCTCGTAGCTTTCGCCCACGGACAAGGGACCGCACTTGGACCATCGCGAGTCCACCGAGCAGGCAATAGTGAAGGAGTGGCCGTCACTATCCCGCACCTTCATGATGTTTTCTCCGGTGGGATTCTTGCTCTCGTTGCAGTAGGCGTCGAAGTTCTGCATATCGCAGTTGGTGGGAATAGGGGTCGCATCGGCGATGGCATGGAACTCAGCGCTAAGAACTTTAATCCGAGTGGGGGAGTACTGAGACGCAACGGTAGCGGCAAAAATAGCGTCCAGAAGAAACAGCGCCAGGAACAGCCGTAGAGGTCTATAGCCCAAGCCCATAGTGTCTTTTTTGTTTTTGAAGCTGGGGACAGAATCGCTCAGTGCCGCCTTCGCACCGAAACGGTTCCGTCCCCGCGCCCCATAATAACGCCAAGCTTCTAGAACGTAAAGACAGGTCCAAACTCTATCCGATGGTCTTGCCATTCATTGGACAGGCTACCGGCGATCGTGTAGTTATCGCCAGGCGCAAGTCGAGAGGCATACACCGAGTACTCGGTGCCGAATGTGCACCACGGGTTGAGTTTGTAATACAGGGTTGCGGCAAACATCTTGCCCATCAAGAGTGGCAAGGGGGACAAGGTGTTGGCGTCGGTAGCGAAGTTCGGGTTGGTCAAGTCGCGATGCACCACTTGGTCTTTACCGATGTGGAGATAAACCTGCCAGCCGGCGTTGCGGCCTTTCGGATCCGCGTTAACCCACCGGGAGATAGGCAAGCCGAGGTTGAGGAATCCGCCGAAGGAGCGGATTGGCTTTTGTGGAGCGACCACGACGGCACCCAAACCGTTAGTGGCGAGGACCGCCGCACCAGCCGCGGCAAGCGGACCGCCGTCAACCGTTGGGAAGATAATCGGGTTGGCCAGCAGGTTGGTGTCAGTGGCATACGAGTTTACCTGGCCGCCGAAGAAGAAGCGGAGGTCGCCGCCGTAATATGCGGTCCCGATCAGGGTGGCCCAGCGTGTCGGCAATTGGAAACCAATCTGGTTGCCGTACTGTTTGCTGGAGGTGGTAAATCCGTTCGGGAACGCGGCTTCATAAGCGTCGCAAAGAACTTGCTGGGCGGCACACGACGCTGTTTCGGAAGCAACGGTGTAACTGCTGTTGGTCACGATTGATTTACGATGGGAGTAGAATCCGGCCCAGAAAACTTGCGCGGACTGGACACCCGGCGCCTTGTCCACCTGAGCCTGCAAGACCACTCTGGATTCGATCTCGGGATTTCCGGAGTCGGCACCTTCGCGTTCCGCTTGCCCGATCTGGCCAGTCAATCCCAAGGAACCAAGCTTTTCGATTTGACCGGTGCTGGGCATCATGATCGCAAATTCCGGAGAAATCTTGATGTTGCGCCAATCGCTCAGCTTGTAGGTGACGCCGAAACGCATCTGTGGAGACCGTTCATAGAGCGTGCCGTAGTAGGCGCCGAGGAACGTGGTTTCAAACAGGTTGGGCAGGACGGTGGATGAGAAAATCGCCCAATCCTGTCCGCCTTCAAAAAACAGGTCCATCTTATCGGTGGCTTGGTAATCCAAGCGCACGTAAGCCAGGCGCAACTGAAGGCTGTTGCTGCGAAGCGAAGATACGTCGCGGTTATCCACTTCGCTGAAGTTGCCTTCGTAGTCGCCTTCGACCTTGCCGGTGATGGTCAATGCCGGTGAAGGATCGGGCCACTCGAAGTTTGCGCCGAAACGCGTGGAGCGTGCCTTGAGGTGGAATTCCGGGTCTTTCGTCGGGCCGGTGTTCAAAATTGATGTTGAGCTTAAGAACAAGCCTACGAACGGAAAGTCGTCGCCGTTCGGAGAGCTGGAATCATGCACCGCGGAAGCCTTGATAAATCCATACGGTGTGACCTTCACCGCCCCGGTATGGAAAGCTGCGACCAGACCATCCTTCTTGGGTGGGTCGATGGGAAGTGTACGGATGGCTGCGACCGCCGGAACCACTCCCGGTGGCACGTTTCTGGGCCGAGGCTCCGTGCCGGCAGCTTGCGTTTCCGGATGCGGGTTTTGCGGGTTTTGCGGCTCCATGTCCGTGCTCGATACCGACATGGTCCCGGCATTCGAAGCCGCTGAGGGCGACGGTGCGACGAACGCGGGTCCCGCTGCGGGCGCCGCTTCGGGAGTCCCCACCGCAGCCATGTCGGCCGCGTTCAATACACCCTTGCGGTTGAGCGCTTCGATCAGAAGCGTAACTTCGACGTCGGGAGCTGCGCCGCGAATTGTGTTTGCTTCCGCGGGCGCCAGGATCCCTTTCGCCACCAGGACATCCAGTAATGCCGTCACCTTTGGATTAGGCGCTGGAGTCGAGCTGGCCGTAGATTTTGAATCCTTTGAATCTGCTGAAGCAGGTTGCGCAGCAGTTTTGGAATCGTCTGCAGCAGTGCTTTTCGCTTTTGCGGTGTCGTCGGCTTTCGCAAAGACCGGTGCGACTGGTACGCTTGCGAGTAGCAGAATGCACATCCATCTCTTCAGATCCATGTGCTCTCCTTCAGCCGGAGCTTAGAGACGAGATCCGCAAGCGCCTTTCAGTGGAGCTCAAGCTACGAGCGCACCTTTGGGCAGGAATGCTTCGCGGTCACTTCCCCCTGATCGCTCCTTAATGCGGGGCAAAATGTCATAAATCAATATTGATGTCAATTAAAAATTCACGAAATTTTAACACTGGTGTCACTTGCCGCCCGGCACTCGGCGAAGGCCACCTGCCTGGCTCGGCATGTACGTAAAACGGGGGTTTTTCGGGCGCGAGGCAGGCCGCCGGACGTTGACAAACGCTTCCCGGGGGGTGGCAAGCACGCTTGCAACGCAGGCCACATGAGGCATGCGCGTGCTGAAACGCCAGAGCGATGGTTTCTGGAAATTCGCCCTGGTTGGCTTGAATAATTGAGAACGCTAGGCGGCTCCGGCTACTTCGTACGTAACGCTCGAGAGCCCCTCTGGAGCACCGCCCGTTGACTTCACGTTCCGACCGCACCTAAGATGAGCGCCAAATGGCGGATTCCGAGCCACTCAACAGCCAAAGCGTCTCGCATTACCGCATCCTCGAAAAACTGGGCGGCGGGATGGGTGTTGTTTACAAAGCTGAGGACACCGAGCTTGGCCGCTTCGTAGCATTAAAATTCCTGCCCGACGATCTGGCGCGAGATTCCCAGGCGCTCGAACGTTTTCGCCGCGAGGCTCGCGCGGCCTCGGCCCTCTACCACGCGAATATTTGCACCATCTATGTCCGCGCCGATGTTGATACTGAAGGGCGCGCACGGTTATTCGCTGAATCTGGCGAATACGCTCGCGCATCTTGGCGCAGCTTACCTGGCCGGACTAGCTGTGCTGGTTGCTTTGTTGCGAATGGGCCACTGACGAACAAGCCCTGGGAAAAAGATCGACGAGGAGAAATTTGATGAGAGTGAGATTCGCGAGTTATGCCCTTATCCTGTCTGTGCTGCTGGCCGGAGCTTCGCTCTCGAGCGCATCTGTTCCGCCCCAGTCTCAGCCCAACGCAGCCGCTCCGGCGCAAGCCGCCGATGTCCACAGCATTACCGGCGAGTGGCAAGGAATGGTGGCGCGCCTTCACTTGATCGTAAAGATCGAGCAGGCCGCCGACGGCACTCTCAGCGGCAAACTTACCAGTGTGGATCAGGGCAACATCACCATCCCCATTGACGCAATTACGTTCGCGCCGAGCACGGGCTTGCGGCTGGAGCTGAAAAGTATCGCCGCGGTTTACGAAGGAAAACTCAGCGCAGATGGAAGCGAGCTGGTTGGAACATGGCAGCAGGCCGGCAATTCTCTGTCCCTCTCATTCCACCGTCCAGGTGCGGCGGCGGAAAAGCCCACGCTCAAACCAAAAACTCTGGGAAGCATTCCGCTGCAGCCGTGCCGCACGGTTGACGGCAACACCGAAGGGCTGTGCGGAAAGTATGAGGTGTACGAAAACCGGCAGTCGCAGACCGGGCGCAAGATCGCGTTGAACATCATCGTGTTGCCGGCAATTTCCGATAAGCCCGCGGCTGACCCGTGGTTCGCTCTCGCGGGAGGGCCGGGCCAGAGCGCCGTGGACGCCTATCCGCTGACGGGTTACACCACAAAGATTCGGCAGCAGCGTGACGTGGTGCTGCTGGACCAGCGCGGCACCGGCGCGTCGAATCCGCTGGCGTGCGAGTTGCGCGATCCAAAAATCGCGCAGGAAATGATCGGCGAATCCATGGTTCTGGAAAAAGTGCGCGCCTGCCGCAGCGAGCTTGAAAAAAAGGCCGACCTCAGGCAGTACACCACATCCATTTTTGCGGACGATCTCGACGAGGTGCGCCAAGCCATGGGCTACGACAAGATCAACCTTTTCGGCGGGTCTTACGGCACGCGAGCAGGTCTGGTGTACCTGCGGCGGCACGGCGATCACGTTCGCACCATCGCGCTAGAGGGAGTCGCTCCGCCGCAGTACCGAATTCCGCTGGCGTTCGCCAAGACGACGCAAGGCTCGGTGGATCAATTGATCGCTCGTTGCGCCGCCGACGAGGCTTGCCATAAAGATTTCCCCGACCTGAAGAAAGAGTTTCAAGCCATCGTGGACAAACTGGAGAAATCGCCCGCGCATTTTGACGTTGACAACGGAGCTGCGGGGACGCAGTCAGTGACCCTTTCGCGCGGCATGTTCGTCGCGGCCTTGCGTCCGCTGCTCTACATTCCCGGGCTGCTCAGCGAGTTTCCGTACATGATCCATCGCGCCTATCAGGACGATTGGAGTATTTACGGCACGGCCGTGCTGCAGGTCAGGAACGCAATTGATAAGCAGATAGATCGCGGCATGTTTCTTTCCGTCATCTGCGCGGAAGATGTGCCGGGTACGACGGAAGCAATGATCCGGCGCGACACCACCGGCACTTACTTGGGCGACTCCCAGGTGCGCGCGTACCAAAAGGCGTGCGGCGATTGGGTTCAGGGCGCCATCCCCAAGGATTACTATGCGCCCATACGCTCGGCCGTCCCTGCGCTGCTGATTTCCGGCGCGCTCGATCCCGCCACGCCGCCGGTAGCGTCGGCGCAAGCGGCGAAAGATCTGAGCAACAGCCGCGTGGTCGTAGTGAAAGAAGGAACTCATGGCACCGGCTCCCCGTGCATCGACGGGCTCATTTCCGAATTTGTGGCGCAAGGTTCTGCGGCGAGCCTCGACTTCTCTTGCGCGGACCAGATTCATCTGCGGCCGTTCCTGACGCAGGCGCAAATCGATCAGATTCGGCAGAAAGCAAAGCAGTAGGTGCAGCCTCAGGGATTAAAACCCCTTCGGTGTTGATGACGGTACGGCGCGGCTGCCCTTCGCAGGCTCAGGGTAAAAAGCCGTGCCCTGACGAACGGCGAAATTCCGACATGACACGCGGCTGCCCTTCGCGGGCTTAGGCTAAAGAGCCGTGCTCTGACGACTAGCCAAGGTTGACCGACCGGGCGCTGATGTTCGGCGCGTTGCAGCGCGAGGAGGAAAGCCCGTGACAAGGGCAATCAGGGTTACGCTGAAACTGGGAGCGGTTGTAATTGCCGCGGTGTACATCTCTCGGCACATACCGCCGTCGGTCCGCGCGCAATTGCAATTCCCGATCGGAATGTTGCTGGCCGTTGCGCTCCTGTGTCTCTTCTCCGTTTACTGGAGCATTGCGGCAAAAGACAGCGCGCCGACCAAGACGTCGGAATCCAAATGGTCGCGCGGGCTGCATCTTTTCTTGGTCAACGGGGGCGTGCTGTTGCTCATACTTCCAATTCCGGGGCTGACGCGGAGGTTTCTTCCCGACAATCACTTTGTTGTAGCCGCCGGCCTCGCGATCGAAGCCGCTTTCATTCTCCTGGCCGTCTGGGCGCGGCGCCATCTCGGCACCAACTGGAGCGGCGAAGTCAGAGTGGCGTCGGGGCACCAACTGGTCCGCTCAGGGCCGTACCGCCTCATACGCCATCCCATTTACACCGCGGTGCTGGGAATGTATTGCGGAGTAGCCGTCGTTTCCGGGGAGATTCACGCGCCCATCGCGCTCGTGATTGTGGCGCTGGCGTACTGGCGCAAAATCCGCATGGAAGAACGAGCTATGGCTGCAACATTCGGCGCCGATCACGAAGCCTATCGCCGCGACACTTGGGCCCTGGTTCCCTTCTTGTTCTAACCGCATGGCGCCTGAACGCCCGTCGGATAAAGTTTAAAAAGGGGAAGGGTGCCAAGAACTATGTGTGATGTCGAGCACGGCGGTAATTTGACGGGCAGTTAGACGAGGCAGCTTGGGCATCAGACAGCGACTTCTACGGTGGAGAGGCTTACGGACAGGTGCTCGGGAATTTCCTCGCCGTCGGCGATGCGATCCTCGATATGAAGGCGGATGGCGTCCTTGATATTCTCGACTGCTTCTTCGTAGGACTCCCCCCGGCTGTAACATCCCTGAAACGCGGGGCAAGAAACGAAGTAGCCGTCTGAATCCCCTTCGACAATGATGGGAAGCGTAAGGTGTTTCGTGGCTGAATTATAGGCTCGACGGCGCTCTTTCTGCCAGTCGAAACCTCATTTCAATAGTGTGCGAATTGGAACAGCGGCCACGATGCTTGGTAGGTAGCATCCTTGTTAGGTGCACTCGTCTGCGATAGCAGCGTTTTGGCGCGAGCGGCGCTACAAGGGAGAATCGAAAATGAAGAGATCGTTGATTATGAGTACGTTTTTGCTGGTGTTTTTGGCTGCCGGGTGCTCTACGGGACCGCAGGGACAGCCTGGACCACAAGGCGCGGCCGCCCCGGCCAACGATCACGACCGGGACGCGCAGCGCGAGCGCGACGCACAACGCGAACGCGATGCACAGGCGGAGCGCGACCGGCAGGCTAACACCCCGTCGTGCCCGGCAGGTGAGCACGCCGCGACAGCCCCCGACGGCCGACCGAGTTGTGTCCGAGACTAATGTCCCAGGCTAATGCCCTCGCCGGGAACATCGGATTCCCGGCACGCGGCATTACCAGTTTTTACCGCGCATGCGTTGCAGCTTCTTCGATCAGAGCTGCAACTTCCTTCGGATGGGAGACGTAAACGCAGTGGCTCGCGCCTGCGACTTCCACCTTATGGCTCTTGGCGCGCTCGGCGTACCAGCGTTCGAGGTCGGGGTTGATGGTTCTGTCGCTTCCCGCGACCAGCATCCAGCTCGGCCTGCTTCTCCACGCCGCCGTAGTGATGGTTGCGCTGAAATTGTCGCCGAAATTGAAGACCTGCGAACGGGCCATGAAAGCGGCCTGCTCCGCGGGTAGGTCGGCTGCGAATAGCTCGTGAAATTGCGCGGGATCGATATAAGTGAAACCGTCCGGTGTCTTCTTGATCGCGCCAGACTTGCTTAGGTCACTGGGGAAGCGCTTCCCGTCTTCGGACTCTTTCTCGCCGGCATCGGGCATGTGGGCCGCGATGTACACCAGACCGACGACATGAGGGTCCGTCCCCGCTTCGGTGATTACCGCTCCGCCATAGCTGTGCGCGACGAGAATGGTTGGCCCATCTTGTAGAGCAAGGACGCGCTTCGTAGCAGCCACATCTTCTGCAAATGTGGTCTCCGGCTCTTGAACCATGCTGACGTTGTAGCCGTCCTTCACCAGAATGTCGTACACGCCTCTCCACCCGGAACCATCCGCCCAAGCGCCGTGCACCAAAACAATATTCTTAACGCGATTTTCTTTGGTCTGCGCGGAGAGCCCGCCGCAGGTCAGCAACAATAATGCGATGCAGAGGGATTGAGACATTGATCGTGGTACTCGCATAGCTACCTCCGTCCATTCAGAATGTGGTGTGATTCGAGATTTGGCCCGAAACTTAGCGCATTGTAGCCGAACGGCAGATTGGCGTTCAACCACAGGGAGAGACCGGTGGCGGCTCATTTTCGCGAGACGTCAGGGCACGGCTTTTTACCCAGAGCCTGCGAATGGCAGCCGCGTGTCATGTCGGAATTTCGCCGTTCGTCAGGGCACGGCTTTAGCCGTGCCGTTCCGTCATCAACACCACGGGGGTTTCAACCCCTGAGGCCTCAGCGGCTAAAGCCGCCGTTCCGCATTCGTAACGGCACGCTTGAAAGCGTGCCCTGACGTGGCACGAACCTTCGATGCAAAGCAGGAAGGCACGCGGCATTCACTGATCGCACGGGCTCTGGTGATTGGGTGATTGTTTAGTGGGCGGACGCGATCATGTCGTTGAACTGCGCGACAAATACGAATTCATTAGGGCCCGGGTTATTCCGGAGCATCTTCACTCGCTCCACCAGCACTTCTTCCGCGTCCGTTCCAAGCACCTTCATCGCTTCGTCAATGAACTGCGCGAGCGGCATGGCGCGAGGCTCGTCCTTGCTGTTCAACAGATCCGTTTGCACCCACGGAGGAGCCAATTCCAACACCGCGACCGAACTGCCTTTCAGCTTGTAGCGCAGTGATTGCGTATAGGAATGCATCGCCGCTTTCGTGGCCGAATACACCGCGGAGCTGGCCAGCGGCACGAACGCCAGTCCCGACGACACATTGTTGCAATGATCCCAATCAGTACCAGTGTAAAACTGAGCGCCATACCAGTTACGCTCCAGACGAAACACACGATCGACTTTGCAGGGCAATCCGTTGAACTTGCCGGGTTGATGGCTTCTGGCCGCCCCCGACAGCGAATCTGTCGGATCGAAAACAAGATACACTGCGGTGTCTTCTCCGCCCCAGCCCCAACCATCCCAATCGAGATGTTTCAAATCTCCATTTGCCGGGGTCGGTTGGGCCATAACGTTGGCTTTGTAATCTCGCGACCAGATCGACCATCTGGCGGCAGAGCGAACTGCCAAGTAATTCTTAAACAGCGGTACCGAAAGAACCCAAAAGATGGCGATCATCGACAGTATCGACACGGAACGGCGCTTTTTCCTCGCCATCGCGCTATACACCGCGAATACGATCAGAACAACGCTGATGATGGGGACCACAAAGAACAGATAGACGAGTGATTCCGATTGGCAGATCGCCAGTATGAGGAAGATGACAGGCGTGCCTACCAAAGCAGCAAACGGCAGCCACCAGTTAAACCGGTCTTCTCGATTTGCTTTCTCGACCATTGGCTCGCTCTCCATACCTGCTCAATGCCGACCCGTCAAGAATTCCCGGCGACCACGCAAATCTGTGCCGATAAATTATTTTTTGCTCAGCAGATATAGGTCGGCGTGGCCGTCGGGCCGCGCGTAGACCACGGTGGAAAGATCACGCGAAAAATCGTAAGCGTTACCACTGGTGGCGTTAAGAGTGAAAGCAAAAGGAAGCTTCAGCGCAACTTGTGGCTTGCCGATAAGCTTTCCTTCCTGCCAGAGCTGACGGTAAATCGTAACTTCGTGCTGCGACGGAACAGCGTACAAGAACGACTTGCCATCGCGAGCGAACAACGCGCCGAAAGTGACCACGCCCGGCAACAGCGAAATACACTTCTTACCGGAAATAGAGAACTCGTAAATTCCGGTCCTTTCTCCCACCCACACTGCTCCAATCAGGTATCGCCCATCGGGAGATACATCGCTGGAATCGCCACAATCGGCAGCGATTTTTTCCGGCCCCGAACCGTCCGCGTTCTCTCTCCAAACGATCGGAAGAGATGATCCCTTTTCGAGACCGGTCAGATAAACGAATTTCTGGTCAGAACTCCAAAACAAAGTAAAGAGACCTGCTCCGGGCCACACCAATTCTCGAAGACCGCTGCCGTCAGCTCCCACGACGTAAGCTTTGTCAGCCATGCCAGTTTCGGACTTCGAAAAAGAAAGGCGAGAATTATCGGGCGCCCAGTTTAGCGTCGCGATGGATCCCGAAGTGGCGAGTTTCACTTTATTGCTGCCGTCAATGCTCGACACCCATAGCTCGTTGCGATCCCTTGCCGGGATCGCGACATACATCACTCTTTTTCCATCACCCGAGATGACAGGCTGGATTGCATTTTCCGACGCGATGTCGATGGATTGCTTCGAGTGAACGTCGTAGACAGTCAAAATACCGGTGTATTTGCCGCTAATAAAATAAATTCCTTTTCCTCCCGGGTCGGCCATCGGTGAATAGTCCGGCCCGGTCCCGAAGCTAATCTGCGTGAATGCACCGGCTTTTAAGCTGTACTTCCAGATATTGGTCAACCCGCTTACCGTACGGCTGAACAGTAGGCTTTTTCCGGCTACGGCCCATCCCACGTCGTCCCAAGATGCGGGTATCTCACCCAAATCCGATGCCGTTCGTTTGGAAAGATCGACCTCGTAGGCGTGGGACTCTGTAAGAGTGGAAAGGTTGTCGCCAGTGAGCGCCAGCAGGCGATTGCCGTCGGGGAACGGCAAAATTCGTTTGGGAAAGAGTGCGCCGGGGTCAAAACTGTATACTTGTTCCTCGCTCGTTCCGGATCTGTCCGCGCGAAAGATGCCCCGGCTTTCTCCCTTCACATAAAAGATGGCGTCGCCATCCGCGGACGGGACCAAAGAGAAGCCCGAGACGACTCGCCTCGGGTTTCCGCCCAGAGTCGGGACAGCCCAACCCTCGTCGATCCCGAGGGCCCTGCCGTAATAAATTTCGGTCCCGTCGCGCGAAAAACTATTCACAACCTTGTCGCCAGCGTCATGCGTAAGCTGAAGTGGCTCGCCACCAGAGGTCAGCATGACGAACACCTGCGAGACGCCCTCCACTTGGGAGATGAATGCCACGGTGTGCCCGTCAGGAGAAAGCCTCGCATAATCCATGGGCTTGTCCCAATGGCTTATTTGCGTAGTTTTCGCGGACCCGCTCGACGCGGCCCAGAAGTGGTACGCCGCAAATGCGGCTGCTACGAGCAACAGAACAAGGCAAGCGGCCACAATGTATTTCGTGCGCGCAATCCCCGGTGAAGGCTGAGAGGCGACTGCGGTGCTCGACGAGATCCTTCCGCTTCCAGGTTCCGGAGCAATATCCTGAGCCGCTCCGCTTCCCGATGAGTGAAGTCGCCCGGAATCGGTGTCGCGCCGCAGGCGCTTCAAGTCCGTGCGAACGTCCGAAGCAGCCTGATAGCGCAGCTCGCAATCCTTTTCCAGCGCCTTGTTGATGATGTCATCCAGCTTCGCAGGCAAATCCGGGTTCAACCGCACGGCAGCTAAGGGCGCTCGATTCAATATCGCTTCGGTAATCGCGCCGCATGTTTCACCGCGAAACGGAACGGTGCCCGTCGCCATTTCGTACAGCACCGCGCCAAACGAAAACAGATCGGTGCGGCCGTCGAGTTCTTTCCCCAGAACCTGCTCCGGCGACATATAGGCGACCGTGCCGAGCGTAGCGCCCGGGCTGGTGAGATGCTCTTCCTCGACGCCGGCGCCCGCGTCCGTCGATAGTGTCGCGTCTTCGCGTCCGGACTTTTTTGCAGCGATCTTCGCCAAACCGAAATCGAGAATCTTTGCGCGTCCGCGCACGGTCACGAAAATGTTGGCCGGCTTGATATCGCGGTGGACGATGCCTTCTGCGTGCGCGGCGTCCAGCGCGTCCGCAATTTCTACAGCGAGGTTAAGTAGAGTCTCCGTTTCGATCGCGCGCCCGCCGATCCGTTGTTTCAGCGTCACGCCATCCAGAAATTCCATGGCGATAAAGGTGCGCCCCGCGTCCTCGCCTATGTCATAAATCGTGCAGATGTTGGGGTGATTGAGCGCGGAAGCCGCTTTGGCCTCCCGCTTGAAGCGTTCGAGTGACGGTGGATCATGGGCCAATTCATCCGGAAGAAATTTCAGCGCGACCTTCCGGCCGAGATTGGTATCCTCAGCCTTGTACACCACGCCCATTCCGCCGCCGCCAAGCTTCTCCACGATGCGGTAATGCGAAACGGTCTTCCCGATGAGTCCCTGCGATTCCGCCATTGGCCGAGCATGTTAGGCCGGGACCTTACAACGAGTCAATGCGTCCGTCCCGCACGTTGCCGTGGCCCTGCCTTCCGCTCAATTCCCTTCCACGCGTGGCGGCGACCCGGTTTTCGTTGCGCCTGCCTGCGGTCTGTCGAGCGGTCGAGGAAACAAAAGAGCCGGCGAGACGTCGGCGCTACAAAATTCAAACGCCTGCGAACTCAACGGTACAATATCGATTCGATTCAATTCCGTTCCAACCGTTATAATACTTTTATGACGGATTCGCCTGCGCAGCACATGCAGTGCATGGAAGTTTGGGGCGGCAGCCAACTTACCACCAGCGGCGTTGAACTGGGCGGCCTGGACGTGTGGGTTTACAGCAAGCCGTTCGGCGAAGCGCAGCGCGGCGGCGATGTGTATTACGTTTCCAGTTGCGCCAGCGGACGTATCAGCCGCTTGCTTCTCGCCGACGTTTCCGGCCACGGCAACGCCGTCGCCTCCACCGCGGCCGACCTGCGCACGCTGATGCGCCGCTTCGTCAATCGCCTGGATCAGAAAGAAGTCGTACGCCTGCTCAACCAGCAGTTCACCGAGCTTTCGCGCCACGGCAGTTTCGCCACCGCTGTTCTCACCACTTTCTTCGAGCCCACTCGCCGCCTTTCTCTTTGCAACGCCGGCCATCCGCGCCCGCTTCTCTTCCGCGCCGCCGATAGCCGCTGGTCGCTGCTCGGCCACGCGGACCACCCCGAAAAAAAAGGGTTGCGCAATATTCCGCTGGGCATGTTTCAGATCGCGGATTACGAGCAGCTCGACGTGGAACTCGAGCCCGGCGATTGCCTGGTCAGTTACACCGACGCGCTGATGGAATCCTGCGACGCCGACGGCCAAATGCTGGGCGAAGACGGCTTGCTGCGCATCGTCAACCTTCTCGGCGACGTCCCCGCCGAAAAACTTATCCCCTCGCTGCTGCAGGAAATCGGCGAGCGCTTTCCGCAAAATCTTTCAGCCGACGACGTGACCGTTCTGGTCGTGCGCGCCAACGGCCGCGCCATCCAGTTCACCTTCGCTGAAAAGTTCGAGGCCTTCGGCCGCTTCCTGAAAACTCTATTCCGCTCGCTGCGTCCCGGCGCGGATCGCGCTCCGTTCCCCGACGCCAACCTCGCCAACCTCGGCGGCGCGCTCATTCCCGCGTTCAACCGCCGCTGGCGCACCCCGCGCCCCTCCGCAAAATAACTTCACTTCAACGCACATCTGAAATGGGCCTGTCCGGTACATGCCGCTCCTCCTCCCCAGAGTTTGCCGTGGCATATCGATTGACGATGTTCTCTTCCTGCCCGTAGACTTTGCGGCATGTTTACGATTGCGCGGTCGGATATTTGGCAGAGCGCGATGCATACTACGGCGGCCTGGATCTTTACGTTTGTGCTTGTCGTGGTTTTCCCGATTCTCGATTACGTACTGTATCGGCGACTGAAGTCCACCATGCAAATTTATATCTGGAATATTCTGGCGCTTTGGTCACTGACGGCGGCTTGTATTTGGACGAGCCGGATGAGTCACCTCACGCTCAGCGATTTGGGAGAGCACACGGGGAACACTTTTCGCACGCTTGTAGTTTTCGGAATCGTGGCGGCAATCTTTCTGCTTCTTGTCGGCATCCAGCAGGCGCAGAAAAGGAAGGCGACTCCAGAGCAGTTGGAAAAGGCGCTGGCGAACGTCAAGCGGTTGATGCCGACAAATTCGACCGAGCGCGCCGTGTGGGTGGTTGTGTCAATCTCCGCCGGAGTTTGCGAGGAGCTTCTCTACCGCGGTTGGGTGCTCAGTTTATTCGGCGCGGCTTTGGGTTCGGTTTGGTGGGGTTTGCTGATTTCGTCGATACTCTTCGGCTTCGCGCACGCGTATCAAGGACGAAGTGCGATATTCGGAACAGGAGTAGTCGGCGCCGTCTTCGGCATCGTGTTCGTCGTAACCGGCAGCTTGATCCCAGGACAACTTCTTCACACAGCGATGGACTTAAACAGCGGCTTCGCATTCAGAAGGCCCGCAAACCGACCCTAAGTATGAGCGGACTTCCCGCTATTGGCGGCGAGGCTACTCGATGCGGCGGATGGCGGGGCCATCCTTGTGTCCTGGAGTTCGCGCGCCGTGATCGCGCAAAATTGCAACTGCGCGGTGGGCAACCTCCTTATCTTCAGGACGAGACTCCTACCTGAAAAAGAATTGGGACCCAAATCCTATTCATATCGCACGGCAATCATGGGATCGACGCGAGTGGCACGGCGAGCCGGGAAATAGGACGCCGCGACCGCAACCAGCGTCAGCAGAAGCGAAACCCCGATAAACGTAAGGGGATCGTATGCGCTGATGCCGAAGAGAAAACTTTGCAGCAGGCGCGTCAGTACCAGAGCTGCTACCAGGCCAATGCCCACGCCAAACAGCGCGAGCCGCAACCCCTGGCCCACGATGATGCGGAACACATCCTGCGGCTGCGCGCCAAGCGCCACACGAACGCCAATTTCACTGGTGCGCTGCGTGACGGTATAAGACATTACGCCGTAAACGCCGACCGCCGCGAGCACCAGAGCGAGCATCGCCAGGATTCCGATGAGCCACGTGCGAAAACGCGGCTGCGCCACCGTGGTGGCCATGTTTTCTTCCATGGTGCGGACCTTTACGAGCGGCTGATTGGGATCAATCTCCGCGAGCGCGCTGCGCAGTGCCGCCGTTTGCAGCGAGGGATCGCCTGCTGTGCGCATTACCACCGAAAGCTGGAACACCGGCAAAAGCAAATCCGCCTGCCGATAGGGCAAGTACATTTCCGCCTGTGGGTCAGTGCCCAGGCCGAAGTGAACATCACCGACTACGCCGACGATTTCCATCGTCGGCACTTCCTGGTCGGGCAGCGCGCCGAGCTGCAGCCGCTTTCCGAGCGGATTCTCGTCATGGAAAAAAGTGCGAGCCATCGTGGCGTTAATCAGCACCACAGCGGGTGATTTTTCATTGTCCGCGCGCGTAAAAAATCTGCCTTGCAGGAGCGGCACGCCTAATGTCTCGAGATAGTTGGGAGTTATGGTGCGGTACCCTGCGGCGACAAACTCATGCGGCGATTTCGGAGGACGTCCCGTGATATTGAAGTGGATGATGGACCCGCCCCCGCTGACGGGAAGAAAAGAAGCCGCCGCGGCGGACCGAACACCCGGGAGCGACTTGGCGCGCTCGACGAGACGGTCGAAAAACTGGTAGCGATCTTGCGGCTTGGCATAGGCCGTCGGCGATAGAGGAATGTCAGCGACCAGAAGATGATCGGGCTGAAAACCCGGCGGTACTTCTTGTAATCGGGAAAAGCTTCGCAAGAGCAGCCCAGACCCAACGAGCAGCAACATCGCAAGGGCAATTTCCATAGCGACCAAGGCACCGCGAAGCACATGCTGGCCGGGCCCGGCCGTCGAGCCACGCGAGCCCTCATTGAGCGTCTCACGCAAGTCGAGCTTCGCCGTGCGTAGTGCCGGCACAATGCCGAAGAGCAATCCGGTGAACAGCGAAACTACCGCAGTAAAAGCTAGGACCCACGGATCCAATCCAATCGGCGCGCCCTGCGGGATGCTGTCGCCCGCAATCTTAGGCAAGAGTCCAACTCCCGCCCCGGCGACGATCACGCCGAGCAAGCCGCCTGCCAGGGAAAGGAGTACGCTCTCGGTCAGAAGCTGCTGGATAACACGGCCACGGCCCGCGCCCATGGCCGTGCGGATGGCGACTTCCCTGCCGCGAGAGGCTGCCCGGGCCAGCAGAAGGTTGGCGACGTTGGCGCACGCAATCAAAAGAACAAAACTCACCGCGCCAAGCAGAAGCAGGAGCGCGGGACGCGAGTTCTGCACCATCTCATCCTGCAGCCCGACGACATCCGCGCTGGTCCCCGTGTTGTAATCTGGGTACTGCTGCTCGAGCCGCTTCGTGATTCCCACCATTTCGCTACGGGCTTGTTCCTTGGACACGCCCTGCTTCAGCCGCGCGAGCGCAATGATGCCGGGATGCCAATTGCGATCGTCAGGGAGCGTTTTCGCCCAAGGCATAAAAGGCAAGTACACATCCGCGGGCTGGAGAATCTGAAAGCCGCTCGGCAAAATCCCAACGACGGTGTAAGGCTGCAAGTCCAGATTGATGGTTTTCCCGATGATGTCAGCGGAGCCGCCGAAGCGCCGTTGCCACAAACCGTAGCTGAGCAACGCAACCGGCGCGCCGCCGGCGCGATCCTCCTCCGAGAGAAAAGTCCGGCCGATCTGCGCGTTGATTCCGAGCATTGGAAAAAGGCCCGCCGTGGCCATGCGAACGTTGAGGCGCTCGGGCTCTCCGGCGCCAGTCAGCGTGATGGAGCTGCCGCGGGTCGCTTCCATTGATTCAAAGCTGTGGCTCTGGTCGCGCCAATCCAGATAATTTTGATACGACGTGGAAATCACGGGAAAAGAACTCTTTTCAGCTATCAGAACCAGTCGGGATGGGTCGCGAAAAGGAAGCGGTCGAAGCAGGACGCCGTTCACGACGCTGAAGATGGCGGTGTTCGCGCCGATACCAAGCGCAAGCGTGAGTACGGCGACGATTGTAAATCCCGGACTCTTCCGCAACATCCGAGCGCCGTAGCGCAGGTCTTGAAGCAACGTACCCATTCTGCCTCCTGTCGCGCAGTCGAGATACGACGTGGGTCAATCTTACTGCAAGAAGCTTACGTCGTTCCAACTCATCCGCCCTGCCGACAAGTGGTCACCTGCCTGGGATTTATCGTCGGACCGCGCGTCTAGTTCCAGATCAGTCGGGCGATCTCATTGGTCGAAGAAACACTAACTCGAATGGCCCATGGCGCGGATACACAGGTCTTTCTCTAGAAGGATCAAGGCTGGGGCTGGCAAGTTGCAATCCGTCGGGACGATTTGCCGTCATTAATGCAAGAATGGCGCCAACCGTTGAACTCTGGTGAAGCTGATGAGATTATACGCCGGGGAATCGATGCTGCAGGAGAGATGCCGCCCGAAAGACCATCCGAAGCTTGAATGATTCATCGAAGCTAAAACTGGAGAGGAGAATAGTCATGAAGAAGCTTTACGTGGTTGTAACGCTGGCTGCGACGCTGATGGGCGCAGCTCTGCTGCTGAAGAAGACTCCGAAAGTTGCCGCGGCGGCAGGGCCGACCGGCATCAAGAACGTGGTTTTAGTGCACGGTGCATTCGCCGATGGCTCCGGTTGGGAAGCGGTCTTCAACATCCTCACGAAGGACGGGTACGCGGTGTCAGTGGTGCAGGAACCAGAGACTTCCTATGCCGAGGACGTCAAGTTCGCGAAGGCAGTGATCGACCGGCAGCCCGGGCCGGTGGTTCTGGTGGGCCACAGCTACGGCGGGGCCGTCATCACCGAAGCCGGAAACGATCCAAAGGTCGCGGCGCTTGTCTATATTTCCGCGTTCGCGCCGGACACTGGGGAAAGCTCCGCCACGATCGAGCAAGCCTTGCCGCCGGCCGGCAAGGGCATCAAGCAAACCGCCGATGGCTACTTCTACATTGATCCGCCATCCTTTCATTCCGACTTCGCAGCGGACGTTCCAGAGGCTAAGACCGCGTTCATGGCGGTGTCGCAGGTCTTGCTCTCCGCCGACTCGTTCACGTCCCCGGTTAAGACCCCCGCCTGGAAGTCGAAACCCACTTGGTACCTGGTGGCCACCGCAGACCATTCAATCAATCCGGACCAGGAGCGCATGATGGCGAAGCGTGCCCATGCCAAGACAATCGAGGTGAATTCGAGCCACGCGGCTTACATCTCTCATCCGAAGGAAACAGCCAAGCTCATTGAAGAGGCTGCCACCTCCGCGCCCGCCAATAAATAGCCAAGCGCGTGGCCGCGATGCTGAAAGCGGCTCGCGTGGGTGTGGGAAAAGTAGTGATGCGAATAGCTGCCGAACATCTCACTCCCGTGCTGCTTGAGTTGGGAGGGCAGAATCCCGCAATCGTCGATGAGGCAGCAAACATAATCAGGCATTGAACACACAAAATTGACACCTAAGTACCGAAGCTGCTTCTTAGCCCGCTCGTAGAATGAGCGAGCCGAGAAACCCGCGGCGAAGCGGAATGCGAGATTGGAGTTAGTGGGTGAGCTCATTAGGTCTGATTCGCCAGCGAAGCTTTCAAATTGCGCTGGCTCTTTGGCTACTGATCAGCGTGGCGGCTGTGCTGCTGTGCCACGGAACAATGCCGCTACCAATTGGGCCGCATCCGGGCAAGCCCGCGGCGATGGTGATTTCGAGTTCGATCGGGCTGATTTTTATGGTGCTGGAAATCGGCCTCGTTGCGTTGATCACGCGGCGGCGTGCGTTGCCGGATCTAGCGGCACGCGCCCCCGAACGCATTGTCGCGTTGCGCGAAACAATCGCTTTGTGGCTCTACGGCGCTTTGGTACTTATGGCCGGGCGCGTTATTGGTCTGCATTTTTTTGGCGAAGGCATTGCCATGCATCTAAACGGGTCGCTTGTTGGCGCGACGCGCGTGCAGTCGCCAGTGGAGGTGTACACCTGGGCGGCATACAACGGGATTTTGCTCGCCCTCGTTCCATATGTCGTGTTTCGGATGCGTGGATACTCGAATCAGCAATTGAATTTGAAATCGTCCAACTTGAAGAGCGACGTGATCGTAATCGCAGTGGTGCTGGCAATTGGCTGCTTCATGGATCTGGCGCTGAACGGGAATTTCCTGAGACTGACGCATCACCAGCAAATCGTCGACGGCCTGTTGTCGTTTGTTTTGCATCTCTTCGGCACCGATCTGCCGGTTATGATTTTCATTTATTCCGTTCTCTTGCCGCGGTACGCGAAATTGACCGCTCCGGTCACCGCGTTTCTGCTGGGCGCGGCGAGTTATCCGGCTATGCACGTCTTCGAATCCTGGACGCGCTACGACTCGCTGGTGCATTCCGTGCTGTCGGTGATCGTTGTGTTCCTGATTTTCTTTCCTCCGGGCCTGATGAAATCGTTTCTCACGCTGCGCACAGGGAACGCCTGGGTGCACGTCTGGGGCTTCCACGCCATCTCACCTCACGTCACAGTCGATACTCGATTAATCGTCCGCGACTTCGATATTCGGTGAAATGCGATGCAGCGGTGGCACGGAGAATGTAACCATCGCTATTTCACTTTAGCCAATCCAGAAAATGCCCCTTCCTCGATCGCGCACTTCAAGGAAAGCGGATGGGGATTACGTTGACAATGTCCGACCAAGCGTGCGAGATCATGCCCGGTCGCAGGCTCTTGCGCCATTGTGCGAGGATTCCATAGAGTAGCCCTAGCAGCGTGATTGTGATCACCTGCTTACTTCCCTGGTACCCGTGGGCGACACCGAACAGGATGGCTTGAGCCAGCACTGCGAGCGCGGCGCTTCCCGTTAACGCCAGAAATTGTCTTTGTAAGTAACCGCGAAAAACCAACTCCTCGCAAAACCCCGAGGTCATTGACATCAGTACCCACAGCGTGACTTCAACCACGCCTCGCGGGTTCACAAATCCGAGAGTCTCCACATGGCTGGGTCCAAGCAGGAAATTCATGAAGATCCCCGCTGCGACAAATACAATCCAAAACGCCGCGGCAATACCGATGTCGCGCAACACATCTTTCATACTGCTCCAGCGTCCGCCCACCAGATCGCGCAACCGGGTTGCGCCGGGGATCAGCCCCCCGAGCCATACGTAAAAAGCCAGTGTCCACTCGGCAACAATTACAGACAGGTAGTGGATCACGTTTCCGTGGTGCTGCCCGCCGCGTGCCAGGCTGCGGCTCTGCATCCATAAAAGACCCACAGAGACGGCCAGCAGGACCAGAGTGTGCCATATAGGTGCGACCAACTTGGGCTTCCATTTCCGCGTCGGCGGTCCTGCATGAGTTGCCATGGATTGTTTCCAAACGAAGCATACCTGAATTATCAGGAAAGAGTTCTCCACTCCTGATAATTCGGATAACCGTCCAAATAAAGTAAAACTTCACTCTTCCGGTTAGCGCGTTAATCAGGACTTGACTCGATTCTACCCGCGGGGGCTGAATCGGAAAAACGGTCGATCAGAGTCCAGCACGCATCGAAAATTCGGTCGCGAAAGCGCTGGTTCGTTGCTTCAAGCAATTTATCCGTTTCCCGAAGGGCCTTGCGATCCCAGGACAATCGTCCGGACGTTATTGGCAATTGACGAACTTCCTTCAGGTACTCGTCGAAAACTCCCGGCAAGCCCATTTCATAGGGCGCAAGCCAGGACAACGTGCGCTGCATTCGTACAGATCCTGCCGGAAGGCCAATCTGATATGTCACGATGGATCGGGCAACAGCCACGACCTTCTTGGCTGCGGAGTCCCGTTTGCTGGGATTTGCCATGAACGGAGTCTATCGCGGACTCTAACTCCAGGCACCCAAGTTCGTACTGGAACTCACTAGTCCGGTTTGCGCGTTAAACAGGACTTGACCCGCAAGCTGTCCCTGTTCATTGACTTGATTCCGACCGCAACCTAAGATGTGCGCCAAATGGCGGACCCAGCTTCGTTGATCGGCAAAACCATCTCTCATTACCGCATTGTCGAAAAGCTCGGCGGCGGTGGTATGGGTGTGGTTTACAAGGCCGAGGATGTGAAACTCGGCCGGTTTGTGGCCCTTAAGTTCCTGCCCGACGACGTAGCCAAAGATCCGCAAGCCCTCAGCCGTTTCGAGCGCGAAGCCAAGGCGGCTTCGGCCTTGAATCATCCGAACATCTGCACCATCTACGAAATTGACGACCAGCACGGCGAAGCGTTCATCGCCATGGAGTTTCTGGACGGGCTGACGCTGAAGCATCGCATTGGCGGACAGCCGATGGAACCGGAAGCAATTCTATCGCTGGCCATCGAAATTGCGGACGCGCTTGATGCCGCCCACGCCGAGGGCATCATCCACCGCGACATTAAACCGGCCAACATTTTTGTGACCAAGCGCGGGCATGCAAAGATTTTGGATTTCGGTTTGGCCAAGCTGCAAGCAAAGTCAGGGACGGATGCCGACGCGACGCTGACACAGGAGGCGCAGCAGTTGAGCACGCCGGGCGCAGCCATGGGCACGCTGGCGTACATGTCGCCGGAGCAAGCGCGCGGAAAAGAACTGGATGGACGCACGGATATTTTTTCTTTCGGTTTGGTGCTCTATGAAATGGCGACGGGAAAACAAACGTTTTCGGGAAGCACCTCGGCAGAGATTTTCGACGCCATTCTGAATCGCACGCCGGTTGCTCCCGTGCGGCTGAATCCGGGAATTCCGCCCAAACTGGAAGACGTCATCAGCAAGGCGCTGGAGAAGAGTCCCGATCTGCGCTACCAGCATGCGGCCGATTTGCGCTCGGATTTGCAGCGGCTGAAGCGCGATACCGCATCAGGGCACACAGCTGTCGGGACAACCGAGGCCGGGCCGAGGCCTGCCAATAGGTGGGCTGGTCGATTGATGGCGATTGGCGCCGTTGCAGTAGTGGTTATCGGTCTAGCCGTTGGCGCGTGGCTTCATTTTGCGCGTCGCGCACAAGCCCTCACCGAAAAAGACACCATCGTTCTCGGCGATTTCACCAACACCACGGGTGATGCCATCTTCGACGACACGCTGAAGACGGCGCTCAACGTTTCGCTGCGGCAATCGCCTTTCTTGAATGTGCTCTCCGACAGCGAAGTGGCGAAGAATTTGAAGTTGATGACCCGCCCGGTGGACGCGAAGCTCACGCCCGAGGTAGCCCGCGAGCTTTGCCAGCGCGCGGACAGCAAAGCTTACATTGCCGGAACGATTGGCAGCCTGGGCAGCGAATACGTGCTGGGATTGAAGGCGGTGAATTGCCGGAGCGGAGACACGCTGGCCGAGCAGCAGGTGACGGCGGCGTCGAAGGAGAAGGTGCTGGACACGCTGGGCCGGGCGACCTCGAAGCTGCGCGGCGAGCTGGGCGAATCGCTGGCTACGGTGCAGAAGTTGGATGTTCCGCTCCAACAGGCCACTACGTCGTCGCTCGAAGCTCTGCGAGCGTACAGCCTTGGCACAAAGGCGTTTAACGAGAAAGGCTCCGCTGGAGCGCTGCCTTACGACCAACGTGCTATCCAGCTCGACCCGAATTTTGCCACGGGCTACAACGCGGTGGGCGCCGACTACGCCGGTCTCAGCGAGCTGGGGCGGGCCAGCGAGTATTTCACCAAAGCGTTCCAGTTACGGGAACATGCCAGCGAGCGGGAAAAGTTGACGATTGCCGCCAACTACTACCGGAGTGTAACCGGGGAACTGGATAAGGCGGTTCAGACATTCCAAGAGACGATTGAGAGCTATCCGCGGGATTTCGGCTCGTATGGGAATTTGGGCATCGTGTACGCAGAACAGGGGCAGTATGAGAAGGCTTTGGATATCACGAAGCAAGCCCTGCGCCTTGCGCCGGATGCCTTTAATTACGACAATCTCGCCAACTACACCCTTGCCTTACAGCGTTTCGACGAAGCACGGCAGAGCATCCACGAAGGGCAGGCGCAAAAACTGGATGATCTCCTATTGCACAATGCTCTCTACGCTCTTGCCTTTCTCGGGGCGGATTCTGTCGCGATGGCGGAGGAACAACAGTGGTTTGCGGGCAAGCCCGAAGAGAACTTTGGATTGGCGCTCGCCTCCGACACAGAGGCTTACTCTGGTCATGTGGGCAAGGCGCGGGAGCTGACCAAGCGGGCGGTGGACGCCGCCATCCGGGCGGACAGCAAGGAAAATGGAGCGATATGGCTGGCGATCGCCGCCCAGCGGGAAGCCGCTTACGGCTACACCGCAGAAGCGCGGCAGTCAGCGGAGGAGGCTTTGAAGCTGGATGCCGCGAGTCAGGGGGTTGGGGTTGAAGCGGCGCTTGCGTTTGCCATGGCGGGCGATACGGCGCGAGCGGAATCCTTGGCCGAGGACTTGGGTAAGCGTTACCCGCTGGACACACAGTTGCAGTCGATTTGGCTGCCTGCGATTCGCGCGCAAGTGGCGCTGAACAAAAAGAATCCGGCTGCCGCCGTGAATGCACTGCAACCTGCGACGTCACCGCTGGAGTTGGGGCAGATTACATTCGTCACCAATATTTCCTGTCTCTATCCCACGTATGTGCGTGGAGAAGCTTACCTGGCCCCCGGGCAAGGCACTGCCGCCGCCGCTGAGTTCCAGAAGATACTCGATCACAGCGGCATCGTGTGGAATTGCTGGACCGGAGCACTGGCGCGACTCGGAGTGGCGCGGGCTAACGCGCTGCAAGCGAAAACTTCGCGGGGAGCGGATGCCGATGCCGCCCGCGTCCGAGCACTCGCGGCCTACAAAGATTTTCTTACGTTGTGGAAAGACGCCGACCCCGACATCCCCATCCTGAAGGAAGCCAAAGCGGAGTACGCGAAGCTGCAATAGAGGGATTTTTAGGTGCTAACTCCTGATTAGTCGGGTGGTCTCAATGGGTCGCTGCAACACCATCTAATGTAAAACTTCTGTTCAAAGGTGGTGTGTATGACTCAAGGGAAGCGGGTGGCGCTATCTGCGACGCAGCGAACCGAGCTATGGAGCCGTTGGAAGGCGGGGCAGTCGCTGCACGTGATTGGGCGCGCCTTCGGCAAGCCACATAACTCCATTCATGGTTTTTTATCGCAGCACGGCGGGATTGTTCCGCCAGTCCGTCGGCGCTCACTGCTTGTACTCACTGCGGTTGAGCGAGAGGATATTTCTCGAGGGCTTGCTTCTGGTTCGTCGATTCGCGATATCGCCAAAGGTCTGGAGCGCGCTGCTTCGACGGTGAGCCGGGAAGTCGCACGCCATGGCGGTCGCCCTGAGTATCGAGCCCAGGAAGCGGATCAGCAAGCCTGGGAATCAGCCCTGCGGCCCAAGCGGTGCCTACTGGCCATCCATGTGAAGCTGCGGAAGGTTGTTGCGAGTAAACTGATTCTGGACTGGTCGCCGGAACAGATTTCTGGATGGCTGAAGATCCGGTATCCCGCTGACGAGAGCATGCGCGTGTCCCACGAAACGATTTACCGCAGTCTGTTCATCCAAGCCCGCGGAGTGCTGAAGAAAGAGCTGCTGGGGCACTTGCGATCCAAGCGGCGTATACGCCGCTCACAGCACTCTCGTATCTTTAAAGACTCGCGCGGTCAAATCGTAGATGCCATCTCCATTAGGGAAAGGCCCGCAGAAATCGAGGACCGCGCCATTCCCGGTCATTGGGAAGGCGACCTCATTGGTGGCACAAAAAACAGTCACATCGCGACGTTGGTGGAGCGGCATTCGCGCTTTACTGCCCTGGTCAAGGTGCGGAGCAAAGACACAGCTGCGGTCGTGGCCGCATTGAGCCGGCAAATTCGCAGGCTTCCAACATCCCTGCGGCGATCGTTGACCTGGGACCGCGGACTGGAGATGGCTAAGCACAAAACTTTCACGGTGGCCACGAATGTGAAAGTCTATTTCTGTGATCCGCACAGCCCTTGGCAGCGAGGAACGAACGAAAACACCAACCGCTTGCTGCGTCAATACCTGCCGAAGAGAACCGACCTTTCCGGCTACACGCAATCCCAACTGGACAAGATCGCGCTGCGTCTAAATCAACGCCCGCGCAAAACTTTGGGCTTTCAGACTCCAGCGAGTAAACTGCGCACAAGTGTTGCGCCGACCCTTTGAACCCGCACGGCTTAACGGACAAGTGCCGTACTCGGGCTTCAGTTTTCCGGTTACCGCGTCAATCAGGGCTTAGCGGTCCCTGGCGATAATCTCTGTTCTCGACAATTATGCCGAAAACCGCATAAGGCGACGTCATTAGCGGATTCTCGCGCCACGAAATTATGTGGGCATCCGTTCGACCCATTTTGCGCGGAATGCAGGAGCCGGAAATGGATCCGCAAAGTACTGAGTTTCTCGCGTAACCTTGTCGCCGCTGAACTCCATGATGCTCACGGTGTAGGACGGTTTCGCGTCATATGTCAGGATGAATTCGGTGACCCAAAGATCGCCGCTGCCAATGATTCGCCGGATCGTAAACCGCTTTTTGTTCGGCTGGCTAGCGCGCTGGCCCTGTATGTTGCTTCGACCGCGGGTTAGCTCGCCGGACTGCGGGTATTCCAGCACCGCGTCCTCGCGGTAGATGAGGTGCTCGGTGACAAAATCGTTGGCATCGGACGCCGCCCAATGCTGATCCAGTGCCGCGCGGATCTCTTGATCTCGCACTCCAGGATCCTGCTTTTTCTGTTGTTGACCGTTCATCTTGCGCCTCCCATTTGACAAGAAGCTAAATGCTTTCGCGGAATCGGAGTGTACCACTCGTCCGGTCGCGCAATCTCCGGCGCCTTTTCAACCAGGGAGAATCCTCCATCGTGCGCGAGGAAACATTCGCATCAGCGGTTGATGTGGGTTATGGGCGGGTGGCCAACACTTGCCTGATTTTCAGGCGGCATCAGCGAAAAACCGCCGAACGTAGTTTTCATTCGATATTTACGCTCTCCGAATGTCGTCCCTTTCTCAATTAGCTCTTTCTGGGCGTCCCCGATTCTTATCCCGCTGAAACCGACTTCTTCTTCCCCTCCAGTGCCGGCAGAAGAAGTTTCAGGAGCGCTTGATCTGAGAATGGGTTCTGACCTGAGATCAACTCGCGATCTTGAAGGACGTAGCTCTGCCATGGAGCGACTACGCTCACGTCGCCGCCCGCCGTGCGCAAGGCAAAGTCCGGGTAGAAGAGAACCTTGCCACCAATCTCCAGCGGCTCGCGCTGCTGCTCTTCCGCTGTCGAAAAGATAGTCATCTTATATCCGGAATAGATCCAGCCTTGAGCCTTGGCGTGCGCTCCGGCGGCATCGCCCGCCGACAGCGCGGCGACGAACTCCTTCGAATTCGGAAGCGCCGAGAGAAGTGAAATCGGGCCATGGCAGAGCACAGCCGTAGGCTTGGATGTTTCGTGAAAGTGTCTCATCACTATGCCGGCATTGGGATCATCGAGAAGATCGATCATCGGACCATGGCCGCCGGGGACGAAAACAGCGTCATATTGATCCAGGCCCGATGCGATGACATCCGCGATGCGGGCTGGATCTCTGAGCCCAGCCAGGCCGTCGCGGAATATCATGTAGTCCTGAAGCTTGGCCGCGTCCCCGCCGAAGAAATCGGCGACCTCTGAATGCACATCCACTTGGGGCGCGTTGCCTTTGGGGTTGGCGAAAGTGATTTCGTAGCCCTCCTTCATCAGGGCGCGAACCGGAACGGTCAGCTCGTTGAGATAGTAGCCGGCGCCGGCATATACCTTGCCATCTTTCAAGGGCAAACCGCGACCGCTCGAGACCAGCACTAAGACTTTTCCTTTTGTTGTCATTGTTGTTCTCCTTTTTGAAATCGAATTCTGTTCTCCTGAATATGAGTTAGCTCATCGTCCGCGGCTTCCTCCAAAGTGCGCAAGGACCGGCTACCGCGGTTGCGTGTCCGCCAGGCTTGGATTCGAACGCGTTTTAAGCCTGCAAGAGCCGTTCACACTACTCCTACGATTTGCTGTTTCGCGGATCGTCTTTTGCGTTGAGGTATTCCATTCCCAGCGGACCCAGCGCGGTTATTTGCGTGACGTACTCGCCGGATTTCGCCCAGTGGAAATGGTGCGTGTTGCCGGGGAGAATGATCACCGCCCCGGGCGGATAGGCTTCCAACTTGCTCGCGTCGAATTCATCACCCAATCCGATATAAAAGACGCCGGAAATCACGGTATAGACTCGATCCTCCGGGTGCTTGTGCGGCATCAGCTTCGCGCCGTGCGGCGCTTTGACCCTGATTGTGTAGGGGCCGGGCTCCGAGGGCTGACCCACAACGACGGCCAGCCGGACGCCAGGCGGGAACGCCGGGTAGGGTTTCCAATCGACATCGTCGGGCAAGATGGTTTTGAAAACGTCCTGCCCGAGTTGGTGCGGCCGGACTTCGCTTTGCTGAGCACGCTTTGCACCGCTGGTTTCCTGAGACATACAAGCCTCCTTCGCGCAGAAAGTATAAAACACCACCACGGACTTTCGAAAGATGTCCGCCAAGATCGGCTTCGAACGCCTCCCATCCTCAACGTCCCGGAGTCGAGAAACGCGTCGGATGCCGGCCTAGCGCGCCGCGATTTGGCCCAGGTAGTATCCGAGCCGGTTTTCGACATCCCCCGGCTTCTGGAAGCCGCGCGCCGTCAGCGCTTTGATCCCCTCCTGGGCGGCGGGGCGACCAAGCGACTTGATGCACGCATCCCACCCGGCATCGATCTCGACGTCCGGCGGCAGGCTGCTGTTGACCAGGCGCTTGGTGTTGGCGATCGCCCATTTGTCGAACTTGGCGATCCGCGTCGCGAGCGCCTCTACGTACGCATCTAGCTCGGCGTCGGGCAGCGCGCGATTAATGTACCCGTAGGCCTCGGCCTGCTCTGCTCTGATGTCTTCCGAACTCAATAGCACTTCAAGCGCACGGTTTCGCCCGATGAGCCGAGGCAGCCGGGCCATGGGGCCGCCGCCGGCGACCATCCCTACGCCCACCTCCCATTGCGAGATGATGGTCTTCTCGCGGCTTGCAAAACTCATGTCGCACGCCAGCGTGATCTCGCTGCCGTTGCCCGTCGCGCGGCCACGGATGAGCGCGATGGAAGCGACTGGCAAGTGCGTCAGGCGCACTAGAAAGTCCGGCCACGCCTCCAAGCCAGTGGGGCCTTGAGGTATGCTGGTCAGGTCCTCCATCTTGGTCGTGAAGTCGGAGTGATTCAAAAAGTAGTCCTCGACCGCGCTGTCGAAGACCACGACCCTCACCTGCTCGTCGGCCTCCAGTGCGTTCATCACTTGCTGAAACTGCTTCACCATTTCCGGACCCATCACGTTGAGCGGCGGGTTGTCGATCGTCACACGCCAATAGGCGGGCGACCGTCGCGTCAAGCGGATCTGTTCGTGCTTCGTAAGTACGCTTGCAGTTGTCATGGCATTCTCCTGTCTGTTTATTTGTCTCGGAACCGGTTAGTAGTTCCCAATTCTTTCTCGTGATTCGGATTATTTGTTCCCCGCCGCCGGTTGGTTAATTAATGCTGCGCCTGCGTTGCTGACGATCTCGTCCTGCGAATCTGCGCCTCCCGAACAACCGATTGCGCCGATCATCGCGCCCTGCTCGATCAACGGAATGCCGCCTCGCGACGCAATCACTCCGTCGAACGCGAGCAGATAGTTGAGATGCATAACGTTGATACCGACCTCGAACTCCTTCGTTGGGCGCCGGAAGGTCGCGGCTGCTCGCGCCTTGTGCTCGGCAATCTGAATGGAGGCAAGCATCGCGCCGTCCATTCGTTGAAAGGCGACGAGATTGCCGCCGGAATCGACCACCGCCACGTTCATCTTCCATCCCCGCTTCTTCGCTTCTGCCACCGCCGCGTGTATAAGCGCCTGGGCTCGGTCCAGTGATATTGGTGGACCGTACGGAGTGTCGAAAGGCATTTTGTCCGGGACAAAATCGAGAGGATTTGTTTCCGTGGGCTGCAGCGCACGACTCGCAGCGGCGGCATTCCCTGTTTTCTCAATTGACATGTGTCCTCCTTAAATGTTCGCAGTACAGATCGCTCGATGGACAACGGCCGGCAGAGTCACACTGAGTAATATCCGGGATTGGTAATGCGGCGGATTCGCTCACGTTGCACCTCCATGAGGTCCGGACTCGCTTCAGAAGTTGCGAGGCCAAGTACGGCGCAACAAGTCCCCGCTTGGCTGGAGTGCGGAGAAAGGTGCACCCTTTGGGTTGGAGCGCGAAAATATCAGCAAAGTTCAGGGTTGACTACTATAAGTTTATTTAGGGATGACAGACGGGCCGCCTCCAACGAGTCGCGCTGTTTCTTCGAACACCCTAGAGTATACACCGCGTCGACGCGCCTAACTCCTGACAGGCGGATAATCGGACAAATGAGCGCGGCCTTTAAACTCCTCATAGGATTTCTCCGCGTTTGTTGGCGAAATTTATGGCGATTGCGGCGAGTGCATGCGCGGAGTATATTGCGGCGTACTTACGCCGGTAATTCCAACAGGAGGTTTTCGCAAATGAGTTTTCTATTTGACACAGCAAACGACCATCTTCAACACCATGAGAGTACCTCAGCTCTTGAATCTACCTCCGACTGCGGCCTGCACCCCGAAGCGTCGAACCAAGACTCCTCCCGGCGAAGCTTTTTCAGAATGACGTTGGGAGGAGCAGTCGCGGGGTTGGTGACCGCGACGGGAATGGAGTTCGCGGCGCCACGCCGTGTATTGGCGCAAAGCGCGCTTAGCCCAGATGCCGCCTTGCAGGAATTGATGGATGGCAACCGCCGCTTCTCGACTGGAAATTTGACTTCTTACGAGCATGACCTTTCGATATTGAAACAGAAAACGGTTGATAAGCAGGAGCCGTTTGCGGCGGTGCTCTCCTGCGCCGATTCCCGCGTACCGGTTGAGCTGCTTTTCGATCAAACCATCGGCCATATCTTTGTCACGCGCGTGGCTGGAAATTTCGCCGCTACGGAAATCATTGCGAGCCTCGAATATGGCGCAGCCGTGCTGGGGACAAAAGTAATCCTGGTGATGGGACACAGCGGTTGCGGCGCAGTCAAAGCCACCATTCAGGCCAAGGAAGTTCCCGGGCAGATCAGCGCGCTGTTTTCCTACATCCAGCCCGCGGTGGATCAGGCCGGACCAAACCTGGAGGCAGCGACAAAAGCGAACGCCAAGATTCAAGCGGCCATTCTGCGCCAAGCTTCGACCGTCATTTCCGCTTTGGTGAAAGAAAATAAGCTGAAGGTTGTGGCCGGGTATTATGACCTCGGCACGGGAGTCGTATCGCTCCTGGAGTAGCTGGACACGAAGGCCGGCGCATCGTGAAGTGCGACGAAGCCCCGGAACTATGCCTGAGTTCACGACTCTAGTCAGCGGCTTGTCGTTTGCCGAGTGCCCGCGATGGCGCGACGGGCGGCTCTACGTTTCCGACTTCTACACCCACCGCGTCCTGGCCTTCGCGATGGACGGCACGCTATTCGCCTGCGTCGCGCCCACGTTCCACGAGGCGCAGGCATCCGCGAACCATCATGCCGCGATTTTGACGACCAAGGTCGCAGTTCCCCACGCCGGATTACCCTAACGGCGGTTCGCTCACGCGAAGGGTAGCCGTGCCGCAACGTCTGGGCAAACGAAGGCGTTTTAACCCGTGAGGCAGAGCTTTGGGTCCCAGTTCTCGACCGATGCTCTATGGATTATGACGCACCACCGATTCGCGGCCAATTGTATTAACATGCACTCGGGCGACAAGAGGAAACGGGCTCCAGCCCCTCAAGCTTTCTGATGAGCAAAAGCACTAGGCGAGTTCGCCCCGGATAACTTCGCGGACATGTTTGTGGGTCGCCCCTTTAGGGGCGACATAAGCCAAGCCGAGGAGAAGGGGGCTTTAACCCCTGAAGGTCCCGTCTCGCAGATTCGGATGTAGTTTTAGCGTCACAACTTCAATTGGGAAAGAGGTTCGCGTGCACAAATTGACTCGAGCATTCCTGAGCCTGGTGGCTGTACTGGCCATAATTGCTTATCCCAACTCGATTCGCGCGCGCTCGCCGCAGAACGCGAATGTAACCGAAAAGCAAGCTGCCTGGGACAAGCTCGCCGATGAATACTTCGACCAGATTTATTTCAAATTCGCTCCCAGCGCCGGTACCAGCGCCGGGCTGCATCAATACGATCCGCTGCTGGAGGACTATTCGCGCGCCGGGGTGGATGGGGAAATCGCCGCGTTGCACGCCTTCGAAAAACGCGTGGAAGCCGTGGACCCGGCAGGCCTGGGCGAAGCACTCGCGGCGGACCGCGAACTGGTGCTCTCGAATATCCGCGGCGCGCTCCTGACGCAGGAAACGATTCGCCCGTGGGAAAAGAATCCTGATACTTATTCGGGCGGGATCAGCAACAGCGTTTACGTGATCATGATTCGAAAATTTGCTTCACCCGACGACCGCCTGCGCTCCGTCGTCGCTCGCGAACAGAAGATGCCCGCGGTATTTGCCGACGCGCGCGCGAATTTAAAGAACCCGCCGCGCATTTACACCGAGATCGCGCTCGAGCAGCTTCCCGGCATCATCAGCTTTTTTCAAAACGACGTTCCCGCGGCCTTTGCCGGCGCTACCGATCCCGCGCTGAAAGCTGAATTCGCGAAATCGAATGGCGCGGTCATCGCGGATTTGCAGAGCTATGCCGAATGGCTCAAGGCAGACTTGCTGCCGCGCTCGAACGGAGATTTCCGCATCGGCGCGGACACCTTTTCGAAAAAGTTGCTGTACGACGAGATGGTGGACACGCCGCTCGACCGCCTGCTCGAAATCGGCTGGGCCAACCTGCGCAAGAACCAGGCCGAATTCAATCGCGTCGCCAAAGAGCTGGAGCCCGATAAAGCGCCAGCCGACGTGCTGGCCGAACTCGCCGCTATGCATCCCGCGCCGGACAAACTGTTGCAGAGCTTTCGCGACACCTTCGACGGATTGATCGCTTTCATTCAGACCAAGCACATCATCACCATTCCCAGCGATGTGCGGCCAACGCTCCAGGAAACTCCGCCGTTCATGCGCGCCACCACGTTCGCCTCCATGGATACTCCCGGGCCGTTCGAGAAAGTGGCCACGGAAGCCTACTTCAACGTGACGCTGCCGGGCCCTCACGACACGCCCGAAGAAATCGCGGGGCGCATGGCCAGCTTCAACATAGGCACGATTGTGAGCACGTCAACGCACGAAGCCTATCCGGGCCACTACGTTCAGTTTCTTTGGGTGAATCGCGCGCCCACCAAGGTTCGCAAGCTGCTCGGCGCCAGCTCCAACGCGGAAGGTTGGGCGCACTACTGCGAACAGATGATGCTCGACGAAGGGTACGGACAGCCCGGCACGGGCGCGAAGGACGCGCGCGAGGCGAAATTCATCCGCCTGGGGCAACTGCAGGACGCGCTGCTCCGCAACGCCCGCTTCATCGTGGGAATTGAAATGCACCGCGGCAAGATGAGTTTCGATCAGGCCGCCGAATTCTTTGTGAAGGAAGGATTTCAGTCGAAGCAAGTAGGGCTGGTCGAAACGAAGCGCGGTACCGGCGATCCGACCTATCTTTACTACACGCTCGGCAAGCTCGAAATATTAAAGCTTCGCGAAGACGTAATGAAGAAGGAAGGCGCGGCATTTTCACTCGAGCAATTTCACAACGATTTCATGAAACAAGGTTTTCCGCCTATCAAGATCGTGCGCCAAGCCATGCTGGGCAATAATTCCCCGACGCTCTGACCAATATCGTCCCGGCAAACGCGGATCGCCGGTGGTTTAGTCGGCATCACGGCGAGCCGAAATAACTTCCCGTGCAATCTTTGTGGGTCGCCCCTTTAGGGGCGACGTAAAGGTGACACGAGGAGAAGGGCCTCAGCCCCTGAAGCTCCCTAATGAGCACCATTACTAGGCACGCTCGTTGTTGTTACTACGCCGAAACTTGAGGAGATTAGCTTTTCGAATGTCCAGAGAGGAACTTCAGCGGCTAAAGCCGCGCAACCATGCGGCTTTTATGTCGTGGCTAAAGCCACGACCCACAAGGCTCGCCGAGAGTCCGACTACTATTCTTACCGGGACCAATGAAACACAAAGCCGGCGCCTACCAGCAAATTGTTTTGGTGGTCGTTCGCGGAGTTTGTAAAGTTGGTCAGATAATAATCGAGCTGAATCACTCGCACCGCGAACCGCGAATTCAGCGGCACATCAATGCCCCCGCCGATGCGCGCAGCAAACGAAAACCCCTCGCCTACTCCAGCCACTCCGCCTCCGGCGTGCGCGCCACCCAGCAGCACCTGAGCAAAGGGCTCGGGTTTATGTTTCCCCTCCAGCCACGGTTGCGGAAGTTTGTAACGTGCTCCGGCCAAATACGAGGTTAAGGTCAATGAGCTTCCCGCAGTCGGCGCGCTGCCCGCGTACCCGGCGCTGAAATCCACAACCGCTGACCAGGGGCCATGAAAATTCCACGAGCCCGAAATGCCGCCGCCGTTCAAGCCGAAACATCCGCACTGCCCCGGACCGGCGTTGGCGTGCACCCATTCGTAAGTCGCCGCGGCGTCTCCACGATACGAGTCCTGGGCCACGGCCGCGGTTGCTCCCGCGAATAATAAAATAATTGCTACAACCAGCGATCGCATTCGCAATTCTCCTCAAACGCCCTTCATTAATTGGATGGCACGGAAATGCTGACTGCCACGTTGCTGATCACCGCTTGCTCGAAAGATCCCCCGGTGGACGCGGTGAAGTACATATAAGCCACGGGTGGAAGCGTCACGCTCCCGGACATCACCTGCACGCCGTCCAGCGTGACCGTCATCTGCCCCTGGATAACTGAAATGGTGTAGTCGTGTGAAATTGACTGGCCCGCGGCGACCAGCGTCGGAATGCTGGTGTTGACGTTGAACCAGGGGTTTTCGAAAAGTCCCGCGTCGCTTCTTCCCACGCCCACGTACGGAACCATCGGGTCGCCCGCGTTGTGATAGGTGTCGAAACCAAATAAGCTGCCGGGAATTCCCTCCGCGCCCAATCCCATGCCCTGTGTGCCTAAGCTCGTCGTCGTCGCTCCAGTCGAAGGATCGCCAAAAACCAAGGTGAAGCCATCGGCCGGAGTAGAGCTCGGATTGCTGAGCGTCATGGTGAAGCTGAGTTGAATGTCGCCAGTGGAGATTAGGTCAGGCCAAACAATTTCGCCCAACTGATCGTTCGCCGCGGGAGTTAGTTGGAAACTGCATGCCGGCGAGCCGGGTGTTGTGTCGTCCAACGGGGACCAATTCGTGTCGCAGAGATCTCCCGGGACCGACAAAGGTCCTACAAATAGGCCCGCCGAGACGCTGATCACGGACGTGGTGCTCCCATTGCTCACTACCACATAAAAGACGGAACCGGACTCCGCAAGAGTTGCGTCATTCTGCGTGAACGTCGAGCCGGTAGCTCCCGGTATCGCGGTGAACATGGAACTGCCGGGCGCGGCTTCATACCATTGATAGGTCAACGGAAGATCGGAAACCGCCGTCACTTGGTACGTCGCGGATGCGCCCACGATGACGTATTGAGTGACAGGTTGTTGGGTGATCTGAATCCCATTGCCAACGGCCAGCGTCGCGGGCTGAGAAACTGCTTGCCCATAGCTATTGGTTACCAGCACATAGTACTCGTCCTGATCGTTGCTGGTTGTGGTATCCGCGCCCGGCACCGTGTAGCTGGCGGCAGTGGCTCCCGAAATCAAAACTCCCGTCGTTTGTCCGGCGGGAATCACATACCACTGATACGCAAGCGCAGGCGTGCCGGAAGCCACCACGGTAAACAATGCCGTATCTCCTGGCGGGACGGTTTCACCACTAGGCTGCGTGATGATCGTCGGCGAAGCGTTTCCCGCCACCACAGTCAGGGTCGCCGAAGTGCTGGTCAGCGGACTTCCACAAGAATCCGTAACCGTCGCGTAATACTGATCGCCGTTGTACGTCGTGTCCACCGCCGGCGTGATGTAGGTGCTGGATGTTGCGCCGGTGATCGCCGTTCCGCTCGTGGCGCCGGACGCGATCAGATACCACTGATACGTGAACGGGGGCAGCCCTTGCGCCGCCACCGCAAACATAGCCGTCTGCGTCGGAAGCACGGTAAGATTCGCGGGGTTCGACGTGATCGAAGATCCCACCGCCACCACGGCGATATTCGAAGTCACGCTTCCCGCTCCATTCGTGACCGTGACGCTGTAATTTCCCGCATTGCCGGCGGCGGCCGCAGGAACGGTGTAGGTCGCACTCGTAGCGGTTGGAATCGGCACGTCATTGAAGCTCCACTGATAGCTGGCTGCGTACGTAGCCGTCACACTGAGCACGATGCTCCCCCCGGTGCAAACATGCTGGCTGACCGGTTGAGTCATAATCACCGGAGCGCTGATCGAAGCTGTGGTTGTGACGAACACCGATGGTTCGTCCACGCTCGTGGCCGTGATGGTGTAAGTGCCCACAGCGGTAGGCGAAGTCCATACGTTGGCGTTGAAAGTGCCCACGCTCGCGCTCCAGACTAGGTTGTTCGTCACGCCGCCGGTTGCCGTGGCAGTAAAAGTAATCAGTCCCGGCGCGGTGGTCTGATTCGCCGGCAAAATGGGCGTAATCGTCACCATCGTGGGGGTGACCAAACATGTGGTGGAAGCGACGTTTCCTTTGGAATCCGTAACCGTAAGCGTGTAGGTTTTGGCGGATGTCAACGGAGGAGTCGGATACGACCCACCGCTTACGGCGGAAGTCGTAATATCGGAACTCCCAACCCCCATCGAGCCGATAACACCCGCTCCGCCGGAGAACGTGGGAACCAGCGTTACGGACGAGTTATATGGCGGCGTTGACGAACTGGGAATCAGACTCCTGGCTTGCGGGACCTGCACAGTCAGCGTCGCGCCTAAACTTGTTACTGTTCCAACTGCGTTCGAAACGGTCACGGTGAAAACCGAACCGCTATCGCCCAGCACGGCGGGCGGCGTCGTGTAGCTGCTTGACGTGGCTCCGCTGATCGCCACTCCGTTTTTGTACCACTGATAGGTCAGCGTTCCCGCGCCCGTCGCCGTCACGCTAAACGTCGCGGTCTGCCCAACCTCTACCGTCAGGCTGGCCGGATTCGTGATGATCAGAGGAGGCAACGGCCGGGCGCCTTCAAACCCGCCGTTGCACGCCCACATACTTAACAGGACGACGATGGCAGCCAGACCGCTCGCCACACGAGCGATGGCGCGATATTCAAAGCGGGAAGAGTTCTGAGCGCGATTGTTATCGCCGCGCTGGGTGGACCTTGACGCCGCAGCGCCAGGCGATACAAAACTTTTGAGGATGCCCAGCAGGCCGTGAAAATAGACCGACAGAATCCCCTGAGCACCTCGACGCGGGCGTAGCACGATGGGAATCTCCTCATCTGACTATATCCAGAATTGAGGGTCCCACTTCGCCTTCGGCCAGCAAGGGTCCCAATTAGCTAATAATCCTTTCGTTCGCAAGGTCGGTTAGCGCTGGAGACCAATTTGAAGGGTGCAGCTTTTGACGTTTTCCGAAAGCCTGCGCCGCATAGAATAATTGGGAACTTAAAGTCCTATGAACGCCGCGCCCACGGCTCTCTTACCTAGGTAGTGGGTCAGTTTGAAATCTGCCCGCTAGTCAAGATGTATAGAGGATGTGTGTCGTCAATTAGAAGAATTTGGTGCGGCTAAAGTTGCTCGATTATGAAGGCGACATACGGCAGTTCTAACCACCTTTTCCCTGGTATGTTGTCCTCATTTCAGGGGCCGAGACGAGCGAATACTTTTATGCGTACACCCGACGAGCGATGCGTGCTTGAGATACTTTTCTCTTGCGGTGAATCGAGCTTGTACTCTTTCCTTTGGAATGAGTGGCATCGGCGTTTTCTTTGAACGCATGGGTGATCTTTACAGTGTGACCGGGAAGAACAGCATTCAGTTCAAGCCTTCCTCCAAGTGCCTCAATGTAGTCTTTCAGGCTTCCGATAGTCACATTACCTCGGCGTTCAAGGCGCGAGACCGCAGCCTGTGTGGTTTTAAGCTTTTGGGCAAGGTCTGTCTGTCGAATCTCTAACGCTTCGCGTAACTCAGCTAGCTCCATTTCGGCAAGAATCTTAGCTGTTCCGCGCTTAATTTCCTCTTGCGCTTTGCGAGGCATTTTTACAACTAGTTCGGAAAATGATCTGTGTCCAGTCATGTTTTATATCAACCCCTCTTTTTTAAGTTCTGCGACATACTGTTTGTAAATTGGTTCAACTTCGGCGATTCTTGCCTTGTACCATGCGGCTTCGGCCCTTTTGCCGCCGGACTTTTTTGCGCCTAGCAAAAGAATGCCGACTCTACGATTATCGAACATGAAGAACACTCGATAAGGGTCTCCCGCAAACTGAATAATCAGTTCCTTCAGATTAGGAATCTTCTTCGAGCCTTCGATTTTACCCGCATAGGGCCTTTTCAGATCTGGGCCTTTTTCGACAAGTAAACCGACGATCTTAGCGACTTCTATCTGTTCTTTTTGGCTAAGACCCTCCCACCATTCGGTGAATTCGTCGGTTCGCTCTATCTCATATGCCATGCATGTTATATTACATATAGAGAATATGAAATGTCAACAGAAATAAAGCGGAACATCCGCCCAGTCTACCCGGGCCACATAGCGGGTCACTTTCTGAGGTCCTTTGGAATTCAAACTGATCCACTGCCCTTACCTAGGGCCTCTTGTTCTTTTCGTCCCAGTTCTTTGGTTCCCACAATTCGACTTTGTTTCCTTCGGGGTCCATTACCCAGGCAAAACTCCCGTTCTCGTGGTATTCGGGACCTTTCTGGATCGCCACGCCGCCCTTCTTTAGTTGCGCGATCATTTCGTCCATATTGTCGATTCGATAGTTGATCATGAAACTCGATTCACTCGGGCTGAACCATTTCGTGTTCGGCTCTGCGACAGCCCACGCCGTAGCACCCTTATCCTCTGCTTTGTCCTCGGTCCACTCCAGGGCGCAGCCTCCCCAATCCTCAAGCTTGATGCCGAGATTCTTCTTGTACCACTCGCCGAGAGCTTTCCCGTCCGTTTTCGCTTTTATGAATACGCCGCCAATTCCGGTGACTTTAGCCATTTTTTTCCTCTCCCTCTTAAGTGAATTTTTGTCCGGTAATAGGAGTGCAGAGCTTCTATTTCAAATCGCCCCAATCGCAAAGACTTCTCTGATTCATGAATACTTCAGGCATCACAGCGCGCGGATTGGCAGTGCCTCAAGCAATCGCGGCGGTCTGCGCCGACTCCGGCCGGGCTTTTCTTCTAAGCACCGCCGCCGAAATCAAAGTGATCACCAGTCCGACCGGGAACGGCTCGATAAACGTGTACAGCACATTGTAAAACGGATTCGCGTACATCACTTTCATCCGCTGCATCTCATCGATTTTCGCCTGCACCACTTGCGCGCTCGCACCGGACGCCTGCGTCTTGGCAATGATCGTCGCTGAATACTGCTCCATGAAGTCCGGAAAAACCGTGCGCTCCAAAACTTCCCACGTCGCCACATAGAACACGCACGATATCAGCGTGATGCAGATCCCAACACCAAACGCCTTCCCGAAGGTGATATGGCCTTCCGCCACGTTATCGCGATACGACCGGATCCCGAAGTACACCAGCAGGAATGACAGGACAATGGACGTATACCCAAGGATCAAAGCCCTGTTGTTCCCAATCTGGCGGTAAAACGGAATAAAGCAAACCATCAGCGCCGACGAAATAACGCCGGAAATCAACCCGAATGTAATGACCGTCTTTTTCACTTTCGTGTCCTCCGATATTTGAAGCTCGACGACTGGCGCAATCTAGCCGCTTCCTGCGGAATCTAAGCTCGACGCCTGTTGCAATCCAGCTTGACGACTCGCGCAATCTACCCGCCCCCCGCGAACTTGTCGTCACCCTTTCGGGTGATTTTGCCTCCCAAGGTCACAAATCATGCTTGGAGTGAGGTATGAGATGAGCGTGCAGATTGCACGATGGACAAATGTTCTTCCCAAAGTCTGCATTTGTTTTCACTTTCTGCAGTTTCCGCAGTGGCAAGTGCTTTCGTTTCAGTACGGCGAGGATTGGTGTTGATCTTGCGGGCAACTCCAAAACTGCGTGTCTGTCTAACCCGTGGCCACGCGGGGGAGCGAAGATGCGAAAATCCTTTTGGGCCATTTTTGCGTTACTGATTGCGGCCATTGGGGCTCCGAACGCTTATGCAGACTCGGTTACCATCACTTTCACCGGCGTGTTAGATGGCACCGCGACGTTGACCGTCACTCCGGAGTCTGGAGGGACATTCCTGGTCACCGCCATGACCGGGACGTTGACTTCACCGGTATCGACCAGCATCAGCCTCATCGTCCCACCCAATTTCTTTGACGATGATAACAACACCCTCACCAGTCTCACTGCCTTCCTCGGGGATATAGCATTCCAGGATAGCTTTGGCGACGAATGGCTTCTGTATACCAGCGACGGGCAGGTATTGGTGGATGGGACTGCGTGTGTATTCCTCACTGGCTGCAATACAGTCGGCGCAGAAACCGCGACCCTTTCCGGTGTCATCATGACCTCACCCGAGCCTGGCACAATCGCCCTTATGCTGCTTGGCGTGGGGATCGTATTCGTGATACGGAGGCGTATCGTTCATCGCCTTCCGCAGGCCAGCTGAACGCATCCCTCGCTGTTACACCTCGCACGTGTGCCGGGCGATCCTCGCCTGTTCGTACTGAATAGCCGGGCGCCGCATCTTTCCACCCCACAAAGTAGTCCGACCCGTCGGAGATTCTAATGTGGCGCCGAAGCGCCGCGGACTTGGGTTCGCGGCGTTCACGGTATCAAGCCGAATTCTTTGCCAAATTGCACGGCTTGCGTCCGGCGTTTCGCGCCAAGTTTATCGAAAACGCGGCTGGAGTGGGTCTTCACCGTGTTCTCGCTGACGAATAACCGCGCTGCAATCTCTCGATTGCTCAACCCCCCGGCGATCAGCCCCAGAATCTCCAGCTCGCGCGGCGTGATGCCCAGCTTGCTCACGCGCGCCTGGTCCACAACGAACGGCCCCCCAGCCGGCACCTCAATTTCCTTGACGATCACCTCCGGCTTCTTCCGCGTCAGAGTCAGCCCCAGCCAAATCCCCAGCCCCGCAAACAACGCCGCGATCAGCCCGCCGTAAATCTCCACCGAATGCTCGACCACCAGGAAGCGGTACTCCGTCAGCTTCAGCGCTGCAATCAACAAGCCGCCGCACACCCCGTAAATCAGGATGTCGCGCACCGCGCGCCTGCGCGATCCCGCCTCGGATTCCGGCTTCAGTGTCACGGCACGCCATCATATCCGAAGAATTCAACGATGGGGAGCGCCAGGCCGCTGGCCGGCCATTTCTCTTTATCACCCGCCGATTTAATCCGTGGCTTGATGGAAGTGAGGCGAGGTGCGAAATTGTGTTCGGTTGGCGCGTTAATCAGGACTTAAGAGTTCGCAGTTCACTTCTTTAGGGTTTCCCTTAGTATTTGCTGATATTCACTTGCTAATTTGAGGAAGCGTTCGCGTTCGGCCGGATCCTGAGAGCCGTAGAGCGTATTCAACTCTGCAAAGCGTTTCTTCTGTTTAGTGGAGAGACCAACCCTGACCTTGTTCAGCATCCGTGAAGCGCTTCTCTTGGCCGTGAACCGAACTTTCATGTACCACGCGAGTATTCCCAAAAGAAGTCCGGCAAAAGCAAAACCGGCCCAGCCCAGCCAACCGGAAACGAAAAGTTGCTCGCGCGCTGAAAATGGTTTCAGGATGAGCAGCGTGATTCTATACAGTATCCATAGCGTGCCCATTCCAGCGATGGTAAAGATTCCAATCCATAGAACTATTCCCCCATACAGGGCTGCGGCGAACTTCCCCAGCTCTTTGTTATTGGAAACTGAGGCAACTTGCGAGCCAGTATGGTCATAAATAAAACATAGTACTGCCCAATGCTCATTTGCCACCTTCCTTGAGTCGGCGCGAGCTTCTTTCAGGTCGCTAAATATTCGGCAAATCTCAGATGACTGAACGAGTGCTCCTGCGGGATTACGAGCGAGACCTGTTTTGAAATCTTTGTAGCGAACAGCGAACTCACCGGGGCGTACCTGCGCCAGCCATGACTCTTTCGGAAAAACTGCGGAGGGGTCGCCTGAAAGGATTTGCTCTCTCGTTGGGAAATCGCCGTCGTAAACGGGCACTTCTCTCATACTCATAAACAGACCACCAGAAACTTTGGTTTTACTCAGCGAAGAGAGGGCCTCACAGCACTAGCGTAGCACGTCGAAACGCAATGCACGGTTCGTCGTTTGGTTAACTCTGCTTTCTTGGTTACCCGTCAACTCCTAGTAAGTCGCATAACCGGACACCGCTTGGATGGGTGCGGATGGCGTTGCCGCCATTAAAGCACGACTGAAACTCGCGGGGTGCCGAGTCTTTTCTGCGGTTCGCGCAGAAAAGTTTCGGGTTTTGACTTTGCGCGTGGCCAATTTTTTCACGCCACAGCGGAGCTCGTTTTTCGTAGCGCCGGCGTCTCGCCGGCTCTTTTGACCCTGCGGCAGGGTGGCCGGGCCGGTCAGATGCCGGCGTACCAAGAGTAGCCGCCTTCCGGAGCCGCGGAGCCTAGCCCCCGGCCGAAGCCTTTCATACTGTCGGTGACGGTGAGGTGCGTGACGAATTTCACGCTCTTGTAGCCGAGGTGGCGAGGGACGCGCATGCGAAGCGGCCCGCCGTTGCCCACGGGTAGTTCATTGCCGTTCATGCCATAGGCGAGAAAAGTCTGCGGATGCAATGCATCGGCCATGTCCACGCTGTCCCACCAGTCGGGATCGATCGAGAAGTAAGCAACGTATCTTGCTTGCGGTTGGACCCCCACGGCATCCAGAACGTAAGAGAGCGGCACTCCAATCCACTCGGCTATGTACGACCAGCCCTCTTCGCACGCCAGATGCGTGATCTGGCTGCGACGCGGGTAGCTTTTAAGCTGATCAAGCGAAAACGAAGCGGGCCGGGCGACCATGCCGTCCACGGTGAGCCGCCAGTCGGCGAAACCTCCGGCCTGCAGGCGCTTGTACGCTTCATTCAGCGGCGCAATGTCATTCGCGAACGGAGGATTCGAAATCTGGCTGCGAGAAAACTCACGGGCTAACGAATGCCGCGTCAGCAGCCGCTGCGAAGCGTAGGTCAACGTTTCGCCCAGGCCGTAAATTCCGCCGTGATCGGGCGGGACCAGACCGTACTTTTGCGCGATGCGCGCGCCCACACCCAGAGCCGATACGCCCGCCGTGGCCGCCAGTCCGCCTAGGATCAATTTCCTGCGCGAGATATCGGTCATGTGCGCTCCATATTTTTACCCTCCACCCGGCCCGTGATCATCGCCCGCATGCGGCTCCTGAATCCGGCCACACAAATCATCACCACGTGGACCAGCAGAAACAGCACCAGAGCCAGCGTGACGAAGAAGTGAATCGTGCGCGCGGATTGCTGGCCCCCGAAAACCGTGACGGTCGCCGGAAACGCGGAAACAAAGCCGGGTGACATCGCCAAGCCCGTCCAGATTACCAGGGGAAACAGAATGAAGATCACGAACAAGTAGCTGAGCCGCTGCAGCACGTTATACGACCAGGCTTCCTCTGCGCTCGGCCGCTCGAAGCGCAAATGTTTAGCGATTGAGCTCGAAAACGCTCGCCAAGAAAGATCGCCCTTACCCGGGAGCAAGTCTTTGCGCAAATGCCCGGTAAACAAAAAGGAAATTACGTACAGCAAGCCGGTCAACACCACAATCCAGGCCGCCTGAAAATGGAGATACCGGCTCCAGCCATTCTGGTCCGGCAGCACGTAGCCGTAGCCGGTCTGCACCTTTGATCTGGAGGAAGGGATATGCAGTTGGAACAACGGTTTTGTTAATACATTGCCGGCTTCTCCCCAATAGAAGCGCGGGTGAGAGATCACAATTTCGATTCCGCTGACGAGCAGAGCAAAAAAGCACAGCGTGGCGATCCAGTGAGTGACGCGAACCAGCGCAGAGTGCCGCGAAGTAACGGTCGTGGCCGGAACTGCTGCCGCGGAACTTGGGACCGAAGCTCCCAACGTCACCGGCACGGATTCCAATTCCCCCATGCTTTACCCTCCTGCTCCGCACATTGCTTTCGCAGAATGGTTGCCATACTACCACGCCACAGCAACCGAAACGGGAGACGAACGGTCCCGAGCCACACTAAGTGTCATTCCTTAAATATTCGCAATTCGTCCTTAATTTCTCCCAATTCGGTGTGGATTCGATGCTTGGTGTCATCCACTTCCAGCCGATTCTTGAGGACCAGTTTTGCTTCCTCGGCGAAAGCGCGCAATTCCGGATGCTGGTCTATGTCGCTTGAGGCCAAAACCGCATTGGCGAGGCGTTGCAGGCAGTTCTCCAATTCAGTGATTCGCTTCACAACCTCGGGCGCGGATACCTGCGCCTTGACGTAAGCATCGAGCGCCACTTCGCCTTCGATCCGTTCGATCTGTTGGGTGATAGTCACTTCGTCCCGGTCTGCCCGATGGACAACCCGCGGGACGATGCCTGCCAGTGGATTGCGGTCCGCCATGGATGGATTGTAGCTCGGAATTGCGGCGCGTTGAACTGTCTGCGCATATAATACGAACTATGCAAGACGCCAAACTTGTCGTCGTTCAGTCGTGCGGCAGCCGCCCGGAGGCGGAATTGGTCAAGGGCGCGCTTGAAGCAGCCGGCATTCCGGCGATCATCCAGAGTGATACGGTGGGGAACATGCGCGAACACCTTGCGTGGTCCGGCGCGGGATTCAAGATTCTAGTGCGCGAGGATGACGCATCCGCAGCGCGCGATTTGCTCACTTCAGTTCCAGAGGGCGACGAAATCCCTGACGCGAATTCCAAAAGCGACGACGACTCTTTCCCGTCTTAGCACCGCTTCAGCTAGAAAGTCCTCACTCTTGAGCTACTCACGATATCTGAAAACTCCAACCCGGGTGGGTGGCCGGCCCTTCTACGCTAAAACCGCAGTACGCTTTTCGTAGCGCCGGCGTCTCGCCGGCTCTTTTGACCCTGGGCCGGGAAGCCGATCCTTCCCGCGCTGAGCGCCTGCCTTTTCGGGTGCCGCACTCTTCGTTTCTTGAAGGGTGCGGGTTTTGACCTCGTATCTTTTTGCGACTGATTCGGCGCTGGATCTTACTCCGCGTTTCCTTCGTTCTGTCCTGCGAAAAGATCCGCTTGTCTGGCGGCCACGGGCGCGCGGACGCTGTCTGCAATTCCGTAGAGTTGCTTGAACAGCGCAACCGTGGCCGGTCCGTGTCCGGCGTAATGATTGTTGGCAAACGCGTAGATGGTCACGCCGCGGCGCTGAATCTGCCGGCAATATTTCACCCACTCCTGCATTTCGCTGCTGCGGTCAATGATGGTCTTGTCCCAAACCTTCGTCAGCGTCTCAATTCCCTTGCGATCCCCCAGCCAGCGTATGTAAGTAAAGTCCGCCGTCACCGGATCGTATTTCTCGAAAAGTTCGCCTACCTGCGGCATCCAGGATTGGTCTTGCAAAACGAACGCGACGTTGTACTCTCGAAGCGCGTCCAGAAATTGCGGCTTAATCCAAGCTTTGTTTCGAATCTCGATGGCAAACTTCTTGTCCTTCGGCAGCTTGTGGAAGAATGCCTTGAGCCGCGCCAGAAATTGCACCCCGCTCTGGAATGCCTCGCTCTTGAAGTACGGGAACTGAAGCAGAAGCGGCCCCAGGCGGTCACCCAGCAGGCTCATGGTCTCGACGAATTGCGCAAACTCCTCGTCGCAATCCAGCAGGCATTTTTCGTGCGTGATCGCTTGCGGAACCTTCGCTGCGATGATGAAACCCTCCGGCGTTCTATCTCTCCAGCGAGTGACCGTGGAAGCCGCAGGCGCGGCATAAAATGTGGAATCAATCTCGACCGCCTGAAATTTCGTGGCGTAGTAGCTGAGGTAATCCGCCGCCTTCATTCCCGCCGGATAAAACGCAGTGTCCCACCCCGCAGCGGTGAAAGCAGACGTACCAAGATAAATAGCAGCGCCCACGCCGCGAGTATATCCTCCCTGGAGTTCTCGCGCCGCCAAAACGTCGTGCGCTGAACGACAGCCGGCCGGGTGCCGCACTTGCGATGCTCGCCGCTTCAACCCCAGCGCCGTTGACTTGCACCCACCGCCAAACTAAAATCACGCGCACATGCCTGACAACTCCTCTCTGATCGGCCAAACCGTTTCGCATTACCGCATCGTGGAAAGCCTCGGCGGCGGCGGTATGGGTGTGGTTTACAAAGCGGAAGACACGCGGCTGCACCGCTTCGTGGCGCTGAAATTTTTGCCCGCGGAAGTTGCGCGCGACCAGCAAGCCCTGGGGCGTTTTCAGCGCGAAGCGCAAGCCGCCTCCGCGCTGAACCATCCCAGCATTTGCACCATCTACGATATCGGCGAGGAGAACGGCAAAGCCTTCATCGCCATGGAATTTCTCGACGGCGCGACGCTGAAGCACACCATGAACGGCCGCCCCCTCGAAATGGACCGCCTGCTCGACATCGGCATCGAAATCGCCGACGCGCTGGACGCGGCGCACTCCCAGGGAATCATTCATCGCGACATCAAGCCCGCCAATCTTTTCGTCACCCGCCGCGGCCACGCCAAAATTCTCGATTTCGGCCTGGCGAAATTGCTGCCGTCGCACGCGGGCAGCGCGCGCGTGGGTGAGACGGTCGGCACCATGACCTACACCGCAGGCGATTCGCAGGACATGTTTACCAGCCCCGGCACCGCCGTGGGCACCGTCGCCTACATGTCGCCGGAACAAGTGCGCGGCAAGGAACTCGACGCGCGCAGCGATCTTTTTTCCTTTGGCACGGTGCTGTACGAAATGGCCACCGGCGCGATGCCCTTCCGCGGCGAAACCACCGGCGTCACCTTTGAAGCCATCCTGAATCGCGTACCGGCGCCGGCCATTCGCATCAATCCGGATATTCCTCCCAAGCTCGAAGAAATTTTGCAGAAGGCGCTGGAGAAAGACCGCGAAATGCGTTACCAGGTCGCCGCCGAAATTCGCGCGGACCTGAAACGCCTGCGCCGCGAAACCGATTCGTCCGGACGCGTCTCCGGAAGCAGCGCGGCGCAATCATCGGGCAGCGTAATCCTGCCGCTCTCGTCGGCGTCCACTCCCGCAATGGCCGCCGCCGGTTCTTCCGCATCTGTGCAAACCGCTTCCAGTTCCTCCGTGCGCCAAGTGGCCGGCCAGCACAAAATGGGATTGGCGCTCACGTCCGTAATCGTGCTCGCTCTGGTAGCGGCTGCAGCTTTCGGCGTCTATTCATTCCTTTCGCGCAAAAAATCCACGGCGTTCGAAAGTTTCGCCATTACACCCGTCACGGAGACCGGCAAAGCATCGCTCGCGGCGATATCGCCGGACGGAAACTACATCCTGAACGTGCAGCACGAGAACGGCCAGCAGAGCCTGTGGCTGCGCAACGTTCCCACCAAGAGCAACACGCAAATCGTTCCGCCATCGGACGAGCGCTACTGGGGTGTGAGCTTTTCGCCGGACGGTAATTCGATCTATTTCATCAAGGATGAAACGGGCGAGAAAGACGTGACCAGCTTGTACCGCGCGCCGGTGCTGGGCGGCAGCCCGGAGCGCATCATTCACGACATCTACAGCAACATTAGCTTTTCGCCGGACCGCGCGCGCATTGTCTTCATCCGCCAGAAGCCCAACGAAGGCGAAGGCGACCTGATCATCGCCAATGCCGACGGCTCGAATGAAAAGCTGTTGTCCAAACAAAACACCCGGTTGCACTCGCCTTCCTGGTCTCCCGACGGGAAATTGATCGTGGCCACGGAACTTCTTGCGAACCAAGCGGCATTGTCTGCGCTCGATATGTTTGATTCTTCCACGGGCGAAAAACAGGTCTTCAAGCAAACAGACAGCTATTGGGGTATCGCCCAATGGCTGCCGGATCAAAGCGGTATCCTGGTGGTGGGCAGCGGACGCGACTCGAATTTCAATCGCACTCAGATCGGAATCGTCTCGTACCCGCAAGGCGTTTACCGGCCAGTCACGAATGACACCAATTCCTATCCGAGCATCAGTCTCTCCGCGGACGGCAAAACGATCGCAGCAGTGCAATCGCAATATGTCGGAACGCTGCAAACCGCGCCCTACGACGGCAAAGAAGCCGGAAAACCGGTCACCATCAGCACCCGTCCTCCCACGAATTGGTTTGCCTGGGCGCCCGACGGCACGTTGCTGGTCGAACAGGAGAATGGCATTTTCCGCATGAACGCCGACGGCAGCAACCGCGCTCCGCTGCTTCACGACGACTTCCCTTCTTTCGGCCCCATCTCCTGCGATCATGGACGCTACATCATGTTTGCATCCGCGTTTCGCGGAGGCAGCAGCTCGATAAATGTCTGGCGCATGGACTCCAGCGGCGGCAACCTCAAGCAGATCACCACCGGCACCGATGACGAACCGGCCATGTGCTCGCCCGACGGGAAATGGCTCGTTTACGCCGGCTACGATTCGGGAAAATTTCTGGCGAAAAAAGTCTCGGTGGACGGCGGCGCCTCCACCCAACTTTCCGAGTCGCTGCTTACCTGCGGCTGCGTAAACATATCGCCCGACGGAAAGAATATCGCCTTCCAAACGCAGCCCACCACGGGAGGACCGATCGTCATCAAGATTCTGGATTTTGAAACGCTGCAACCGGTGAAAGTGATTCCACGCGACCCGCGCGCGGGCGGCGAAATTCGTTATACCTCGGACGGGAAAACAATCGGCTACTACATTCGCGAGAAGGGGTTGTTCGCTTTGTGGGTCTCGCCTGTGGACGGCTCACCCGGCCATCGCGTCACCGAGTTTGAAACGGATCGCATTCCAGACTTCCACTGGTCCGCCGACAACAAAACCCTCGGCTTGCTGCGCGCTCACAACGACAGCGACGTCGTCCTCCTCCGCCAAACCGCCGCGTCCCGCTAAGCACGCCTCACTTCTTCGGAGCGTCCGCCGATTCCACTTTTTTGGGCTTCGCAGTAGCGTCGACGGATCCCTGTTTTTTAGCCTTCGCGGCAGCGGACACTGCTTCCGCCGGTTTCGTCTTGGTAAGATCAGGCACTGCGACCGCTTCTTTCGTCTCGGTGGATGCGGGGGCTGCTTCCGCTTTTTTCGGCTTGGGCGGAGCGGGCCAAAATCCGGGAGTCGGCACCACGAATTCCACGCCCACCTGCGTCTTGCCCATGAAGGTCTCGCCCAGGCTCGTGACGCGGCAGAGCAATTCTTCTCCGGTACTCGCGTTTTCAATACGGATGATCTGATTGGGCTTCACCGCCGTCGCCAGCAGGATCAGCGCGCCGTGATTATTCACGATGATCGCTTCGGTCTTTTCCGACGTGGAAAGATTGCCGGCATCGCGCAGACGCACCACGATTGCAACCCGGAGCTGGATTCGTTTGCTGCGCCTGCGGTTCTGCGGCCGCAGGTCGGAAGGGGCTACGATAGGCACCCGTAAACCTAACAAGTCCCCGCTAAATTCTCAAGACTCAACCTCACCTGGTGCCTTCATAAAGATAACTGGGGTGGCTTCGAGACAGGGCGGTCGGCGGCAACCCTACGGAATCGCAGCGCTGATGGTTACCGGGAAGCCGTCGCCGGTTCTGGCTATCCTTATCTGTCCGCGCTGTATGTAGATTTTATTCCCGCCTTTAAGCACTACGATCTCCACATCACCTTCCATTGGACAAGCGGACGTCTTCCCGTTCCCGTTCTCATCAACCAAAACGGGGTCCTGCGTATTGTCCGCGCACGGCGACAGGCGAAAGCTGCCCGAGTACGTATCGGGCACCTTCACCGTAATGCGCGTGGGCGCGCTCTTGGCCGCGCAAGAAACCAGGCACAATGAAATGATCACCGCTCTGCCCAGCCAAGGTCTCATGAATCCTCCGTTGCCGTTTCAGCGCAAATTCGGCGAAAAGAAGCTAGAGATTTACACGGCTGCCGGGCACAAGGCAAGCGCCCACTGCGCGCTTTTCCGCTAACAAAGCAAGCTCGCCATTGTCTCCCCTTGAACTGCGAAAAAAGTCCGACTTGTGGTATACACACCGGCCCGCTTCCTGGCTTGAAAGTCGCGACGCCGGGCACGTTGCGGCAAAGGCGGTCCATTGAATCGTGAATACGATATTTTTGAGCGGCTTCCGGACGGCACCGATCTGTGGAAAGACTACGTATTCGGCCTGGAACAAGCTCGCCGCAGGCTGCAGGAGCTGGCTGCACTCTCGAAGAATGAACATTACGCGATTCACACGCCCACAAAAGAGATTGCAGCGCGCGTGAACGTACCGAAACCCTAATTTATTTGCACACCCGGAGGTCCCTTCATGCCCGTCGAAAAATACGCAATCTGTACGCAGTGCTACGGAACCGGCTCCCGCTTGAACGGCGGCATGTGCGACGCGTGCATGGGCTCCGGTAGAGTCCCCGTCCCCGCCCCGCCCGAAGAAAACAAAAAAGAAAAACGTTGAACGTCGAGGTGGCCCATCCTTGCTTTTCGTGAGTCGCGCAGAGATTCACTCTGAGCACCTCTTTCGAAAGGGCAAAGCGGAAGGTCCGTTCTTCGTAGCGCCGGCGTCCCGCCGGGTTCTTTTGGTCTTTTAGGTGCTTGTGAAATTTGCTTCCGAGCGCCAGGAGCCGCGCCCTTCGCTGGCCGGCGTGGCTCACTTGGGACTGCCGAGTTTCTCCAGCCAATGAAAAAAGCGGAAGATATAGGCCATGTGGGACAGGCAAAATGCGACACCCTTTTTGGATTCTGTGTCTCCCCGGCTTACGGCTTTTTCGAAATATGGCAGCGCTTTGCGATATTTGCCCATCATCGCTAACGACGCTCCTTTGTTGCACCAGGCAAGGGCAAAATTCGGTTCGAGTTCGATCGCGCGATCATTGCAGTCCAGCGCCTCCGTGTACCTCTTCAGGTCCGCGAGCGATACTCCCTTGTTGTACCAGCCGAGATGGTTGTTCGGTTCGAGCTCGATCATCCGGTCAAAGCACGGAATTGCTTCATCGGGCCGTTTCAATTCGCGCAGAGCCCTTCCTTTCCGCAACCACAACGACGGATTATTGGGCTCCAGCTCCAGCGCTTTTTCGCTGTGAAACAGGGCTTCTTCGTACTTTCCCAACGCGAAAAGTGTTTCGCAAAGCCCGCGGCTGGCGCCGCGATCCCCCAGCCGGAAAGCCTCGCTGAAACAGGCGTTCGACTCCTCCATTCGTCCCAGTCTGAGCAGCGCAAGGCCTTTGTTGAACCACGCCTCAAAGTTCCCGGCATTCAGTCCCAGCGCGCGCTCGCACGAAAGTAGTGCTTCGTCGTTCCGCTTCAAACAAAGCAGCGCGGTTCCTCTTTTGAACCATGCTTTTTCCTCGCGCGGATTCAAAACCAGCGCGCAGTTGACGGCTTCTATGGCTTCCTCATACCTCTTCAGATTAATCAGCGCTTGCGCTTTGTTCAGCCAGCCGAAGCTTGCATTCGGCGCCAGTTCTGTCGCGCGTTCGTAACACTCCAGAGCTTTCTCTATCTGGCCAAGGTTCCCCAGACACACTCCTTTTCCCACCCAAGCTTGCAGATTGTCCGTTTCCAGTTCGATGGCGTGCTCGAAACATGCCAGCGCCTCGGCATGCTGCCGCGCGGAAGCTTCGGCCAGCCCTTTCCGAATCCATTCCGTCGCATTCATTGCGCGAAATCATAATCCACGCCCGCACCCCGCGCAATACGCCATCCCGTCGCGGGTTCCTCTTCCCGTTTTTAATGTAGCGACGGGCTTCAGCCCGGCATCTTCGGCGTGCGGCAGTTGATGTGTTTTTCGTAGAGCCGGCGTCTCGCCGGCTCTTTTGACTCTTCTGATCGTGCGTATTCCCGTACCGCGCGCCGGGTGACGCACTCTTCGAATTGGGAAGGGTGCGGGTTTTGACGTGCAGCTAGGTCTATGCGTCGGGCTTTCGTTTCACGATTGATTCGACGCTGAACAGGATCAGCGCTGAAATCACCTCGACGGCAATCGAATGAATCCCAGAAAGATCAGAATCATGCACACACCGATACCCAAAATGATCATGGTCGGAACCCAGAAGTAAAAGGGATGCTCGGCGCGATCGTACCCGCCGGGCGGGCAACCTTTGTAGTGGCCCTTCCCGGTTATCAGGCTGAAGCCCGCCCAGCCTATCGTCACAATTCCCGGCAGCAAGAATGGCACCGGCCCGCTCCCGTGAATGCCATTCCAACTTATAGCGTTCTGTTCCAACTCGCACGCGAATGATTCGCAGCCGGTGGCCAACCATTCAATGCGCGTGCGCCGCATGTCTCGTTTTTGAAGCGGGTGGGATACTACTTGCCGTACAAAATCACTTTTCCGTCCGCCACCACCGCGACGTACCGGCGGTCCTGAATAAACTGCATCACTTTTTTGCCCGAGCGCGCCATCAGCGCCCATCGCGAGTTCGTTTTAGGATTTTGCTCGATCCCCATGATCGTGTTTCCGTCAAACACGAACGCCGCTTGCCGCAGCCGCTTCGTCCTGCTCATCGTGACCGGATAACTTTTTTCGCCCAGCTTCACGACGTCCTCATTCTCGACGAGGACCTGCCGCCACACGGCAATCAGTGCTTCTTCGAAGGTCATCGCCAGCGATGCTACCCCAGAGCGCCGGCTTATGGTGCTGGAATCCCGGCCTGCTAAATGCATTCGTGCCTCCGGCGCTTCAAACCTCGCAGGGCAGTTTTCTTCGCGCGCGGTGAACCACATGCTCATTGCGTGTTAACATCCCGCCGATGGCTAATAAGGACGCCGCCCTCGCCTACCTCTTTCTTCGGGCCACGCTCGGCCTCAACATCCTCATTCACGGAGTGAGTCGCATCGTGGCCGGCACGGCAACCTTCGCCGCGACTCTGGTTCAGCAGTTCCACGCCACGCCGCTTCCTTCCGGAATGGTGAGTGCGTTCGCGCATGCATTGCCCTGGCTCGAAACTGTCATTGGTTTGCTCGTGCTGCTTGGCGCAGCCACCCGGTTCGCGCTGTGTGCCGGCGCCCTCCTGATCCTCGTCCTGACCTTCGGTTCCACGCTTCACCAGGATTGGGACGTGGCCGGTGTCCAGCTAATCTACGCCGCAGTCTATGCCGCGCTTCTCGCCTTCCGCGACAAGAACGCGTTTTCGGTGGACGCTTTTTGGAAATGGAAACAGCAAGGTTGAGTAAATTTACGAACGAGGTCTGCCATGCCTACAAACGATGCTGCTGTATCATTCGCGCGCGATATCAAGCCGCTCTTCCGCCCGATTGACGTCCTGCACATGAAGCCTTCGGGCCATCTTCTGGATGAGTACACGTATATGTCCGACCCAAAAAACAATCACGAAAATGCGCGCCGCGTTTACGAAACTCTGATCGGAAATCCGCCCAGTATGCCTCCCGGCGGTCCCTACTGGACCCCGCAGCAACTGGCGCTGTACGCCAGTTGGATGCAAGGCGGCTACCTGCCGTGAATTCGACCGAAGTGATCCGCTCAGGGTTTCGCGACGTTCACTCGCGCGATAATTCCTCTTGTGGGCGCGCGAATCGCGTAATGTAGTTCAGGGGCTGTCCAAAATTGTACAGCCCTGCGCCTGGCTGTTCCCCTATTCTACCCGGATGAAAAAAAAGGACTCAGGCCCAAACAGTTTCTGTCCGTCCCCTGCCCAACCTGCGGTGCCCCTGTCGGAAAGCGATGTGTGTTGCATTCCGGTGGTCCGCGCTCAGGACCACACGTCGATCGAAAGTTCATGGCCATTGAAGCCGCCCGGAAGAAATGACCGGGCCGGTGGCCAACCCCCTCCCGCACCGCCGACGCGAACGCTTCATCTTTTGCGTGGTGCCGCACTCTTCGGTTTTTGAAGGGTGCGGGTTTCGACCTTCTCGAACTTTTACCTCGGTTCCACATCCGGCGTGCACGCAATCTTTTCTCCGTATTGATAGCACCGGTAACTGCTCCACGCCCACATCTTTGGATCTGTCACCAATCCCCGCTTCACCGGATTCATGTGCATATAATTCAGCTTCTCAATTCTTTTCTTTCCGCTCCACACGTTGAAATCGTAAAACCGTCTCTGCCAGAAACCGCGCGGCGTTCCTTCTCGCTCGTCTCCCGACAGCGGCAATTGATCCGGATTTCTCCCCCGGTCTTTCGGTCGCAATGATCGCGCCACGCGTTGCTTCAGAGCTTGCATCACCGTGCCGGGATTCCCAATCTTCGGCTCGGAGATCAGCAAGTGAATGTGTTCCGGCATGACCACGTATCCAACCAGCGAGAATTGGTAACGCGCACGCACTTCGTCCAGAATCTTCAAGAAAACGTCGCGCTTCTTAGCAGTGTCCAGCAACGGACGTCTTTGGTAACAACTGCACGTGATGAAATGCAGATGGCGCTGTCCATAACGTCGCTCTAGTGGATTCTTCAAGGCCATCATCTAAAACCCGCACCCTTTGCCAACCCCGCAAAGAGTGCGGCACCCGCAAAGGAAGGTTCAAAGGCTTAAACAACTGCAAATCACTTCAGCGTTAACTGCCTCAGTGGTATCATCCGCCTTCGTCTTGGGTCAAGAACAAGAAAAGCGCGCGGTGTGCCGCAACTTCGAAGTGGCGGCGATGCGAAAAGATCGGCCACCCTCCAAGCTCCAAGGCATGCGGGAGTGGGAAGTTCGCAATATCATTCCGGTTTATAAGATGCCGAGAGCAAAATCGATGAGGAACACATGGTTCAGTTGGGCCATTTTCTGCGCGTTAGCCGCCACATCGGCTTGCCGGGCGCCCTCCCCGGACTGGAACGGCACCTGGAAAATGAATCCCTCAAAAGGCAACTTTCAAGGCCCGATTTTTACTATCTCGATTTCGGCGGATGGCGAATATCACTACGACGACGGAAGATCGAGTTTCACTTTTCGCTGCGATGGGAAGGATCGACCGATAGAGAAAAATCGCACACGAGCTTGCGTGAAAAGCAGCGCCACAGTGTTGGACCTGACCCAAAAAGAAAACGAGGTAAAGACGAGAGTAAGTCATTGGGAGCTTTCAGGTGATGGGCAGGTTCTTACGGCGACGGCGACTGAATTTCGTCCGAGTGGTCCTGTTATTACAGCTCAGGTCGTCGCTTCGCGAATGTCGGGTTCTGATGACTTTGCTGGCCAGTGGCGGGACCCCGGCTTCCTTCAGCAGCATGCCGAAATGGTGCTGAGGCTCGACAGTCAGGCGTTGCATATCAGCTATCCGAGTGGAGGCCAGTATATTGACGCACCGTTAGATGGAGTTGACGCGGCGATGCATGGCCCTCACGCTCCAGAGGGGGTGACCTATCGGTACGACGGGTTGGACGACGCGAGATTTCCATTTTGACGAAGCGCAACGCAAGATTCTGTGGAGTTGAGCAACGATGGAAGAGTCATTACCTACTCTTGGTGGGATCCAGATCGACCAACTGACAAGGGTACGTTTGTCTACGAAAGGAAGTAGATGCAGTCCTCACGGCGGGTGGCCAATCCCTCCACACCGCCGTCGTGAACGCCTATCTTTTGCGGGTGCCGCACTCTTTGCGGGGTTGGCAAAGGGTGCGGGTTTTGACTTATCGTCCCAACCCGAACCAACGCCTGGAATTCCACCGCGCCAAAAAGTCTTCCGCTGCACGCGAAAAATCCGAAAAGCTCACAGCGTGCGCGTCTTGCATTCCTCATCCCAACTTCCTATCATTGTTGCGATGAAAATTTGGTTTAGGACGGACGCGGAGCAGGGCGGCGAGCACTCGCCGCGGCAGCATTGCTCCGTCCGTGACCCGCAGTTTGCCTCCGCCGGAAAAGGAGTTCTGCCATGCCACTCGCTCGCGTCGATCTCGCGCAAGGTAAATCAGCCGACTACCGCAAAGCCATCAGCGACGTCATCTATGACGCCATGATCAAGACTCTGAACGTCCCTAAAGATGACCGCTTTCAGGTAATCACCGAGCACCCCGCCGAGGGCCTGGTCTCCGATCCCACCTATCTCGGAATCCAGCGCACCGCGGACTGCATCTTCATCCAGGTGACACTCAACGAAGGGCGAACTCTCGAGACGAAGCGCGCCTTTTACAAAGCGATCGCCGACGGACTTCACGACCGCCTTATGCTTCGCCGCGAGGACGTCATCATCAATCTCATCGAGGTGAAGAAGGAAAACTGGTCGTTCGGCAATGGCGAGGCGCAATATGCTTAGCCGCGAGGGCGTTAATTCGGGCGATTGGTCGCAGCTTTCCCGGCCAAAGTACTTCCCAAGCCGTAGCAGCCAGGAGCGCAACGTGAGCGCAGCAGCCGGCAAGCAATCGCAGGCCGAACTTCCCGCTGCGAAATCCGGAGAATTCCTGATTGGAGGAGACCTCCGCGTCCACCGCCTCGGTTTTGGTTCCATGCGGCTTACCGGCAAAGGCATTTGGGGCGAACCGAAGGATCGCGACGAGGCGGTCCGCGTTCTTCATAGCGCCGTCGCTCTGGGAATTAATTTTATAGACACCGCCGATTCCTACGGGCCCGGCGTCAGCGAAGAAATCATTGCCGAGGCGCTCTACCCCTACCCGGCGGGACTGGTGATCGCCACCAAAGCGGGCTTCGAACGCCCCGGCCCGGATAAATGGGTCACCAACGGCCGCCCGGAATATTTGCGCGCCGCGTGCGATAGAAGTCTTCACCGCCTGCGTCTGGAGCGTATTGATTTGTTTCAGCTCCATCGAATTGACAGCAAAGTCCCGGCGGCAGACCAGCTTGGAGCGCTGAAAGAACTTCAGGCCCAAGGCAAAATAAAACACATCGGCCTGTCCGAAGTCAGCGTCGCGCAGATCGAAAACGCGCGCACCATCGTGGAAGTGGTCACCGTGCAGAATCGTTATAGCGTGCTTGACCGCGCGGCTCAGGACGTTCTGGACTATTGCCAGCGCGAGAAAATCGGTTTCATTCCTTGGTTTCCGCTGGCTGCCGGCAAAGTCTCCGCGGCGAAGGGGCTGGCGCGCATCGCCACTCAGTTGAAAGTCACGCCTTCGCAACTCGCTCTGGCGTGGCTGCTGAAGCGCTCGCCCGTGCTGCTCCCGATTCCCGGAACGTCGAGCGTCGCGCATTTGGAGGAAAACGTCGCCGCCGCCGCGCTGAAGCTCGACGACGCAACCATGCAGGAGATAGACAAACTTGGCCGCAAACCGTAAATCCATCGACGACGCTGATTATGTAGCGGCCGCCTTCAGGCGGGCGCCTTTCTCGTGCCATTCGTCGGCAAAGCGGGAGCAAGCTCCCGCACTCCACAGAGCCCGGACCCCTTTGGAGTGCGGCGGCTCGCCGCCGCTTTTGCGACTGATGCCACATGCGGGCGGAATCCCAAACTATTTGTGAGAGAGGTTAGACGATGAAAATTGTGGCGCTGATCGCGCGGATTCTTCTGGGCGTGGTCTTCTTTGTGTTTGGGCTAAACGGGTTCTTGTACTTTATCCCGGTGAAGGAGTTGCCCGCCGGTCTGGCAGGCGACTTCTTGACCCTGCTGATGCAGTCGCACTACGTGCTCTTTGTAAGCGGGATTCAAATCGCGGGCGGCGCGCTTTTGCTGGTGAATCGTTACGTCCCGCTCGGGCTCACGCTTCTTGGCCCGGTGATCGTGAACATTCTCCTCTTTCACGGGCTAATGGATCGTTCCGGCTTGCCCGGGGCAATCGTCGTCGCGATTCTTTGGGGCATCGTCGCCTACCGCCAACGCCAATATTTCTCCAGCCTCTTCGTGCAGCGCACTTCCTAAGATGTCGCAGCCGACCAACATGATTGAGTTCGTGAGGAATTCGGAATCAGTTTTTACGGCCGAATAGGTGCGGGATGCGTGACGAACGTTTTTCGCCGTCTTCTTCCGGCTCGAGCAGCGCGAGGCGCTCGTGGGCCTTGGCATTCGTGGGGCTGATTTCGAGAAGTTTGGAATAGACGTGGCGCGCACGCTCGGGAAGCTCCATTTCCTCCAGCAGCTCGCCGAACTGAAGGTACACCGGCACCTTCCACGGGTCCAGATCGATGGCCTTCTGGAAAAGTTCGACGGCCTCGTTTTCGTACTGGGCTATGGTTCCCAGGCTGCGCGCCAGCATGGCCAGGTACAACGCCGATTCCGGCGCCGCTTCATGGCACTTGCGCAGCCAGACGATGGAGCCCACGAAATTTTTCGCGCGCAGGCATTCGTTGGCGCGATTCATCCATTCGTCGAGGGATTCCTCGGCCCCCGTTTTTTCGCGATGCATGCTGAACCCGCCCATCGCGGCCAAGCGCTTGTCATACGCGGCCCGTTTCTCTTCGTTCCCCAGCGTCTTGTACGCCTCGGAGATGACGACCATCAAGTTTTTGAGCGGCGTAATCAGCTCGCGATTGCCCATGTGGTTGTCCGGATGAAATTTGCGTACCAGCGAGTAATAGCTTTTCTTCACGTGGACCGCCGGAGAATCCGACGTGACCTCCAGCAACTGATAATAGGTGGCCTTGCCGGTCAGTTCGATCAAGTGCCGCACTTCCCTCTCGAAACGAATCTGCGCCGCCTTCTGACTGCCGCGCGAAACGACGAGCTGCCAGCTAGCCGGAAGAGTTGTCGCCGAGCGCGGCGGCGCTGAGTGTACGGCTGCGGGGCGGGCGCCGGCGGGTGCGTTGCTTGCGGCCGGTGCGGCGCCGGCGGCTTGTTGCGAAACTTCCAGCGCGGACAAAAAACGATTCAGCTTGGCGCGGTCCTCCGGTTTCATCTGAACGAACTGTATCCCCATCCCCTTTCCCGGCGTGGAATCGCGCACGATCGCGCGCCCGCGAACTTGTCCGGTGGGCAAGTCGAAGATCAATTCAATGTAGGAGCCATCGCTCGGAGTTTGCGCGGCTTGCAGGAAGAGCCCGCCCATGCCCATCACTTCGGCGCGCGAAGTGGTCGTTTGGGCGGACGATTTCCAGGCGACCCACAGCCCTTTCGGCGCGCGGAGGCGAGGATACTTCCGAAATTTCGCGGTTTCTGACGCCACGTTCAGCCCCGACAGACTGCCATGTGACAAGTCTATTAGTTGCCACCCCCAGCGGCCATATTTTCACCGAGCATTCGCTTCAAGGGTTAACCGAAGAAAAGGAGGCAGTCCGGGGACAGGGCCGCAGGGCTAATGGTACGTCAGGCCCTTAGACCCTGAGAGCAGCGTGCAGGGTAAGCCCATGCACGCCAGTGGTTACGGCTACCGGCGATTTTCAAGTTGTTCGCGTGCCCGTAACGAGTGTTATCAGGCCGAATCGGCGAACGATTAACTGCCTGAGTCCAGATGCCAGCCGACGTTGACCCACTTGCCCTGGCGATTGACAAACATTTCCGTGGCGCGCCCCGATTGGATTGAACGCTTGCCGTCGATTTCGACTTCGCAAATGTATTTCGAGTAAACGATGGCCGTGTATCCAAACATTTGGATTTCCGTCTGCGGGAATTCCAGACGCACAAGCTTGCCACCCTTGGCGGCAAAATCCTTGGCCCCGGCGAGGACGGCATCGCGGTTCTCCCACTTTTCGCTCTGCTCGATGGCGATCAGTTCCGGGGGCACAAGCTCTGCGAGACGCGCAGTATCATTCGCGAACCAGGCGCGCCACACGGCTTCGCGAGCGCTTAGCAGTTCCTGTTTATCGTCGCCCTCCACCGTCTGCGATTGCTGCAACTCAGCAGCGAGCGTATCCGGATGCAACGTAGTGTCGGAGCCGACTTGATTCCACCCATCCGCCAGTTTTGCGTACACGTCGAGCACGCGAAGCTTTCGCGTCGATGGATGACCTTCATATTCATAGGTCACATCGGCGATGTACGGAACGATGGCGACATTGCCGTAGAAGACGACGTCGAATTCCAGCATTTTGTATGCGGTCATTTTCACGGGTGAATGGAGGTAGCCATCTACATCTTTCATATATTGGTCGATTCCATGAATCGTGGTGCGGGAGGATGACTGGAAACCGGTCCAGTCGTTCGCATGTGTGGCGCGAATGACCTCGGCGTTCTTCTGGATATAGGCTTGGAAAATCTTGTCAATGTGAGCTCGAATCGCATCGCGATCCGCCGACCGCTGGTCCCCCGATTCCGGGCTGAGTTGCATCGCGTGCGCAGAGCCTGCGCCAAGAACCACAGCGAGGATCAGAAATAGCCTGGCGAGCTTCATGTCCGTTCTCCTTTCACACCGTAGCGCCGGGTAACGCTTTCCCAAAGAATCGAACGTGGGATTGGAGAGAAATCGGTCATCGATGGCGCATCGTGAGCCCAGCCGTACTCCTTCACGTGGCGCTTATTGTGGTGCGGGCCTTGAAAATATGCAAATTACAAGAGAGGGGCCACATTGGCATATTGGCAATGGCCGTTGGCGAGAGGGGTGTTATCTCAGTGAAAACGCGGGGCAAAAGTGCGCGCTACAAAGCGGTGGAACTGGTGTTAAATCGAATCAGGGGCGCGCCTCAGCGTGTGTCCTTTGCTGCATAAATCGAGTGCGAGGTTAATTCCGAATGAAAACGATCGTTAAAGTTTCACTTATCGCGGCTGCACTGGCATTCCTGCTGCCCATGGCCGCACAGCAACTGCTGGCCCAGGGAAAACATCCCCACTACTTACACGCGCTTTCCGATCTGCGCTTCGCCCGGGCGCTTTTGCAACGGCCCAACGGCGGACAGCTTGGCGCACAGGAGAGAGATGCGATCCACGACATCGATGAAGCCATCGGCGAAATCAAACGCGCCTCCATCGACGATGGAAAAAACATAGACGATCATGACCCGGTGGATGCCCACATGCCGTGGCAAGGACGTTTGCACAAATCGCGCGATCTGCTGGACAAGGCTATTCGCGACTGCAGCAAGGAAGAAGACGATCCGCACACGCAAGGTTTACAGGGGCGTATTCTGGATCATCTTCACCGCGCCCACAATCACGTGGACGAGGCCATTGCCATCGTCGAACACCGCTAGAACGCTGGCTAAACGCAACCCAGGGACATCCTGGCGCCCGGCAACACGCGCTAGGATGTCCCTTTTTCCTTGGTCGTTGCGGAATTCTGCCGCTTCCCTGCCCGGGATTACACCAGCGGCATTATTGAGGCAGCGCCGAACTTCCGAAGAAAACTTTCATCAGCACAACGCCGCCCACGAAGGCTGTACAGATGCTGAGCAGCGTGCCGATGAGGAAATATTCGGCAAATTGCTCGCGATGGAATTGCGGGTAGCGCGCAATTGATTTCGCGGCGATGATCAAGCCCACGGTTGCCGGCGAATGCAGCAAAAGCGCGGTCAAAACAAGAAATCTTTCCAGCCAGCCGATGTACATGCCCGCGTTGCTCAACTGCGCGGGAGTTTCGCGAGGCGGTGAATGGGGGGTCTGCGGCGCGCCCAGGCCGATGTGGCGCATCAACGGCTTGGTGAGGAAGCGGATCAGGTAACCGCAGGCGAAGATCACAGCCAGGTAAACGATGAGCAGAAGCAGGATTCGATTGCTCTGTTCGCGGAGCAGTTGCAAGCTTGCTCGCACAATGCCTGCCAGCGGAGTTCGCTCGATCCAGCACGCCGCCAGCACCACGGTGAAGAAATGCACGACCTGATCCAGTACGAACGCAAGCGCTCCGTCCGCAACCGGCCGCGACTTCGCAAACTGAATCTTGCAAAGATCGATTAGAAGATGGACGAGCGTCAATGCGATCACTGCCAGCTGAAAGCGCAGAGATGAAATCATACCGGGAAGGAAGCACGCCGCCGCGAGGAGCGTGCAGAGATAATGAATGGCGCCGTGCTTGAAGTAGCCGAGGGCCTGGCCGTTTTTCTTCTGTTGCACCAGGTGCGAAGTCTGGAAGACAAAATCGGTCAGCAGCTGGGCTAAATACAGCGTCAGAATCGCGCGAATCGTCGTTTGCACGTTTTCGTCCCAAATAGCTTTCTTAGGACGGTTTCGTCCTACAGGTGGCTAGCCTGAATAAGCAGACGCATGTCCGCGCTGGTCTGCTCCAGTTGCCAGAAATGCCCGCGCCGGAGAGTCCGCCACACCGTGGAGGCGTCCACGTCCAGCGTCCGCGCCGCAGCGTCTAAGCGGCGCCTGGCTCGGAACGTTTTGATAGTCTCCCACTGCTTGTCCGTTATGCGCAAGAGTAAGGTGTCTTGCAAACCATAAATCAAATTTGCGGTGGAATCGAATACCGCGTTTTTCGATCGAAACGAAGTAAGGACTTTGAATTTGTATTCTCCCTTCCGCTTGATCCCTTCCAGGGCCTCGCGAGCGAAAACGAAGGCCGCTCCTCCCAAACGATTTACCGGCGGCTGAATGCGCGCGGGTCCTGGGCCGAAACCAATTCCCATGCGGAGTTGCAGCGGCTGTAGCCGGATGCGCAAATCCAATATCACTTCAGGAATGCTCGCAGGAGAAATGCTGATGGTCTGAAACTCGTCGCCTGCCGTAACCGCGTAAGGCAAGCGAATCCATTTGCGTTTCATGTGCTCGCGCGAAGCCGCGGCAAGGCCCCGGCCCAGCAGCGCGCGCAGCTCGCTACGCAAACTGGACTTCACTACATCCGCGATCAGCACCGCAACTGTGTTTTTGTTCATTGCACGAATTCGTCCCAATTGTACGATTTTGCACGAATATGTGCAAGGCACAAAAATGCATTGCTTGGAGGCCAGCCGAGAGCTGGGTAAACGGGCATGCCGTCGAAGACACGCTTGTAAAATCGAGGGATGTAGAGGCGCTGAAGCGCGGGGAGCCGAGCGCGGGGCGAACTCCAAGGGCTTTTTCTAGTACTCCCCTCCCCGCCAAAGCCCTATCTAGCGGGCTTTCAGCAAGCTGCGGGGGCGTACGTTAGTACTGGCGCGGGAGCCGCCCGAGTACTGCGAGAATGTGACTTTCACGCTAGTGCGCGTGCAAGGGCCGCTTGCTACATTGACCTTCGAACATCGATAACACGGGGGTTCAAGCCGGATGAGTGAAGCGAGCGACATTAATATGCAGGATCCAAACGCGCCAGAAAATATTCCAGCGGGCTTGGCGGCCGAGATCGAACGCGGCCTGGCGGAAGCAAATCTCTCCTCTTCGAAATCCGCTGATTCCGACGGGCGCATTCTGGATGCGATTTGCGAAGCAGTCATCGCCGAGACGCCCCGCGCCGCCGCCGAGCTCCAGGCGCAAAACAGCTCCGAGCCACTGGCCGGCCTGCTGCACGCCATTCACGCCGAGGCACACGAACACGTCAATCCCGACACGCGCCAGGAGTGCGCGGAACTTCTGGAGGAGATTGATCGAGCTGCGGAGGTCTGCGTCACGGAATATTCGCTCACCGATATCGTGCAATGTTCGAAAGAATCCGGCGAATTAATCGCCGAGGACCCCAGCCAGACATCTTCGGAATCGAAGCGGGATGCCTCCGCTGCTTCACAGGCGGCAAAACTTTCCGCAAGCGAAGCGGCCAAGGCGATGCCCGTGCATCCCGCGGCAGACCGCCGTCGCCGCCGCCGCGCGCTGATTTCAGCGCCCGTCCGCGTGCGCGGCGTTGACGTCACCAACGGCGGCCCGGATGAAATTTCGACCACCGTGGACGTTTCGCGCTTCGGCATTCTGTTTGTTACTTCACTGGACAGCTACTCGCGCGGCATGGATGTGATGGTCACCTTCCCGTACAGCAGTGCCAAGCACGCGGTTCAGGCCGAGCAGCATGGCCGGGTGGTGCGCGTTCACGGAAGTCCCGACGGGCGCAGCCGAGTTGCCATCGCGCTGGGGCTGGGAGTCGGCGAAGACCTGGTGGATTCCAGCGGTAAGAAATTGGACGCGCCTCTCGCGCCTGGGCGCAAAAACGAGCCGGTGTGCATTTCCGATGCCGCGGCGAACGTTTCGAAAAGGCCGCTCGTTCTGACCGTGGATTCCGACGCCGCCCTGCGCGATTCGCTGAAAGCGTATTTGCAGAATGAAGGCTATGAAGTGATCGCGGTGAGCACGAACGTGGAAGCGCGCGAAGTGCTGGACATATTCACGCCGGCTCTGGTGATCGCCGAAGTGGAGGGTGAGAACTTGCCGGGATTCGATGTATGCGCACACGTGAAATCGAGCGAGCACCTCCGCCACGTTCCCGTGGTGCTGATTACGCGCTCCGCGTATCCCAGCGATTATTCCAACGCGCATTCCATCGGCGCCGTCGTTTGCATGGCCAAGCCCTTTAAGCAGGAAAGGCTCGGACACGTGGTGCGGTTGCTGGCGCCTCTGCCGGAGCACATGCAGCGGAAGTTTGTGCCGCGCCCGGCGGACCCGACGCGCCGTCCAGGCTGCGACACGAACGCGGACGGCCGCAAAAGAACAAACGGCGCTACCAACGGAAACGGCAAGCGCTTCAAGTTCCCTTCCTTCCGCTAAATCTATCGATTTCTCTCAGACAGGCCGTCGCTGCGAAAGCATTCGCTCTCGCGGCGGCGGGGCTTTTTCTCCTGCAGCGGTTGCAGATGCAATCCGGCGAGAATGCAGAATTCCTTCGACTGTACGCTGGGCCAGTGTTAACCGCAAACCCGCGTTTTCGTTCAGCGCTGCATTGCGGGCGCGGTTGTAGGTCTAAAATGTGAGCATGAGTGGGACTTTCACGCCCGGTAAACCTGGCGACGCGCCTGCCAAAACAGGCGGGGCGGCCACGCCCGGCCGAGTTGAATCGCCCGCAACTCCGGGCGCGGCTTCGCAACGCACGGTCAAATGTTTTAAATGTGGGGCGGATGCTCGCGACGTCGCGCGATTTTGCCCGCGTTGCCACGCTACGCTGCGTTACGAATGCCCGGCTTGCAAGCACGAACAGCGCAAAGGCGGCTCCTGCGAGAAGTGTGGCGTTGATTTTGTGAAGTACATCGGCGCGGTTGTGGCCGCAAAACGAATCGAGGCGGATCAGATTCACGATCGCATCGAGCGGCGCACCGGCATCATCAAACAGGTTTTCCTGCTGCCCATCACCGGCGGCCTCTCGCTGATCAAGTACATCATCAAACGCACGCGCCACTAAATTCCGCACACGGCGCCGCTTCGACATATTCTCGCCTGTATCGCACTCCACATCGAAAAGCCTGGGGCCGCGGATTTTGTGGCGCCCGGCGATAGATGCGATTCGTTCTGCGCGCCGAATCGCGATAGAATAATCGTGGTATTCTGCAGTGGCGGCTTGCACGGCCGCTGCGCGCCGGCAGCACGCGGCGCGAGCCACATAATCGAAATCCAAGACTACGAACTTGCAAAGGAGTTGCGATGTATCCAGAACATCTGCTTACGCCCATGAGACAGGAACTGACCAGCATCGGCTTTCGCGAATTGCGCACGGCCGATGAAGTGGACGCCGCTCTGAAACAAGAGAAGCGCACCGTGCTTGTGGTCGTGAATTCAGTTTGCGGATGCGCTGCGGGTAGAGCGCGTCCGGCGATTGCCCGGGCGATTTCTCGCGCCGCGCGTCCGGAACTTTTGTTTACAGTGTTCGCCGGGCAGGACGCGGAAGCAACCGAGCGTGCACGAAGTTATTTTACGGGCTACGGCCCGTCTTCCCCTTCGATCACCTTGATGCGCGACGGGAAAGTCGCCTTCATGCTGGAGAGGACGAACATCGAGGGACGCGACCCATCGGCTATCGCGGACGACCTTACGCGGGCCTTCGATCGCTACTGCGCGCCAGCCGCCGCCGGCGCCGCGCAGTAGCCGGCGTTCCCTTAGTGTCACGCTGAAAGCGGCGGCAAGCCGCCGCACTCCAAACTCGGCGTTGGCACATTTTTTCCTATGGAGTGCGGGAGCTTGCTCCCGCTTTTTGCGCCGCTAACTCGAGCGGCTGTATGCCACGGTGGGCAAACGCGTCCACCGGCCTTGCGAACGAAAATTGCCGTTGGCTGCGATAGGAGGAACGCATGTTTTTGATTCTGACGATTGTGCTGATCATCGCGCTGGTGGGCAGCCTTCCGAGGTGGCCGCACAGTAAAAATTGGGGCTACTACCCGACCGGCGGCGTCGGGCTCATCTTGATAATCCTGCTGATCCTCTATTTGCTTGGCCGACTCTAAACGCGGATTCTCGCGGTTTACCGAATCAGGACTCCATCATCGCAATAGAGACCGGGATGCGCTCGCGGGCTTATTCCGCGGGCTGTCGTTCCGAATCTGATACTGCATGTGATTCACCAGCCGCGCGATGGTGCCTTTCGCGCCAACTGCCCACCCGTTGTAAATGTCCAAAATAAAGGCTGCGTTGAGATCCAGCGAATCGCTGTGTTTCCAGTGCGCGCCCTGATCGTAGGAGATGTCTTCACCAGTGGGGCCGAAGGCAAGCATCGCGCCATACAGGGAAACCACGGCCGAACGATAGCCGCCGGGCTGTTGCGCAGCGAGAGTCCAAGTCTTTCCCTCGTCCCGCGAATAGGCCGCCACGCGGTCCGTCCGCTTCGGATCTTTATAATCGCCGCCGACAGCGATCAGCAATTTTGCGTCCAGCACGATCGAAAATATTCCGGACGACGCGATTGCCGCTTGCGATTGGCGTCTCGGCTACGGTCCAGGTCTTGCCGAAGTCGGGGGAGTGAAAGACGCGCGCTGATTTTCCGCCGCCCGTGCCGAAATATAAGTCGCCGTCATTGTTCATCGCGAGTGCAGTTCCGCTGGCGGCGAATGCGCCTTCGCCGGGGAGCGCGGCAGGCATGGCGTCGCTCGAGAGTTCCTTCCAGTCCTCGTAGTGGTGCGTGGCTACGATTACAAACTTGCCATCAACGGGATCGCTCAGCGCGTAGCATTCCGCGTCGCAGATCAAAGCATCGAGAAAGAACGACGGGCGCTTGTCGGTAAACTCGAGCTTCCAGGTCTCGCCGCCGTCGGTTGTTTTGTAGATGCGCGACTTGTCGCCTTCGCCGCTCGACATTACGAGCGCATTCTTAGCGTCGAACGCTACAATGCTGCGAAAGTCGAGCGCGTCGCCTCCGGCAACGTGCAGCCGCTTCCAGGTCTTGCCGAGGTCGCTCGAAAAGAGGATCACGCCGTTCGAGCCGCAGGCCCACACGACAATATGCTGCGTTCCGGCGGAATCCGTATTGCCCGCCGCGCTGACGCCTCGCAGGTTTGTGTCAATCCCGCTCGTCTGCACCGACCAGTGGACGTCGTTAGCCGAATTTACATCCCGCGCGTTGGCGCGGAGTTCCCTGCCCGGCGCGAATCGCGATGAAGTGCCGACGGTCGCGGCGCACAAAATCGCCAATACTGCCGTCAACATCAGCATAAGGATGCGCATGCCGCGCATTCTAACAAGTTTCGCACCTGCGCGCAGTTCCCCACCCACGGGGGCAACTTAGTGTTCCTGCGCATGATCCGTGTGGTACATTGCGACGATGAAGACACTAACTCTGCGTACTTTTCTGTATGCCCTTCTGCTCGTCACGCTGGCATCCGCCGGGAGCAGCGCACAACGGACTGCGCTCGGGGAGTCGCAACCCCTGACAGCGGCGCGCGCCGGTGGGGTCGAGGACAGCGTGCGGGCGTTTATGCGCGATGTGGCTCACGACGTCACACAGGACGGCCCGACAGCTTGGCGCAAGTATTTTGCCGACACCCCGGCATTCTTCATGGCCGTCAACGGCAAAATCGCATTTGCAAATAGCGCAGAGGTTTCCGCCGGACTTCCGCAGGTCGCCCAGGCCATCAAACAGATTGAGCTGAAATGGGGCGATGATTTACGCGTGGACCTGCTCGCGCCGGATCTCGCCGTGGTGGGTGCTTCGTATCACGAGCTTCAAGTGTGGGCCGATGGGCACCACGTCGAGGACAATGGTTACTTTACAGGTGTCGCGCAATATCGCGACGGCCGCTGGCAATTCCGCAACGCCCACTGGTCGGAGCCAGTTCCTCCGCCGACCACTCCGTAAAATCGTTTGCAATTTCTACTGGATTTGGAATGCGGCCTGCACCGTGGCGCTGACCGTGATTTTTTGCGGACGCACCGGAGGCGGAGGAGGTGGGGGCGGCGCTTTGTGCTCTGCCACAGCCCCGCTGGTAACTTCGACCGTCTCCAATGCTGCAACCTGAAGCGTATTGAACTGCGTAACGCCGACGAGCTGGCGCACGTCGAGGCTGGCGTACCGAATGGCCCCAACTTTTTGCCCATTCTGCGCCAGTGCGGCCGTCGCTCGGCCTACCGCATTTTTCATTGCGTTCGCCGCGGCACTTTCTTTGGCGCGTTCTTCATCCTGAAGTGAATACGTAAGCGAGCGGAAATCCACGATGCCGTCCTGCACGGCGCCGTCGAGGATCGGTCCAATTTGCGCAAAGTCGTGCACTTTCAGCGTGATTTCGCCTTGCACGTAATAGCTTTTCGGCTTTTTATTGCGGTCTTTGTCATAGGACGGAGTCAGCGTCAATGCGCCGGTGTACACGTCTTCTTTTTTCATTCCGCCTTTGTCCGCGACTGCCACGATGCGTTGCATGGACTGCGTTGCGGTTTCGTAAGCTTTCTTTAACTCCTTGTCCTGCGCGGAAATGTTGAACGTGAGCGTGGCAAGATCGGGATCGGTTTCGTACGCGCCGTCGGCTTCGACCACCAGCGTATCCGCGATGAATTTCACTTCGGGTTTTTGTTGCGCGTTTGCTGGCCGCGCAGCCGCAAACCACAACGCGGCCAAGAGTAATGCCGAGACAACTCGCTTCATGTGTCCTCCACCAGCTACGGTATCCCGCGTCGAGCAATTATACTCGCGTTGTTTGGTTGCCCTCGCTTCAGCGGGCGCAGCATGCTGCGCCCCTACAAAACCCGTGCGCGCCACTGCGTTATTTCGGCGGCTTGATGTCGAGCAGCATGCCGGGGAGGTTGCCGCCGGCTTGGACTGAGGGCACTTGGCCGTTCCACTTTTCGATCCAGCGGTCGGTGACGGCTAGTTGCTGCCATTTGATTATGTTTTCGCTGATGGACGCGGCGCGCACGCGATTTGACTCGGCTTCTCCGTTGGCGATGGCCACTTGCGCTTTGGCTTGGCCTTCAGCGGCGGCCACAAGCTTGGCGGCGTCGGCTTGCGACTGCACCAGCTCATTTTGTTTTTGCACCGCGATTTGTTGCGCCTGAACTTTGGCGTTGATGGCGGCGATTACGGATTCGGGCGGGCGCGGCGAGCCGATGAAACCGAATTGATCGATCACCACTCCGATGTCGGTTACCTGCGCCTGCAAATCTTTGCGCGAATCGATTTCCAGCTCGGACTTCTTTTCGCCCATGATTTCCTGCACGGTGTACTGCGAGCCGGTGCGGTTAATGGCGTCGCGCGCGACGTTGCGCAAGAAACCGTGAGTGAAGTGATCGATATTGTCGTTCCGGAATTTCACGTAGAACGCCGGAACCTTGTTTGCCTCGAGATGGTAAGAAACCGAGAGGTCGCCGTACACCGTGAGTCCGTCCTTGGTGTTGAACGACATTTCCTCGTTGGTGGGCGAGCCTTCGTTCAGGTCCCTGGTCCACTTGGCGGTTTGAATCGAAGTGGGATACTCGACGATGGTGGACGAAAGAAAATTGTAAAACACCCAGCCGGTGCGGATGGGCAAGTCTTCGACGCCGCGCTGCGTTCCGGCGAGGTCCACTTTAATTCCCACGCGCCCGGGGCCGATTCGTGTGGCGCATCCGGCAAAGAAAAATGCGACCAGGATTACGGGTAAAAGCAGAGGAATGAATTTACGTATTAGCATCGTTCTCCTTTTTTCGTGTGAAGGGCGCCTGCGGTTCTGCGTGCGGCGTCACATGATGGTGCCAAATCCAGCTTAGTGCGGATGGAACCAGCGCGATCAGCGCGACAATAATTAAGATCCCGTAGAAAACTGATGTGTCGCTTGGCCGGTTCAGCAGGTCAAACGCCTTGGTCAACAAGTATAGCGCGCCAAAGAAAATCAGAATCACCGCGGAGTAAACAAATCCGGCTCGAAGCTTCATGCTAACTACGACATCATCCGCCGGGTGTAATGTCAACGTATTTCCGCCACGGCGCGCGACGTCGCAGATGCCCTCAAACGAAGCGGGGTGGTATCATCCGGCATTGTGAGACATGAACAACCTTAACACTGCCGCGGCGACACAGAGGATTGAGTTCAGGAGAGCGATTCTTCCGGCTGAGATGGACGCGCTGTGCGAAATTGACCGCAAGATCTTTCATGCCTTTCCGGCGGACTTGTTTATTCGCGAAGAGTGGGCTGAATTCGAGTCGTACTGGATGATTGTGGATGGGAAGATTGTTGGCTGCACGGCACTGATCCGCGATTCGGACTTCGACGACGAGCCGCGGCCGGGTTGCTTGCACATTATGAGCACCGGCGTTCTGCCCGAGTTTCGCCGCCGGGGTTTTGGCATGAAGCAAAAGCGTTGGCAGATCGAATTTGCAAAGCAGCAGGGCTTTCAGATGATTGTCACGAACACGCGGGAGAGCAACGTTGCCATGCGCGAACTAAATCTAAAGCTGGGTTTCGTGATTCGCGAGGTCGCTCCGCATTTTTATTATGAACCGGATGAGCCCGCCATCGTGATGGAGCTTCAGTTGTAAGGAATTTTTCCGATACAAGCACGGCGCCGGGAATGGTTTTGTAGCGCCGGGCTTCAGCCCGGCATCTTGGGTTTTCATTTTGCGGAAGGTAGTAAAGACGAGTCAAAAGCAGGATGCCGGGCTTCAGCCCCGGCATCTTAGGTTTTCATTCTGCGGAAGGTGGTAAAGACGAGTCAAAAGCAGGATCCCGGGCTTCAGCCCGGCATCTTAGATTTTCATTTTGCGGAAGGTAGTAAAGACGAGTCAAAAGCAGGATGCCGGGCTTCAGCCCGGCATCTTAGGTTTTCATTTTGCGGAAGGTAGAAAAACGAGTCAAAAGCAGGATGCCGGGCTGAAGCCCGGCGCTACGAGAACCGAAACACCGCCCCCGTGGAATGCCCCAGGAACTACGTCCTCACCTCGTGCGGTGGTATCATGCGCGTTCCACTATGGCCCTCACTCAACTGGAGAATCGCAACGCGCGCGCTCTCGCGTTTTTGCGCATCGGGGTGGGTGTCTTTTTCTTGATTTTCGGCGAGTACAAAGTCGTTGGAACGCAGTTCACACTGGGCGGCGGGTTTCAATCCTGGATTAACAAGTTTCTGGAGGGTGGCGCGTATCCGTTCATGGCGCCCGTCCTGCGCGGTTTCGTTCTCCCTCACGCGACGCCGATCGCCTTCTCGGTGGCTTACGGAGAACTTTGTATCGGACTGGGACTCGTGCTGGGGGTTTTGGTGCGGCCGGCAAGTGTGGGCGGGCTCGCTCTGATGCTTCTCATGTTATTTTCGGCGGATTATCCGGGGGCACACGCGGCGTTCTGGCAATATTTCGGAGCTTCGCTCGATCATTCGATTTTTGCGTTGTGCTTTGTGGCGTTTCTCATCGGGCGGTCCGACGAAGTATGGTCCGTGCCAACGTGGCGCGCGTTCGCGAAGCAGTCCGGGCACGTCAGCTTTTAAGGTCACCGCTTGAACTTAGCGAGATATTTACAATCGAGGAAACCGACAGTGCCGTCGGGCCATCCTTCGGCCGCGCTCATGACAAACCGGCACCACAACAGCGGCGGCTTCCCCACCGCGTCGCGAAAGGGGCGCGACCGGCACTCTCCGAGGTCTCGGCCGAGCGACCCGCTCGCAACCGGCGGCGAAACGCTTGCGGGAAACGCAAAGTCAAAAGAGCCGCGCTCGCTTGGGGATTCGCTGAAGGATACCCTTAAGAGCAGCGATCTGCGCTCGTTCGCCATTATTTGCGTGACGGCTTGTTTTTCGCTTCTAGTGCTGCAGTTCGCCGGCAGCGACGAAACCTACGCGCACTTTTTCCCGCCGAAACCTTTCTTGCCCGACCCTTACTGGGTGCTGCGCGTGAGGGCCTGGTGGGTGCTGTGGATCCTGATTAGCTTTGTGGCCATACCCGCTACGGTGATGGCTTGCCGGCCGGGCAACCGGCTGCGCGATTGCAATCTTTCATTTCGCGGCTTCTCGCAACATTTTTGGATTTACGTCGGGCTGTTCGTGCTGGTGTCACCGGTAATCTGGGCGGTCTCGCTCTCGCCCGAGTTTTACAATTTCTACCCGATGTACGCGCAAGCAGGGCGTTCCTGGTACGACCTGTTGATGTGGGAGGGAATGTACGCGGGACAATTTGTCGCGCTGGAATTTTTCTTTCGAGGATTTCTGGTGGGAGGTCTTTCGCGGTACATCGGGGTGCTGGCGGTTCCGGTGTCGGTGATGCCTTACATGATGATTCATTTCAGCAAGCCCTGGCCCGAGGCGGCTGCTTCGGTGGTCGCCGGATTAATTCTGGGATGGCTGGCGTGGAAGCTGAAATCAATCTGGGGAGGCGTGTGCGTTCACTGCGCGGTGGCCGCTTCCATGGATTTGCTGGCGCTGTCGCACAAAGGCCAGCTCCCCTGGCTGCACCGGTAGAGCTGAATTACTCGCAGTGAACCGTACGCCAATGTCAGATATCACCGGCAAAGGCTGCCCGGTGTAGCGCCACCCGTCAATATAAACTCTCTTTCAGTTAGTAAGTTGCGTGAAGTGCGTGTTTCCGTTTATCTTTTCGCGAAAATGATCCAGGACTGCTTTGGCAACCTGCTCGGGCGCTTCGCGATGGGGAAAATGGCCGACGTTTTCCAGCGTCAAGCGACGATACCCGCCAGTAAACCATTTCTCCATCCCCTCTGATTCTTCCGGAGGGTCACACCAATCTGACAAACCCTGAATCATCAGAGTTGGCGCGGATAGGAATTCAACTTCGCCCAGCCTGCGCTGCACATGAGCGTAACGCGGATCTGAAACTTCGCCTTGCAGCCAGCGCGAGCGGTAGGCGTTGAGCGTGATAGCAGCCCAATCGGCACAGGAAAAACTCTCGGCGGTTTCGGCAAACTCCGCTTCATCAAACCATCCGGGCGGGCTCCACGTGTCCCACTGGATTCGCGCAAAGCCGGCGGGGTCGTTGCGCACTTTTTCCGCTCCGCCGTCCGTGCACAGGAACCATTGGTACCAGAAGCGTCTGGATTGAGCGAACGAAGGAATGTTGAATACGCCGCGAGGCTGGTAGCCAAGCGACAAGGCCGCTATCGCCGTGACACGTTCGGGGAAGAGAGCGGCCAGGGTGTAGGCAACTCGCGCACCCCAATCATGGCCCACGACAGCAAAAGTTTGGAGCTCCAGCTCATCCGCCAGTTCAACTGCGTCTTGCGCCAGTGCTACTGCGCTCCCCACGCGTGGCGTTTCCTCTGATAGAAACTCGGTGGGAGCGCAACCGCGCAAGTAGGGCGCGATCGTACGGCAGCCTTTGGCTTGCAGAATGTGCGAAACTTTTTTCCATCCGCGAGCGGTGTCGGGCCAGCCGTGCAGCAAAATTACGGGAGGACTGTCGGACGGACCGCCCTCTTCATACGCAATTTCGAGCAGGTCGGTGCGAACGCGATTCATACTCGGCCTTCAGTCAGGGGTTACTTCTCAGCGCGGTCGCGGCGCCCGCCTTACTGAGGCTTTTTTGCGTCAGCAGTCTGTTCCTGGGTTTCCACAGCCTTTTGCCACTTGGTATCTGGGTCGTAGGACTTTATGGACTTGGCAGCAGTCTCGGTGTGCGGGCCGAGATCTCTTTGATAGACCACGCCGTCTTTGTCGACGATGAACGTCATCACGCCGGAATTGCGATATTCAGCGGGATAGGCGACGAATGCGAATCCTCCGGTCATTTTCCCGGCAACAACGTAGTCGGCCGCGCCGCCCGGGGCGCTCTTGCCCTGGCGCGTGATGATGCGGAAATAGTAGCCGCGGAACGGGACCGGACCCGTTTGAAGATTCTTGGCCAAATCACCGGGGGTACCGGCGTTGGCGACGAGCGGGCCGATGGGACTTTCAAATTCGTTGTTGGTGCCTAGCCAATACAATCCATCGTGTTTGCCTTCATTGCTGACGAACCTCTGGGCGTACTCGTTATGCTCTTTGGAAAAATACTCTTGCTGCGCGGCCACTAGTTCCTGGCAAACGCGAATCGCCGACATTTCGTTCAAGCCGATTCTCCGGTACAGAATTTCCTGCTTGCCGGCGGGGGTGTCGAAGTAAAACGCACCGTTTTTGTTCACCAGCGGGATAGGAGTGGGCCAATTGTCCGCACCGATATAAACAGTGGTGGTACCGTCGGGTTCAACCACCAGCCGGTGCATTTCGTGGAATTTGCTTACAAAATTTGTGCGGTTGGCTGCGTCCTCAGCCGGATCCCCGGAGGAGATAATCTCTTTCCCGTCGGGGCCGAGAATCTCCAATAGCGCTTTATCGTCGCTATTTTTCAACGCCGTCACGAGGGCGTGACAGGCTTCGTCCGCGGACGAAAAGGTTTTTTGCCCCGGTTGCTGTGCCTGGGAGACGGCGGGAAAGCAAGCCGCCAAAATGAAAGCGATCGCACCCAATCCAAGAAAATTGACCGAGCAAAACTTTTTGAGGTTCAGCTTTGTCCGCCGCATATGTCTTTTCTCCGTATCTAAAATTTTCAAATCGTTATGAGTGTCGTGAAATTCCGATTAACGGTGGTGTCCGCCACCGCCGCCACCGCCATGGAATCCGCCACCGCCGCCAAAACTGGATTGCCCGCGTGACGAATAGCTTCTGGTTTCTCCGCCGTGATTGTAACCGCTGAAAGCGCCGGAGCGGGTCCCGGTTTGGCCACGCTCTTCGCCGTACCCTCGTGCGGCGTGGTTATCGCCATTGAAAGGCCGACTGGTGACGCCACGGTTTTCAATTCCGCCGCGCCCACCGATGTCTCCGCGGTTGGCGAATCCTCGGTTCACGTTGTTGGCAACGCCACGCTCGCCTCCTCCCCGGTAATAATTCGAGCGGTTATAAAACGTGTTGCTGTGCGAGTAGTAGCGGTTGTTGTTGTAAATCGCATAGTGGTTATGCCAATCAAATCCCCAGTTGCCCCAGCCCCACCCGAAACCGCCGTACCAGCCGATTCCGAAGCCGAGTCCGAACGAAAGATACGGGCCGCCGAACCAGATGCCGGGATAGTTGTACCAATAAGGCCACGGCGCTATCGGGTAGCCGTAAATGGACCACGGATCGTAAGCCGGCACATAAACTACGTCAGGCTGGGCAGGCTGAATGACCACATCCGATCCTTGGTCCTCTACCGTCTGTTGGGGCGTGGTTTTCAGATTGCCGGCTGCTTGCGCTTTTCGGCGCATGCGCTGAATAGCGTCCATCACATCTTGTTGTTGGTTGTAGTAAGCGTCGCCCAGTGAGGAGGTCCAGGAGATGTTCTTGTCCATGTTGGCCAACACGCTTGGGAACGCGCAGATCGCTTTGACGCTGGGATCCCAGTTCTGCTGGTCCACCGCGTCAGCCAAGGCCTTGTCCTTCAGATCCGGATGCGCCTGGACCCAACGGTCCGCTTCGACAATTTGTGCGGGAAAAGTGGATGCGGCTAGAATTTGCGCCACGAGAGAATCCGGATACAGTGCGATGGGCGCCACGAGCTGATCCAACTGGTCCGGGGTCTGCGGAGTGTACGCAGGCGTTGCATCAGCTGGCGCCGGACCCTGCGCAGAAGCCTGCGCGTCCTGCGCGGCTAAATTCTGCGGCAGCGTGGCGAACAGCAAACCGATCGCCAGCATAAAGGCAAGGATCTGCCGGCTCAACTGAGGCCCGGAGAAGTTTGCGCCACGCGCGGAAAATCCTGCTTCACGCTGCGTATCTGCGCGCATGTATTTCGTTGCCAACGTCATGGCCGTAAGCCTCCTACATATAAGATTCACCAGAGGCCTCTAAGGGTACAAGAATCTTTTCGTTTTGGCCACGCGCGGCGGTCTGTCGCTGGGTTTGTCGCTCGAAGGAAAGCCTACTGCTTGCCGACGCTGTTGCGTCCGCCTTCCGAATCGACAAACTGCGCGAGTTCACCGCCGAAGTCTTGCTTCGTCGGCGGCATGGTGAACTGCACGCCCTTCGCCTTCATATCTGCGTAGAATTTGTGGAGGTCCGGAACCGTGAATCCCAACTCAACGGAACCTGCTGCGTTTTTGGCCGAAGCCTTATGCAACGCCAAAGTGGTATCACCGGTGACAAATTCGCTCCACTCCGGAGATTCGAACTTCAAAGACAAGCCCAGCACATCGCGATGGAATTTCACCGCGCGGTTCATGTCATCGACGAATTTTATTACATAGTTGAGTTTCATCTGAGACGCCTCCCACTCCCCGGAAGATACCGCAACGCCCCCAAAGCTCAAAGCGTTTCGGGCCGCCCGCTCGCTGCGAATGAGAATAAGCACGTCGCGCTTCCGGCGCCGTTTGCAGAACCGCGCGCGGTTGCAAACTCGCAAAATTGTGGCATCCTATGTGGCATGGGAAACAAAGACGCACGCAGACGCGAAGTGAAAAAACCGAAGAAGAAAGTACCTAAGCCGGAACCAAACCGCCCGGCGATAACCTTCGTCAACAAGCCTACCGGCCCTTCGTAAAGGGCATCGCCAGGCATCGGCGATCGCGGAAACGTCGTGGTCTACCCGGCGGAGCTGGTAAATGCTCGGAGCGGCGCGTGGCGCTTCAGCAGCAATTCTTCCCCGAGCGGCACTGTAGTCAACACTTCAACAATTTTCTCGGATGCTTCGCCTTCGCCGTACGCGTTCGTCATGCCTTGAAGTCCGCGGCGAAAATCGGCGCTTTTTGCCGTGGCGATGGCCTTGAGAATGGCGCGAACCTCCGGCGCGGCGTCGATCACGTTGCGCGCGCGTTCCCGGCCTTGCTGCCTGAGCCCCACATTTACCGTCGGCAGCGCAAACGAAGCTGACTCCATGATTCCGCTGCTCGAATTTCCCACTAGCACATCCACTTCCTTCAGCAAACTCCAATAAGTTAGCGCGTCCAGGTTTACGAACACATGCGCCGCGTCGCGCGAGGCTGCGAACGTTCGCGCGCGCTCGATCAGGTTGCGGCTGCCGGCATCGGCGTTTGGATAGCAGAACAGAATCTGATCCGGCAGATTTTCCAAAGCATCGAAAAGCGCGTCTGCTTCTCGCACCGTATCTCGCGCGAGCGTCACCGGGTGATACGCAACCAGAATCGCCGGATGCTTTAGTTCGATACGCAACCGCGATTCCACCTGCTCTCGCGTGAACAGCGTCTGCCGCCGCAAATGGTCCAGCGAAGGCGCACCGGCACGATGAACGCGCCACGATTCTTCTCCCATGGCGATCACGCGGTCACGCGCCGCTTGCGTGGAGGTGAAATGTATGTGGCTCATCTTGGTCAGCGCGTTTCTGACCGCGTCGTCAATCGCGCCTTCGCTGATTTCGCCGCCTTCGATGTGCGCGATGGGGATTCGCAGTGCCAGAGCCACCGACGCAGGCGCCAGCATTTCGTAGCGGTCCGCGATCAGCAAAAGCAAGTCCGGACGCATCTGCCCGAAAATGTCGGCGAGGCTCAGCGTGGCCACGCCGATCGTCTTGGCCATGCCCACGTCGCTGTCGGAGCTCAGCAGGCATTCGACGCGCGCGTCAATATTGAAGCCGTCCTTCTCGATTTCCTGGATGGTCGAGCCGAATTCGGGCGAAAGGTGCGCGCCCATCACGATGATTTTCAAATCCACATCGGGATGCGCGGAAAGCGCGCGCAGCGGCCAGTACAAATGGCTGTAGTCCGCGCGCGATGTTGTGACCACGGCGATCTTGCGTTTCATTTTATTTGCTTTTCATTTTGTCGCTGCGCGCGCGAGCGGCTTGGGCGCGCTGAGCAGCAACTCGCTGGGCTCGTATTCCGGCACCATGCCCACCAGCGCGTCCACAAGCGTGGGCAGATCGCGGCGCCCCACGCTGTCGAGGAGTCGCGCAATCTTCACATCAAATTCGGCAGTGGCGATTGCCGCGCCTCGCACGCGTTGAATTCTCGCATCTCCGCTCGGCTCCACCGTTTCGCTCGCAAAAACCATCTCTTCGTTAAGCTTTTCTCCGCGAAGAAGATTCGTGAATACGATCGGCATTTCCGCGTCCGGCTCGAACCCCGCCTTCCGAATCATCCCGCGCGCCAAATCAACAATTTTTACCGGCTCGCTGGGCTCCGGCACAAAAACGCCGCCTTCCAGATTTGCCGCCGCGAGAATCAGGTCCACCACTTCCCTCAGCGTCAGAAAATATCTGCTGACGTCAGGATGCCTCACCGTCACCGGGCCGCCCCTCTCAATTTGTTGCCGAAACAGCGGCGCCACGCTGCCACGCGAGCCCAAAACATTCCCCAGCCTGATGGCTTTCATTTGCGTCTTGATGCCGTTCCATCGCAGCAGGACCAGCTCCGCGATGCGTTTCGACACACCCATCACGCTGCGCGGGTTCACCGCCTTGTCGGTTGAAATCATCACAAGCTGCGCGGCCTCGTGGTTACGCGCAGCGAAAGCCAGCGTCATCGTTCCAATCACATTGTTGCGAATCGCCGCCAGAGGATTTGCTTCCATCATCGGAACGTGCTTGAAAGCCGCCGAATGATAAATCACGTCCGGCCGATATTCTTTGAACACTTCGGCCAGCAGCGCAGCGTCGCAAATATCGCCGAGCACAGCGACGTGCGGCGCGCAACCCTCGATGGCAGACAGCGCCTGCTCTATTTCATGCAGCTCGTGCTCCGCATGGTCCAGAAGTATCAAATTGCGCGCCTCGGATTTCGCAATCCTCTCCGCCAGCGCAGAGCCGATGCACCCGCCCGCTCCCGTGATCAAAACGCTCCCGCCGCGATTCATCGCATCCCTGTCTAACACACGCCGCCGCGATTACCAAGGCCATCCGTGCCGACTCAGATGTCTATTCCCTTTTTTGACGATGAAATGCGACAAAGCGCGATTGCGAGGTGGGAGCCGCGCGCAGAGTCGATGTGCCCGAGCGTATGCGAGACCAAATGCCCGAAATGAATCGTGGCGAGTTTTGGAGGGGAGAAACTTTGGGGGGATGGAACTTCGTGGGGAGGAAACGCGGAGGAATACAACGTGCCAAGTTCGGCGATCGCTTCTGAACCGCCTTGACTGAGCGGCCGTCGTTACAAATTTCGAGTGTGGACGTGGTGCGCGTGCGAAGATTGAAAATAGCGCACCGGCGGATACAATCCCGTGCGCGAGAATTCGCGGCCAGCAGCTTTCTTCACTTCTTGCAGCCAGTAGTCAAAAGTGCCTTCTGCGACTCCGACAAGCGAAATCGCGCTGCGATAATCGGCGCCGCCGACAAAATAAATCTCGAACAATTTCAAACGCCCTTTCCACGCCGGACGCTTCAGCGCCTGCCGTCCGATGCGCTCGAAATCGGCAACGTATTCGCACGCGCGCGATCGTTCCGGCCGCCACTGATACCCGCAGGAGGGCGAATCCAGATCCAGCGCGCGCACTTCGCCCAGCGAGTTATCAAGCCATTCATGCAACCCGCGATAGCGCGCGTGACACGCGTTGAACATTTCAGCAGCTTTCATCGGCAGCACCTCGCAAGCGCGCCCTTCTAGTTCTTCCGCGGCGGCTTCGGCGCAGGCAGCATCGCCCCCACATCCCACGCTTCATCCACGCGCTCGATTTCTTCCTCCACCGCATCGAGGCAAGTGTGAAAACATTCGCGCCACCCGTTGATATACCCGCGCGCGTATTCCGCGGCCAAATGTTCGCGCTCGCGATGCGCCCGCTGCATCTGAAAAACTTCAGCGCACTCGATCCGCGGAGCCCGCAGCGCAATCTGCCAACGGTTGTTCAGTTCGCGCAGCGCTCGCAGCACCCAATGCAGCGGTGCCGGAAAATAGACTCCCAGGCGGCGCCGCGGTTCGTACCACGCCAACTGGTATCCTCGCGGCACCTTTCCTCCGTGCCCCGCTTCCCTCCGCAATCCTGAAAATACTTTCATCGGCGATCCAGCGGCCCGGTCCCCACGGCGAGTTCGCGCCGCACTTCTGCGTCGCGCTCCGCACGCAACAATTGCTGGCGCAAACGCAGCTCCCAGGGAAAGTATTGGTGTTGATCCTGTTTGCGGTTCTGAAACTGATTTTGATTTTGTTCTAGCCCGGAAGGGTTTTGACTGGGACTTTGGTACTCGCTCGGCCTTTGGTTTCTGCCTCGATTTTGTTTCTGCTTGTGGTCCTGATTTCCACAGCTTTCAAGGTTTTCGCGTTGCGCTTCTCTTTCTCTTATTCTTACTATTGATGAACTATTCATCCCGTCCGCAAACTGCTCGTACTTATAGTTTTGCGCCCTAGTTGCCCCGCAATTCTGCGTACCACTGCCCGCAATTCTGCGTACACCCTCCGCAGATTTGCGTACACCCTGTGGAAATTTTTTGGCCTTCGTAATGCGAATGCTGATCCCTTCCTGCGCCGGTGTCGTTTCGATGTAGCCCTCGCGCCGCAAAGCGCTCAGCCAGCGCTCGAGCGTTCGCCGGTTGAACCCCGTTTCTTCCTCGATTTCACGGTAGCGCACCGGCGCGCCGCCCAGCACCCACCCCACCGACCCCGATTGGTGCGTTTGCCTCAGCACCAACCAGCCGTAAAGCCAAATCGCCGAACCCATACGCGCATAATGCCGCGCTTCAAAAAGCACTCCTCGCAGCCCGGTGCTGAAGTTCTTTTCACGCATTCAGAGCGTTACTCGCGGAGATGCATTCTTGGCGTCCGTCTCGATTTTTTCATCAACAATGTCCGCAATACGGGATGAGCACTCTTACAAACTCTTCATCAGCCGTTTTCGAAATGGTCAGCCTTTCCACAATTTCCACCCGCCGTCCGTGTCCGCAGAATCCGCAGTGTGACTCGCCACGAACTCCGGTAAACGGACGAATCCGCAATCGATGCGCGCTGCGCTGTTCTCTGATCAGGTAATCGTCGTCCCGCCTCTTGCGCTCAAGTTCCCGATGTTTGGGATTCGCCCTCCATTCCTTCATGTATTCCCGGCCGCGCGCGCGCCGTCTCTTGCGCAGCGCGGCGCAAATCGCCGCTGGGCCTTGCACTGCGAGTTCCGCTGGAATCGGTTTCCGCTTTCCGCCCATGGATCCTCCTCGCACCGAGAATCACTTCCGCATTCCCATGCCGGCTGCACGCCGGCTGTTGCGTCTTACAATTCGAATGTCTGTTACTTGCGTGTTCTTCCGCCGTTTTTCCGCCATTGCCGCTAGTTGCGGCTGTGCTGCTTCCTGTGTGACAGCGCTCCCGTGCAACACTCCTGTTTCGCCGCCCGGTGTCTACTATTGAGTTAATACCCTTAATCTGATACCATTCTCCCGGTTAGCCTCCCACTCTCGGGAGAGAGTGCCGCCAGGAGGCCTTTTCAATGGGCATCGCTTCACCGCTTGAATACCTCCTCACCTCGTCTGAAGCCGCGCTGGAAACTTTTGAACTTTCGCGTCTGAATAAAAGCGCCAACTTACGAAAAGAGCTTCGCGATGTCGTCGAGGAGTGGATCGAAGCGGAAATCCAGTCGCGCCTCGCACGCTGGATTCTCGACTGCCGCAGAACGCAAGCTGCCCGGGCCGACGCGGGCCTCTCGGGACCCTCTGCGAGTCTTTCCGCGAAAACCGTGGGCGCAACTCTTTTGCTGCCGTTTGATGACCTAATGAAGTCGCAGGAATTCCAGTCCAAGCCGGCTTCTGTAAAGCCGATTCCCGCTCGTTCCGCCCGTGATCGCCGGGATTCGCCTCCTGGGCAAGATTCGCCGCCGGTGCCAAGCACGCAATCTTCCGGCAGAGCAAAAGGCGCCCTGAAATTTCTGGAGGGGCAGGTTCGTTCGCAGGCGCACGCCGCCGCTCCAAACGTTTATAAGTCCCCGGCGGAAGCTGGTCGAAACGCCGCGTCGCCCCGTTCTGCGCAGAACGCCCCGCCGAGTCGGCGCTTGCCCAAGAGTTCACGCACCGGGTCGCTTTTCCCCGCCGCTCCCGAATCCTCTGACGGAGATGAGAGTGCTCGTGTGCAGACCCGGCGATTCGGTGCCCGCAATTCGGCGAAATGCGATGCGCCCAAGTCCCGCGCGGCGGCTGGGTCGGCGGGCTCGGCCAATGTCGCTCAGATCGCCCCCTTGGTGCGCGCGGGAAGACTGCAGCCCTCTGCCCCCGTTCGCGCGTCCATGCGTTTCTCGCCGCCTCAACGGCGCGCGGTCTAGGCCGGGCCGCCGCAACGAACCCGCTATCACTCGGCCGAGTCGCCCCCGGAAAAAACTCGGCGGTCCGCAGCTTCCTCGTTATCGTCTTAACCGCCGTGTTCGCTCCGGATGCCTGCATGCGCGTCATGTGCTGTGCCATTTCACCTCGCTACCCGCCTCACGCTCGCCAAGGTTCAAGCCACGTCGAATGTGTGGGATTACATCGAAAATCTCCGCCCATCCAGTCGAGTCTCCATGCCGCCTAGCGTCGATTCCCTCAGCGAATCTTCGCCAACGCATTCCGTCCGCCGACCACAGTCGCCGTCGATCACTCCTCCGCATTCCGCCGCGGCAAACTTCTAAATATCCTGCCGCTAACGGATTACCTATCACCGGCGCCTTCAGTCCCACCTCTCGCAGCTCTGAACGAATAAAACGAATGCAATGGACGCGCATGCAATTGCCAAAACAACCTCGCGCTCGGTCCAACCTAAAATCCGAAATTCGCGCCGGGCCTTCGGCCAATTCTTCGAATGTCGGGTCTCTCCTGCCGACTCCCGTGGCCCTGAAATCCGCCCTCCGCATCGAACCTTTTGTCAATTCGCACGTGCCTCCCAATCTCACGTAGTCCTTGCAGCGTTCGCGGCGCGTGCCGCTGGTTCCTATGATCGCGTCTCCCTCGAGCCGAATCGCATCAAGTCCGGACGACAGTCGCTCGGCCGCTAGCCCCACGCGACCCTTCCCATGAAGTTGTCCGCCTGAAACCGTTAACTTGTCTGGCCTAAACCCGAATGGCATCAAGTCCGGACGACAGTCGCTTGGTCGCTAGCCCCGCGTGACCCTTCCCATGAAGATGTCCGCCTGAAACCGTTAACTTGTCTGGCCTAAAACCCGAATCGCATCACGTCCGGACGACAGTCGCTTGGTCGCTAGCCCCACGTGACGCCTCCTATGAAGTTGTCCGCCTGAAACCGTTAACTTGTCTGGCCTAAACCCGAATGGCATCAAGTCCGGACGACAGTCGCTCGGCCGCTAGCCCCACGCGACCCTTCCCATGAAGTTGTCCGCCTGAAACCGTTAACTTGTCTGGCCTAAACCCGAATGGCATCAAGTCCGGACGACAGTCGCTTGGTCGCTAGCCCCGCGTGACCCTTCCCATGAAGATGTCCGCCTGAAACCGTTAACTTGTCTGGCCTAAAACCCGAATCGCATCACGTCCGGACGACAGTCGCTTGGTCGCTAGCCCCACGTGACGCCTCCTATGAAGTTGTCCGCCTGAAACCGTTAACTTGTCTGGCCTAAACCCGAATGGCATCAAGTCCGGACGACAGTCGCTTGGTCGCTAGCCCACGCGATCCGGACGACTCCGATAACAAAGGATCTGCGAAGACAGTCGCTCCTTCGTCCTGGGCACCTGCCAGACAAACCGAGTTCCTCGCCCACACAGACCCGCTCGCATTCCCTCAACATAAATATCCATTCTCGAACGGTGGTGACGATGGTTAATTCGCGCGCTTCATTCTTGCAATGCTAGGAAAGGCTGGGCGACGAACGGGACGCCCGCATACATTGCGTCAAGTAGTTCCGTGCAGCACACCTATGTAGCTGCATGGTTAGTGGGCTTAACTTGCGATCAGGATTTTGACGGAGGCCACGGCTCAAGGAGCTGCTCTTTACGATAGATCAGAGCATTAATGTCGTAAGGGGCTAGCTCGATATTATGGCCGTGGGTGATGGCGTCGGTAGGACATGCTTCCACGCAGTAGCCGCAAAAGATACATCGTGAATAATCAATATTGTAAACCTTCGCATAGCGCTCGCCGGCCGACATGCGACTTGCTTCGCTGTTTTCCGCAGCTTCAATGTAAATGCAATTTGCCGGACAGGCGGCGGAGCAGAGAAAACAGCCCACGCATTTTTCAAGTCCATTCTCGTCGCGCTGCAGAACATGTATTCCACGATAACGTGGTTGAACGCTCGCAGGCACATCCGGATAGGATTCCGTTGTGGGCTTGCGGAACATCGTCCGCAGAGTCACGCTGAAGCCCTTGTAGAGAGTAAAAAAGGTTTCGCCGACTTCTTTTACAATTGATGCCATCGCACTCGACTTTAGCAGAGTTATTAAACGCAGGCAATTCGAGGCCCCGGGCTCGCTGAACTTAGATCAGGATCACTCTTAGATGCATCGACATTCGCCGGGAATGGCGCGGAGGATGCTTTTCATTCTCCGGGTGGAGAAACTGGCGGATTTTCCGACAGCTTCCCCTTGCCAGTGATGGCGGCGATGATTTGGCGGCCGTGAAACCGCCCATTCTCGATAAAAATATCAGAAGTGCGTTTTCCCCCAACGATTACGCCGGCTAGATAAATTCCGGGTACATTGCTTTCCAGAGTTTCCGAATTGATTTCTGGCCTGAGCGAATCGCGATCCAACCGAATTCCCTGTTTTTTCAAAAACTCGAAGTCTGGATGATAGCCGCTCATAACAAAGACTTGAGTGGCCGGAATGACTTGCTCCCCGCTTCCGTTTTTCAGCCACACCTTATCGGATTCGATACGCGTCACTTCGCTTTTAAACATGGCGCGGATTTCTCCGGCGCTAATTCGATTCTCGATGTCAGGTCTCACCCAGTATTTCAAGCTCTTTCCCATTTCCGCGCCGCGATGAATCAGAGTAACTCGCGCTCCTGATCGAAATAGATCGAGCGCCGCCTCCGCAGCGGAGTTCCTTCCGCCGATAACGACAACGTCCTGGTTCCAGTAAGGATGCGCTTCGCTGAAATAATGGCTGACGTGCGGCAGATCCTCGCCAGGCACCCCGAGGAAATTCGGAAGATCGTAGTATCCAGTGGCCAAAATAATTTTGCGGGCATGATATTCAAGCGCAGCGCCTTCTTTATCGCGCGTGTGCACCACGAACGCGCCGTCGTGCCCGGTGATTTCCTCTACGCGCTCGTATTGGCGGACCTCGATCCCATAATGCTCGACGGCGCGCCGATAATATTTGAGCGCCTCGCCGCGCGTCGGCTTGCTGCCGGAAATCGTCATGGGCAGGTCGCCAATTTCCATGCGCTCCGGTGTGGTGAAAAATAGCAGGTTAATGGGATAGTGAAAAAGTGAGTTGCACAGGCAGCCTTTGTCAATCACCAGCGGCCGTAGTCCTTCGCGTTTGGCCTCGATGGCGCTCGCGAGCCCTGTTGGCCCTGCGCCGATACATATCACGCCGTAAGAATCGGTCATTTACATAGTGTGCGCTGAGCGGGGCTAAACTTTCAACTGCCACTCGCTGTTCTAAATGATCGGTACAAGCGTTTGCGATAATTGCGCGGAAAAACTCTCAAGCTCAGCGAGGCGCTCAGTGGTTACCTCAAGTTTCTCTTTTTTCCAGACGAACCAGTCCCGCCCTTCTCTCGTCACGAGCACGCTGAGGTTTCCGCCGATAAGGTAGGCCGGCTGTCCTTGGAGCTGGAAGCGGTCCGCGCCGAACGGAGCCAAAAGCGCGGCGCAGTTCCCCTTGCGCACGCCGACGTAGTTCGCGTACATCGGAAACGCCACGATCTGAAAATCGCGCGCTTGTAGGCGCTCCAGAATTGAGATCTGCTGCGGCGTGAAGTCCATCGGCAGGAAGCATAACAGCTAACCTCCGGCAGTTCACAATCAACATGGAATCGCCGAGCAAATGGGTGACCACAGATGCGGAGCACGGAGATTAGCCGGTGAAAGCCCTGGGCAAATTCCAGTGCTGCCAAACGCTGATGACACGAAGCAAAAAGCAAACCAGCCCGCCTGAGACGGCCGCCAAAGTAGGCGCTACTCTCAGCTTTGTCGCCGCGACCATTACCACGGCGCCAGCGAGAGCCGCTGTCGCATAAATGTCCGAGCGCAGAACATTGGGAATCTGCGCCAGCAAGACGTCGCGTACGGTTCCGCCGCCAACCGCTGTGACAGCACCCAACAAGACGGCGATGAATGGGTGCATCTTGTAGAGCAGCGCTTTTTCCGTGCCGGCGACAGCGAACAAGGACAGGGCCGCGGCGTCCAGCGTCAGGATGACCGAACCGGGAATCGCTCGGATGTACGGATGCAGAAAGAAAACGATGATGCCCCCGGCGAAAGCGATAGCCGCGTAACGCCAGTCGCGAAGGGACGCCGGCGGACTGGCGCCGATCAACACGTCGCGAATAATTCCTCCCACCAGCGCCGTCGAGAACGCCAACACCATCACGCCCAAAAGATCCAGGTTCGCGGGAACCGCTATCAGCGCGCCTTCCACAGCGAACAAGAACGTACCGGCTAGATCGACGGAAAGCAGTAGCTTGCTGTGTTCGGGGGGCATGATTAGACAGCGAAGAGATTAAGTCGCAGCACACTGCAAAAACAAGCCAGAAGAAACCGCACGGATCGACTAAGGCTTGTAAATCCACGCGCCCGCCGTGGATGGCAAGCCCCCTTCGGTTTCTGCGTATCCCCCCGTGATCAAGGTCTTGCCGTCAGGCAGCACGGTTGCGGATGCAAAGAACCGAGCAGCTCCCAAATTGCCTACCACTTTGCTGAAGCTTCCCTTTGTCTCGTCATAGACCTCAGCGAAACTGCCTCCGCCCGCCACCAGCACCGTGCCGTTGGCTTGCAAGGCTACGGCGTGTGGCAATTTGAACCGCGGAGTGCTCATTGCGCCGGTAGCGCTGAACGTGCCGGTAGCAGGGTCGTAAATTTCCGCGCTCGAATACTCGCCGTGCCAGTCGCGATTGTCGGAACCGCCGACCACAAGCACTTTTCCGCTTGCTAGCAGAACAGCGGCATGTTTGTGACGACCCACGGACATAGGCCCCGTGGATGTGAATTTGCCGGTCGCGGGATCGTAAAGTTCCGCGCTGCGATAAACGTTTTGAGAAGGGTAATGGCCGGAGCCTCCTCCGACGATCAGGACCTTGCCGTTTCTCAGAGCAGTGGCCGTCGCCTGTCCACGAGGCTCGGTCATGTCTCCAGTTCGCGTAAATTTCCCGGTCGAAGGATCGTAGACTTCCGCGCTAGACAGCGCATTTTCACTGCGGTCTTCTCCGCCCGCCACAAGGACCCTGCCGTCAGGAAGCAGGGCTGCCATGCTCCCGGCCCGTTCGATGACCATGTCCCCGGTCGGCGTGAATACTCCAGTGGTTGGATCGTAGAGTTCCGCTGATCGGCGAAGATTGTAGTGGCCCGTCCAACCGCCGGCAATAAGCAGCTTGCCGTTTTTCAAAAGTGTCGCAGTGTGCCCGCTCCTTCCAATGCTCATGTTGGCGGCTGACTGAAAGCTTCCTGTTCGAGGATCATAAATTTCCGTACTCCGGAACGGGTTGCTCTCCGTGCCACTGCCGCCAAATCCGCCGGCGATGAGGACTTTGCCGTCCGGGAGCAGTGTCGAACTATGGCTGGCGCGCGCTATCTGCATGTGCGCGGTTTCGGCTACAGAGCCCGACCCAGAAGACGCAGAATTGTCGGCCGCGCTGAAACGAACGAAAGCGAGGACCATCAACGGGAACAAGAACAATCCACAAGCTCTTTTTGCGAGTCTGGATTCCATGCAGACCTCCATTTCTTCACCTTGCGACCTGTGAGGCGCAGCTAGTCGCCATAGTGTTAGCACACCCTTCCCCCGCCTGTACAACTGGAGAGACGTGCTCTTGCCCCTTTGCGGATAGCTGCCGAGGACTGCGCGGCCGCTCACCTCGAGCCGCCGGCAGTCGAAGGAGAATCCCTATGCGGCCGAGGAGGAAATGGAGCCGGACTCGATTTCGCGCAACACCGAGCGCAGCGCGGCGGCCAATTCTTCGCGGCCTACGTGGCTCTTGCGGAACTGCACGCGCACGTGGAACGATTCGTCCTGCGCGCGATAGTCGAAGAGGAACGGGTGCGGCCTCGTATCCGAGCCGGACTCCTGTTTCCGCGCTTTGCGGGCTTCGTCGCGCGTCAAGCCGCCTTGCGCAATGCGGTTGACCATCTCATGCATCTTTTTTTCGTTCGGTTGCCGCGACACCTGCAGCAAAAGTGACTTGGAAAATATCCCGCGTTCGATGCAATCCTTGCGAACCGCGTCCGGAATCACGGTCAGTGACATCGTCTCCGTCACCGATGAGCGCGCCCGCCCGATCTTCTTGGCAATATCGTCGTGCGTGTAATCGAAATGAGTCGCCAAACGTTGCAAGCCGTCCGCTTCCTCGAACGGAGTCAGATCCTTGCGCTGAAGATTCTCGATCAGCCCGAGCTCCAGCGTTTCCGCGTCGTCCGCGATCTTCTCGATGCAGGGCAGCTCATGCAGCCCTGCCGCTTTCGAAGCGTGGTAACGCCGCTCACCGGAAATAATGTAATAGGTATCTTCTCGCGGGATGAACCGCACCAGCAGCGGTTCGAGCACGCCCTTTTCACGTATCGAATCCGTGAGCTCGCGCAAATCGCCCAGCGCTTTTCGCGGCTGGTCCGGATTCGGCCGAACCTTATTGAGCGGAATCATGCGCCCGATCGACGCGCCACTGAAGCTGGTCAGCGTTTCTACGTAGTGCGCGTCATGCCGCATCTTGAGAGTGACGGGCAACCCGATCCTCTTGGACACGTTGCAATACCTCCTGAGCGAGCTTCTTGTATTCTTCCGCGCCCGAAGATTTGGGCGCAAACGAAAAGACAGTTTCTTTGTAAGCCGGGCTTTCTTCCAACCGAACGTTTTTGCTGATCCGCGTCTTGAAAAGGGCTTCGCCGAACACCGCGCGAATCTGTTCATGCGTGTCGCGCGAAATATTGGTGCGCTTGTCGAAAAGCGTAATCACCACGCCCAGCACTTTCAAATCCGGATTGGGCCGCGAGCGAATTCGCGCGTAGGTTTCCAGCAAATCGTCGGTTCCTTCAATGGCGAAATACGCCGCTTGGATCGGCACGAGTAAATGCGTTGACGCTACCAGCGCGTTCACGGTTAAGATCCCCAGCGCCGGCGGGGTGTCCAGAATGATGAACTCGTACTCTTTCAGCACGCTCGAGAGAGCGTCTTTCAACTTATACGGCGCATCGAACTGTCCCGCGAGCTGCGTCTCCAGCCTGGCCAGCGACAGCTTTCCCGGCGCCACAAAAAGATAAGGGTCTTTGGTCGGCCTAACGATCTTGGACAACTCCGCCGGATGCTCGGCGAAAAGGTCGTACATTGAAGTCTGAATGTCCGACGACTCGAAAAATGCGATCGTCGCGTTGGATTGTGGGTCTAGATCGATTAGAAGTGTTTTCTTTTTCTTCAACGCGATGGCGGCGGCTAGATTAATCGACGTCGTGGTCTTCCCGACGCCGCCTTTTTGATTGGCGACCGCGATGACGTAGGTCAAATTTTGCCCCCGCTAGCCATGCTGCAACCGTGGGCCTATATATGGCCTCTTACAGCCCCAGTCACACCACAAGTAGCCTAACTCTACTCATTTGGATGTCCCCTGCGCAAGCAAAAAATGCACTCCTTCTGTGGAGAACTCCGATCGGCGTAACCTCCACCCTGCTTATCGCAGGGCTGCTATACTCTCGCCCTGCTAAGGACGGAAAATCAAAGGAGTGCAATGGCGACTACGCCGTCCCTCAGACCCCCTCTCGACGACCGAAAGCTTCTCGCTCCGGTGTGGCACACGGTCGTCCTGGTGCTATTCGTGTTTGCCACCGCCTTTGTTCAAACACGCTCCTCCACAAACCTCGAAAACCTTCATGTGACGAATCGTGCCGGGCTTTATTTGTTCATGATCTGTTTCGAGCTAATTCTCCTGGCCTACGTTTGGTTCCTGGGCGTGCGCCGCAGCGGAACAAGGTTTGCAGATGTCGTCGGCGGAAAGTGGACGCGAGCGGCGGATGTCGGCCGCGACATCGGCGTCGCGTTCGCGTTCTGGCTCGCCGTTATAGTCCTGCTCGTGCTCGTAGGACATGTGTTGGGCCAGAATACCCAAGCCAAGAAGGTCTTCCTGATTCTAATGCCGCGCGGCCCTCTGGAAATGATCCTGTGGGTTGTACTGTCAATCTCCGCGGGATTCTGCGAGGAGTTTGTTTTTCGCGGCTACTTGCAGAAGCAGTTCTTCGCATTCACCGGGAGCAACGCCGTGGCCATCATTGCGCAAGCCCTCGTTTTCGGCGTCGCTCACGGCTACCAGGGCGTCAAGGGCATGATCACGATCACGCTGTATGGCGCGCTCTTCGGCATCCTCGCGGTCATGCGAAAGAGCCTGCGGCCCGGAATGATTCAACACGCCATGCAGGACGCATCCAGCGGGATCATCTTGAGTTTGATAGCGAAGTACCGCCCCAATCAACTCTCGTTTTTCTGAAATTGAATTCCTACGCTGGTTTTCCGGGAGGGGCGACACGCTACGCGCGAGCGCAACTACATCTTGTAGCGCCCGAGGTCTTCGTCGTTGAGGTTCTCGAGCCATTTGCGCAATTCCTCGCTGGAGCTTTTTTCTGAGATCGCGCTGGCTATCTTGGAATGTTTCAAAACTTCATCGTCAACAAAAATGGGGCAGTCGAGGCGAAGAGCCAGAGCAAGCGCGTCGCTGGGACGGGAATCCATGGACATCGTTTGCCCGTCGCGCTCCATCCAGATCAGTGCGTAGAAAGTATCCTCCTTCAAGTCGCAGACCACCACGCGCTGCACGTGCACATTCAATCCTGTGAGAACATTTTTCAGCAGGTCGTGAGTCATCGGACGCGGAGTTTGCACTTTTTCGATTTCCAGCGCAATCGCGTTTGCTTCGTAGATGCCGACCCAGATCGGCAGCACACCGTTACCCGCAGTTTCTTTCAACACCACTACCGGCATGTTGGTCACGGGATCCATCATCAGACCTCGTATCTTTACTTCGAGTTCCATGGTGGCCTCCCGTCGCTCACAGCACTTGCTCGCCGACTAAACTGTTCGGTCCGCCGCGCGTAACCTGCACTGAAATGTATTCTCCCAGAAGATTCTCGCGCGTTGTAGTGAAATTTATCAGCCGGTTGCAGGATGAACGCCCGCTCCACTGCCCGCGCGCTGCATGCCGCGCGTCAACCAGCACTTCGAAAGTCTCACCAACAAGTTTACTGTTACCCGCAATCTGAATCTGCCGCTGGCGTTCATTCAGAACCGCGAGCCGCCGGCTCTTTTCGGCTTCCGGAACAGCGTCCGGCATATCCTTTGCGGAAGTATTCGGCCGCGGTGAATAGGTGAACGAAAAAATCGCATCGTATTGCGCCAGATCCAGCAACGTCAGCGATTCTTCAAAGTCCGCTTCCGTCTCGCCGGGAAACCCCACGATGATGTCGCTGGTAATGCTGATCGGCCGGCTCGCCGCGCGTATCCATTCAATCTTCGCCAGGTATTCTTCCCGCGTATACGTGCGCCGCATCGCGCGCAGGATGCTGTTCGAGCCCGATTGCACCGGCAGGTGCACGTGATCGCAGAGCGCGGCCGTCTCGTCGATCGCTTCAACGATCCCGCGATGAAAATCATTCGGATGCGAAGTGGTGAATCGAACGCGCCGAATTCCCTGCACCGCTGCCACACCACGCAGCAGATCGACAAAACTCCACCTGCGCGCCGAGGGATCGCGATAGGAATTCACCGTTTGCCCCAACAACTGAATCTCGGTGTAGCCCGCGGCCGCAAGACGCCTGGCTTCTGTGATTACCGCTTCGCTCGATCGGCTGCGCTCCGGCCCGCGCGTGTGCGGCACTACGCAGTACGAACAAGAATAATCGCAGCCCTCGATAATCGTGATGTAGGCGCGAATCGGATTATCGCGCCGCGTGATTTCCGTTTCAAAAGTCTCGTCCGTATCCAAATCCAGCCCGGTCACGCGCCGCCCGCCCGCTTCAAGCTGCGCCAGCAGTTCTGGAAGTTTTCGATAGCTCGCCGACCCGCATACCAGGCCGACCCATGGCGCGCGCTCGAATATTTCTTCACCCTCCTGCTGCGCCACGCATCCCAGCACGCCGATTATTTTTCCGCCAGCAACCGTTTTCCAGTCTCCCAGCCTCGCGAAAACTTTCTGCGCCGCCTTCTCCCGTATGCTACAAGTGTTGTAAAGAACCAAATCCGCCTGCACCGGATTTTCAACCGCACGGTATCCGCGCCCCAACAGCACGCCCGAAACTTTTTCCGAATCGTGTGCATTCATCTGGCAGCCAAATGTCTCTATGTAGAAAGATTTCTGGGCGTCTGAAGGAATTTCCGCTAACGAAGGACCGGCCACCTGCGTCTCCGGCAGGGGTTCGGCATCGCTCGCGGCGAAGGACCCTAAGTGCCCGTGCCTGCCGCCCGGCGCAGCACTCGCCCCGCCTGCGAGCGATTCAATCCCGACATCGAACGATCTGCTCATAAACGAATACAATTCTAACACGGTTGAAGACCGCCATCCGTTTTCGCTCACTCGTCATTGACATGGCTGCCTCTTGCTCCAGCCGCCGTTGCAGATTCCGATCGTTGCGGTACGCTCGTGGAATTGGTCGTTGATTTCCCATGCCTGCGGTCAATCATCTCCATGATTCGTTCGGCTGCCCCCAAAGCGGTGATCACAATGCTTTCGCACGCCGGCGCACCAGCACGCCCGTCCCAGTTCCAGTCCTTCAATCGCGGCGCTGCCAGGATTGCGGTCAGTATTGCCAAAACCCGTTTGCGTCCTTCGTCCACAGGCGCAGCTTAACATATTCGCCTTTTCTTCGCCTACCTCAATTCGCGATCCGTCCACTGCGGCCTTCAACGAAACTCCGCGGTATCACGAACAATTCGACTCTCTCGTCTCCCGCGACTGATGCGAGCCCCCTCACAAGTCGAGCCCACATTCTGGCGTGTGCAATCGTTTGACCTCGCGGTAATATCGTTCCTCGTTTTGTGCGTCGTGAAAGGTGCGATGAGCGCTGCCGCTATAGCTCTCCCTCAGGAAACCTGGCACCCGAAAGCTAACCCCTGGCTGATTGCAGTCGTCGTGTCTTTGGCTGCTTTCATGGAAGTGCTCGACACCTCGATTGCAAACGTCGCTCTGCCACACATCGCCGGAAATCTGGGCGCAAGCAATGACCAAAGCACCTGGGTGCTCACTTCTTATCTCGTTGCCAACGCGATCGTCCTCCCAATCAGCGGTTGGTTGGTGAGTATTTTCGGTCGCAAACGCTTTTTCATGACCTGCCTGGCGATCTTCACCGTCAGTTCCCTGCTCTGCGGAATCGCACCCAGCCTTGGCCTTCTTCTGTTCTTTCGAGTGTTGCAAGGTGCAGGCGGAGGCGGCCTGCAGCCGATGGTGCAGGCGATTCTCGCCGACACCTTTCCGCCGGAGAAGCGCGGCCTGGCATTTTCACTCTACGGCATCACCGCCGTCTGCGCCCCCGCGATCGGACCGACTTTGGGCGGCTGGATGACGGACAGCTACTCCTGGCGTTGGATTTTCTTTATCAACTTGCCTGTGGGCATCATTACGCTATTTCTTGTCTATAAGCTCGTGGAGGACCCGCCGTATTTGAAGCGCGTGGCAAAAGGCGGCATCAAGCTCGATTACATCGGTTTCTCGTTGCTGGCGCTGGGCGTGGGCGCATTGCAAATCATGCTCGACAAAGGGCAGGAAGACGATTGGTTCGGTTCCCACTTCATCGTCACTCTTGCAATCACTTCAGTGGTGTGCCTCACGGCGCTTGTTTTCTACGAGTGGTTTCACAAAGACCCTATCGTCGACGTGCGTCTTTTCAAGAATCGGAATTTCGCCACGTCGAACATGATGTTGTTCATGGTAGGCGCCATGGCCTTCGCCACAACCGTTCTGATGCCGCAATTTCTTCAAACAATTTTGGGATACACGGCGGAGAGTGCAGGTTTGGTGCTATCGGCGGCTGCGGTACTCTTGCTTTTTGAGTTGCCCTTGGTTGGCCGGCTCACTTCGATATTCCAATTGCGCTACTTGATCGCTTTCGGTTGGTTCGGCTTGGCAATCGGAATGTATGTTTCCGTCTTGCAATTCAATCAGGAAATGAGTTTTGGACATGCAACGTGGCTGCGCATCGTCCAGTATGTGCCGCTAGGTTTTGTGTTTGTGCCAACTACGACGGCGGCATACATCGGCATACAGCGGGAAAAAAGCAATGCCGTAGCGGGTCTGGTAAATTTCACTCGGAACATCGGCTCCAGCGTGGGAACCTCGGTGGTTACGACCATCATCGCCCGCCGTTCGCAATTCCACCAAGTAGCTCTGGCCGACCATGTCACGCCCGGAAATCCGCAATTCCAGGCTGCGCTCAATGGACTGACGGAGCAGCTCAACCACGCGGGTCTCAGCTTCCTCGAAGCGCAACGGCAGGCCTTGGCCAGAATCTATGCCGGACTCCAGGCGCAGGCCGCCACACTTTCTTACATTGATACCTATTGGATTCTTTCGATCTGCTGCGCCTGCATGTTTCTGCTTTCATTTGCCCTGGTGAAAAACGACCCGCGCCCGGGCAGCACTGTTTCGCTGCATTAGTGCATTTCCGTTGTGTCCTTTTCGGCATCATCGAAATTTTCCGCCCCGGCGAATCGTTTGACCCTCCTGTATGCGTGTGTTACGGTTGCAGAGGAAGGTTTTATAATTTTTTTTCCTGGGGGATGTTATTTCTGGTCTGGCGCTGATCGTTTTTGCCAGCCCGTTCGCTCTGCTGGAACAAACGGGCTGGGTCGCACGCGTGGTCCTGGGCATCCTGCTTGTCCTGTCTCTGTTCTCCTGGGCAATCATCTTTCAAAAATCGCGGCTGTTCGGTCAAATCGAGCCGCAAACCAAAAGATTCCTTCAAATGTTTCGAGCCGGGCGCGGCCTTCCCGATCCCAACACGCTTCGCGTCGGCGCGGGCGGAACTCCGCTTGTCGTCGTCTATCAAGCAGGCTACCGCGAGCTCGAAGCGCAGCTCGGCGGCGGCAACCGTCCCGGAGCTACTGCCGCTCCCAGCAAAGTGCGAAACGCGCACGCGGTCGGAGTCGAGATGCAAGTAGCCGCGGGCGAGGAAGTTCGCCGTCTTGAAAAGTGGATGCCTTGGCTTGCAACCACCGGCTCTGTTTCGCCCTTCATCGGATTGTTCGGCACCGTGTGGGGCGTAATGGACGCCTTCTCGGGATTGGGTGATGCTGGCTCCGCCAGTCTTCGAGCGGTTGCGCCCGGAATCGCCGAAGCCTTAATTACAACTGCCGCGGGACTTTTTGCCGCCATCCCCGCGGTCATCGCTTACAACTACTACGTCGGGGGCATTCGCGCCCTCGCCAACCGCATGGATAGCTTTGCTGCAGAATTTGTCGCGAAAATCGAAACTCTATACAGCGCGTAAAAAACCGCCATGCCTCAGATTCAGCGCGAGACCGGAACTACACTTTCAGAAATCAATATGGTGCCGTTTATCGATGTCGTATTGGTGCTGCTCATTATTTTCATGATCACCGCGCCGATTCTGCAATCGGGCATCGAAGTGGACGTCCCGAAAACGAAAACAGTAAAAGAACTGACGGAAGTTCGCATGGTCGTCACCATCGACCGGGCACAGCGTGTCTATCTAAACGACAAGGCCATTAACATCCACGATCTGGGCCAGCAGGTGGTTTCGCAATCGCACGACCCGAAGCATCAGGCCGTTTATGTGCGCTGCGATGAAACGGTTCCCTTCGGCAGTTGGGCCACGGTTGTGGATTCTTTGCGCCAAGCGGGTATTCAAAATATAAGCGTGGTAACCCAGCCGCTCAGCGAGCGTTCGCAGATTCAGTGAAATGGCTTCCATCGCAGAAAATCCGGCTTTCGACAATTGGACGCGGCCGCTTGGAAAATTCTTTGCGGGGTCGCTGGTGTTTCATGCCGTGCTCGCCGCGTTGCTCGTGATTTCCGCAATGTATTCGCATCAAGAGGAATCCTGGGGCGGCCCGGGCGGCGCAATCTCTGTCGGCGTAGTCGGAAGCGTCCCGGGAATTCCCATGCCGCGCCCCGACGTTGAAACCACGAATCGCGTGGTGGACGAATCGAAGGGGCTTTACAAAGCTGAACCGCCTCCTCGCATTCCAGAGCGGCAGCCCGATGCCGTTCCCATTCCGAAATTCGATCGCATCAAGCCGCCCAAGTACGTCACGCGTCCCTCGAAGGTGCTGGAAAATCCCACTCCTCCTCCGCCCAACGCAGTTCCCTATGGCGGCGGTGGGACGCCCACAGTTCCTTATACTTCCTTTGCGATGGGAGCGGGAACGGCCACGCAAGGAGGGATGGCATTTAGCGGGAGCGCGGGAGGCGGGAATTTCGGCTCGCGATTTTCATGGTACGTCGAGGCGGTGCAGAGGCGCGTGAGCGGAAATTGGCTGCAAACAACTGTTGATCCCGGAATTCAGTATGCGCCACGCGTGACCGTCACTTTTGAGATCCTACGAGACGGCACGGTGACGAATGTCCAGGTCACTAAGTCGAGCGGCAACAGTTCGGTAGATATGTCTGCGGTCCGCTCGATTCGAGATAGCAGCCCGCTGGACCATTTGCCCCCGGAATACTCGGGATCTAACGTAAACGTGGAATATTGGTTCGATTTTAAACGATGATTTGCAGTGGCAAGAGCACGCAAACGAAAACTGGCCGTTTCGAGAAGAACAAAGAAAACACAATGACGAGAAAAATTGCAATCTCCGTAACACTAGCAATCGCGCTTCTGCTCGGCGCTGGGTCCGCCTCGGCCCAGGATTGGTTCAAAACCGGCACCGGGCTCGGAGTTTCCAAAGCGCGCCTGGCGGTTCCCGAATTCGCACTGCGGGCTCCCGCTCCGCCCGCCCTGGAGAAAACATTCCACGACGTGCTGTGGAGCGACCTCGAGTTCAGTGGCATTCTCGATCTCGTCAGTCCCAGCTTTTATCCGACCCAGACGCCGAGCCAACCGAGCGAGTTGAAATTTGCGGATTGGTCCAACGCGCCCGCCAGCGCCTACATGGTCGCTTACGGAAATCTGTCGGTGGACGGGACAAACTTGGCCGCCGCAGGATTTCTGTCCGACGTTCACAATCCGACTGCTCCCATCGCGCTGCAGAAAATCTACCGCGGCGCCGCCACCGATGCCGATGCGCGCCGCCTGGCGCATCAGTTTGCGGACGACATCGTGGCAAAATTGAGCGGCGGTCTGCCCGGCATCGCGCAAACGCAAATTGCCTTCGTCAGCAGCAGGAGCGGAAACAAAGAAATCTGGTCCATGGATTATGACGGCTCGAACCAGCATCAAGTAACTCACCTGAAATCCATTTCGCTCACTCCGCGCTGGTCACCGGACGCAACGAAAATTGCATTCACTTGCTACGTTCCCTTTCGCGGGATCACCTCGCCGCAGATTTGCATTTACTCCACCGCGTCCGACCGCTTGATTTCCTTTCCCCGCTATCGCGGCTCGAATAGTTCTCCGGCTTATTCTCCCGATGGTTCGCAAATTGCCTTCATGTCGAGCCAGAACGGCGACCCGGAAATTTATGTCACCGATGCGGGCGGCGGCAATCTCCACCGGATTACTTTCGCAGCCGGTGTCAACACTTCGCCCGCGTGGAATCCGAAGACTGGAAAGCAGATTGCCTTCGTGAGCGATCGCGGCGGCGATCCGGTTCTCTATCTTGCGAATTCGGATGGTTCCGGCGTCGAGAAACTCGACCTCCCGGACATGGGATACAGCGTGGATCCGTCGTGGTCACCAAATGGACAACTGCTGGCTTTCTGCTGGCGACGCCCGAGCGGCAATTTCGACATCTATGTTATGGATGTCATCAGCAAGCAGTTAGTGGAGCTTACTCGCGATGCGGGCCGGAATGAACGCCCCAGTTGGGCGCCCGACGGAAGACACATTGTGTTTGAGTCCAATCGAACCGGCACGTTGCAGATCTGGTCCATGCTGGCCGATGGCAGCCAACCGCGCCAGTTGACGTATCAGGGACAAAACGAATCGCCGAACTGGTCGCCGCGCTGAATCACGGCGATAATGCCTTTTCTGTTGCTCTCGTTGTTTGGCACTAAGCTGCACAAATTATAAAACGACGTCACCTGCTAAGCCCTCGCAGGAGCGTCTAAGGAGGCAATAAATGCAGGCTCGTTGTCTGAGAAATCTGGGATTGTTGCTGGGACTAGTTGCTTTCGTATTTTTCGCAGGCGCTTGCAAAAAGCAGGTCGCAAGCCATCCGCCAACAGAAGCTGCTCCGCAACCGGCCGCGCAACCCACCGTTACGCTGAATGCTTCGCCAAGCTCAGTGAAGAGTGGCGACACGGTTACCCTGAGCTGGACGTCCACGAACGCCACCGACCTCGATATCGAGCCGGGCGTGGGAAAAGTAACGGCACAAGGCTCCACGCCGGCCAATCCAACGCAATCGACGACCTTCACTATCACCGCGACGGGGCCGGGCGGCACCGCAACCGCCGACGCACGCGTCACCGTGGGCGCCGCGCCCGTGGAAGCTCCTCCGTCCGCAAACCAGAGCTTGAGTGAACTGTTCGAACAGAACGTGAAGGACGCCTACTTTGACTTCAACAAATCCGATATTCGCGGCGATGCCCGCGCTAACCTGACAAAAACCGCGGAATTTTTGCGCTCCTACCCGCAGGTGCGCGTTACCATCGAGGGCCATTGCGATGAGCGCGGCTCCACCGAATACAACATTGGTCTTGGCGAGCGCCGCGCCCAAGCTGCCAAGAATTATCTTATTTCGCTCGGCATTCCCGCCGACCGCATGGATACGGTGAGCTGGGGCAAGGAGCGGCCATTCTGCACCGAGCACGATGAAGCGTGCTGGCAACAGAATCGCCGTGCGCATTTCGTAGCGGGGCACTAATCATTTAGGCAGGTAAACAGCAATCTAAGATTCGGGGCGGCTCTGGAGTTCCACGAGCCGTCCCGCGCAATTCAATAGAGAGATCGCAGAGAAACAATAAGGAGGCTTCCCTTGCGCACACGATGGGTTGTGCTCGCACTCACAGCAGTACTAATCGGCGCTCTCGGCGGCGCGATGCTCACCGCCAAGCCCACCGGCGCTGTTTCCAAGGACATGATTCAACTGCAGGAACAGGTGACTCAACTTTTGCAGGGGCAGAGAGATCTGCGCAGCGCAATCGACACGAATAATGCAACGCTGCGAACCTTGGTGCAGCAATCCCTGGACGCCACCAACCAGTTGAATTCCCAAATGGGCGTTCTACAAAAAAGCGTGCAGGAAGCCACCGCAAACAGCAGCTCGCGCATCGACACCATGAGTACGCAGACGCAGGGCCTGTCTGACAACATCCAGGATGTCCAGGCGCGTGTAGCGAAGCTTGGCCAACAGATGAACGACATTCAGGGTTTGTTGCAAAGCATCGACGGAAAAATCTCAGGCGGAGCGTCGAGTGCGCAGAATGGTTATTCCGGCGCACCTGGGCCCGGCTCCGCGCAATCTGCCCAGCCGAACCCGGGGTCGTCCCAGCCTCCCCAAGCAGGTAATCCGGTTCCTGCAATGCCGGCCATGTCCGCCGACACCCTTTACCAAAATGCCTTGCGCGATTTCAGCACCGGAAAATACGATCTCGCCCGCCAGGAGTTCGGCGATTACATCAAGAATTTCCCCACCAACGAATTGGCTTCCAATGCCCAGTTCTATCTGGGCGAAATATCTTACGCGCAGGGAGATTACCAGGACGCGATTGCGCAGTATGAAATCGTGACCGGCAATTATCCCAAGAGCTTCAAGCTTGCCGCTGCGCTCTTGAAGAAAGCCTTCGCCGAGATTGAATTGGGAATGAAGTCCACCGGCATTCGCGACCTTCGCGAAGTTCTCCGCCGCTTCCCCGGATCCGACGAAGCACGCCGGGCCCAGGCCAAACTCAAGGAGCTGGGCGCGGCCACAACTCCTCGCGGGACAGCGCCGCGGTAAGTCCGGAAGAAGCTAGGCGCGCAAAAGGTCCGGCTGCCAGTTCCGCACCAGCTTTTTTATTGCTTTGCGGTCGGTCAGATGTTCATCCAGGACTTTTCGCGCAAGTTCCGGCAACTCCGCGTCGCTTGCAAAACGCAGCGAGACGAATTGCGCCACCTTGAACTCGGGAATACGCGCCCGCAGCTCCGGCGGCAGAACGTTTTGCAAACGTAATCGCATCTCTAGACGGATCACACGGTCTTGAACTGTAAGCGCGAACATTCGCCCACACAGCGCGAGCAATATCAGAGCAGCCGCCACGAGGACTGAAATCACCGTGTCTGCCGAGACCAAATGCCAAAGGCGATCGATTCTCCAGCCTAGATTGATCAGAAGGACCGGCAATACGAAATAGTGAAAAGCGGGAACGATTTTGGCGTGGTTCTCAAAGTTTTGCGTCACCGTGCTCCTCCAGTTTCATTTCGACGGATCTCCCGCCGGAATCTTAGCAGAGTTCGCGCAGCCGATGCATTCGGCAGCATACGATACTTTTTCGCTCCCTGAAGGCGCACTTCGGCTATACTCGCGATATCTTCGAACATTCTGTGAACAGGTGAAACAGTCATGTCAGTCAACAAAGTGATTCTCGTGGGGCGATTGGGCCGGGATCCCGAAACGCGTTATACCGGCAGCGGCCAGGCGGTAGCCAATTTTTCTCTGGCCACTGATGAAACCTATAAGGACAAGAGTGGCGAGCGCCAGAAGCGCACCGAGTGGCACAAGATCGTTGTGTGGGGCAAACAAGCCGAGATTGCGCAGCAGTATCTGAAGAAAGGTTCGCTGGTCTTCGTCGAAGGGCGCATTCAGTCGCGCGAATGGCAGGATAAAGAAGGCCAAAAACGCACCAGCTTCGAGATCGTCGCCAATAACTTCCGCATGCTCGGAGGACGGGCCGACGGCGCTGCAGCGGCGGCCGGAGCGGGCGCGGGCCACGGCGGCACGCAATCGCGTCCCGTCGATCCGGACATGGAAGGCGGACCAATGCTCGAAGAACCTTCCGCTTCAGGACCGGAAATTTCGGACGAAGATATTCCGTTCTAGGCTGATTTCGCGAATACCGCTAGCGGGCTATCTGCTGTTCGTCTTTCTTGCGCTGCTCGTCGATGCGGTGCATGAACTCTTCGAATTTTGGTTTTTGTTCCGGAGTGAGGATCGCCCGGATGCGGTCCCGGCTCTGCTGGCGAATTTGCTCGTGCTGCGGTTCAATCGTGGTGTAGAGCGTCCGCCATTGAGCGCGCGTATCGTCCACAATGGAACCTAGCTGTTTTTGCTGATCCGGCGTGAGTTGCAGATCCCTCGTCAATTCGCCGACGATCTCGTTGCGCGTGGGCTGGGTGTTTATGATTTGTTTGCCCCATACCCGCTCGCCCCAAACGTGGTTCCCCACTCCGCCAAGCAGCGCGCCAAGCAGGAATACTACGAGAACGAGAACTGCGGCTTCGCCGCGTTTCTTAGTGTTTTCCATGATCGGTATCCGCCACCATCATTAAAACCTCGTCGCGATTTGCCGGAGGGCTGGACGGGTCAGGAAACAGATCGCGCGTTTCCGTCACCGTCGCATACTCCATGTTCGTCTGGGGCCCGTACTGCATGTGCCTAACGGCGTCAAACGTCACCAGCACTGCGAGAGCAAGTGTAGCCGTGGCCGCAAAACGCCATGCCAGCGAAATGAATGGCTGCCAGATGGATTTCTGCTCGCCCCGCCTGGACATTTCCGCGCGAATCCGCGCCATCACTACCCGCGAAAAACCGGGACCGGGGTCTGCCGACGGCGGCACCGAGCGCAACAACTGCACGCTCGGAGCAGCATGTTCCAAAGCCGTGCTGCACGCCGCGCAGTTCTCCAGATGCTCCGCTAATTTCTTTGCATCGGCGCCGCTCAGATCGCCCGTGAGATGATCTTCCAACAGCGCTTCAAATTCCGAACACGCACCTTGGTTAAATCTCGCTTCCATCGGTTTTGCTCCTTCCTTTTGCGGCCGAATAATCCTGGCTCGGGCCCACGCGCCGATGGTAAACATCCATCAGACGGGCGCGCACACGAAACAGCCGCACCTTCACGGTGTTGACGTTCAAATCGAGCATCTCCGCCAGCTCTTGCACCGAAAATCCCTCTATTTCTTTCAGCACCAGCAATTCCCGGTCCCGCTCCGGCAATTCATCCAGCAATTGGTCCAGGATGTCTTTCGTTTCGGCGCGCCGCGCGGGATTTTCCGGCGGGCGTTCGGCCGAAGCCACGCCGTCCAGCCGCGAGACTTGCTCTTCGGAAAGATCGGTCTCATACACCAGTGGCCGGACCTTCTTCTTCCTTAAGTAATCCCAGCACTCATTTACCGTAATCTTGTAGAGCCAAGTGGAAAACGCCGCGCGTAAATCGAAACGTTTTAAGGAAACAAAAACCTTCAAAAACACCTGCTGCACTACGTCTTCCACGTCTTCACGGCGCCGCAGAATCCCATTGACCAGCCCGAAAACACGCTGCTGGTGCCGCCGAATCAGCTCTTCAAAAGCGGCTTCTTCTCCGCTCTGAGCCAGGCGGACGAGCTCCGCTTCTTCTTCCCGCTTTCTCGCACGGGCCGGTAGCGAGATCGCCGACGCGCTTGCCGCCATACTCTTTGGGACGTCAGCCATACGGTTTTGGTTACGCCAATGGGAACATTTGTATCTTAGATTCGCCTAAAGCAGTGACGACCCAACGCCGATACGTAAACTTATAGTACTCACTGCCGGAACTGATGGTACTGACTTCCGGTCAGCATTGAACCGTGCCGCCCCCAATCTAAAGATTCGCTCTTGCGACAGGCAGTAGTCCATGCAACAATACCCGCCATGATAATTGGAGAACGTATCCGTCTGTTGCGTGAAACGAAAAAACTTTCTCAAGGCGACATCGAGAAGCGCACAGGACTTCTTCGCTGCTACATCTCGCGCGTCGAGAACGGCCACACCGTTCCGGCAATCGAGACTTTGGAAAAGCTGGCCCGGGCCATGGAAGTTCCCCTGTACCAGCTATTCTACGACGGCGAGGAACCACCCGTGTTGCCGAATCTTCCGAAACGGAAGACCGCCGACGATATTGCATGGGGAAGCAAGGGGAAAGAGGCGCGGCTCCTGGGCCGCTTCCGCCGGTTGCTCAGCCGTGTTGACGAAGGCGACCGCCGACTTTTGCTTTACATGGCCCAGAAGATGGCCAACCGTTAGTTTTTTCTTTCTTGAGAAAAAACTGGCTTCCGGTTTGTCGGTCTTACTCCCATTCAATCGTGCTGGGCGGTTTCGAGCTGATGTCGTAAACCACCCGGTTAACGCCGGGTACTTCGTTCACGATACGCACAGAAATCCGTTCGAGCACTTCATGCGGCAGCCGGGACCAGTCGGCTGTCATCGCATCCTGCGAATTAACAACACGCACCGCGATCGCAAATCCGTACGTCCGCCCGTCCCCCATCACTCCCACGCTTTGTACCGGCAAGAGAACCGCAAATGCCTGCCAAACTTTCTGGTACAGGCCCGCCCTCCGAATTTCCTCCACCACTACCGCGTCCGCAGCGCGCAGAGTTTCCAGTCTTTCGCGCGAAACTTCGCCCAGGAGCCGCACCGCAAGTCCGGGCCCGGGAAACGGATGCTTGATCAAAATTTCGTCCGGCAAACCCAGTTCGCGGCCGATCAGTCGCACCTCATCCTTGAATAAGTCGCGGAGCGGCTCGATCAGCTTAAAGGGCATATCCGCGGGAAGCCCGCCGACATTGTGATGAGTCTTAATCACTGCCGAAGGTCCCTTTACTGACACGGACTCGATCACATCGGGGTAAAGCGTGCCTTGCACCAGGAATTTTACCGGAGGCCCTTGAGACGCCGCCGTAAGCTTTCTCGCTTCCTCTACGAACACATTAATGAATTCTCCGCCGATGCGCTTGCGTTTCTCTTCTGGATCTGTAATCCCTTTCAAGCGGCCAAGAAAGCGTTCGGACGCGTCCACGCCAATCACGTTTAGTCCCAGGCGCGCGCGCAGAAGTTCGAGCGTGTCGCGAAATTCATTGCGGCGCAGAAGGCCGTTATCTACGAAGACGTTCGTAAGCCTGTCGCCGATAGCTCGATGAACTAGCGCCGCGGCCACCGCCGAATCCACCCCACCACTCAGAGCGCATATGGCCCGGCTGCCTTCGGCCTGCTTGCGGATGGAATCCACCATGGAGGTAATGAATCCAGCCCGATCCCAATTCTGTTTCGCGCCGCAAATCTGGAAGACGAAATTGTTGAGAATCTCCGTCCCGCGCTCCGTGTGATTGACCTCCGGATGAAACTCCACGCCGTACAATTTCTTCGCCACGTTCTCCACCGCCCCGATGGCATTGTCACTGCGCCCGGTAACAGTAAATCCCTCCGGAAGGCCGACAACATGATCGCCGTGGCTGTTCCAAATTGTGAAGCGATCTGGACAGTGCGCAAAAAGCTTCGAACTCTTCTCAACCGCCAGTTCCGCTCGGCCATATTCACGCCGTTCGGCTGGTTCCACCTTGCCCCCGAGCGTATGCGCCAGCCATTGCATGCCGTAACAAATTCCGAGAACCGGAACATCGAGCTGCAAAACCTTCGGGTCACAAACCGGCGCGCTCGCGTCATAGACGGAACTTGGCCCGCCCGACAGCACGATCCCGGCAGGTTCGAGCGCGCGAATCTCTTCAATGCTCGCAGTGCAAGGCAAAATGGCGGAGAACACTTGCTGCTCGCGAATGCGGCGCGCGATCAGTTGTGTGTATTGTCCGCCGAAATCGAGGACGACAATCCCGTGTCGCGTGCTCACGATGCCTCCCGCCCTTTCACTCTCTGTGCCCGATTTGATTGGCGCCGCGCCGCTGCTCGAAGTCATATCATTTGCCCCAATTTATCTCAGCACGATATTTACCAGCTTCTTCGGCACCACTACCGTTTTCACAATTTCTTTGCCCGCAATCAAAACCGAAATGCGCGGGTCTTTCAGCGCCTGATTGAGGGTTTCGTCGCCGCTAAAACCGTCGTCCACCAGGATCTTCCCCCGCAGACGCCCATTGATTTGAATGATCACTTCGACTTGCTCTTCGTGCGTCAGATCCTCGCGATATGCCGGCCATTTCACGCCCATCAGGCCGGTCGGATGGCCAAGCTTTTCCCAAAGCTCCTCCGCGATGTGCGGCGTGATAGGCGAAAGCATTAGCACCAGAATTTCAAGCGCCCGCTTAAGAATCATGGGCGATACTTCGACGTCCAGTGGTTCCTGCCCCTGAAGCTCGTTAAGCAGCTCCATGATCAGCGCCACGGAAGAATTGAAATGCCAGCGAACTTCAAAATCATGGGTGACGCGCTTCAGCGTCTTGTGCGCTTTCCGTATCAGCACTTTCTCTTTGGCCGCAGCGGCGGCGAAATCCGTTTTCGCGCTCAGATCGGTCTGAATGTCGCGCACTCGATCCGCGTGTTTCGCAATGAGGCGATACACTTTGTTCAGAAATCGCGAGCAGCCTTCGATTCCCTGTTCGCTCCAATCCAGATCACGCTCCGGTGGCGCAGCAAACAGCGTGTACATGCGCGCCGTGTCGCAGCCGTATTTATCCGCCATTTCCATCGCACCGACCACGTTGCCTTTTGATTTCGACATCACCGCGCCGTCTTTATGAACCATGCCTTGTGAAAACAGCCGCTTCACCGGCTCCGTATTCGTCACCAGCCCCAGGTCGTACATGACTTTGCAGAAAAATCGCGAATAGATCAGGTGCAGAATGGCGTGTTCGATCCCGCCGATGTATTGGTCTATTTGAAACCAGTACGCCGCTTTCTCTTTCGCAAATGGTGCGCGAGCGTCGTGCGGATCCGTGAAGCGATAAAAATACCAGGACGAATCAACAAATGTGTCCATCGTGTCGGTTTCGCGGCGAGCCGGACCGCCGCATTTCGGGCACGTCGTGTTCACAAATTCCGGCACGCCTGCCAGCGGTGATTGGCCTTCCCCCGTGAGTGTAACGTTTTCCGGCAAGCGCACGGGAAGCTGATCGTCCGGCACCGCAACGACGCCGTCCGTCTCGCAATAAACCACCGGAATAGGTGTGCCCCAATAACGTTGGCGCGAAATTCCCCAGTCTTTCAGCCGGTAGGTCGTCTCGGATTCACCGAAACCTTTCACTTTGGCGTCAGCCGCCATTTTTTCAATGGCCTGATCGGACGTGAGACCGGTGTACGTCCCCGAATCCACCAGCTTACCGTGTTCCGTGAACGCTTCGCTCATTCGATCCAGGCGCAGCGGAGGCCCATTTATCGGCTGGATCACAATTTTTACCGGCAAATGATATTTTTCTGCGAACTCGTAATCTCGCTGGTCGTGTGCCGGCACGCACATCACGGCTCCGGTTCCATAATCCGCGAGGACAAAGTTAGCCACCCATATGGGAATGTTCCCGCCGGAAAACGGGTTCACCGCGAATCGTCCGGTGAAGAATCCTTCCTTCTCCGCGGTGGCGATGTCTGCCGCGCGCATGCTTTTCTGGCGCATGGCCTTAAGCTGTCCTTCGATGGTCGCCCGTCCCGGCACACCTTCGAGCAAACGCTCTAGCTGAGGATGCCCCGGCGAGAGCACAATCGCCGAAGCGCCAAAAATCGTATCCACGCGCGTGGTAAAAACTTCCAGCGCCGAGTCTGGCATCTGCGCGATTCCGAATTTCACTCGCGTGCCGCGGGACTTGCCGATCCAGTTGCGCTGTTGCACCAGAACACGTTCGGGCCAGCCGTCCGCCAGCTCAGTTGTCCCTTCGAGCAGCTCATCGGAATAGTGCGTGATGCGCAAGAACCATTGCTCGATTTCCTTTGGTTCCACCGTGGTGTTTTCGTGACGCCAACAGCAGCCGCCGACTACCTGTTCATTCGCCAGGACCGTTTGGCACTGCGGACACCAATTCACGCGGCTGCGTTTGCGGTACGCCAGACCTTTCTCCAGCATTCGCAGAAACAGCCACTGATTCCAATGGTAGTATTCCGGCTCGCACGAGGAAATTTCGCGTTTCCAGTCGTAACCGAAGCCGAACCTTTCGCACACGGCCTTCATCTGCGCGATATTCGAATTCGTCCATTCCCGTGGAGGCGTCCCGCTTTTGATCGCGGCGTTTTCCGCCGGCAACCCGAACGAATCCCAGCCCATGGGATGTAGCACGTTCAATCCGCACATGCGTTTGTAGCGCGCCACGGCATCGCCAATCGTATAATTGCGCATGTGACCCATGTGCAGCGTACCGGAAGGATAGGGCCACATCTCCAGGACGTAATACTTGGTGCGTGCGGGATCTTCCACCGCGCGGAATGCGTTGTGCTCCGCCCACACTTTCTGCCACTTCAACTCGACTGTGCGCGGATCGTATTCGAACAAGTTCACTTCCCCCGGGATTTTCTTCTCGTAATCTTACGATGACGCTTTTTGGTTCCTGCCTTCGCTCTGCTCACATTCTTGCGTGAGCGCTTCTTGCCTTTCTTCTTGCGGCGCGGCTTCATTCCGTCACGCCCTCCCGTGACCGGAATACTTACTCCCAGCAGTTTCCACAATGCCGCCACATTTCTGCGGTCGTCGCCCAGCTTATCAATGGGCGTCTCGAGAATAAACGCGCGTCCCGCGAGCATCGGATGATTCACAATCCGGCCGAATGCTTCGAGCCCGATCTTGCCTTTGCCGATGTGTTCGTGACGATCCACGCGGGAACCCAGATGCGTTTTCGAATCGTTCACGTGCACCACCCGGACGCGCTCGATGCCAACGGTCCGGTCGACCGCTTGCAACGTCTTTTCCAAGCCTTCCGCCGTGCGAATATCCCAGCCTGCTGCGAATGTGTGGGCCGTATCAATGCACACTCCAAGCGGCAAGTCCGGCGACGCGTCAAGAACCGCTCGCAATTCTTCAAATCGCGAACCCAGCGACGTTCCCTGCCCTGCGGTGTTTTCAAGTAGGATTTGCAGTCCCTCAAGCTTCAAACCGCGCGCCGCTTGCTTTAGCCCTTGCGCAATCGCGGAGACTGCCGCGTCTGCTCGGCTTTCCTTGCTGCACCCTGGATGCGCAACCAGAAAATCCGCGCCCAACGCCAGCGCGCGTACGATTTCCTGATGAAACGCTTGCACCGAACGCGTGCGTAGCACCGGATTCGGTGACGCCAGATTGATCAAATAATTGTCGTGAATAACCAGAGGGCCAAGCCCGAGCACTTTGCGGCGCTCGCGAAAACGCGTTGCATCCGCCTCCGAAATTCGGGAGGGTCCGCGAACCCACATCCGCGGGCTCGAGGAAAATATTTGCAGGGCGTTGGCCCCCAGTTCGTGGGCTATTTCGAGTGCGGCGGAAAGATCTCCGGCAATCGAAGTATGGATTCCGATGCGGGTGCTGCCGTCTTTCCAAGCGGGAATTTCAGGGGGCGAAGGCGCTTCCGGACGATACTCGTCAGCTGCGTCAAATGCGAGTTGGCTACTGTGGTTGTCTTCCGCCATTACCTCTGGGTGTCCGGGAGCCAAGAAGGCCGGGAATTACGGGCAGCGATGCAGCAGCTCCGCGCGCATCCGTTTAAACAACGATTCTAACGGAAACCCGCGCGTTCCGCAAACACTCTCCGAACACCTTAAAATCGCGAAGTCGCAAGGCTAAAGACGAGACGGTCGCTCTTTGCTTGGCGAATAACCCGGCCTTACGACAAAGCTGCCGCTGAACTTGCGCCGTAAAAGCTGAACCACGGTTTTGCGGCGGACAACTTCGAGTTCACGTTGTTAATGTTCTTCACGCCCTGATCCTGCAGCCAGTCTTCCAGAGCTTTCGCTCCTTGCTTTGCATAAATCGGAATGCCTTCCTTCCAGGTAGCGCGCCCGCACAGGACGCCCGAGAAATTTACTCCCGATTCAGCAGCAAGCTCCAGCGTCTCTGCGAAAACGTCGTTGTTCACTCCGGCAGAAAGGTAAATGAACGGCTTCTTCGCGGCTGCGGCAGCCTTGCGAAAATAGTCTTTCGCCTGATCGCGCGTGTAAGCTGATTCGCCTTTGCAAGCCTTGGAGCCGGCAACGAAAGCCATGTTCACCGGCACTTCGACCTTCAGCACGTCCACGCCGTATTGCGGCTTCGAGAATTCCTCCATGCTGCGCGTGACGATCTCCGGCTTCTTCTTAGCGTACGCCGCTCCCTTTTCGTCGCCGCCCTCTTCGTAGCCGACGAATTCGAGGAAGAACGGAACATCCGAGGCAACGCATTCGGCGCCGATACGTTCGACCCACGCATGCTTGATCTCGTTCACTTCGCGCGGATCGAAAGGCGTGTAGTAAAGCAAAATCTTGATGCAGTCCGCCCCCGCCGCCACCAGCCTCCGCACGGACCAAATGTCGAGCAGATCCGGCAGCCGCCCGGGGCGCGTGTTGTCATAGCCGCTATTTTCGTAAGCCAGAAGCAACCCGGCATTCGGGGAGCGAACTTTCGCGGCAGGCAGGCCGTATTCGGGATCAAGCAGGATGGCGCTCGCATGTGGCGTCAGGACGCGCACCACAGCGGTCTTGAATTCTTCCATCATGTGCGGCGTGACGTCTTTTTTATCGATACCCTTGTCCTTCGCAATAGCGCTCTTCAGCGATCCGCGCTGGTCCATCGCCGCTGCCGCGATTACTCCGCGCGAATCCGACACCGCTTTCATGCCTCTCTGCTTGCCCGGGGTGATCTTCATTGCTTGTGCCCTCCGAAATTTCGCGAGTTTGAGGTTGAGCGCGCATTCTAGCACGGGATTTAGGAGGTGTGGAACGCCGCGAGACACACAACACGTGCCGACATCCTTCGCGCCGAGGAATCAGAGAAACACTATGCGATGCTGCTGCGCGTCCACGGATGTCACGTGCGATAGCTGATCCAGAAAAGCCGGGCCATAGGCTGCAATCCACGGCAACGGGGAAAGTGAGCGTTCCTGCAGCCCACGGTGCGGGTAGAGCGCATCGAGCAACAACCCTTCGTACCGATCCAGGACGTCTCTTCGCACATTTTCAGCGCGGCCGGCTTTGCCCTTTATTTTCATGAACTGGTGGAGCATCTTGGTCTCCGCGGAATCCAGCGCGTCAATCAGCGTTCGATCGAGTTTCTGGAGTGGGTTGCGGTACGATTTCAGCAGCCGCCGCAACGCCTTTTCACCGGCATCGAAACGGCGCGCAAGGGCGCGCGGCAAGGCTTTCTGTTCCATGCGGGACCTCAACTGCTGGCGGCCCCGAAAAACGTCGCTGATTTTAAAGCCGAATTTCCCGAGCTTCCGCGCCACCAGCGGCTCAACAATCGTAAAACTCGCACGCGGTAGAATCGCGGGCATGCGGCCGAGAAGTTTTTCGTAAACTACCTGCGCTTGCGCCATGTAAGCAATCTCGGCGGGGCCGGCGATGTACGCGGCAGTCGGAAGCAGCGTGTCCTGAACGATCGGGCGCAGCAGCACGTTGGGCGTAAAAGCTTCGGGAGTCTTCTCGATCGCCGCGCGCATCTCTTCCAAAGTGAATGATGCATGCCCGGCATAAAACTTGCCATTACGGCTTCGCAGCGCTTCCCGGCTTCCGTTCACGTTGTAAAAAAGCAGAGTAGATCCGGAACTCACTTTCACCTGTGCGTGGTATCCGGCGTGATCGAGCTCCTTCGAGCGCCTTATCAGCGCCTCGCGCAACGAGTCCGCGTCGTCCAGCGCGCGACGATAGATGTTTGCCGAAAAACGGTGCAGCCGCTCGTCCAGCGGGTCGAGAAAAATAATTCCCCGTCCGGCCACCAGCCGCGCCATCAATTTTCCGAACGCCGAACCGTAAGTTTCCTCTGGCGCATAAGATTCCCGCAAAGCCCGCCCGATTTCCTCGGCGAATCCACCCCGCAGGCTTTCAGCCGCCTTCTCTACAAGCGCCGTAATTCCCCGCCCCAGTTTTACTTCCCCAACGCGCCGTCCTGATTCCGTCTGCGTTTCAGGCAACTCAAATTGCGAGGAGGCGGCTTCCGTGTTCCACGCCACGTGATTGATTTCCGCCAGGTCGTGATCTTCGGTCGCCAGCCAGAAAACCGGCACGGCGTCGACGCCGTTTTTCGAAGCTTCTTCCGCATAGCGTGCCGCGGATATCGCCTTGTAAAGGCTATAGGCTGGTCCCGTAAACAGCCCCACTTGCTGCCCGGTGACTATCGCGGCGGCGCCACTGGCGAGGCGATCGAGGTTCCGAAACGTATCGTCGCCCGCACCAAAAAAGCGATTCTGCTCCCGCAAAACTTCCACCACGCCGCTGCGCACTTGCGCCGGGAGGTCGATTTTACGAGCGGCTGCAACGATCCCCGCCATCGTGGGCGGCTGCTCGTAATAGCGAGCCACCCGCGCAAAGTCCTCCACAAAGGCTGAAAATAACTTTGTGGTATGCGGGATTTCGCTAAACGGAAGACAATGAGACTCCATGGAGGATTTCATGATACACGCGCACAATGTTCGCAGCAACGGAAGTGGGACGCGTGCGCGCCCGAGAAGTTAGCGAAAAACATCCGATCCCCTTAATGTTCACCTGTGTCTACTACAAGAGATGCGCGGATTGAGCCGTGAGATTCGACAGTAAACTGTCAATTTCGCGGCGGGCAGTTTCGCTAACCGGGAGGAGCGGTGGGCGTGGCGGGCCCCCGAAGTAGCCTAAGCGGTCCAGGGCATATTTCAGTCCGGCAATTCCGTACTGCGGGCCAAACATTTTTGCCGGTGCAATAAGTTGTTGCGCCAGCGAATGTGCCTTCGCGCTCTGGCCCGCGCGCGAGGCATCGTAAATCTCGACGCACAATTCCGGAAACGCGCACGCCAGCGCGAGAATAGCTCCCACGGCGCCTTTCTCCAGTGATTCGTAAAGAGTCGAGGCCGAACCAACGAGCGTCTGAAAATGTTTTGGCGCTGCTCCAATAATATCGGCGATACCCTGCACATTTCCCGAACTGTCTTTCATCCCCATGATATTCGTATGCTTGGAAACGCGTGCGATCAGCGGCGCTTCCACGGTTACGTGCGTGAAAATCGGCACGGAGTAAACCAGAATTGGAATGCGCGCAGCGTCCGCCACGCGAAGGTAGTGTTCGGCAAGCGCCTCTTCCGACATCGCCGGCTTGTAAAAACTTGGCGTTCGCACGAGCGCCACCGCATATCCGAGTCCGGCGGCCCGATTGGTGTGCTCGATCGTCTCAGCGGTGGATTCCGCCCCGCTTCCCGCGATCAGGATTTTATCCGGCGCCGCCGCTTCGCGCGCAGTCTCCCAGACGCGGTAAACCTCATCCCAACGCAGCAGGACAGACTCACTCGTTGAACCGTTGATCGCATACCCGGCGAGTCCAGTCTTGTTATATCGCCCGATATTTTCGCGCAGGTTCGAAAGCGAGACATTGCCGTCGGAAGAAAACGGGGTGGTGAGCGGAGCAAAGATACCCTGTAGATTCACTTCGCCATTTTATATCAAAGGGCGAACTTAGACTTCACTGTTTAGAGAAGTTCGCAGAGGCCGGTTTCTCGGTACCTTACGACCGCTCGGCTGCGGCCGCACTTCTGCGCCGGTGGAAATCTTGCAGCGCGCCGACGTCAGCCGAATGCCCGGCCATCGCCCGAATCCCTCGAGCCGCCGCGCTGGCCGCTGAAAGCGTGGTAATGCACGCGATGTTGTAACGAATTGCGGCGCGGCGAATCGATTTTTCGTCCCAGAAAGATTCGCGCCCCAGAGGAGTGTTGATGACCAGATCTATTTTCCCCGTCTTGATCAAATCCACAATGTTCGGCCTGCCCTCGTTCACTTTGTAAACAGATTCGATCTCGATGCCCGCGCTAGCCAGCGCTGCAGCGGTGCCCCGCGTGCTGACTACTTTCAATCCTGCCGCGAGCAGGTCCTGAACTACAAATGCCAGATGACGCTTGTCGTGATCGTTCACGCTGATAAAAACCGTGCCCTCCAGCGGCAACCGCTGGCCCGCGGCAAGCTGCGCCTTCGCGAACGCCAGCCCAAACGTGGAGGCGATGCCCATCACCTCGCCGGTCGAGCGCATTTCCGGCCCCAAAATCGTATCCACGCCGCGGAATTTGTTGAACGGAAAAACCGGTGATTTCACCGCGTAGAAATTTCCCACCGCGATTTCCTTCACGCCTTTCGTTTCGATGCACGGAAGTTTCAAGTCGCGCAATTTGCGTCCGGTCATCAATCGCGCTGCCACTTTCGCCAGCGGGACTCCCGTCGCCTTGCTCACGTACGGAACGGTGCGGGACGCGCGCGGATTCACCTCCAGCACATACACCGTGTCGCGCTGGATCGCGTATTGCACGTTCATCAGCCCCACCACATTCAAAGCGCGCGCCAGCCGCGAAGTGTAATCGCGAATCCGCTCCAGTATCGAAGGTTTCAGCGTCACCGACGGCAGCACGCACGAAGAATCGCCCGAGTGAATTCCGGCTTCCTCGATATGTTCCATGATCGCCGCGATCACCACGTCCTCGCCGTCCGAGAGCGCGTCCACGTCCACTTCCGTCGCATCCTCCAGAAACTGATCGATCAGGATCGGCCGCTTCGGATCCGATGCCGTTCCGATTAGCGCGGCTTGCGCCACATACTCTTCTACCGTCTTCAGGTCGTACGCAATCACCATCGCGCGCCCGCCCAGAACGTAGCTCGGCCGCACCACCACCGGAAGCCCAATCTCCGTCGCAACCTTCGCCGCGTCTTGAGGAGTAAGCGCCGTGCCTGCGCGCGGCTGCGGAATCTTCAGTTCGTTCAGCAACGCTCCGAATCGCCGCCGGTCTTCCGCCAAATCGATCGATTCAGGATCTGTGCCGATAACCTTTGCTCCGTTGCGTTTCAACTCCAGCGCAAGATTCAACGGCGTTTGCCCGCCGAATTGCACGATCACCCCTTCCGGCTTTTCGCGGTCCAGCACCGCAAGAACATCCTCCAAAGTGAGCGGCTCAAAATAAAGCCGGTCGGACGTGTCGTAATCGGTCGAAACTGTTTCCGGATTGCAATTCACCATCACCGTTTCGTAGCCGTCTTCCTTCAGCGCGAATGCCGCGTGGCAACAGCAATAATCGAATTCAATTCCCTGCCCGATCCGGTTAGGCCCGCTGCCAAGGATCACAACTTTGGGTCGCTCGACCGCTCCCGTCTCGTCCTCTTCCTCGTACGTCGAATAAAGGTACGGCGTAAACGACTCAAACTCCGCCGCGCAAGTGTCCACGCGCTTGAAAACTGGACGCACGCCCAGCTCGTTCCGTCGCGCGCGAACCTTGTCCGGCGTCGTGTTCCACAACTTTGCCAGTTCGATGTCGCTCGTCCCCGATCGTTTCGCTTCCAAAAGCAATTCCGCCGATGATTTCTCCAAGCTCGCGGCACTCACTCGGCGGTCCACTTCCACCATTTCCATCATCTGGCGGATGAACCACGGATCAATTTTCGTGAGCGAACAAACTTCTTCGCAACTCATGTCGCGCTGAAGAGCCTCAAACAGCCAGTGAATGCGGTCTGGCCCCGGCACCGTAAGTTTCTCGCGCAAAAGCGCCGTGGAAACTTCCGCGGGAGCGCGCCATGGAGTGTGCGGCTCAAGCGACCGAATCCCCTTCCCCAGCGCCTCTTGAAACGTCCGCCCGATAGCCATCACTTCGCCCACAGACTTCATTTGCGTGGAAAGCGTCGTGTCGCTTCCGGGAAATTTCTCGAATTGCCATTTAGGAATTTTCACCACCACGTAATCAATCGTCGGCTCAAACGAGCAGGGAGTTTTCTTCGTGATGTCGTTCGGAATTTCATCCAGCGTCATACCCAGGGCAAGTTTGGCCGCAATCTTCGCGATCGGAAAACCCGTCGCCTTGCTCGCCAGCGCCGAGCTGCGTGAAACGCGCGGATTCATCTCAATCACTACCATCCGCCCGGTTTCCGGCTGAATGGCAAATTGAATGTTAGACCCGCCCGTCTCCACCCCCACTGCGCGGATGATCGCCGCCGCCGCATCGCGCATCCGTTGGTATTCTTTGTCCGTCAACGTCTGCGCCGGAGCAACCGTAATCGAATCGCCGGTATGAATCCCCATGGGATCGAAATTTTCAATCGAACAAATCACCACGAAGTTGTCGCGAACATCACGCATCACTTCCAGCTCGTATTCTTTCCAACCCAGCGCGGATTCCTCGATCAATGCCTGATGCACTGGGCTGGCGTCCAACGCCCGCGCGATTAAGTCGGCAAATTCTTCGCGATTGTACGCAATCGATCCGCCCGTGCCACCCAGCGTGAACGACGGACGAATCACTACGGGGTATCCAAGCTCGTCCGCCAGACGCACAGCGTCAGGAATCGTAGTCACAACTTCAGACGCCGGCACTTCCAGCCCAATTTCACGGCACACATTCTTGAACAGCAGGCGATCTTCGGCGATTTTGATTGCGCGCAGCGACGCACCGATCAGCTTCACATTGTATTTCTCCAGTACGCCCGCCTCGGCAAGCTCCACCGCAAGATTTAGTCCTGTCTGCCCTCCCACCGTCGGCAGCAGCGCGTCCGGCCGTTCCGCCGCGATAATCGCCTCCAGATATTCCTTCGCCAGCGGCTCGATGTAAGTCCGGTCCGCAGTCTCCGGGTCCGTCATGATCGTCGCCGGATTCGAATTGACCAGGACCACTTCGTACCCTTCCGCACGCAACGCCTTGCAAGCCTGCGTCCCGGAGTAGTCAAACTCGCAGCCCTGCCCAATCACAATCGGCCCAGAGCCGATGATCAGTATCTTCTTAATGTCAGTCCGTTTCGGCATGGTTCCTAGTGTCTGTTCATTCCCGCATTAACGTCAGATCGCTTCAGCATCGTCCATTAACATTCGCCAGCTTCAGCCCATTCACGGTCGACGTACTTCCACTACGCTGTCATCCCGAGCCCGGTTTCAGGCGAGGGATCTGTTCTTTCTTAAGTCTCCCAGCCGTCCAACTCTCCGCGAGGTCCGCCCACGTCGGGTTTCCAGCCTCAATCAATGCTACCTTCCTTGAACGTCGCCACGTCTTAATCTCTTTTTCCCGTGCGATCGCGTCGCGCACGTACTGAAAAGATTCAAAGTAAACGAGACGGTTGATCCGATACTTTTCCGCAAATCCCAGTACTCTCGCCTGCTTATGTTCAAGTGTTCTCCGAATCAAATTGTTCGTGACGCCCACGTACACTCTTCGCGACAGGCTAGCTATGATGTAGATGAAATAGCGCTTTTCCATCGCAAGAGCAGATTCCTCGCTGCGCTCGGAATGACAGGTTGCCGGCATTTAGCCTCTATGCCCGTCACGATACTGTTCGCGTCACACGCCTTCTTTCATCAGCGAAATGAAATCATCAAACAAATACCGCGCGTCGTGCGGCCCTGGCGAAGCCTCGGGATGATACTGAACGCTAAACAATGGCAGCGACCGATGCCGCATCCCTTCGTTCGTGTGATCGTTCAGATTCACGTGCGTGATTTCAACCTCACTCGCTGGCAGCGAATCCGGGTCCACACAAAACCCGTGGTTCTGCGACGTGATTTCCACCTTCTTCGTTCGCAAATTCTGCACCGGATGATTTGAGCCGTGATGCCCGAACTTCAGCTTGAACGTGCGGCCGCCCAGCGCCAGCCCGCAGAGTTGGTGGCCCAGGCAAATCCCAAAAATCGGGACGCGCCCCAGCATCTTCCGAATATTGGCCACGGCGTACCCGATAGGTTCGGGGTCGCCCGGCCCGTTGGAAAGAAAAACACCATTCGGCTTGAGCGCCAGTACATCTTCGGAGGACGTTTGCGCCGGCACCACCGTCACGTCGCAGCCGTAGTCCACAAGAAGTCGCAATATGTTTTGCTTGATGCCGAAATCGTAGGCCACTACCTTGAAGCGCCGCTCCGCGCCCGAAGCCGCTGCGGCTTTTGACTTACCAACTGCGGATGTCCCTGCCTTCGTTTCTGCCGCATCGAGATCAATCGACCCACTGCTCCATTCGTACTGTTTCTTCGACGTAACGCGGCTGGCAAGTTCCAGCCCAGCCATCGTCGGCAAAGCGCGAGCCTCAGCGATAAGTTTCTCCGCCGCGGTGCCGTCCGTCGCCACCACTCCGCGCAACGCGCCAACATCTCGCAAATGCCGCACCAGCGCGCGCGTATCCACATCCCAAATTACCGGTACGCCGTAGCGCTCCAGGTAAGCCTGCGCCGTCTCGCTCGATCGCCAATTCGAAGCGAGCGCGGAAAATTCCCGTGTGATCAGTCCTTCGATGTAGGGCTTCGCGGATTCTTCGTCGTCGAGATTCGTGCCTACGTTTCCGATGTGCGGATACGTGAGGCAGACAATCTGGCCGGAGTAGCTTGGGTCGGTGAAAACTTCCTGATACCCGGTAATACTGGTATTGAAAACGACTTCGCCGCCGCGGCGCGTTCGAGCGCCCGCTGCGCGGCCCTTAAATACTCGCCCGTCTTCGAGCGCGAGAATCGCGCGGCCTGCCGGGTCTTGCGTCAGCGTGTCCTCCAAAGTTCATCGTGATGCCGCGTTAACTGTTGATGACATCGTCAGCGATCCAAAATGGTCCACAGGCCAGTACGCGAATACCGCTTTTCCGTAAATGTACGGCCGGCCCACAGGCCCAAATACCCGTGAATCGTTCGAGCTGTCGCGATGATCGCCCATCACAAAATAATTCTCTGCCGGAATCGTTATCGGGCCGTAGCTCGAGCCGTCCAGATAACTCGGCGGAATATAAATCTCATTCAATTCCTTGCCATTGACGTAAAGCCGCCCGCCGCGTAATTCGAGCGTTTCCCCCGGCAAACCAATCACGCGTTTGATGAACGACTTCGATTTGTCCAGAGGATACCAAAACACCACTACGTCGCCGCGTTCGATGGGCTCGAATCGGTAAACAAATTTGTTGATGAAAATCCGCTCCTGATCGCTCAGCAGCGGCGCCATGCTGGTGCCTTCCACCTTCACCGGTTGGTAGAGAAAAATGATAATCACCAGAGCCAGGCCCAGCGCCACGGCAAGATCGCGCGTCCAACTCCGCAACTCACGGCGCAATTGGGGAATGCGACCATTATCCGTCGGACTCAACTGGCCAGGATGGGAAGTTTCGAACATTCTTCGCCTGATTATTTATAGCACGGTAAGGGTGCGCGCGCCAAATCGCCGCGATGCCCTTCGTGGGTGCAACCGAGTCGAAGAAAAGAAGAAAGAGACGAGCTATGCGTAGTCCTCAAATAATAGCCGCGCTATTCACCCAGCGTGAATCCCAATATTGCCAGCGCAGCTATCACCGCAGTTTCCGTGCGCAGGACATTTTGTCCTAGTGACGCCTCGGCGAATCCTCCGGCTCGGGCAGACGCTAATTCGTCGTCGGTCCAGCCGCCTTCCGGCCCAATTGCCAGGCTGGCCGACGGCTCGGCGTAAACGCTCAGTGCATCGCGCATCAGCTTCGCTTCGCGCCGTTCGGAAAGCACAAGCTTGCAAGCTGCGTCATTCTGCGCAAACGCTTCCTTGGGACGAATCACACCGCCAGTTTTGCCTTTTCCTGCTCCTTCCGACGCCGTCCGCAGGCTCGGAGGCCGCAAACGGCGGGATTGCTGCGCCGATTCCAGCAGAATTTTCTCCCAGCGCGCGCGGCGCTTGGCCACTGCGGCCAGAAGCGGCTTGTCCGTGCGGTCCGCCGCCAGCACCACAATTTCAGTTACCCCGAGTTCCGTTGCCTTTTCCAGGCACCACTCAAACCGGTCGAATTTCACCAGCGAAATGAGAAGTTGAATCCGCAGCGCAGCCTCGCGCTCCGCGATTTCCTCGACCAGCGCAAATGCGATTTGGTGCCCGCTCCGCTTCGATGACTTCACGCTCTCGATCCTCGCCAGCCAAACGCGCGCTCCGTCGCTCAATTCGTAAAGTTGCCCCGGCTCGGCGCGCAGCACCCGCCCCAGATGTTCGGCGGTATCCCCGCGCAAAATAGCGGAATCCGAGTCGAAACGGTCAGTGAAGAAGCGCCTGCGCACGGCGCTATTCTAGCTTGAAGTGAGTTCGCCGGAGGAATGTAAATTCAGGAATCTCGCGGAATACTAGCCGAAGATATCTTTCACTTTCTCGAAGAAGCTTGAAGATCGCTCGGCAGGCTTGTTTTCCACCTTCAAAGACGCGCCAAGCTGTTCCAGCAACCGGCGCTGCTCGCGCGACACTTTCGACGGAATCACCACGCGGATACTGATGTAAAGGTCGCCTCGGCCGCCATGCGGATTCGGCATTCCTTTGGACTTCTTGCGAAAAATCTGCCCGGACTGCGTCCCTTCGGGGATCTCCAGAGTATCTTCCCCCTGTAACATTGGGACTTTAATCGTCGCACCCAATGCAGCCTGCGCGACGCTGATGGGAATCGTGCAATACAGATCCGCGCCGCGGCGTTCGAAAAAGGCGTGTTCCCTCACTTCCAGGAAAATATAAAGATCTCCGGTCGCGCCTCCGTTCGTGCCCGGTTCGCCTTGATTCGTCATGCGCAAGCGCGTGCCCGAGTCCACGCCGGCAGGAATGCCAACGTCCAAAGTCCGCTCGCGTTCGATGCGCCCCTGCCCGCGGCAAGTGACGCAAGTGTCGCGAATCACCTGCCCCGCGCCTTGGCACGCCGGGCAAGTGCGCGTGATCGAAAAGAAACCCTGCTGGTACGCCAGTTGCCCATGCCCTTTGCAAGTGCTGCAAGTTGACGTCCCGCTTCCGGGTTTCGCCCCGGTCCCTTTGCAAGCTTCACATGCCTCATGACGCGCGATCCGAATCTTTGTGTTTACTCCCGTCGCGGCTTCTTCAAAGCTGAGCGACATGTCGTAGCGCAAATCGGCGCCACGCTGCCCTCGTTGCCGGCCGCCTCGTCGGCGTCCTCCGCCCAACACCTCGTCGAAGCCAAAAAGGTCGCCGAGGATGTCTTGAAACTCTTCAAAGATGCTGGAATTGAAACCAGTATCGAATCCGCGGCTCCCCAGCCCTGCCGCTCCGTAGCGGTCGTACACCGCGCGCTTTTGCGGATCGGAAAGAACCGCGTACGCTTCGCTGGCCGCGCGAAAACTCTCTTCCGCTTCGGGCTTTTTCTCCAGATTACGGTCGGGATGATATTGCAAGGCAGCTTTGCGATATGCCGACTTAATCTGCTCGGGCGAAGCTTCGCGCGCCACACCCAGAATTTCGTAGAAATCTTTTGAATTCGTTGCGGCCATCGGACCCTTTTCAATTCGTATTTAAATGCCGAGAACGGAATGCGCACAAACGATTGTTTCAAATAGACACAGATTCGATGCCATCCGCGCGCTTACGATTCTTTCGCCACCCGAACCATCGCAGGCCTCAGCACGCGATCGTGAAACGTGTAACCAGGCTGCATTTCGGCAATCACCGTGTCTTCCTCATGTTCCGTGGTTAGGACGCTTTCGATTGCATGGTGCAGATGCGGATCGAACAGTTTGCCCACCGCTTCAATGCGCTCCACTCCCTGCTTGGCGAGCAAGTCCCATAATTGCTTCCGGATCAGCTCGAATCCCTTGCGGTATTCCGCATACCGAGGATCGTCGCCGGCCTCCAGAGCGCGATCGAACGCGTCCAGCACCGGCAATATGCTCTCGATGAGCGATTCGACGCCGCGGTGCCGGTCGTGCTGCCTCTCCTTCTCCATCCGCTTTCGATAATTTTCAAAGTCGGCCTGGCGCCGCACCAGCGTATCCGTCAGTTCTTTCTTCTCGGCGAGCAGCTTTTGCACTTCCTCTGACGCCGAGCCACCTTCGACTTGCGGATCTAGTGCGCGAGCCGCTGCCGGACTCTCTCCCGTCGCCGACTCCGGCCGGTCCACCAGTTTCCCGCCGCTCGTCGCTACAAACGGTTTCGGATTTTCCTTGTCTTTATTCGATGCCATAATTTCAACCGCCTTCCTCGTTCTCGGAAAAAAACTGCGCCATGAACGCTACCGCCGTAATCACCCGCTCGTAGTGCATGCGCATCGGCGCGAGAATGCCGAGTGTCCCTTGCACCTGATCGTTGGATGAATACGACGCCGAAACCAGCGCCAGGTGTTTTCCGCCATTCGAAATTTTATCAAGCCCGAGTTCCACATGCACGGCCTCGGGCGATTCAATGCATCCGCTCAAAAGCGCGATCAGCCGGTCTTTTTCTTCAATGGCCTGCAGCAGCTCGCGCAATTGCTCCTGATTCGTAAAATCGGGTGATGCAGCAATCTGCGCTGCGCCTTCCACGTAAATCTTGCGGTCGCCGCCGTCCCCTAAAATGCTCGGATCGCACAACAGCAGCGCGTCGTCCGCCATGCGGCCGTACTGTTCGCGGTCGCGATCAAGCTGCTGGCGAAGATCCGCGCGCATGGCTTCCAGCGTCCAGCCGATATAATGACCGTTCAGATAGTCCGCGATGCGGTCCAGGTCTTCCTGGCGAAACGAGCGTTCCGGCCGGATCAGTTTGTCGCGCGCCACACCCCCGCCCGAAATCAATACCACTAACACTCGGCTATCCGGCAGAAGCAAAAACCGCAGATGCTCCACCACGCTGCGCGCCAGTGGTGGCGAAATAAAAATTCCCAATCCGCGCGAAACCGCCGCGAGAACGTGGCTCGCACGCTCCATCACCGCTTCCGGCGTCTGCGCAGCTTCCAACTCTCTGCGAATCCACTGGCGGTCTTCGGGGCTGGCCGTAGCCTGCGCCGCCACCTGCTCCACGAAAAAACGGTACGCTGCCGCTGTCGGCACTCGGCCCGCGGAAGTGTGTGGCTGATAAAGCAACCCTTCGTCTTCTAGATCGGCCATCACGTTGCGCACGGTCGCCGAACTGAGCGGCTCGATGCGCATGCGCGAAATGCTGCGCGACGACACCGGTTCCCCGGTCTCGATGTATGCGCGCACCACGTCGGTCAGTATCTGCTGATGGCGCTTCTGCTGTAGGATCGTCGGGCTCATGGTTAGAAGCAGGTTAACTCCCGGGCGCCGCCACTCTTTCGTTGCGGCCCATCCTTACATTTCAGTTTAATCGGTGGAGTTGAAAGCGTCAACCGGGCGCATCTCGGGGTTGCGCAAGGTAGGCACATCGAATCCTCTGAGGAAACACTCGAAATCTTTATTGGGTGGGTGCTTCCCTGAAACTCCTGTCCGGGCTCTTCAACGAACCGCCAAGGCCAGAACCCTCCGCCGGCATCACCAAATGCGGCAGCGCAGTGCCTCAGCCCGCACCATCGGCGAATCCGCCTTGCATCCCCACGCCTTTGCAAACGCAGGCATATTGGAAACCGGGCCATTCGTGCGAAACGGCCCCAGCGGATGCGGATTCGTCGCTACCATCACTCGCGCGAATTCAGGGCGCACGCTCCCCGCCCATATCTGCGCAAACGCGATGAAATATCGCTGCTCGGCAGTGAATCCGTCAATCTTCTCCGGCGTAGGTTTTCCTTCAAAAGACTTCTCCATCGCGGCATACGCAATCGTCAATCCGCCCAAGTCCGCGATGCTCTCGCCTTCCACCAGCTTGCCGTTTTCATGCAGCCCCTTCTCCACTTCAAATTCATCAAACTGTTTCGCTACGCAGTCTCCGCGCGCCTTGAAGTTCGCCAGGTCTTCCGGGGTCCACCAGTTCTTCAAATTCCCCTGCGCGTCGAATTTTGCGCCTTGATCGTCGAATCCGTGCGTCATCTCGTGGCCGATCACCATTCCGATTCCGCCGTAATTCATCGCATCATCGCGGTTCGCATCGTAAAATGGCGGCTGCAGTATCCCTGCCGGAAATACGATCTCGTTCCTCGATGGGTTGTAGTACGCATTGACGGTCGGCGGCGTCATGCCCCATTCCGTCTTATCCACCGGCTTCCCGATTTTGGCAAGTTCGCGAGCCACTTCGAACTCATCGCCGCGAATCTCATTGGCTGCATACGGTCCGCGATCCACTTTGTACGCTGAATAATCCCGCCATTTGTCCGGATAGCCGATTTTGATCGTGATGGCATCCAGCTTCACCGTGGCCTGCTTGCGTGTCTCCGGGCTCATCCAATCGAGCGTGGTCAGATCGTCGCGCAGCGCCGCCATTAAATTCTTGACCATGACTATGGCTTTCGCCTTCGCTTCCGGAGGAAAATTCTCCTTCACGTAATACTGTCCCAGCGCTTCGCCTAGCGTGCCATCGGTCGCTTGCACGCAGCGGCGCCAACGTGGCAGCAGTTCCTTCGTCCCCTGCAGCGTCCGTCCGTAAAAATCAAAGTTCTCATCCACAAATTTCGACGAAAGTTCCGGCGCGGAGTTGTGGATCAAGTGCCAGCGCAAGTAAACTTTCCAATCGGCCAGCGGAACAGACGTCAAAGACGCATTTACCACCTTGAAAAATTCGGGTTGTCCGACATTCATGCTCGAAACCGGCGGCGCGCCTACTTCCGTAAGAAATTCGGCCCACTCGAAATTCGGAGTTAGCTCCTTGAGCTGCGCCAGAGTCATCATGTGATAAACGTGTTCCGGATCCCGTCGCTCCACATTAGTCATCGACGCTTTTGCCAACGAAGCTTCGATATCCATCACTTTCTTTGCTTCCGCGGCGGCGGTTGCTTCGTCATCGCCCGCCAGCTTGAACATATTCGTCACGTGTTGCACGTAAGCCGCCCGCAGCGCCACCGATTGATCGTCGTCTTTCGTGTAATAGTCCCGATCCGGCAATCCCAGCCCGCCCTGCCGCGCCCCGGCAATCACCTGCGTGCTGTTCTTGAAATCCTGCTGCGAACTGAAACCGAAAACTGCTCGCACGCCTTGGCGCTGCAGGTTGGCGATTTCCGCCTGCAGCGCCTTCACATTATTTATGTCCGCTATACGCTTAAGGTCCTGCTCCAACGGCTTGATGCCCGCCGTCTCGATAGCAGCCTCATCCATACAACTCGCATAAAAATCTCCAATCTTCTGCCAGTTCGAACCCGGTGCGGCATTCTTGTCCGCAGCAGCCTGATCCAGGATTTTGCGCAGCGCGTCCTCGTTATCATCACGAAGTTTGTTGAACGTGCCCCACGAAGGATACGCCGCCGGAATCGGATGGCTCTTCACCCAGCCGCCGTCGGCAAATTGAAAAAAATCATCGCAAGGAGAAACCGAACGATCCAGATTCGCCAGATCGAATCCATGCCCGGCCTGCTCATCCGCGATGCCGGGCGTGTAGCAGCCTCCGCCCGCGGAACTTTCCGCCGAAATGGTCGCAATGTTTTGGCGCGAGTCAGCGCTCTGCGCCGCGAGTCCCCGCGGCGAAACCAGAATCAGAATCCCCAGCAGAACAGATGGAGCGCGTCGAATCATCGAATGGCCTCTTTCAGTCGGATTTGAATTTCACACGCCGGTGCGGGAATTTGAGCCGGAATTCCGTCGGGTGGCAAGAGCAGGCGTGCCGCTATGCGGATTGTGAATGCGCTCTCGCGCCATGTCAACCACTTCCCCCAGACCCCCCGCCGGCTGGCGTAAATAAACTTCATATTGACACTCTATAGGAGCTAACATATTGTCCTACAGATCGTCTATAGGAGAATCATGACCCCAGATCAAACCAATCTCCTCCAGGGTACTCTCGACATGATGATTCTGAAATCCCTGGCCCTGGACCAAATGCACGGCCTCGGCATCTCCCGCCGCATCGAACAACTCACAAAAGGCACATTTCAAGTCAAGCCCGGCTCTCTCTTCCCCGCTCTCCACCGCATGGAGGAGGAAGGCTGGCTCATTTCCTCCTGGGGCGAGTCGGAAAACAATCGCCGCGCAAAGTATTACCGCCTGACCCGAGCCGGCCGCCGCCAGCTCGATTCAGAAACCCAGCGCTGGGGCCGAATTTCGCTGGCCATCGCCCGCGCTCTGGAAGCTTCCTAGTTTCGCGTAGTCAGGAAGGAGCAGAAAGTATGCCCACGCTCTCGCGCATTGGAAACTTCTTCCGAAATATCTTCGCCAAGCACCGAAACGACCGGGACCTCGACGACGAAGTGCATTCCTACGTTGACCTGCTGGCACAGGAAAAGATGCGCGAAGGCATGAACCCCGATGAAGCTCGCCGCGCGGCTCGCCTTGAATTGGGCGGCGTGGAACAAGTAAAAGAACAAGTCCGCCAAGTTCGCGCCGGCGCCTGGCTCGATTCCCTCCTCCAAGATTTGCGCTACGGCGCGCGCATGCTCCGCAAGAATCCCGGCTTCACCGCCGTCGCCGTCCTCACCCTCGCTCTCGGAATAGGCGCCAACACTGCGATCTTTTCATTCCTGTATGCAGTCTTGCTGGCGCCGCTTCCCTATCCCGACGCGTCTCAACTGATCGTTCTCAGGGAAACGACGCAAAGAGTCGGACTCATGGTCATCCTCTCCTATCCTGATTTTCTCGATTGGCGAAAACAGAGCAGAACTTTCGGGCAAATGGCTGCGATCAACAATCGGGAGTTTCAACTTTGTCGGCGTAACCGTCACTCAACCTGAAAATATACACGGCTATACCGTGTCAGCGAATTTTCTTTCGATGATGGATGTACGGCCCTTGCTCGGTCGGGATTTCCTGCCCATCGAAGACGATCCCGGAACTCCAGCGCGTTTTGCTATTAAGTTACGCTTTGTGGCAGTCCCATTTGGGCGCAGATCCCAACGTCGTTGGTAAAAGCTCGATCACGCTCGACGGCAAAAGATTTCATCATCATCGGCGTCCTGCCCCCAAACTTCGGCTCCTAGAGAAGATGGACGTGCTGGCTGCCCATTGGCGTCTGGGCCGGGGATAATCGAATGCGTCGAGCGCGGAGCGAGCGCGGCGACATGGATGCTGTCGAGCTCGGCTCGTTTAAGGTACTTCCATCAGCGCAGGCCCAAGCGGAAATGGAAACAATTGCTGTAATCGCCTGGCAAAAGAATATCCCGACGACAATGACTAGTTCGGCGTCGGTCAGTTGCGCATCTCTTCGAGACGCCTTGGTCGGCGACCGGCGCTCGGAAATTCTCGTGCTGTTTGGCGCCGTTATGTTTGTTTTTCTGATCGCGAGTGCGTAACGTCGCGAATCTGTTTCTCGTGCGCGGAGCGGCCCGCGCCAGAGAAATTGCAGTCCGCAAAGCCTGCGGCGCAAGTCGCTAGCGGCTGATCCGTCAAATGCTCACCGAGAGTTTTCTACTCGCCTTCCTCGGCGGCGGGTTAGGATTCTTGTGGGGGCGCTTGCCGGAATTAGGGCCTGACGCGCGGTTGCATTTCGCAGGACATCCAAATGGGTGCCACATCGGAATGGACCGCAGCTGTCCTGCTGTTTAGCGCCGCGTAATTGTACTGGTGTTCGCTGCCATCGCCTCCGGCCTCGCCCCCGCCTGGCATTCGGCAAAGCCCCGCGTGCAGGGTAAACATGAAGGACGGCGGTCGAAGCACCAGAGCCGGCGCCGCGCAGCATCGCCTGCGTGGCGTATTGTATGGCCGTCGCAGACATTTCGCTCGCTCTCGTGCTTCTCGTCGGCGCGGGTCTGATGATGAAAAGCATGTATCGCCTGCTGCAAGTGGATCCCGGCTTCCGGCCCGAGCGTGTGCTCACCATGGAAATAAATCTGCGTTCACAGCGCAGTATTCCAAAGACCGGCGCTGTTCTGAATTTTTGGCGCGAAATACTCGATAAAGTTCGCGCGTTGCCGGGCGTAGAAACCGCGGCGCTGGGACCGTCATCTTCCTCTGACAGGTAATCACGACCGTGGTGACATCACAATTGAAGGCTTGCCGCTCCCCGAGCTGGGAAACTTTCCGCATCCCGATACCACACGGTCAGTTCCGACTACGATCGATGCGCTCAGCATTCCCTGCTGACGCGGCCGGAATTTCACCGATGGGGACACCGATACAGCTCTCCCGAGTTGCGCCTGATCAACGGCAAGTTGGCCCGTCGCTTTTGGCCCAACGAAGACGCCACCGGCAAGCGTTTCACTGGGGGCGCTTCCATCCCGGATCGAAGGATCCGCCAAGTGGATAGAGATTATAGGCGTCGTGGGCGACACAAAACTCTACGGCCTGGCCAATCCTTCGCGCCTAGAAGTGTATATGCCGCTTCAGCAGAGCCGTCGAAAGCGACATGTTCCTGGTGCTGCGTTCGCGATCGATCCATCGCGAGCCTCACTCCCGCCGTTCGTGACGCAGTCGCGGCAATCGACAAGGACCAACCGGTCTTCAACGTCAACACTATGAAACAACTGGTCATCAGCGACGATTCCGTCGCGACTCGCCATCACTTTTGTTCTTCTCGGACTTTTTAGCGCGCTCGCCTTGATTCTCGCGGCTATCGGAATTTACGGCGTGATTTCGTATTCTGTCGCGCGGCGCACTCACGAAATCGGCGTGCGCATGGCGCTCGGAGCGCAGCGCACCGACATTCTTCGCATGATCCTCTACCAAGGAGGAAGAATCTCACTTGTCGGGATTCTCATTGGAATCGTCGCTGCGTTCGCGCTTACCCGGCTTATGTCCGGCCTTCTCTTCTCGGTCAGCGCCGGTGATCCCGCAACGTTTGCTGCGGTGGCTGGCTCGCTCGTCCTCGTCGCGATCTTCGCGTGCTACATACCCGCTCGTCGCGCGATTCGCGTAGATCCGATGATCGCGCTGAGGCACGAATGAAAAGAAGCCCGTCGCACTCGGAGGACACAACATGCCCATACTCTCGCGCATGACAAGCTTCTTACGAAATGCTTTCAGCACGCGCCGAAACGACCGAGACCTTGACGACGAAGTCCGCGGTTACGTCGATCTGCTAGCTGCGGAAAAGATCCGCCAAGGAATGAGCCCGGATGAAGCACGACGAACGGCGCGCATCGAGCTAGGCGGCGTCGAGCAGGTGAAGGAAGACGTCCGCGAAGTTCGCGCCGGCGCCTGGCTCGATTCCCTCCTCCAAGATTTGCGCTACGGCGCGCGCATGCTCCGCAAAAACCCCGGCTTCGCTTCGGTCGCTGTCCTGACTCTCGCCCTCGGCATTGGCGCAAACACAGCAATGTTCAGCGTAATTGACGCCGTGTTGATTCGCCCCCTGCCTTACAAAAACCCCGCTCGCCTCGTGATGGTTTGGGAATCGCAAGCGGGCGACAACGCCCCTGACCCGCCAACCTTCCTCGCGTTCCAGCACCAAAACCATGTCTTCGAACAGATGGCTGGCTCTCGCGTTTCCGGATTTAATCTGACCGGCGCGGAACGGCCCGAACGAATCGCAGGCGCCGACGTCACCCCAAATTTTTTCCCGCTTCTCGGCGTAGACCCGCTTTTGGGCCGTACGTTTTCCGCCGAAGACGCAAACGGCAACTCCGGCCGGCCCGCCGTTTTGAGCTACGCCTTATGGCAAAGAATGTTTGCTGGTAGCCCTAATGCGATCGGCCGCCAGTTGACGCTCGATGGCGAGGTCTACACCGTCTCCGGAATCATGCCGGCCAGTTTTCAATATCCCGATGAAGCCGAAGCTTGGGTGCTCTCACCTTTTGCTGTGCCACGAAATGTTTTGAAACCGACGGAAGATCCATCCCAAGAGGAGGGCCACCATTATTTCGAGACCATCGCGCGTCTGAAGCCCGGCATCACGCTTAAACAAGCGCAAGCTGATCTCGATGTGATTGCGAAGCAGATCAAGAAGAAAGATTCTGAACCCGCCTTGCATGCGGGAATCGTGCTCGATACGCTGCAAGATGATCGCGTTGGGGACGTTCGCCCCGCGCTCCTGGTCCTATTCGGCGCCGTTGGTCTCGTTCTTCTCATCGCTTGCGCTAACGTGGCAAACCTCTTTCTTGCGCGTGGACTGAAACGCCAGCGGGAAATGTCGCTGCGCATGGCTCTCGGTGCCAGCCGCCATAGAATCTTCCAGCAACTGATTATCGAAGGCCTTTTGCTCGTAGCCTGCGGTGGACTTCTCGGTTTCGGCCTCGCCCTCGCCGGTTTTGCGCCGCTCGTCTCGCTGATGCCGCCGGATATGCGTGATCTTGTCCATCTTCAGGTTGACTCGCGAATCCTGGCCTTCACTATCCTTGCGTCAGTTGCCACTGGAATTCTTTTTGGCCTCGCTCCCGCTTTCGGGACTATGGCTCGCAACCTCAACGACGCGCTCAAAGACGGCGCGCGAAATTCCTCCGAAGATCGCGGGAGCAATCGTTTGCGGCAGCTTCTCGTCGTATCGGAGATGTCGCTCGCCCTGGTTCTTCTGGTCGGCGCCGGCCTTTTGATTCGCAGCTATTCGCGGCTTCAGTCCGTTCAGGAGGGCTTTAATCCGCACAACGTGCTCACTGCGCAGATCGCTTTGCCTCAAGGCGCCTACCCCGACCCCGCCCAGCGCGTCGCGTTCCTGGACAATCTCTTATCACGACTCAAAAATCTCCCGGGAGCCAGTTCCGCGGCAGCCGTTACCCGGCTTCCGATGAACGCCGGCAGTAGTTCCCGTAGTATTGTCGTCGAGGGACGCCCACGCCGGGATGAAGACTCTGACGCTGATTATTCCGTGGTGACGCCGGACTTTTTCTCCACACTGCAAATCCCGCTGCTATCGGGCCGCGTGCTCACCGAGTCGGACAGCCAAACATCCCCGGCCGTCGCCGTCATCAACCAGTCCATGGCTCACTATTACTGGCCCGGGAAAGACCCCATCGGCATGCGCTTCCAAATAGATGGCGCGACAAATTGGCTCGAAGTTGTCGGCATCGTGCGCGACGTTCATCAACACTCGCTGGGCGATAAGCCTCGCCCCGCATTTTTCGTTCCCTATGCTCAGGATCCTTGGGCTTCCGTAACCATCATCGTGCGAACCATGTCCACTCCCGAATCGCTGATCTCCGCCGTGCAACAAACCGTTACATCCATCGACAGCAATCAGCCTCTCTATCGCGTCAGAACGCTGGACACAATCGTGTTCCTATCCGTGGCCGCCAAGCGATTCAATATGCTGCTGCTGGAAACTTTCGCGGCCTCGCCCTTCTGCTCGCTGCCATTGGAATTTACGGCGTCATCTCCTACAGCGTCCAGCAAAGGACCACGAAATCGGCATCCGCATGGCCCTCGGCGCGCAACGCAGCGACGTTCTCCGCCTCGTCGTCGGCCAAGGTCTGAAACTCGCCGCGCTCGGAATCGCCATCGGCATCGCCGCAGCCTTCGGGCTCACGCGTTTAATGGCCAGCCTGCTTTTCGGCGTCGGCGCGTACGACCCCGTCGCATTCGTCGCCGCTGCGATAATTCTTCTGCTCGTCGCGATTGCGGCCTGTTACATCCCCGCTCGGCGCGCCATCGCCGTGGACCCCATGGTCGCTCTGCGTTACGAATGATTGTCTGCGGAGCCAGTCGCTTTCGCGCCGCAAGCCGAAACCATTCGGGCGCGCCCGATTCACTCGCCACGCGCGATCCCGTACTAAGCGTCTCGGCCGTACCGGTACACAATAAATCACTCCTCGCGCCACAATCTCAATTTACAGTCGCTTTCTACGCATGTAATATTTGGGGCTGCTCTGCGAGGTCATCTATGAACGCTCATTCGCACCATCTCCGCGCTAGCCGCATCCTGTTAGCCGCTGGATTGCTTTGCGCACTTTCGATTCCCTCCTTTGCCGGCGACGGCGCGGCCAAAACCGCCGCTGCTAACTCGCCTGACGGCAACTCAGCACAGCCGAAACCCGCGCGCGAGAAGAAAATCTACACAAACGAAGACGTCGAAGCCCTGGCGCGAAATTATGGAGCCTCCTCGGTCGGCAACGCCGCGCCGGACACTTCCGTTCCGCCCGCGACCACGCGCCCGCTCACGCCGCAACTTCTCGTCACACGAACGCCACGAACGCCTCTGCCGCCGGAAAAAGATCCCACGTGGTACGCGCAGCAGTACCTTTCGCTGAGCGCGAGGATGGATGACATCGACAACCAGGTACAGCAGTTGCGGAATTTCGTTGCGTCCGATGCGCCGCCCGGGGCGGACACGCCGGGCTTAACGGTGGGGTTGAACATCTACGCGCCCTGCGACGGGATCACAACCGACGCGCAGATCCAGCTGCTCTTGCAGCAGCGCGCCGAGCTCGACGCGCAAATTTCCGACCTCGAAAGCCGCGCGCAACTCAACGGCATTGATCCTGGAGTCTTGCGCAACGCGGCCGCAATCGCGCCGCGCGCCACAAATATTTCGACGCGCGAAACGTTAAACGCCTTGCAAACCGATCTCGCCGAAATTCGCGGAACGGAAATCGCCATGCATCAGGAAGCCGCGGCGCAGAACGTGACGCTGATTCCGGAAACCAGATTCGGTGGGGGTTTTACCGCGGACTACCTGAAGCAGCTCAGCATTCAGCAGACCGCGATCCAGCAGCAAATCGGCGCCGTCTCGGACACTGCGCGCCACGAAGGCCTGTCGCCCAACACTTTGCCCTAACCCAGAATCCTTGTGGGTCGTGGCTTCAGCCACGACATAGACACTTCGAAGCCGAGCGGCTTTAGCCGCTGAAGTTCCTTCCTTCACCGCAAAATTTCGAATCATGTTTGTGTTTAGTCGGCGTTGTCGATTTGCGCGCGCTGCAGGCGGTCGGAGTAGTCAATGTAGATGGTCTTCCACTCGGAGTAGAAATCCAGCGCCGCTTCGCCGGATTCGCGATGCCCGTTGCCTGTGTTTTTGATTCCGCCAAAGGGCAGATGCGTTTCCGCGCCAATCGTGGGCGCGTTGACGTACACAATCCCCGTCTGCAGATCGCGTTGCGCGCGAAACGCGTTGTTCACGTTGCGCGTGTAAATCGCAGCGGACAAGCCGTATTGCACGCCGTTGGCAATCGCCAGCGCGTCGTCCAGCGTATCGAACGGAATCACGCTGACCACCGGCCCGAAAATTTCTTCCTGACAAATCCGCATCTTCGCATCGCAATCGCTGAAAATGGTCGGCTCGTGGAACCATCCTCGCGCCAAATCGCCGTCTTGCAGACGATGCCCGCCCGCCGCCAGCTTCGCGCCTTCGTTCTTCCCAATCTCGACGTAGCTCATCACCGTCTTCAGTTGCTGTTCATTGATGCACGGCCCCATATCGGTCGCCGGATTCAGCCCATTGCCCACGCGCAACGATTTCGCGCGCTCCGCAAATTTCGCCACAAACTCGCCGTAAACTTTCTTCTGCACCGCGACGCGGCTCGCCGCCGTGCACCTCTGCCCGCTGGTTCCAAACCCGCCCCAAATCGCGCCGTCCACCGCCAGGTCCAGGTTCGCGTCGTCCATCACGATGATGATGTTCTTCCCGCCCATTTCCAGATGGCACTTCTTAAAAGTCGGCGCGCAAGCCTCGCTGATGATGCGCCCCACTTCCGTTGACCCGGTAAAACTGATCAGTTGCGTCCCTTTGCTTTCCAGAATCGCTTTGCCCACCACCGTTCCCTTGCCCGACACGATGTTCAACACGCCCGGCGGCAGCCCCGCTTCCGCCAGCACGTGAATCAAGTTGTAGGTCGAAAGCGGAGTGTCTTCCGCCGGCTTGATCACCACCGTGTTCCCGCAAATCAGCGCAGGCATAATTTTCCACGACGGAATGGCCATGGGAAAATTCCACGGCGTAATAAACCCGTTCACGCCCACCGGCGTGCGCACCGACATCGCAAATTTGTTCGGCAGCTCCGAAGGAGTGGTCTGCCCAAACTGCCGCCGCCCTTCCCCCGCCATCAAGTACGTCATGTCGATGGCTTCCTGCACGTCGCCGCGCGTTTCCGCCAACACTTTGCCCATTTCGCGCGTCATGTCCTGCGCGAAGTCTTCCTTGCGCTCGGTCAGAATTTCCGCCGCGCGATAGAGAATTTCGCCGCGCTTCGGAGCAGGCGTCAGCCGCCATTTCTCAAACGCATTCGCCGCCGCGTCAATCGCAGCATCCGCGTCTTCCGCAGACGACGCCGGAAACATCCCCACCAGCTCGTTGGTGTCCGCCGGGTTGCGATTCTCGATCGCCTTCCCGCTGCGCGCCTCCACCCACTCCCCATTAATGTAATTCTTAAAAACCTTCGGCATTACAGCCGTAGCCATGCGCATCCCTCCGTATAATTCGCTTACCCTTGTCTGACTTCCCGCATTTCGCCTGCAGTTGGGTATGGCGATTAGATTCACCAGATAAATTGCCGATTCAGAGTAGCAATGGCAACGTGACCCGTCAATCCGCCTCAACCTCACCAAAATCGTCCATCCCGGTTGGGTCCTGCGACCTATCCTTAACATTCCTTTAATTTAACGTCGATGCTTCTGTACCGAGTGATTACATTTCGAGACCAGCGTGCTATGTTGTAAATATGCTGGGACGCTTGAACGAGATTTTCGGTATCCATGACGACCTCCCTACAGAACAGAGTAGATTGGTAGAGCGAATAAATCAGACGGCATTTGTCGCTATTGAGAAGCTGGACTATGCCGTGTCTTACGAAAAGATTTTCAGAATCGTTTGCTATTCGCTCGGCACGAATGCGGACGATCGGATTTCAAAGCGAAATCAAATGAACTACAGCGGTAGGACCAGAGTCCTGGCCTACGCTCCCTGACACACGATACTTATCTAGAAACGCTCAAAGTATTAGTTTTGCTCTATCGAGCTCTAGATAAAGTATCGGGAGAGACGAATCGCTCTGGGTTGGATTGAAACTGCTCTCAGTCACGCGACGGTTGACCTCGGTGTAACCTGGAACGAAGGCATGTTTTATCCCAGCGGAGCACAAGAGCTCGACGAGGCTCTTATTGAAGAGCCATTAAAATGGCTGGCCAATTTTCCAAATGAAAGAGCCGATTACCTGAAGGCACTAACGGGCTACACAGGCAAACGACTAGACGAAGTAATCATCAATTGCTATCTGGCGGTCGAGGGCGTCGCAAGGCAAATCCTGGGCAACGAAAAGGTACTCGATAAGAATCGCGAGGAACTGCTAAAGAAAATCGGGCTATCGCAAGAATGGAAGGGCCTTTTGAGCAATTTTATCAATTACGCCAACGAGTTTAAAAGGCACGCCTCTGAAAAAAGGCACGATTTGAATCCAGTCGAGGTCGAAGGCTTTCTTTACATGTCGGGCGTCATCTTGCGGATGGCGATTCTCGCGACAAACGGCCCGAATTCGTGACCTGGAACTCCAACAATTCCTCGGTGAACGAATCCAATTTGCGACCGCTCCCCGAACAGGTCGACAAGCCACAAACGACGAATACCTCAACCATAAAATTGGTTCCTACTATCGCGGCTTTCATTTCCTTAGGTCGAGCATTGGCGAAGGTCCAATTTATACCTAATCAGCGGAGTCCCCGTGCTGCCTCGGCAAAAGGGCAAGCTGAGCATATACGAGGTGCGGGTCAAAAGTACCCATCATCGTACCGCGCGTCGGGTCGGGTCGTGCGAGTAGCCGGACAAGCCGAGTCTGGTGATGGATAGGGTCAAAGGAAGACCTATAGTCAACGCAAACGAGAACGTAGAACATCACCATTCCGGCGATTGGTCCCTTAACTCCTTCTTCGATATCTTTAGACGGCGCGATTAGGGGTTGAACTTCGTCTAGCTCTTGGTCCGGAAATACTAAGTAGCCGTAATCGCTGTTAGCATTGGCCGGAGCCTTGGGTACAGCACACAGTTTCTCCTGCTCCGAGGGATCAGGAGCCCCAACTTTCAAAGCAGTCCAGACGCTGACATACAGAGCTACTGAGCGCCCCACATTCTTAAGCCGGACTCGTATGGACGTGACCGCCCCGCTTTCGTTAAATAAAAGGGGCTGAGCAATTGAAACGTCGGCGGAAACCCACGGTCGCTCGGACAGGTCAAGCTGTTTCGCCATTACTCTCCATTGTCGCTTGGAGTACGTGACATAGAAAGCAGTGAGGACGAGTATTGCAACTGTGGCGAGCGCCCCGATCGCGCCCGCGTGTGCGTCAAGGAATTTCAAGCCCCATTTGCATGCCAGTAAAACCTCTACGAGACGCCAAGGCATGCACATGGTGAAACTTTCAACGTAGATTCTTTGCATTCTGCAATACCTGAGCGCCGAGGCTTAATCTCGATGGCTCTGTCGAGTACGTCGTGCCAGAGCGGATAGTACCATACCGATAGTTCACTCCTAAGTTTCTGCCCCAGCGAGGCACTTTGTGCGTTGAATGCCGGTCTGAAGTGGGCTACCTTGGTTGGAAAACAAACTATCAGGAGAGAAAATGCGTTCACTTGTGTACTTAATTTTAATGGCCGCGTTCGCTGCAACCACAGTATCGGCCCAAAATAATCCAAATGAGACCCACCAAACTACGACGACGCCCCCGAACGCGCGGTTCGAAATCATTCAATCAGAGCTGGCAGTAAGATGGACGTTCCGGCTCGACCGCTTTACCGGTGAAGTCTCGCAGTTAGTAAAAACTAAAGAAGGTGAATCTGCGTGGGAAAATACAGTAGTGATCGGTCGTAGCGCAAGCTCGCAAGCAGCTCGAGCCAGATTTCAACTCTTCACTTCCGGCGTTGCGGCACGATTCACGTTTCTCATCGATGCCGACACGGGAAAAACTTGGCAGCTAACGTCCTCGAAGAAGAAACTCCCTGACGGAACCGAAGAAGAAGTAAACACCTGGGAACCGTTCGCTGAATAGGAACCTCGCGAGATAAGCGCGTTCCCACAAGGGGACCAGCGCGCATCGTGTAATTATTACCCTTGACTTATGTTTACTACTATGATATCATGCCTTGGGGCGTTATTGATGCCCCATGAGGAAGCTATATGGCCAAGGCCACGAGCAGTCGAGTAGGCAGTAGCAGGACGCAAGTACAAGTGTCTTCTTTACCCAGAGAACTCCACAGTGCGCAGTTCGAAGGGAACGCTTTACCTGCAGAAGACCAGAGCGAGGAGCCCAAAACACGCGCCCGACGCGCAAACCAGGCCCGCCACGCCCGCAAATGCACGGTATGCCATCACAAAGACCGCGAATTCATTGACCAGGACTACCTCCGCTGGCTCAGTCCCAAGAAAATCGCCCGCGAGTACGCTATCTCCCACCAATCCGTCGTTTACCGCCACGCCGACGCCACCGGCCTTCGCGCCCAACGCCGCGCCTCCCTCCGCGCCACCCTCGAAAACTTCATCGAGCAAGCCGAGTCCGTCCGCGCCACCGCCGGCTCCGTCGTCGCCGCCGTCCGCCTCTACGCCCAAATCAACGACCAAGGCCAATGGACCCCTCCCGTCCGCCGCCACCTCATCGAGCATCGTCACGCGCAGGGCCCTGATCCTTCGCACACGAAGGATCACCCAGAGAACTCCCACATGCGGAGTTCGAAGGGCGCACCGGCCCCAGGTGGTCCCTCTTCTTCAGCCTTGAATGCAGCCGGTCCTCAGGCTGCTGCTACCTCCTCCGCGCAGTCCGCGGAGCCCACTAGCGTGAGCCCAGAAAAATTCCCCGCCGTGTCCGGTTCGCAGAAGAAAGTCGGCCCGCCGTCGGCCGATTCCTTCACCGCGCACTCTGCGGTGCCACCGGCGCAAGCCCATAAAAATTCCGATCCTGTAAACGCGACAGGCAGCTCATCGCCTGTCGCTACCATCACCGCGGGGTTCGCGGCGCCATTCAGCGCAAGCCCCAACAAATTCCCCACCGTGCCCGTCGCGACCATAAACCTCGCCTCAAATCGACCCGTTTCTAATCGAGAACACGTGGAATTAGAACATGCCGCAACTCGCTGAAAACAAACACAACGACCCCATCCTAATCGAGAACTTTGAACCAACTGCTTGCGCAGGTAATGCAGCGCCCTTCGCGAATGCGCTCTGGGTGAATCCCTGCGGGGATTCACAAAAGGTAGAAGTTCAAGAGCGAAGGCGACGACTTTGCGCGGGTGAACCTGCGCAAAAGGTAAGCATCCGATCCGGTGTAGTAGAGACAAAAAAAACGGGAAGAGCCGAGGCCCTTCCCGTTTCGTTAATAAAACATTTGCAGTCCGGCTTTACGTTTAGCGAACGAAACCAAGCGTCAACGGCTTGGTGGCTTCGAGCTTCTTGGCCTTCTTCAGAGTTTTCTTTGCCATGTTCTTGTTTCCTCCCGTTTTTTTTGGTCGGCCTCAGTGCTTGGCGGACGCAGGACATTATGCATCTTGCTTGCCAAGCCTTGCCAGAGAATTGAAGATTTCCTATGTCCTTTCAATTCAGACAGGTGCGCGGAAGCGCCGGTTCGTGCCGGAGACAGAATGGGCGGCTTAGGCGTTGAATTAATCAACGCCGGGATGAATTGTTCAACGGAGATAGATGACGCCGCCCGCCTCGGCGGGTAAACGTGAATTACGGGACGATGGCCGAGGCTTGTTCGAAGACAATCTGCCAGGCGCCGTTTCGTCGCAGGCAAACGCGGGAGCAGCGGTTGTTGTCGGTAAAAGTGTTGCCGTTGAGCGTGCCGGAGCCTTGCAAGCGGTCGATAATAACCGCGGCGGAGTCGCTGAGCAGATTGATTTGAACCTCAGTCCACTCGGCGTGGTGGAGTTTGTAGCTGGGCGACAGGATCACTCCCATGATTACGCTGCGGTCGGAGACTTGGCCGTTCGGCCCGATGTAAACGTATTCGGGAGCCATCAGCCGGTCCACGGTGGCGCTGTCGTTTTCAAGCCATGCCGCGTTCCAGGTTTTTCTAAGTTGGTCGACTTCTTCACGCAGCGCCGCTTTGTCCATCGAGGATCCTTTTCCGGCCGCTTCGCGGCCTCTTCCCCAGGCTCGACTAACCGTCGACCTGGGCGGCCCCAAGTCGCCTCCTCCGCTTACCGGATGGGATGTTACCGCCGAGGATGCGACCTCGGATTTTATTTTGCGAGCGATGATATCTCCGTTGGGTGTCTCACCGACCATCTGAGTCGCGAGGAGGACAAGCCCCAGAGTGATACACGCTGCCGGAATCGTAAGTTTGTTCATCGAGTTCCCCTGAAAGGCAAGCAACAAATCTTACCACGGCGAATCGAGCACAAATTAGGGGCGGTCGATGACCATGAGCAGCGCCGGGCCGTCGGGAGTGGTGATGGGGCCGACGCGGCGGAAGCCGGCCTTTTCGTAGCAGCGGATAGCGCGACCGTTGGCGGGAGACGGATCGGCCTGAATCCTCGTAACTGCGGGATCGCGGAACAGAAATTCGACGAACTCGCGAACCAATTGCGTCCCCAGGCCTTGACCCAGGCGGTGCCCGTCGGCGAGGAACTGGTCGATGCCGCGAACTCCGGGATCGCGCTCGTCGGGCCACCAGCCGCCGCCTACTCCAGCCGCGACGTAGGACTGAATGTAGCCAATCGGGACCCCGTCGAGATAAGCGAGGTACGGAACCGCCGCAGAGCCGTCCATCGTGCGCGGGAGATATTTTTCGCGGACTTCGTCGAGCGACCCGCAAGCATCCCACCACTCGGCCACGTGCGGACGATTGAGCCATTCGGCAAGCGTGGGAAGGTCCGCTTCAGTAAGGCGATGGAAATGCAGCGGCATGGGCTCGAGGATTTTTTGATTATAACGCAAACGAACGCGCCAGTAATTGATATGGTATGCGTCTACGCTGCGCGCACGGATGCGCGACGCTGCGGGTCAACAGATGCGGAGGAGAGGAGGAATTATGTTTAGGCAAATGTTGCTGCTGGGTTGCTGCTTGCTGCTGGCGACGCTGGGGCGAACGGGTGTAGCGCGCGCGCAGGAGAATGAAGTGGACCCGAAAGCGGCGTTGGTGGGAGACACCGCGCCGCCACCGGATGCCGGACCTTTGGATTTGGTTATTCCGCAAGTGAAGGCGGCGCTGGATCAGTACCAGCAAGGTCTGGGGACCGGGCCGGACGCGCTGCCTGCGCTTACTTCCGCTGAATTCGATTTCAAGACGTCCACGGCCACGACCGTGGGCGGCTCGATCAGCTTTTTCATCTTCAAAATTGGCGGGTCGCACGAGAAGGACGTGTGCAACGACGTCACGTTCAAATACTCGGTGCCTCCGCCACCGAAGGGTTTGACTGCGCATTCGAAGCCGAAACCGCCGACTCTGACCGAGGAGCTCGTCAGTACGATTCAAGCTGCGGCATTGGCGGTGAAGTCGGCGGGAAGCCTGGGGCCGCTGGGATTCAGCCAGCTTACGGTGACGATTCAGTACGGCGTCAAGTGGGACGGAAACTTGGGCGCGAACGTGCCCATTTCGTTCGTGACCGTGGGGCTGAGCGGCGACAAGAATAAGAATACGGTGCAATCCGTGAAGCTAGTGTTCGGCAAATAGCCGCCTGCCATGCGAGAGCGAAGAGAATGCGCCAAAGCAGCGGGCGCAAAAGCAGGGTGTACAATGGTGGCTGCTTCTAAAACTTCGGCGGAAACTCTGGTGAAACGCATATCATGAAAACACCGCACAACACGAACCAACATCGCAATTTTCGATTCTTTGTGGGGCTAGGCTTTGCTCTGGGGCTGGCGGGAAGCGGCTTGGCGCAAAGCGTGCCGGAAAAAACGCTGATCGTGAACGGGAAGACTATAGACGGCGGATTACGCCAGATCGATGGCCACTCTTACATTGATGTGGAAACTTTGGCGCAGATCACGAACGGCACAGTCGTCATCGGACCCACTCGAGTCGTGCTGAGGATACCTGCCGCGAAGTCTGCCGCTGCTACGACCGCCTCTGCTGCGCCGGTTGCCGCTGAGCCAGTCGCGGCTGCCGCACCCGAAGCCGGTAACGCTATCGCTGCCGTTACGCCCGTGGAAGTTCCGTCCACTGCCGCTGCAGCCAGTGCAGCCGAAGCCGCAGCGCCCGTTGCCGCGCCCACTCCGGCGCCCGCTGCCGTTCCCGTTCAACCGCCGACAGGGATTTCTCGCCCGTTTGCAACTGCCGCGGTCGCTGAGTTGGCGGATATGAGAGAGTGGCGCGGAGCTATCGCGGCGATGATCACCCATGGATTGGCTATCAGCGACGGGTGGGCGCAGGGCTACAACGATCAAGTGCAGGCAGGTCTTGCGAAGGCGGAAGTAGCCGCGAGAACCGACGACGACCGCGACGCTCTTCAGCTACTTCGCAACGAAGCAGGCAAACTGGCGAGTTGGTGGAACACCGTGCTCGGAGCGCGGCAGGCGCTTAACGGCGCGACCACCATAGATCCGGACGCGCTCAAGAACGATCCGTTTCTGCCGACTATCCGGACTTGCGGCCAGTTTCTGACTTCGATGATTGTCAGCGGCACTTTCTCCGACGATGGGAGTTGCCACTAAGGAGACAACATGAGTGAACCAACCAAAGAAGAATTGCTGGCGCGCATCGCGGAACTGGAGAAACAGACCGGCGGAGCCAAACGCAGCGGGGCGCTGGAGTTTCGTGTGGGAGAGAAGGGCGGCGTCAGCGTTTACGGGCTCGGCCGCTTTCCAGTGACGTTGTATTACGAGCAGTGGATTCGCCTGCTGGATGTGGCCGATGGGCTTCGCGCGTTCCTGGAAGAAAACAAACCTCGGCTAAAACTGAAAACGAAGGAGTGAGCCGACTTCGCTTCCGTGCCGCGAACCGCAATGCGATTAATCAGAATTTCGTGATGTCCACCGGGGTCAGACCTTTTTCGGCGCAGTGATCGTGGTAACGTTTCAGGAAAGTTTGCCAGTTTTCAACGCCAACCGTGTTGCCGGCGTCGTCGAGAAAATTCAGCGCTCCTTCGATCACAGCGAAAACGATAGTCTCTACTTTGCCGACCATGCGCGGAGAGTGCGTGGACCCGGCAACCTCAAACACAACGTCGCCGGCTTCCGAAGTCCAGCCCTCGTCGTAGGTCCACGCGCCTTGCACGGTGTAAACAACGACGGTCCCCGGATGAAAATGGACCTGAAGCGCCGCACCCAGCTCCGAGCGAATGAAAAGAACGATTTGCCCGGTAACGGGATTCAGTTTTATGAGTTTTATATAATGTCCGGGTGCCCAGGGGATCCAGGGCAGCTCGCTCGGCTTGATGTGACTGGCGAGCGCTTTACGAACGGGTTGCGCGGCTTGAACGTTTTCCACGACTAGCCTCCGTGTCTTACTTTCCGTCAGCGATGCCCAGTATTCTACACGTTGCACCGGGGATTGTTCATCGCATGGTCCCGCTTGGGCGATTCGGCGCCAGGAATCGCGGCACTGACACGTCTCAAACTAGAGCCGCTTTGCCGGGGGCAGGTCGGAATTGCTCATGTCGAACAATACCTTCCACGAACCGCCCGCCTGTTTCTTCCATAACATTAGATACTTCCCTTTGTCGAAGACAGGTTTCCCGGAAGCATCCTTGAAGCTCGTTTGGTATGTGCCACTGGTATAGCCAAGTTCGCCCGAACGGGCTACGCCAGCTTTGTTGGGATGCCACGAAAGCTTGTAGTCGTGGAGAGCGAAGCCGGCCGCCATCAATTTCGCGATGGCTTTTTTACCGGTGGCAATGGGGGCATTGGGCACCAGCGTGGAAACTTTTTCGTCGCAGAAGGCCACCGATTTGTGGAGGTTCTTCGCGGTCCAAGCTTTCAACCATCCCGCATCAGCAGCTCGCAGGGCGGCCAGCGCCTTTTTTCTTGGCGCAACCCTCCGTTGCCGAGATCCCATACTGCCCCCTCCGTTCGCGACGGTATTTTGCTTGCTCGAGCGCGAGTCTATCATTTCTCGCCGCGTTCCTGGCGGATACCGGGAGAAAACCGGAAGCGGCGGAGATTCACAAAACAGGTTGCGGATTTAACGCTGCGGAGGTTTTGCACCGGTTGATGCTGAAGCTGGGCTGGAAGCGGGCGACGAAGTAACCGACGAGCTCGTGGATTGCGGGGCGGACGCGGGAGCGGTGGACGAAGTAGGGGAAGCCGGAGGCTTGCTGCCGGCGGGCTGTATGGGTTTGGGCGCGGACACGCCGGCGACACTTGATCCGAGGCCCAATTTCTGCAAACTGAGCGCGTTGAGTTTGCCGGATGGCTCGAGGCCGTTACCCGACTGAAATTTCTGCATCGCGGAGACGGTGTTCGAATCCCATTTTCCGTTTGGCTGGCCTTGGTAATAGCCATCGCGAGCCAGCGCCGACTGAATTTCCGAAATGCGCGCGGGGGTAGGTGCTTTTTGCGTGGGTTCGCGCCTGGAATGATGCCTTTTCGAAACTGTTTTCTTCTTGGCGGTAGTTGATGGAGCAGATGAAGACGAAGCCGATTGCGGCTGGTATGCAAATGCCTGGGCGAATGCAAACAGGAGAGCCGCGGCGATTGCCAAGCATTTTATGGTTCGCTTCATCGAAAGTGCTCCCTGCCCTATTATCGCGCAATCAAGTCTCAGAACAAGGCGCGGAGAACAGGTGAGCGCTTATTAGACAATGAAAGAAATGGAATATGCGGGCGTAAAGCAGCTGCTCAAAGACGCCAGCCCAAAGGCCGCCGCTACAAATTCAATTCAGGGACCGCCCGTTATTGAGCCGCGGGGACGGCGCCTGCCAGAAAGAGTGTCAAAACGCGATCGTTGGCTCCGCGCTGTGCAACCTTGAAGAGCACGTCCTGGCCGGGCTTGAGTTGGGCCATCTCGCGGCGATAGTCCGCCAGATTGTTCACGGGCGTGTGATTGATTTCGATGATTACGTCGCCGCGGTTGAACCCGATATCTTCGGCGAAGCTGGCGGGCTCGACCTCGGAGACGATTACGCCGTTCACTTTGCCCATATTCAGTTTGCGCGAAAGATCGGGCGTTAATTCTTCCACGTGCAGACCATACTGCCCGGGCGTCTCTTCCTCTCCAGGCTGATCTTCTTCGGCCTGCGCGGACTGCGGGAAAATCTTTGAGCGGTCGGCGACGGTGAGCGAAACGTCTCTGGTCTGCTTGCCGTGAACAACGCGAATTTGCACGGACTGTCCGATCGCGGTTTGCGCAATCGGATTCACCAGATCGGCGCCGGTATGGATGGGCTGGCCGTTCACCTCGGTAATGACGTCGCCAGGCTGCAATCCGGCTTTATCCGCGGGGCTGTTGGGTTCGACGGCTTCGATCACGATTCCGTAGGGGGCGCCAAGTTCCTTCAGGAGAACGGGATTATTGCTGCGCTCATCCTGGAAGGTGATGCCGATGGAACCGCGGATGACCTTCCCGCTGGTGATGAGCTGGTTGTAAACGTTGATCACGACATTGGAGGGCATGGCAAATCCAACGCCCTCAAACCCGCGGCTGCCGGTATAAATGGCCGTATTGATTCCGATTACTTCCCCAGCCATGTTGACCAGCGGGCCGCCGGAGTTTCCGGGGTTGATGGCGGCGTCGGTCTGAATGAATCGTTGGAATTGATGGCCGATGTTGGAACGGTCTTTCGCGCTGATAATTCCGGCGGTGACGGTGGAATTCAATCCGAACGGGCTGCCGAAGGCGAGAACCCAGTCGCCAACCTGGACGCCGTCCGAATTGCCGAGCTTTGCCACGGGCAGGTCGTGACTTGCGTCGATTTTGATTACGGCGAGATCGGTATCCTTGTCAATGCCAATTACGTGAGCATTGTAATGGTTGGGATCGCCGTCGATGGTGACTTGGATTTTGCTGGCCTGGTCAATTACATGATCGTTGGTGAGAATGAAACCGTTCTTGTTGACGACCACGCCGGAGCCCAGGCTGCGCTCGGCGTCCTGGCCGGTGTCGGGCGTATCAAAATAGCGGTCGAAGAAGTCCTGGAAAGGATCGCCCAGGGCGTGGGGCTTCTTGCCTCCCTTGGGTTTTTCGATGATCTGCGTGGTCGAAATATTCACAACCGCGGGCCCGAGCTTTTTAGAAATGGCGGCGAAGCCGTTGGAGAGATTGACCGGATCCGGAATGGCCAGGAGCGGGGCGCCGTTGGCTCCCTGATCGCGGGTCGCCAGAGCGCGGCCTGAAATCAGCGTGCCGATCAGGATGCCGATGCCGAGGGTGGCGACGATGAGGAGGGTAGCAAAAATCTTGCGGTGCCGAATCCAGCTATATAACTCTATGAATTGAATACCCATCCTCGGACTCCTTAGGGTCGCGCCGAAGTCTGGCTGGCGCCAAAATCACTGAACGGAAGCGACGAACGCCAAGTATAACACCTATTCTAACCCGCTAAAGCTTCAACGGTTGCGGTACACCGTACTAAGCAAGCCGCGGAATTTCGGAAAAATCGTCGCCGTTCGATCGATATTGGCGCGCGCATCTTGAAACTCGAGTTCCGAAGTTCGAGCGAGGATAGTGTGACGCTCCTATTTCTGGTCCGAAGGAGTTACGGAATCTTCAAAAGCCAGCGGCTGCAAGTCCTCAATACGAGTGTCAAATTCTTCCACCGATGGACTGCCTTCACGAGGCTCAAGCTTTTCTTGCGCACGGCGTTCAGCCTTCATGCGCGCTTTGTCCATGCGCTTCATTTCTTTCTGGCGCTTCTTGAATGTCGTTGTCATAGCCTCTCCTTGGGATGGGTTTGCGAAGGGGCAACATCACGGCAACCGCCGACGCTAACGTTGGCGCAACAAAATTACCAGCGAGGCTCGCGAGGCTGACGGGCTACCTCGCGGTAATCCTCGTTCGAAAATCTCTCGCGGCCTCCGCCGCCGCCTCCGCGGTTTCCGCCGCTGCCTCGATTGCCTCCGGGACCGCTGTTGCCGGGGCCGCTGCGAGGGCCGCGTGGACCGCTGGATTCAGACTTGGGCCGAGCTTCGTTGACCTTGAGATTGCGGCCGCCGAGGTCTTTGCCGTCGAGCGCGGCGATAGCCTTGGCCGCATCCGCGTCATTTACCATTTCCACGAAGCCGAAGCCGCGCGCTTTGCCGGTTTCGCGGTCGGTGGCCACATGAACTCGCGCTAGCTGCCCGAACGGTTCGAAGAGCGCCCGCAAATCCGCCGCAGTGGTCTGAAAACTCATGTTGCCAACAAAAAGATTCTTCATGCTCTTCTCTCCCTGAACGATTTACTCCGCCTGCTGCAAGGATTTTGCGGCCTCGGACGGACATGCCACCTGAAAAATCAGCAACCGCGGCAAGAGACCAAGCGCAACAAAACACGAGAGGTCGGGCAAAACAGGTCGCACGCCGCGCCTCACAAGGCGATAAAGCCAGGTAAAACTTTCAGGAAGCGCAGCTCTATCTTAACACGTTTATGCGCAAAATCCACGTGGCGTTGGGCGCCGAGAGCTGTTTCAGATTCCAGGGCGCTGCGATATGACAGCAGGGGTGTGATGCATGACGCCGGGTGGGAGAGTACGGCGAAAATGCTAGGAACATTTATTGGAACGGTACTAGAATGCCCGGCATGGTAATCGAGCCATTTCGAGTGCTCACGATACCCGGCAGCCGCGAGGGACTGCACATCCTGGTGTTGAAGGGCGCTTTCACATCGGCCTCGTCGCCGGTATTCAACGACGCCGTTGTGGCCGTCGCCGCTCCGCGGCTGATTGTGGACCTCTCGGAAGTCCCCATGATGGACTCGATGGCCATTGGCGCGCTGGTGCGGGCGTTTGTTTCCTGCCATAAGTCGGGACGTAAACTTGCATTGGCGGGTATGAATCACCGAGTGCAGAACGTGCTGCATCTCACCGGGATCGCTCCCCTGTTTGATTCGTATGACACAGTCGCGCAGGCCGAAGAAGCGCTGGTCTAGCAAAGCGAGTTCTCCTTTCCTGAGGCGGCTTCCGCGATCACGCTGGTGTTCCTTCCTTTCCACGCTCAATTTGAACTCTTTCGGGTGAATATCTGAGCCTGACCTTTCGTACCATTGACCCCAGTACTGAGCGCCGCTAGTGTCTAATTTCGAAGAGAAATTCCTCGATTTTTTCCGTTTTCGGGAGCGATTCATGCATCGAATTTGGGCTCGCCTGGCCAGCTATGCCTCAGTCACGATTATGTTTATTGCTGCGGCGTCTCAATGCGCCCTGGCACAGTCAACTCCGACGCTGAGCGTTGACGCGGCGGGAAATCCGCATGCGATCAACGCTGACATTTACGGCATCGCGAATTACGGGCTGGACGCAGGCTACGCGCGGGAAATTCAAGTACCCAATATCCGGTGGGGCGGCGACGGAACGACGCGCTACAACTGGCAAGTGGACTCCAGCAACTCGGGCTTCGATTGGTATTTTATGGGCGGCAACGGCGAAGCGACGCCGGTTCCCAGCGCTTCGGCCGATTTAATGATCAATACGTATAAAACAGCGTCCAACGCGCACACCCTGCTGACGATTCCAATTATTCCGTACGTGAACAAAATGGCGGCGTGGAGCTGCAGCTTTCCCGTCTCGGTGTACGGCGCGCAGCAATCGACGAACCCCTACGTGCATCCGAACGGGGACGATTGCGGCAACAGCATCGCGACGAACGGAACGCAGCTAATCGACACCAATATCTACGCCAATCACATTGACAACACCGTGGCGCTGCAGCAAGGCTGGGTGCAGCATTTGCTGGCGACATTCGGCACAGCCGCGAACGGAGGCGTTCCCTACTACCAACTGGACAACGAACCCGGAGGATGGAGCAACACGCATCGCGACGTCGAACCGAACCAGCCCGACTACGACACGATTATTTCCCTGGGCCAGCAGTATGCCACGATGATCAAGCAGACCGACCCTTCCGCGAAAGTATTCGGGCCCGTGGATTTCACGCTGGGCGGATGGATCGGAACTCCCAGCGAACAAAACAATCTCTTCGCCGGACAATACTATCTGCAGAAGATGGCAGCCTACGACCAAGCGAACAACCAACGCATCCTCGATTATTTTGACGAGCATTACTATGGAGGCGGATCGACGGACGCGGCCGAGCTGGCTTCGACGCGCGCATTATGGGATCCCACGTTCAATTCGGGGACCTGGGTGGAACTATATTATTTCGACGGGCCCATGATGCTGCTGCCGCGATTTCAGAATTGGATTCAGACCTATTATCCAGGAACGAAGCTTTCGATTTCGGAGTACAGCTTCAGCAGCGGGACGAATCCGTTGGTGGACGCGTTGACGGAAGCCGACGTGCTTGGAATTTACGGCCGCCAGGGGCTGGATTTTGCGAATTTGTGGACCGTGCCGCAGCCGACTGATCCGGTGGCATACAGTTTTCGTTTGTACCGTAACTACGACGGGGCAGGCGGAGAATTCGGAGACACTTCAGTAAATTCTACAAGCACCGATCAAGGCCAGCTTTCTGTGTACGGTGCTCTGCGTTCAAACGACGGGGCGCTGACGGTGGTAGCGATCAACAAGACTACGAGCGCGATTCAGACCAGTTTGACACTCGCAAACTTCCATCCGAACGGAACGGCTGCGGTTTACACTTACAGCAATGCGAACCTGACGCAGATTGTTGCCGGGACGCCTGTGGCCGTTGTGTCTAACGCCGTGAATTACAATTTTCCGGCATATTCCGCGACGGTTTTTGTTTTTACGCCGGCGAGTTCCTCGACGGCGGCAACAAAGACGTCTCTTGGCGCATCAGCCGCGCAAATAACTCTGGGGCAGGCCGTGACGTTCACTGCGACCGTCGCTCCGCTGTCGGGATCCGGCACGCCCACGGGCTCTGTGACGTTTAGTGACGGCGCGACGCAAATTGGAACCGGCACTTTGAATTCCTCGGGGACAGCGACATTCAGCACATCGAGCCTCGGCGTTGGGTCGCATTCGGTGACAGCGGTCTATTCGGGCGACACGAATTTTTCCGCGTCCACATCAGCTGCAGCGCCAGTCACTGTTTCGGCTCCTGCCAAGATCGGCACCAGCACTTCCCTTTCTGCGTCTGCGAGGCAAGTCACGAGCGGACAAAACATCACGTTCACCGCGGGGGTCGCGCCCCAATCGGGAAGTGGAGCGCCGACCGGCACCGTCGCGTTCCTGGATGGTTCTTCGCAGATTGGCGTGGGGACATTAAACACAGGCTCGGCTTCGTTCAGCAGCGTTAGTCTTTCAGTGGGAGCGCATACGATCACGGCCGCATATTCCGGTGACTCCAACTACGCAGCATCGAACTCCGTCGCACTGAGCGTTACGGTCTTAGCTCCGCCGGCCGCGGACTATTCGCTGACAATGAGCAATTCGTCTCTCACTGTGGCGAAGGGAGCTTCCGGGACTTTAACAATCACGGTAACGCCCGAAAACGGATTTAAACTGGCGGTGGGGCTTGCGTGCTCGGGCTTGCCGGCAGGTGCAAGTTGCAGCTTCAATCCACAGAGTGTGACTCCAGCAGGAACTGCTGTTGCGACGACTTTAACGGTGCAGGCGCCCGGTGCCGGCGGAACTGAAGCCCCGTCGAAAGGTTCATTTCCCGGATCCGCGAATATGCCATTATTCATTTTGGCGATGGGGCTGGCGGAATTTGTGAGAGCAACCGGAAACAAGCGATCAGTTACCGCGCCTGCGAGATTTGAGCGCGCATTGCTGGCATTGGCAATGTTTGCGGGCTTGTTGGTAACGGCAAGCTGCGCCGGATATATCCACCAAAGTACGGTACAATCGACAAGCTACCTGGTTACGGTTACGGCGTCCGCCGCGAACGGCCCGACTCACACGCAGCAGTTCACGCTGACCGTGACGCCGTGAGTGGCAATCCCGCCATTTCTATGAGGACAACGCAGGTCCGCTGACGTACCATACCCTTCCCGGATTGAATCTTCCTTCGTGTTTAATTTTTTCATTTTTGGCGACATGTTGCTCGTCGCGCAGAGTCCGGGGACTCCGGCAGCCAGGGTATTGACGCAGTGTTAGTTGCGATGGAAAATCCTATGCGGCTGGAACCGCCGAGAGACGATGCCGAGATTGGGATTTCCCCGGGGTCGTAAAATCGATGGGCGGATAGAGGGAGAATTATGAGAAGAGGAGCAATCTTGCTGTTCGTATTGGCATTTTTATCGATGTCGCTGGGGAATACGGCGCGGGCGCGAAACAACACGGCGCAGAATCAGCCCACCTATCACGTCACGATGACCCCGGGCACCATCGTCACCATTAATTACCAGCACCGCAGCGGATCCACGACCATCGGGTTCCAGGGCTCGCCACTGCTACCCTTCGCAAAAGGGCAGGCGAAAGTGAACGGGAAAGTGGGCCGCATCCAGATCAACGCTCAGTTCAGCAAGCTGGAGCCGGCGCAAAAGTTCGGCAACGAGTATCTGACGTACGTGTTGTGGGCCATTACGCCTGAAGGCAAAGCGAATAATCTCGGGGAGATTCTGTTAGACGGGGACAAGAGCAAAATCGACGTGACCACCTCGCTGCAGACGTTCGGGCTGATCGTGACGGCAGAACCGTATTTCGCGGTATCGCAACCGAGCAATGTTGTGGTGTTGCAAAACGTGGTTCTGCCTGAGACGAGCGGGACAATTGACCAGGCGCCGGCGAGCTACCAATTGCTGGATCGCGGCGCGTACAGCTACGAGGTATCAAAAACGAGCGGCAACCTGCTATCGAGGTCCGACAACAAGGTTCCGCTGGAGCTGTTCGAGGCGCAAAACGCCGTGCAAATCGCGATAAACGCAGGCGCGCAAAAGTACGCGCCGGACGCGCTGAACAAAGCGCAAACCTCTCTAACGCAGGCGCAGGATCTGCTGGCGCGCAACGGAAACAGCAAGTTGATCGTTCAGGCTTCGCGCGACGCGGTGCAGAACGCGGCAGATGCGCGGCACATCGCCGTACAGCGCCAAGAAGAAGAACGCATGGCGCAGGAACGCGCCGACGCAGCCCAGCGCGAAGCTGACGCGAAGGCTCGCGCCGACGCTGCCGCGGCAAGCCAGCAGCAGGAAGCCGCAGCCCGCCAACAGGCGGAAATTCAGAGACTGCAAGCAGAGCGAGATGCTGCGCAAGCTGCGGCGGCTACCGCGCGCGCGGATGCCGACCGCCTGGCCGCTCAACAACAGGCGGAACGCGAACGGCAGAATGCGGAGCAAGAACGCCTGAAAGCGCAACAAGCGCAAGACGCAGCCGCGCAGTCCGAACGCGAAAAGCAGCAGCTTCGCGCGCAATTGCTGGAGCAATTCAATCGCATCCTGCCTACGACCGACACTCCGCGAGGACTGAAAGTCAACATGGCGGATGTGCTCTTTGCGTTCGGGAAGTACGATCTTCGTCCCGCCGCGCGTGAAGCGCTGGCAAAGCTTTCCGGCATTGTGCTGGGCCACCCGGGCTTAAAACTTTCCGTGGAAGGATACACGGACAGCATAGGGAGCGACGAAGTCAACCAAACGCTTTCGGAGAAACGAGCCGGTGCAGTTCGCGATTACCTGGTTCAGCAAGGAGTGGACCCCAACTCGATCACGGCAACAGGCTTCGGGAAATCCAATCCGGTTGCGAGCAATGACACGAATGAGGGACGCCAGCAGAATCGCCGCGTGGAAATTATAATTTCCGGCGAGGTGATCGGCACGCAGATCGGCGCCCCGCCTGCACAACCGCAATAGGCAGGAACGCCGGAATGAGGGGCCGGCATGCAAACACGCCCGATGCTTGCATGCCGGTCACGCCAGGGGCTACAACGACCGCAAATAGTTCAACAAGTCCTGCTGATCCTGAGGCGAGAGTTGATTGAACAGGCTGATCACCTGATTGGCCTCGGAACCATTGCTCGCGTGATTTTGGATCGCTCGGAGCAGGCCACCATTTGCCGGAGTAGCGCGCCCATCGTGCAGGAAGAAGATCCGCTGCCCCACTCCCCATAAAGGAGCAGTGCGGAACTCGTCGCCGGCAGCCGAACCCTGCGAAACATTGTCCGCCAGGCCCGATCCCATGTGATGCACCAGCAAATCTGAAAATAGCTGGGCGGTTTGATTGCTTAACCCGGGCGTAAACGCGGAACTGCCGGTCTGCATCGCCGGAGTGTGGCACATGTCGCAGTGTGCCTTCAGGAAAGCAGACTGCCCATTTTGAATGGACCGCTGAGATGGATTTCCCGGAATTCCCTGGCTGGACTGCGGGGGAGGCGCCAGAAACCTCATGAAAAGAGCGAACGCGACTGTATCGCTCGAAATCTGCGGGCCGGACAAATTGAAGTTCGTGGAATCTTCCGGAGTCTGATTGTAGAGGCAGCTCGCAGGAGGGTTACCACGTTCGTTTGGGAACAACTCATTCGTCACGCCTATCTCGACGTTGTAGGCTTCACCGGCAAAGATTTCGAGGGACTTATTCTGGGCCTTCCATCCAAACCGCGTGATGCTTCCGTCGTTGCCGCTGTAGTTCGGATGTCCCGAAATACCGAGCCACTGTTTCAGTTGGGAATTTGCGTTCATATTGGAAAGAATCGTGGAATCCGGAATAGACTCGATCAGGCCCGCGCCAAAGACGGGCGTGGGAATCCGGAAAATCAAATTGTTGAGCTGCTGCATTTGTTCGAAGTTCGGCTGGGGCATGACGCAACCCTGAGCGTCCTGACGTCCGGCGATGGTGAAGAGGTCGTGAACTCCGCCGTCTGCCACTTGGCTTAAAGACCCGTTGGCGTTCACCATGAAAGGAAATCGCGCTTCGCGCACCGGCCCGTCCGCCGTAATGAAGAACGGCATCGAATTCGACGCGCTGTAGTCCACGCCCGCTTGAATTTGGGGATTGGGGCCGACAAACGGATACTGGTTTTGGCTCGGGCTCGATCCGCCGGAAGCAGGCTGCGAATGGCACCCTCCGCAACTATTCAAGTTGAATCCGGGTCCAAGTCCGCTGCCGGGCTCATTCGGCGCACTTCCACCCACGGAATCGATTTGAACGAATCGGGCCAGGCCGTCGTTAAAAAATTGAACCTGCTCGGGTGTGAGTGTACTGAGGGGTTGGCCTACGCCACTGTTCGAAGCACGGACTCCAGGGTCCTGAGCCGTGTTGCCTTGGCCGCCGCCACCGGAATTTTGCCCACCAGGGCCTCGACCGCCTGGCTGCCCTTGACCAAAAACAGACGGACTCAACGAGAACAACAGACAGACTGAACCGATTGTGAAACGCCTAATAAGTTTCATTGTTACTCCTTTCCCCCGGGGCCCAAATCTGAGCGCGGTTAGGGACTGATTCACGCAAAAGCGTGACGTTCGGGAGTTAACCTGGCGGGTGAGTTAACCTTGTGAATCTCTGGCGTAGCTGTGGGCTGCGCTACGGCCGTTGAAATCAGATTCACGGCGAATAATGCGCTAGACCATACGTCCGACGCGAAGTGGGGTCAAGGTGGCCGGAGTACAGTTTAGGTACAGTGTCTCGGTCAAGAGAAGCAAAGGCGCAAGCGGCCCTGAAACAGAAGGGAAGCAACCGAAGATTCTTATCCGGCAGGGCGAGCCCGCTCGACTGAAAGCGAGTGTCGAAGTGAATTCCTCTTCTGAACAGTGCTGCAAGAATCGAAGAGGCTCTGACGGAGCGCCAGCCATCAAGAGACTCGTCAAACTCTAACTACGCATTGTAGTTTCAATGAGTTACGCGGTCACCTCCAGGACATAATCGTTTCACCGCCGGTGCATTGTCATTCAGCCGGAGATCGGCCAAAGTGCGTTCGGGGATCAAGCCCAGTTCCTCTAGACACTCAGTGGTGGGGTTTCCCCCCACCGAGATAAGGAGAAGAAAGATGCAAGCGTTCACCGGTCTTAGCTTATTTGCTCTGTGGGCTAACAAGGTTCGCTCGGCGGTTACTGAACCGCCAGCCATCGGATTTGTCGTCGAGATACCGTTCGACTTCGTTGTTGGCACGGGGAGTTTTTTGGCCGGCACTTACCGGTTTGAGGCCTTACATAGCCCAACTCCCGGAGTCTGCGTGCTTGCGATCCGAGGCGCAGACGAACGGGTTTACAAGCTAGCCGTAAGCACATCCTCGCCGGCAAGTCGTGGGCACAACAGATCCAAGCTGGTCTTCCACCAGCAAAATACTCGACATTTCCTGACAGAAGCTTGGCTCGAAGGAAGACGGCTTGGGCTGCAGCTTTATCGCTCGATCCAGGACCTGGATTACGATCAGGAGAACTCGAACAACGAAGTCATTCTGCTGGTTGAACCAGACCAGTATGGCCGAACGGTTTACGTAATCGAGGACTTCGGCTGCACCGCCTGAACAAATGTCCACGGCGGATACAATTCGTATTTCGCTCGTCTCGGGCTGGCCGCTCGACTGGTTCCGCGGTGAACGGCCGTCTGTTTGGCATCCCGAATCGGCGGATGCTAGAATTATGGTTTCGCTCACTCTGCCTGGAGACATGGCGAAGCCCTCTCAAATCTATTCGTTTGCCGATTTTGAAGCAGATGTGCGCGCACGCCAGCTTCGCAAGCACGGATCAAAAATCAAACTCCAGGGTCAGCCCTTCGAGATGTTGCTGATCCTGCTGGAGTCTCCCGGCGAAGTGATTACACGGGAGCAGATGCAACAGAAACTTTGGCCGGTGGACACCTTTGTTGACTTCGAGCACAGCCTTAATACCTCGATAAAGAAACTTCGTCACGCGCTGAACGACTCCGCGGCAGAGCCGCGATATATCGAGACGCTGCCCCGGGTGGGCTACCGATTTATCGCGCCAGTTACAGTGGCAGAACAGGCTGGCGGCGATTTCGCTGCGCTTCCCCTCCAGGCCCCTTCCCCAGTAGGCGGCATCCCAGGAACCACGGCCGAAGCGTCGTCCCCCCGACACTCGTTCACCTGGTTCCTGGGCCTTGCCCTTGCGGCTTTCGCTATCGCGGGAACGGCGGTCGCGTTCAATGCCGGCAAGACGCGCGATCGTCTGATGGGAATGCTGCACCCATCAAGAAATGTCGCGGGGATGGCAAACTCCGCAAAGAAATCGCGCCGCTCCGTCGCGGTTATTCCTCTACAGAATCTCTCCGCCGACCCCAATCAGAATTATTTCGCAGATGGAATGACGGACGAGCTCACTACCGATTTGGCGCAATTTGCGGACTTGCGCGTGATCTCGCGCACTTCGGCGACGCACTACCGAGATGGCAGCAAAACCGCTCCGCAGATCGGAAAAGAACTTGGCGTGGATGCGATAGTGGAAGGTTCGGTAGAGCGTGTAGGCGATCGCGTGCGGATTCGCGCGCAGTTGATCGATTGCGCCACGGACCGTCACCTGTGGGCGCAAAGTTACGACCGCGACCTGAAGGATGTGCTATCGCTGCAGACTGAAGCAGCGCGAGAAATCGCGGATCAGGTTCGCGGGTCGGTAGGCTCGCCGCAGTCTGGCGTGCATTCAGCGAATCCGGCGCCCGTGAAGCCCGATGCTTACGAGGCTTATTTGAAGGGCCGCTATTTTTGGAACAAGCGCACCCCGGATGGGCTGAATAAGGGCATCGAATATTTCGACCAAGCCATAGCGAAAGACCCGTCGTTTGCAGCCGCCTATGCGGGACTGGCAGATTCCTATTCGATCCTGGGATCGGACGTGTTGCCGGCGGATGTGGCGAGTTCCAAGGCTCGCGCCGCCGCTTCCAAGGCCATCGAACTGGACCCCACAATCGCAGAGGGACACGCGGCGCTGGCGTTAGTGGAATTTTATTACGACTGGAACTGGAAACAATCGGAAGAAGAATTTCGCCGCGCGATCGAGCTAAATCCGAATTACGCGACGGCCCATCAGTGGTACAGCTATTATCTGACCGCGATGTTGCGCTTCCCGGAAGCCGTGGAGCAAGCCGAAACAGCGCAGCAGATCGATCCTCTTTCATTAGCGATCAACACCTCCGTGGCTACGCGATATCACCACGCGGGCCGGGATGAAGACGCCATCCAGCTGGACCGGCGCACGCTGGAGATGGATTCCAGCTTTGTTCCGGCACATTTGTCTCTTGGCGCTGTGTACGAAAACCAGGGTTTGTTGCAGCAGGCAATCGATGAGTACAGGAAGGTGATCGAACTCCGTCCCGGAGATGCGTCGGCCCTCGCGGCGCTCGCCTACGTATATGCACGCTCGGGGCAGAAGGACGAAACGCGCAAGATACTCAGCCAACTTACGGAAATCTCGAAACAACACTACGTTTCTTCGTTTGAATTCGCGACTATTTACGCCGGGCTGGGTGACGCTGACAACGCGATGGCGTGGCTGGAGAAATCTTATCGCCAGCGCGAAAGCCAGATGCCATTCATCAAGTCCGACGATAGACTCAACTCACTGCATTCCGATCCGCGCTTCCAAGACCTCATCCGCCGCCTCGGCTTTCCGTCGTAATTTCATGCATGACGCCCGCCACGCATTCCGGCGGGGCGGCTTCCACAACCCGATTGGCGCAATTTTGACTGGCTTGTTACAATGAGAACGGTGGAGCGATAGCGCTTTGCGCTGTCGGGCTCGGGGAATTGCCCCGCAGGTGGAAAACCAACCGTATGGCAGCACGCACTCTCTACGAAAAGATTTGGGAAGCGCACATCGTCCGGGAAGAACCCGGACAGCCCACTCTGATTTACATTGACCGTCACCTGATCCACGAAGGCACTTCGCCGCAGGCGTTTGCGGGACTGAAAGCCGCGGGGCGCAAAGTTCGCCAGCCGCAGCTCACCTTTGCGGTGATGGACCATTCTGTTTCTACGAAAAACCGTTTGCTCCCTGTTCTCGACGCGGACGCGCTGGGACAGTTCGAAGCGCTCGCGCGCAATTGCCAGGAGCACGGCGTACATCTATTCGACCTGCACAGTAAGAATCAAGGGATCATTCACATCATCGGGCCGGAGCTTGGCATCACGCAGCCGGGACAGACGATTGTTTGCGGCGACAGCCACACGTCCACGCACGGCGCATTCGGCGCGCTCGCGTTTGGAATCGGAACCAGCGAAATCGAACACGTGCTGGCCACCCAGTGCCTGACGCAATTCAAGTCCAAGACGATGAAGATTGAAATCAACGGTAAGCGGCCGCGCGGCGTGACGGCGAAAGATTTCATTCTGACGGTCATTGGCAAGATTGGAATTGCCGGGGGCACGGGCTACGTCTTCGAATATACGGGCGAAGCTGTTCGCGGATTGTCCATGGAAGGGCGCATGACCATGTGCAATATGTCCATCGAGGGCGGGGCGCGTGCTGGGATGGTTTCGCCGGACGAGACTACATTTGCATATTTGGAAGGGCGGCCGTTCGTTCCGCGCGGAAAAGATTTCAAGAATGCTGTGGACCACTGGCGCTCGCTGGCTACTGATGCGGGTGCAAAGTTCGACGAGACACTTACTTTGCAGGCGAACGAACTCGCGCCGATGGTGACCTGGGGAACAAACCCCGGGATGGTCACGCAGGTGACAGATCGAGTTCCGGATCCAGCATCCTTCAATGATCCGGTGGACCGCGAAGCGGCTACTCGCGCGCTTGTTTACATGGACTTAAAACCTGGGACGCGCATTGAGGACATTCCGCTCGATCGCGTTTTCATCGGCTCCTGCACGAACTCGCGCATCGAAGATTTGCGGGCAGCCGCGAAGGTGGTGGCGGGAAAACATGTTTCGTCGGATTTGAAGCAGGCGCTGGTGGTGCCGGGATCGCGCCGGGTGAAAGTGGAAGCCGAAACCGAAGGGCTGGACAAAATCTTTCGCGATGCCGGGTTCGAGTGGCGAGACGCGGGTTGTAGCATGTGCATTGGCATGAATGATGACGTTCTGCTGAGCGGAGAGCGTTCCGCCAGCACCTCGAATCGAAATTTCGAAGGCCGCCAGGGCAAGGGCGGAAGAACTCACCTGGTCAGTCCGGTGATGGCCGCGGCGGCGGCCATCGAAGGCCACTTTGTGGATATCCGCGACTGGAAAAATGCGGACGGAGCCGAGTAGATGGAACCTTTCATCAAGCACACTGGACTGGTGGCGCCGCTCGACCGCGTGAATGTTGATACGGACCAGATGGTGCCTAAGCAATTCCTGAAATTTCTGACGCGCGAGGGATATGGGCGCGTGCTGTTTTACGATTGGCGTTATCTGCCGGGGGAAAAGCTGAATCCGGATTTTGTTTTGAATCAGCCGCGGTATAAAGGCGCTTCCGTCCTGGTCGCGCGAGCGAATTTCGGATGCGGTTCGAGCCGCGAACATGCGCCGTGGGCCATACTTGATTACGGATTTCGCACGATTCTGGCGCCGAGTTACGCCGACATTTTTTATAACAATTGTTTCAAGAACGGGATTCTTCCGGTTACGCTTTCGAACGAGCAAATCGACGAGCTTTTCCAGCGCGCAGAGAAGCAACAGGGCTATCGCGTAACGGTAGATCTCGAGAAACAGACCGTCACCGACGACAGCGGACTGAGCTATGCGTTTGAGGTCGACCCATTTCGTCGCGACTGTCTCCTGCGCGGGCTCGACGACATCGGCCTAACCCTGGTTCACGATCAGCACATCACGGGCTTCGAGCGTAAGAATCTGAGGCTTCCCGTGATGTACGATCCCGTGGACGTGAAATACCACAAGCAAGAACCTCCGCAACACAACTAACGCCCACGCTGTTTAGCAGCACACGGCCCTTTTAGTTGAACGTGCCAGTCCGTATTAGACCGCGCGTCACTCAAGGGATTCGGCCGCAATGGCGGGGGTGTGGCCTTTCAATTCGGCGAGAAGGATGCCGGCGAAAATCAGGGCGGCGCCGAGTAACACGCGGCCTCCCAGATGTTCGCGCGAGAGAAGCCAGGAGGTTATGGCCGCGAACACCGGCTCCAGGCTAATCAGGATCGCAGTGTGAGTCGGTGAAGTGTATTGTTGCGCCCAGGTTTGAAACGAGAAGCCAATAGCCGTGGACCCGATTGCGGTGACGAGAATTGCAAAGATCAGAGTGCCGGTCGGGACGAAGCGCGGCGGTTCCCATCCGGTAACGGCCAGGAACGGCACGGCGAACGAGGCGAGAATTGCAGTGGTGGCCACTTGCACCACCGCCAGCGCGCCGACGGAGTGCTGCCCGACGTAGCGGCCGATGAAGATCATGTGCACGGCGAACATGACGGCGCAGCCAAAAACAATGGGATCGCCGCGATTCAACCCTCCGAGACCTTCCGGCGGCACGGTGAGAAAATAGAGGCCCACCAGCGCGGCCAGAGCGCCGGCCCAAATCCACGCGTTAATCCGGCGGCGCGTAAACAAGGCCAGAAGAAGAGGAACGATTACCACGCTCGATCCGGTGATAAACGCGGCTTTCGAAGGGGTTGTATACTTCAGCCCGCTGGTCTGAAAAACGTACGCGGTGAACATACAGAGGCCGATTTGCGCGCCGGCCCAGACTGCTTTTCCGCTGATGCCGCGAAGCGCACGCCGAAAGAAAATTGCCATCACCAGCGCAGCGAGCGCAAATCGGACCGCGAGATAGACGAGCACCGAAACGTCCGCGAGCGCGTCCTTTACGGCCACGAAAGTGGCGCCCCAAATGAGCGCGCAGAAGCCTAAAGCCAGGTCGGCGCGGACGCGTTTGCTGAACATGGCGCAAAGAGTTTAAGCGGCGCATGCGGCGGTGACAAGGCGCGATACGCCGGAAATGCGATTTCGCTCGGCAAAAAAGGGAGGAATTCCGGTTTGGCCCTGAAGCGCCAATTGTTGACGCGAGAAAATGGATGTAGTAGAAAGATTTCAAATTTATGGCTCGGTTATTCCTGCTGGCCTCGATGATGATTTGCATTTCCCCGGCTCTCCTTTTGCAGCACCCGCAAGCCACAATCGGGGGACTTCCCGCCGACCACACTCGTGTTGATGCCGAAGGTGGAGTTAGCGAGGTGACGTGTGCGGGGGTCGAAATGCGGCTGAAGATTGCGGCGGGGAACGGAACGTTCAGATTGCATGCACGGGATTACACGCCCGTGGACATTTCCGAGGATGTTCCGTTTCAAGCGGGCGAATTCAAGCCGTGCACGGAGCTGGACGGGAAAACCGCGAAAATAACGTTCGTCACCGTCGAACGCAAAAGCTACGACGGAGAAATTCAATCCATCGAAGTCGAAAACGAACGGGAAAAGTAGCTGCATCGAGGGCAGGAGATCTCTGACTCACTCTGCGACCGGCGCACTTCGCTACTGTTGCGCCTGCTGATAAACGATCTTTCCGCCGACCAATGTCATTACCACCGGAATAGTGAGTATCTCGCTCGGCTTAGTTTCGTTGAGGTCCTTGGGATACACGACGATGTCCGCCAGCATTCCGGGCGCAATAGTTCCCTTGCGCTGCTCTTCGAATTGCGCGAAGGCGGAGCCGACGGTGTAGGCGCGGAAACAATCCTTCGCGCGCAAGCGCTCCTGCGGCTGCCAGCCGCGTTTGGGCATGCCATCGGTCAATTGCCGCGTAACGCAAGCGTAGATTCCACGAAGCGGATTGATGGCTACGACGGGATAGTCCGTGCCGAAGGCTAGACGGACTCCATTCTGCTCCATGGTGTGCCAGGCGTACGCGCCGCGCGAACGTTCCGGGCCCAGACGGTCGGTGGCCCAGCGTTCGTCGTCGAGGAGGTGCGCGGGCTGCATCGAAGCGATGATATTTAATTTTCCGAAGCGGGCGAAATCGCTGGGCGCAACAACTTGGGCGTGCTCGACGCGGTCGCGGCGGTCGCGCGGGCCGTTGGCTTCGAGCACGGCGGCGAAAGTATCGAGGGCGACGCGGTTCGCGCGATCGCCGATGGCGTGAAATCCGAGCTGAAAGCCTGCGCGGTCGCGCTCGATAGCCAGTTGCTTCAGACGATCCGGATCGATTTCAAGAATTCCAGAGGTGCCGGGTTCATCCGAATATGGCGCGAGCATCGCGGCGGTGCGCGAGCCAAGCGAGCCATCCATGATTAACTTTGCTTGTCCGGTCTTGAGCCACGGGTCGCCTGGATCTTCCGGGGTGGAGCTGCCACCGAAGCGCCGCATTTCTTCCAAACGCGAAACGGGCGCAAGAAATGGAAGCCACTCGGTAACGTGGAATTTCAACTTCCCTTCCCGCTTGAGCTGGTCCAAAACCAAGAAATTCTGCCAGCCGTAATTTGCGGCGTCATCCGCGTCCATCACGGAATTGTCCTGCACGGAAGTGACGCCGAATTGCACGGCCTCATCCATCACGAGTTGAAACGCGCGGCGACGCTTCTCCACTGAATAAGGTGGAATGCGCTTGTACACGAGACCCATTGCGGCGTCTTCTTCCAGCATGCCGGTCGGTTCGCCGGATTTCGCGTCGCGTTCAATATGGCCACCGGGAGGGTCCGGAGTGCCACGTTTGATGGCCGCGATCTGAAGCGCGCGCGAGTTTGCGATGGCGACGTGGCCGTCGAGCCGGCCGAAAACCATGGGGTGATCCGTAGAGACGGCGTCGAGATCCTGGCGGGTGGGAAATTTCTTTTCAGGCCATAGAGTGTGGTCCCATCCGCGTCCGAGAATCCATTCGCCAGGTTTGTAATCCTTCAGGCGCGCGCGAATACGGTCTTGAAATTCTGCTATCGATTTTGCCCCGGTGAAATCAATTTGCAATTTCGCGTAGGCCGCGGAGAAAAGATGAATATGGGCATCGTTGAAGCCGGGCATGGCGAATTTTCCGCCCAGATCAATTACGCGTGTATTCGGGCCAATGAGGGCTTGGACCTCGGCTGCTTGTTCCGATTTGACAGCGTCGCTGATGTTGTATGCGACCGCGACGATTGTCTCGCCGCGAATCGCAATCATGCTGGCGCGCGGATGATTCTCATCCATAGTGCTGATAATTCCGTTGGTCAGGACCAGGTCTGCGGGAATCTGCGAGGACGGAACGCCCGATTGATTCTGGAGCAGCGCGCTTGGCCGCGCTTCCGTTTTGATGGCGTGCCAGGAGAGAGAGGCGAGCGAGAGCGCGACAGCGGCGGCTGCAACAATCCGAATGCGAATCGCAAGCAAGCTCGCGCGCGAGTCCCCAGATGCCGATCGCGAAAGCATTCGGAGCGCACGAAACATCAGGGCTGGGCCCCGGCGAGAGCGACGGCGGTCAAGAAGAGGCGCTTGAGTCCGGCTTCGCGCCCGGTGGCGTCATACCATTCCGCGAGTGTGTGCGAGCTTCCGCCCTTGCCTCCTCCACCGATCGAGACGGCGGGAATGCCGAGAGACAAAGGAATGTTCGCATCGGTAGAGCTGCGTTCCAGACGCGAACGATTGCCCAGAAAACGGTCCACACTTCGAAGAGTATCGAGAAGCGGCGAATTGTCAGGAAGTTTTCCGGCAGGGCGCGAACCAAGCGAACGGAAATTTACATTAAGGGAATCACTGTTCGGCCTGGAAGCGGACATTTCTTCTTTGATGCCGGACTGCGCCGCGTCGCGTAGCGCAGCCTCCATAATCTTCACCTGGGATTCGTTTTCGGAGCGGAGATCGACTTTGACCGCGGCGCTCGCGGGAATGGAGTTCACGGACGTGCCGCCTTCGATGACGCCGAAATTGAACGAGCTGCGCGGATCTTCGGGAACGGCTACGGCTGAAAACTTTACGATGGCGCGGGCGAGCGCCGTGATTGGATTGGGCGCGCCGAAATCGGACCAACTGTGGCCGCCCGCCCCGGTAATTGTAATTTCCACTCGCTGCGAAGCAATGCCCTGGGTGGTGATGTGCTCGACGGAAGCGCCATCAATGGCAATTACCGCCGCCAGCCGCGAACCGTAACTTTCTACCAGGGCGCGGATGCCGCGAAGATTGCCTTCGCCTTCTTCCCCGACGTCGCCGGCAAGGACGATCGTCTTGGTGGTGCGAATTCGAGACTCGGAAAGCGCGCGCGCCAAACCGACGAGAGCAGCGAGGCCGGCTCCATTGTCAGCAATACCCGGCGCGGTCAAGCGATTGGCGTCGCGTTTGACGCGCACATCAGCGGAGGCGGGAAAAACGGTGTCGAGATGCGCGACAAGAAGAATGATGGATTTAGCGTCCGAGCCGGGACGTTCGGCAATGACATTGCCGGTTTTATCCGTGCGAACCTGTAGGCCGGTCGCTTCGAATAGGGTCTTGAGAAATTCGCCGCGGCGCGCTTCGTTGAGCTCAGGAGCGGGAATTTCCGTGAGACGAATCTGCTGTTCGGTTACCCAGTCCGCGTTTTTGGCGATCCAGTCGAGGCCGCGGGCGCAGTCGGGCGTAACCGCGAGCTTTTCGATCGAGTCGTCCGTAGCACGCGCGGAAAGTGTGACCATCAAGAGAAAGATACAGGAGATGTGAGCGAGTTTCACGTGTTTCGTGCACAGAATTCTACAGCGAGCAGCGGATGCAAACAAGGAACTGACCTGGGCGGCTGTGGGTCGATTTGCGATAATGCGACTTACCAGGACTTATGCAAGCCTCAGGCCACGGCTAGTTGGTAACTCGTAACATGGCGACGTCCTTCACTCTGGGAGTAACATGTCGCCAGGGAGGGCGACTTGCCGCAAATGCGCTTCTGGTTGGGTTTCAGCATCGCTGTACTTATAGTCAGTATCATTTGTTGTCTACCTGCCGAATCCGTAACGAGCCGAAACGTCGCCGCCGGTGGACTCGCCACAAACGCGTCACTGTATGGTCCGACAGGTTTGGCCGTCGATGAAAGTCATTTATACATCGTGGAAACCAATGGAAAGCGCGTTCGGCGGGTCGACTTGAAAACAGGATTTATCACAACCATCGCTGGCGGCGGCAAGCAATGTCTTAAAGAGGAAGACGCACAACCGAATCCTGGATGTTTAGTGTATCCACAAAGAGTTGCAGTGGACTCTCTCGGAGATGTTTATGTGACCGACGCAAACATTCCTGGCGTTATCAAAGTCGGCACAGACGCGCATTCTTTTTCGATGCTCACGTCAGGGAACTCGGCCCTTTCGCCTGACTCTCCTCACCCAAAGACAATAGAACTGGAGTGGCCAGCCGGGATTGCGATTGACCCTTCAGGAGGTCTCTTTTTCGACGACCACACCGCACACACCGTCTATCGTTTGGCGCTCCACGACGGTTCGTTGAGAGTACTCGCGGGCACAGGCCGGGAAGGATTTAAGGGAGACGGGGGCCCAGGCACGGATGCAGAATTTCGGTTTCCGGAAGGACTCGTGCGAGACAAGAACGGAAATATTTTTATCGCCGATTACGGTAACTGCCGCATACAACGCATCGATTCGAAATCTGGAATTGTGACGACGCTAATCGGGACAGAAGACGGCGGCACGACCTGCGAACGATTGCCCGATTATGGGGCAACCAAGGATCAGCCAACTGATGTCGGGGTAGATCAGAGTGGGAACATCTTTTTCGTTCAGCCGTGGCGCGAACGAGTGCGACGACTCGACGCGAAGACGGGAATCGTCACCACCGTCGCTGGAAGCGGCGAGTCTGGATTCAGCGGTGACGGGAGGGCCGCGACATCAGCCAGATTTCACGTTCCGGAGGGCGTCGCCGTTGATAAAGCCGGAAATCTCTATATTTCGGATTTCAAAAACAATCGTGTTCGGCGAGTTGACATTAAATCCGGAATAATCTCGACCGTAGCAGGCAAAGGTCCTGCATCACCTGACCTGATTATGTAGTCTACGTCGCGAAGAAGGGCGGCACCCACGACTGTTCAGAGAGGCCATTATCTCTAACTCAGGGGCAAGCGCCTGATTAACGCTGCCAGCTCAACCGGAAACTGACCCAGAACCGTCCGGGCGTGCCTTTTGATAGTCCGATGGATGCTGCGCATATCGCTCGAACCAGGGTGAAAGCATGACGGCGATTTAGTTGCCGCGCGAAGTGGAGGAACCGAGCAAGGCGAGGATTTCTTCTTCGGTGAGCACGCGCTCGGACTGTTTGGCGACGTTGAAAATGCGATCAACCAATTCGTCCGTCGCGGGGACGCCGCGTTTTTCGAGCCAGAAGATCACGTTGGAGCGGCCGCTGAGCGGGCCAACTTCGATCACTTGCTCGAGGCCGAAGAGATGCGAGGGCACGCCGCTATAGATTGAGTTCGCCAACTCGTGATCGTTTTTCTTGTAGGCTTTCACGATGGCGGCGGCGTGGACTCCGGTGGCGGTGCGAAATGCGTCGCGTCCGACGACCGGGTAATTCGGCGGAATTTCGGTGTGCGTGGCTTTGGCTACCGCGCGGGAATATTTTTTAAGCGTGGAAAGGTCACGGTCGATTAGCCCGAGCAGACGCAGATTGACGAGCATCAGCTCCATCGGAGTGTTGCCAACGCGCTCGCCCAAGGCGAGAGCTGCGGCGTGGACTTGATCGGCACCGGCGGCAATGGCCGCGAGCGAATTGGCGATGGCGAGGCCGCGATCGTTGTGGCCGTGCCAGTCCACGCGAATTTTTTCGCCGGACGGTTTGACGACTTCTTCGATGGCGAATTTTACGAGGTTGAATGCGCCGCGCGGCGTGGCGTGGCCAACCGTGTCGCATAGGACGATGGCACGCGCGCCGGATCGGATGGCGGTGGAATAAAGCGTAATCACCGTGGACGGGTCGGTGCGCATGGTGTCTTCGGTGACGTACATCACAGGAAGGCCCGCGGCGGCGGCGAATTTTACGGCTTCCTCCGTGGTGCGCTGAAGATGATCGACAGTCCAGTCTTCGACCAGGCGACGGATGGGGCTGGAACCGATAAATGTGGCGGCCTCGATGGGCATGCCGACGCGCTCGGATATTTCGATGATGGGTTTGATGTCGTTTTTGTGCGTGCGCGCCGCGCAGTTGGGACGTATCTTCATGCGCGCGTTCACGATTTCTCGCGCGAGCGCTTCGGTGTCGGCATAGGCGCGCGGGCCGGCGCCGGGGAGGCCGATGTTCACGGTGTCAATGCCGAGCGATTCCATCAAGTGCAGGATTTCGATTTTTTCCGCGATGGCGGGATCGTGCACGGATGGGTTCTGCAAGCCGTCGCGGAGCGTTTCATCGTTGAGCATGATGCGGCGTCCGACCGGGATTTCGGCGCCGGTGTATGTGTTCCAGTCGTGGATGAGCTCGTGTTTCATTGCAGACGCTGATGTTCGATGCGCTTAGTAGCGCAGCGTATAGCTGTGGGGCGGCTGCGAGCGGTCGGGCGTATAAAGCGTCTTGCAGAATTCGCAGCGATAGACTTCCACTTTCCCACCGACTAAGGCCTCGATTTCCTTTGGGTAGTCGTACCAGCGCTTCAGGTGGCCACAGCAAAGCTTTCCTTTCGCGTCCTTTTCGTCGCAAGCGCGTTGGGTTGCCTTCTTTGGCTTGACCTTGGGAACTTCGGGCGCGGCGGGTTCGGCGACGGCCGTTGCCGCGGGTGCAGCCGGGGGCGCTGGTGCGGTTGGAGCAGCAGCGGCTGGGACAGTCGGCGAAGCTTGAGCCGGAACTTCCTCTGCGGCCGGCTTTGCCGGAGTTTCTGGAGCGGGTGCGTCTGACATTCCGATGGCTCCCTAGGCCAGAGGCCGATAACACGAAAACTTTCTGCTCAAATTCGGTCGCGGCGGAAGATTACGGCGCGGGCGCCGCGTTTATTTGCCAGCGCAGAAAAACGTTTCTTCCAGCTTGGCGCGAACAGCGACTCCACAAAACTGCCGGCCGCGAACGCTAACTCCGCAGTGTAACCGAACCACCAGGACTTCGCGATGCCCGGCAGGCGGTCCACATCAATATATTTTACTTGAACCATTTCGAGCAGTCCAAGGCGGGAGTGGGTGTGTCCCCAGCCGCTCGCGCCGGGACCGCCGTGTGGAGCTTCACAGATGGCGTAATAACTGGCGACGTCGTTGACCATGACGGAACCGGCGCGGATGCGAGAGGCGATTTCGGCGCCGCGGCGTGAATCCGCAGTCCAGACGCTGGCGCTGAGTCCGAAAGGCGAATCGTTGGCGAGGGCAACAGCTTCATCGGCGGAAGCGACGGTTTGAATCGCGATCACCGGGCCGAAAGTTTCTTCGCGCATGAGTCGCATCGAATGATTCACACGCGCAACGACCGTAGGCTGGAAGAAATTCGGGCCCAGATCCGGGCGGCGATTTCCGCCGGTGAGAATTTCCGCTCCGCGATCTACGGCTTCGCGCAATTGCTCCTCCACAATTTCGAGTTGATGCAGGCGGATCATGGGACCGATCTCAACGTCGGGATCGGTCGCGGGACCAACGCGAAGCTTTCTTGTTTTTTCGACGCAGAGATTAATGAAGCGTTCGGCGATGGGCTGCTCGACGTAAATGCGTTCAACCGAGAGGCAGGCTTGGCCGCAATTGGTGAAACCGCCCCAGACGGCTGCGCTCGAAGCGATTTCGAGATTGGCGTCCGCGAGCACGATCATCGCGTCTTTTCCGCCTAGCTCCAGCACGGACGGAATCAATTTACGCCCGCACGCTTCCGCGATGCGGCGGCCGGTGGCGACGCTGCCGGTGAAGGATACTTTGTCCGGACCGGCGTCAATGATGGCCGAGCCAAGGTCACCCGCGCCTTGCAGAACTTGGACCAGACCCGGCGGAAACTTGGCTTGTTCGACTAGCTCGCCGATCAGCATGCCGCTGCCCGGAGTCAACTCGGAAGGTTTCAGCAGAACGGCATTGCCCGCGACGAGCGCGGCGACGAGCTGCGCGATGGGAATCGAGAACGGGTAATTCCAAGGAGAAATGATGGCGACGACTCCGTGAGGATGGAACTCCATCCAGCCGGATTTAGCTTTCAGCGCCAGATTGTGATGCGGCACGCGTTCCGGACGGAGCCAACGGGGCGCTTTGCGCGCGAGAAAGTGTGTGGTGTCGAGCGCGAGCAGAACTTCGGCGAAGATGGCTTCGACGCGCGGCTTTCCTGCTTCGCGCGAGATGGCATCGGCGATGTCGTCCCGGCGAGAATAAATCGCATCGCGAAAGCGGAGCAACGCCGCGCAGCGTTGGGCAAGCGGCTGCGCAGCCCATTCTGTTTGAGCTTGGCGGGCGCGCTGGAAAATAGCCGGCAAATCGCTGGTGCGGGAGGCTGGAAAGCGCGCAACGACTTCATTTGTGGCTGGATCGATTGAATCCACGAAGCCTGTCTCTGACGCGACGGGCATCGAGAGCGAATGTGGAGTGACAGCCATGATTTTTGCGATTGTACCCGATTTGGCGGGATTCGTAGCTTCTTCGCTTTACTCGGGGAGAGCCGTAGTCAAGGTTGGTGCACAGAGCGACGACGAGACGCGGAGGACGCAAGAGAATCGGTGGGGTCGGGATAGTCCAGCGCGACGAGGTAGAGGCCTTCGGGCGGGACGGTGGGGCCGGAGCGGGAGCGGTCGCGCAGCTCGAATATTTGCGGAATGTCGTCCGGAGAGAGGCGGCCTTTGCCTACGTCAATCAGAGTGCCGACAATTTTTCGCACCATGTAGCGGAGGAATGAGCGGCCGCGCACGACGTAGTGGATTTCGTCAGAGTCGGGCGGGCGGATGATCTCCGAGGAATAAATCAGGCGCAGCATGTCGCGCTCGGCGTCGTCGTCCTCGGAGCCCGAGGATGCGGCGAACGAGGTGAAATCGTGTTCGCCCTCGAAAAGACGCGCGGCGGCGGACATGGCAGCTTCGTCGAGCGGCCAGGGATAGTGGAGCGCGCGGCGGTATTCAAAGGGCGGGAGAACGCGGCCGCGATAAATGCGGTAGCGGTACGTTTTTCCCTGGGCCAGCCAGCGCGAGTGAAAATCGTGGCCCACCTCCTCGCAGGAGACGATGCGAATCGTGGGGGGCAGAAGCGCGTTGAGCGCGCGCTGGAATTCTTCAGCCGAAAGAAGCGAAGCTGTTTTGAAATGCGCGGCTTGGCCTAGAGCGTGAACGCCCGCGTCGGTGCGGCTCGCGCCGTGCACAACAATTCTCTCTTGCGTGATTTTGCGTGCGGCAGCGTCGATTTCGCCTTGAATCGTCGGGAAGCCGGGCTGGAATTGCCAGCCGTGGAAGTCCGCGCCGTCGTAGGCGATCGTGAGTTTTATATTGCGCATTTGCTGAGGAGATTATCGCACGCGAAGCCGAAGACCGCGTAATCACAGAGCGACACAGATAGGCGCGAATCTGCGAGAGTCAAAATTTTTTCGTGAAGAGGCCGTCGAACTCTACGGCTTGGGATGCGCGGCGAAGAAGGCCCACATCAGATCGGTGGCGGGAATGTTGTTTCCGCTTAGTCTTGTGCCGGGCCACATGTGGTGGCCGCCCTGAATGGCATAAAGCGCGACGGCTGTGGACTCCTTGCAGCCAGAATAGATGTCGGTGTGCACGGCAGCGGTCTCTTCGTGCTGCGCAGCGGGCGAACAGCCGTCTTCCTTGACCCAGAAGGCGACCGTATCGGCGACCGGCGTGTCGGAGCGCTTCGAGCCCATCTGGAACGGCGTCGAACCACCGTCGAATGGGACCAGGTGGTCATCCGTACCGTGAAACACGATGACAGCAACAGGATTCGCAGGGTGGCAAGCAAGATCCTGCGCGCCTTCGACTGGAGCGATCGCGGCGATCTGGTCGGCCATCTCACACGCGAGGCGATAGGACATCATCGCGCCGTTTGAGATTCCAGTTACAAAAATTCGCTTGGAATCGATCGCATAGCCATGTTCGAGTTTGCGAATCAGGGCGCGAAGGAAGGCGACGTCATCCACGTTCTGCTGCATCGCAGGGCCGCAGCAGGCGCCGGAGTTCCAAGTCGGGACGCGGCCGATGCCGCTGGGATAGACGGCGAGGAAATTCTCCTTGTCCGCCTTAGCGCTCATTCCGGACATCCGCTCCGCGCTTTCAGCACTTTGCGTGGCACCGTGGAGGACGAAGACGAGCGGCAGAGGCGTCTTGCCATCGTAAGAAGACGGGACGTGTACGAAGTAGTTGCGCGTGAGACCGTCGATATCGAGGGTCCCGGACTTATTGCCCGCCTCAGATGCCCGCAGCAATAATCGCCCGAATAGCGCTACGCCGACGACTATCACAAGCAATAACAGAAAAAATAACCGAGCGGAGCGACGATGGAAGCTCATGGAGTTTTCTCGTGAGACAGAATTAACCTGACCCAAGTGCGGGAACCGTTCAACTTATACGAGTTTAGTGGACGGAACGGCGATGGGCGAACCAGTTTTGGAAGCAGTACGCGAGTGAGTTACGACCGGGAGCGGAGGTAGCGGGAGCCGGGGCGGGTGGGCATGCCACCGGCGCGGCAGAGCGGGCACTCGTCGGGCTCGAAGCTGGGAACGTCCATTTCCAGCAGGGCGCGCGCGGGAACGTTTAGTTCGAGGCGGCCGCCGCTGCGGTCAATCAGGGCGCCCGCGGCGACGACGAGGCCGCCCTCCTCTTCCACCACGCCGATAGTTTCACGAGTTGAGCCGCCGGTGGTCCAGACATCTTCTATTACGAGGACGCGTTCGCCGGGCTTGAGCTCAAATCCGCGACGCAGAGCCATTTGGCCGGAGCGGTCGCGTTCGACGAAGAGCGAGCGAACGCCGAGAGCGCGGGCGACTTCGTAACCGGCGAGAATGCCTCCGAGAGCCGGTGAAACAACGCAAGCCACGGAGTGCTCCTTAAAAAGATCGGCGAGGGCGCGGCCCAATTGCTCGGCATGCTGAGGATGTTCGAGGACGAGCGCACATTGAATGTAGGTGGCGCTGTGACGTCCACTGGAAAGTTCGAAGTGGCCGGTGCGCACGGCACCTACTTGCTCGAGAAGTTTTACAATTTCTTCGCGGTTCATGGCGCTTTCTGCCGACGCCATACAACGCGGGCGTTCCCGGCAGTGTGGCGGATAGCCTAAAGGCGTAGGCGAAAAGTGTCAATGCAAACGTGACCCGGGTATATGACCTGCGACGATGGCGTCCGGTTTCCGTTACAATCATCGCGCTCATGTCCACCTATCTGCTGATTCATGGCGCCTGGCACGGCGGCTGGTGCTGGCGCAAGGTTGCGCCACTGCTCGAAGCCAGAGGCCATAACGTGCTCGCGCCGGATTTGCCGGGGCACGGAGATGACAGAACCGCTACGGCAACTGTTACGCTTAAAAGCTACACTGACCGCATTTGCGAAATCGCCAACGCGCAATCCGAGCCGGTGATTTTGGCCGGCCACAGCATGGGTGGCGTTGCCGTCACCCAGGCCGCCGAGAATTGCCCGAAACAAATTCGAGGGCTCGCGTATGTGTGCGCGTTTTTGCCGCGCAACGGCGACTCGCTGATGACCTGGGCAACACAGGATCAGGGGAGCATGGTCAACCCGTCCACGACGGATCAGCACGCGGATGGAACAATGAGTTTCAAGGCGGAATTTAGCCGCGAAGCGTTTTACGGCAATTGTTCGGTGGATGACGTGGCGTTTGCCCGGTCACGCCTCTGCGCCCAGTCGGGCGCGCCTCTTGGAACGCCAGTAGTAACGACGCCAGAGCGCTGGGGTCGAATCCCACGCTATTACATTGAATGCGCGCGCGATCGCGCCATATCGCTCAAGCTGCAGCGGGAGATGCAGAAGGCGTCGCCATGCCGAGAGACGTTTTCCATCGACACGGATCATTCACCTTTTTTCTCCGCGCGGGAGCAGCTCGCGGATATTCTTTCGCGGATTGGAAGCGGGTAAAGAAAGGCCATGCGATCCGGCCGACGCCGGATAAATTGACACGAAAGCGACGGTCGGATACTCTCGATGATTGAAACAAAACTACTAAGGAGTAATGAATGGCACAGGGTGGGGCGGTAAAGCACAAGAAGAAGACGAAGTCGGTATTGAAAAATATACGGCAAGCGGAGCACCGGCAGGCCGTAAATCGCATGAATCGCACGCGGGTGCGGACGGCTATCCGGCGGATGCGCGCAGCGCTGACATCGGGAGACGCGGCCGGCGCGGAGAAGCTGGCTTCGGCGACTTTTTCCGAAGTGGACAAAGCCATTCGCAAGCACACGCTGACCGAGAATACAGCGAACCGGTACAAGTCGCGTTTGACGCTGGCGTTGAATGCGCTGAAGAACAAGAAGAAGGCGTAAGCGTAAAATATTATTTGGCGGGATTGGGCGCTCCGGGTTTTGGAGCGCCTTTTTTTTGGCCTGCGCGCTGACATCGCCCACGCCGGACAGAAGCGGACCTCCGGCGTCGCGACAACGGAAAGGCTAAACGCATAACCTACAACTAATCGGAAGTTGCGGAGCGGCTGGCGGCGCGAGTTGATGGTGGCGACTGCGGCGGCGCAGGCGGATCCGCCGTTGGCGGCGCGTTCGCGGGTGCAAGCCGTTGCGGGGACAGTGGCAAGCCGGGGGGCGCGGATGGTGGCGTGCCGGGAGGCACGGATGCTGGGGCGGCAGGCTGGGATTCTGCACCGCCTGTGGGCAGTACGTTGACTGTGGCGGATATTGAAGAGGACGACCATAGCAGCCGTCCGTTGCTTTTCGCGACTTCTTCTACGATTTTTGAGAAGAGCTCGTCTTGTTTGGCAGTTCTTTTGGTGTACTCGACCACGTAGCTCAGGCCTAATTCCAAGGAGCCATTAACCACGTTGAGTGTGACGAAGGGTTCCAGCGGCGGGTTCTGGATTCTAAAATTGTCACTGACGACCTTCCAGGAAATCTGCGCTTCGATCAGGTACTCACCAATGGATTCTTTCCCTACGCGCAAGAGCATTTCGCGGGCGTAGCGGCAATCGCTGGTTGTGGTCAAGACGATCTTGATTTCGTCCCATAAGAATTGGAATCCCTGCGAATAGTTGTAGACGGTTCCTTTCAACACTGCGCTATTGGGGACGCGGACGACGCGGCCATTGTACAAATCCTTGCTGACCCAGTTCCCTGTTTCCATCAAAGTGGTGCGCAGAAGGCCGATGTCGATCACGTCGCCGCGGGTGTTGTCGCCGATCTGAACTCTGTCGCCTACGGTGTAAAGTTTCGAAAAACCGATAGAGAAAGCGCCCGCGATGCTGGCGACCACGTCTTGCAGCGCGACGGCAACGCCCGCACCGACTACGCCAATTGCAAAACTGAGGCGGCCGAGGCGGTCTTCAAAGAGGATGGCGAGAAAAAGAACGACGCAAACGTATCCAAAAATGGCTACGAATTTGCGAACTTTATACCGGGCATCGGCGCGTCCAAAGTGGCGAGGGAGAGTTCGTTCGAGGACGCTGAAGACGGTGTAAATGACGACGATTCCGAAAACCGCCGCCACACACTTGGCGAAAAGGGAAAGCGAGCCAGCTTGCTGTGTGAAGCTATTCACGCGGCCACCTGCGTCCTAAGTGCGCCGCAAAGGCGCAGATAAAGATTACACCAGTTCGGAAGAAAACACTGCACAGCAGGTCCCTCGGACATGTTCCGTCTACTTCGTAGACTCTTCCCCAGGCTCGACTAACCGTCGACCTGGGCGGCCCCTTGCCAAGTGCGCCCTCCGCTGCGCGGAGGGAAGAAAAAACGCGCGACGCTTCGCTCGGGATCACAGGTTGCTGGCGGCTTATGGCTGAAGCTTGATCGCTAAAACGAGGGCACAAATTGCGGGGAGGGCGCAAAAAAAACGGGCACGACCTTCGCAGATCGTGCCCGCAGGAGAGAGAAACTTTCCAAGCGCTATTCCGGAATGGGCGCTGTCTCCGGCATTTGTAACTTGGCTTTGGCAAGCGCGCGAACGATATTTACTTCGACCGCTTGCTCGGATGTGTTGCGAACGGTGGCAAGTTCGCTGATCAGAAGATACTTTGCGCGTTCGAGCATCTTCTTTTCACGGAAAGAAAGCGGCTTAGTACGGCTGAGGGCGACGAGGCCTTTCAAAACTGCGGCCACTTCCATCAGCGAACCGGTCCGCATGCGATCCGAATTTTCCTTGAAGCGGTGCTTCCAATCATGGTGCGAAGCCGAGCGGCCCTTTTCGAGAAATCCGAGGACGGCTGCTGCTTGAGTGTTACGGATGATCGGACGCAGGCCAACGCAATCGACGTTGGACTGCGGAACCATTACTTTCAAACCACTCGAAGCGATTTTCAACATGTAATACCGCTCCGATCTGCCGTTCAGGTAGCCGTAACTTATCTGTTCGATAATCCCTACGCCATGGTTCGGATATACGACTTTTTCGCCTAGCTTGAATTCCATAGGTGGACAGCCCCCCCGAAGGGCATAATGAAATTTTAGGCAGATGCGAAGGCGGCGTCAAGCGAATCTCGTAATATCGGGAAGGATAAAGGGGCGGGAAAGCGCTTTATTTTCACGGGAATGGCCCCCCAATTGCCCTATAATTGTGCTTGTGCTGATTCTGGCTTTAGACACCTCTTCGCCCACCGGCAGCCTGGCCGTACTCCGCGATGAAAACGTCATTGGCCTGGTGTCCACTCTCGCGGAAGAAACGTACTCCTCCCGGATGTTTCGCCACCTGGAATTTCTGCTGCAGGAACTTTCGCTGAAACTCGAACAGTTCGATTTATTCGCGGTGGCGGCAGGCCCGGGGTCATTTACGGGGCTGCGAGTAGGACTGGCCGCGGCAAAGGGCTGGGCCGAAGTTTACAAGAAGCCGGTGGTTGGAATCAGCGTGTTGGAGGCGATCGCGGCCCAATCTTATTCTAACGCGACGGTGCTGGTGGCCGCGGCCGATGCGCGCCGAGGCGAGATTTATTACGGCGTGTACCGCCGTGAGAAGAATTCGTTAGCACTCGAAGGCGAGGAGTGCGTGCTGCGTCCAGAGGAATTCCTGCGAACGATTGGAGCCCGGCCCGGAAGCGCGGAATTCGCGATCATCACTCCATCGCCGGAAGTGCTGAGCGCTGCTTTGTCTCGAATTGAGATGGAGCCCGTACCGCTGCCGCGGGTCGAACGAGTTTCCAATGTGCTGGCTCCGGTGATCGGACAGCTCGGTTACCGGCGCGCGCAGAGCGGAGCGGTTTCGGACGCGGTGACACTGGATGCAAATTATATCCGCCGCACGGACGCCGAAGTTTACGCGAAGAGGCCGTAACGAACTTGAAGATCCGCCGTGTGGAGGATGGAGACATCGAGGCGATTCTGGCGATTCAAGCGGCGTGTCCGGAAATCGCACAGTGGACGGCCTGGGATTACGATCGGGTGGCGCGGGGCGAAATGGCAGGGTGGGTGGGCGAAGACGAATCGGGCATAGTTGGTTTTCTCGTTGCGCGAAGAGTGGTGAACGAGATTGAGATTCTGAATTTCGCCGTTTCGCCCGACGCACGCGGGCGCGGCATTGGCGCGATGTTGCTCCAGGACGCTCTGAGCTGGGGGAAAACATTTGGCGCGGTGCGAGCGATGTTGGAAGTGCGCGCTTCGAATGCCGCAGCGCTTCGTTTTTATGAGCGGCACGATTTTCATACGGTTGGACGCCGCGCGCGATATTACAACGAGCCTCCGGATGACGCCCTGCTGCTTGCTGCGAATCTCGCGTAGAACGGCCGAAACCTCTTGAGCTGGTACTCGTACTTTTATCCTATTGGTTCGGCGGCAAAATTGTGATAGATGTTACAGACATGTGAATGCTCTTTCCAACCTGGAGGGAAAGGATGCCGATCACGACACACGATATCCGGCAGGCGCTGTTGGAAAATGACCAGGAATTCCGCAGACTCGCAGAAGAACACTCCCGCTGTGAATGCCAGCTTCAAGACCTCGTAAAGCAAAGCTACTGGAACGTAGAAGATCTGGCACTCGAAGTATCCCTGAAAAAGATGAAACTGCTTTTGAAAGATCAAATGGAGCTGATCGTGGCGCGCCACCGCCAGAATCAAACGGTGATACAAGTTCAGTTGCGCCAGAGAGAAGTACACTACTAAGCTCAGCACGCGGCGCGCGTTTGCCAAGCGGCCGGCAGCACACTCACTTCTGTCGTACAATATCCGTGCACTCAAAATTCATCGGGCTGTTTCGTTTCCGAAGGCAGGCGTTTGCCTCTCGCTGATGGTAAAAGACGCGTACAAATTTGCGCTGCCTCCGCTGATTGCCGGCGCGCTGTGTCTGATTCTCGGCTGGATATGGCCGGCGGAGATTTTGATTCTTCTGAGTCTTTTTGTTTTTTATTTTTTTCGCGATCCGGACCGGGCAGTTCCTTCCGAACCGGGCAGCGTGGTTTCTCCCGCCGATGGGCACGTGACGGAGATTGTTGACGAATTGCACGATTCGGTGATGGGGCATCGCGTCACCATTTTTCTCGCGATTTGGGACGTGCACGTGCAGCGCGCGCCGGTGGCCGGACGAATCGCGGATGTGGTTTACCGTCCGGGAAAGTTTTACGCCGCGTTTCGTTCCGCGGCTTCGGTGGAAAACGAGCAGAACATTATTACGATGCAGACGCCCGGCGGCAGTTTAGTGTTCAAACAAATCGCCGGAGCGATTGCGCGGCGCGTGATATGCTGGAAACGCGCGGGCGAAACGGTTTCGCGCGGCGAGCGCATAGGCTTAATCCGATTTGGATCGCGCGTGGATGTCTGGCTGCCGATGGAAGCTGAAATCGTGGTGCGGCGAGGGCAAAAAGTAAAGGGCGGCGAGAGTTTACTGGCGAAATGGAATTCAACGGCATAGATCCCATCGGCCCTGAAGAGGAACGGCAGCGACCACGCCGCAACGGCCGCCTCCGGCGCGGCATCTACATTCTTCCGAGCGCCCTCACCGTAGCCAATTTGCTTTGCGGGTATTACGCGGTGTTGGCCACGCTGGACGGACGGTTCGTCGATTTCGACAACGCGGCGATCGCAATTGGAGTTGCCTATCTATTTGATGCGATGGATGGGCGCATCGCGCGTTCGATGGGAACCGAGAGCGCGTTTGGACGCGAATTTGATTCGCTCGCCGACGTTGTCAGCTTTGGAATCGCACCGGCTTTGCTGGCGTATGCGTGGGGCGTTCGTGCGCTGGCGGCTGCAAACGCGTCGGACTCGCTGCACCTGACCCAGCTTGGTTGGTTAATGGGGTTTATCTTTGTGGCTTGCTGTGCGTGGCGGCTCGCGCGCTTCAATATCCAGGGAATGGCGCCCGGCGGAAACAGATATTTTGTAGGCATGCCGACGCCGGCGGCCGCGGGAATGATCGCGGCGACTGTGCACTTGCGCGACGGGCTGCCGATTTCAGACGTGCGCTGGTCGGTGTTGTGGCTGGTGCTGCTGGTTATACTCGGCGTATTAATGTCGAGTTCGCTGCGATTTTACAGTTTTAAAGATGTTCAGTGGACGCGGCGGCGGCCGTCGCTTGCCATCATACTGCTGGCATTGCTGGTGGGAGCGGCGGTTAAATTTTCCGGCATCACTTTATTTGCGTTGACGGCAGCGTACACAGTTCACGGGCCGATCATGCAGCTCATCCGTTTCGTTCGACACCGCACAGCTTCACGGACCGCTTAAAGCATGCCCGGCGGCGCTGAAAAATCGACGCGCGTCGCAATCGTGGGCGCTTCTTCCCTGCGCGGCAAAGAGGTCAAGCTGGTACTGGAAGACCGCAATTTTCCTGCGAGTGAAATTATTCTGCTGGATGAACCCGTTCTGGCTGGAACTTTGACTGAAGCAGGCGGCGAGCCCACCTTCATCCGCGCGCTCGATGAAGACAGCTTTGAGAGAGCAGGGCTCGCTTTTTTCACGGGCAGCGCGCAGGACGCCGAGCGGAATTGGCAGGCAGCGCAGCGCTCGGGCGCGAGGGTGATTGATATGACGGGAGCGATCGCCGCCACGGGACGCGCCACCGCGTGGATTCCTTCGCTGGAGCCCGTGCTTCCCCGGCGATCGGCTGCGGGTAATGGATCGGGAAAGCTGCCGCCATACTCTTCACCCGCGCCTGCGGTGATTATTACTTGCGCGCTCGCGGCCGGGCTATCGCAGTTTTCGCCCGTGCGCGTTGTGGTGATGCTGTTTCCACCCGTGTCCGAGCGCGACCAGGCCGGTGTAGATGAACTTGAGAACCAGACCACCAATCTGCTTTCCTTTCGCCCGATCGAAAAACCTGTTTTCGATGCGCAAGTTGCGTTCAATTTGCTGGCTGGGTATGGCGAGGAATGCAAACCTGGGCTGAAGGATTTGCGCGCGGCGATTGCGCGCGATGTGGCAACTTACCTGACAGGGCGAGCGCCTGTGCCGGCAATTCAACTGGTGCAAGCGCCGGTGTTTTATGGATACGCGTTTGCGTCCTATGCGGAATTCGGTTCGCCGCAGACTCCAGGGCAACTCGAGAGCGCATTGAGAAATCTAGGAATGAAGGTGGCGGCACCGGATGAAGATGCGCCGAGCAACGTGAGCGTTGCTGGCGAGGGCGAAATTCAGATCGCGCGAATTGAAGCGGATCCGAGCGTCGCGAACGGTGTGTGGATCTGGGGCGCGGTTGACAATCTGCGCCTTGCGGCTGTGAATGCAGTGCAAATTGCGGAGGAATTGCTTGAGCAGCGGACTTTGTAGCCGGAATGAGAGGCTTAAGAGGCTCAGTTCCCTGCTGGCTCTACTGGTTGCGGCATTGTCAGCGGCCGGCTGCGGCTATCACGTTGCGGGGCGTGCAGCCAATTTGCCGTCCGAATGGAAGACGATTGCGGTGCCTGCCTTCAAGAATGACACCACGCGTTACCGGATCGAGCAGCGATTTACCGAAGCCGTAATCCGGCAATTTCTTCAACGCACAAAATACAGAATCGTCCAGAACACGGAGGACGCTGACGCTGTGTTGCACGGCGAAGTGTTGACGATTGAGACCAATCCCATGATCTTCAATGCGATCACCGGCCAGGTAACCATGATGCTCGTCACCGTGCACACCAAAGTGCTACTGGTGGACAATAAGACGCAAAAAGTGGCCTACAAAAACGACGACATCGTTTTTCGCGAGGAATATCAAATTTCCACTGATGCGAGGGAGTTTTTTGAAGAGCAGGACCCGGCGCTCGAACGATTGGCGCGGGATCTCGCCGCCCAACTCGTTTCCAACGTGGTGGAGACCTTTTGATGGCCGACATTTCCGCGGAAAAGATGATCGAGCGCCTGAACGCGGGTAAACCCGTCGCCGCCATCGTTCTGTACGGCAGCGATACGTATCTTCGCGAGATGTGCCGCAACAAGATTATAGAAGCTTGCGTGCCGGAGGCCGCGCGCGAATGGGCGCTGGCGCGAATCGCCGTGCAACAAAGCGGCTGGGACGAGGTGTTGCAACGCGCGCAGACCATGCCGATGCTGGCGAAGCGGCAAGTGATTATCGTGGAAGCAGCGGAATCGCTGGAGAAAGCCGGCGAAAAAACGCGCGAAGAAGTCGTCGGCGCTTTGGAGAAGTATTTTGAATCGCCGGCGCCGTTTACGGTGTTGGTGCTCGAAGCCGCGGCCATGGACAAGCGGCAAAAATATTACAAGTTGCTTGCAGAACACGCGCTGATCGTGGAGTTGACGATCGGCGGCGAGTCCGCCGCTTCACTCGCGGAGCAAATGGCTAAAGAGTGCGGCGCCGAGATCGACCGCAATGCGGCGGCGCTGCTGGCAGAACTTCTGAACAGCGAGCCCTCCCGTATTCGCATGGAAATCGAGAAGCTTGCCACCTACGTTCAGAAAGGCGGGCGCATCACGCTACAAGTCGTCGAAGAACTCGTACTTGCGGCGCGAAAGAATACCATTTGGCAACTGGCAGATATGCTGGCCACTCGCAAACGCGGCTCAGCTCTCGCGTTCCTGGATAACCTCTTGCGCGAGGGCGAGCAACCCGCAGGGCTGATCGGAGGGATCGCCTGGAGATACCGCAAGTTGATTGAAGCGCGCGACCTGCCCGCGGGCACGAGCGGATTTCAAGCTGCGCGCACGCTGCAAATGAATCCCACCGCCGCTGAAACGGCGGTGCGGGAGGCCCATCGGATACCGAAAAAAGATCTGCTCGCGGGACTGGTGGCGCTGGCGGAAGCTGACAACCAGTTGAAATTTTCAAATCCGAATCCGCGGGCGCTGATGGAATTTCTGATCGTGCAGTTGACTTCTTCTGAGGCGAAACCCGCCGGCTCCGCTACGTAACAGACAAAACATACCGTCTATTTCTTCGTTGCAAGAATCCGTTCAATTTGAGCGAGGTGGTTGAGGTCGTGACCCGCGAACATGCGGACGATGTGTTCGATCGTTTCCTGGCCACGCTCGGAGTGCATGCCGTAGTGTTTCCACTGCTCCGGAGTGAGAGTCTTCAGCAGAGCGAGGTTTGTTTCGCGGAGCACGCGGAACTGCTCGAGTGCCTTGCGCGGGTCGCGCTTGTCGTAGTGCAGCGCGGTGACCCAGGAGTCCTGATCGAAGGCGGCAACGGGAGATCCCGGAGCGCCCAGGATGAGCCGCATTCGCCAGCCCCCGGCGATTTCGGTGTCGGCCAGGTGGGCGACAATTTCCGCGACGGACCACTTGCCCGGTGCGGGGCGCTTGCGCAATTTCGACGCGGTGGCACGGCCCAGGAGGCGCCGGATTTTCTTGGGCGTGGCGGCTTGGATCTTTAGAGGCTCCTGACCCTGGGTGTGTCCAACAATGCGCTGAGTGTATTGCTGCGGCGTTTCGTTCATTTTTTCTCCTCGACGTCCAATCGCCCCGAAATGATTGTAATTCAGCGGCTTTCAAGAACAACAGCGCAGTCTGGGGAACGCGGGTCAGGCGTTCAACCAAATTGGCATGCTTCGAACTGAGGAGCTGAGAACCGCCCGGGAACATGCGGAGACCTGAGTGCCAAAAAGCATATTTAAGGTTATGGAAACCACGCTTGCGGAAGACGGCTCAGAGCAGGCAGCGCGGCTTAGAATTAAGAGAATGGTTTAGAGGCGTCCGGAACGCGAGAAATACCTCTCATGACGCATCGCTTGTTATGAATTGACTGAGGCGAGCTTTGTGACCTTGAAGACGACTATCAGGCATGCGAAACCCGAAGAACGGGAGCTCGCGCGCAAACGCGAGGAGCAATCTGCGCTTGAAATCGAACTAGCCGAGCGAGAATTGCGTTCGGCGAATCTCCGCGCTGAACTGGGCGCCTTCGAACGGCGCTATCTGCACTTTGTCGGATTGCGCTACGCGGTACTCGACGACTTGAAAGCGGAGATCGCCGAACGTCTGGCCCGGGAACAACCCAAGAACGAGCGGCTCCAGCGGCTTGCGCGCATTGCGCGAGCCGGCGCGAACGAGACAAAATCGAGCGCGGGCGAAAATACCAAGGACGAGCCGGCAGCCTTCGAGGCTTCCGCGGAAATGAAACGGCTCTATCGCGAAGTCGCGAAGCGGATTCACCCGGATCTCACGTCCGACCGGGAGGACCGCACCAAGCGCCAGCAATTAATGGCCGAAGCGAACGAGGCGTACGAGCGCGGAGACGAATCGAAGCTGATGAGAATTTTGACTGAATACGAATGCAGCCCGGAAGCCGTGCAGGGCGAAGGGGCGGGGGCTGAATTGATTCGAGTCATTCGAAGAATCAGCCAGGCGCGCGGACGCCTTTCCGAAATCGAAGCGGAGATGCAGGAGCTTTTGCGCTCGGATCTGTATCAATTAAAGTCCCGGCTGGATGAAGCGCAACAGCACGGGCGCGACGTGCTGAAGGAAATGATCGAAAAAGTGGAAGAGCAGATCGCGCAAGCCAACCGCCGGCTGGAACGTTGAGCCGCTTGTGTGGACGAGCATCCGTACGAGATCTATGAAGACCGAAAACGCTGAAATGGGATTCTGCTGATGGAAACGCGGGAGCGAGCCGCCACGCGAGCGATTGTTCCGGCAGGCCAGCAGGGGCTGGCAGTGCGTTCCGCCGCGCTCGTAGCCCGCGGACTTCGCGATTTAACCCGGGATTCCAACTGGATCGTCAAGAAAATATTTGCGGGACACACTTCCTCTCTTGCGATCTCCAGCATGGGCCATGCGTGTTTCGTCTCCCGCCAGTTTCGGAGGGCCGGCGAGTTCGGAACCGGAGATTTGGGCCAGCGCGTGGTTCTCTACGACATGGAAATGAACACACCGATGATTGCGCTTTCGGTGCCGAACGAGATCGCTGTCGGCACGCAGGATTTGCCGGCCGCATTCGCATGGTCGCCGGGAGCGCGGTATCTGGTGGCTGCCTGGGGCGGGTGGCAAGCAGCGCTGCATTCTTTCGATTTACACGGCAAAATGTTTTTGGGGACGTTCGGCGAATTCGGAAACATTCCGCGGTGCCTGGTGTGGTCGGGTACTGAAAAATACTTTGTGGAAGCGTGCTCGGGCGGCAAACGCGCATCGCTGCGGCTCTGGCGGGTTCGCGATGATGGAATGTCGCCTAAAGGCCCACTTTCCGGACAGCCCACGAGCGAACTCAGCGTACCGGGATGGCTCGAACGGCAAACGTACGAATCTGAGTTCGGGGAGGAAGGGGCATTTGGCGGCTACGGACAGACTGCGTTCAGCCCGGACGAAAAGACGCTCGCCAGCGTGATCGAGATTCACGGAGACTGGGCCGACGATTCCATTGCGCTGCTCGCTGTTCCCACGCTGAAAAAGCAAAACGCTTTTCAGGCGCAGGGGCACATCACCGATCTTTCCTGGACGCATGACGGTCGAAAGATTATTTATTGCGCGGCGGGACAGGCTTATTCCCTCGCGGTCGAGACGATGAATTTCGAGCCGCTGCCGTTCGGAGCGGAATTGTGCGTTTGCCACCCTCATCTTCCGCTGTGCATATGTTACAGCTCGTGGCTGAAGAATTCGGCGAAGGGACGGCTGTTTCTGGTGGACCTGCACCGTATGGAAGTGCTCGATGAATACCCGGCGGAAGGCGTGGTCATTTTACGATGGAATAGCGAGGGCTCGAAAGCATACGCGGCCACGCAAAGCGGAATGGCGTATATCTACGAGCCTACGTTACTTTAATTAAGGAATCCGTCGCGGTATCGCAGTAAGACATGTCTCATGCTAGCGGAAGATTAGCAGCGGGGTCGAGGGTGCAATCTTCATGCTGACCCGCCTGGAACCGAGGGTAGCCCGCTGCGGCAATCATGGCGGCATTATCGGTGGAAAGCGCCCGGCTGGGAAAAAAAACCTCGAAGCCGTCACGCTTTGCTTGGGCCTCGAAGGTCGCACGCAACTCGCGGTTTGCGGCAACGCCTCCGGAAACAAAAATCGAGCGCACCCTATTCTCCCGGGCCGCCGCAATTGTGCGCGTCACCAGGTCATCCACCACGGCACGCTGAAAACTGGCCACGAGATCGAGCGTGGCCGGCGTCGAAAGCCGGCGCAGGGTGTCGGCGGAACGTTCGCCCCGCGCGAGAGATTGCTCTCTTGCTGCAATTTCCGGCTGAAACTCCGGATGGCTGCGGAGATGGTAAAGCACGGCGGTCTTGATTCCGCTGAAACTGAAGTCGGACACATTGCCTTTCATCTTCGGCACGCCGAACCGAATTGCCTTCGGGTTACCGTACGGAGCCAACTGGTCCACGACGGGACCGCCGGGATATCCGAGAGCGAGCATCCTGGCGATTTTGTCGTACGCTTCCCCAGCGGCGTCATCGCGCGTGCCGCCGATGCGCGCGTAGGAGAAATGCGGGGCGCCGTTGTTTGACTCCGACTCCACGCGATAGAGCACCGTATGGCCGCCGGAAACGATCAGGCAGATAGAGGGCAGCGACGGCACAAGGCCGGCCTCAGCCGCTTCGAGAAACACGGCGTGTACGTGACCCTCCAGATGATTCACGGCGATGAGCGGCTTGTCGAGCGCGAGCGCGAGAGTCTTGCCGTACGTCACGCCTACCAGAAGCGCTCCAATCAGACCGGGACCGCGCGTGACAGCGATGGCGTCGAGATCAGTCAAGGAGATTCTCGCCTGTTTTACCGCCTCGCGCACGACCGGAACAATTTGGCGAAGATGCTCGCGCGAGGCAATCTCCGGGACAACGCCGCCAAAGTTTCGGTGAATCGCGATTTGCGAAGCGACGATATTGGAGAGAATGCGGCGCCCATCCGCTACTACCGCGGCGGCGGTCTCGTCACAAGAGGACTCGATACCCAAAATTAAGTTTCTCTGAACGCTCATGCGTTTGTCTCGCGGGTCGGCCGCGATCAATATGTTAGCATGGTGTTCGTCGGTCATTGTCCAGGTACACGAGAGGAATAGCTGCGAGAAATGGTGACCATGAGTTCACAACGAAAACGCGTGCGCAAAGCGGTTCTGCCGGTAGCAGGGCTGGGCACGAGATTCTTGCCCGCCACGAAGGCGCAGCCGAAGGAAATGCTTCCCGTCGTGGACAAGCCACTGATTCAGTACGCGGTAGAGGAATGCATCGCTTCGGGAATCGAAAGTATTATTTTCGTGACCGGCCGGCGCAAGAATGCCATTGAAGATCATTTCGACTCCGCGCCGGAGCTGGAACGTTTTCTGGAAGAGCGAGGCAAGCCGCACCAGGCGGAAATGGTGCGCGAAATCAGCGGCGGTTTGCACTTCAGCTATACGCGGCAAAGTGAAGCGCAAGGTCTAGGCCACGCGGTGTTCTGCGCGCGCGAGCTGGTAGGCGATGAACCGTTTGCGGTACTGCTCGGAGACGTAATTATGGACGGCGCCGTACCTGCCACGCGCTCGCTGATGGAAGTGTGGGATGCGACGGGCCAGGGAGCTATCGCCGTGGAGGAAGTGGAGCGAGCGCGCCTTCATTTTTACGGCATCGTCGCAGCAAGCCCTGGAAATCAGCCGCGCTGGGGCGACCGGCTTCTGCACGTGAACGATCTGGTAGAGAAACCTCATGCCGATAAGGCGCCCTCGAATCTTGGCGTGACGGGGAGATATGTTCTGCCGCCGGAGATTTTCGACTATCTGGAAAAACTAGAGGCTGGAACGGGCGGTGAGATTCAACTGACCGATGCGCTCAAGTCACTGGCGGGAGGGCCCGGCCTTTGGGCTTACATTTACGAAGGAAAGACACACGACGCCGGCGACAAGCTTGGTTTTCTGAAGGCTAATGTGGAGTTCGCGTTGAAAAATCCGAAACTCGGCCCCGATTTTCGCGAATATCTGCGCGGGCTAAAGCTGTAGGCAGTCTGGACCGGCTATTTCTTCCTTTTAGTTCCCTTCTCCGAAGACGATTTCGAGTCAGTGGATTTCGTCTCGGACGATTTAGAATCGCTGGGCTTCGATTCGGCGGACTTTGATTCGCCGGATTTCGAATCATTGGACTTCGATTCAGCGGACTTTTCTTCGGGCTTCGACGTGCCGCCTTCGCCGGACTTTTCGCCGGAGGCGGGGGAGGAGCCTTTCTTCCCGTAATCCGTTACGTACCAGCCGGAGCCTTTGAACTGGATGGCGGCCTTGGAAAGCATGCGCCGCGCTTTCGCGCCGCACTCTGGGCATTTCTTCGTCTCCGAGGCGTTATGGCCTTCGATTTTTTCGAACTGGTGGGCACACTTCTCGCACTTATATTCGTATAAAGGCAATGAAAAACTCCTCCGGCGATGACCCGGCATAAAATAGTAGCATGGCTTTCGCGCTTCGTGCGGGCGCAACGAAGGCACAAGTCGCGTGTGTTAGACTGTCGCATTCGCGGCTCAACGCCGAGCGCATGACTCATCGATGACAAAAATCAAATCCCAGGAAGCGGGCGCCGGGTGCCTCTATGTAGTCGCAACGCCGATTGGCAATCTGGAGGATATTTCGCTGCGCGCCCTGCGCATTCTGAAAGAAGCCGACATGATCGCATGCGAAGACACGCGCCAAACCATGAAGCTGCTATCGCACTTCGACATTCAAAAACAACTGGTTAGCTATCACGAGCACAACGAAATCACGCGCGCGCCGGAGCTGGTGATCGAACTGGAGCAGGGCGCGAAAATTGCGCTGGTAAGCGACGCGGGAACTCCCGCCATTTCCGATCCGGGGCATCGGTTGGTGAGCCTCTGCTTGCGCCACGGGATCGAGGTGGTGCCGGTGCCGGGCGCTTCTGCGTTTGTGGCGGCGCTGGCGGCATCGGGAATGGCCATCGAGGAGTTTACCTTCGTTGGTTTCCTGTCGGCGCGCCCCACCGAGAGGCGCAAAGCGCTGCGCGCACTGGCCAACGAACCGCGCACGATTATTTTTTATGAAGCTCCCCACCGGGCGCTGGATACGCTGGAAGACGCGCTCGAAATCCTGGGGAATCGTCCGGCGGTGATTGCGCGTGAGTTGACCAAAATTTACGAGGAATTCCTGCGCGGCCATCTGGAAGATCTGGTCGCAAAGGCTCGCGCAAAAGCGCCGCGCGGTGAAATCACGCTTTTGATTGGCCCTTCCGACGGAGCGGGGCAAACGGTAGCGGCCCCCGAAGATGCCGGCCGCACACTGCCGATCGCACGGAGGGTTGACGAGATCGTGAAGGAACGCGGGATTGATCCCAAAGCCGCGTTGAAGCAGGCTGCGCGCGAACGCGGGATCACACGCCGCGAGGCTTACAAGCAACTTCTCATCACCAGAGACGAGTGAATTCCCACCGTGACGACCTGAAATTAGTCCGAGGAAGCGGCTGAAGTTCGGGCGAAGAAGGAATCAACTCCATCCAGGATTTCTGCAGCGGTATGCGCGTGATGCACGGCATAGCGTAACTCGGAACCGTTGCGAACGCCGTGCGTGAAAAGGCTCGCGAACTGTTTCATCTTGCCAACCGCGTCGGGCATTTCCGCAGCGATCAAACTGCGAAAATAGCTGGAGAGCAGATGATAGCGGTCCGTCTCGGACGGCTCATCGTAGCGGCCAGTTGCAATGTAATCCGCGATCTGGCTGAAAATCCATGGATTCGAAGACGCCGCGCGGCCAATCATCACGGCGTCGCAGCCGGTCTCATCGATCATGCGGACAGCGTCCTGCGGGGTATGAATATCTCCATTGCCTATTACCGGAATACGCACGGATTGTTTCACCGCGCGAATCACGGACCAATCAGCGGAGCCCGCATATCCCTGCATGCGCGTGCGCGGGTGAATGGCGATCGCTTCCACGCCGATTTGTTCCGCCATGCGCGCCACTTCCACCGCGACGATATTGTTTTCGTCCCAGCCGGAACGAATTTTGATTGTGAGCGGAATCGTCACGGCGGCGCGAACCTTCCGAAGAAGCGTTTGGAGGTGCGGCAAATCGCGCAGCAAGCCGGAGCCGCCGCATTTCACGACTTTTTTCACCGGGCAGCCGAGGTTGATGTCGATTTGATCGAATCCCAGGTCTTGCGTAAGCGCGGCGGCGGAAGCCATGACTTCGGGATCGGAGCCGAAGATTTGCGCGGCGATGGGGTGTTCGTCCTCGCCGAAATATAAATAATGCAAGGTCCGCGCGGAATTTCGCGTCAAGCCTTCGGCGCTGGTGAATTCGGTCATGATCAATCCGCAGCTGCCCAGGGAACGAATTACGCGGCGGAAGACGGTATCAGTGACTCCAGCCATGGGCGCGAGAATTGTGGCGGGGCGAATAGCTCGATCTCGAATTTTGATTTCAATCGGAAACATGTCGCAAGCCTATTTTATGGAAGTGCCATCCGCGGGAGGAGGTGCAGCGGAGCCGGCTCCCGCGGGTGACGCAGAAACGTTTGCCGGAGCCAGCGAACCCACGGCAGCATTGGCAACCGCTGCAGCGAGCGCTCGCGGCTTCGGTTGCGCGCCGTCTAGATGAGCCATTAGCGATTCTCTGGAGCCGCCAAAGAAACTTTCGATCACCTGCGCCAGAGCCTGCGCTCGGGCGTTATCGGCACTCAGATTCGGCCGGTAAACATATGCGCGGCCTGTTTTGCGCCGCTCGACCACGCCTTTGCGCGCGAGGCGGTCCATGATGGTCATGATCGTGGTATAAGCACGCGGTCTGCGCGCAGCTAGAGCGTCGCGGATTTCGCGGACTGTTCCTTCACCCATGGGCCAAAGCATGTTCATGCAGTCCAGCTCCAGAGGGGCAAGATCCAGAACCGCGTGTCGCGAGGACGACGTTTTTGTGTCGGTCATTTAGGCCCGCTCTTTATCTTTCTTGTCTGACCCTGCAGGCGACACGAAGCCGCCAAAGCTTGTTTGAGGCGAAGTTGCGGGCTGGTGTTCGGCTGTCGCAGAAGCGCGCGATGCCGCGCCAGACTTTTCGCCGCCGGGATAAAACCGGTCCGCGCGCAGGAGCGAACGCCGCAGCGAGGGATTGCGAGCGGTCCAATCATCATTGCCCTCCGGAGACTCCAGCGTGGCGCGGATGGCGCCCATTTTCGAATCCATGTCGTCAAGAAAATGCAGCGCCACCGCTTCGCGAATCTGCGGAAGCGAGGGCGATCCAAATTCATAAGAGCCGTGATGGCTTAGAATCATGTGCTCAACCAACATGGCCAACGGAGCGGGAAAATCCGGAATCGCGCGAATCTTTTCGCGAACCAACGCGGCGCCAATGCTGATGTGGCCGAGAAGGCGCCCTTGCGTGGTGTAATCAATGCCGCGGCCATAACAGAGTTCATCAATTTTTCCGATGTCGTGGAGGACGATGCCGGTAAGCAGCAAATCAGCGTCCAACTCGGGATAATGCTCGGCAATCGTGCGGCCCAGACCGACCAGGCTTACGATGTGCTCGAGCAAGCCACCGATGAAAGCGTGGTGCATGGTCATGGCCGCGGGAGCGCTCTTCAGCTTGGGCGCGATCACCGGGTCGTCAACAACACTCACCAGCAGCCGCTTGAGCCATGGATTTTTCATGCGGGCCACGGCGGAGCGCAAGTCGCCGTAAAGCGTCTCGACATCATATTTCGTATGCGCCAGAAAATCGGAGAGATCGTAATCACGCTCGACCGCCGGAATGATCTGTTCGAGGGTCAATTCCTTCTGGCCGTTGAAAAGTTTCACGCGGCCGCGCACCTGCACCACGTCGTCGCGTTCGAAAGTGACGGCGATCACGGCAAAGTTTTCCCACATTTTTGCGGAAATTCTGCCGGTGCGGTCCACGAGGTCGAGCTCAAGCCAGGATTTTCCCGAGCGGGACGAAGTGCGAATTTCCTTTTCGCGGACGAGGAAGAGCGAGGCCACTCCCTGCCCGTCCTGCAAATCACAAATGTAGTGTGTTTTCACTGGCCGTTGATCTTGGGCTTCGCCATTTTCTTTTTCTTTTTGGCGTCCGCCGCGTCGGGCGTGGGCGCCACTTCCTGGATCACGCTCGCGCCGGCCACCGCGGCGCTGTCCGTATACCCCGGTTTCACCATTACGTAGCTCTGTTCCCGCAATTGCCCGAGGTATTCCCGCATCGTGGGCTGCATTTTTTGCGCGTAAATGCGGTTCATAATTTCGTTCTCTACTTTGTCCTCCGGCTGCAAGCCGGCCTCATAATGGGCTTCCACTTTCAAAACTTCGAAACCCGTTTTCGTCTGAATCACGTCGGTCATCTGTCCTTTTTCCATTTTGAAGACGACGTCCTCGAGCTGCTTTGATAGCTGGCCGTGCTCGAACGTTCCCAAACCTCCGCCGTCCTTCGCCGTGCTGCCCTCGGAAAAGTGTTTTGCGATCTCGTTAAAGTCTTCCCCTTTTACCACGCGATTGCGCAGGTCTTCCGCTTTCTTCTCCACGGAGGACATTTCCTCCGGGCTTTTGCCTTCGGTGCTCAGGAAGATCTCGGAGAGCACGACCTGCTCGGGACGGACGAAATCCTTCTGGTGCTCGTCGTAATATTTTTTCACGTCCTCGCTGGGAATATTGATGTGCGAGCCAACCTCCCGGCGAATCACTTCCTGAGTGAGAAGATTGTTGCGGATCTGCGTCTTCAAATCCTCCCAACTCAATCCTTGTTTCTCTATTTCTTTTTCCATGTCTTCCATGCTGGCCAGGTTGTTCTGCTTGCGAATCTCATCGAGCCGTTTGACCAAATCGGTTTCCACGCTGATGCCCATGTCTTTCGCGCGCTCGACGAGAAGAGCCTGGTCGATCAAATCGCGCAGCAAGTCCTTCTGCTTCTCTTTGTACAACTCGTCCATCTTCTCCGGCGTACATCCCTGACAGTCGTGAGCGATTTCATCATGCAGCGATTGGTCCGCCTTCTGCACGTCCGAAAGGGTGATCGCGTCGTTGTTCACGCGCGCGACGATTTCTTCGATCACAGTCCCTTTCGCTTGGGCGCGGACATCGGCGGGCATGACTAGCGCGATCCCGGCCACGCCAATCGCCACAGTCAAATAGAACGACCAAGAAGCATTACAATTTTTCATAGGATTCTCTCGAAGTTGAATTTTAGCTCTACGCTTGTAGTTGTAGCAATACGTTTCTGGTGGCTCCCGTCGGGCCACCCTTCTCGCCCTTCCACTCAAACCATAATACGCCCGAGGGATCGAGCCGCATGCCCTTGCGCTTGCGAATCAGTTTGACCAACTTCTCCGGGCCCAAAGGCGTGTCTTCGTAAAATTTGATGGCAACTTGATCGCCCCGGTGATCGACGGATGCGACCAGCAATTTTTCAGCCAGCGCTTTCAGCACCGCGTAATCGAGAAGATTTTCGACGGACGACGGCGGTGGGCCGAAGCGGTCGTCCAGTTCTCGCCGGACTTCTTCGCGCTCGTCGTCGGACGTGACGCTGGCGATGCGCTTATATATCCGCAGGCGCAGATTCTCACTCTCGATGTACTCAGGTGGGATGCGGATTTCCTGTCCAAGGTTGAGTGTGGCGCGGCGTTCGAGCGCGACCGCCTCACCCTTTCGTTCCGCGACGGCGCGTTCCATCATCTGGCAATACATATCAAAGCCGACGGCCTCGATGTGTCCGTGTTGTTCGCGGCCAAGCAGATTTCCGGCGCCTCGCAGTTCCAGATCGAGGGCGGCGATGCGGAAGCCCGCGCCCAGGTCGCTGAATTCCTTCAGCGCGGCCAGGCGCTGTCGCGCGATGGAGGTAAGCGACTTTTCCGTCGGTACGAGAAGATACGCGTACGCTCGCTGATTAGAACGGCCTACACGGCCACGAAGCTGGTAGAGCTCGGAGAGGCCAAAGCAGTCGGCGCGATCGATCACGATTGTGTTGGCGCGCGGAATGTCCAGGCCATTCTCGATGATGGTAGTGGACACGAGCACGTCCGCTTCGTCGCGCACAAATTTCAGCATCACTTTTTCCAGTTCCGTTTCGCGCATCTGGCCGTGGCCAACTACCACGCGCGCCTTCGGAACCAGCCGCTTCACCAGCGCGGCGAGCGTGGCAATGGACTCCACACGATTGTGGACGAAAAAGACTTGGCCGTCCCGCGCGAGCTCTTCTTCGACCACGTGTTGAATCAGCGTCTCGCTGAATGGCGCGACAGTAGTTTGTATCGCCAGGCGATCTTTGGGAGGCGTTTCGATCACGCTCATATCGCGCAGACCAACCAGAGACATGTGCAGGGTGCGCGGAATGGGCGTGGCCGACATGGTCAACACGTCCACATTCTTGCGCATCTCCTTCAGCCGCTCTTTGTGCGCGACTCCGAAGCGCTGCTCCTCGTCCACGACCAGCAGGCCCAGGTCCTGGAATTTCACGTCCTTCGAAAGCAGGCGGTGCGTCCCAATCAGGATGTCAACTTTGCCTGCTTCCATTTCTTCCAGAACCTTCTTCTGCTCTTTCTCCGTGCGGAAGCGGCTGAGCATTTCGACGCGAACAGGAAAAGCAGAAAAGCGGCGCTTGAAAGTTTGAAAATGCTGGAAAGCGAGAACGGTGGTCGGCGCGAGCACGGCAACTTGTTTCGAATCCGCGATGGCTTTGAATGCGGCGCGCATGGCGACTTCCGTCTTGCCGTAGCCCACGTCACCGCAGAGCAAGCGATCCATCGGCAGCGGCGATTCCATATCGCGTTTGACGTCTTCGATGGCGCGGAGTTGGTCCGGCGTTTCGTCGAATTCGAACGCGTCTTCAAATTCCCGCGTCCAATTCGTGTCGGCTGGAAACGCATGGCCCGGCGCGGTTTTTCGTTCGGCATATAGCTTAAGAAGCTGATCCGCCATGTCGGTGACAGATTTGCGCACGCGCGTCTTGCGCGCTTCCCAAATGGTGGTGCCCAGGCGGTCGAGCACAGGCTCAACGCCGCCCAGCGACTGATACTTCTGAACCAAATCGAGCCGCGCAAGGGGAACGTAAAGCTTTGCATCACCGGCGTAGCGCAAGAGCATGAATTCGCCCGTGGCGCCTTCGACCGCGACCTGGCGCAGCCCTTCAAATTGGCCGATGCCGTGATCGATGTGCACCACATAATCGCCCGGCTTCAGATCTGAGAAATCGCTGAAGAAACTCGCGGTCTTCGGCCGCGAGCGCGAACGCTGTTGCGAAGCGGGCGCGAGGGTCTCGAAGAGGTCTGCGTTGCCGTAGAGCGCGAGTTTCGCGTCAACGAACACGACGCCGTCCTCGAGGGGAGCTTTAATCAAAACCATGGACGGACCTGCGGCCCCAGAGCCTTCTTCGGCGAGCCGCGTCACCGTGGTGTTTTCTTCGAGTTCGCCCATGCGATATGGCAACTCGAACTCATGGCAGATGTCGGCAAAGCGCTCTAGTTCGCCTGTGCTGGCGGCCGAGACAAGAACGTGTTCGCCTGCCGTGATGCGGCCGCGGACTTCGGCCACAAAAGAGGCCACGTCACCGTGATATCGAGCGGTGGGCTGCGTGTGAAGCGTGCCGTCTGAGGTACTGCCTTCCCGCGCGAGGCCCAGGTGTTCGATGGCAAGACGGGGCAGGCGGTTCACTGCGTGCAACCATTCGTCGTCGTTGAATAGGTATGCGCTGGGCGGCTCCGCAAGCGGGTCGTCACTTTCGTCAAACGATTCCTGGAGCTGCTTGCGATATTTCTCCAGGCAGTCCGCGAGAAGCGACGGCTCGTCTTCGATCACGAGCGGATCGGGACCGAGATCGAGAACAGTGGATTTGCGTTCTTCGTGCAAAACCTCTCGAAACTCCCAACCGGGATAGAAACCTTCAGGCGGAGAATCGTCTTCACGGTTGGAGGCGGAAGGCACACGCAATCGATCGAGGACTTCGCGATGGCGCGGGAATTCCGTGAGCGGCATAAGCGCGGCGCGTTCCACTGGATTCGTTGAACGCTGCGTGTTGGGATCGAATGCGCGGATCGATTCGATGGTGTCGCCGAGCAACTCCACGCGAATCGGCTGCGGCGATTCCGGCGAAAAAATATCGATGATGCCACCGCGGACGGCGTACTGCCCGGGCATCTCGCAAGTAACTTGTTTGTCGTACCCGGCGCTGGAAAGAAATGTCAGAAGGGTCTCGTGCGCTATGGATTGGTCGCGCGCAATCGTGAGCGCTAGCTCTCCGTAAAACTCCGGCTCACGCAGGCGCCAGACCGCGGCTTGGATGGGCACGATCAAGAGATCGGCTTCGCCGAGAGCAAATCTCCAAAGCGCAACAGCGCGGTCTTCCGAAATTTCGGCGTGCGGCGACCGCGATTCGTACGGCAACACATCGTAAGCGGGCAAGAGTGCGACGCGACGGCCGGGTTTGGAAGTGATCGCGCGGTAAAACCAGCGGATCGGCTCGACGAGCATTTCGGCGCGCTGATTGGACTCCACAATTAGGATCGTCGGCCGTCCAAGCTGAGCCGTGGCGACCGCGCTGATAAGAGCTTTTGCCGGATCGGTGAGGCCCGCAAGGCGCACTTCGCCCGCGCCGCGCCGGAGCGCGTCGAGTGTTTCTTCAATTTCGGGCCGGCGCGCGACCCGACTGAGAAGCTCAGAAACCAGAGAGAGAATCATGCGCGAAGTTGTTTGATGCGTTCGATCAAGCGCGAGGTTGAATGGCCGGGCTCGGGCGGAATCTGGATCACTTTGACCCCGGCTGCGCGTGCCGCCGCGTTTTCTACCACGGTGTTTTTACTCGCGCTTGAGGCACGGCCTTGTACCAGCATGTCAGGCAAGAGTTGCGCTACAAATTCGTTCTCCGCCTGTTCATCGTTCAATAGCACCGCAAAATCAACAGCCGCCAACGCAGCAAGAATTTCAGCGCGCTCCGAGGCGGGAGCAACGGGCCGGGTCGGGCCCTTTTCTTGACGCGCACGAGCATCGCCCTGAACACCAACCACCAAAATCTCGCCGAATGCCCGGGCTTGCTCCAACAAGCGGACGTGCCCGGGATGCAGCAAGTCAAAAACGCCTATAGCGCAGACAACACGCTTTCCATTGCGTTTCCATTCGCGACGTTGGAGAATCAGCTCACTTTGCGAAACGACCGCCAATTTCATCCCCCTCTTTCCGGATCGGTGGAGAGCTCCAAACAGTTAATTCTATCATGCGCTCCGGAATCGCCGCCGGACGCGCGCCGAGCGCCGCGGAATGAATATTTCTAAACCCAAGTCGTGGGAAACCGCCCTCGCGATCGTAGGAATCATTTGCCTGATCCTCGGAACGAAATGGATTCGCAGCGGCGAGTTGCCCGAGCAGCGCATCGTGATAGATGCGGGCGGTTGCCACACTCCTGCCACGATACTGAATCCGCGCATCACCAACGAGCCGCCCGGCACGGTGATCTTGCTGCATGGATTAGCGGCTAACCGGCAGATCATGATGTATCTGGCGTCGGAGTTTGCAGGACACGGCTTACAGGTCTACGCGTTCGATTTTCCGGGGCACGGAGACAGCACGGATCCTTTTTCGTTTGCAAAATCGGCGGAGTGCGCCGCGGCAGCGGTGGAGTCGTTGAGCAAGAGTGGCCGGATCGACGCGACGAAAACAATTCTCGTCGGGCATTCGATGGGCGGGGCGGTTGCTATCGGGATGGCGGACCGCATCCCGGTAGCTGCTACGATCGCAATTTCTCCCGCTCCTATGACTCTGCCAAAACGCATTCCGTCAAATCTTCTCGTATTCAGCGGAGAATACGAGCTCGGCGTCCTGCATCGAGCCGCCGCGGAGCTGTTTCAAGCGGCTGGAGGAAATCGGGATTCGCCGGAAGATTTTGCGCAGAAGCGGGCGTTTGATTTGCGGTATGTCGCGCATGGGACGCACACGAGTCTGATTACGGACCGAAACGTCGCGCATCAGTCTGAACGTTGGATTATGCAGGCTTTATTTCCGGAGATTGCGCCCGAGACGCTGGCGCTGAATCTTGATTTGGCCCCCTACGCAACGGCAGATCGCGGTCGTCATCGTTTAGCAGGAGCGATCCTGGGGCTTGTGGGCATTCTGATTTTGTTTCCCTTTTGCGCCACACTTGTAACTTCGATTTCGAGTCGGCCACACGCAGAGCCGGACGCAACGCATCCGCCGTATGCCCTTTCGCTAGTGGAGACAGCGGTCGGGGCTCTGGCGGGAGTTCTGCTGCTCGTTCCAGGAGTGCCCCTGAAGTTTCTGCACATGTACACCGCGGATTATTTGTTGTCGCTTCTATTGATCGTTGGCGTGGTTCTGCTGGTTCTTAATCGCAGATACATCCAGGAAGTGTGGCCCCCCAATGTTTCGAGCTTCGTTGCCGCGGCCATTCTTGGTTTTGCGGTTTTTCTGGCCGTGGGCGGATGGCTGGACTGGCAACTCGACGACGCATGGCTCAACGCACCGCGCTGGCTGCGTTTCTGCGGGGTCCTGCCGGTCGCATATGTTTTCTGCAGCGCGGAGGAATTGGTTCTCGGACCCCTGGGCAGCGGGAGGCGCCGAGCGCTGCGATTCGGAGTATTCCTGTTACTGCGTCTCGAAATCTTTCTTGCGTGCCTGCTCGCGTACTACAAGCTCATGAGCGGACAGGTGCTGATTCCATTGCTGTTTGTGTTTATCGCGGCGTTTTCGATTTTACAGAGGCTCGCTGCGGATGGAGTCCGCAAGCGCAGCGGCTCGGCCACGGCGGCGATATTGTTTAGTGCTATACTCGCCGCGTGGTTCGTTGCCGCTGTTTTTCCGCTGACCTGATTGGGACATAATGAAGGGGTCATGAAAGAAATCGCCATCGTCGGCGGAGGACCTGCGGGCGCACTGTGCGGCGAGCGGCTGGCAACCGCCGGTTTTAAAGTTACGATCTTCGATGAACGCCTCGCTTGGGAAAAGCCCTGCGGCGGCGGCCTGACGTACAAAGCCATCGAAGAGTATCCCTTCCTTTTGGATTCACCTCACCCCAAGAAAATTATACGGACCGCCGAGCTGATCTCCAGCCGCGGGCATCGCGCGAGATTTGAAATGAACCGCCCCATCGTAATTTACGCGCGAAAAGTTCTAAACGGCCTTTTGCTCGACCGCGCCGTCGCGGCGGGCTGCAGCACGATCTGTGCGCGGGTTACCAGTGTAAACACGAATGCCAAGCGGGTCCGCCTGGCGGCTGGAGGCGAAGAACAAGTTTCCGATTTCGTGGTGCTTGCCGCAGGCGCTCGGAATCAACTGCTGGCGGACAGCACGGCGCTCGGCGCTCAAGACCTGGAGATGACGCTCGGTTATTTTGTTCCCACCGAAGAGGACGTCCTGAAGGTGAAATTCCTGAAGGAATTCGAAGGATACCTGTGGTCTTTCCCTCGCGCTGACCATTTGTCCGTGGGAATTTGCGCGCGCATGGGACAAGCGACGAGCCAAGAATTGCGGCGTCACCTCGATGCCTTCGTCATGGAAGAAAAAATTCCGACTGCCGGAGCGCAATTGTACAGCCACGTGCTGCCTTGTCCGCAGGCCAAAACCATCAGGGGCCGGCAAATTGTGGGTAGGAACTGGGCGATGGCGGGCGACGCGGCCGCGACGGTGGATCCGATCACCGGCGAAGGTCTTTACTACGCCTTGCGCTCAGGGGATTTGCTGGCGCAGGCCCTGGCAGCGGGCGTTCCGGAGGAATATCCGGAGAGGCTTCGCGCCGCATTTTCCGCGGACCTGGAATTTGCGGCCAACATTGCGAAGAAAGTTTTTCGCGGGAATTTCGTGGGCGGCGCCATCACCACGCGCATGGTGCAGCTATTGAACTACTCTCCAGCATTTCGCGATCTCGTGCGCGACGTTTTCAGCGGTTCGCAGAACTACCGCACGCTGAAGCGCCGCCTGTGGAATCAACTCGGAATCACAATTGCGGAATTCGCGCACAGCTTCCTGGACCCGCGCAGAATCGCGGTGGGGGCAACTCCGGCAAGCGAAAACGAATCTTCGCAATGACGTCTCACGGGCGCCAGGACACCGAACCCGAGCCAGAGCGGCCACGTATCGGACTTGAAAGCTCAGTAGAAAAAGTGATCCCTCCCGAATGGACGCTCGCTGCTTTTGATCCTCGTATGCCTGCGGTGCTCTCCACTCCCGCGATGATTGGCATGATGGAAATTGCCGCGTCGCAAGCAGTGCAGCCGGAGTTGCCGCCCGGCGCGATCACAGTCGGCACCCGCATCGAAGTGGATCATCTGAAGGCCGTTCCTGGAGGCACCATAGTCCGTGCGACGGCGCGCCTGGTAAAACATGAAGGGCGGTTCCTGGTGTTCGATGTCGAGGCGCGGTCAGGAGAACACGTGCTGGGACGCGGAAAAGTCTTCCGGGCAATCGTGGAACCGAAAAAATTTACAACCAAGGCGCACGAGCGCGGAGGCGCCAAGTGATCGCCGGTTCGTCGCTGCTGAATCGCTAACCTGGCCGCGGGGCAAGGAAAGTTCAGATGCGGAAGCCCCCGAAAAAGAGGCCAAGCAGCGTGAATATCAGCCAGACGACAAGTGCGCAACACATTCCGCCGCGAAAGGCCCATCGCAGTTTCCCTATCCCCTTTGCCTCGTGGGCCAACTTCTGGAATGCGGCGATACTGCTTAACCCGAGCATTGCCAAAGAGACACCGAAGAGCCAAAGGAGCAACGACCCGAGTGTTGCAAGTCGGGGGCTGGATTCACCCGTCATATAACTAAACGGTGGCAGAATCCCACTGAACACTATTATGAAAAAAGCTAGGTGGCGCGACCGCGACAACATCAAGGCGAACGGGAGCAGCGCAATGAAAGCGGTTGCCGCGCCCAGACCAAGCGCAAATGCCAGTGAATTCTTGCCCGAACGGAACAAAAGATAGAGCAGTGCGAGACTGAGCGCCCCCCAGCGACCAAAAAAGATTAGAGCTACCATGATGTCATTAGCCGCGGCCTCAGCCACAAATCCTACGCCCAATTCGATCGTGCACATCAAGGCAAAGCACCGGGCCGCCCATAGCCAACGAGAACTAACCACACTGATCGGTTCTGCCTCGGCGGGGAATACGCTGTCGGACATAGGTGCCTCACATTTGAATAAGAGTGACAATCGTCGCCGATGAATTGCTAAGCTGCCATAGCTATTTGAAAGATCCCGCATGGGGCTGCGGGTCAGTTTCGGATAACCCCGTTAATCAGGCCGCCGCAACCGCTTGGCGGGGTGTTGTAACTGATTTGTGTCACCCTCTAGGTAACCCAGTCGTCGAAATTTATGCCCATGCAATCGACTGACTTTATACTCTGGTCTAATGAATACAACGCAAAAATGGCTAACAATCGGATTCGTGTTAGCGCTGGCTTTGACGGCGATTCGTCCTCCTTGGCAACAGACGCACGAGGGCGTGCGGCTTAGTTATGCTGGCGAGCTCGGCCAACATTTCCTTTGGCAGCGCCCGGCGGCGACAGGCGAGAAGAGCTGGATGGGAGTCGTGCCAGCTTCGGAATGCCAAGTTTTAATCGACAAGCCCGGGCTCGCGTGGCAGTGCGGCGTGTTGTTCGTGATTAGTGCTCTCTTGTTCTTTGTCTTTCGCACGCGAGCGCGCAAGCTCGGCGTGAACGATCACGGGACTGGTGTAGCTGTCTCCAATTGGAAATATGCAAGCCTCGCGGCACTCGTGCTGATCTGCGCAGCGGCGTTTGTGATGTTCGTGATTCATCCCTTCGGATTTGAAGAAGCCATTGGAGGGTTTTATGTTCTTTTGCCCGGAGCGTTTGTTTACGCGGTCAATGCGACCGACTTGGACAAAATAGCGCCCGCTTTACTCCGCAACGTTCTGAGAACCTTCGTCATCTTTGGCTTTAGCTTGCTCTGGTATTTTGCCGTATGCGACGGTGCGGTTGTGGTTTACCGTCTACTCGGGTCACGCTTCAAGAATCCGCGTGACCCAAGGTCCTAATGGGTCGGATTACAGGAAACTGACCCACTACTCCGCATTTCGCCGGCTTGAGCGCAAGCGCGGCGGCATGCTAACCTGCCATAGCCTCGAAAGCTCGAGTGGCGGAACTGGCAGACGCGCCGGACTCAAAATCCGGTGGCCGCAAGGCCGTGTGGGTTCGATTCCCTCCTCGAGCACCATCCTTCGATATCCGCGGCGAATTGCGGCAGCCATTCGCTACCCTCACGCGACCGTAGCTCTTTCTGCCACATCGCGAGTTCCAGGCAAGGTTTACTTTGGCGATACCCACGCTGCGGTTTTTCGCACCTTTGCTCGAATTTAGACAATAGTAAGCAGGCTCGAACTGAGCGGGACGTACGCGAAGGGGGACGCACTCCAATGGCACAGCCGGAACACCGAAGGAGCGAAAGAGTTCTAGCGGACCTTGCCGTGGAGATCCGCGGAGAATCTGAGGATCACAGGCCGTTTCAAGAAGAGACTTTTACAGTGACAGTGAGCGCGCATGGGGCGCTCGTGATGTTGGGAACGAAAGTCGCTATAGGACAGAAAGTGACTCTATTGAATCCCAAAACTTGGGACGAGCGAGAAGGCCGAGTTTCGTTCATGGGGCGCGAGCACGCCGGCCTGGCACAAGTTGCCATCGAGTTCCTGAAACCAGCGCCGGAATTTTGGCCGATTAGTTCCCCGCCGTCTGGATGGAAAATTTCCTAGCAACTACCAGCTTTGCGATTCGAGATTTTGGCCCGGCAGCGGTCAGTTTTGCCCGCGTATTATTCGAATGGCCTCGGGCAGCGCAGAACCGGCCGCGTTCGATGTGGATTCAGCTTCGGAATTTTGTCCATCCTGCGATTCGGTCCCGCCTTCTCCCGGAGCCAGAAACAAATTGGATTCCACGCCGTGTTGCTTGGTGTAGAGATCGTAGTAGCGGCCGCCTTTGGCGTAGAGCGACGCGTGCGTGCCGCGCTCGACGATTCGCCCCGCCTCTAGCACCAGGATTTGATCGCTGCGGCGCACGGTGGATAAACGGTGCGCGATGACGAAAGTAGTTCGGCCGCGCATCAGGTAGCGCAGCCCTTCCTGAATGAAAGCCTCGGACTCGGAATCCAGGCTAGAGGTGGCCTCGTCCAGAATCAGAATGCGCGGATCAGCCAGGATCGCGCGAGCAATCGAGACGCGCTGCCGCTGGCCTCCCGAAAGTTTCACGCCGCGCTCGCCTACAATCGTGTCGTACTGTTTCTCAAACGTCTCGGCAAACTCATCTACGCGCGCAATATGGCAGGCGGCGAGAATTTCCGCTTCGCTGGAATCGGGGCGTGAAAAAGCGACGTTGTCGCGGATCGTGCCGTCAAAGAGAAATGTTTCTTGCAGCACTACTCCCAACTGCGAGCGGTAGGAATCAAGGCGCACGAGCGAAAGATCATGTCCATCGACAAGTATGCGGCCGCTGGTGGGCTCGTAAAACGCAGCGATCAGCCCGATAATCGTGGATTTTCCCGCTCCGGATGGGCCGACCAGCGCCGTCACCGTTCCGGGTTCTGATTCGAAGCTGACACCGTGCAGCACGGGTTTTCCGGTGTCGTACGCAAAGCCGACGTTCTCGAATATCACCTGCCCGGTAATGCGGTCCAGCCGTTCCGTGCGATCCGGGCTCTCATCTTCGAGATTTTCGTTCAGAACTTCGCGCGTGCGTTCGAGGCCAGCGAGGGCTTCGGTGATTTGCGGACCAATTCCTACGATTTGAAACACAGGCGCCACGAGAAAGCCCAGCAAGGCTGTGTACTCAATGAAAACGCCAAGCGTCATAGTCCCGGCGAGAATATGCCGCGCTCCCAGAAACATGATCGCCGCGCTGACGATGCCCATGAGGCTGGTGGCGGAAAGGCTCATTAAGGATGTCGCGGTAAGCGTTTTCAACACATTATCGAGCAGCCTTTGAACTCCGCCCGCGAAAACTTTTTCCTCGCGCTGTTCCGCGTGATAACCCTTCACTACGCGCACGCCGCCTAGAGACTCCGTGAGCCTGCCGGTAACTTCGGCATTGATCTTCGGCCTCGCGCGAAAGATGGGCCGAATCGTTTTGAACGCGCGGTTCAGCCCCAGCGCAAAGATCAACAGAACCGCGAAGGCCACCGCGGTCATGCTGGCGCTGATACGGAGGAGAATGACTAGCGCAAGTACCGCCGTCACAATCCCGCCTGCAAACTCGATGAGGCCCGTGCCGATAAGATTTCGCACGCCTTCGACGTCGCTCATGATGCGCGAGACCAGGACGCCGGTTTTGTTCGCATCGTAGAACGACACAGGCAGGCGCCCGACGTGCGCCTGCACCTTAATGCGAAGTTCGGTAATCATCCGCTGCGAAGATTTCGAAAGGAGCTGCGTCAGCGCATACGAGGTGAGGCCTTGGACGATTGTCGCTGCGACCACGACAATCACGATCGGCAATAAAAGGTTCATTTGTTTTTTGTTGATGACATCGTCCACCAGGTATTTGGTGGAAGCAGGCAGGATTAACCCGGACGAGCGGTTGATAATCATCAATCCGAAGCCCAGCGCGAGGATTGCCCGCCGAGGCCTTAGGAGCGCCAGGACGTCGGGCAGGAGTTTCCAGTCGAACTTCGGCTTCTTGGACTTGCCGGCTGAGTCGGGCTTATTTTCAGTGGACATAAAATTTGGACAATACTGAGCTAGTCGTTAGATGCCGAGCTTCACTCGAAGACTCTACCTTGCCCAGCCGCCCGGTCAATAGAACACCGCAAACTTCCGGGACAATCCGCCCCGCAAAAGCCGCGCGTTGTCCGCAACATTTGGTAGTGATAGACTTTTCGCATGCCAACTAGAAAGAAGGCCCGCAAGAAGACGACCTCCAGGAAAAGAACATCGAAGAAGGTCTTAAAGAGGAAGGCCACGACCAAAAAACCGGTTCGCAAGAAAAAGTCTATCCTCTCGGAAAGCTCCGTGCGCCGCAACGTTCGCGAACCTGCCGGCCCCACCAGCGAAGTGAATTCCGGCATGTATCGCCAAGGGCGCCGAGGTCTGGGGCCCAATGCCGGCGGACAATCCGGCGATACTCAAGGCTTGCCAAGGAAAGAAGACGTGGACTCCGAGAGCGTGGAAGAACTGGCGGAAGAGGGACAAGCCTATGAGGCGGAAGTCGTGAGTGGAGTCGAGAATGCGCCGGACGCCGATCGAGGCGAAGTCAGGACCCACGAAGTCCCGGAGGACGACGTTCCGGACGAATACCGGGACAATCGCGAGAACGACTGACATTCATCCCTGCCCGTCGAAGTCCGGACTTTCAGCCCGAAAATAGCCGCGAGACTGCGGCTTAATCTGCCGCAGCCCCTGCCGTGACAGTGTTGCTATCGAATTCCTCTTTCGACGAAGCCTGTTTGCCGCGTTCGATCTCGATGCGGCCCTTGAAAAAGGCTCCGTCCTCGATGCTGATGCGGGCGGTAATCACGTCGCCGGTCACTGAGCCATCTTTCTTGATCTCCACGCGGTCGCTGGCGCGGAGATTGCCGTGGACCTTGCCATATACCACCACTTCGCGCGCGATCACTTCCGAATTCAAATGCCCGGTGCGTCCCACGGTGAGGCGCTGGCCCTGAAGTGCAATAGGACCCTCCACCTTCCCGTCAACCTGCAAATCTTCTTCGCCCGAGATCTTGCCCTTGACCTCGATGCTTTCGCCAAGGCAGGCCACATTGCGCGCGGTCGGCGCGCTCTGCCGGGCAGGATAATTAGCGCCCGGAGCTGCGGCTTGCGATGCCGGAGATAATGGCGTTGAAGGCGCCGGAGAATAACCTGGAACTTCGCTTTGGGGCTGCTTGGTCCACATAATTCGATCCTCCTTCGATTTCGTTGCGACGCGGAATCGGTCCCGGAGGACCAATGTAGTTACACTGTAGGCGCGTGCTGCAAATCAAGGCAACGTCGAAAAGGTTCAGGCTTGCTTACTCCGGAAACTGACCGTTCGTACAGGTCGTTCGCTCGTGGCCCGGGTGTTATTTTGCAACGTCAATACCTGCCGCCGGTCTTCCTCAAAAGGCATGAAGAACGAGTGTCCTCCTCAGTCTTAGAAGTTTGCGGACTAGGCAGAGAAACTCTCGAGCGCGGTGCGCTCATCGGGGAAGTCCGTGAAGATACGGTGTAGGTTGGTCAAGCGCAATACTTCAGACGCGCGCGGGTTCAGATCCACAGCGCGCAGTTCAGCCCCGTTTCTCCTCGCGGTGTAAAGACTGCGGACCAGCTGGCCTATTCCCGAGCTGTCTAGGTAGGATACGTCGCGAAAGTTCAGCAATACCTTGGTGCGGCCTTCCCGGAAAATATCGACTAACAGTTCATGAACGGCTTCGCCTTCTACATTGGTGAAGCTCCCGCGTACATCCACAACCGTAACGTCTCCCAACTGCCGCGTGTTCGCACTGAAGTTCAAACAGGCCTCCCTAGGCTAGGGGGAATATATTTTACCGTATGGTGGTCAGGAATATGAAATACGATATGAATGCGCACAAGAGGCATATCGGCCAAAAGGAAAAAACATTGAACGGGGACGCGTGCAGCTATGCGGAAAGTTCTGCCAGCCAGGAGTCCAGTATCTTGAGTTGTTCGGTTGGAACGTTCACAAAAGCAACTCCCATTCCCATTCCGGGTTGAACGTATACGATTTTGCCCGGAGATTCGAACACGCCTTGATCGCGGGAAATGCGTACTTCCAGTTTGGTGCCCTCCGGCAAGTTGATAAGGGTGTCTACGTAACAACCTTTGCGGCTGAGCTCGGAAATGCGCCCGGCGATTTTCATGTCGGTCTCCGGCTCTCGAAGGACCGCGGTGGCAATGAGCGTAAAGCGTGGAACCTCACGCTTATTGGTGTACTGTCCGCCTCCACCGACAGGATTCGATGGGGTGCCCGAAAAAAAACCCATGAGATACTCTCCCGTTGCGTTTCAGATTGGCACATTCGCGAACCCGCAGCCAGCATTGCGATGGCAAGTGACGCGTAAAATGTACCTGAGCGCTTTGCACGACTAGATATGGCGCATTCGGTGCCGCGACTGGATTTTGCTTGGCATTGGAAGCAAGATATCGTGATCTGGTGAATTCCGAGACAACGATCGGTAGTTCCAAGATTATTAAATGAGTTGATTCACCGGGCAGATAGCTTTAGTCTCATTATCTTAGCTCTAAATACCTTGGCGATTCCCTATACCTAAAACTGGAAAAAGTCATGAGGGCACTCGTGCAACCGGGGGACCATCTCAGGGAGCTCCGAAACAGGCTCGGCGTTACCACTCGGGAGGTGGAGGAGCTCAGCCGTAAGATTGCCGAAGACCGGGGTAACGACGAGTTTTCCATCTCCAACGCCTGGCTCACTCAGCTCGAAAATAAGAATTCCGTTCCCAGTATCTACAAGCTGTTTAGTCTAAGCGTGATCTATCGCGCGAAATTCGTTGATTTGCTGAGCATATTTGGTGTGGAGCTTGAAGATAGCGTGCGGTATCACTCCAGTTTACCGCTGCACAACACCCACCTGGCTTCCATCGAAGTGGCGGATCGCGATAGAACTATTCGTTTTCCGGTGCGCTTTGACCGCGGATTCCACGTGGAGACAACCAGCTTGATCTCGCGGATGGTTGAAGTATGGGGCGAAGTCCCCATCGCGCTGATTCAAAAGCTGGACGTGCGCAACTGCCAGTACGGATTCATCGGCATGGATGATCGCACGATGGATCCCCTGCTGCGTCCCGGCTCGTTCGTGCAAATCGATAGCCACAGGAAGCGGGTAGCGGCCGCGGGATGGCGTACGGAGCTGGACCGGCCGATCTACTTCGTAGAGCTGCGGGAAGGCTATGCGTGCTCCTGGTGCGAAATTCGGGGATCGAATCTCACGCTGATTCCGCATCCGCTTTCGGGTTGCGCGACCAGGCAATTAGCGCATCCCGGAGAAGCGGAAATTATTGGACAGGTGACAGCTGTGGCGATGCGCCTAATCTCTGCGGGGAACGGCCATCCTGATGCGCTTCCCAAATTGCCAGCGCGACCTTGACGTTCGCGCACAGAAACTCCGCGGCCAGCGGGTCGGTGGCCGCCGGCACGGCCACGCGGTATGGCTGAAGACTCTTCCACGCCGCGACGAAATCGCACGCCGCGGCATGCGTGGATTTGATGTAGCAATCCAGCTGGCGAACCAAATCCTCGACGGAAGAATCCAAAACCTGCCGGTACGATTCGCGGTGACAATGCGCCAGCGCTTCGCAGGCCACCTCATCTGAAAAGCGGGATGCCAGGCCATCGTGATAATACAGGCCGGTATTATAGTCGCGCGTGGACCCCAAGTAGATCATGCGCTCCAGGGGCGCAGACATATGCGAAAGCGTCCGGCGCCGGAGGTCATCGGCCGCCAATTCAACGTCTGTACGGTTGATCGGAAGATTCATAAGTATTCCCTACACCGAGGCGCGATGATGCGCGGGATCGTTTTTAGCCGGATCGATTCCCTTCACGTTGAGGAACGCGAGAGAATTCTCCGAGATCGAGCACACTCTGCCGGCCGCAGCAGCCGCGGTTCGCACCATTCCCGGAGCAGCATACGGTCCTCGCAGATATAGCGCAACCTGAAGCAGGCGGCAGGTCGTCAGAAGCCGGGCGAAATTCAGCGCCAGGCGGCTTTCGGTCGAAAAGCTCAGTTGCGCATGCAGTCGCGCGTGCCCGCGGTGAAAACGCATCAGGTCCAGGACCGCGCTGCGCACTCGGCACACCCAGGCCAAGGCGATGTTCTTCCGATCCTTAAGGAACAGAGCTTGAACGTCCGGAGGCGCCGCCGAAAGAACATATTCCAGATCCTCCCTGGCAAAAATTCTCTGCACCAGGTCGTTCGGCAATAAGCCAAATTGCAACGAATCCAGCGTCTGCCTCGCTTCCCGGAGCTGTTGCGCGCTGCCTTCTGCCGACGGCTTCACGCGCCGGGCAAAGAAATAAAGCGATACCGCCAGAGCCAAGCCGACGAGCAAAGAGATGATGAGTTGAATCATGGCTAAGGGGTCCTATCCAGATGTTCCTGTATTGAACCCAGCGCCCGCCGCGTGCGCCCAGCGAGTCCCTGGTAATCAATGTCTGGCGGTTGCGCAGGAACCGTTGGAACCGGGGCGTAAGACCACAGCGCCACTGCCCAGATTATTAGAGCTGCCAGGTAAGAGGAGGGTTCGACAATTCTCCAGATGGGGCTAAAACCAATACCGATGAACAGGCGTAGAGTCAGAGCAATAATGCTCACACCAACGTAAACTCCGAATCCCAAAATCATGCCCTTCATGTTTTTCCCGATTTCGATGCCGTAGTACCCGGTCAGGGAAACAATCGTCAACAAGGCGATGGCCTCTGCTATCCGCAAATCTCTTTCTAGGTCAGCCGGGTTCTCGACCAGCTTCCAATGTGGGAATAAAAACGGATGTATCGCAAACATCACGAAGATGGCTCCAAAAATCGTGATCGCCGTCCACCGCGCAAAACGCTCGAGACTGGTGTGCTGGACGAATACGTGCCTGGATATTTCGACTATCACTCCGCAGCCCAGGACCATGGTGATGAAATCCAAAGGCCAGTAAAACTTTTTATAAAACGATCCTGACAGCACATAAAACGCGGAAGACTCGGCCAGCACGGACGCAATATAGATATAGAATAGCGAATACTTTCCAAACGATCGGCACTGAATTGCCCGCGCTAGAATCACGAGCTCAACCAAAATACCGCCCAACCATACGATCTGGTACGCGATTGTCATCCGGCTGCGTTAAATCCTAACACAAATAGCCGGGAGGAGAAGCCGGAAATTCTCCTCCCGCTAAGTGAGGCTTTAGGAAACCTGAACGCCCCACGGTGGGGGTTCTACCGGCGGCGTCGTCCCATCAATATCCCAACCCGATCTTGTTACGCCTGAAGCCTGCGAGGCGGGAACGGCCACCAGCGCAATTGCGACGAGAAACAGCCAAGCGATCTTTTTTTTCATGAGATTCTCCTCGAGACGATTGGTCTTGGTTTCTGGACCTCGGCCACAGTAGTCGGGGAGATTCCGGTTCAGAGCGGAGGCGTGAATTTGCTCAGGATACGAAGCAGGGAGGATTTACAACGAGGCGCTGAGGCGGCTGATTAAAGCGCTGCCGCGAATGAAATCGTTCTTCGAGCCAGCGGCATTTGCCCTGTGAGCGGCGGGTGGGAATTATTCGTGGCCTTCAGAATTCTGTAAATCAACGGTTACTGACATGGAAACGCGGCGGAACATACGCATGGAATTCCCCTTCGGAAGTCTGCTATTAGTTTAATCAGGCGATTACTTTTCTAAATTAGATGACGAACACAGATGAGATCGCGCTAGACCCCGCTTTGACCGGCCGCGAATTGCCGCCGGAGCACATCCGTCAGAACTTGAGTCATCTGGAACGCCGCGAACGGTGGCTGTGGTCAACTACCGTTGCGGTGATATTGCTACTGACGCTCGGCGTTGCGTCGTTCGCCTTTCCCGCTCTGCTCAGCCGCGAGCAAAGCACCTACTCGTTCTATCTGAACCAGTCCGTGCGCGCGCTCGTCGGCCTGGTCCTGCTTTTCAGCGTGTATCTTATTTACCAGCGAAATTTGATTTCCAAGCTGCGCAATGAACTCACCGGCCAGATGAATTCGCTCGCCAAAGTAGAGAGTCTGGCGTCCGAGGTGTACAAACTCGCCGCCCTTGATCAATTGACCGGACTCTACAATCGCCGCTCTGGGGAACAGCGCCTGGCCCAGGAAATCAGCCGCGCGCAGCGGCATGGACGTCCGCTCACCATCCTGCTAATGGATATCGACGGTCTGAAACTGATGAATGACACTCACGGCCACGCGGCCGGCGACACCGCTCTAAAAGGCTTTGCGGATCGCCTGCAGCGCGCCATACGCGGTTCGGATCTGGCCGTCCGCCTGGGCGGCGACGAATTTATGGCGCTGCTGCCGGAATGCCGAGCCGACGAAGTGCGCCACGTGCTCGCGCGCATCGAAGGTTTCGAGTTCGATTGCAACGACCAGAAAATACGCCTCCACTTTTCGCGCGGCTGGACCGACTACAGACCAGGCGAATCGCCTCAAGAATTGCTGCACCGCGCCGATAAGGAACTTTATGCCGACAAGCGCGAAGGGAAACGAGGCAACCGTGAAGTTCCAAAGTCCGCGGTCCCGGAATCGGTTCTATAAGCCAAGCGGAATGTGAAAAACGAGAAAATGATCGAGTACAAAGATTCGTCCGACGGAATCTCACTCTTGAACTCGCGCGATGGCTTTTGCGGGCCGCGATGGCAATGTTCCTGACAGGAACATCGTCCCTAAAAAGCTCTTGCGCCAGCATGGGGTGACTCGTAAGATACGCCCCAGTTATAGGAAGGTAACCATGCCAAAAGAAAAACCAAAAGTGAATATCGGTGAAGTAATCCGCTCTTATCGAAGCGACCGGGGCCTTTCACAAGGTGATATCGAGCGCCGCACAGGACTGCTCCGCTGCTATCTCTCGCGCGTGGAGAATGGACACACCGTTCCCTCGCTCGAAACGCTGGCAAAAATAGCGGAAGCGATGGAAATTTCTTTGGCCGATTTTTTCCCCGGCAGCGATACACCACAAGACCGTGAGACCCGAAAAATGCTGGGCGAGTTGTCAGAAGAGGAGATTCGTTTCCTGGCGGATATTAAGAAATATTCCACCACGCTTTCCGAAGACGATAAAAAACTTGTCTTAGCCATGATCCGCAAGATGGCTACGATTATTCCGCCGGTCCGCAGCACAAAATCTAATGGAGCTGTTGCCCGCCGCCCGGAGTATTAGCCCGCGAGTTTGCGAACGACAGTGCGGCACCGTCCCGGACGATCTCGCGGCTACTGGCTTCGCCAAATATTTGAGGACAGCACAGGGAAACACCTCCGCTACCCAACTACCCTCCGCTCCGCTACAATAGAGATGCAATGACACAGAAGCGCCACAAGACGGTGGGGGTCAAAGTCGGCAAGATCCAGGTTGGCGGAGGCGCGCCTGTAGCCGTGCAGTCCATGACGAACACGGATACCGTTGACATCGCTTCTACCGCCCAGCAGTGCTTCGAACTCGCGCAAGCGGGCTCCGAGTTGGTTCGCATCACCGTCAATATCCCCGAAGCCGCTGCGGCAGTCCCGGAGATCAAGAAGCGCTTGCTCGACGCCGGCTGCGACGTTCCCTTGATCGGTGACTTTCATTACAACGGCCACGTGCTCTTGAAGAAATATCCCGATTGCGCGGCCGCGCTCGACAAGTACCGCATCAATCCCGGCAACGTCGGACATGGCCAGCGCCGCGACGAACAGTTCTCCACCATCTGCAAAGTAGCGCGCGACCACAACAAACCCGTGCGCATCGGCGTGAATGGCGGCTCGCTAAATCAGGAACTCGTCATGCGCAAGATGCAAGAGAATACCGACCGCGATCTCGGCAAATCCTCCGAAGAAATCATCAACGAGTGCATGGTCCTGTCCGCGCTTGAATCCACGGAGTTGGCCCTCGAGTGCGGTCTGCGCAAAGACCAAATCATTATTTCCTGCAAGGTTTCGCGCCCGCACGACCTGGTGGAAATCTATCGCGATCTCGCGCGGAAGACCGATCAGCCCTTGCATCTCGGCCTCACCGAAGCGGGCATGGGAGCGAAAGGCCTGGTCTGGTCCGCGGCTTCCATGGGAATTCTGCTGGGCGAAGGAATTGGCGACACCATCCGCATCTCGTTGACGCCCCGCCCCGGCGGCGATCGCCGCGAGGAAGTGTATGCCGCATGCGAACTCCTGCAGTCGCTCGGATTGCGAACCTTCGCGCCCAGCGTCACTGCCTGCCCCGGCTGCGGCCGCACGACCAGTACCACGTTCCAGGAATTAGCGGAAAGCATTCAGGGATACATTCGCGACAAAATGCCGGAATGGAAGCGCCATTACGAAGGCGTGGAAGAATTGAAGCTGGCAATTATGGGCTGCATCGTGAACGGCCCCGGCGAATCAAAGGCGGCCAATATCGGAATCAGCTTGCCCGGGACAGGCGAGTCGCCGCGTTGCCCCGTTTATATCGACGGCCAGCATTTCACGACGCTGGAAGGGAATTACGACGAACTGTCCGCGGCCTTTCAGACTCTGCTCGATGATTACGTCGAAACGAAGTATCACAAGCGCGAAACGCCGCTGCCCGCCACTACCACGCCCTTCGCTCCCGCGCCCGCCAAGCCTTCTCTCCGCGTCCTCGCTTAACGGCTTTACTCCACGCGCAAAACGATCTTCCCGAATTGCTCGCGATGTTCCAGCCGCGCATGCGCTTCCGCGCACTTTTCGAGCGGCAGCACCACATCGATCACCGGCTTCAGCAGGCCTCGCCGGAAAAGTTCTAGCGCGCTGAGCAATTCAGCCTTGCTTCCCATGAACGAACCAAGAATCGAAAGCTGGCGCGTGAATAGGAACCGCAAATCGATCTTCGCGTCGTACCCGGTCGTCGCTCCGCAAGTAACCAGCCTTCCGCCAGGCGTAAGGCTTCGCAGACTTTGATCCCAGGTGGCCTGTCCCACGTGCTCGAACACGACGTCCACCCCACGCCGGTTGGTCATACGCTTCACTTCCTCCGCGATGTCATTCTCCGAATGCAGGATCATGGAATCCGCGCCGAGCTCTTTTCCTTTCTTCACCTTTTCCTTCGTCCCGGCCGTGGCAATCACACGCGCGCCGGTCGCTTTCGCGATTTGAATCGCCGCAGCTCCCACTCCGCTGCCCGCGCCAAGAACCAGAACCGTTTCGGCAGGCTTCAGTTGCGCTCGCGTAATCAGCATATGCCACGCCGTGAGTGACACCAGCGGAAACGCGGCCGCTTCCTCGAATGACATATTCTCCGGCATCGGAACAACGTTCACAGCGGCTGATTTCACATATTCCGCGCACCCGCCATCCACCATCTGCCCGAATAGTATGTACTGGCGGCAATAATTGTCATTTCCCGCCAGGCATTGCGCGCAGCGTCCGCAGGAAATCCCGGGTTGCAGCAAAACTCGTTCCCCCACTTTTATGCCTGTAACTTTCTCTCCCACCTCGGCCACTTCCCCGGCAATGTCGCTCCCGGGAATGTGAGGAAGCGGAATCTTGATTCCGGGCAGCCCGCCGCGCAGAAAGAGATCGAGGTGATTCAGCGCGCAAGCCCGCACGCGAACTAGAACGTCGAACGCATCAATCTGCGGCTTCGGCACATCTTTGTACTGCAAAACCTCTGGCCCGCCGTGCTGCGAATAAATGATCGCCTTCATAAACCCCTCTTGAGTGTCGCAGTGCAAAACCAACCTAACACCCAGGCATATTCGTGTCCAGAATCACTCGGACAACCGATTGACGCGAACCGATCGGTAGTTTATGGTGCCGCTCAAAACACAGCTGCCACCGAACGCTTGCTCAGGCCCAACAATGCCAAATCGGCCCTCGTACACGCCGGCAAACGTTGGTGACGAGCTTTGAATCCTGGCTGCGTGCTTTAATCAGAACGCGGATGGTCCCGGCTTTTAGTTCCGTCCATGGGAATATGCAAGCGCTAAACGCGGCGACTGATCTGCGCCGATGGCCCAATCCCCGGCGGCATGGGCGGCTGGTCGCAGCGGAGAGGCGTTCCATAGCGGAACATTCGCGGGAATTTTGTCGCCGAACTTCCCGCCGCGCCAAACTGTAAACGCTTCGAGCGAAGCAGCATAGCGGCTAGATAGCCGGTGTTGAATGGTTGATACACGGAGAATCAACACTCCTATCAACAGCGTTCGCTTTTTCTTTCAAATTCATTGACAGATGGCGGCTAGGAATATACCTTCTTGGTGCGGTCCCAGCCAGCGCTTTACCGAAAGGGCGCGGAAGCGCACAAACAATCTCGCCTATAAAAATCGTTAGGAGAAATAGAGATGCGACGAATTGGATACGTCTTCACCCTCGTGGTGGCAGTCGCGCTTTGCGCGAGCGCCGGCTTCGCACAGGATGGGAAGCTGAAGATCAAAGTGTCACCTCCTCAGGCGTACGTGTTCGTGGATGGCAGCGCCATTCGCGACGGAAGCCGCAGTATCAAACTGAGCGCCGGGAAACATACGGTGGTGGTAGTTAACTACGGATACAAGATTTCTACGCAGGACGTCAACATCGTGGCCGGGAAATCCACCGACCTCGCTGTGACGCTGGAAGCTTACGGCGATAAAGTAGCCGGTCCGTGGGGCCGAGTCTACATCGCCGGTACAGACGTACGTGCGGCCGTTCTGTCGAACGGAAAGACTCCCGGATATTTTGTCGGCCACGTGGACGAATTCAATAATGACTTCTGGATTTGGAAGCAAGAGTTGCTATTGCCCCCGGGGACGCACCACTTGACAATTACGCGCGGCGGTAAAGAGCTGTGGTCCGGCGACGTGCACGTCGAGGCGGGAAAGAAAGTCTCGATCAATGTCGGCAAGAACACTCAGGTGACAACAGACTGGGCGAACCGTCAGGCCGAGCTCCAAAAGAAGGCGCCGCTACCGCGGTTCCATGCAGGCATCGCTAGCGCTACTGTAGTTGTTGCGCCGGTAAGAGCGACGGTCACGAATTCGACTGCAAACATCAACTGCAGCCAGAACACGGACCTCGCCTGGCAGACGACTGACGCAGTGGATGTGACCATCGATAATGGTGTTGGCCCTGTGGACGCGAGCGGCAGCAAGTCGGTTTCGCCGCGTGCAACTACGACCTACACGCTGACCGCAGCGGGACCCGGTGGGACTGTAACCGCCACCGAAGCCGTTAACGTCAACACCGCCGTGGTGGCAAACCTGACCGCAAGCCCGACCGATCTGCATTATCGCAAGATCGGGGACAAGGTCATCACCGATGACAATGGCACGCTGACCTGGACCACTTCGAACGCTGACTCCGCCAACATCGATGGAATCGGCAAAGTGGACCTCAACGGCAGCCAGACGATCAAGGCAGACCCGACCAAGACTGACATCGGACCGGTGGACGAAAATAGGAATTACAGTTTGACGGCCACGAACGTTTGCGGCGGAACCTTGACGAAAACCGCAACGGTTCACGTGACCGGCTCTGTCGAGCCGATTCCCGCCGTTGTTTTGCAGAGCATCTTCTACCCGACGGATTATCCGGATAAGGGCCACCCGCAAGTTGGACTGGTGAAGAGCCAACAAACCGAGCTCGCCACGCTGGCCGACGGGTTTAAGAAATATCTCGAGTACGACGGCGATGCGAAGCTCTCGATCGAATCGCACGCGGACATTCGCGGCTCAAAGCCCCACAACCAGGATTTGAGCGAGCGTCGCGTCGAGAGAATCAAACAGTATTTGGTCGATCAGGGTATCTCCGCCGACAAAATTCAGACTGCCGCATACGGAAAAGAGCGCCAGATGGAAAAGTCGGAAGTAAAGACCCTGGAAGACACCAATCCGAACAAGGCCCCCAAGGCGCGCGAACGGAACAAAGAGGGTACCTGGCTCGCCTACAACCGCCGTGCGGACATCGTGCTCTTGCCCTCCGGCAACAAGTCGGCGCAGTTTTACCCGAACAACGCCGACGACTCCGGAATCATCTGGCAGATGCCGAAGCCGCCGCTCAAGAAGGTCGAAGCAGCTCAGTAGCAATTTTCAAGCTCGGTGTAAGAGAACGCGCCGGAGGGCGAACCTCTCTGGCGCGTTTATTTTTTGCGTGATGAAAATTGGGTCCTCCTCAGCGCTGATCGAGCGCGGCAAGGAGCGTGGCCGGCGTGGCGTTGTCGCCGAAGGTTTTGCTCAGATGGGCGAAGCGGTCGATATTTCCCGGTGCGAAAATGAAACTGCCGCCGAGCTGAAAAGGATCCCGGCCAAGTTTGTGCTGATGATGTCCGGTCGCGCGGGCCCGGGCGCGGCTCTTGAAATTGTCGCGGCGAGCGATGTGCAGCAAATTGGCCGAGCGCAAGTTGGCGATGGCGTAAGCCTGACGATGTTCGTCAATTAACAAGGGGAACGCGATCCCCGTTTCTTCGCGGAAAATGCGGGCATAGTTGCGGTCGCCAAGTCCGATGGCGGCAAGGGAAGCGCCTTTGTCCCGGAAGGCTTGTTCGTGCTCGCGCAACTGCGCGGTGTGCTCGCGGCAAAAAATTCAGCCGTAGTGGCGAAGAAAAACGACGACAGCCAGCCTGTTCTCCCATAACGAACCCAGGCGGATTTCTCGCCCATCGGCGTCCGGGAGAACGATATTTGCGAGCCTTTTGCTGAGAGTTTCCTGCACCTGGAATCATCATTGCCGACCCAATATTCTTCTGTCAAGACCGCATCGTCTCTTTTTTATTTCCCGTCGGTTGGCAGCGGCGCAGTTTCCGAGTAAAGGCCGCTCGCTCTTCGCATCCAATAAGCCCTGGTCAGAAATCCATCCTCACGCTGACGTAGTGATGTAGGATGACTCCCGTGCGAATTGCACATTCGCCCAACCACCGCGTCGCCGCAGGAATCTCGTTCGAAAGCTTTGTGTCGTGGTGGGTAGGATCGCGCGATGCCGCCCGCCGGCGCGGTCGTCTAGTAGTTGTGTTGCTCCTCGTAGTATGTCTCGCCGTAGCGATCGTAGGCGTCCCGCGTCTGCGAATGTTCGGGCACGATGTATTCGTGTCCCTGGACGGCGGCTGGCGCGTTCTCAACGGGCAACGGCCTGCAGTGGACTTTTACGCTCAGATGGGACCCGTTTACTACCTGTTGCACGCGGCTGGACTTTGGCTGGCGGGCAACAACGCGCGCGGTCTAGGTTACGGCAGCACCCTCGCCACCGCGCTGATAAGCTTCTGGGCATTTTTTGTTCTTCGGCCGCGTATGAAGTCCGCTCCGTTTTTCGTCGCCTGCCTTTTCCTGGCGCTGCTCGCTGCGGCCCCGTTTCCTCTCGGTTTCGGCTTTACTCAGTCCGCTTTCTCGATGAAGCACAATCGCTATGGTTATGCGCTGACGGCTTTGGTGCTGCTTGAATCGTTCCTGCCGGAGAAGTCCGACAGTCGTAGGCTCTGGTTCGCCGGAGGATTCTCCACCGGGCTAGCCTGCGCCCTGCTGCTTTTTCTGAAGATAAGCTTTGGACTCGTGGCGTTAACGTTCGCGGCCCTCTCGTTGCCGCTTCGCTCCGGCGCACGAACACGCCTGGCGGGAATGGCGGCGGGTTTTGCCGCCTTCAGCGTCCCCATTATGGCCTATCTGCGCTTCGACCTGCGCGCGCTCGTGAACGAGTACCGGCTGCTGGCTGCGGTGAAGGGTGGCGCGATTGACGCCTATGAAGTGATCAAGCGCATGTATACGGATCGTTTCGAAATTGCACCGGTCGCTCTGATGCTAGCTCTTGTGAGCCTGCTGCCCGGAGTCTCGGTCCGCCGCCGTCTCGCGTTGACACTAGTAGTTCTGATGGCGACGGTCGCCGGCACGCTGCTCCTGCTTACGAATACCCAGCCCTCCGGCCTGCCTCTTATGGGCGCGGCCGCGTTGTTGCTTCTGAACGAAGTGACCGCCGCGGTGCCGGAAGGCACCTCCCCTCCCCAGATTGCCCCGCTGCTGGCCATCGGGTTACTCGCGGTCGGAATTCCGATGTGTATAGACGCTGCGGGCCTTGGGGCTGCGATGGCGGACAAAGTTCTGCGGGAGAAACCCGGCTATCGATTTCACGAGGCCCAACTAGCGTCGATCGAGTTCGTTGATTGCGCGACACCGTGTCTGCAGAACGACAATGGCCAGAACTTTGTCCATTACACGGAGGAAGGAATCGCGCTGGTGCAGGCGAACGGCAAACCCGGTGAGTCTGTCCGGGGCCTCGGCATGAGCAATCCGTTTTCGTACGCTACGCTGCGCCCTCCTTCCCACGGAGGCGCAGTGACCCTCGGCAAGACGGACGTCAGCGCTGCTGTGATGCCGCCGGAGAAATTTCTGATTGGCGACGTAGCCCTCATCCTGGCGCCCAAGTTCCCGGCTACCGAGAGAGAAACCCTGGCTGCGATCCTAAATGCTTACCCCAACATGCTCGGCACTGAATATCTCCAAGTGGCGGAATCGCCGAATTGGATCCTTTACCGGCGGGCGAACTAATTGTTGAAGATTCCATTTCCGATTAGGAAATGGTCGATCTCTCGCCAATCATGTTTTAGGGTTTCGCCGTTTGGCGGTTGGGAAGGTTTGGTGTCAACTTCGGGATGATGAATTCTTGAACCAGATTGGAGGCGGCAGTTGCGCCAATCCCGATTCCCTCGTTTTCAAACACTAATCCCGCTCCCCGATCCTGCGGCGGGTAGTAAAGATTTGAGATGCCCCCGGAAGCGAGGCCTCCAAGGAGGCCGGAATAATTTAGCTGCCAGTGTCCGTTGTCGCCCTTGCAAATCACTGAATTGGCGATCGCGTACAAGATCCGCGATCGCGTGCTGCCGGTTCCTTTGTAGAAATAACGCGGATCTTGCTTCATCAGCGCCGGTAGGACAGCCCCTCCAAGGAACGTACCTGTAACGGTGTCAGCGAAGGCGGCGCCGTAACGCTTCCCATAGCCTTGTGCGCCTTGCCCATACCCGCTGAATTGATTCTGCGCCTGCTCGATTCCGGCGATGGCGCCGGTCACTACGAATGTGACCGGATCGATGGTCGTCTTCCAAGCCAGCTCGTATTTCTGCTTGGGGGTCAGAGGAGCTGCATCGCGGACGTAGCTAACATAAAAATTTGGAAAGACGCCCAGCACGCGCTGCTTCTCTTGTTCCTTGATCTGTTCTTCAGCCAATTCGACAGGAGGCAGCCCAACACGCACCTCGGTGACTTCGGTGGCCACGGCCAAGGCGATCTGCGGGACAATAAAGAACTCCCCGGGCCGCAGCATTGCCGAATATGTTTGCGTAGCGAAGCCCGCCATCGCAACGGTCACCTTGAACGGACCGGGACCTATGTTGGCAAAGGAAAACTGTCCATCGTCGGCTGAAAGCATTTCGTGCGTCGGGGGCTGGTCCCCGTTCGTGAGTGTTACGTGCGCTCCCACGACGGCAGCTCCGGTTTGATCAACAACCGTTCCGGTGACATCTCCGGACAACCGTTGCAACGGTCGCTGCTCGCCGCCTGATACCACCGTTCCCGGCGCGTTAGGTACACCACTCTGCGGTCCCGGCTGTTGAGTCTGAGCCAAGGCTGGAAACGCGCAAAGCAGGACACAAAGGCTCATCCCAACGAACTTCCCGGAGCCGAACACCCGGTTCCGGAGGTTTCCGTCCCAAAAATTCCCGCACGAGTTTTTCTTCGTGGAATTCACGGTTATTATTTTATAGCCTTCCCCGTGTCTAGCAGCCAGCTATGTTTGACTGTGTGTAGTTGTTTGAGGTTGCACAGCGAAAGGCGTAAAGGCCAATATAACTAGATTAGCAACGAAGCATCTACGGAAGGGCTCGTGGTCGAGAACGAATCAAAGTGCCCGGTCAGCGGGAAGCGCAAGTACGCGAGCGAAGGCGAAGCTCTGGCGACTGCCGCGCACCAGATTTCGACCGCCAATGCGCCGAAGGCCCTCCGGGCCTATCGATGCTCCTGGTGCGACGCTTGGCATCTCACGAAAAACGCGGGACGAACACCCACCTCGCGCTGAACTCCTCTCCGGGTTTAGCCGGCGCGGTTCGCCCTACGGTAGCAATTCCTGTGTCAGTACGGCTCCGCCCATGGACGCCAGCACCGAGGATTCCTTAATGGCCTTGTGGGAGTCCTCTGCCACCCAAACCGTCTCCTTGTCGTCACCGCCATCGGCCGAAGCAATCTCTACTTTGTACGCATCGAAGGTGCCGGCAGGCACCGTCACTTTTTCGACCCCGGAAACATTCAACTGCAGCAGCTTCACCTTTTGTTTCTGGACGTCGAAGTTACGGAATGTGGCGCTGTAGCCCTGGGCCAAGGGGAGACACGCAATGGACTGCTTCGAGCCTGCGCCGTCAGCGAACAATGGTCCACCCAGATCGACCGAGACAGACTTGTCCTGCCCGTTCATGTCCACGTTGCCTGCAGCTTTGTCGCCGCTGAAATTGAGGTCGATCACCACGGGTCCCTGTTTCAAGTTGAGCGTGCGCGCGATCAACGTCCCTTTATCCAGCGTCGATACTTCGGTCACTGTCCCTTGAGGCGTGTCAATCACGTCTGTCGCGGTCCAGGCGCTGCCGCCGTCCGCAATGGTGGTCGAGACGCTGAGCGGGACCTGTTGGCCGCCAATCTCGAGCTTGGCCTGATACTTGTACGTGCCGGCCTCGAGATCCCTGGCCGGTTTCGGGGCGCTCACCGAGCTTGCGTCAATCTTCTTTGCCAACACCACGGTCTTGGGATCGACCGTAATTTCTTTCAGGCGCGCCACAACTTCAGGCGTTCCGTCAGTCTGGGCGCGTCCGCCAAGATACTTGGCGAAGAAAATTTCCGTGGCCATGACCGAGGCCATGTTGTTCACCGGACGCGCAAAGCCGTGGCCCTCGTCGGGAATCAGCAGGTATTCCACGGGGAAGCCGCGGTCGCGCAGCGCGATCACAATCTGCTCCGATTCCGCATGGTTCACCCGCGCATCGTTGGCGCCTTGCGCAATCATGAGCGGCGTTTTGATTTTGCTTGCCCAGGTGAGAGGCGAGCGCTCTACCAGCAGAGCTTTCCCTTCCGGCGTGGTGGGATTTCCCATGCGCTGATAGAACATCTGGCGGATGGATTCCCAGTACGGCGGGACCGAATCCAACAGGGTAATCAAATTGGAAGGACCAAAAAGGTCCACAGCCGCGGCGTAAAGATCGGGAGTAAAAGCTACGCCCGCCAGCGTGGCGTAGCCGCCGTAAGATCCGCCGAAGATTCCTACGCGCTTGGGATCGGCAATGCCTTCGTCAACCAGGTACTTCACGCCCCAGGTGACGTCGTCCTGCATCAAGCGGCCCCATTGCTGGTTGCCCGCGTCTTCGAATTTCTTGCCGTAACCGGTAGAACCGCGGAAGTTCATGCTCAACACGGCGTAACCGCGGTTGGCAAAAAATTGCGCATATCCGTTGTAGCCCCAGTAGTCACGTCCCCACGGCCCGCCGTGCGGGAAAATAATGGTAGGAAGATTTTTAGCCGGCACGCCTTTGGGCAAAGTGAGATAGGCCGGAATCTCCAGCCCATCCGACGACTTGTAGTGCACCGGCTTCATCTCCGCAAGGTCTGCTCGCGGAAGCTTTTCCCGTACCTTATATTGCAGCGCGAGTTTGTGGTCTTTGCGGTCGAAGAGGTAGGTCTCACCCGGCTCCGTGTCGCTGTTGGCCGTCACCAGCCAAATCTTCTCGTCCACCGTGGCCGAGTTCAAATTCACTTCCTTGCCCGGGAACTTTCCATCGAGCCATTTGAAATCTGCGCCAAAACCTTTGTCCTTGAAGTAGTAGCGCGGCTTGTCCTCCACATACAAAGTGAACGCCAGTTCGTCGGTAGCCTCGTTAAAGAAGGCCCCGCCGAAATCCACTTTCTTCAGCGGATCGGATTCCACGATCTCCGTTTTCCCGGTTTCCGGATCGAGCAGCGCCAGCGCGGTCAAGTTCATATCGGCGCCCTTATTGGTCTCCATGTACGCGCGCTTGCCGTCTTTCTGAAAACGGATCACGCTGCAGGTCTCAAAGACGTTGCAGGAATAAATCTTGGTGAATTTGTCGGAATCGACGCGAAGAATTTCCGTGTCGCCGTTCTCCGCGGAGCGCGTGGCCAGCCGCAGATTGCCCTGCAGATCGAACTGCCAGCCTTCGATGCGCTCGGTATTCTTGCGCAGCAGCGTCTTCTCGCCGGTCGAAATTTTGAGCTTGTAAAGGTCGTGCCAGGCTTTGTCGCGGTCATTCAGTCCGATGTAAACCACATCCGGATCATTTTTGGGAACGTCGACAAGCTCGACGCGTACGCCCTTCAACCCGGTCAAATCGCGCGAAGCTGGAGCGTCCGCGCCTTCCGCCGCCTTGGCGCTGGGATCCACGGCATAGACATTGTAATTTTCGTCGCCGGCGTTGTCTTTCACGTACAAAATGTATTTGCCGTCACGGGTCCAGAAGAAACCGGCGATTGGCCGCTTGGTTTCCGTGGTCAACAGCCGCGCCGCGCTGAACGGTTCATTCACGCCCTTCACGTAAACATTGCGCGTGTCTTTCCACGGCTTCTGGAACGCCAGATACTTTCCATCGGGCGAAATTTGGGCGCCCGCGATTTCGGGATTGCCGAAGATCAACTCGCGGTCGATGATCGGCGGCAGGCCGCCGGTGGAAGTCTTGTCTTTGCTGGTCTGCGCTGCGAGCGATGAGGCCGCGAGCGCCAGACACAATAGGCCCTTGAGCATCTTTTTCATGAGATTAATTTCCTTTGGGCATGGAGACGATTCGAATCGGATCGCGACTAGTTCGTTCAAGATTATCGGCGCAAGCAGTCATTTCTGTCCACCGGAATCTCCGTGCAGTAGCGAAAAGCCGCGCTGGCTAGAGGGGGGACGATGGTGTCGCGGCGCTCTCCGGGTACAGGCGCTCGAACTCCGGATCGCCATGAAGGAGGAGTAGATCCGGGTCGCGGCGCGTCCACACGGCATCCTTGGAACCCGCTTCCCAGGCTTGGCGCAAAGCAGCCAGAGCCTCCTGCTTTTTATTCAGGAGGCAATACACGCAAGCCGCATTGTAGAGAATCGAGGCTTCGTTGGCGCGCAAGGTGACCGCCAGGTTGAGTTCGCGCAAAGCGTCATCCGTGCGACCTAATTCCGCGTAGTTGCCGCCCAGCAGGATGCGTGCTCGTGCGTCCTCGGGCACCTGTTTCAAGTGGTGCTCGAGCGCGAGGCAGAATCTGTCATTCAATTTCAGTTTGGCTTGGTCCTTTCCCATCGCGCCGAGACAGTTCCTGATGGGCACATAAACGTTATAGTCCTCGCCGCTCGATTCGATGGCCGCTTCCGCCAGGTCCAAAACTTCCTGATAGCGTCCCGCGGCAAAGAGCGCACGGCAGAATAGGTAATAGGCGCCGTCGCAGTCGTGTTTGCGTTCGATGGCTTTTTTGACCATGCGCACGGCTTCGTCATAGAGTCCGGCGGCGTAGAGGACCCAAGCCTGGCTGAGGTGCGTCTCGGGCAGGTCCCAGCGCAGGGCCACGGCCCTGCCGGAAGCCTCGCGCGCGCGTTCGATCCAAACCTGATCGCGGCTGAACAGGGAGTAGTACATCGCGCAGGCGTTGGCACAGGCGGCGTAAGCCAGCGCGAAACTGGGGTCCATGGTCACCGCGTTCTCGAACATCTGCAGAGCGAACTCGACGTCCTGGCGAGTCAGTCGCCGCGCGTAGCGCTTGCCGCGCAAGTAGAGATCGTAGGCTTGCGGGTTTTCCGTGGGCTTGTCGGCCAGAGCTTCCAATTCCTGCGGCGAAAGCGTTACGCGCAAGGCCTCAGCGATTTTGCGCGCCATTTCGTCCTGCACTTCGAAAACGTCCTTCATCTCCCGGTCGAAGCGGTCTGACCACAGTGGGAAATCGGTGTGCGTGTCGATGAGCTGCGCGCTGATGCGCAGGCGAGCGCCGGCCCGGCGCAAGGTGCCGGTAAGGACGTAGGCCGCGCCGAGCTGCTGCCCGATCTGGGCCGGGGTCACGGACTTGTCGCGGAAGGCCAGAACGGTTGGGCGCGAAAAAGTGTTCAGCCCCCGGATCTTGGACAGCTCGGTGATTACGTCCTCGGTGATACCGTCGCGCAAGTACTCGTCTTCCTTGGCGCCGCTCTGGTTTTCGAAGTAGAGCACCGCGACGGATTTTTGTCTGGCCGCAGCCGCAGGCGGCACGGAAGTTGAAGAGCTTTTTTCCGTGGCGGGCCGCCGGTTCGAATCAAGGTCTCGCTTGAGGCGCTTTAGGTCGGCGCGAAGTTCGGCGGCAGTCTGATAACGCAGGTCGGGATCCTTCTCCAGCGCCTTTCCGAGAATGTTTTCCGTGGCCGGCGGCAATCGCGAATTTAACTTCGTCGCCGGAGTCGCCTCGGAGTGCAGGATGCCGTCGAAAATGACTGCCGACGTTCCCCCGGAGAACGGAACCGACCCGGTTGCCGCCTCATAAAGCACCACGCCGAGCGAAAATAAATCTGAGCGTGCGTCCAGTTCTTCGCCGCGCGCCTGTTCCGGCGACATGTACGCGACGGTGCCCATGGCGCTGCCTGGGCTCGTCAGTTGCTCTTTATCCAGTACATGCGTTTGAGTGCGCATGGATGTAGCGCCCACCGATTCGGCGGCGTGCTGATGCACGGCGGTTAGCTTTGCCAAGCCAAAATCCAAAATTTTTGCCTGCCCTCGTTCCACCAGAAAAATATTCGCAGGCTTGATGTCGCGGTGCACGATCCCCTTGGTGTGCGCCGCATCCAGCCCGTTGGCGATCTGAATGCCCATCTCCAGGAGTTCCGATATTTCGACGGGCTTCCCGGCTATGCGGTGCTTCAAGGTCTGGCCCTCCAACAGCTCCATGGCGATAAACGGCCGCGCCTCGAAGTCTCCGATATCATAAATGGTGCAGATGTTGGCGTGATTCAGCGCAGATGCAGCTCTAGCTTCCCGGCGGAATCGCTCGACGGCCTGCGGGTCCTGGGAAATGTCCTCGGGAAGGAATTTCAGCGCGACGTTCCGGCCGAGCCGCGAGTCTTTGGCTTTGTACACCACACCCATTCCTCCGCCCCCAAGTTTTTCGAGGACGCTATAGTGGGAGATGGTGCGGCCTACGTAGGAAGAAGTGTCGGGCACAGGCCGTGCATTGTACGACAGCGTTCACAAGCTGGCAATCGCGTAACATGCATCATTACCTTTAGCTCCTAGTGGATTTGTAACAGAGCAAGTAGAATCCTCGCGAAGATGGCAACCGGGAGACTGCACGAGAAAGTTCGAATCGTTTCGCTTGCGCCGAATGTCACATCCATTCTGCTGGCGCTGGGCGCCGGTCGCGAGCTCGCCGGCGTCAGCAAATGGTGTAAAGACGTTGCGGAAGTGGGGCGGCGTCCGCAAGTGGGCGACTGCTGGAAAATGAACATCGGCGAAGTAATGCGCCTCAAGCCCACCATGCTGATCGGCTCGGTACCCTTCGCGCCTGGCACCGTAGCGAAAATTCTTGCGGAGCCTGTGACTTTCGTGGCCATCAATCCGCGGTCGCTGGCAGACATCGAGCGCGACATTCGGACATTGGGGAGAATCGCGAACCGCGCGGCCAATGCGGAAAAGTTGATTCTGAAGATGAAGCAATCGTTCTCTGCGGTTGCGAAAGCTGCTGGCGGAAAGCGTACGCGGAGCCGGCCTCGAGTCTATTGCGAAGCCTGGCCCAAACCGCGGATCAGTTCCCCGCCCTGGGTCGCAGAACTGGTCGAAATTGCAGGCGGCCGGATGGCTTGTGCGGCGGGCCGTCGCGTCACGGATGAAGAAGTGGCGCGCGCAAGGCCGGACGTGATCGTTCTTGCTTGGGCCGCCACCGGAAATCGAGCGAAACCTGCGACTGCGTTGCGAAATCCGGCGTGGCAAGATGTCCCGGCGGTGAAGAACCGTCGCGTTTTCGTGATCCGCGACGAATTGCTGAACACGCCTGGGCCCCCGTTGGTGAAAGGAGCGTGGGAGCTCTTGCGCGTGATTCACGGAACACAGTGAAGGGTCAGTGAAGGATCTCGAATAATGCTCGTAGTGGCCGCGCTAATCGAAGCGGACGGAAAACTGCTGGTCTGTCAGCGGCGCCGCACCGATTCGTTCGGGTTGATGTGGGAATTCCCCGGTGGAAAACTGGAACCGGGTGAGACCCCTGCGCAAGCCCTGGCGCGGGAGTTGCAGGAGGAACTCGGAGTCGCCGCACAAGTCGGTTCGGAAATATATCGCACGCGCCATCAATACTCCGAACTGGGCGAAGCCATCGATCTGATCTTCTTCGCAGCAACTGTCACGCCCGGCGACGTAAGAAACCTAGCTTTCGAGACCATGGAGTGGCGCGCTCCCTCGGCTCTGCCGGAGTTGAATTTTCTTCCCGCAGACCGCGAGTTAATCGAGAAATTGGGTTCCGGAACACTGAAGGTGCCGAAAGCAGGCTAAACGGGGGGCGAGATGAATATCTCGAGGGAAGATCTGGACTGGGCTGTCTCCGAGAGGTTGCTTTCTCCAGAGCAAGCGGAGCTCTTGTGGACGCGGCTCGAAGTGCGGCGGCCTGACCGCTCCAACTTCGGTGTGGCCAACGTCGCCTACTACCTCGGCGCTCTGATCGTCATGTCCGCCATGGGCTGGTTCATGACCCTTGGCTGGCAGAAATTCGGCGGTGGAGGGATTTTCCTGATCGCCGCGGGCTACGCGATTGCATTTTTATTGGTCGGATACTATCTGTGGTTCTCGCAGAATCTTAAAATCCCCGGCGGACTTCTATTCACGCTCGCGGTGTGGATGGTGCCCCTTGCGATATACGGCCTTGAGCAGCTTACCGGAATCTGGCCGCAAGGCAGTCCCGGAACGTTTCGCGACTACCATATTTGGATCAAAGGAAGCTGGATTCTGATGGAGATTGGAACGATCCTGGCGGGTTCGATCGCTTTGAAGTTCATTCGCTTTCCCTTCCTAACCTTTCCAATCGCGTTTTCCCTCTGGTACATGTCCATGGATCTCACGCCGCTATTGCTGCGAAAACCAGAATTCAGTTGGAACGAACGCCTTTGGGTCTCTCTCGTTTTTGGCGCTTTGATCCTGTTGCTTTCCTATATTGTTGACCGTCGGACACGCGAGGATTACGCGTTCTGGGGTTATTTGTTCGGCTTGTTGGCTTTCTGGGGAGGCCTTTCGCTCATGCAAAGCAACAGTGAATGGAACAAATTCCTTTACTGCCTCATCAATCTGGGGCTGATGCTGCTGGCGATCTTTCTTGATCGGCGCGCGTTCTTGGTTTTCGGAGCTTTGGGCGTGTTCGGATATCTTGGTCATCTTTCTTATGAAGTATTCAAGGATTCCATGATGTTTCCGTTTGCCCTGAGTGTGCTGGGCCTGCTGATTATTTATCTCGGCATAAAGTATCAGCGAAATCGCGAAGCGATCGAGGCGGCGATCTTGAATTTCCTTCCTGACGGCTTGAAGAATCTCCGGCCCACGGCTCGTTAGAAGTATTGACCGTCAACCGCCGTACCTACCAATGCTGAATGACTGTCGAACATTTCTTTTGAAGAAAACACGTCTGGTCCAAATGCACACAGGGCCGGTATGGGTGTATTCTAGGAACGCCAAAATTATCGAGGGCGGATTTGCCGTGGCGCACTCTGCCATTACTGCATAAGAGGGCAATCGAAGCAATGGACAACGACCTTAGCACGCCGATACAGGGTTTGGATGACAACGAGCTACAGGAATGGCTCGAATCGCTGGACTCCGTCCTGCAATCGAGCGGCCCCGAAGTTGCTTCGTACATTCTAGAACGCCTCCGAGCGCACGCCAAAGTCGTCGGTATCGAGATTCCGTTCACAGCGGCGACGCCCTATGTCAACACCATTCCTCACCGCTTGCAGCCCGACTTCCCCGGCGATCAACAACTCGAACGGCGCATCAAAAGCCTGGTGCGCTGGAATGCAATTGCCATGGTTGTGCGCGCGAATCGCGAAGAGCACAACATTGGCGGGCACATTTCCACTTACGCATCCGCCGCAACTTTGTATGAAATTGGATTCAACCATTTCTTCCGCGCGCACACGCCGGAGTTCGAAGGCGACATCATTTATTTCCAAGGCCACGCATCGCCTGGAATTTATTCGCGCGCGTTTTTGGAAGGGCGGCTCTCCGCGGAGCAGCTTGAAAATTTTCGGCGTGAATTGAAACCCGGAGGCGGACTTTCTTCTTATCCCCATCCCTGGCTCATGCCGGCTTTTTGGGAATTTCCCACGGTTTCAATGGGGCTCAGTCCGCTGATGGCCATCTACCAGGCGCGGTTCAACAGATATCTCGAAGATCGCGGCCTCAAGCCCGTAACGGACTCCAAAGTCTGGGCCTTTCTCGGAGATGGCGAGACCGATGAACCGGAATCTCTCGGCGGAATCGGTTTGGCCGCCAGGGAAAAACTCGACAACCTTATTTTCGTCGTGAACTGTAACTTGCAGCGCTTGGACGGTCCCGTGCGCGGCAACGGCCAAATCATTCAAGAGCTCGAAGCGGAGTTCCGCGGCGCCGGATGGAACGTGATTAAGGTTCTCTGGGGCACGGAGTGGGATTCCATCCTGGAGCGCGACACCGAAGGCCTGCTGGTAAAACGCATGGGGGAAATGGTTGACGGCGAATATCAAAAGCTGGTCGTCTCTTCCGGCGATTACGTCCGCGAACATTTCTTCGGTTCCAGCCCGCAGTTGCTGAAATTGGTGGAACCGCTTTCTGACGAGCAACTCCGTCGCCTGCGCCTCGGCGGCCACGACCCGCGAAAAGTTTATGCTGCTTACAAAGCCGCCGTGGAAAATCGCGGCGCGCCCACGGTAATTTTGGCGCGCACCATTAAAGGCTACGGCCTCGGCGAAGCGGGCGAAGGCAAAAACGTTACCCACCAGCAAAAGAAGCTCAATGAAGAGGAGCTCCGGGAATTTAGGACGCGATTTGATATTCCGGTAACCGACCAACAATGCATTGACGTTCCCTTCTACCGTCCGGCCGAAGACAGCGAGGAGATTCGCTATCTCCGTGCGCGCCGCGAAGAGCTTGGCGGCTATGCGCCTCAACGGCGAGTCCGCGCGAAACCAATCGTGGCGAATCACGAGGAGTTGTTCAAGGAATTTTACGCCGGCAGCGATGGCCGGGAAATTTCCACCACCATGGCGTTCGTCGCCATCCTGCGCAAACTGCTGCGCGATCCCGAAATCGGCAAATTAATCGTCCCCATCGTGCCGGACGAAGCTCGCACCTTTGGAATGGAGTCGCTCTTCCGCACCGTCGGCATTTATTCCAGCGTCGGGCAGCGCTACGAGCCGGTGGACGTGAAGACCTTGCTCTACTACAAGGAAGCCAAAGACGGCCAAATTCTGGAAGAAGGAATCACCGAGGCGGGCTCGATGGCGTCGTTTATCGCCGCCGGCACCGCCTACGCCACCCACGGAATCAATACTATTCCGTTTTTCATTTTCTACTCCATGTTCGGATTCCAGCGCATCGCCGACTTCATCTGGGCCGCCGCGGATATGCGCGTTCGGGGTTTTCTGCTGGGCGGAACTTCCGGGCGTACCACGCTCGCGGGCGAAGGCCTTCAGCACCAGGATGGCAACAGCCACGTGCTCGCCCTCACCGTGCCGAATCTGCGCGCCTACGATCCGGCCTTCGCTTACGAACTCGCCGTGATCATTCAGGACGGCATCCGCCGCATGTACAAAGACGGCGAAAGTATTTTTTACTACATCACGGTAATGAACGAGCCGTACGCCATGCCCGAAATGCCGGACGGTGCATCCGAAGGCATTCTGAAGGGCATGTACAAATTCCGCGCTTCCTCCAACAAGAAATCAAAGCTGCGCGCGCAATTGTTCGGCAGCGGAGCGATCCTCAACGAGGCGCTGCAAGCTCAGGAAATCCTCGAGAAGAAATATGGTGTGGCCGCCGACGTCTGGAGCGTCACCAGTTACAAAGCTCTCTACACCGACGGCGTGGAGACCGACCGCTGGAACCGCCTGCATCCGGCGGAAAAGCCGCGCGTCCCTTACGTGACGGAAATGCTGAAAGATTCGCCCGGAGTTCTCGTCGCTGCGACCGACTACTTGAAGACTTTGCCGCATATGATCAGCTCTTGGCTTCCGCGCCGAATCGCGTCTCTCGGCACCGACGGGTTCGGCCGCAGTGACGGCCGCACGGCGTTGCGGGATTTCTTTGAAGTGGATTCCCGCTTCATCACCCTCGCCGCCCTGAATGAACTTTTCCTTGATGGAAAAATTGAAGAAAAAGTGGTAAAGAAAGCCATCGCCGATCTCGGTATCAACAGCGAGAAACCTAATCCAGTGACGTCGTAGCTCTTCAGCGTTCGCAAAGAACGCGGCCCCGCCCCAATCAATCGGGACGGGGCTTTCATTTTGCGGCGTGATTTTCGCTCCCCGCTCAATTCCCTTTCGACGCGAATTTCTGAGCCGCTTCCTGCGACGAAACCACCGGCATGATTTCGAAGTCCATCAAGTCGCGCCATTTCGCGGTCCATGGCTCGAATAATTTTGGATCCTCGCACTCCATCACCTGAAAGCAGCGATCGAAGTTTTCTTCAATCCAGCTCGCAACGTACTTCAGGCCTTCCGGCATCATCCGCCCGTGTTCGCGAAAGCGCCGGTAAATCGGCTCGGGGTCGCGATTCTTGAAACGCTCGATCACCATGAAGAGCATTCTGTCTCCTCTCCTACACCAGCGACCTTCCGCCATCAACGACGATCGTCTGCCCGGTGACGAAGTCCGCGCTGGCCAGATACGCAACGGCGCCGGCAATGTCGTCACCCGTCCCGGTGCGATGCAGCGGGACGCGCCGAATATAATCTTCATCCGGCAGCTCGCCGGGAAACTGAATCGTGCCGGGCGCGACGCTGTTCACCAGAATTTCAGGCCCCAGGGCGCGCGCCAGGCAGCGCGTCAGCATGATGCTTCCCGCCTTCGATACGCAGTAGTGCGTATACAGCGGCCACGGAAGCAGCCCGCCGAGCGACGACTGGTTAATGATGCGCCCGCGTCCCTGGCGTTTCATAATCGGCGCGGCCGCCTGCGCACACAGGAACTGCGATTTCAGGTTGGCGTTCATGATGCGGTCCCATTGCTCTTCGGTCAGGTCTTCAAACTTCGCGGGGAAAAAGATGCCCGCGTTGTTCACCAGAATGTCGAGCCGGCCGAATTCGTTCTCCGCGGCCATAAATACTTTTTGAACGTCCGCGCGCTGCGAGACGTCTCCTCCAATCGCGACGCTGCGCGGACCCAAAGCGCGAATCTCCTGCGCAAGCTGCTCCGCCTCCGCTTTCGATTCGAGGTAGTTCACCACCACGTCGGCGCCCTCGGACGCAAGCCGCAGGGCGATGCTCCGCCCCACGCGCTTCGCCCCGCCAGTAACCAGCGCAACTTGCCCTTCCAGCCCGTTCCCCGCCATCGCTACCTCCCTGCTAGTGACTTCCGCTTCCGCGCAGGATGACACGTTAGCATTTTGCGTGCCCCACCGGATTGAGTCTATAGTCAACGCATGAATTCTCCTGCCGGCCATTTGGCGCCGAAGCCTTCGCGCGGTTTGACGGCCGTGGGAATTTTTCTCGTATTCGGTGCGGTCATGGCGACCCTAGCAGGGACGAGCCTTCGCTGGCCGCGCACCTATCTCGATGATATGTGGATTCTTAATCCGCGCGCTCATCGCGATCTTGCGCCGTACGGACCAGTCGCCGGACTCCTGTTCCTGCTGCTCGGCGCCACACTTGCTGTCGCTGCCGCAGGCTGGTTCAAGCGCAAGGCCTGGGGATGGCGACTGGCCGTTGCCGTCATTGCGATTCAGGTATTGGGGGACTTGGTCAACGCGTTCTCGGGCCGCGCCGTCGACGGGGCGATCGGCGTCACAATCGCAGGTCTGCTGCTCTTCTACCTCACCCGCCCGCAAGTCCGCGCCGCTTTCGACCCCAAGTAATTCATAACGTCCGCCGAAAGGGCCGGCCAATCGCCTCGAATCAGCCTCACAACTCGTTGTGCTATGATGCCGTCAGAGGAAGCTATGAAATCTAAAGGCATGAAATCCAAGCGGGCAAAAGCTAATGGGTCTGTGTCACGCGATAAGGTTCGCAAAATGCGCGACGATTCTCACGCCGCGAAAAAGATTGGTAAGACCAGGATTCCTCTGGCAGAGAGACGCACGGATACGCGTGCACGGCGCCATGTGACGAAGGAGATGTTGAAAGAAGTTCAGACGAAGTTCAACGGCTAACCTAGCGACTTCCACATCGAGCCTCAACACGCTGAAGGGATCCGCAACCCGCAGACCATCGAGTCGTCTTCTCTGAGCTGAGTGGCGCAGCCACCGACATCATGTCGTGGCTGCGCCCCAGACGTATGCACATCCCCCGCTGCAAACCCGCGCTTCACCCAGGGTGTGCGACTAGCGAGGATCCTGCTTGATTTACTTCCTGCCGCCAGTTACATGGCCGCGACCGTCGCGCTCTTCGTTTCCTTTGAAGTGCGCACTATCCACACGCTTCGACTCGACGGCTCTCTCGCCTGCCTTTGGCATCGGGCCCCTATAGCCATGCTCCGGATGGTAACGGTTATTCACGTGACCGCGAAAGTCGTCAGAGCCATGAAACCACGGGCCAGCGCCAATGAACACGCCGCCGGTAAACCATTCTGGACCGTAGTAGCCGGAGGGCGCACACCCGTAAGGAGCGGCGTCATAGTAACCGTAGGGACAAATCGGCTCTACTCCCACACTGACGGCGATCTGAGCCGCGGCTCTGGGAGCCGTGACTGTGAAACAAAATGCAGCAACAGCAGCTAACAGCAGAAATCTTAGTCCGCGCATAAAATCTCCTGGGTAGTTTAATTTGGCATTTTCTCGAGCACCTTATCGTAGGGTGATTCACAATCCCGCGGCTGTACCATAAGGAACACTTTCAAAAATGACGGCCGGCCGGTAGTTTCGATAGTCTCGTCTGGGCCCGGCAATCCCGTGCAATCCTTTGTCACCCTCTCTCGCCGCGAATCGGATTGCGAGGCTGACTTGGTGAAACGAGCTGGCCCCGGTGCGAACTGGTGGTGACTGGCCGCTGCCACTAAGGCTAAAATAATGGCGCAAGTTCAGATGGGAGGAACGTGGACATGACAGACGCAGCTCAACAGACCGCGATAGAGAAGCAGAAGCCACAAACGTTTACGGCGAAAGCATACGCCGCCCAGAGCAAGACTTCTGCGATGGCGCCGTTCACGGTGCCGCGGCGATCGCCCCAGGCACACGATGTTCAAATCCAAATTTTGTACTGTGGGATCTGCCACTCGGACTTGCATCAAGTCCGCAACGAATGGGAAGGCGTGATGCCGACGGTATATCCGTGCGTTCCGGGCCACGAGATCGTCGGGCGTGTGGTGAAAGCCGGGAGCGCGGTGAAGAAATTCAAGGAAGATGACATTGTCGCGGTCGGCTGCATGGTCGATTCCGACCGCACTTGCGCCAATTGCCGGGCGGGCGAAGAACAGTACTGCGAAAGCATGCCGACTTTCACGTACAACGGGCAGGACAAGATTCTCGGAGGGGTAACCTATGGCGGCTACTCCGAAAGCATCGTTGTGGACGAAGCTTTCGTGCTGCGCGTTTCCGACAAAGCGAATCTCGCAGGCACCGCACCGCTGGTCTGCGCCGGGATTACCACCTATTCGCCGCTGCGCCATTGGAAAGTGGGCAAGGGACAGAAAGTCGGCATCGTGGGACTGGGCGGCCTGGGGCACATGGGCGTGAAATTCGCGAAAGCTTTTGGCGCGAGCGTGGTGCTTTTCACCACTTCCCCGAACAAAACTGCGGACGCGAAGCGTCTGGGCGCGGACGAAGTGGTGATCTCGAAAAATCCCGACGAATTCAAGAAGAATGCCAATACCTTCAATTTCATTCTGGATACTGTTTCCGCGGAACACGATTTGAACGTGTATCTCAATCTTTTGAGGCTGGACGGCACTATGACGCTCGTGGGCGCGCCCACCAAACCGGCGCCGGTGAGCGCGTTCAGTTTGATCTTCGGCCGCAGGAGCCTTTCAGGCGGCGCGATCGGCGGCATCCGCCAAACGCAGGAGATGCTCGATTTCTGCGCCGAGAAAGGAATCACCGCGGACATCGAGATGATCAAGATTCAACAGGTCGACCAAGCGTACGAGCGGCTGCTGAAGAACGACGTGAAGTACCGCTTCGTGATCGACATGGCTTCGCTGAAATGACTCTGCCGAGTCGAATCTAACGCGGCGACGGCAACCTCCAATCCACGAATACAAATTGCAAGAGCGTCGAGATCGTGCGACGCCAGGGGAGAATCTCGGATGGGCAAGCTGCAAGGCAAGGTAGCGGTCGTGACGGGTGCGTCGAAAGGAATTGGCGCGGGGATTGCGAAGGCGCTCGCGGCTGAGGGAGCGGCAGTTGCGGTAAATTACGCTTCGGACAAAGAAGGCGCGGGGCGTGTGGTGGCGGAGATAACGAAGAAGGGCGGAAAAGCGATCGCGGTGCAGGGTGACGTGTCCAAGGCCGCGGATGTGAAGCGGCTGTTCGCGGAGACGAAGAAGGCCTTCGGGACGATTCACGTGCTGGTGAACAATGCGGGCGTTTATAAATTTGAGCCGCTCGAAGCGGTTACCGAAGAAGAGTTTCACCGGGTATTCAACACAAATGTCTTGGGACTATTGCTCGCGACCCAGGAAGCGGTGAAGCATATTGGCGCGGAGGGCGGAAGCGTGATCAATATAGGCTCGGTGGTCACGCGGTTAACGCCGCCAACGTCCGCGGTGTACGCAGCGACGAAGGGCGCGGTGGACACGATCACTCACGTTCTGGGAAAAGAATTGGCGGCAAAGAAAATTCGAGTGAATTCGATCAATCCGGGCGGAGTGGTGACTGAGGGCACTCATTCGGGCGGAATCATCGGAAGCGATTTCGAGAAACAAATGGTGGCGATGACGCCGCTGGGACGAATGGGGCAGCCGGAAGATATTGCCCCGATCGCGGTGTTTCTGGCGTCGGCGGACTCGGCATGGATGACGGGCGAGACCCTGCTGGCATCCGGCGGCATGCGGTAACGCGAGAACGCAGTTCGCAACAATTCGCCGCTCGCCGGGTTTCACCTTCTGAACTTCGCTTAGGATTTGGGCCGGTACTGCAGAGCTAAAGCGACCAGGGCGCCCATCAGCACTGCCGGGAAAAGCTGGCCGACCACGGACTCTGCGATGGTGAGCGAGCGCGCGAATGGAAGTATGGGGTTGATGTCGCTGCCGACCGTGGTGAGCGTGGTAAAGCTGTAGTAGGTGAACTTCGCGGTGAGCTGGTCCAAATCGGCGGGCGTGGAAACGAAGCGGAAGGCGCCGGGATGAAGTTGTTCAAGAAACTGATAGGCGGAGGCCCAGGCCAAGCCGAGAAGAAGATAGGCGCTGAGGCCGCCCTGCACCCGGCTCCAGGTGACCGGGCCGGTGCGAAACGTCACGAGCAGGACAATACCGACGTAGATAAGCAGAGTTGCGGCGACGAGTACGCTGCCGAGCTGATGCAGAAACGGCGTCGGATGGATGCGCCCGGCCCCCAAGACCGCCGCAGTGCCGAGGACCACGGCGATCACGACAGCCGTGGCGATGCGGCTCTGATTTACGACCAGAGCTGCCGAAATCATCAGCACGACCACAGCGATTTCGAAGAAGATGCGTCCGCGAAGACCGGCTTCGCGAAGCGGTGTAATTACGAAGATCAGAACGGCCAGCGCGATGGTAACGAGTGTCAGGCCGAGGTCACCGGACCAGAACTCGCTCATGCGCGTGCGAAAAAGAGTGCTTTGCGGCTGGTTTGGATCGTTCGGCATGAAGAGCGCCCTCCGAGGAATTGACGGCCTGCGGACGGGCGGAATTATAGCAATGGGTATGCATGAGCCAAAAGACAAAGCGTTCCGGGTCAACGCAGCACGAAGTTGGGGTAATACCTGACACAGCGCTGAATACACGGATTGATGTATGGCCAGTGGGGGTTGATTATGTTTTGCTCTCAGATGCTTCGGGTGATTATTTGACCCGGCTTAATCACCGGGCCGGGCAAAATTGAGCCGCTTGATCCGCGCCGCCCACGGGAGCACTGCTAAGAGTGGGTGAGCGAAGGATGATCGGCCAGGAGGATGCGCGATGCGTTTTGCTTTAGTCGTTCGTTCGATGTTGTTCGCGATATTGCTGATGGGTGTAGCGGGGGCGGTGTCGGCACAAGTTCGCGTAGCGATTGCGGTCGGGCCTCCCGCGCTGCCGGTTTACGAGCAGCCGATTTGTCCCGGCGACGGTTATTTCTGGACGCCTGGATATTGGGATTATGATTACGATGCCGCGGACTACTACTGGATACCGGGCACTTGGGTAATGGCTCCGGAAGTCGGCTTCCTGTGGACCCCTCCCTACTGGGGTTGGGGCGGCTCCGGGTTTGTTTTCTATGATGGCTATTGGGGACCGACGGTAGGTTTCTATGGCGGGATTAACTACGGCTTCGGTTACTTCGGTACCGGCTTCTATGGCGGACGTTGGGAAGGCGGGCACTTCTTCTATAACACCTCGGTTTGGCATGTGGGCGAGGGCTTCCACAACGTTTACAACGAGCACGTGGACATAAGGAACGATTCTCACGTCAGCTTCAACGGCCACGGCGGAATTGACGCGCGTCCGACGCCGCAAGAAGAAGCTGCTGCACATGAGAGACATATCGGGCCGGTAGCCGCGCAAACCGCACATATGCAGGCAGCCCGTTCTGACCCACAGCAACGAGCATCGTTCAACCATGGCCGGCCGGGAGTAGTTGCAACCGAGCGACCTGGAGATTTTAAGGGCAATGGCGTGGTGAGAGGCGGAGAAGCGGGCGGGCGTGCGGAGAATACCGGCGGTCGGCCGGCAGTCCATCCTAACGATCTGCCGCCTGTACAGCACGCGGCTGCTCCAAACACAGGAGACGCAAAGCTGGACAAGAAATACCAGCAGGAACAGGACAAGCTGGAAGCCAGGCAGACACAAGAAAGGCAGAAGCTCCAGAAGCAGCAGGATAAGGAACATCAGCAGTTGACAAAACAAAAGGCTGATGAGGCCCGAACTCAGCAAGTGGAACAAAAACACCAGCAACAAACGGAGCAATTGGAGCAGAGACACACGCAGGAGAGGCAGCAAATGCAGCAGAGGCAGTCCGCTCCACGCTCGTCAGGTGGCGGCCGCCCGAAGTAGTCGTTTTGTTGAGAGCCTACCGGGCGGAGCGTATGCCAACTGGCGGATGCTCCGCCCGCAAAGAGCCGCAATAAGAAGAACGCCTCGAAAAAGAAAAGGCCGGCCCGTCAAGGCCGGCCTGACTTGCTTTTGATCCAACCGCACGTTCCCGCAAACAGACCGCCTCCGCTGCAAATCAAAACGACCTAAGAAGCGGCTGTTACTTGGCCGGAATGTAGCTCAAGTCCGGACGGAACTGCATGAGCTCGCTGTAGGTGCTCTCGATCGAGCTGTTGAGCCTCTCGATCACCGACATTGCTTCCTGCTCGCCGAAGGCCGCTCGGAGGTCGTCGCGCAACGGTTTGATCGCTGGGTCGTCCGCCATCGCAGCGAAGTTGGCGCGCTCGTAGGTGATGGCAAACACGCCGCCGGGCCCACCGTTCACCAGTCGGTGCCACGAAGCGTGCGACGGCGAGTTCATCTTTTGCCGCGCCTCGACCACTCGCGTGATGGCGCTGCGGAAATCGTCGGTGTGTCCGAAGCGCACGTGAAAGGTGATCACTTCCGTGTATTTTCCGTTCATGTCCGTGGATGGATTGCTCCACTTCGGCAAATCCTCCCAGTAGGACGCGACCAGACCCTCCACACTGCTCCCGATTAGCTTTTGGTATTGCGCCAGATCGTCGGCATCCGGAACCGACGGCTTGTCGAGATCCGCCCAATGCTGGCCGAAGCGGGCGACCATGTACGTTCCGGTGTGCTCCCCGGTGAGAATTTGGAAAACGTAGAGTCCCTGCGTGTCTTTCTGCTGCTTGTGCCAATCGGCCTTTTGTTTCCGGCCGTCTTCATATTGTTTCAGCATGCCGTTTTTCGGCGTCTGGAATTCGAGCGCGGCGATGTTACCTGGCTCTTGCGCCGCCGTAGAAAGCGCGATGAGAAGTAACACACTAAGGGCTGAAGTCAGCTTAAGCAATTTCACATTTTCCTCCTGGATTTGATAAAACGACGGGCCGAAAGCTCGGCGAGCGTATCCCGCAAAGGAACGAAATGTCAACTGGATTTCCGCTCTCATTCAGTCGGGAAATCCCGCGCACCCGGACCACTAGAGCGCGCCCGAGAGGCTCCCATTCAAGAGATCCTATTCGTAGCGGAGCGCGACGATTGGATCGACTTGAGAAGCACGGCGCGCAGGAATGTACGCGGCCAGTAGTGCCACGGCGATCAAGAGCAGCGTCACAGCGGCAAAGGTCAACGGATCTCTCGCGCTGGTGCCGAATAGCAGCGTGGTAAGAAGCCGCGTCACTGCGAGTGAAACGACGAGACCGAGAACCAAGCCGGAGAGTACCAGCTTCATTCCCTGCCCCACCACCATCTTGAGAATTTCACTGCGAGACGCTCCCAGTGCCATACGAATTCCCACTTCGTGGGTGCGCTCGGTGACGGAGTACGCCAGCACACCGTAAATTCCGACAGCGGTGAGCAGCAACGCCAGCGCGGCGAAGAATCCTGTGAATTGCGTGGTGAGGCGAGGCTGCGCCACCGACGCCGAAACGACTTCGCTCATGCTCGCAATGTTAGAAAGAGGCAAATCCGGATCGATCTCTGCGGTTTTCTGGCGCACCGCCGCAATCAGAGGCTGCGGGTTCGAGTCGGAGCGGACGACAAGCGTCATGGTGGCCGCCGGATTCTGCGCCTGCGGCATATACATTTCGGGAATATACGGTGTGTTCAGACCCGTGAATTTCACGTCGCCCACCACTCCGACGATTTCCATTTGGATTTTGTCGCGCGAATTCGCCAGATGTTTTCCGATGGCGTCCTGCGCCGGAAAATATTTTTGCGCGACGGTTTGGTTGATGATTACCACGGGTTTCACGCCGGCGATGTCCTGCTGATTGAACGCGCGGCCCCGGAGCAGCGGGATGCGCATGGTCTGCAGGTAGTCCGGCGTGATTTGGCGGACGGCGATCACGGGGTCTTTGCCGAGTCCCTGGCAGATCATTCCCTCAGGACAAAAATAAACGTAACGCAGGGCGCCGGCGAGCGGCAGGAAACTCGAAACTCCCGCGGATTGCACCCCGGGCAAAGTTTGCACGCTTTCAACCAGGCGGCGGTAGAACTCGGCTTGCTGCGTGGGCTGCGGGTAGCGGGATTTGGGAAGCGTCATCAGGAACGTGGTCACGTTGGAGGGGTTGAATCCGGGGTCCACGCGCATCAGGTTTCCAAAACTTTTCATCAACAGGCCCGCGCTGGTGACTAATACAACTGCCACAGCAACTTCCACCACCACGAGCGCGGCGCGCGAACTCCTGCTCGTGCGTCCTTCGTTCGAGCCGCGGCCGCTCTCTTTCAGCGTTTCGTTTACGTCGCGGTGCGAAGCGAGCAACGACGGCACCAAGCCGAAGCCAATGCCGGTGACCACGCAGAGGACGAGCGAAAAGATGAGCACTCCGGCGTTGAGGATGACTTCGTCAACACGCGGAATCGTTCCCGGCGGCAAAAGACGCAACAGACGCAGACCGCCAGCCGCGAGAACGACGCCTAAAATTCCACCGAGCGCCGAGAGCAGCACGCTTTCGGTGAGAAGCTGGCGCATGAGTCTCGAAGACGAAGCGCCAAGCGCCTGCCGAATCGCGATCTCTTTTTGTCGCGTGGTGGAGCGAGCCAGGAGCATGCTGGCGATATTTGTGCAGCCGATCAGCAACACGAACCCGACGGCGGAAAGCAGCAGCAACAACGTCACGCGCAGAGGGCCGACGAGACTTTCCTTAAGCGAAACTACTTGCAGCGAATAATTCGAGGCGTCAACGTAGCCGGGAAAATCTTTTGCGTAGGTTTCGCTGATGGCGCCGAGCTCGGCTTGCGCCTGCGCGAGAGATTCACCCGGCTGCAAGCGCGCGAACACCACGAGATACGAAGCGCCGCTGCGAACCATCACTGGAGTGAGCGCGACGTGCTCGAATACCCGGGGAAGCCAGACGTCAGGTTCCGGCTGCGCAAAAGGGAAATGAAAACTTGCGGGGAGCACACCGACGACGGTGACGCTCTTGCCATCGAGAGGAATCGTCTGACCGATCAGGCCCAGCGCAGCGCCGAAATGACTGTGCCAGAAACCGTCGCTGAGGATGGCAACGTCCGCGCCGCCCTCGCGATCTTCTTCGGGAAGGAAGGCGCGGCCTTCGGCGGGGGCCACGCCGAGGACCTCAAAGAAGCCGGCCGTGGCTCGAGCCGCGGAAATCTGTTCCGGCGCGCCGTGCGTGGTGAGACTCGCGTTTAGCGGATAATACGCGCCGACGTTTTGGAGCGTGCGCGTTTGCTCCCTGACGCGCGTCATCTTGGTGAAGGAAACCGGGAGGCCGTTGATGCCGCGCTGCACGTTGTCGGCGGAGATCGAAACGAGTTGATCGGAATTTTTGTACGGCAGCGGACGAAGCAGCACAGCATCGATGACGGAAAAAATCGCGGTGTTGGCGCCGATGCTGAGCGCAAGAGTGAGCACCGCGACAACAGTGAAGCCGGGGTTTTTGCGCAGCATGCGCGCGCCAAACCGCAGATCCTGCAGTAAGGTTTCGATCATCGGAAGCCCCCTCCGCTCGCGATAAACTCCTTTGGTTTGCTCGACGCCGCCCAGATGCATCAACGCCTCGCGGCGCGCTTCTCCGAGGTTCATGCCGCAGTTCACATTGTCGTCGATGTGGAATTGCAAATGGGATTCGAGCTCGTCGGTGAGTTCGCGATCGCGGCGTGACCCGGTGAATACGCCCACGAGGCGAGCGAAGAAGCTGCGCAGCGCGGGCATTACGACTCCCGTTCCGGCGACAGGAAACGCGCCAGGATTTCGGTGGTTTGCTCCCACTCGCGGGCTTCAGACTCCAGTTGTTTGCGACCCGCGCGCGTCAGCTTGTAATACTTGGCTTTGCGATTGTTGTCGGACACGCCCCATTCGGAGGAGATGTAGGCCTCTTGCTCGAGCTTCAGAAGCGCGGGATACAACGTGCCGTAATTAACGGAAAGCAGATCGCCGCTGGTCTGCTCGATGCGGCGAGCGATGCCGTAACCGTGGAGCGGGCCCATGGATTGGAGCGTTTTCAGAACCATCAGGGCCAGAGTTCCCTGCCAGACGTCTTTTTTGTCGGTCATCGCTTTTCCGCCGGCTCCTATTGGAAAGCCATAGCGCAAGGTGCCATAACTCGTATGGGAAAGCAATATAAGATTCTGGAAAGCTCGACACCGCAGGCCCGCTCACATAGTTCCCTGCTAGAATCGGGACGCGAAGGGGGCGGGCATGAAAATTGATTTGCTGGCGATTGCGGCGCATCCGGATGACGTGGAGCTGACTTGCGGCGGAACGGTGTTGAAAATGGCGCAGGAGGGATACCGCACCGGGATTCTGGATCTGACCAAGGGCGAGACTGGCACACGCGGCACGCCGGAGATACGTCTTCGCGAAGCAGCGCACGCAGCGAAAATTCTGAAAGCCAGCGTGCGGAGAAATTTGGGGCTGCCGGACGCGCGGCTGGAGATGCGCGAAGATTACAAGATGGCGATCGCCGAGGTGATTCGCGAATTGCAGCCGAAGACGGTGATACTTCCCTACTGGGAAGGACGCCACCCGGACCATTACAATGCCGCGAAGTTGGGCTACGAAGCGTGCTTCGTCGCCGGGCTGAAGAACTATCCGCTGAGCGGGCGTGCGTTTCGTCCATTCAAGATTCTGTATGCAGCGGCGTATGAAAATGCGCGCCCAACATTTTGCGTGGACATCTCCAAACAATTCGAAAGACGAAAGCGGGCGATTCTGGCTTACAAGTCCCAATTCCAGCCGTCGGAGAAAGATCGCAAGTCGAAAGTGTATTTGCCTCTCGACGAGCTGGAGGCACGGATGAATCTGACGGCGACCGCTTACGGCCGGATGATCGGAGTGAAGTATGCGGAGGGGTTCATCGTGAAGGAAGCCATGCGCGTGGACGACGTCGTGCGCATGGCGGTGCGATCAATTTAGGGAACGGCACAGAAGGAATTGGCGGCTATGAATCGGGTTGAGCAGAAGCTGGGCGCCAGCTTGACTCGTTGGGCGCTAATCATCGTTGGGGCTTTCATTATTGGCGGCGTTATCGTGGGCGCCCTGTCGTCGCGTTTGTTTTCTACTGGGCCAACGGGCCCCGGGCGAGCCGCCGGCGAGAATGCTTCGAAGATCCGCTCGCTACGGATGCTACGGTCTACGTCGCAGGGGAGGACGGAAGGATCGTCGCTTTTGCCGGAAAGCACGGCGGTCTGCTGAAGAGTTCCTGGCCGAAATTTCAGGCGAGGCTCGCCAACTCTGGTCGCGCGCGCCCGTTCTAAACTGTGCCGGCACAACTTTCCTGCGATCCTGAAGGGACTCGCAGGACAGGGATATGCAAACCGAACTGCGTTTCAGTCACGCCGGCTTCGGTTATACTCCGCTGGTTTGTAGGGCAGGTCAGGAGGCATCATGCGGCGCTTACTCGTAATCCCTATTCTGCTCGCCATTTTGCTTATAGCAGCTCCGCAGGTTTTTGGGCAGGCTATTTCGCCGATACCGCCCGATGCGACAGCCGCCATGCAAGAACTTCGCAAGGAGCCGTTTCGTGCCCACATGGCATTCCTGGCGGATGACCTGCTGGAAGGGCGTGGCACCGGCCGGCGAGGTCATGAAATTGCCGCACGGTACGTTGCTGCACAGTTTGAAGCCCTGGGGCTGAAACCCGCCGGCCAGGACGGAACGTATTACCAGCGCGTGCCGCTGCGACAAATCACCGTGGAACCGGACAAGTGCGCCATCAGCATCACCGGGAACGGCTCCACAACGCGGCTAAAATGGGGCGACGACTTCATCACCAGCGGAAGCGCGCTGAGTCCCGAGGCCTCCGTCGAAGCGCCAGTGGTGTTTGTCGGCTTCGGCGTGCGGACGCCGGATGGCAGCTACGACGACTATGCAGGCTTGAATGTGAAAGGCAAAATCGTTGCCTTTCTGTTCGGCGCGCCGCCCTCGCTTCCCTCGGAGCTGCAAGCGCACCTGAGTTCCAGGCGCGAGAAGTCGCGCGTCGCTCGTGAGCATGGCGCAGTGGGCGTGTTGTTCCTCTGGACAGCGAAAGACGATAAGAGCTTGCCTTGGCCACGTGTGGTGATTGGCGCCGGTTTCCCCTCGATGCGCTGGCTTGCCCCGGATGGCACTCCGAACGATTCATTTCCAGAGATCAAGGCGGGCGCCCTTCTTTCCCAATCGGCCGGAGAGAAACTATTTCAACATGCGCCCAAATCATGGGCGGATGTACAGCGAGACGCGGATGCGGGCAAGCCGGGATCATTTCCGTTAGCGGTGACCATGCGCATAGAGATGGTCAGCCGTCACGAAGCGATCACCAGCCCGAACGTGGTCGCCGTGCTTCCCGGCTCGGACTCTAAACTCAGCCAGGAATACGTTGTCTATACCGCCCACGTCGATCATTTGGGAATCGGCCAGCCCATCAATGGGGATTCCATCTACAACGGCGCTGCCGACGACGCTTCCGGCGTCGCGGCCCTGCTTGTAATCGCCAAAGCGTTCAAGTCCATGCCGCACGCGCCGGCCCGTTCGATCATGTTCCTTGCTGTCACCGGAGAAGAAAAAGGACTGCTCGGCTCGGACTACTTCGCGCATTTTCCGACCGTACCGATTCGTAACATCGTGGCGGATATAAACATGGATGGGGCGAGCGTCTTCTACACCTTCAAGGATATCGTTGCGCTCGGTGCACCGGATAGCACCCTGGACGCAGTGGTAGAGCACGATGCGACGCTTCTCGGGTTGAAGGTGAGCCCGGATCCCGAGCCCGATCAGAACTATTTTGTCCGTGCTGACCAGTACTCGTTTGTGCGCCAAGGAGTGCCTTCCGTTTTCATCACCGAAGGGGAGCAAGCCAGAGACCCCAACTTCAATGCCAAGAAATTTAACGATGATTGGACCGCCAACCGATACCATTCTCCTTCTGACGATATGAACCAACCGCTCGATTTCGACGCCGCCGTGGAGTTCATGCAGGTCGATTTCCTGGTTGGATATGACATCGCGCAGAATCCACAGCGGCCGAGTTGGAAGCCTGGAGACTTCTTTGGAGAGACTTTTGGACGTAAATGAAGAGAGCTTCTAGAAGGGGTCGGATTCTTGGGCGTAGCTGAAGCCGGGCAGGGCTTGCGAGGTGCCGCGCTGGTCAACTTTGACTTTTACGGTGCCCTCTGCTTCGGCGCCGGTCTTGCGGAGGAGGGCGAAGGTGGCGATGGCTTCGTTGTAAACCTTAGTAATCAAATAAGATTCGCCGGAATCGTCCTTCTTCCAGACTTGGCCGACTTGGATCTTTCTGGCAGGCACACTACGAATGTAGACAGATTCGACCGACGCGTCAATATCGCAGCCGCGGTATGATTCGCAGGGGAAACCCCTGACACCCCGAGAAATTGGAGCGACTTTGTGGAGACGGGAAACTCTTTTACCACATCCGCCATCCAAGCAATTATCGTGAGGATGCTGGGGGTGGGGTGTATAATCCTGGCGAAAGCTCCTCCGGAGGTGCGCATGAAAAAGAGCCTTTTGGGGCAACTGGGGGTGCTGTTTGTAGCGGCTTCGCTTCTCAGCCCCGGGACGGTCGCGGGCTTTCCGCTACAGTCCACGAGCCAACAGCAGAGTGGCCAGCCACAGCAGCCCGGCCAACAACCTTCTTCGCCCGCGCAAACTCCGCAAACGCAGCAGCCGGCGCAGCAAACTCCCCCGGCGGCGCAGACTCCGCAGCAACCTGCTCCAACGCAGACAACGCAGCAGCCTACCTCAAGCGCGCAAGACCAAAGCGCGCCAGGAACGGGCGAACAGAATCCGGACTCGCTACCGATTCAGCAGATGCCGACGGACCCGAGCGTCAAGCCCGGCTCCAAGCAGGATGTAAACGCGATCGGCAATCGCAGCGTGGGCCACGGATTGAATTTCTATTCGCTGGAACACGAAATCGCTCTGGGAAAACAATTGTCGCAGGAAGTGGAGAAGCAGGCGAAATTCATCAACGATCCCGTCGTGACCGAGTATGTGAACCGTGTAGGACAAAACCTGGTGCGCAACTCCGATGCGCAAGTGCCGTTTACGATCAAGGTGATTGACTCGGACGTGGTGAACGCCTTCGCCTTGCCGGGCGGATTTTTTTACGTCAACAGCGGTTTGATCCTGCACGCGGACGAGGAGTCCGAGCTGGCGGGAGTGATGGCGCACGAAATCGCGCATGTGTGCGCGCGGCATGGCACCAAGCAAGCCACCAAGGCCGACCTCGTGCAGATCGGCGCGATGGTGGCAACGATCTTCATCCCTTACACCTGGGCCGGATACGCTATCTATCAGGGCATGAACTTTGCGATCCCTATGACCTTCCTGAAATTCACGCGCGTGGATGAAGCCGAAGCCGATTACCTCGGGCTCCAGTATATGTACAAGGCCGGCTACGATCCCAACGCATTCGTTTCGTTCTTCGAAAAAGTGCAGGCGGACGAAAAGAAGCAGCCCGGTACGATTCCAAAGATTTTCTCGACGCATCCTCCGACACCGGAGCGCATCGTGGCGGCGCAGAATGAAATTGCCAAAATTCTGCCGGCGCGCGACGAGTACATCGTCACCACCTCGGAATTCGATACGGTAAAGCGGCGGCTGCAGATGATCGAAATGAATATGAAGGTGGACGACAAGAAGAATCCGAACAAGCCTCGACTGCGCAAGAAGACCGATCAGCAGCCCAATAAGGGACCGTCAACGGGAAGCGATCCGCAGTCCACCAGCAGCGATCCTACTTCGACGGATGACCCGGATCGTCCGACGCTGCAGAGGCGGCCCGATCCAAACGCGCCACAGCAATAATCCGGCGGATTGTAGTTCAGAAAAACTCGCAGCCTATGGAATTGGAGAGGGCGCCGATGAAACGGCGCCCTTTTTCATTCCGGTGTGCAATTAACGGGTGTGAACTTCAGCGACGCCCAGGCGTTTAAGACCTTCGGCGTAATATTTACGATAGAGGATGTCCCACTCTTCGCTGCCTTCCAGGATTTCTTTTTTCTGTGAACTGATTTTTGCCCGGACCTCGGTATCCACCTGCTCTTCGAGCTTGAGCAGCGACGACAAAATAGTCACGATTTCCTGGCGAATGGTGTCGCGGTCTTCGACGAAATCCACTTCCGGAGTAGACACAAGAAGATCGATGATTCGATGAGAGATGCGAACGGTTTTCTCACGGGTCAGTCGCATGTCAGCGGAGAATTAATTTCCTTTCACGGGCGAGCTGGCCTTTCACTTTCTTGAACATTTCCTGATACGAAACGCCCGTGCGCTTCATTTCGTCGGAGTACTTGGCTAGTATCTCCCGCACTTCTTCGTTAATGCGGTCTTCCACGGTCACCTCGTCTGCCATCACCTGGCGGACCTGCTGCGTGAGGCTTTCCACGTTCTTTACTTCGATCATCTTCTGGGCCGCGAGGCGTTTCACCACCTCTTTGGCCATATAACCGACAAAATCCCGCGACAGAAGCATTCCGTTTGGCTCCGCGAACGATGAAGAGCATTTCAGTCTACTGGCACGGTATTCGAAGTGTCAAGGCGGGGTCTTGCGGCTGTTTTAGCTTGCGTGGCGTTGCAAATCCGCATTCTTCGGATTCCAATAACGCTGCGCGGAGACCTGCATCGCCAGCCATCCGGTAAATATGCCTGCGACTATCGAAAGAGTGAAAACGATGTCGGCATCGTGAGCGGTAACGTCCGCAGGCTTGACGAAGAATCGAGTACAGACGAAAGCCAATACGTAATAACCCATGACGCAGCCCCCCACAAGACCCACCGCGCCGCAAACCACCGGAATAGCGCGCTTCACCTTCTGCATCTCTGGCCCCCTCAACGAACGCGTCGCCGGAATAATGCCACGAAGCTTCGCGCTTGCGGTTGCGGGCGGATCTCGAGCGTGCTCATTCGTGCAATGGCACGCCGCCGCCGGCGAGGGGTGACTTAGTTACCGTGCTCTCCTGTCGCGATGTTCTGATAATCTAGCTCCGGGAGTTATCCCGCAGACCGCGCCAGTGGCCGGTCCCGAGCGCTGCAAACTACTCGAAAGGAATCACCATAAGTGAATTCACCTACGTCCTCTGCACGCGAGATTAAGCGCGCATTCAACTTCAACGGCGGACCTGCCGCTCTGCCTCTTTCCGTGCTCGAGCGCATCCGCGAAGAGCTATTTGACTACCGCGGCACTGGGATGTCCGTAATGGAAATGACCCATCGCTCGGCTGAGTTTGAGGAGATTGTTTCGCGCGCGGAACAAAACCTCCGCCGCCTGATGGAGATTCCCGAAGAATATGCGGTGATATTCCTGCAAGGCGGCGGCAGCCTGCAATTCACGATGGTGCCGATGAATCTCTACATTTCCGGCAAGCCGGTGGACGTCTTGCACACGGGCATGTGGACGGCAAAAGCCATCGCGGAGTTGGAAAAGGGCATACCGTTCCGATTGGCGGCTTCGACGGAAGGGGAAAAATTCAGGCGGATACCGCGGAAGGATGAAATTGCGTTTGCGCCTGATGCCTCCTACGTGTATATGGCGTCCAACAACACAATCGAAGGGACGCAGTGGAGCGCGTTTCCGCAAACCGGAGATGTGCCTCTGGTGGCAGACATGTCGTCGGACATTCTTTCGCGGCGAGTAGACGTCCGAAAATTCGGACTGATTTTCGCGGGAGCGCAGAAGAATCTAGGACCATCCGGGGTCACTGTGGTTATCATCCGCCGCGAGTTGGCGGAGCGAGCCGATAAGAACTTGCCGACGCTACTGCAGTACCGGACCGAGATTAAGGAACGCTCGCTTTTCCACACCCCGCCTACGTTTGCGGTATACATCGTTGGTTTGGTTCTCGAATGGGTTGCGGCTGAAGGCGGAGTGGCCGCAGCCCAAAAACGAAACGAAGAAAAAGCCAAGCTGCTCTACGAAACGATCGACTCAAGCACTTTTTATTCCTGCCCCGTGGAAAAGGATTCACGGTCCAAAATGAATGTGGTGTTCCGCGTTGCGGGCGGAGACGAAGTTATCGAGAAAAAGTTCGCGCAAGCAGCCTCCGCGGCCCGCATCACAGGTGTGACCGGCCATCGGTCGGTCGGTGGGATGCGCGTGTCACTTTATAATGCCGTGACGATGAAGGCGGTCGAGGCGCTGGTGAGTTTTATGCGTGAGTTTCAGCGAATGGGGGGCTAAGCCGGATGTCGCGCTCGGCTCCGTGCGAAATCGGACGCTAGCGATGCTTGGGCGAAAAGAGCCACAGCAGTGTGGTATTCACGCAACACTTGCTTGACTTGCATCAATTGCCCCGTTATTGTTGAAATTCATGTCTAATACCGCCGATTCGCTAGCTAGTTCGCCTCTTTTGAGGATTTCTTCGCACCCGGAATGGCTTCGAGATGCCACGCCGCCTCCGAAACAATCAGAAGCGGCCCAGGTTGATGCACAACCCCCGCTGGATGAATACTTTAACTCGCTATTTACCGCCCTCGGGCCGCAGCATTGGTGGCCGGGCAAGACACAATTCGAAGTGATCCTCGGTGCCATCCTCACGCAGAATACTTCGTGGAAAAACGTCGAACTGGCGCTGGCCAACCTGCGAGCTGCCGGGATATTCACGCCCGCCGCCGTTGAAAAAGTCCACATCCGACGCCTTCAATCGCTGGTTCGACCGTCGGGCTACTATCGGCAGAAGGCCCTTGCGCTGAAGGCTTTTGTCCAATTCTTGCGGACGGAGTATCGCGGATCTCTCAAGCGGATGTTCGCAATGCCGACGATTGAGCTCCGAGAAAAACTTCTGCGCGTGTGGGGAATCGGCCCGGAGACGGCGGATGCGATCCTGCTCTACGCCGGAAAGCACCCGGTGTTCGTGGTTGATGCTTATACCAAGCGCATAATGGGGCGGCACGGGTGGATAGGCGGCGAGGCTAAGTACGAAGAAGTTCGCTGGATGTTCGAGAGGCAAACTCCGGGAGACGTCGAAAGGTTTAAGGAATTTCACGGGCTAATCGTTACCGTAGGGAAGAATTGGTGCCGCAAGCAGATCGCTGAGTGCGAAAAGTGTCCGTTGGGACGGTATCTGGAGGAAGGCCGGTGAAGGGCGAACGCTCAAAATGGAAACGAGAGTTGCGGCTCACTCTGGGCCTCGTGGCGATCGTTTTGCTTTCTGCCGCGGTATTCACGCTCGGCTCGTTGAATATTCCCCTGCATCCGGAACAAGAAAGCGGATTGGTCGTCTTGTTCGCGCTGTCAACTTTTATGTTTGCGGCGCTGCTGGTTTTCACTCTCATAATGATCAGGAGTTTGGTCCGTCTATGGAACGAACGCCGCATCGGGCAGATGGGCTCGCGTTTTAAGGCCAAGATGGTTTTAGGCGCGCTGGGCGTCTCACTGCTGCCGGTTATGTTTTTGTTTTTCTCCAGCTACGCTTTGTTGAATCGGACACTAAATCTTTGGTTCCCTCGGCCTTTGGAAATAGCCAACGAAGAAAGCCGGGTGCTTTTAACCGGCTTTGGCAACGCTGAGCTCAAACGATTGAGTACGCTCGCTTCCGAAGCTGCGATGCGGGAAACCCCGGACCAGAGCTTCCTGGTCTTGAGCCGAACTGCAGATGCTGCATGGATTACTGATCGTCAAGGGCAAGTGACCGCGGGAATGGATTTCGAGAAGGGGTGGAGTTTCGGCCCCGACATCGAGGCGAAGGCAAAAGATTCTCACTCGCAGAACCGCAATCCGGCTGCGCCGAAAATGGTGCGATCGCTCGCCAGCGGCGCGCAGGTGTGGCAGGCGGGGAGCCAGCTCTACATCGCGGGAAGCGCTCCCATGCAAGGTTCTACTTTGTTTGCTGCCCGGCACCTGCCGGATGATTTCGTGGAGCGGTATCAAAAGATAGAAACGCAAACAGAACTTTACGCGGAACAGAAGCAACGATTACGCGCTTTCAAGCGCGAGATTTTGCTCACGCTGATCGCGATCACGTTGATCCTGCTTTCCAGCACCACATGGATCGCACTGCGGCTTTCGAAGCAAGTGACCGTGCCGATTCAGGGTTTGGCCGAAGCCACGCGCGAAATTTCGCGCGGCAATTTCGATCATCGCATCGAGGTGGAGGCGCAAGACGAACTGGGAACCCTGGTGCGTTCGTTCAACCGCATGACCGAGCAATTGGGAGAAGGCCGGCGCCAGATCAATGAATTCACGCGAAACCTCGAGCAGGCCATCGAGGAGCGCGAGGGCCGCCGGAAATTGATGGAAGCAATTCTGGAAAATATTCCGACGGGAGTGGTCTCGCTGAATGCGACCGGAGAAGTGGCGCGGGTGAATTCCGCCATCGTGATGATCCTGGGAGAGCACGCGCGCATCGCGCATACGCTGCCGGAGCTGCTAGGCGAGGAAGCAGGCCGCGCGGTGATGTATCTGATGAGGCGGTCGTTGCGCATGGGCGCGGCTTCGCGTGAAATTGAAATCGCATCCGCGGGAAGGCTGCTTCGCGCCGCGGTGACGGTAAGCTCGCTGGGGCCGCGGCGGTCGAACCCGGGCTTTGTCGTGGTCATTGACGATTTGACCGACCTTCTGCGCGCGCAAAAAGCGGCTGCCTGGCAGGAAGTTGCCCAGCGCATCGCGCATGAAATCAAGAATCCGCTTACGCCGATTCAGCTTTCGGCGCAGCGCCTGCTCCGGCATCTCGAACGCACTGCGTCGTTGAAGACCGAGGCCGCGCGTGGCGAGCTCGAAAAGCTGGTGGCGGAATGCGCCGGGTTGATCGAGCGCGAAGTGCAGACGCTCGAGTCTCTGGTGGATGAGTTCTCGCAATTCGCGCGATTCCCTTCCGCGCGCCTGGCTTCGGCGGATTTGAATTCGATTGTGTCGAGCGCGCTGGATTTATTTCACGGGCGTTTGGACGGCATCACGGTGAAAACAGAACTGGCCGCCACATTGCCGCCGGTGAAAGCCGATCCGGAATTGATGCGCCGGGTGGTCGCCAATTTGATCGATAACGCGGCGGAGGCCATGGAAGGCTCGACGATTCGCCGGTTGCGCGTGGCCACACGCGTGGAAGGAGACGGCGACGCGGTGGAAATCGAGATTTCCGACAGCGGCCACGGTATCTCTCCCGAGGATAAAGAACGTCTTTTTCTGCCGCACTTTTCCACCAGAGAGCGCGGCACCGGGCTGGGACTTGCGATCGCGAGCCGTATTATTGCCGAGCATAACGGAACGATTCGCGTGGAAGATAATCTGCCGAGCGGAGCGCGATTTCTAATTCGCTTCCCCGCCGCCGAAGTTGTGGCCACACAAACGCAGACGGGTGGGCAGGCTTAGCGCTTTTTACTGGAATTTGACTTTTCGCATTGACCCTGCGGATCAAAAAGATCGAGAAGTTCAAAGGCTCGAATAACAAATGCCTGCAACCATACTTATAGTTGACGACGAGGTCGGAATTCGGCAATCCCTGGGCGCGTTGCTGCGGGACGAAGGGTATGAAATCGAGGCAGTGGCCTCCGGTGAGGAATGCCTGGAGCAGATCGGCCGGCGACACTTCGATTTGATTCTGTTGGATGTGTGGCTTAAGAAGATGGACGGCCTGCAAACGCTCGAGCGTGTTCAGCAGCGCGAAGGCGCGCCGATGGCGGTGATGATTTCCGGCCACGGAAATATCGAAACGGCGGTGCGCGCGACGAAACTTGGGGCCTTCGACTTCATCGAAAAACCGCTCTCCCTGGAAAAAATCGTTCTGGTGGTGCGCAACGCGCTTGATTATGTGCGGCTGGAGTCTGAAAACCGCAGGCTACGCGCCGAGCTCGAGGAAAAGCACCAAATTTTGGGGAACAGTGTGCCGATGAAAGCGCTGCGGCAGCAAATTGCGTTGACCGCGCCAACCAACGGCCGCGTGCTGATTTACGGCGAGAGCGGAACGGGCAAAGAGCTGGTGGCGCGCGCGCTGCACGCCAGCAGCTTGCGGGAAGCGATGCCGTTCGTGGAAGTGAACTGCGCCGCCATACCGGAAGAACTGATTGAATCGGAAATGTTCGGGCATCGCAAAGGAAGTTTTACCGGCGCCAGCGAGGACAAAATCGGCAAGTTTTTGAAGGCGGACGGCGGAACCTTGTTCCTCGATGAAGTGGGCGACATGAGCCTGAAGACGCAGTCGAAAGTTCTGCGCGTGCTGGAGGAACAGCGCGTGGAGCCTTTGGGATCGCATACGCCGGTGACCGTGGATGTGCGCGTGGTGGCCGCCACCAATAAAAAACTGGAAGAAGAAATCGGACGCAACGCTTTTCGGGAAGATTTATTTTACCGGCTGAACGTGATCCCATTTTACGTGCCTGCGTTGCGCGATCGAGTTGAGGACATCCCGATTCTGGCGGCGCATTTTCTGCGGGCCTTCTGCGAGGAATACGGCAAGAAACAGAAAGAGTTCAGCGCGCCGTCTATCGACGTGCTGCTGAGTTATCCCTGGCCCGGAAATGTGCGCGAGTTAAAAAACCTTGTCGAACGGCTGGTCATCATTTGCCCCTCGCCGAGGATCGAGCCGCATCATTTGCCACCGGAGGTATTTCGCGGCGCTTCCAAGAGCCCGCAAAAGCCATACGAAAGCCTGCAGGAGGCCCGCTCCGCGTACGAGCGCGAATTCGTGCTGCGCAAGCTGGAAGAAAATCGCTGGAATATGACCAAGGCGGCACAGGCGCTGGGTCTGGAGCGCAGCCATTTATACCGGAAAATGCGCACGCTGGGCATTGCGCCTGCAAGGGAATAGAACCTATTCCTGGTAGTCCGCGAGCTGTTCCAGTTGGCGGTGCCAATCGAGCTGGCGAACGATGGAAGAATTCTGGCGCCAGTGCGGCTGCACTTTGACCATGAGTTCCAGGAAAATCTTGGCGCCGAGGATGGATTCGAGTTCCAGGCGAGCCTGCGTACCGATTTTCTTGATCGTGGCGCCGCCCTTTCCGATCAAAATTCCCTTCTGGCCTTCGCGCTCAACATAAATCGTCGCGCGTATGCGCGTGATCTTCTCGCTCTCTTCGAAATTATCGATCAGCACAGCGATGGCGTGGGGGACTTCTTCCCGCGTGATGAGAATGGCTTTCTCGCGAACGAGTTCGGCGGCCAGGAAACGTTCGGGCTGATCGGTGAATTGGTCGGTCGGAAAATGAGGCGGCGCTTCGGGAAGCCGCGTGAGCCATGAATTTACCAAATCCAGGCAACCGGCTCCGGTGAGCGCGGAGATGGGAAAAATTTCCGCGAACTCGAATACTTTGTTGTAGCGCTCGATCATCGGCAAGAGAAGCTGTTTGTGGATGCGGTCCACTTTATTCAACAAGAGATAAACCGGCCCTCGAAATCGCTCGACCCACTGAATCGAGAAGCGGTCGCCCGCGCCGAAATCAGCAGTGGCGTCCACGATGAGCGAAAGAACGTCGATGCCTTCCAACGCGTATTGCAATTCATCCATCATCATGCGGCTCAAAACGTTTTCGGGGCGGTGAATGCCGGGCGTGTCCACCAGGATGACTTGTGCGTCGTCGCGGTTCAGAATGCCCTGAATGCGGTTGCGAGTGGTCTGTGGCTTGGGTGAAACGATAGCGACTTTCTGTCCCACCAGCGTGTTTACGAGCGTGGACTTGCCCGCATTAGGGCGGCCAACAATCGCGACGAAGCCGGACTTGAAAGGCATGGAGACAGCAATTGTACGCCATCGGACCTGATGCGAGTAAGTTTCGGCAAACCCAGAGACGGTAGACGAAATGCTGTCGAGCTTAGCGGGTACTGGCAGTGATGTCGCGTTTTCGTTACTGGGCCGCCAGAGCCCGCTTCAGAGCGGGTGGCTGTGAGAAACTCTCAAGAGGTGCCCGATAAGGCCGAAGATTCCAGCCGCCCCGACAACAATCGCTGGAGTCAAGGTTAGTACAACAGAGAAAATCAAACCGAGCGAAAAGCCCAATGTGGCGAATCGGTCAGCTTCTGTGGGCCACAGCTTACGCACAATCAACTCAGCCAGCCAGCCGCCGGTAAAGAACACATTCGCGGCGATGCCGTAAAGGAGAACTTCAGCCGCAGCGAAAAGCGGCGGTGGAATTGCAAAATCGCCGTCAAATAAGAAGTAGCTCCCCAGCCCAACTACACAAACGACGGCTGCCGAAAGAATCCCGGCAATACCGACAATTAAATTGAATGGAATTCTCCTCGTTTCCCACCAGCCAATCGCTTCTCTCGCGCTTGTGGCGGGGAAATCCCGGCGACAAAGGGATGAAGCTCGGAGTCGCAGAAACGGTTGGAATGATTTATCTAGCACTCTGACCACCACTGATGAACCCATTTGCTCGTTCCATCGTCAAACTCTAGTTGAAGCGAGCGCGGACGCGCAGAACTTTGCGCTGATTGGCTTCGAGGACTTCGAAGCGCAGGCCGTCCGCGTCGATAATTTCGCCGGTGCGCGGAACGTGGCCTGCAACACTATTCAGCAATCCCGCGATGGTGGTCGAGCTGGAGTGCTGCATGGCGGCGTCAAGCCGTACGCCAAATAGTTCGCCGACTTTGTCCACCGGCACGCTGCCGCGCACGACCAGGGCGCCGCCCGCTTCGCGAATCACATCGGGCGCCGGCCGGCGGTCTTCTTCGCCGATTTCGCCGACGATCTCCTCCACCATGTCTTCGATGGTGACGACGCCGGCCATCAAGCCGTATTCGTCAATCACAATAGCCATCTGCTGATTCTTGCGCTGCATTTCTTTCAGCAGTTCGGAGCCAAATTTCGTCTCCGGCACGAAAAGAGCCGGGCGCTTCAGTTCACGAACGGTGCGTTGCGCGGCTTCCGTGTCCGGCACCTCGAGCATATCGCGAGCCATGACGATGCCAACGATATCATCCAGTGATTTTTCAAAGACCGGCAGACGCGAAAATTTTGTTTCTACGGCAAGCTCGCGCAATTCTTCCAGCGAAGCATCCGCGCGGATGGCGATGACGTCGGGACGCGGCGTCATCACTTCGCGGACGCGCTTGTCGCCGAACTCGACGACCTGCTCGATGAGCCGCGCTTCGTCCTGCTCGATGATTCCCTCTTCGGTGGCGGCGTCAACAAAATCTTCGATGGCTTGCTGCTCGGCCGCCGGGGCGCTTTGCTCGTCTTCCGAAACGTGAAGCACGGACACCAGGAGTTCGAGGACCGCCAGAATCGGCCAGGTGAAGAACAGAAAGGCGCGCACAATCGGAACGAACGGCGCGATCCAGTTGCCCGGAGCGCGCGCAAGAAGAAGCGAAGGCAAAAACTGCATGGCCACGACGACTTCGGCGCCCAGGAAGAAAATCATCTCCAGGGCGGCTTCCCAAGTTCCGAGCGAGAAGAAGATTATCGCCCGCGCGGTAATCGCCGCGACGAGGACGAGCCAAAGGCGCGTGAGGAGGCTGAATGCCAGCGCTGCGCGGCGAGGCTGCATGTGGAACCGCGGCGCAACTTCGGATTCGAATGTTTCCAAATGGTCATGGATGCGGCCGGCGGACGCTCGGCCCAGCTCGCGGTACACCCGGTCAAGGTAGGAGAAGAACAGCAGAATTGCCGTGAGAAAGAGAATGCCCGTGGTGTAGAAAAAAATGGCCACGTTAGAGACGCTCCGATGTCGTGACCGCAGGCGTGGTGGCGGGAATCCGCCGGCGGCCGTGCGATGGCAGGCTGGAACGCGAAAAAGTGAACTGTCGCCTCATGATTATGCCAAACCGAGATGACGGCGGAGACTCATTTCCCGCCGGTCCATTTGACCCTGATCGGTTTCGTGGTCGTATCCCATCAGATGAAGAATTCCGTGCAGGACTAGGATGCGCATTTCGCCGTCGAAATCGCGTCCCAAACGGCGGGCGTTTTGCCGGGCAACCGCGGGAGCAATCGCGATATCACCCAAATACGGCGGCGCAGAGGCAGAGCGCAGCGCGAACGAATTGCGTTTTCCCGGCATTGGGCGAATCCTTCGCTGGGAGTGTGGCTCATCCGCTGCGAACGACAATACATCCGTGGGGCGATTCTTTCCACGATAGACACGGTTCCACTTCGCGATTTCCGCATTGGTGACCAGGCAGATCGTAAGCGCGTTCGCAGGAATGCGCAGCAGCCGCCGCAACTTTCTGGAAAATTTCTCCAGCTCGCCAATGGAGATTTTCACCTGACGCTGTTGGTTGAGAATCATGTACTGGATTAGGCGCGATGATTCTTGCCGGCAGGATTGGCTGCACCGTGCTCGTCGTAAGCCTTGATAATACGCTGAACCAGGCTGTGGCGCACAACGTCGTGCTCGTCGAAATAAACCATGGAAATTCCTTCGATTTTACCCACGATTTCGATGGCTTCCACCAGCCCCGAGCGCCGCGAATCCGGCAGGTCTATCTGCGTGACGTCTCCCGTGATCACCGCTTTCGAATTGAAGCCCAGGCGCGTGAGAAACATTTTCATCTGCTCGCTGGTGGTGTTCTGCGCCTCGTCCAGGATGACGAAGGAATCGTTCAGCGTGCGCCCGCGCATGAAGGCCAGCGGCGCCACCTCGATGATACCTTTTTCCAGAAAGCTCTCCAGTTTGTCGGCTTCCAAAAGATCGTAAAGCGCATCATAGAGAGGCCGCATATAGGGATCGACCTTCTCCTGAAGCGTGCCGGGGAGAAAGCCCAAGCGCTCGCCCGCTTCCACCGCAGGCCGCGCCAGAATGATTCGAGTCACTTGCTTTGACAGCAGCGCGGAAACCGCCATGGCCACGGCCAAGTAGGTTTTCCCGGTTCCGCCGGGGCCGATGGCGAAAACCATGTCGAAAGTTTCCAGTGATTCAATGTAGCGGTGTTGATTGGGGCTTTTAGGCGCGACGCTTTTCTTGCCGAAAGAGCGGACGCGCGTGGGCGAAAAAGCGCCGCGCAGCTCGGATGACGGGGCTGCGGTGGCAACACGGAGCAGCGATTTTACTTCCTGGCTGGCCGGGACGCGGCCTTCGCGGACGCGGTTATTATATTCGCCGAGGATTTGGGCCGCCCGCTCCACTTGAGCGGGGGCTCCTTCGATTTCGAGGTCATGATCCTGCAAGTGGGTCGTCACATGTAGGGTTGATTCAAAGAGCTTGATGTTTTCATCGAGCGTACCAAAAAGCTCGCTGATGCCACCGACGAGTCGGACGGTTTGTTTCATTCAGTATCGCGGGCGCGACGCCTCCAGAACGCTGGGTGATTGCTAGCGTAGCGCGGGAGGCAAGCAGGGTCAAGGTGAGAGCAACAGGATTCATTAAGCTGTAATGTTGGATAAATGACGCGGCCCGAGTGAAAAGCTGTCCAAATGGTCTCATCGGGTACCTCCGGTCGGCTCTTCAGACCGGGAGTAACTCTTGTTTCAATCGCCCGAGAAAAGGAGCCAGCCTAGCCACGAGATTGTGTCATTCTGTTAGCTAGCACTGGGGGTGGAAGCTAAGGCCAAGACCGTTCCAAAATGAGAATCGTGACGCCACTGAGCGTCAATAGGAACTATAGCCGGTGGTAAGGGTTGTTAGGTAACGAGAGACGGGAGAGATGCATGGCAAAGTTGGAACCATCGCGCGACACGGAAGGCAAAACTTACGCGGAGCCGCGTCGGACGCAGCGGGTGCGGATTGGTATGTCGGTGGAGGTCCGCTCAACCGAAGGCGAGTTGTTTCAAGAAAAGACCAAGACTATTACCGTGAACGCGAACGGTTGCCTGGTGCTGCTGGCAACGAAGGTGAAGCGAGGTCAGAAGCTGGTTATCAGCAATCCTCAGACTCAGGAAGAGCTGGCGTGCGCCGTAATATTTCAAGGTGATTACAACAGCGGCAAATCCGAAGTGGGTCTTGAATTTTCCGAGCCGTCACCCAAATTCTGGCGTATCGCATTTCCTCCCAACGATTGGGATCCAAACGAACGCAAGCGCGCCAGTGCACCGACCGCTGCCCCTCCCCGCACGAACCGCTAATTGACCTGGAATATTGCAAACACAACAGGGGATAGAATCGCGCCGTCCTGCCGATTAGCTCAACAACAATCCAATGGCGTCCGGGACGAAGTGCGCAATCATGTTCACCCAAATGTTGCGGCGCCAGATGTAGAGCAAAGTGAGGACGGCGCCGGCGAACGCAATAATGATTACGTGGCCCCAGCTCCAAACTCCCACATGCTCCAAAGCGAAGACTGTGCAGGAAAGAATGCCCGCGATAGAGAGGCTGCCGGTGAGTTCCTTAAGCCGCTCGATAGCGTAGCCGCGAAACAGGATCTCCTCCGCGATTGCGCCGCGGAGGATTAGGATCAGGCGCCACCAGCGAGGTTTCGCGAGCATCAGGCTCATCACCTGAGTCACCTGCGGATCCTCCTTAAAATGAAGAGCCGGCAATATCACTAAGTAGATCCCGGCGAGGCCGGCAAGCAGCACGATGCCTGCAGCAACCCCAATGAGGACGTTCCGACTCCCCGGCTTCGTGAATCCAATCGACGACAGAGGCCGCCGCTCCACCCACCGGACATAGGACACAAGCAAAGCTACCAGCACCCACCAGATGAGCTCGCAACCGAAAAAATGGCCCAGGCTTGCGAATTCGTTCTGAATCTTGGCTAACAGCACGCCAGCGCTGGCTAGCGAAACCAAGAGCACAATTACGGTGAGCGTAGTGCGGCGATATTTCATGGCCGTGTGTTCTCCTCACGATTGAGAGTCGTGCCGAGGGACGATCACACACTTATGAGCCGTTGTTTCGTTAAGGCTTGGCCGCCGGAAATTGAACTTTGGGAGCCTCGCGCGAAGTCTCTGAAGCCTGGAAATACGCGTCGTTACGCTTAAAACCGGCCCAGCCGGCATAAATATTGTTCGGGAATAGCCCGATATACGTGTTGTAGGCCTGGATGGAGTCGTTGTAACGCTTTCGCTCGACGGCGATGCGATTTTCCGTGCCGGCAAGTTCGTCCTGCAAACGCAGGAAATTTTCGTTCGATTTAAGCTGCGGGTAATTCTCCACGATCAGGAGCAGGCGGCTAAGCGCGCCGTCGAGCTGGCCGTTCGCAGCGATTTTATCCTGCGGAGTTTGAGCGCCCATCAAAGCGGAACGAGCTTTCGCGATATCGCCGAAGACGGTTTCTTCGTGCGCGGCAAAACCTTTCACCGTTTCAACCAGGTTGGGGATCAGGTCCGATCGGCGCTGCAGGACTACGTCCACCTGAGCCCAGTTGGATTTTACCGTTTCATTCAGCGTGACCATCTGATTGCGATGGGAAACGTACGATCCGCCGAAAATCAGCGCGACGATGACGAGCACGACGATGATCGCTGCAACTACTTTCATGAAATCCTCCTGTGGAAATCTGTTCAATCGCGCCGCGGAAGAACCTGTCCCAAGAATCTTCAGGCCGATTCGAGCCGGCGATCCACTTCATTCGTTACCACCTCAACCAGTTCGAGATAAGCGTTGAGTGATGCCTCGACATCAATTTCGCCCTTCTTCCGTTTCCCTTCCCGCAGGTCGAGTATGGCTTGAAATGCCGTCGGGTTCCCGCCGGTCAGCGACGCGATAGCGTCCACGGTTTCGCGTTTCGTGGCCGGCATCTCCTGACCCAGAGCCAGTAGCGCGTGGCGAAATAGCGCGCAGAACGGCGAAACAGAATTCATCATGATGCCAAGGTGGACTTTATTGCTGAGCGGCGCGGCGAGTATCGCCTGCCGCAGCCGGAGCCAGGCGGTGCGAAGTTCGCGTTCGACTTGCAGGCGGTGTAGCTGCAGCGGCACTTCAAACTCGGCGAGAAAATCCGTGCCAAACAGAATGCGGTGATGAAGCTTCATGTCCAGAAGCTCGATGGCGAACACATCGGCTGAGCGGCGCAGTTCATCCTGCGTAAAAAAAAGCGGAGGCGGATTGCCCTGGCGAATCCACCAATCCGCGACGCCGTGGGAATGTTCGAGGAGCGCGACATCGGCTCGATCCACCACGCACACGATATTCAGGTCCGAATGCCCGGCGCGGAATTCGCCGGTGACCGCGGAGCCGTAGAGCACGACAGTCTTTAGGTTATCGTGAATTGCCGCTTTCAGCCGATTCACCAGTTCTGTCAGTTTAGCTTCCATTCGCGATGTCCTTAGCTAACTACGCGTGCGACGGCACAAAATTACCAACTCCCGCTGGCGCCGCCACCGCCAAAGGAGCCTCCTCCGAATCCGCCGAAGCCACCGCCGCCACCACCCCCGCCGCCAAATCCTCCTCCACCGAAACCGCCCCGGCCTCCCATCATCACTCCAGCAACCATTGGTCCGACCCACCCACCGCCCCGCCCACCTCTGCCGCCGAACATCTTGGAAAGCAAAAATATTATGAAAATCATAATTAGAAAGGCACCAATTGCGCTAGGCCCGTTGCTTGTCGGCTTCCTATAAGAAGTGCGGGCCGGAGGAAGAGACGTCGTGGCGCTGAGTGTGACGCCACGATCCTGCGCGATTACATCGGCGACGCGACGCGTCATTAGAAGCATTGCAGCGTCATAGTTTCCGTCGCGAAGGTAGGGCACGGCTTCGCGCAGGAAACCGCCCACCTTGCCGTCCGGCAGGATTGGCTCCAACCCGTAGCCGACCTCGATGCGATCTTTGCGGTCGTCCACTGCCAGAAGAATCAAGACTCCACTGGCGGACTGCTTTGGTCCGATTCCCCATTTCGTCGCGAGAGCGATGGAATAATCTTCGATGGGTCTTCCATCTAGCGACTTGACGGTGACGACTGCAATTTGCGCTTTTGCTTTTTGATCAACCTCAGTGCAAAGAGCCGTGAGCAAGTTACGAGCTGCCGGACTTAGGACACCCGCAAAATCATTTACGTAGCCCGCAGGCTTGGTCTTGGGAAGTCCGTTCTGAGCCTGTGCACCGAGCGCGAGAAGCAACACCCCAAGACAGACGAAAAGAATGGTGACGGCCTTCGGGCTGCTGATAAGGGTCCTCTGCTTGTGGACGTACGGCATCGTAGGTGGCGGGCATGTTAGAACTACCGGAAGGATGGTGTCAACGTACGTGCACTCACAAGCCGCCGGTTCAATCGCTGCAAACAAGAAACAAGAGGTTTTGTGCGAGATTGTCAGCGGCAAGTTGCGATGCTACACTCCGGTGTCCGTTTGTTCGTTTACGCACAGTAATGTTCGCTAATGAACGAACCGTGAGCCGAATTTCCCGATTAACCGTCTAATTTCAACTGGATATGCGTGGCCGCTCCGTTGCACCGAAAGAGGCCATTTGAAACAAATGGGCCTGCGCGTGCGTTTAGGTAGGGTGAGGCCTGCTGGCATTTCGACGTTTCACTACTCTGAGAGGGAACAACGATGATTCGAAGGACTACTCATGTTGCGCTGGTGTTTCTGACGGCTGCTTCTCTTGTCGTTTCACCGGTTTTTGCTCAGGCACAGGAAACCCAGGCACCGCAGGGAGCACAAACCCAGCAAACCCCGGGGCAAGCGCAGCCGGGGCAAACGCAAGAGCCGACGGGTGGCGAGCTAAAAGCCCAGCCCAGCACTCCCGCCGCTGACGAAGCGCGCAGCATGAAGATGGGGCCGGACTATTCAAACGGCAAGCACTTCTTCCCTGACGTAACTGCTCCGTACAGGTCGCTGCAGATCGCTCAGCCGATGCTGACAAACTCCCCTCGGATCGACCAACTAATTCAGGGCGACAAGTTGATGCTCAGCCTGGAGGACACGATATCTCTGGCGCTGGAGAACAATCTGAATATCAGCATACAAAAATTCCAGCCGTGGATTGAAGAAACCCAGCTCTTGAAAGCGAAAGCCGGCGGAATCCCCCAATCAAGCAATTCGGAGCAAGTGGTGCTGGGAACTTCGCCGTCTGTTTCTTTCGATCCCCTGATTACAGGATCCGTAGGATGGGCGCGGTCGTCAACACCAATCAACAACCCGTTTATCTCCGGCACCGGAACAACGTCCACTACGGCGGAAGCGATTTCGGCCAATACCTACACTTACAACTTCGGCTACTCGGAAGGTTTTCACACCGGCGCAAACTTCTCGGTCACACTAAATACCACCCGCCAAGCGTCGAACTTGGAGGAAAACCTCTTTAACCCCTATGTTCAGCCCGTACTGACCGCTACCCTATCGCAACCGCTGCTGAACGGCTTCGGAATTCTGGTGAATACCCGCTACATCCTGGAAGCCAAGAACTTCATCAAGGTTTCCGACTCGCAATTGGCGCAGCAGGTGATTGCGACAGTCACGCAAGCCTCGAACGACTATTGGGAGCTGGTGTACGACCGCGAGAACGTGAAAGTCCAGGAAGCGGCGGTGGGTGTTTCGACAAAATTGTACGAAGACAACAAGAAGCAGTTGCAAATCGGGACCATGGCGCCGCTCGATGTGCTCACCGCGGAATCGCAAGTCGCCACCGATCAGCAGAACTTGATCGTCGCGCAAACAACGCGCCTGCAACAACAGACCGTCCTGCTGAACGACATCACCAAGAATCTGATGGCGCCGGAGCTGGTGGGGCTCGAAATCATCCCCACCACGACCATCTCGACTCCCGAAGTGGTGGAAAATATCCCGCTGCAGGATGCGGTGCAGGAAGCCTGGAAGAAGCGGCCTGAAATATACCAGGCGGATCTCAACTTGAAGAACGCGGGCATCGAAGTGAAGGCTACCAAGAACGCTCTTCTTCCCTCGCTCAATGTGTACGGGCAATTCAGCCAGACGGGGCTTTCTGGGAACGAGATAACTCAGACTTCCACCACGCCCTCTGCGATTGTGCCGGTCCTAAGTGAGCCAATCGTGGACGCGAACGGCGTGCCCATCGCTCCCAATTCATTTGTCGGGGTTCCGATTTTTCCCACGGCCGTGCAGTCGAACGGCATCGGAAGTGCCCTGGAGGATATGATCAAAAATCACTTCCCGACTTACGCCGCGGGGGTGACCTTTGCCATTCCCCTGCGCAACCGTTCGGCGCAGGCGGACAACGCTCGCGCTCTTTTGGATGAGCGGCAGTTGCAAACGCAGTATCGCCAGACCCAAAACACAATCGTGCTCAATGTCCGCAATACCATCATCGCCTTGCAGCAGGATCGTGCCCAGGTGGCGGCGGCGGAAAAGGCTCGCAACCTGGCGCAGCAAACTCTGGACGCCGAACAGAAGAAATACCAGCTCGGTTCGTCCACCAGCTACAACGTCGTGCTTCGCTCCCGCGACTTGACTGCGGCGGAAGGCACGGAGCTGCGGGCCAGAGTCAACCTGGAAGAAGCGCTCGTGAATTTCAACCAGGCCATGGGGCGCACGCTGGAAGTTAGCCGCATCACCATGGCGGATGCGCTGCGCCGGAAGGTCTATCGCGAGAACCTGATCCCTGGAACGCCGGATGCCGGCAGCCCGATCGGAGCAAAATAAGGCGGTCGAGAAGCCGCACGGGAATTCATCTTCAAGAGCCGGTTCCCTATCCAGCGCCGGTTCGTTCTTCAGAAGCTATGCTCAATTTCCGCTGCTTGCCGCTGCAGTCGCGTTGCCCTAGAATGAACGATAGCGCGCTTACGTATTAAGCATTGCCCGCCGTCCAAGGAGCTGTGTCCATGGCCGAGAAAGTTGGCGAGAAGACCGCTGATCCCCTCAAGACTAATCCGGCAGATACTCTAGGTGCGAAGCGCAAGCCGTCGCAGGCGGAGCGCAAGTGGGAAGAGGACACTCTGCGGCCAACACTCGAGAAATCGCCCGAACGGCCTTCTGATTTCACCACCGTCTCGAGCTACCCCATCAGGCGTCTTTACACTCCGGCAGATCTGCCGGACTGGAATCCCGAGCGCGATTTAGGTTATCCCGGCGAGCCTCCTTACACGCGCGGAATTCATTCCACCATGTATCGCGGCCGCCTGTGGACCATGCGCCAGTTCGCCGGTTTCGGTGCTGCCGAGGATACCAACCGCAGATTCCGTTACCTGCTTTCGCAAGGCCAGACGGGCCTTTCCGTCGCCTTCGATTTGCCCACGCTGATGGGATACGACTCCGACCACCCTCTCTCAGAGGGCGAAGTCGGAAAGTGCGGCGTGGCGATCAGTTCGCTGGCGGACATGGAGATCCTTTTCGACAAGATTCCGCTGGCCGAGGTCACAACCTCGATGACCATCAATTCCCCTGCGGCGGCAATCTGGGCGATGTATCTTGCCGTGGCCGAAAAGCAGGGCGCTGACTGGAAGAAAATTTCCGGAACGCTGCAGAACGACATTCTGAAGGAATACATCGCCCAAAAAGAGTACATCTACCCGCCCGAGCCTTCCATGCGGCTGGTGATTGACACTTTCGAATTCGGAACGAAACACACGCCGCGATTCAATCCCATTTCCGTCAGCGGCTACCACATTCGCGAGGCGGGATCCACCGCAATCCAGGAACTGGCTTTCACTCTGCGCGACGGCATTGAATATGTGGAGTGGGGATTGCGGCGTGGCCTGGACGTGGATGAATTCGTGCCGCGTCTTTCTTTTTTCTTCAACGCGCACAATGATTTCTTCGAGGAAATCGCGAAATATCGCGCGGCACGCCGCATCTGGTACAAGACCATGCGCGAGCGTTTTGGCGCCAAAAGCCCGCGTTCGTGGGCGCTGCGCTTCCACACCCAGACAGCCGGATGCTCCCTCACCGCGCAGCAGCCCTACAACAACGTGGTGCGAACGGCCTTGCAAGCTCTTGCGGCCGTCCTTGGCGGAACGCAATCCCTGCACACGAATTCTCTCGACGAAGCCTGGGCGCTTCCAACTGAATTTGCCGCCACCGTCGCGCTGCGCACGCAGCAGATCATCGCCCATGAAAGCGGCGTCACCAACACTGCCGATCCGCTGGGCGGCTCGTACTTCGTGGAAACTCTTACGGACGAAATGGAACGCGGCGCCTGGGATTACATTCAGAAAATTGACGCGCTTGGCGGAATGGTACCGGCCATCGAACGGGCCTATCCGCAACGCGAGATCGCCGAAGCCGCTTACCGTTATCAGGTGGCCGTGGACCGCAAAGAGAAAATCATCGTGGGCGTGAATGATTACGTCGCGGATGAGAAGCCCATCGACACGCTGCAAATTGACGAAACCGTCGCCGAAGGCCAAACCGAGCGCCTGCGCAAACTTCGCGTCGAACGCTCGAACGACGAAGTCGCGCGCCGCCTGGCTGCGCTGCGCAAAGCCGCTGCGGGCACGGAAAACACCATGCCCTACATTTACGAGGCGGTGAAAGCATATGCCACCCTCGGCGAAATTTGCGATACCATGCGGGACGTTTTCGGCATCTACGAAGAAGTGGCCATCACCTAGGCATCCAGCCCGAAAAATTGACGCTACATAAATCCGAGGCAATCCCACATTGAAAAGCTTGAGACCAACCGGAACTTCTCTGTTTGCGATGCTGTCCTGTGCGTTCCTCTTTTGCGCGATCGGTCATCAGACGAGTGCGGCGGCGGAAAAAGACAAAAAGCCTGCATCGGTAAAGAGTGGATTTATCACCACGCCTGACGGCGTAAAAATTCATTACCTCGAAGCTGGACACTCCGTGACGGCCCAGCGCGCCCAGGTAGGCAATCCTCTGCCTGCGGATGTAACTCCCACCAAGGGCAATATTGCGCTTTCGCCCGAACGTCAATTCCCTTCCATCCTATTCGTCCCCGGATGGACCATGCCCGCGTGGATTTGGGAAAACCAGCTCTCATATTTCTCGAAAGACTATCGCGTGGTGGCGATGGATCCAAGATCGCAGGGCGATTCTTCGCAAGTATCGGACGGCTTATATCCCGCCGCTCGTGCCCGCGACATCAAGGCAGTCGTGACGCAGTTGCATCTCGCTCCCGTTGTGATCGTGGCCTGGTCCATGGCCGTAGTTGAAACCATGGCTTACATCGATCAGTTCGGAACCGCAGATTTTGCCGGAATCGTGCTGGTGGACAATGACGCGGGCGGGCGCGCTCCCGGTGCCGCCGATCAGGACTTCGACCTGCTGAAGGGAATCTTAGAGGACAGGCAAAACGCAGCGAACAACTTTGTTCGTAAACTAAATTTCAAGAAGCCTCAGACGGAAGAATATCTTCAGAAGGTAATCCAGGCTTCTCTGCGCGTGCCGACGAATACCGCGGTTACGCTGTTGGTGGGATATTTCGTCTCGGACTACCGTTCCGTTCTGCCGAAAATTGACAAGCCGAGTATCGTCTGCGCGGCAAAGAGCCCTTACATGGGCACCATTGTAGAGATGCAAAAACAAATGCGCGGCTCGCAGCTTGAGGTTTTCGATGATGCAGGGCACGCCCTATTCGTGGACGACGCCGATAAGTTCAATACCCTCCTCGAAGAGTTCCTCCTGGATTTGCGCTACTAGCCACGAATTCGAGGATTACATGATGACTATTACTCTGGTAGCGGCCCGAAAACACCGGCATCTCGTTGCGGGAATTTGCTTTGTGACTATTGTCTGCCTATCCGCCGTAGCGCGCGGTAATATTAGAACTTCGTTTTCACCCGATCTGACGCCCGAGCAGATCGCCAGCATTGACCAGTACCTCAGTTCTGAGATGGGACGCGAGCATATTCCTGGTACAGCAATCGGTATCTATCGCCGTGGCCAAGTCCTGATGGCCAAAGGTTATGGATTGGCGGATGTGGAGCTAAACGTCCCGGTGAAAGCGGAGACTGTTTTTCAGTCTGGTTCTGTAGGCAAGCAATTTGTTTCAGCAGCGGTCATGATGTTGGTTGAAGAAGGCAAGGTCGGGCTGGATGACAGCATTGTGAAGTACTTTCCGAGTGCGCCCAATAGCTGGAAACCAATTCTCGTCAAGAACCTTCTCTCCCACACGTCCGGGTTGGCGGAATATGAAAGCGGAGAGCGCATAGGACCAAAGGGTCCTTTCTATTTGCGACTGGATTTCACTGAGGATGAGCTGCTGGAGAAAACCGAGGCACTTCCGATTGAATTCCAGCCCGGCGAGAAGTGGAACTACCGCAATACAAACTACATGTTGCTTGGGATCATGATCCACAAGGTGACTGGAAAGTTTTACGCTGATTATCTGGGCGAGCGGATTTTCAAACCCCTGGGGATGACGTCAACGCGGCTGATAAGCGACGCGGACATCATTCCAAACCGCGCGTCCGGCTACGAGCTGCAAGACGGGAAGCTTCAAAATCAGAGCTGGGTGTCACCCACTTTCAACTCGACGGCAGATGGCACGCTCTACTTCAACGTACTTGATCTGGCGAAGTGGGACGAGGCGCTGTACGGAACTGCCCTGCTGAAGCAGTCTAGCTTCGACCGGATCTGGACCGTGTTCCAGCTTACTGATGGCAAGCCGAATCCGGCTCACTACGGATTCGGTTGGGTTATAAGTACGCTGAACGGACATAAGATCATCGAACACGGTGGCGCTTGGCAGGGATTCACTTGCGCCATCTCAAGATATGTGGACGACAACCTCTCGGTTGTAGTGCTAACGAACTTGGGCGCGGGAAATACTCATCCCGGTCAGATTGCTCACACCATCGCGGGAATAGTGAATCCGGCGCTGATACCTCCTCCTCCCAAAGAGCATAAAGAAATTGCTGTCGATCCGAAGTTGTTCGACGGTTACCTCGGAAGCTATAAAGCTTCGAATTTCATTCTGGCCATTACTCGGGAGGGCGATCATTTGTTCGTACAGTCAACCGGGGAGCCGAAAGTCGAAATATTTCCAGAGGGCGTTCGAGATTATTTTCTCAAAGCGGTTGACGCTCAGATTACATTTGTGATCGACAGTAACGGTCGGGCGGTAGAACTGATCCTGCATCAGGGTGGCATGGACGAGCACGCGAAACGGATCGACTAACTCACGATTAACGCGTTTCTTGGATACTGGTCCGCTACCGAGGATTGGCTCGGCTACGGTTTCAAGCTCCATTTGAAGTATTCTTGCCTGCTACGATGGACCAGCTTGAGGTTTTCGATGGCGACGGGCACGCTCTATTTGTGGACGACGCCGATAAATTCAATTCCCTCCTCGAAGAGTTCCTTCTGGACTTGCGCTACTAGCCAGGAAATTGAAGATTTCGTCGCGTCAGTTTCCGGTATCGCGGGTGGTCTCAATGGGTCGCTGCAACACCATCTAATGTAAAACTTCTGTTCAAAGGTGGTGTGTATGACTCAAGGGAAGCGGGTGGCGCTATCTGCGACGCAGCGAACCGAGCTATGGAGCCGTTGGAAGGCGGGGCAGTCGCTGCACGTGATTGGGCGCGCCTTCGGCAAGCCACATAACTCCATTCATGGTTTTTTATCGCAGCACGGCGGGATTGTTCCGCCAGTCCGTCGGCGCTCACTGCTTGTACTCACTGCGGTTGAGCGAGAGGATATTTCTCGAGGGCTTGCTTCTGGTTCGTCGATTCGCGATATCGCCAAAGGTCTGGAGCGCGCTGCTTCGACGGTGAGCCGGGAAGTCGCACGCCATGGCGGTCGCCCTGAGTATCGAGCCCAGGAAGCGGATCAGCAAGCCTGGGAATCAGCCCTGCGGCCCAAGCGGTGCCTACTGGCCATCCATGTGAAGCTGCGGAAGGTTGTTGCGAGTAAACTGATTCTGGACTGGTCGCCGGAACAGATTTCTGGATGGCTGAAGATCCGGTATCCCGCTGACGAGAGCATGCGCGTGTCCCACGAAACGATTTACCGCAGTCTGTTCATCCAAGCCCGCGGAGTGCTGAAGAAAGAGCTGCTGGGGCACTTGCGATCCAAGCGGCGTATACGCCGCTCACAGCACTCTCGTATCTTTAAAGACTCGCGCGGTCAAATCGTAGATGCCATCTCCATTAGGGAAAGGCCCGCAGAAATCGAGGACCGCGCCATTCCCGGTCATTGGGAAGGCGACCTCATTGGTGGCACAAAAAACAGTCACATCGCGACGTTGGTGGAGCGGCATTCGCGCTTTACTGCCCTGGTCAAGGTGCGGAGCAAAGACACAGCTGCGGTCGTGGCCGCATTGAGCCGGCAAATTCGCAGGCTTCCAACATCCCTGCGGCGATCGTTGACCTGGGACCGCGGACTGGAGATGGCTAAGCACAAAACTTTCACGGTGGCCACGAATGTGAAAGTCTATTTCTGTGATCCGCACAGCCCTTGGCAGCGAGGAACGAACGAAAACACCAACCGCTTGCTGCGTCAATACCTGCCGAAGAGAACCGACCTTTCCGGCTACACGCAATCCCAACTGGACAAGATCGCGCTGCGTCTAAATCAACGCCCGCGCAAAACTTTGGGCTTTCAGACTCCAGCGAGTAAACTGCGCACAAGTGTTGCGCCGACCCTTTGAACCCGCACGGCTAATCAGGACTTGGCCCGCTGATTTCGTTGTAAACTAACCGGCTTCACCGGCACTCGCTGCAGAATCCACCGATCTATATTCTCGCGGATTTGGAGGTGTAACCGTGGTCGAATCTTCTAATCTGCGGATGACGAGAATTCCACTCAACCACGGAGCCGGCCATATGCCCGCACTCGGCTTCGGCACCTTGATTCCCGACCCAGCCGTGACCATAACTGCGACCAGAGACGCACTGGAAGCCGGATTTCGACACTTCGATTGCGCGGAACGCTACAGGAACGAGCGCGAGGTAGGCACGGCGTTGCAGGCAGGACTTGCCGCCGGAGGGGTCGTGCGCGAAGACATTTTCGTCACCACAAAGCTGTGGAACTCCAATCACCGCCCCGAGCGCGTCGAACCTGCTTTCGAGGCGAGTCTAGAGAGACTCGGCCTCAAGTATCTGGATCTCTATCTCATTCACACTCCATTCGCATTTCAACCTGGAGACGATCAGGATCCCCGGGATCAAAACGGAAATGTCATTTACGACCAAGGTGTCACTCTGCTCGACACCTGGAGAGCGACGGAAACTCTCGTGGATCACGGCAAGTGCCGGGCCATCGGACTTTCAGACGTCGGCCTAAACGAGCTGAAGCCCATCTATGAATCAGCGAGAATCAAGCCATCCGTGGTCCAAGTAGAGTCACACCCGTACCTGCCGGAAACGGAGCTGCTGGAATACTGCAAGCAGAGGGGCATTGTGTTTTTGGCTTTTGCTCCGCTAGGCCACGGGATGAAGCCGGGCCTGCTCGAAGATCCGGTCATTACGGCTATCGCTGCGCGAGTTGGAAAGACGCCGGCACAGGTGCTGCTTGCTTGGGCGGTGCAGCGCGGCACGGCTTTGCTTACCACGCCCAAGACTGCCGCCCGCGCGCGAGAAAATTTCGACATCTCCGCGCTTCCGCAAGACGCGCTCGACGAAATCAATCGCATTCAGACCAGACAGCGCCTGAATACAGTGGTGAAAACAGGCATTCCCGGTTTCATTCCGAAAGGAGGATGAACGGTTATACACAACATTGTGTGAAGAGCGCGAACCCATTCCCGAGCTTATCGCTGCTGCTGCCCGACGATATTGTGGAAGACACCGACCCGAAAATCGCGAGCTATTGGAAGCACGGCGACACTTGCCTCTTGCAAATCAGCACCTTCCTTCGAGAACGCGGACCGCAGGTTTCGGCGACACAGCGTCTGTCGGAGCTGATGCGCGCGGGAGCTGACTGGCAAACAGTCAGCCTGCCACGCACGATTGAAGGCTGCGATATTGCCGCTGCATCGACTAGAGATGGCCACGGCACTTCCTGGGTGCATGTTTATCTCGTCTGGGATTGGCTGGCCGTCCACGCTACCGTTTCCCATAAGGGTCAGGTATTTACGTGCGATTGGGCCTGGAGCGCTCTCTTTAGCATTCGGCCCGTGGTTATGTAGAGTCGGGCTCCTCTCAGTGCGTGATAAACCCACTTGCCGGAAAGGTGGTTCGGCTAGTTAATTCCGTCTGATTCAGCGTTATCGGATACTGATCCGCTACCGAGGATTGGGTCTATTACCGTTTCAAGCGGTATTTGAAGTATTCTTGCCTGCTATGACCGATAAGAAAATTCGCGTGCTGATTGCCAAGCCCGGGCTCGACGGCCACGACCGCGGCGCCAAAATCATCGCGCGCGCGCTGCGCGATGCCGGGATGGAAGTAATTTATACCGGCCTGCGACAGACTCCCGAGATGATCGCGTCAGCCGCGGTCCAAGAAGACGTGGACGTCATCGGCCTTTCGATTCTTTCCGGAGCACACAACACGCTTTGTCCCCGATTAATGGAACTGCTGCGCGGAAAAGGAATGGATGACGTAACAGTCTTGATCGGTGGAATTATTCCGGAAGCGGACATCCCCGCGCTGAAGAAAGGCGGGATCGCTGAAGTTTTCCTTCCCGGAACTCCCACGCAAGCTATCGTAGATTTTATCCGCCACCGAATTACGCCCGCTCCGGCGGGAGCGTAAATATCCGCCGCTAGCATCCCGCCCCCGTTCACCCTGAGCCTGCGAAGGGCAGTCGTGCCGTAAATGGTGCAAATGATTTTCGTCAGGGCACGACTTCAGTCGTGCCGTAAATGGCACAAAACCACTGCGGCTTTAGCCGCTGAGGGACGGAATTTGCGGTTGCGACACAAACTTTTGAGTGCCCCGAAACTACGGCAATACGCGGATGAGTTTGGTCCGTGTGTAAGCCACGCGGAATCCGCGCCGTTCGATATTCCGGTGCGACGCGCTTCCGGGCTGCGCGATGCTGACTGCCAGGTCGCAGCCTCGCTCGGTTGCCCATGCCAGACGCGCCGACATCAAGGCCGTCTGAACGCCGCGCCGTCGAAATTCCGGTAACGTGCTTGCGCCGAAAAGCCCGCAAACCCCACCTCGCCCCGAAACAGCACCGCCTCCCGCTACAGTCCCGTTGACGAAGGCCAGAAAGCAGCCGCCCTCGTCTCCCGAGCGCGGGAAAAATCCGCCCATCACATCTAGAATGGGCTGCGTCACCGGAAAATTTTCGGCGAAGCCTTGCGCTACCGTTTCGGTCCACAGCTTTGCCTCCTTGGGCGTTGCGCGGCGCACCGTTACATCCATGGGCGTTGCCTCGGCACTGCCATCCGGCATCGGAAGCTTGCGGAATAGAACGTCCGAAACTTCCAGCAGATGAAATCCGCGCTTTGCGAATCTTTCGTAAACAGACATATCCACCAAAGGGCAGAGTTCAACGGCCGCTGCTGCGCCACGGCTGAAGAAAAAATCCTGCAGGCGATCGAGTTCGCAGTCAGGCACTTCTCCGTTGAGCCCTACGCCAATTGCTTGCGTAACCGGCGAATCCACTCCGGCAAAGACCGCGACGCCGCCGGCAATTTCTTCCACCGCAACCGGGAAATCCGGATGCATGCTGTGAAACGACTCCGCGCATCCGCGGCAGGCGCGTGCTTCCGCCATCTCCATGCGCCGCGCGAGATTCAAATCGATGAATTCCATTTGTTTTTCCTTTCGGCCTGGGCCGTTGCCGCACAACAACTTTGCTGGCGGGAATGGGAATACAATCATCTTAGGAACAGCAAAACGCTTTTAGCGCATCCCAAGGGCAGGAGGATCGGTGCAGTCCGGGTAGGTTAAAGCAGAAGACCGGAGGCAGACCTATCCTTCGCATAGATACCGCAGGACATAGGCGCCTCCGATAAGAAATTTGGCCCGATTCGAACCAATGGTTTCAGACCGCGGCGATTCTAGCTCATCTGTGGGCGAAGTCAAAACCAATTTCGGATGGTACAATTCGTGGTTTGGTAGTCCTTGTCCAGCCTGTCAATGAATCGAAGATGCCCATGATGGAAAGGATCCGGTGAGCGGCACAAAAAGCGATAAGCGTCCCGACACGAAATCCGCTGACTTCGAAAAGCGCAGCCGGCAAATGGTCGATCGGCTGACCGAAATTAAAAACGAAGAAGAGCGGATTCGCCAGTGCGGCGGTGCAAAAGCCATTGAAGCGCAGCATAAGAAAGGCAGGCTCACCGCCCGCGAACGCATTGCCAAGCTGATTGACCCGAAAACGGATTTCTTCGAGCTGGGCCTCTACGCCGCCTACGAGATGTACGAAGAATGGGGCGGCGCGCCGGCGGCTGGAACGATCACCGGCCTGGCGCAAGTTTCCGGACGCCGTGTAATGATCATCGCCAACGACGCGACCGTGAAAGCGGGCGCCTTCTTCCCCATGACGGCGAAGAAAGTAATTCGCGCGCAAAACATCGCCATCGAAAATCATATTCCCACAATTTACCTGGTGGATTCCGCGGGCGTTTTTCTTCCGCTGCAGGAAGATGTTTTCCCGGACACTGACGATTTTGGGCGCGTGTTCCGCAACAATGCCGTGATGAGCGCGATGGGCATCCCGCAAATTACCGCGATCATGGGCATGTGCGTGGCGGGCGGCGCTTATTTGCCGGTAATGTGCGACAAAATCCTGATGACCGACGGAAGCGGCCTATTTCTCGCGGGGCCCGCTTTAGTCCAGGCTGCGATCGGGCAGAAGACTTCGGCGGAAGATTTGGGCGGCGCGCAGATGCACGCGCAGATCAGCGGCACCATCGATTTTCGCGAGCCAGACGATCCTGCGTGCATCAAACGCATTCGCGCTCTGGTGGACAAATTCGGCCATCCCGCCGGCGCGCCCTTCGATCACAAGCCGGCCGCGCCTCCCGCGCATCCAGCCGAAGAAATTTATGGAATTTTCTCATCGAATCCGGCGCAACAGTACGACATGCACGAAATCATTGAGCGCATCGTGGACAAGAGCGAATTCGAAGAATATCGCGCCGAATACGGACAGACTTTGCTATGCGGCTACGCGAGAATCGGCGGTTGGGCCGTCGGAATTGTGGCCAATCAAAAAAAGTCCGTCACCGTCGCCGCGCCCGGGACCGGAGATAAGCGAATTGAATTCGGCGGCGTGATCTACACCGAATCGGCGGACAAGGCTGCGCGGTTTATTCTCGACTGCAATCAGAATCTCGTGCCGCTGATTTTTCTGCACGATGTTAACGGATTCATGGTCGGCAAAGAAGCGGAGTGGAGCGGAATCATTCGCGCGGGCGCGAAAATGGTCAACGCAGTTGCAAACAGCGTGGTACCCAAGATCGCTGTGATTTGCGGCGGCAGTTTTGGCGCTGGCCACTACGCCATGTGCGGCAAAGCGTACGACCCCAGATTCATTTTTGCATGGCCCACGGCGCGCTATGCCGTAATGGGCGGCGATGCGGCCGCGGGGACGCTCGTCGAGATTAAAATCAAGCAGCTCGAGCGCCAAGGCAAAAAGCTCAGCGAAGCGGAGAAAAAGGAGCTTTACGAGTCCACGCGCGCAACGTACGAGCACCAAACCGATCCGCGCTACGCCGCTGCGCGCCTCTGGGTCGATGCGATTATTGATCCCGCGCACACACGCGAGGCGTTGATCGAAGCTCTGGAATCGGCAGCGTTGAACCCGCACGTTGCGGAGTTCAAAACAGGCGTATTGCAGACTTAAATGGACGAAGAAAATGCAGGACCGAGGCGCAGCGGTGTCCCAACGCTACTGTTCACCGTGCTGCTCGTCTCGCCCTGTTTTTTTGCCTGGGCAAGTTCGTATGTAATTTCGCAGGGCGGCGCCGGTTCTCATTCAGGGATGTGGTTCATGTACCAGGTATCGCAATACATTGCATACTTGGGTCTCGTAGTGGCTGTGGTTCTTACCATCATCAACGGTTCGCAACGTGCGATTTCTCGAATATTTATTTTTTTAATGGCACTCTTGATCGCGAGCGGAATATCAGCGTTGTGGTACGCAACTCATATCTACCGGAGCCCTTGGTATTGACCTATGGCAAATGAAGTCACCATTGTTGAATGCCCGCGAGACGCCTGGCAGGGTTTGCGCCAGGTTATCCCCACGGCGGAAAAAGTACAGTACCTGACCCGGTTGATGAAGCTCGGCTTCTGCCATATCGATGCGGTGAGTTTCGTTTCGCCCAAGCACGTGCCGCAAATGGCCGACAGCGAAGCCGTGATGCAGCAGTTAAGCGAAGTGAAAGCCGGTCCGGGGAAGGCGCCGGAAATTATCGGAATCGTCGTCAACGCGCAGGGTCTCGAGCGCGCCCTTGCAACTCCGGGAGTGACCACCGTCGGCTATCCCTATTCCGTCTCGGCGTATTTTCGGCGCGCCAATGCCAATATGTCGCGCGCGGAAGCGCGCGAGCTGGTGGAGAGATTGCAACGCGACACGAAAGCGGCGGGCAAGAATCTGGTGATTTATATTTCGATGGCATTTGGAAATCCTTACGACGAGCCCTGGGGCGCGGAAATAATAGAAGACACCCTGGTGTGGCTGAAGAATGTGGGAGTGCGCACGGTGTCGCTGGCAGACACTGTGGGCACGGCGTCTCCGGAAGACGTGGCTCGGCTCTACAGCGCGGTGAAGAATTCGGTGGCCGGAGTCGAAATCGGCGTGCACTTGCATAGCCGTCCCGAACGCGCTCCGGAAAAAGTTCTCGCAGCTTACGAAGCGGGATGCCGGCGGTTCGACGGCGCGTTGACCGGACTCGGCGGCTGCCCTTTCGCCGGAGATGAGCTGGTCGGCAACATTCCCACGGAAGCTATCTTGACCACTCTAGCCGCGCGCGGCGTTTCCACCGGAATTGATACCAAGTCGCTCGCTATCGCTTGCGCCATGACTGAAGAGCTGCGCGAGAAATATGTGCATGTGCAGAAAACCATTCCGCCCTATCACCTCGACGACAATTAACTGAAACCGAGACCATTTTGGAATACAGCACACTAAAATTCGAGCGCAACGGCGAAGTCGTGACGCTTACTCTGAATCGCCCGGAAAAACGCAACGCCATTTCCACACCCATGATTGACGATCTCTTCGCCGCGCTCAGTGCAGCCGAAGCGGATAAATCCGTCCGCGTTGTAATTCTCACCGGTGCCGGAAAAGCTTTTTGCTCCGGGATGGACCTTGAAACCTTGCAGGCCCTCGCGAAACAGACCCCCGAGCAAAATCTCGCGGACTCGCGCCGCATGGCGAAAATGTTTCACCTCGTTTACAGTTTCCCAAAGCCGCTGATCACCGCCGTAAATGGCGCGGCGATTGCCGGCGGCTGTGGGCTGGCCACGCTTTCGGACTTCACGTTGGCCATTCCCGAGGCGAAATTCGGTTACACGGAAGTGCGCATCGGCTTCATTCCCGCGCTCGTGTCGGTGATGCTTCGCCGGCAAGTCGGCGAGAAACATGCCCGCGACCTCTTGCTGAGCGGTCGCATCATCGACGCTGCGGAGGCGTTCCAGCCTGGGACTGGTTACCGAGGTCACGCCTCCGGATGGTCTTATGAAGCGCGCGGGCGAAGTAGCCAGCACGCTTCTGGAGGCCAGCCCGACAAGCCTGACGCTGACCAAGCGTTTGCTTTTGCATTACGACGAAGAACAACTGCGCCGGGAGCTGGAGTTGGCCACAAATGAAAACGCGCAGATTCGCGCAACAGACGACTTTCGCGAAGGCCTTGCCTCGTTTCTTGAAAAGCGGCCTCCCAAATGGACGGGGCGCTAGCGCAGCCGATGCATCCATACGCTGAAACCACGATTCGTGTGCGCTATGCGGAAACCGACCAAATGGGAGTCGTCTATTACGGAAATTATTTCACCTGGTTCGAAATCGGCCGCGTCGAACTTTGTCGCCAGCTTGGCTTTGAATATAAGCGCATGGAAGCCGAGGACGATAGTTTCATCGTCGTCGCCGACGCGCACTGCCGTTACAAGCGTTCGGCGCGATTCGACGACGTGATCGTGATCCGCACTACCGTCACCCAATCCCAGAAGCGCACAATTCGCTTTGGATATGAGATTGTAAACCAGGCATCCGGTGAGGTGATCGCAATCGGCGATACCCTGCATGTTTTTTGCGATCGCCTCGGAAAACCGAAATCGTTGCCCGAAAAATATCGAAAGTTTTTTCCAGTGCACAACCGATGAAACCAATCCAAGTTGACGGCGACAATTTCACGCTGGAACAACTGTACAGCGTCGCGCTCGAAGGCGCGCAAGTGGAGCTGTCTGCGCAGGCGCGTGAACGCATGAATCGCTCGCGCGCGGTGGTCGAGCGACTGATTGAATCGGACGCAGCCGTGTACGGAGTCAACACCGGCTTCGGGAAAATGGCTTCCGTGCGAATTTCGCGCGAGCAGATTCGCGCGTTGCAGGTGAATCTGGTTCGCAGCCACGCCTGCGGAGTCGGCGCGCCTTTGAGCGAGCACGAAACGCGCGCGATGCTTGCGCTGCGCGCCAACGCCATCGCGAAGGGCTTTTCCGGCGTGCGCCCGGTACTCGCGGAAACTCTTTGCGCCATGTTGAACAAGGGCGTGCATCCCGTGATCCCGTCGCAAGGCTCCGTGGGCGCTTCGGGCGACCTTGCGCCGCTCGCGCATCTGGCCCAAGTAGCGATAGGTGAAGGCGAAGCCATTTTGCAAGGCCGGAAGATCCCCGGCGCTCAGGCAATGAAAAATGCGGGAATCACGCCGCTCGCCCTTGAAGCAAAAGAAGGACTCGCGCTCCTGAACGGCACGCAAGGAATGCTCGCGTTGCTCGCTCTCGGATTGCGCGCCGCTGAAATAGCGGCCGACACCGCGGATGTGGCCGCGGCGCTGTCATTAGACGCGCTGCGCGGAAGTCCCGCGGCCTTCGACGAGCGCATCGCGCAGGTCCGGCCGTATCCGGGGCACGCTATTTCCGCGCACAATCTGCGACGCCTGAATCGCGGCAGCCAGATCCGCGAATCCCATCGCGCTCCGGAAAAAGATCCGCGCGTGCAAGATCCTTACAGCCTTCGCTGTACTCCGCAGGTTCATGGAGCCGCGCGCGACGTGCTGTCGCAGGTGCGCGCCACGATCACCGTGGAATTAAACAGCGCGACGGATAATCCCCTCGTGTTCGCCACGCCGGATTCAGCCACGGGCGCGGGCGAAATAATCAGCGGCGGAAATTTTCATGGCCAGCCGCTGGCGATGGCTGCGGACCAGCTTGCGCTTGCCTTGGCTACGCTCGCGGGAATTTCCGAGCGCCGCGTCGAGCAGATGACGAACCCGCAGACCAGCCAATTGCCCGCGTTTCTAGTGCGTGACGCCGGCCTAAACTCCGGATTCATGATTTTGCAAGTGGCCGCAGCCGCGCTCGCCGGCGAGATGAAAACGCAGTCTGCTCCTCATTCCGTGGATTCAATTCCCACCTCCGCGAATCAAGAAGATTACGTTTCCATGGGAATGGCTGCCGCGCGCCGAATCGAACCGATGTTGAACAATCTGCGGAATGTCCTTGCCATTGAATTGCTAAGCGCTTGCCAAGGAATCGATCTGCTGGCGCCGTTTCGAACCGGAGCGGAAGCACAAAAAGCTCACGACATTATAAGAAGGGTTTCTGCAACAGTAGAAGTGGATCGCTCGCTTTCCCGCGACATCGAAGCTGTGGCAAGCCTCATCCACAAAGGGTCATTCAGCGCCATCCTGCGTTAAGGAAATATCTCCGGTCACGCCAAAGCTTCGAACAAAAATGTCCCGAAGCGGTACCCGGCCGCGTACTTGAATGGCGATACACCCATCGAGTAGTGCCCGCACGGCAGCGACAAGTTCTCTACTTGCAGTTTCTCGCGGCGTGCGGCGTGAAAGAACGACTCTGTATATTCCGGCCAAAATGTCGGGTCGTATCGCCCGGTGATGGCGAGAATCTTCTTGTTCGTTCCAACCAGCCGAGAAATGTAAGGATATGGACTGATCGGCGACCAGTAGCGCCGGATGTCATCGTGCGAAACTTTCGTGCTGAGCGATTCCCACACATTCATCGTGGTCAAGCCGCTGGCAACCACATCGCCGCAGTAAGTCGCCACGTGCAAAAATGCTCCCGCGCGCAGCAAAGGTTCGTGGCACATGGTGACGAACCCGATCGAAGAACCGATACTCGTACCGAGGATTCCCAAGCTGTCGTAACCCTGGCTTTCAAGCCAGCGAAGAGTCCGCCGGACATCCATCACCGCCTGGCGGTTCGCCTGCAGCGTCAGCCCAATATTTGGGCCTACGAGATGATCGCCGCGGGGATGATCCGGAATCGCGCGGCGGTCGTGATACGGCAGGCTCATCTTTACAGCCGTGATCCCCAACCGGTTAAGCCACCGGCAAACATCCTGCTGCTCCTCCCAACGCGCGTTCCATTGCGCCAGGACGACGACCGCCGGACCCGTATGCCGCGCGCGAAAAACTTGCGCGTGCACGCGATTGTTCCCTGGCCAGGGAGATTCGAGCGCGCTCGTGAACGTCAGAACATCGTCGGCCAGCAAATAGTCGTCGGCCGGCGTGACGGCGTACCATTCATCACTGTGCTCGATTGTGTGCTCCACGAATCGGTCGAGGAAGCCACGCGGGTCCGGCTCTTTCGCGTCGCCGCCAATATGTTCCAGCCCCCACGTAAACGGAAGAACGCGCCGGTTGGGTTCCTGCGCCCAGCGCATGTGTTCGTACCGCCGTATCTTCTGTTCCAGCCAAGCCATGGTATGCAAACCATCGAATATATCGTAGAGCCGCAAGCCAATCAAATGGGCGCGTCGCTGCTGATTCGCTTCGGAAGCCTTTCATGAAGCTACTCGATCAGGAAAATGTTAGCAGTCGGGCACGATGCGAATGGCGCGGCTTGAGAGCCTGCGCTGGATATGGCAAATTCGAGAGGTGCCCCATGAACTCTTCATCGGTATTTTCGTCTTCCTATTCGGCCTGATCATAGGCAGCTTCCTGAACGTCTGCATCCTGCGCATCCCCGGCGGAAAATCGATTGTGATGCCCGCGTCCGCTTGCCCAAAATGCGCGGCGCCCATTCGCCCGTACGACAACATTCCGGTCCTCAGCTATCTGGTCTTAGGCGGAAAATGCCGCGCGTGCAAGACGCCCATTTCGCCCCTGTATCCGCTGGTTGAGTTGCTCACCGGCATTCTTTTTTTGGCCTGCTATCTCGCGTTCGGTCTGACGATCAACGCTCTTAAATGGGCCGTGTTTTCCGCGATTATGATCGTTCTCGTTTTCACCGACCTCCGCGAACGCCTTTTACCTGATCTTGTTAATTACAGCGGCCTCGCGCTCGGGCTTGCGCTTTAGCTTTTTCACCAAGCCGGCCGACGGCACCGCCCTCTGGATCGCGAATCATATTTTCGAGTTCCCTCCCCCGGCTCCGGTGCTCTCTTTCGCCGACGCAGTTTTTGGCGCAGCTTTTGGAAGCGCGCTGCTTTGGCTCGTGTCGGAAGCCTACTTTCGCTTGCGCGGTCGCGAAGGTATGGGCCTCGGCGACGTAAAAATGATGTTGATGGCCGGCGCGTTCCTGGGAACGAAACGAACCCTGCTCACGATCCTCGCGGGTTCCTTACTGGGCAGCGTTTTGGGAGTTGCCGTGATCGTGGCGCGGCGCAAGGAAGCCGACTACGAGTTGCCGTTTGGAACATTTCTTGGAATGGCCGCATTGCTGGTAGTGTTTTTCGGCACGCCGGTCGTAAACTGGTATCAATCGTTGCTGATGGTGCGATAAAAATGAATACTTTCCTGATACTCGCGCTTCTTCCCAAGCGCCCGGCCAGCCCGCTGCCATTCAACCTGGGGTACGCCGCGGCCTTGCTTGTAGTACTTCTGCTCGGCGTTGTAGCGCTCTTCTACGTGATGCGCAAAATGCTGCACGATGATTCGCGCGTTCAGAAAGGTGATTGGGCTAGCCCGAATCCCGACACCGACAATGCTTCCGCATTCATGGCTGCCTCGATGCAAGGTGTGATCGAAAAATTGCGGGCGCAGGAAAAAGAGCTTGCCCGCTTGCATTTGCTGGCCCAGGAACGCGCGCAGGAATCCGAGCGCTTGACGGAGGAAGTCACCCGCAATATGCCCACCGGCCTGTTGCTGGTAAATGCCACCGGGGCCATCAGCTCCACCAATCCCGCGGCTGAAGAAGCGCTCGGCATCCGGACTCTGCGTTATCGCTCGTACCAGGAAATACTCGGCGGAGATTCAGATCTCTCGAAAATGCTTACGGCCTGTTTGCGCGACGCGAAAACTTTTCAGCGCGGCGAAGTAGAGCACATGACCACCGATGGTGAAGTCCGCCGCCTGGGCGTGACCATCTCTCCCATCTACCGCACGGTACGAAGTGTCACGCGCGCGAGCGCGGACTCCTCCGTTCCGCCCGCTGCGGACTTGAAAGTGAGCGGCGCGCTTTGCCTGATGAGCGATTTGACGGAGCTTAACGAGCTGCAGAAACAAATGCGCTGGAAAGAAAATCTGGCCGCGCTGGGAGAAATGTCCGCCGGCATCGCGCATGAATTCAAGAACTCGCTGGCTACCATTTCAGGTTACGCGCAGATGATTCGCAGCGAAGCGAAACCCGGCGAAACGCGGGAATCGGCTGAACGCATTCTGGACCAGACCCGCGCCTTGACCCACGTGGTGACGGAGTTTCTGCGCTTCGCCAAACCGCTCGAAATTTGCTACGAAACCGTGCCCATGCAAATGCTGGTGCAAAAAGTTGCCGAAGAGCTTCACGAGACGATCCCGGAGTGCGCCTTGCAGTTCGAAGGAACATTTCAGGATCTGCCCGGAGACGAAGCGCTGCTTCGCCAAGCGCTGCTGAACCTGGCGCGAAACGGCGCGCAAGCGGCAAAAGAGTCCACGAATTCTCCGCGCGTCACGATTTTGGGCACAATCGAAGATCTTGGCGGCCGAAAATGGCAGCGGATCTGCGTTGCGGACAACGGTCCGGGAATACCGCCGAATGACTTGCCTAAGATTTTCCTGCCGTTCTACACCACAAAGTCCGAAGGCACCGGCCTGGGCCTCGCCGTGGTTCAAAAAGTAGCGCTGCAGCACGCTGGCAGCATCGAAGCGCGCAACCGCTCGGACGGCGGAGCCGAGTTTCTGCTATGGTTACCTTTGCGGCAGGAGCCTATGCCATCCCCGATTGCCTCCCGGGCGGCACGCATCTAAACTTGTAACAGGCATATTCTGACGGGAATGCCTCTCAGGAGGCCATAACCATGCGGAAACATCTTAACTTTGGCCTTGCGGCCGTGGCGCTGCTTTTAATCCCAACGAGCGGATTCGCTTACCAACAGAATCAATCCCAGCCGAGCCAGCAGCCAAACTCCGCGCAGGCGCCGTCCGCGGCGCAGCCCCCTGCGCAAACATACCAAGCTGCTCCAGCGCAAAAAGACTCTGTGGCGGCAGCGGCGCGACGCGCGCGCGAGGAGAAGAAAGATCAATCCAAGCCCGCAAAAGTTTTCACCAACGAGAATCTTCCGGGCGAGGGCGGCATTTCCTCGGTCGGTGAAGCTGCGCCAGCGGAAAATGGGGCAGGCGCCGACGCCAAAGCTTCAGCGGCAAACGCTGCTCCGGCGAATGATGAGAAAACCTGGCGCGCCAGATTTGCGACACTGCATCACAAGCTCGAGCAGGATGAGCAGGAACTGGACGTAATGCAGCGCGAGCTGGGCGTGTTGGACGTCCAGTACTACGCCAACCCGGTAAAAGCCATGCAGCAGGATTTGACCCGCGAAGACATCAACAAAAAGACCAGCGACATCGACGCCAAGAAACAGCAGATTGAAGCCGACAAGCAGGCCATCTCCGATGCCGAGGATGATTTGCGCAAAGCAGGCGGCGATTCCGGTTGGGCGCGTTAGCACCTTTTGCCGATGGAACCTGTCCTCCTTGTTGAAGACAAAGCCGAGTTGCGGGCGATGTTGCGCAAGGCCCTCGAACGTAACGGCTACATGGTGGAAGAAGCTCCCGACGGAAATACCGCAATCGACAAAATTCGAAGCCGCCGTTACCTGCTGATTCTCTCCGATTTGAAACTGCCGGGAAATTCCGGACTGGATGTGCTCCGAGAATCGCGGCGCGTGGAACCTACTCTTCCCGTAATCCTGATGACTGCCTACGGCTCGGTGGAAGAGGCTGTCACCGCCATGAAAGACGGCGCGTTCGATTTCATTCAAAAGCCCGTGGACCTCGATCACCTGAAGCTGCTCCTGGAGAGGGCCGCGCGGCAACAGGAGCTATTGCGCGAAAATCTTCTGCTGCGCGAAGAATACGCCCTGCGCTACGGTTTCCCTCGCATCGTCGGAGAACATCCTTCCATGAAAGATGCGAGCCAAATGACCCAGCGAGTGGCTGCGACGGATTCCACCGTCCTGCTGCTCGGTGAGAGCGGAACCGGAAAGGAACTTTTCGCCCGCGCCGTGCATCACCTCAGCCCGCGCGCCAATCATCCCTTCGTGGCCCTGAATTGCGCCGCGATTCCCGAGGGCCTGGTGGAAAACGAATTGTTCGGCCACGAGCGCGGAGCCTACACCGGCGCGGGCGCGCGAAAAATCGGCAAGCTGGAGCTCGCGCACCGCGGAACGCTGTTCCTCGACGAAATCGGCGAGCTTCCCCTCGCCATTCAAAGCAAGCTCTTGCGCGTGCTCGAAGAAAAACGTTTCGAGCGCGTTGGCGGAACGCAGGAAATCGAAGTCAACGTGCGCATCTTGACCGCCACGAACAAAGACCTGCACGCGGCCATAGCCGAAAAAACTTTTCGTGAAGACCTCTACTTCAGAATATCGGCGGTGCCCATCACCATTCCGCCTCTGCGCGAACGGGGAGACGATGTTTTTCTTCTGGCCGAACATTTTCTGGAGCGGTTCCGACGCGAGTTTCGCAAGCCGGCCTTGAAATTCTCCAAGGAAACACGCGCGCGCTTGGCGACCTATGCATGGCCCGGAAACGTCCGCGAGCTGCAGAACGCCATCGAACGCGCGGCGATCCTGGCAAATGGCCCCGAAATCGACGCCAGCGCCCTTCAATTGCCCGCCGCCAAGCCGTCCGCCGAGCAGCTTCCTGACGGAATGCTCGACGAGAAATTTCTGTGGGAAGGGCCGCTCGAAGATGTTTCACAGCGCGCCGTCGCTCACGTGGAGCGCTTCAAGATTCAGAACGCCTTGCGTGAATCAAAGTGGAATAAAACGCGCGCGGCCGAAAAGCTGGGCGTCTCCTACAAAACCCTTCTGCACAAAATCCGCGCATTGGGCCTCGAAAACTAGTTCCCGCCGCTCATCGTCAAATGAATTTATTTTTTGCGTTCTCAGAACCTTGTTCGGGCATGCGGGCGGAATGCAAAACAACACAGCCGAAGTTCCAGGAGTAAATGCGCACGTCGATGAATCCCACGTTTTTCATCATCGTAGCCAGCTCAGTGCGGCTGGGAAATTTGGAAACCGACGCGGGCAAATACCTGTATGCCTCTTTGCTCCCGGAAATTATTCCGCCGACGTTGGGGAGTATATGGCGGAAATACAATCGAAACAGGCCCGATATCGGTCCGCCTTTAGGCTCGGAGAATTCCAGAATGCCCACTTGCCCATCTTCTTTCAGCACCCGCGCGATTTCGCGCAGCCCGTTCTCATAATTTGCAAGATTGCGAAAGCCGAAAGCCGTGGTCACCAGATCGAAGCAAGCGTCTGGAAACGGCAGGCGTAAAGCGTCCGAGGCCACGAAAACGGCCGCTCGATGATGTCGGCGGCCCTTCTCTCGCGCGCGGTCGAGCATGGGTTGCGCGAAATCGCTGCCGACCATGGGGATCCGATACGCTCCGCGGTCGCGCAAGGCCTTCATCCGCACACGTTCCATCGCGAACGTCAGATCCCCCGTGCCGCAGCACAAATCCAGAACGCGGGCATTCGTGCGGCGAAGAACTCGCTGGAACTTGCTCGCCGCCCGGCGGCGCCAAATGCGATCGACCGACAACGAAAGCAAATGGTTCAGGAAATCGTAACGCGGCGCGATCCGGCTGAACATTTTTTTGACGTGCGCGGAAGCTTCGCGTTCGCTGCGAGCGCCTTTGGGACGCGAACCCGGCGCTTGTGGCGGAAATATCGGAGTGGTCATTATCGGCATGCGGTTGTTAACCTCTGGCCTTCGCGTCTATTTCCGCCAACTCTGAAATTGCGCGCGCAACCAGCTTCCACGGAAGCTCCACGCCGCGCTGTACTTTTCCAATGCGTCGCGGAAGCACCCAGCGAACGCGTCCGCCGCGCGCCTTTTTATCGCCCGCGAGAATGCGGCGTAATTGCGCCGCTCGAATCGCGCCCAGTGGCGGCAAGGGTCCCACGCTAGCAACCAGCCGGATCACACGCGTCGCTTCCGATTCCGGGATGCGCATTGTGGCCAGCCCGAGCAGCGTCGCGGCGTATATACCCCAGCCGATCGCTTCGCCGTGCAGAAAGCGCCGGTAGCCGGTGACAGCCTCCAGCGCGTGGCCAAACGTGTGCCCGAAATTCAGTATTTCACGGAGTCCGCTTTCGCGCTCGTCCTGCGCTACGATCCGTGCCTTAATGCGAATACATCGCGGAATCACCCACGCCAGTGCGCCCGAATCGCGCCGCAGCAGCGCCAGCATGTGCCGCTCGAGAAACCTGAATAGCTCCACATCCGCAATCGCGCCATATTTAATTATCTCGTACAGCCCCGATCGATATTCTCGATGCGGCAGCGTTGCCAATGTTTCGAAGTCGGCGATCACCGCGCGGGGCGGATAGAACGCGCCCACCAAATTTTTGCCTTCGCGCAGGTTCACGCCGGTCTTGCCACCCACCGAGCTGTCCACTTGCGCGACCAGCGTGGTGGGAACTTGCACCAGCCTTACGCCGCGCAGATAGCTGGCCGCCGTAAAACCCGCCACGTCGCCGACGACGCCGCCGCCGACCGCGACGATCACGGCGTGCCGGTCCGCTCCGGCCTGGCTCAGCGCGCGACACAGCAATTCCACTGTTGCAAGATTTTTCGCCGATTCGCTGTCATCGAAGAGAAACGTCCGGTTCGCGCGCACTCCCCGAACGCGCTTGCCGAGCGTCCGCCCCCAATGTCTCCACACCTTCGGTGACGAGAGCACGAAGATGCCGGTCGAATCGCCCAGTCCCTCGATCGCGGATTCTGCACGCGCCAAGTCGCCGCGCGCACAGTACACGCGATATGCGCCGTGCGAGGATGGAATGCGGATGGTCGGCATTTGAAATGAAAACTGGCACCGCGAGCGGCGTAGTCCGCCTTAACGGGCCGCAACTGTACTCTCGGAAATGGCCGTTAGTGAAATTTTTTCTGCAGCTCAGCTACAGATTCCAGAATCACGTGGCCCACGATAGCGATACTGCGCGGGCTCACTTTATCGAGCGTATCCTCCGCCGTGTGCCAGTATTTCGGCTGCTGATAGCCGTCATAGTCGATGAGATCCACCGTCGGCACCCCGCGCGCTAGAAACGGCTCGTGGTCGTCCGAATAGCCCGCTTCGCGCGCCACGAAAATATTCTGGTAACCCAGACGCGCCGCCGTCTTCCAAATCAGATCGACAAGCCACCTCGTTGAATTCGATTCGCGCGGAATTTCCAGGCCGTATTGGCCGATCATGTCGGCAAGAATCGCGGCTTTCACTCGCTTCAAATCTCCCGATACTGCCAGGCTCGCCGATAGTTCACGGCTCCCATAAGTGTGGTCGTTGTCTTTGTCCCAATTGATGATCGCTTCCTCGCCATCCAGAAAAGCGATCCACACGGCATTCGTCTGTTTCTTGCCGCACAGCAGGCGCGCCATCTCAAGCATCACTCCCGTGGACGACGCGCTATCCTCCGCGCCCACAAAATTCGGCACGCTGCCAAGCGAATCGTAATGCGTGAGCAGCAGAATAATTCCCTGCCCCGTTCCGGGTGTTTTCGCAATGATGTTCTTCATCGCGATGGATCCGGCCGGCGTGGACGCGTGAAAATCGTCTTCATCCACGGTGCATCCAAAACTTTGCAGTTGCCCGCGAATGTAATCCTGTACGTGATGAATGCCTTCCGACCCCGGCGGGCGCGGCCCGAAGCTCACAATCTTGGCCACCTGATCGTAAGCTTTCGCGCCATCGAAACCTCCCGTTTGCGAGGCCGGCGGCGCTGATTCAGCAGGTTTTGCCGGCGCCGCCGCGCTATTTTGGCTTGCGGGCGGCTGCGATGCGGCCGCAGCGCTTGCCGATGCCTCCGAGCGCGAGCCATCGTGGTTGCATGCGGCAACACTCATCGCCGCGATCAGCACGCCAGCGTACACGAACTTGCTGCATCTATTCGGCATCTAGTGCGCCTCCCCGGTGGCTACGTCCGCAGCCTGCTTCCGCCTCAACACCACGTAAGAAACAAGCACGCCGAGAAAATACAGCAAGATCATCGGCGCCATGAACACCAGCATCGTGGTGGCATCGGGCGTGGGCGTTATGATCGCAGCCGCAACCGTGATGATCACCATCGCATATCTGAAATTCTTCAGCAGAAATTTCGGCGTCACGATTCCAAACAGCGAAAGAATAAAAATAAGCACCGGCAACTCGAACACCAAACCCAGCCCCAGCAAAATCATCAAGGTCAAATCAAAATATTCATTGATGCTGATCAGCGGCTTGATCGGCCCTTCATTTGCAAAATTAATCAGGAATTTCAGCGTCGTCGGCAGCATGATGAAATAGGCAAACGCCAGCCCGCACAGAAAGAGAAACATTGAAGAAATGATGAACCCTGCCACCGCGTTGCGCTCGTGCTTGAAAAGTCCGGGCGCCACAAACAGCCACACTTGATAAAGAACGTACGGCATCGCGATCGCAATGCCTAGATACAGCCCCAGGTTAATTACCAGGCTGACGTAGCCCGCGGGACTCGTGTAATACAGATTATCCCCGAGGCCGGCGGAACGCAGCGCCAGATGCATGGGCTGCACGATGAACGTGATGACATGCTTCGATAGCAGCAGCCCGATTCCCGCACAAATCACGATGGCAACGGCGGAGTGAATCAGCCGGGTGCGAAGTTCCACCAGGTGTTCAAAAAACGACATCCGCCCGCCCGGATCTTTGTCCGCGGCAGACGCCAAATTATCGGCAGGTGGCGTCACGTTGGGATCAGCTTGTGCTGCCGCCATCGCTCCCCTTCTCGCGGCCGGGCTCGGGTGCATCGCCTGCGCTCGCCTGGTCTAAGTCTGCCTTCTTTGCTGTAGGGCTTGCGACGGGCTCTTGCGCCGGCTTAACCGCACCCGGTTCCCCGCTCGCTTCATCCGCTTGTGTCGCACCGGTCATTTCAGCCGTAGACTCCGCATGCGTCACGGGATTCTGTTCAGGAGATGGGTTCGAGGGCGCCACCGTCCAACCGCGCGGCGCATCGCTGGGAACAGTTCCGGCCGCGCTGGCGGAATCCGTTTTGGGCTGAGCGATTGTAGTCTGCGCGGGCGGAGCAATCGTGGTTCCTGCTCCCGTAGCCGTCTGACGCAGGCTCGACTCGCGCTCGATATCGCGAAGATGGCCTTCGAACGTATGCTGCAGATCTCCTGTTGCGCGCCGGAATTCTCCCATGATCTTCCCGAGATTCCGCGCCAATTCCGGCAGCTTTTCCGGCCCGAACACCACCAGAACCACAACGAAGATTATGACCAGGTGTGGAATGCTGAACATATGGGGTTACGCGCGCCGCTTCGCCTCGCGGTACTAGCTTATACTCAACCCGCCTTCTAAACCCTGTTTTTGCATAATACGAAGAGAGCCCAGCGCCTTTCAACCAATCGAGCGTTATCGCGGCAGAAGCGCCGTTTGTCGCATCAATTCGTCAAACGCGAGTTCTCACTTGGCCTTGATCGAAAGCAGCTCAACTTCAAAAATAAGCGTTGCGCCCGGTCCGATGTCGCCGCCTGCGCCGCGTTGTCCGTAAGCGAGGTCAGGCGGAACAAAAAGTTGCCACTTCGATCCCACTGGCATGAGCTGCAGTGCTTCCGTCCATCCCTTGATCACTCCGCCGACAGGAAACGTCGCCGGCCCGCCGTGTTTGGAAGAAGCGTCGAATTCTTTGCCATTAATAAGCGTGCCTTTGTAATTGCAGACGACGGAGTCAGCCGCGGTTGGCTTCGGCCCGGTCCCGGCGGTCAAAATTTTGTATTGCAGGCCGCTCGGTAGCGTAACTACGCCTTCTTTCGTCTTATTGGCGGCCAAAAATGCGTCGCCCTCTTTCTTGTTTGCCTCTCCGGCTAGCTGCATTTTTGCCTCCTGGTTTTTCTTCACTTCCGCCTTCAGTACGTTTATCGCCGCAGTCGCTTCCGCTTCGGTCATCAGCGTCTTGCCGCCGGCCATCCCGTCTTTTAATCCCCGCGCGAAGATATTCGGATCAATGTCTATAGCGTCCTTTTGCAAGCCCTTTCCCATGTTCATGCCGACGGCGTAGCTGGCTTTGTCTTTATCTGTTTGGAGCTCAAGGGGCAACGGAGCTGTGGAAGGGCTAGATGTTGACGTCCGCCGTGAGCTAGCGCATCCGACCAGCAGCATCGTCGCCGCAAATATGCTTACTGCCGTCTTGGACAGTTTTTTCATGAAGGTATTCTCGCACTGGCGGGAAGAATCCGCAAACGGGCTCGTTTCACCCGGGCGCTAGCATGCAGCCCAGGTCCTACGCTGAGCGCCGAACCAAACAACCTATTTGGCGCGCCTGCGTCGAACAATTTATGTTTCAATACGTCTTTGCGGGCAGGGGAAATCCCGCTCGCACGTAAGCCTATATGGAAACACTCGCCCAAGATATCCAGTATGCACTCAGGACTTTACGGAAGGCTCCTGGCTTCGCCATTGTTGCAATCCTAACCCTGGCTCTGGGAATTGGAGCCTCCACCGCGATCTTCAGCGTTATCGAAAACATCCTTTTGGAGCCGTTTCCTTACCCCGATGCGCAACGCTTCATGTCCATACAAATCCACGACACGGAACGAAATGACCCTGGCGGGCGCGGCGACTTTAGCGGGCCCGAATTTCTGGATTACGTCGCGCAGAACCATGTTTTTGACCGCGCCATCGGCAGTGACGACGTGGACGTGTTATATCGCTCGGGCGAGGGTACGCAACGCTTTGGGGGAAATTACGTCACGCCGGGGACGTTTGAATTTATGGGCATGCCTGCGCTCCTCGGCCGTGTGATGCAGCCGGCTGACTACGAGCCGGGCGCGTCCCCCGTTTTCGTTCTGCGCTACAGGACGTGGGTCAAAGACTTTGGCGCCGACCCGAATATCTTGAACAAGAATTTCGTCCTGAATGGCACGTCGCGAACGCTGATCGGCATCATGCCACCTCGTTTTGCATGGGGCGACGCTGATATGTGGATTCCCGATAAACCCAGCCGCACTTCCGAGGCCAGGGACCGTTCTGGGGCTTTCACGCGTTATTGGTATTTCTTGGGTCACTTAACCCGCGGTGTTTCGGTGAAACAAGCCCAAGCTGATTTGACCGTCGTGGCCCGGCAGCTCGCAACCGTCTACCCTAAAAATTACCCACGGCACTTTACAGTGGAGGTTCAATCTCTCACCGATCAAGTCGTCGGGCAATTCAGCAACACTCTTTACCTCGTGCTCTCCGCCGTCGGTTTGCTCCTATTGATCGGCTGCGGGAATGTGGCGAATCTTCTTCTGGCCCGAGCCACAACTCGCGAGAAAGAATTTGCCATTCGCTCCGCCCTCGGTGCGAACCGCCGCCGTTTGATAAGCCAGCTTCTGGTGGAAAGTTTGATCCTGGCGCTGTGCGGCGCGCTGCTCGGAACTCTGCTGGCGTGGATTGGTTTGAAATTCATTGTGGCGCTGATGCCGCAGGACATTATCCCCGCGGAAGCGATCATTCGGCTGAATACAAGCGTTCTGCTCTTTACGCTCGGCGTGGCGATCGTGACGGCGCTTATCTTCGGGCTCGTCCCCGCTTTGAAAGCCGCCCGGAAAGACTTGAACGAACCGCTGCGCGACACCGGCAAAGGCTTCAGCGGGGGTTTCCGCCACGGAAAATTCCGCAATGCCCTCGTGGTCACGGAGGTCGCACTTTCGCTCACGCTTCTGGTGGCTGCGGGCCTTTTGATGCGGAGTTTCATGGCTCTCCGCGAAGTGCATCTCGGCTTCCAGCCGGATCATATCCTCGTCGCGCGATTGCCTCTCCCGGTGGAACGCTACAAAACTGCGGACCAGCTGGCTGGTTTTTACCGCCCATTGCTGCAGCGCTTGAAAGCCCTGCCGGGTGTTGTCGCAGCCACTGAGACGAGTGATCTTCCTCCTTACGGCGGATTAACCAGCGAGATCGAAATCCCCGGTAAGACGCACTCGGAGAAATGGAAAGCCATGTTCCAACTCTGTAGCGAAGGTTATTTCCCCGTTCTCAAAATCCAGTTTCTCGATGGTCGGCCCTTCACCGAGGCCGAGGTCAATAACGCCCGCAAACTAGCGGTCGTGAATCAGGCATTTGTAAAGAGGTACTTGCCCGGAGAGAATCCCATTGGCAATCACGTGCGCATCGCGGAGCTTTCTGAATTCGCCGATAAGGTGGCGGACCCGACGTTCGAGATCGTAGGAGTAGTTGCCGACCTCAAGAATCGCGGCCTCCAGGATCCTCTCGGACCGGAAATCTGGGTGCCCTATACCGTCACCGGCTCGGCATTCCGCGGCATTATGGTCCGCACCGCACAAGACCCGCTGTCCATGTCGAATGCCGTGCGCCACGAAATCTGGGCCACCGACTCCAACGTCGCGCTCACACTCACTGGCACCCTGGAGGGCTACATCAGCCAGTGGTCCTATGCCGGGCCGCGGTTCGGCTTCATCCTGGTGATCATTTTTGCGTCCCTCGGACTGATCCTGGTGACCATCGGCGTTTACAGCGTGCTCGCCTACACCACCGCGCAACGCACACAGGAAATCGGCATTCGCATGGCCCTCGGTGCGGAACACTCCGATGTGCTGGTAATGGTTATCCGCATGGGCCTCCGGCTAGTGGCTATCGGCGTGGGTCTGGGATTGCTAGCCAGTGTCGCCTTAGGGAAAATCATTGCGACACAGCTCTGGGGGGTCTCGCCTTACGATCCTTGGACTCTGACGTGTGTGCCGGCGGTCCTGCTGATTACCGGGCTTCTGGCTTGCTGGCTGCCCGCACGCCGGGCCGCGCGAGTAGATCCGTTAGTCGCGCTTCGGCATGAATGAAGTTTGATACGCTGAATCAGTTGGGCCGTCAGCGCTGATTTTGATTCCAGACTCGAACGACTCTCGTTCTGATCGGCGCGAGCATATTTGCCGCCTTCACGGCGCAGATAGCCAGAAGCCAGCTTCTCATCAAAAGTAGCAGGTGTAGTCTTTCCATGTGGCCTCAGCGGAACCAGCCGGAATCCGCCCCGGCTTTGCGCCCCTCTTCCGCCAGGGAGTCCAACTGGTCCTGCAACTTCGCTTTCTGCCCTTCGATCTGCTTGATTTCGCGGTTCCGATCTTCGATGTAAATTACGCCCGCGGACGCACCGCTCATGGGATCGACAGTGACAGCGCCCTTCGCCTTGATCTCTTCCTGAATTCCGGCGATTTGCTGGTCCAACTGAGCCATTTGATCCCGGATGGCTTGCGCTCTGCCGCGCCAATACTGTTCGTCATTTTTTCCAGATGACGTACCGGCGTTCCCGCCGGAGTTGGCGTACGAATTTCCTGCACCGGATGAAGCTCCGCCCGAATTCCCCGACCCCACGGAGGAAACGCCATGGCCCGAGAGGCTGGACAGCTTATCTTCGGTATAAACCTTGGTAGCCGCGGAATTGGCTTTTTGGGCTTTCGCTTTACGTGCAGCGTCTGCCAGCGATTCCTGCGCCGGGGCCGATTGGTCCTGCATTTGCGGCTCGGACTGCGAAGGTGCTTTCGTTTGCGCCTGCGCCGGAGCCGGAGCCGTCGCTTGCGTCCCTGAAGGAGACGTTGATTGCGATTGGCCGAACGCGGCCGGCGCCAGGTTCAGCGCCAGGAGCAGACCAACCGCAGCTCCAAGAACCGCCAACATTCGAGGCTGCCACCGCAGCTTCCAAATAGGCGGTTCGGGGACTATAGACCCCAGTGATGCAAAATTCTCGCGCACGTCGCTCATCGCCGTCTCCCGTTCTGGAGTTTCAGGACCTTCAGTCAACGGTACGTCGCGCTGCCGGCGGGGTCAACGAACTCCGATTGCGCGCGTATCGCCGGGGTTACCTGTACGGAAGACCAGCCGACTGCGTATCCACGTTCTCACTTTCCGGCAGACGGGCTTATCGTTATACTCTGCCCGTGAACGAGCCCGAATCAGGGCGATTCTGCGAGTGATCTCATATGGCCGAAGAGAAGCTGCGCGTCCACTTTAGCGATTATCTGAGCAAAGCCGAGGTGGTCGTCTACACCATCCTCGCCGTGTTGCTTTTTATCACCGCGCTCGCGACCAGTGCAAACGCCGGCAAAATGCTATGGGAAGGCCTCGCTCATTGGACTATTGCCACTCAGACTCTTCTAGTGCTGGACCAACTGCTGGTTGTGCTGATGCTGGTCGAGATTCTGCACACTGTGCGCATTTCCATCCATTCTCATTACCTGGTTACCGAACCGTTCCTGGTCGTCGGTCTGATCGCTTCGATCCGGCGCGTCCTGGTGATCACCCTGGAAGCGGCCTCACTCACAAAAGGTGGAACCTGGTCCACCGAGGTTGCCAGCATATTTCGAGCTAGCATGGTTGAACTTGGATTGTTGGGGTTTCTAATCCTTGTTTTGGTAATTTCCATCACCCTTCTGCGCCGCTATGCCCCCTCGCCGAAGGGCACGGACAGCTAAATTGCCTTCAGCAGCCTTGAAAGCTTGAAAGTCTTTTGGATTTCCTCGTTCCTACGCTGGTGGTGGCAGACCTGCTCGCAAGTTTCGTGCCAGCCCGGCCGAACACACCCAACGACGCCTTAGGCCAAGAATAGCCGAACTCCCATTTCCGCTCGCGCTTCATTCATAGCGCAGCGCGACCAGGGGGTCCACGCGCGTCGCTCGCCGTGCTGGAATGTACGCCGCAGCCAGAGCCACCAGCGCCAGCAGCAGCGCCACGCCTCCAAACGTCAGCGGGTCCGTCGCGCTCACTCCGAACAGCACGCTGGTCATCAATCGCGTCAGTCCTACCGCGGCCGCAAGCCCCACCCCAACACCGATCAGTGCCATCTTCGCGCCATCGCCGAGCACCAACCGCATCACGTCGCCGCGTTGCGCCCCCAGCGCAATCCGTATCCCAATCTCGCGCGTTTGTTGCCCCACCAGGTAGGACACCACTCCATAGATCCCCAGGCTCGAAAGCAGCAACGCGAGCAGCGCGAAGGAGCCCAGAAGAATCATCGAGAACCGCCGGCTGGCGATAGAACTCGAAATAATCTCATCCATCGTCTGCGCCCCGGCAACAACCTGTTCGCTATTTACTTTCTGCACGGAGTGCCGAATCGAATCGAAGAGCCCCGGCGCCGGCCCTCGCGAACGCACCACCGCTCCCATGCCCATCGGCGCGAGCGCCATCACCTTATCCGGCAATTGCATGAACGGAAAGTAAAGCTGCGCTCGCAGGCTCTCAGTATCGTCCGTATCAAGCCCCCACTGCTTCACATGGCCGGCCACTCCGACAATCTCCGCCTCCATGTCCCCCTGGCCAATTTCCAAAAACAAACGCTTGCCGATCGGATTTTCCTTTCCAAAATATTTCAGCGCCAGCACTTCGTCCACAACCACCACCTTCGGGGCATTCTCGTCGTCCTGCGCGGTGAAAAAACGCCCGTTGCGCAGCGGCGTTCCCATGATCTTCAAATAGTCGGGATCCACCACGTAATCGATCGCCCAGTTCATTTCGTTTCGTGTCGTCGGTTTTGGTTGTCCGTCCAACCAGAACAGCCACTCATCGTCGCCGCTCATGGGAAACGCTCCCCAACTCATCGACACCCCTTGAACGCCAGGAGTCGCCGCGATCGCGGCGTCTGCATTGCGAAAACCGGCGCGAATTGCAGCCGGACTGGTCATCAGAGTCGCGGGTGAAAGAGAAAAACCAAAGAACACCACGTTTTGCGGATTGAACCCCGGATCAACGCTCCATAGCTGAACCAGACTGCGCATCGTAAGCCCCGCGCCTATCAGCAGAACGAGAGCGAGCGCGATTTCCACCACTACCAAAATACCGTGCGCGCCTTTTCGCGCACCGCTCGCCCCACGGCCGCCCTCCTTCAAATTGTCCTGCAAGTTCGTTCGCGAGATTTTCAGCGCGGGAGCAAGCCCGAAAAGAATTCCCGCCAGCAGAGCAATCGATGTGGTGAAAAGCAGCACGCGCAGGTCAATGCCCACTTCACCGGCTCGCGGCAAGGTTGCGGGCAAAGCTTTCAGCGCCGCGTGCGTTCCCCAACCGCCGAGCAGCAAACCGAAAGCGCCACCCAGAATTCCCAACAAAATGCTTTCGGTCAAAAGCTGGCGGATCAAACGCACTTTGCCTGCTCCCAGCGCCGCACGCACGGCAAATTCGCTCGCTCGCCCGCTGGCCCGAGCCAGCATAAGGTTCGCGATATTTGCGCACGCGATTAGCAGCACAAAACCCACCGCGCAGAACAGCACCAGCAGAATCGGTTTCACATCGCCAAGCATCCGCTGCTTGAACGGAATCAGCGCGGCGCCGATTCCTTTATTCACTTCCGGGTAAGCGGCGGCTAGATTTCCAGTCACCCCGGCAAAATCCGCGCGTGCCTGCCCAAGAGAAGCGTCCGGCTTCAGTCTTCCAATTCCGTGGAAGCCCAGGCCCGCTCCGCGATCGAACAGCAAATTATTGTTCCACTGCACCACGGGCGCGTACACATCGGCGGCGCTGAAGCTGTCGAGTTTGAGGTCGAAGTCCGACGGAATCACTCCGACAATCGTGAATTCCTTGCCGTCGAGCGTAAGGCTCTTGCCAACTACGTCCGCCTCTCCGCTAAGCTTGCGTTTCCAGAAGCCCGCGCTAATCATCGCCACCGGAGCCGCGCCAACCTGGTCGTCGCTACGCGCAAAGCTTCGTCCCGTTACCGGCTTCACGCCGAGTATCGAAAAAAAATCGGATGTAACAAATTGCCCCTGGATCTGTTCCGCCTCGCCCAGGTTCGTCAAGCTGAAAGAATAGCTCCGCGAAACGGCCATGGACGACAGCGTGTGATTTTCCTTCTGCCAATCCAGGAAATTCGGATAGGAGATAGAGCCGGTGTTGAAATTCGGCTTGCTTTCATGCAGCGTCACTAATTGTTCGGGATGCGGATACGGCAGCGGATTCAGCAGGACTCCGTTGATTATCGAGAAGAGCGCGGTGTTCGCTCCAATGGCAAGAGCCAGCGTCAGAACGGCGACGGCCGTGAAGCCCGGCGTTCTGCGCAGCATGCGGAAACCGTAGCGAACATCCTGCGCCAGCGTTTCGAGAAAACTCACGCCCCGGGCGTCGCGGCATTCTTCTTTGATTTGGTCCGCTCCGCCAAATTCCAGCCGCGCGCGCCGCCTCGCTTCCTCGCGCGGCACGCCCGATTGCACGTACTTCGCAACTTGCTGGTCGAAATGAAACCGTAGCTCGTCGTCAAGTTCGCCCTCCACGGCGTCGCGCCGGAACAGTGCCCGCAGCCGAATCAAAATGTCGCTGAGCATCTTCCACTCCTTGAGTGATTAGGCCTATGAACCGCCCTAAGCCGTCTCGAGCACCTGAGCCGGCGTTCGTCAGGGCACGACTTTTCGCCCTGAGCTTGCGAAGGGTAGTCGTGCCGTAACGGCGTTTTTCGTCAGGGCACGACTTTAGTCGTGCCGTAAACGCCGGAAAAACGACCGGCTTTAGCCGCTGAGGTAGTTTCTACACTGTCTCCAGCACCTGAGCCACCGCTGCCGCCAGCTTCTTCCAGTCGCTCTTCTCCGCTTCGAGCTGTTTCCGCCCGCTCGCCGTCAGCTCGTAGAATTTCGCGCGGCGGTTGTTCTCCGACGCTCCCCAGCGCGCTTTGATCCACCCGCGCCGTTCCAGCCGGTGCAGCGCCGGATACAACGACCCTTGCTGCACCTGCAACACTTTGCTGGACACTTGGTGGATGCGCTCGGAAATCGCCCACCCATGCTCCGGCCCCAGCGCCAGCGTCCTCAGAATCAGCAGGTCCAACGTCCCTTGCGGAAGATCGATCCTCTGTTCGGCCATTCTCTCCCCCATCGCTTCTACAGGGACAAGATACAGAATCTCCTGTCGAAGTGCAAGAGGAAAATCCCACTCCGCCGGTTTGGCACCGGATGGACGGCGTTCAGCGTCGGAAAGAAAAATGGGCCTGCACCGTATGGCGCGATAACTGCGGCCTTCATTGACTCCTCCAGAGTCTCCAGCCTAAGATGCTTGCCCAATGGCCGAGTCCTCAGCTCTCATCGGACGCACCATCTCGCATTACCGGATCATCGAAAAACTCGGTGGCGGCGGAATGGGGGTGGTGTACAAGGCTGAGGACACAAGCCTGCGTCGATTCGTCGCACTGAAGTTTCTGCCGGACGAAGTTGCACGTGATCTCGCAAACTCTCGAACGCTTTCGCCGCGAAGCGCAAGCAGCCTCGGCGCTAAATCACCCAAACATTTGCACGGTTTACGAGATCGGCGAAGAGAATGGACAAGCCTTCATCGTGATGGAGTATTTGGACGGCGTCACGCTAAAGCATCGCATCGGCGGCCAGCCAATGGAAATGGAGACCATCCTCGATCTGGGAATCCAAATCGCAGATGGGCTCGACGTAGCCCACGCCGAAGGTGTCGTCCACCGCGACATCAAACCGGCAAACATTTTCGTGACCAAGCGCGGCCACGCCAAGATTCTCGACTTCGGCTTGGCCAAGCTGGCGGTATCGCCTCGCATTGCGCAAGGCATCGGAGTTTCGTCGATGCCAACCGTCGCGGCGAGAACTGCTGACCAGCCCCGGCGTGGCAGTTGGCACCGTGGCATATATGTCGCCCGAGCAAGTACGCGGGAAGGAACTCGACGCGCGCACCGACCTCTTCTCATTCGGCGTGGTCTTGTACGAGATGGCCACCGGCGTTCTCCCCTTTCGCGGCGACACTTCGGGAGTGATTACCGACGCGATTCTGCATCAAGCTCCTGTCGCTCCCGTTCGGCTCAATCCGGAAGTTCCGGCGAAATTCGAAGACCTCATCAACAAGGCGCTCGAAAAAGAGCGTGAATTGCGTTACCAGTCTGCGCCGGAAATGCGCACGGACCTGAAGCGCCTGCGTCGCGATACGGATTCGGGACGAGTTTCATCTTCCTCCGACAGTTCGGCGCGCGGCATCGCCGCGGCGCCTTCGAGCTCCTCCGCGGCAATTCCGACCGTTGTCAATGCCTCCGTAAAACTAGCGGCCGGCGGTGGAAGTTGGAAATATGTTCTCGCCGGCCTGTGCGCCGTCGTCGATTCTAGCCGGAGCATTCGCGGCATATCATTTTTGGAACCGCACGAGCGTGCCGATGCGCAGCAGGCCAAGTAAGAAAAATCAGCCACTGGAATAAGCCGATGGCAGCAGCAAGGCTCTCGCCGGACGGGCACACGGTGGCGTTCGCTTCGCCGGTCGGCGGCACGTTCCAGGTGTTTGTCATGCTCACTTCGGGTGGCGACCCGCTCCAACTCACCTCCGACGAGGGCGACAAGGATGTAGCCGGATTTTCGGCTGATGGCGGCGAGATTTTCTACCAGCGTTCCATCGGGCATCTCGAAACTTGGGCTGTCCCTACGCTTGGCGGCGCGCCGCGGAAAGTTTTGGAAGGCATCGAGGCGATTCCATCCGCAGATGGCAATTCGCTTTTCTACCTGAGCCCACCGTCCACGGCGATATTCCGTGCAGACAAGTCCGGACTCGGTGCAGAGCAGATATTTAAATTCGAGGCAGCCGCCGGTATTCCGGTTGGGCTACTGGCCTACCCGGGTGGCGATGCGCTGCTGGTGGCTACGGCGCGGTCCATCCTGGGTGATAACCAGCTCCACAAAGTAATTATTTCAACTCACACAGCGGCCGACATGGGCGAAGTGCCGGCAGATGTGAACGGCGTTGCGTGGGATGAGCCAGGAAAGTCTGTGTTTTTCGCTCACACCTGAAGGGCCTGACGAACATTTGGAAATACAATTTGGAGGACCGCTCGTTGACGCAGGTGACCTCCGGAGCCGGTCCGGACTTTTCACCGATGCCGGACCCAGCAGGTAAGGGTTTCTACTACGTGAATGGAAAATCGTCCGGTTTTCTCACCGCCTACAACGTGCGTTCAAAGCAATCCGTGGATATCGCATCGGAGACTGCCACGCAACCTTCGATTTCGCCGGATGGGAAGCGGGTGATGTACCTCATTTCCCCTGAGGAGAGCCACAGGGAGCTTTGGGTATCGGATATAGACGGAAAAAACAAGGTTAAGGTGGCATCCTCTGAGCGTTTGGCGACCGGAATCTGGTCGCACGACAGCCGCCAGATTAATTTCGTGGACGACGTGAAAAAGCGTTCGCGGGTTTATGTCGCCGGAGGAGACGGGAGCGGCGTTCGCGAAGTGCCCTGGAACGGGACCTACATCGCAACTTCCATCTGGAGCATCGATGATAAGGCCTTATACATCGGTGCGATCGAGCCAGCCACGGGTATATCCACTTGGAAGGTAAATATTGACGGATCAGACTTGCGAAAAATCGCGGAGTTCGTGCGGGTTTGTATCCGATTTGAGTCCGAACGGAAAATATCTGATTGGATTTGTGCCGAGAGGCGATCGCGCGGGAATCTACCAGCTTTCCCTCGCTGACAATAAATGCGTTGCGCTGATTCCCGGCGCTTTGACTTTCGGCACCTTATACACCCCCGATGGGAAGTCCATTTTATATGCTGCAGCAACTCGCGGAGAAATGACCGTCTATCGCCAGCCATGGCTCGACGGCAAGTTGACCGGCCCCGTGCAAGTCGCGCTAAAAGTTCCCTTCGCCTTCAGCATTTCCTTCGGTGGAAACGCCTACGATTTTTCGCGCGACCTTTCCACTGTCGTCTATTCCCGGCCCGGCGGCCAGCACGACCTGTATTTCCTGAGCCAGAAATAACCGAATCCTTCGGTGTGAGAAGGGGTTCGGATTTTGGCGTTTCCCGACGGATAGCGGGCCTCAACTGCACACCTCACGTCGATTGAAGGCACGAATGGAATTTGCGGGTGCCGCATTCTTTGCGTTTTTCTTGTCTGCAAAGGGTGCGGGTTTTGACTTGCCCTCCCGAATCCAAAGAAAATTGAAAAGTACACACCCGCACGCACCTGTAACCACGGAATTCGGGTTCCGGTTCAAATGCTCACAGCATGCAAATCCTTGCATTCCGTCTCCTGGCTTCCTATCATTGTTGTGATGAGAATTGGGATTAGGATCGGAGCTAACGAAGGCGGCCAGCAGCCGTCTGAAATGTCGTACCTTGCGAACCGGAACACGTCCTACGCGCGCATGCCTCCATCAACCAAGTTTTCGAGAAAATACCTGACTAAACGAGCCGGAATTGCAGGACGTCTAACCGGTTCTGGGTCGCAAACAGAAATCGCTGTAAGTAATAGAAAACAAAGAACAGGCGAATTTCTAACCGGTTCTAGATTTGCACAATCTAAACCACAATTCTCGGCTTCCAACCCGCTCCTCTCCAACCGCTCTCGATGGAAGAAAGACTAACGGCGTCCGGCGACACAGTCGCCGCAAGTTGTTGAATGTCACGCACTCCCGCGGACCGGCATCCAAACCTTGTGTGGTACAATCATAATTTGGGGCATAGCGAGGTCGCATGGAACCACAGCCATCCTCTAAGCGTGGAATCGTCGTTCTAGTCGTCGTCTTGGGAATCTCGGCTTTGCTGGGAGGCCTTGTCGGCCCCAGAGTCAGAGCCAGCGCCGCAAGCACCAAAGACACCGACGTCCAGGACTCGGTGAAGAGCTTCACCCGCGTTCTATCCGTCGTCGAGCGCAATTATGCCGACCCGGTTGACACCGACAAAGTCATCTACGACGGCGCGATTCCCGGCATGCTCCATGTTCTCGATCCTCACTCGAATTTTTTTGATCCCAAGCAATACGCCCTCTTCAAGGAAGACCAGCAGGGGAAATATTTCGGCGTGGGAATGACCGTCACAGGACGTGACAACCAAACCGTGGTCCTGGCTCCATTTGTCGGCTCTCCTGCCTACAAAGCCGGAATCCGGCCGGGCGATATCATTTTGAAGGTGGAAGGAAAAGTGTGCGACGGCCTGACCACCACCGAAGTAGCCGAGATGCTCAAGGGGCCCAAGGGCACCGTGGCTCACATCTCCCTGGGACGGGAGGGCTGGGACAAAGCTATCGAGGTTGCCGTCACGCGCGACGAGATTTACCGCCCCGCGGTTGAATTCTACTCCATGGTTAAGCCGGGAATCGGCTATGTGCGCATCTTGTCGTTCAACGAAACCACCGACAGCGACGTGGCGGATGCTCTGAAACAGCTCGATTTCCCCAAGCTGGATGGGCTCGTCATAGACCTGCGCAACAATGGCGGCGGACTCCTCAACCAGGCCGTCGGTCTGGCCGATATGTTCCTGGATAAGAACGAAATTGTTGTTTCCCATCACGGGCGTTTGTCCCCGGAGCGCCGTTATTACGCCTTGCGTGGAAATCAGGGCGTGGAAGTTCCCATCGTTGTGCTGATCAACGGACAAAGCGCCTCGGCCTCGGAAATCGTGGCGGGTGCTATTCAGGATCACGATCGCGGCTTAATTGTCGGAGAAACCAGCTTCGGCAAGGGCCTCGTGCAGACCCAGTTCCCGCTAAGCGAGGACACTGCCCTGCTGCTTACGACTGCGCGTTACTACACTCCCAGCGGGCGGCTGATTCAGCGCGACTACAAAAATGTTTCGCTCTACGATTATCACTATAATCCCCAGAAGCCGGCGCGGCCGGAAGTGAAGCTAACCGACAGCGGCAGGCAAGTTTTCGGCCAAGGCGGAATTACTCCGGACGACACCATTGCCGAGCCCAAGCCCGACGATTTCGAGCAGACTATGTTCCGCCGGGGCGTTTTCTACCTGCTCCCGCAAGGCGTCGGCGATTTCACGCGCTACTATCTCGGTGAAAAACCGGACATCACCAAGGATTTCGTTGTAAATGAAGAAGTCATCAATCAGCTCCGCAAGTACCTGAGCGACCAGCACATTCATTACACCGAACCCGAAATCCAGGATAACCTCCCCTGGCTGAAGTGGCAGATTAAGCGCGAGGTTTTCACCTCCGTTTTCGGCCTGAACGAGGGTTTCAAAGTAGCCCTGCAGGAAGATCCTCAGCTCGATAAAGCCGTTGAACTGGTTCCCCAGGCCCGTGCGCTCTACCAGAACGCGCGCAAAATCGTCGCCGAGCGCGAAGCCAGCCATTCGACGCACCCGTAGCATCCGCCAAGTCGCGCAAACACCTATAGGGGCGCGACTTAACGCTCACGGACGACCCGGCGGTTGATTGTCGGCAGTTGGTTCAATGTTGCTCCTCAAGTAACGCCCTCAGGATTCCCGTTCGACCCACACCCCGGAGAATCGTATGCTCAGAGGAAGCCAAATTCCCCTAGGCTGGGCATGAACACGCAAGAAACCGCTGTCGCCAGATTCTTGAACCGCGCTCCCCGGATGTCCGCCACATCCTGGGGATTGGCGGCTGGGTGGGCGGTCATCGTCGGCGGCTATTGCATTGTCTCGCTTACTGCTGCGCCGGGCCGCGGCCTCACGACCTTCGGTGACATTTTCCAGTGCCTTGCAGCCCTCTTCGCCTGTCTGGGCTTGGTGATGAATGCGTCCCTGCCGGAGAAGCGAACCAGATTATTTTGGTTGCTGCTCGCGCTGGGCTGTTTCGCATGGCTCGTGGGTCAGTCCCTATGGACTTATTTTGAAGTGGTGCTGCGCAAGAACACGCCGGACCCGTTCATAGGCGACGTAATACTTTTCCTGCATCCCGTGCCGATGATCGGCGCGCTAGCGCTGAAGCCGCACGACCGCCGGGAGGACCTGAACGTTCGCACCGGATATCTGGATTTCTCGCTCTTACTTGTTTGGTGGGTTTATCTGTACCTTTTCGTCGTGATTCCGTGGCAATACATCACGCCCAACGTCTTGACATACGGATTGATGTACGACCACTTGGCTGCGGCGGAGAACATGCTCCTCGCGGTGGGCTTCGCGATGTTAATGACGCGATCCCGTGGGAAGTGGCGCGAAGTTTATGCTCACTTGTTTAGCGCCTCGCTTTTGTACGCCGCGGGCTCGTATATTACGAACCGGGCGATCACCCGGCAGGATTATTACACCGGAAGCGTCTTCGATCTGCCGCTTGTGGCGTCGTTCATTTGGTTCGGAACAGCCGGTTTTGTTGCGTACGCCTTAAAACCCCAGCGCGAAGCCATTCGCGCGGGAGACGACGAAAGCAAGCAGTGGCCGTCTTTCCTGGCAAAGGCTGCCGTTTTTTCGATTCCTTTGATGGCGCTATGGTCCCTTTGGTTCAGTTCGAATCCGGCGGCGGTGCGGACCTTTCGATTTGGAGTTACGCAAGTAGCGGCATTGGTGGTGGCGCTGCTTATTTTTTCGCGGCAACGACTGGTGGATCATGATCGGATACGGCTGCTGGAAGGTGCGCGCGAGTCTTTCGATAACCTGAAACACGTTCAGGAGCAGATGATTCAGACCGAAAAGCTTGTTTCGCTCGGGCAACTTGCAGCGGGTGCAGCGCATGAAATAAACAATCCGCTCGCCGGGATTCTGGGGTATTCCGATTTGCTGGTGGACGATCGTGAGCTCGGGGAACGCCAGCGAATTGTCGCGGAAAAAATCCGCACACTTGCTCGCAGAATAAAAACTCTGGTGACCAGCCTGCTGAGTTTTGCGCGGCGCGTTCCCAGCGAAAAGACGCACCTGGAAATAAATCAAGTCATTGCGACCGCTCTGCATTTGAGCAATCTCGACTTGCGCGGCCGGCACATCGAAGTGGAATCGCAGCCGGCGCCCGAACTGCCGGTTGTGCGAGGCGACGCCAATCAAATCCTGCAAGTCTTTTTCAACTTGATTAGCAATGCCGTGGACGCCCTGGAAGAAGTGGGCGGCGGCAAACTGTTGATTCGCACCTGGCAGAACGGTTCGAAGATCATGGTTCAATTCTCCGACACTGGCGCGGGAATAAAATTCCCTCACCAGGTCTTTGACCCGTTTTTCACCACCAAGCCGGTGGGCAAAGGGACCGGACTGGGCTTAAGTATTTGCTACGGGATTATGCAAGAGCATGGCGGAAGAATCGAATGCTTCAACCGTCCCGAAGGCGGCGCAACTTTCCTGGTGGAATTCCCCGCGGAGACGGAAGACATCTATTCGCTTGAATCACCTGTCGAGGCTGCATCGAAATCGGATTAGCGATGCGTCAGGTTCCATAAGAACTGCTTCCTAACTGCGATGGTCGAAGGCGTTGATCTATATCGGCCCGGACCGAAGACATAGCCTATGTGGACTTATCTAATAGCGCCGGTTCTTTCTCTGCTACCAAGACGCTGGCGTGACTGCCTTCCCGGCAGCTCAACCTTGCCTTGGGTTCCTGCGACGATCATCAGCGGATCTTTGGAGGCTGTGTGCGGCCTTATCGGACTTGTGTATTGGTATTCTTACTCCGTAACGGGCTGGGCGCAGAAGTCCCTATTTGCGCAGCTAAGTGCACATCCCGGAACTGGCATTCCCATCGGAACCGAGGGTTTTTTCGGGCTGCTTCTTGTCGCGGTACATCCGCTTACCTGGATAATCGCAGCGTTCTCGCTCGAAGGAATCGTGCGAGTCTGCGCTGCTGCTTTTACGGGAGAAATTCTCGGGACATTCCCGTTATTTATCGCTGATAGAATCTTGGCGCTCTTTATGCGCAGTGAGGGCACCGCAAAGGACTCTGGAGATTCATCACGCGCCGGCGGCACTTCCTTCTTTTCTGCGCTGCGCCAAAGATACCTGATCGCCACACTGCCCCTGATTCCAGACGAACTGCATTACACTTCCGGAGATTCCGAACAATTTCTTGAGATACGCGCCTGCCGCCCTAAGTCTGAATGGGAACCATCTCGGGTCGTTCGATATAGCGACGTCTATTTCCGTGTCGAGAGATCGGCACAGACCTCCGGCTCGCGCCCTTTCCTATACGTTCTGCGCCGGCTATCCGCCGGCGTGCCCGGGAGAAGCGTTCTTGCGTACTGTCCAGATTTGTCTCCGCTGGTCCGGAATTAATCAGGTATCGCATCTTTAGTTTCTAACTTTAAAACTTCCTTGCTTACCTGAGTTATCATCGCGACGTGAAGCGGAGGCTACATTGAAGGCTCGGCTGGCGGCATTGCTGGCGATTCTTGTCACCCTGTTCCTGCTCACAGCATATTTATCTGCGCGCATCAGCCGAGAGAAAACGGGGCCGCTATTTGGAGGAATGATCGATCCGCACGTTGTGCCCGCAACCGAGAAAGAGTCCGGCGAACTTAAGACGAGGGCGGTCGTCCTGATCGTGTTGGATGGATTGCGCTGGCAGGAAGTGTTCGATGGGCCGGACCATGCATTGATGGACGAGAAGCACGGTGGCGCGCAGGACGTGAAACAATTGCGCAAGGATTTTTGGCGCGACACGCCGGCCGAAGGCCGACAGACCCTGATGCCGTTCCTGTGGAGCGTGGTCGCCAAACAGGGAGAAATTTACGGCAACCAGCACAAGGGCAGCATCGCGCAAGTAACGAACGGGATGAAATTTTCGTATCCCGGATATAACGAAATGACGACCGGGCAGCCGGATAAGAGAATCGATAGCAATGAATATGGGCCGAACCCGAATACGACCGTTTTCGAATGGCTCAACAACAAGCCGGAATTTCACGACCAGGTGGCTGTTTTCGCCACATGGAATGCGTTCAACGACATATTCAACGTAAAACGAAGCGGACTCTTCGTTCGCGCGGGCTGGGATTTACCGTGGCCGCAGCAACTAACGCCGCGGGAGCAATTACTTAAAAAACTTTACGAAACGACGACACGCGTCGAGGATGACGACGTGTTCGATTCCTTCACACAACAGGACTTGCTGGACTATCTCGGAACGCATAGCCCGCGCGTTCTTTTCGTGGGCTACGGCGGCACAGACGATTGGGCCCACGAAGGAAAGTACGATCTGGTGTTGCAAGCCGCGCATCAGGATGACCAGTTCATCTCCGAGCTTTGGAACACGATGCAAAGCGTGCCCGCATACCACGACAAGGTAACTTTTATCGTGACCACGGACCATGGGCGCGGGAGCGGATTGGAACAATGGAAGAACCACGATAAGGACATCGAAGGCGCGGAAAATATCTGGATCGGCGTCATCGGGCCTGACACGCCTCCGCTCGGCGAGATGGCAAATGTTCCGAGAGTGATGCAGAGCCAAATTGCGGCGACGATCGCCGCCTTGCTAGGGCAGGACTATCGCGGAGCCGATCCTCGAGCCGCTCCGCCGCTTCCGGTGGCGCGAGGATGGACCGGCTCCAGCATTCCTCCGGCAAGATGAAACTTCGAGCAGCGGCGGGTTGCGTGGGCTCCCGCAGATGTTTATAGCCAAGGTGTCAGCGGCAGCAGCATGCTGCGTTCCCACGGGCGGGCGGGGCAACCTTGCGGTACTGAAGGACGAATTAAGTACTACTAATGCTTTGAGAACAGGCGGCAATGCCTGCCGACGAGCGCGCTACATCTTTCCCTCATACTGTAAGTTACCCACAGGCGTCCAGACCCTATTTGGGACGACTCACCGGAGGAAGTGCCATGGATGTTCCCGTAGCCGTCCCGACGACTGCAGCGGCCGCGCCCGCGCCGGTTGCGACACCGGTCATCATTGCCACTATGTTGCGTGCTGCGCCAAAGATCAGCGACTTGATCTTTTCGCCCGGCCGCGCGCCGCAGGTGGAAGTGAACGGCGAGCTTGTCCAATTGAAGATTCCCGGCGTGGGGATGTTGAAACCAGACGACACGGCGCGAATTGCAGCCGATCTGATGGGTCGAAGCAAGCATGCCTTGGAAAAGCTCAAGGAAGAAGGGTCCTGCGATATTTCTTACAGCGTCCCGAAGCTATCACGATTTCGCGTAAACATTTTCACGCAACGAGGCAGTTGCGGGATCGTAATGCGCGTGATTCCGACCGACATCCCGGACTTCAAGATGCTGGGGCTGCCTCCTGAACTCAATGAAGCAGCGACGCTTCGTCCGGGAATTGTTTTGGTTACAGGACCGACGGGCAGCGGAAAATCGTCCACACTGGCCGCGTTTGTGGATAAAATAAATCAAACCAAGGCGTGCCACGTCATCACCATCGAAGATCCCATTGAGTTCCTCCATCAGCACAAGCTAGCGACGATTCACCAGCGCGAATTGCATACGGACTGTCCCAGTTTTGCGCTGGCTTTGCGCGCTGCGCTGCGGCAGGCGCCCAAGCTGATCCTGGTGGGCGAAATGCGCGACAAGCAAACTATCGAAGTGGCGCTGGAAGCCGCCGAAACCGGCCATATGGTTTATTCGACGCTGCACACGATTGATGCTTCGAAGACGGTGGAGAGAATCATCGGCGTGTTCCCGCTGGAAGAGCAGAATGCAATTCGCGGGCGCCTGGCGAAATCTTTCCGCTACATTATTTCGCAAAGATTGATTCCCCGGATGGACGGAACCGGCCGCGCGGCTGCATTCGAAATTCTGAAAGCGACGGTACGAACGCGCGAATATGTGCAGAAGGGCGAAGCCGAAGGAAAATCTTTGCTCGACGCCATGCGCGATGCCGAGAACGGCGAGATGCAATGCTTCGACGATGAAATCGAGAAGATGATTCGCGCGGGCGTTATCGATATGGAGGTGGGCCTTTCCTACTGCACGAATATGGGCAACCTGCGGCTTTGTCTGGCCGACTTCGTCGAGGCGCAGGCGAATTCTCCGGCCCAGGCTCGTGCCACCAAGGCAGGATCGCCCACGCCTAAGCCTGCGGCTGCTTCCTATGCAGGCACACCCGCTGGAGTTCCCGTTGAGGGCTCTGATTCAAGCCGAGCAAGGGAAACTGAGATTGAAATCGAAAGATAAAACCGCGGTCGCAGCTCCGCAGCTGAATCGCTGCGCGATCTAACTTCCCATAGCTACGCGACTAAGGGGATTTTGGTGGACGTGGGGGGGCTCGAACCCCCGGCCTCATCGTTGCGAACGATGCGCTCTCCCAACTGAGCTACACGCCCATTCCCTTGCTAACTACGCTGGCCTGTCCGATACGGATCGGACCATGCTCCCAACTGAGCTACACGCCCACTGCGCGTTTTATTCTAACAAACCAGCGAAGAGGCGCCTAACCTGTTCCAGCGGAAGCTTGCATTATGTTGCTGGAGCGTCGGCGTCGGCGTCGGCGTCGGCATCCGCATCGGCCGCGGCTTTCTCGGAGGTGCGTGAAGGCGAGGGGAGCCAGTAGCTGGCAAGAACCGGGATCACAAACAAGATCGCGAGCGGCGAAGTGATCATGCCGCCGACTACCACGCGAGCGAGAGGCTGCTGCGCTTGCACTCCAATGCCCGAAGAAAGCGCAGCCGGCAATAAACCCAAGCCAGCCGCGGCGCACGCCATTACGACCGGCCTCATTTCCGCGAGGCCGCCCGCTTCGATCGCCCAGAGTTTCGACGGCGCACCCCTTTCCTTTCGGCGGATTCCCGAGATGAAAACGACGCCACCCAGCGTACAGACTCCGATCACAGATGCAAAACCGACCGCGGCGGAGATGCTGAACGGCGTACGGGTAACCAGCAGCGACAGCACTCCTCCTGTGAGTCCAAAAGGAAGCATCGCCAACACCAGCACTGCGTGCCGCAAGGAGTTGAAAGCGGTGAACAGCAGGCCAAAAATCACGAGCAAACTAAGCGGAATCACGATCGCAAGGCGGCGTTGTTCTTTCTGCAAACTGTCATACTCACCGGCCCATTCGATGTGGTAACCCTCGGCAAGATGAACTTGACGGTTGAGGCGGGCTTGCACGTCCTGAATCGTTCCGGCGAGATCGCGGCCGCGCACGCTGAACTTCACTGGAATGTAACGCTGGCCGTTTTCGCGGTAAATCATGAAAGCCCCTTCGTGCAGCGAAACGTCCGCAACTTGTCCCAGAGGGACGCGATTTCCGTCAGGCGTAGGCAGCAGGATGTTGCGAATTTCCTCCGGCGTGCGGCGGTATTCGGGCTTATAACGGACCACAAAATCGAAGCGGCGGTCGCCCTGCAGTATCTGCGTTGGCGCAAGACCCCCGACGGCAGCCTGCACGGCGGTGTTCACGTCAGCGGCCATCAATCCGTAGCGCGCGCTGGCGCCGCGATCGATCGAAACGATCAGCTCGGGCTGTCCGGTTTCCTGAAAAACTCCCAGATCAGCCACTCCCGGAACCTTGGCCATGATGTCTCGAATCTCCGCGGCTTTCGCGACCAGGACGTCGATATCGTCGCCGAAAAGTTTCAAGGAGTTTTCACCCTTCACCCCCGACATGGCTTCCTCGACGTTATCCTGGATGTTCTGCGAAAAATTGAAATCGATCCCGGGGAATTTTTCGAGCTGCGCATCCATCCGGTGAATGAGTTCAGGCTTGCTTAGACCGCTGGGCCAACCGGACGGGTTTTTGAGCGACACCATAAACTCGATGTTGTTGAAGGTGGTGACGTCCGTGCCATCATCGGGTCGGCCAGTCTGCGAAACGACCTGCGTGACAACGGGAAAACTGAGCAGAATTTCGCGAATGTCGTGTGCCGTTCTTGTCGAGGATTCGTAAGACACATCTTGCGGAAGTGTGGCTCGAACCCATAAGTTCCCTTCCTCGAGTTTGGGCATAAATTCGCCGCCCAGGAACGACCCGAGCACCAAGGTTGCGACGAGGGCCGCACCGGCAATGACAAGAGCGGTTTTGCGGTGCGTCAGCGTCCATCCAAGAGACGACGCGTAGCGCCTGTTCAGCCAGGTTACGAGACGCGTGTGATGGGCGCGGACTTTCTCCGGCTTTCTCCATGAAGCGAGCACAGGCGCCAGCAGGATGGCGAACAGCGTGGCGCCGACGAGCGCAAAACCGTACGTTTCCGACATGGGCGCAAAAATCTTGCCTGGCACGCCCTGCATGGTGAAAAGCGGAATCAGCGCCACGATAATCACGAGAACGGAAAATAAAACGGGGCGCACCGCTTCCGCCGTGGCATCGGCGACTAAGTCGAAAGTAGAATCCGCTCCGTCGGACGCTTGAAACCGGCGATAGATGTTTTCAAGCACGATCACCGAAGCGTCCACGAGGATGCCGAAATCAATAGCGCCAATCGAAATGAGGTTGGCCGATCCTCCGGTGAGAACCATTACCGCGAAAGCAAACAGAAGCGAACAGGGAATGGTAAGCGCAGCGATCAAAGAAATTGGGATGTCGCCCAAGAAGATAATCAGGACGAGTGTGACCAGGGTCAATCCCATGATTACGATGTGACGGACGGTCGAAGTCGTCACTTGAATCAGATCCCTGCGGTTGTAAAGCGTAATCAGCTTCATGCCGCGCGGAAGCCGGCCATTGTTCAGGCTCTTCACTTTCTGCTCAAGTTGCCGCAGAGCCGGCAGCGACTTTTCGCCTCGCTGCAACAGAACAATTCCCTCGATGGCATCGTCGTCTTGGTTTACGCCGACTTGTCCGAGGCGCGGCTGAGACCCTTCGTAGACTTTCGCAACATCGCGCAGGTAAACGGGTACGCCATTTCGGGAGATGATGAGAACGTTTTCCATCTCAGGAATCGAGCGGAGAAGGCCCAGGCCGCGGATATTGACGCTCTGATCGCCCATGGTCAGATAGTTGCCGCCGACGTTAGCGTTGCTTGAGCTGATAGCGAAAACGACTTGAGGCAACGTCACGTTGTATTGCAACAACTTTTGCGGATCGATTTCCGCGATGTATTCGCGCGTGCTGCCGCCAAAAGAAGTCACATCGATAATTCCTGAAACTTGCTTGATTTCGCGCTCGACGAACCAATCTTCCGTGGCCTTCAGTTCGTTGAGCGTGTATCCGGGACCGACCAGGCGATAACGATAGATTTCTCCTACCGGCGACCACGGCGAAAGCTGCGGGGACAGATTTGCCGGCAAAGTGACCTGTTGCAGGCGGTTCAAGGCCTCCTGGCGGTCCCACAAATAATCGCTGTCGTAGTCGAAATAGAGTTTCACGTCGCTCAATCCGAAGATGGTGATCGAGCGGACATACTGAAGATGCGGGATTCCAAACAGAACGGTCTCAACCGGAACGGTGACCTGCCGCTCCATTTCTTCCGCCGACCAGGAAGGATTTTGCGTAATTACTTCCACTAGAGGCGGCGAGGGGTCCGGATAGGCTTCGATGTCGAGTTGCAGGAAAATTACGATTCCGCCCGCGATCCAAGCAAGGAGTACGACGACCATCAGCGGGCGATAACGCAACAGGGAGAGTATGAACTCGCGCATTTTGGGCTAGCTCTGTGCGGCGGCGCGCAAGAGGAGAGCTCCCTCAGAAACAATCGAATCGCCCTGATTTACGCCAGAGAGAATCTCAATCGAACCGTCGATCGCGCGACCCAACTTGACGGTCCGCCGTTCGAAACGCCCGTTGCCTTTCGAGACGAATACATGCGCTTCATTCCCTTCCCTGATAACGGCTGACGACGGGACCAGTATGCCCTGCGAAGAGGAACGCAATACGCGGATCGAGCCGAACATGGCGGGTTTGATACGCCCGCCGGGGTTTGGGAGCACGACGCGCAAATGCAGCGTGCGCGTAACAGGATCGACGGCATCGGAGAGCACTCCGACGCGGCCGGACCAACGCTGGTCCGGATAAGCGTCGAGCGTTACTTGCGCTTCTTCGCCCATCTTGAGACCGGCGAAGTCTCTTTCGTAAATGTCACCTAGGGCCCAGACGGTTGAGATATCGGCAATGGTGCAGAGCGGCTGCGGGGCGTCAAGAGACTTGGAATACTCGCCACTGGCCGCGCCAATTTCCAGGACTACCCCGGAGCGTGGCGCGACAACTCGCAGTTCTGTGGAGGCGTAGTCCGGATCCATTCCGAAAACGCGAATCAGTTGCGCAGTTGCTTCCAATTCAGCCTGAGCGATCTTGGCGTCACCCTGAGCTTGTTGGTAATCCTTTTGCGCGATGGCGTTGTGCGCCAGGAGATCTTCCGCACGGGTCAGGGCTTGCTGTTTCACCTCCGCATCTACCTTGGCTTTGTGATAATCCGCAACAGCACGGGAAAGATCGTTGCTTTCGAGCAGAGCGAGCAACTGGCCTTTCTCTACGTGGTCGGAGGGGCGAACCTTCATCTCGACGATTCGCCCTCCGGCAGGCGGATAAACGTGGACCACCCGGGTAGGGTCGGCTTCGATGTGCGCGGGCAACACGAGATAATCAGGGACGGCGGAAGACTTCACCGTGATGGTCTGAATTCCTTTGGCGTCGGTTGCTACGTATTCCGTGTCGCTCGGAGCGGCAGATTGGCCGGCCTGGGCGTTCGCTTGCTCAGACCCGCTTCCCGAGCTGCCGCATCCGCCGGCGGCGATTACAAAAACGATGCCGAGCATTAAGACTGCCGACTTCATTTCATGGACTCCAGACCGACCTTTATTTGCTGAAAATTCCAGTCCAGTATTGTCTCGGATTGGCGAGAATTGTCAGGGAGAGTTTACTTTGCCCACTGAAGACTTAGTTTAACAAACACGAGAGCAGCCGCCAAAACGTATATGGTGACCGACCGGTTAGACTTCGAGGTCTGATTCTGCTTGCGGGAGCCTGTCACCGTCGCGCGCAACCCACACGTACAGTGTGGGCAGCAAGAAAATTCCCATCACCAGGGAAGCAACCAGGCCGCCCACAATCACGATAGCAAAAGGGCGCTGCGAATCGGAACCTATGGCGTGAGATAGAGCCGCGGGGAGTAGTCCGAGAGTGGCAACCAGCATCGTCATCATGATGGGACGGAGCCGGAGAACTGCGCCTTCCACAGCCGAATCTTCGATCGAATGGCCACGCGCCCGGAGCTGATTTATGTACTCGAGCATAATGACGCCGGTTTGAACGGAGACGCCAAAAAGAGCCAGAAAGCCGACTCCGGAAGATACGCTAAAGTGCGTGCCAGTGATGAGTAGTGCAAGCAACCCACCGATAGGCGCCATGGCGACGACGCCAAGAATCAGCAGTCCCCACTTCCACGAGCCAAACATGGCATAGAGAATGATAAAAATTAAGAGGATGGTAATCGGCAAGACGATGAGCAAGCGTTTTTCAGATCTCTTCTGACTCTCGTATTCACCTGCCCAATCCAGATGGTAGCCGGTAGGGAGTTTGACTTGCTCCCCGATTTTCTTCATCGCTTCTTCCACCGTGCCGCCAAGATCGCGGCCGCGTACGCTGTATTTGATGGCGACATAGCGCGAATTTTCCTCCCGATAGATTTCTGAGCCGCCATCGGCGACCGACACTTTGCACAATTGCGCCAGCGAAACGCGCTCGCCGGATGGCGCAAGTAACCGAATACTCTGGATCGCTTCTCTCGTATCTCTATACGGCTCCTGATAGCGCACCACGAGGTCGTAGCGCTCTTCGCCCTGGAGGACTTGGCTTACGGCGTTGCCACCCACGGCGGTCTGAATAGCGTCCTGTATATCAGCAACATTGATGCCGTATCGAGCTGCTTGCAGACGGTCAACCGTGAAGTTGAGGTTGGGTTGACCGAGCACTCGAAAAAGCCCCAGGTCCTCGATTCCCGGAATCTGGCTCATGATGTTCACAATCTGAGTGCCCTTATCTTCCAGGAGTTGAAGATTGTCGCCATAAAGCTTCACGGCGAGTTCACCTTTCACGCCGCTGACCGCTTCCTCCATGTTGTCTTCAATTGGCTGAGAGAAATTCCAGATGACACCAGGGATTTTCTCCAGCTCCCGGTCCATGGCTGCAATAAGTTCGTCCTTGCGTTCGTGGAAAACAGGACGCCACTTGTCCTTTGGCTTCAAATCAACGAAGTATTCTGTGTTGAAGAAGCCTGTGGTATCGGTTCCATCATCCGGACGCCCGACCTGGCTGGTTACCACTGTCACCTCCGGAAAGGAGGCAAGTGCAATTCGAGCTTGGTCAGCCACATGGGTTCCTTCGGTGGGTCCAGTGCTGGGCGCGAGCGTGCCGCGAACCCAGATTGCTCCTTCGTCGAGATGTGGCAGAAATTCCGAGCCGATCACCCCGCCAAACACAAGGAACATGGCGATGCCTAAGGCCGCAATGCCTGCGGTCAAGGTAACCCAGCGATGATCAATAGCCCAACGCACACGTGTCCGGTATTGATTCGTTAGAAATACGAGGACCGGATTCCGCCATTCGCGAATGCTATCGCGGAAGAACACACTGGCAAGAACCGGCGCGATCAAAATGGAAAATATGAGCGCTCCAAGAAGCGCGAACGCGACGGTCCAAGCCATGGGCTTGAACAACCGCCCTTCAACGCGTTGCAGCGTGAAAATCGGCATATAGGCGGTAATAATAATGGCGATGGCGAAAAATACAGGGCGTTGCACCTCGTGGGCGGCATCTCGGATACATCGCAGAGTCGGTCTGTCGCCGCGAGTGCTCAAATGGCGAACAATATTCTCGACCATGACGACGGCTCCATCCACGACCATTCCGAAATCGAGGGCCCCGAGCGAGAGCAAGTTGGCTGGAATGTGGCGCAAATCAAGGCAAATCGAAGCGAACAGGAGAGAAAACGGAATCGTGAGGGCTACAATGAGAGCCCCGCGCACATTGCCCAGGAAGAGAAAGAGTACGATGACGACAAGAATAATTCCTTCGGTCAGGTTGCGCAGGACGGTGTAAGTGGTGAAGTGCACGAGATCGCTGCGGTCAATGAACGGTACAACCTTCACTCCTTTAGGCAAGATGTGGTCGTTCAGCTCTTTCACCTTTTCATGAATCGCAATGAGCGTTGGATCGGCGGCCGCACCCTTGCGCAACAAGACTATTCCCGAAACTACATCGTCGTCATCGATAATCTGCCCGTCTTCGCGATGAATTGCTTTCGCGAATCGGCCCAGACGGACTTTGGGTCCTTGGGTCACAACGGCGATGTCCTTCACGAGAATGGGTATGCCATTCTGAGCCTTCAGAACAGTTTGCTCAATGTCCTGAACGCTGCTGACCAGGCCGACGGCGCGGACGTTTATTTGCTGTTGGCCCTCCTCAATGAATCCTCCCCCTGCGTTCACGTTATTGTTAGCAAGTTGCTGCTCGACTTGGCCAATGCTCAGGCCATAGGCAACGAGCTTGGCCGGATCGACTCGAACCTGATATTCGCGAGTGATACCGCCGAAACTAGAAACGTCAACGACATTGGGCACAGACTTGAACTGCTTTTCGAGAACCCAATCCTCGAGAGATTTTAGCGCCATGACGTCATACTGCGGATTGGTGCTCTTCAACGTGTAAAAAAAGATTTGGCCGACTGGGCTGTAGTCCGTGCCCATCTGCGGCTGCAGATTAGCCGGCAGCGTGACCTGCGAAAGTCTCTCCAGCACCTTCTGACGATTCCAGTCATTGTTCGATTCGTCATCGAAGATGAGCATCAGGCTGGAAAGGCCCGCAAGCGACACGGATCGAAGATGGGTGAGATGAGGAATTCCATTCATCTGAATTTCGATTGGAATCGTGACCTGTTGCTCGATTTCTTCCGCTGCTCGACCCGGCCACTGCGTGATGATTTGAACATAGTTATCCGCCACGTCCGGATAGGCTTCTACCGGCAAGCTGTGGAACGAAATCGCGCCCCAGAAGAGGAGAAGGATCGCGATCGTCAGAACAATAAAACGGTTGTTCAGCGCAAAATCTACGAGTCCACGAATCATTTACTGTTCCAGTGTGTTTTGTAATTCGAGTACGTTCGCTACGACTTTCTGCCCCGGTTGCAATCCAGAGAGCAATTCCTGCATGCGATTTGGCAACATGTTTCCGCTCGTCACTTCTATCCGGCGAAATTTGCCGCCTTCCACAGGCACATAGACCCAGTCACGGTCGTGCAAATGCACAATGGCGGATGCCGGAACGGCGGTGTGCATCTCTTTCTTTAATCCGTGAAAGGTAGCGGTCACAAACATACCGGGGCGCAACGTCCCCGAATTGCGCACCTCGATGCGAACCTTGGCCGTCCGGAGACTGGGGTCGAGAACAGCTCCGATGTTGCTGATCCTGCCTTCGATAACCTGATCGGGATAGGCGTTCGGAGTAACGTCGGCAGTTTCACCCAGGCGCACATTCGGGAGGTCGTTCTCGTACACATCGCAGAGAATCCAAACGTGCGAGAGATCAGAAATTGTGAAGGGATTAGTGGTAGATAAGCTTTGTACCCCTGCCGCGTTGGTAACCTGCTGGTCGGTAATCACGCCAGAGACCGGCGCAACGATATCCACGATCGCTCCAGGTCGGTCCAGCGGACTCCCGAGCGCGCGGAGATGCTCTGTGGTGGTCTCTACGTCGACTTTGGCCTTTTCCTCCGCATCTTGGGCAACTTCCAGGTCGTTCAACGCAATTGCGCCGTGTTGATAGAGCTCCTTGGCGCGCTCAAACTGCGTGCGAGTGAGAACTTCGTCGGCGACAGCTTTTCGATAGTCGGAATATGCCCCGGCGACGTCCACACTCTGAACACGCATCAGAAGCTGGCCTTTCTCCACCGTGTCGCCCAATCGAGCGTGGATGTCCACCACTCGCCCGGAAGCCAGCGAGATCACCGGAACCGTGCGCGAGACATCGGGAGCTACAGTTCCGGTCACTTTCAACGAAGATGTGGCGGCGTGCTCGACAGCCGCGACAAGAGGAAACCGCTGGGGATGCTGGACTGTGACGACGCTGGAATCCTGCTCCTGCACGCCCGAGACGGAAGGAGGCGCTTCCGCCGCTGCATCCTGCCTGGAATTGCCGCCGCAGCCGGCTCCGAGAATGGCCAACGCAAAGCACCAGATGAAAACAGCTGACTTCATACAAGAACTCCGATGACGACGCGATGCGTCCTTGGAAGATATTCTCGTGGATCGAGAGACAGTGTTTGGCTACTGATCCAAACGCACTCGAATTAGTATTGAAAGGAGCTTGCGGTCCGCTGCCGCAAAAAAAAGGCAGCGAGAGACCGTGCTAGAGCGGCAGGGACGGCGGAGCTCGGCCGGGGCGGATGCGTAATTCAAGAGTCGGGGGCGAAATTTCGTCGGCAAGAATGAACCGATCAAAATCTTGAAACGGATCAAACGAAGCACTCTCAGTTGCAGCCAGACCGCGGTGATTCGCGACCGTTCGATGCTGCGGCGTATCGTGCGAACGCGTCAGGCTGAGCGAATGGCGGCGGCTTGTCGAGCATTCGTCGAAAATCATCAATTCAGAGTGAAGGTCATCGGTTAAAGAGACAGCGAAGAACAGAAGAACCAGAGCGCAAGCAAAGGCGGTCCATTCCTGCAGGGGTTGGCGCCGATGGTCGCGGCTCTCGTGCAGCCAACGAGTGCGCCAGAAGCAGAAAACACCTGTTGCAATGGCGACCCACAGAAGATTGAGAAAAGACTCCATCGCTCCCCTTCTACTTGGATGCACCGCTGGCGCTAGCTGTCACCAGGCGCAAGACAAAGCTTTATGCTCCAATTTACTATGCATGGGATTTCGAGTGCAAACAATTGGATGTCCTAGTGGCCTTATATGGTACTTGCGGTAACCCCGCGAGGTTGACCCTGTTTCATCCGCTCGCCTTCGAGAGAATATTGCGGAGCGGAAGAGCCGGCGCGGCAGATGTCACGATAGAATATGAGCGTGCCAATCAAATTGATTGCGATGGACATTGACGGGACGCTGCTGGATAGCCGTGGGCAATTGCCGGAGAAGAATGCGCGCGCGGTGGCGGAGGCGGCGTCGCGCGGAATTGAGATTGTGCTGGTTACCGGGAGGAGATTCGATTTCGCGCGTCCCATTGCGGACGAATTGCAGTGCGATCTGCATTTGATCGTCAACAACGGTGCGCTAATCAAAAGCAAAAACGGCGAGACGCACCAGCAGCTCTTTCTCCCGAGCGATACGGCGCGGCAAGTGCTGGAAGCGACTGCCGAATTTCGCTCCATCGCCGGAGTCGTGTTCGATCGGCCGCTCGAGCGCCAGATTATTTTCGAAAAGGTGGACTGGCAAGATCCGCGGCGTGCAGGGTATTTTCAGCGCAATCGCGCTTATATCGCCGAGGTCTCGCCGCTCGCGGATTGCCTGAATGGCGAGGACCCCATCCAGGTGTTGTACACCGGACCGTGCCATCCGATCCGGTCCGCCATGCGCCAACTGGCGGCGCTGCCGATCGCGGCGCGGTTTACGCTTGCGCTCACCGAGTATGAGGCGCGCGACTTTTCGATCCTCGATGTTTTGCGCTCCGGCGTGACGAAGGGAGTGGCGCTGAAGGAATGGACGCGGCGCAGAGGAATTGCACGAGAAGAGGTAATGGCCATCGGCGACAATTGGAACGACCGCGAAATGCTTGAATTTGCAGGATTGCCGGTGGTGATGGCCAATTGTGTGGAGCAGTTGAAATCGTTCGGCTGGGCGATGACCTCGTCGAACGACGAGAATGGCTTGGCGGAAGCTATTGGTACCTACGCCCTCGGCAAGATATGAGTTGGCGTGTGGCGAGCCCACCGCGGTATAATTGATCATTGGACAGCAGCGAGAGTTGCGAACAGAAAGCGAAGTAAGAGACCACGAATGCATCGCCTGACACTTCTGATTACGATATTCGCCGCCATGATCTTTTCAGCGGCTGGCGCGTCAACCGCGCAGGCCGACTATGCCGTGCTGCGTTCGGGGCTTCGGCTGCATATCACAGGCTACGAGCGCTCTGGCGAAGTCGTGCGATTGTCCATGGACGGCGGAACAGTGGAAGTGCAAGCCAGCGATCTGCTTGCCGTCGAACCGGAGGATCAATTTGCCGCGCTGCCGGCACTAGCGCCGGCCAATGGGCCTTTTGGGAATTTGATTCGCGCGGCCGCGCTGAAGCATGGAGTGGACGAAAAACTAATCACACACCTGATCGCCGTGGAATCGAATTTCAACCCCCGCGCGGTATCACGAAAGCAAGCGCAGGGACTGATGCAGTTAATTCCGGAGACGGCGGCGCGCTATTCGGTGGCAAACATTTTTGACCCGGCGCAGAACATAGATGCAGGAACGCACTACCTGAAGGACCTCCTCGAAAGATATCGCGGCAACTTGCCTCTGGCGCTGGCTGCTTACAACGCAGGACCAGACATGGTTGCGCGGTACGGCGGCATTCCTCCCTTCCCCGAAACGCAGAAGTACGTGCGAAAAATTACGGCGAGCCTGGCGTCAACGACCTCTCCTGCGACTGGAAAGTAATCCGAGGCAGGAGGAGCCTCGGTATTCAACTCCCCGGCATTGTCAATAGTCTGATTGCGCCGTGCAAACACACAAAGGCCGCAGGCTTGACTGGTTCGGAAGCGACTAATCGTAACGATGCTACTGGGGCGGAGGCTGCATCGGGGACTGGGATGGGGGTTGCTGCGATCCAGAAGACCCTGGCGACGTAGAGGAGTTTCCAAAGGGATTCGGGTTGTTCCCGCCAAAGCTGCTGCCAGGCGTGCTGGAGGTTTGGCCCAGCCCTAGAACCCCTCCTTGCGGCGCACCACCACTTTGCTGCGCAGCCACTAAAGCGTCTTCCAAGGGATTCCAAATGAATTCCCACTCTTCATATTTATTTCCCCGTCGATAAACCCTGAGCGATTTCTTTTTCGTCGTGCATGCAACGCCCGTCAGAAAGCCACCGAGGACCGGACCGTCCACTGCTCCCGTTGGCTTCATCGCCAGCAGCGGATTCGCGCCCAATCCGCCTAGACCCGGCTGTGCGGTCGATGCCGACCCTAAACTGAACGAACCTGATGGTCCAGTCGGTGATGCTCCGAAACTTGGTTGGCCGGATTGAAGAGCACCCTGCGGATTCTGCAAACTTTGAAGGTACTGCGCCACTTGATCCGGCGTAATGCCGGGCGGAAGTTGTCCGCTTTGAATGTACTGGGACACCTGAGCCGCTGAAATACCGGCAGGAAGTTGGCCACTTTGTTGAATGAGCTGGGCCACTTGATCCGCCGACATGCCTGCCGGAAGCTGCCCGGTTTGGGCGGCCTGATTCACTTGGTCAGCGGTAATGCCGGGCGGAAGCAGGCCATTCGACTGATCAGAAGATTGGCCCGAGGACCCCGATTGCGAGTTTTGCGCTTGTTGCTGCGATTGTGCAGCGCTGATCGCTGCGGCGTAGTCTGAAAGTCCAGAACCAGGCAGAATTCCGGCTAGTGGATTTTGGGGTTGCTGTGAACCCGAGCTGCTCGCAAGACTGGCTGCCGACACTCCGATTTGAGCCGGCTGCGGACCTGTCGAAATGGCTCCTGGAAGTAAGCCGGCGTACTGGTCAATCAGCACCATCTGTTGCAGTGTGGCATAGCGGATGCTGCCGATAATTTGGCCCGCGGCATTGACGTAGATGAAGCGCCAAGTGCCATCCGTTTTGTTCATCGGATTTTTATAAGCTTGGCGAAGGAAATGGAGCTGAAGCCCACCCTTTTGAAGATCCTCAAGCGTCTGAGGGTAATGGCCCATCTTATGGTAATAGAGGCGGATGGCACGCTCATACTGTTCGCCGCGCCAAATCGTTTCCTCTTCCTGGGTACGTTTGCCGTCGGTGACGAAATTCTGCAGCACGACCAGGGACAGCGCGAGAACGATGAGCATCATTCCGAGCGCCATCAAAAACGCAAATCCGGATTCTTCCGAACCTCTGGAGCGTGCAACCCCGTTTCGCGGCGAGCCTGTTCGGAGTGGTGTTGCCCGGGAATGAAGTCGGATTTTCACTGGTTTGGCGCTTGCGGAGCTCCCGGATCTCCTGCGGGCGGCTGCACCATCGGAACGGTAGCGTGCCGTCCACTGGAAATTTCTTCTACATCGGCAGAATCGTTGCCGATTTTGTCCAGCCGGAAGCGGTTAAGGAAAACCGAGCCTTCCTGCACAACGATTACGTCATCACCGTTGAGGAAAAACGCCAAACGTCTCGGGCTGCTTTTCATCGATGCATATCCGAAAAACTGCGCCGGAACTTGAACAGGAGGGATAGGCGGCAGAGGCGGGACAGTCGGGTATTGGTGTTCCATGCGCTTCTTTTCTTCCGGCGTCGGTTCCACCGGAAGAGCTACCGCGCTGAAAATATTGCGATGAGTGCCTGAATATTCGAGTTTCTGAAGTTTTTCGAGCAGGTCGATGCGAAGCTGCGGCTCGTCCACGTTAAGAGGCTGAAATTTGCTGTCAGATGCCAAGACGCCTTGCAGGCCGGACATTTGGGTGCGATTGGCGAGGTACACCACTATGAGAAGGGCTACTAGTGCTACAAGCACTCCGATTTGTGTTCGCCGTGACATCGCTCAGATCCTAAAATAAGTGCGCAGTTCCAGGTGCAGCCGGATATCGCCGGCCGAGGCTGTGTCCAGCTGAAGATTGTTCAAAAGATAGAAATATTTTGAACGCTCAAGACCGTTGATAAATTGTATGATCGCCGGATAATCACCGTCGACCGAATCCAGAACGGTCACAAGCGTTACTCCCCTGTCTTTCACTTCTTTCTGATTGAAAGTAATTGTGGTGGTCTTTAAACCCGCCTTAGTGGCGATATCTCCGAGATCCTCTTCGATTGCTGAATAACCGGTGCCGGCGCCGAGGAACGCGTCGTGATAAAAAGCGTCGCAGTCCTTGCCCACCTTGGGAAGCGAAGCGCGAATTGCGTCGCCTCGCGCGACATCCGCCTTCAAGAGCTTGGCCTCGTTCTGCAGGCGAGTCCGCTGCTCGCGCATGCTCTCCACACCTTCGCGCGTGGATTGCCAAAGAACGAAGACCAGAGCCAAGTCCGCGAGAAGCAGAATCCCCAGCGCGCAAAAGATCAGTTTCTTCCAGGTATTCCAGGAACGTTTCATATTCATGTAGTCTCGTACAACGCCGTAAGCTCCAGCGTGATCCTGTCGGACGAGGGCGTGATCTGCTCGGAGTGGCGTTCCCCTTGAATCTGCACGTTTGAAAACGCCGGAGACTTCTCGAGCGCCTCGATAAACTTGATCTTGCTGTCATCCGAAGCCGCGCCGATGGTTATCTCGACCAGAGCCTTTCCGTTCACAAGCCTCGGCGAAATATTCATCACCCGCACGCCGGCGGGCAAAATTTTCTCCAGGTCCATAAAAATCTTAGTCCACGGAAAACTTCGCTGGCCGATGAGCGAGTTCAGAAACGCGGCGCGATCCAGCACCTGTTGCGCTTGCGCAGAACGAAAATAGTCCTGCAAGGTCGCCTGCCTCTGTTTATTGGCGCGAATTTCGGCTTCCCAGCGGGAAATGTCCGCGCGCAAATCCCGGTTTGCACGCCACGATTTGTAAGCTCCGTGCGACAAAAGCAGAAACAGAAGAATACCGACGGCGCCCAAGACTCCGGAGAGAGCCAGAAACGGCCGTTTGTTTTCCAGCGGCCTGGTAGCAAGATTGAGCCGAAGTTTCATATAGGCGAAGCGAGCGGACGCGCTCAGGACCCTCCGTTCATCATCCAGCCGACCAACGCATCGAGATTCTGATGCAGCAGATCTTTTGCGCCGGAATCGAGATGAAAAGGAGGCTCGGATTCGGCGAGCCGCTCTACCGGGCACTTCAGTTCTTCGGAAAGCGCGCGGCGAAAGATGTCCGCGCGCGCCCCCAGTCCTGAAAGGCGAACGCGTTCCACCGCCCCGCCCCAGGTGTCCTGATAGTAGGCCACGGCGGGAAAAATCTCGTCGAGCAACGATTGCGGGCTGAGGAGAGACGCGTCGCTCGCCATATCCGTCGAGCGATGAACGCACAGATTACCCCCACGCACGATCACCGTGGTCAACGTCTTACCGGACATGCGAACGAGAAGGGTGGCGTCGCGCTCTTCAATCAGAGGCAGTGTAGCCAGTGTTGAACTCAGGACGACTCCGACCTTCGCGTCCAAACCCAAAACGATTTCTTCATACTCCCGGATAATCTTCTGCCGCGCAACCGCCGTCACAACTTCCAGGTTCCCGTCTTTGCCGGCCTGGCGCATCCAGGAAACCACTGTTTCGTCCACGTCGAATGGCACGCTCTTCTTCAGCCGCCAGCGCAGGAGAGGCAGGGCCTCGTCGGCGCTGCGCGGAAGAGCGTCGAACGGCAGAATGAAAACACGCACAACCAGATCAGGAATGATAAGGGCCAAGCCATGCTCGCGCGCGGGAACACGGCTGAACACGCGTCGAAGAGCCGACCGCACTGCATCCGGCTGCGCTACATTCATTTCCACCGGAGACGGAAGTACGGCGCCTAACGGAAGAGGCTCGACCGCGTAGGATTCCAACGCGCCATTGATTTTCCCCCAGCGAGCGGCCGCGACGTGAGTGGAGGAAATCTCAACCACCAGAGTCGGGTGCGGCATAGCAGTGAGCCAGCGCTCGATGCGGCGCACAGGGCCCAGCTCGTAGAACCGGGTTGTCAGGCTGGCTGCGCTAGTCAAGGAAGGTCACCTTGTTGATCTCGCGCAAGGTGGTGACTCCTGCGCGGATCTTGCCCATCCCTGAATCGCGCAGAAAAGTCATGCCTTCTTCCTTGGCGACACGCTTGATTTCCGAAGTAGGCCTGCGATTAATAATCATCTCGCGAATGCGATCGGAAAGATCGAGGAGTTCCGTGATCGCGCTACGGCCGCGATAACCGCTGCCGGAACATTCCAGGCAACCGGGACCTTCGTAAAATGGCACTTGCATCCATTCGGCCGGATCCAGACCGGACTCTTTCAAAACCTCGGCCGAATAATGCACCCTCTTCTTGCAGTTCTCGCAAATCACGCGCACCAGGCGCTGCGCCATGATGCAGTTCAGCGCCGAGACGAAGTTGTAAGGCTCGACGCCCATATTGATGAATCTGCCGATCACGTCGGTGACGTTGTTCGCGTGCACGGTGGTGAAGACAAGGTGTCCGGTGAGGGCGGAGTTGATGGCGATTTGGGCTGTTTCCTGGTCGCGAATTTCGCCCACCATGATTTTATCCGGATCGTGGCGCAGGATGGAGCGCAAGCCGCGCGCGAAAGTCAGCCCCTTCTTTTCATTCACGGGGATCTGCGTGATGCCGCGCACTTGATATTCCACGGGATCTTCAATCGTGATGATTTTATCTTCGTCGTTCTTGATTTCGTTGATGGCAGCGTACAGCGTGGTGGTTTTCCCCGAGCCGGTCGGGCCGGTGACCAGGACCATGCCGTAAGGTTCGTGAATGTAGCGGCGGAAGCGCGTCATGTCCTGCTGATCGAACCCCACGACATCCAGCGTCAGATTGTGGAATTTTTCGCTGAGAGTTTCCTTGTCCAGAACGCGAAGAACGGCGTCCTCTCCGTGGACCGACGGCATGATGGAAACGCGGAAATCGATAAAGCGGCCTTTGTAACGTACCCGGAAACGGCCGTCCTGCGGCACACGCCGTTCAGCGATATCGAGTTCGCTCATGACTTTGATACGTGAAAGGATTGTGGCGTGCCACTCTTTTGCCAGCGGCTGCATGGCATATTGCAATACACCGTCAATTCGGTATTTGACGACCACTTCGGTGTTGCGCGTTTCAATGTGAATATCACTCGCGCGGCGTTCGAGCGCGGTATAAATGACGGTGTTCACCAGGCGCACGACGGGGCTAACGCCGGTGTCCCCGCGCGTGAGCTTGTCCATCGAGATGTTTTCGTCGCTGTCTTCCTCGTCCCCGACGACCTGCAGGGTAAAACCTTCGGTAGCCTGATCGAGCACACGTTGCGATTGCTCCGTCCGTTTCAGGAGGTCGTCAATTTGCGAGGTGGTGGCTACTTTGATCTGCAGGCGCTTGCCGAGCAAAAGAGAAAGCTCGTCGGTGAGCTGCAATTGACTCGGATCCGCAATGGCCACAGTCAATGTGGTTTCGTGCGATTCGAGCGGGACAAACTTGTATCGAAACATTAGCTCGGCGGGAATGCTGCGAAACAGTTCCGGATCGATGCGCTGCTCGCGAAGGTCCACAAAAGGACACCGATAGCGTTCCGCTAGGCGGCGAGCCTGCTCGCGCTCCGCTTCATTGGGCGTATTGCCGGTAATCGGATTGTTATTGAGCGTAGCCATACAAGTCTAGCCTCCAGGAGATCCTATCTGGAGGGAGAACAGAGGCAGATAGAGAGAAATCAAAATAAAGCCCACCACCACCGCCATGACCACCAAAATCGCCGGCGTGACCCATATCAGTGTACGCTGCAATCGGGTGCTCACTTCCTCTTCATAGAATTCCGCGACGCTCGTCAGCATGGCCGAAAGCGCACCAGACGCTTCGCCAACCTCGATCATTTCCAAAGCCAGCGGCGGGATCAGTCGCGTTTCCGACAGGCTCTCACTGAGGCTTTTGCCCTCGCGAACTCGCTCAGACGCTCGCGCGACGGAAGTCGCGATCAAGCGGCTTCCGATGGCCGCCGAGGATGTCTGCAATCCGGAAACCAGCGGCGTGCCGCCGGCCAGAAGCGTAGCCAGAGTTCGCAGGAACTGGGCGATTTCTCCTTTCAGCCAAATATCACCCACGATCGGAATTTTGGGCTTTAAACGGTCGATCGCCAGCGCTCCCTCCAGGGTGCGCGTCCACAAGAAAATAGCAGCAGCGATAAAAACAGCAATTCCGGCAAACACGACGAAATAATTGCGAAGCGGCACGGCCATGTTCAGCATCAGTTGCGTCATGGCCGGCAAAGGCACTCCCAGATCCTGATAGAGTTTTGCAAACTGAGGCATGGCATACGTCACCAGGTAGCTGAGAACCAAAATTACGGTCACCACCAGGATCGCGGGATAAATCAACGCCGTGAGCAAAGCGGTGCGGAAGCCGGTGCTCACCCGCAGGTAAGAAATATATTGGTCGATGACTCCCGTTAGATTTCCGCTGCGCTCGCCCGCAGAAATTGCCGTGACGTATACTGCCGGGAACGAGCCCTGGGCTGCCAACGCCTCGGAAAGCAGCGCACCATCGCGTACGCGTTGCCGGACGTCCTGAAGAACGGGCCTCAAGCGAGGTGCCGCGGCCCGCTCGGCGAGGAGCTCGAGCGCCTTCAAAATCGGCAAGCCCGCCTTGATTAAGGTGCTGAATTGCTGGTTAAAAATTAGAAAATCGGCAGGGCGAATCTTCCGCTCGCGGGCAGCCCCGCTGAACTGAGAAAGCAAATCGAAGTGCATTCGCACGGAGAAAACGAAGAATCCCCGCTCAGCGAGTTTCTGCCTCGCCTCAGCCTCCGACTGTGCCGTCTCCATCTGCTGGAAAACTCGACCAGTGGTATCCCCGACTTTGCAGACAAATTCAGTCATTTAGGACTTAGACGTCCCGCCCAGTGAGACGTTTGCCTTCTAGTTTACCATACCCGTTACAACCCGCGTCCTAAGCGCAAGATCCCTGCATTACTATGATGTTACATAGGCAAACCGGCTGAGCGGCTTAAGGCCTGTGAACGGGATCTCAGGTGATGCCAGTGCAGAGATTATCGAACCCTCGCTTAAAGCTAGCGCAAGGAGCCCGCGAGAGTCGCTTCATCAACGATCACCACGCCTGGCGGAGGCACGAAGTGAAATTTCGTCTCTGGAATCGGCAGGTTTTCTTCCCAGTCCGCAAATCGAAATTCCGTCTCAAGCTTCCCGGCCTGGCGGACTACCACGCGAACCAGCCGGGCGTCGGAATCTACCTCGAGCAAAACGTCACGAATGCGGTCGGCAGGATCCGCAGCATTGTAACGCGGAGCGCAACGCAAAAGCGTGTCCCCAGCGACGGTGGCACGGTCGCCAAGGGTGGTGTCCTGCTCATTTGCGCTGTCCACGATTTCGATGTTCCGGCAAAGTCGAGCAAGATCGGTCTTTCCGGTAAGAAATGCCAACGGCGTTCGCCAGTCCGTGCTCTCTGCTATCTTTGCCCGGCTCGCGGTCCGGTCTGCAGGAACGTAAAACCAAACGTTCGCGCCATCAACGATGAAAAGCTTTTGCTCCGGCGATTCATACTCCCAGCGCATACGCCCGGGCTTCGAGAAGTACACAACTCCGGATTCAGCGGAGGCCGCGCCGGCGCCGTCGGAATACTTCTCATAGAAGCGGGCTTTGAGGGTCGCTGTCCGGCGATAGTGAGCGTCAATTGTCCGTGCGAACTGCCGAGCGTCTTTTGCAGGTTTCTCCGCAGATTGAGATGATACGAGAGTCAGAAAAAAGAGGACGCAAATCACCCAAGTATGTTAGCAAGAATTCATTGGGAACCGATGTGAAAAACGGAAACGGCCGGGCAAACGATTACAATTCTGGAAGCGCTTCGCATGCAGCCGCGCTGGCTGTGGCGGCTCCGGTAGCATCGTAGTGAATGACCCCGGGTTCCTCACTGCAAAAACTTCGAGATCCCGTAATACCGACCATGACCGGGGTGGCCGTCACCAAGTAATTGTTGTCGCCCGCGGCGCCGCAGCCCGCGGCAACGGTTACAGGATTTGATGCGATGTACGCGTAGGTATAACCGCTCTTCTGGTTAGGCGCGGTAGCGAAAATGGAATCTATTAGATCGGCTGCATCGCAAGTCGCTGGACCGCCCGGCGGTGGGCCCATAGTTGCGAGGCTGGGCGGATAACCGTTCTGGTAGGTGGATGAATACGTTATCGCGGCGGTAGTGATGGTCCTGGTGTTATTTGCGGCGGCAGCTTCGTTTGCGGCGATGCGCGCCCGAAGAAAACTAGGAATGGCGATCGCGGCGATGATCAAGATGATCGCCACTACGACCAGAAGTTCGATGAGGCTGAAACCGCGGGAACCGCAGCCGCTGTTCTTCCGACTGGAGCTGTGGGCCGAGTTGTGTTTTTGTCGGACTCGCATAAAACGCTTCCCCGAGTGTATCCGCGACTACCACAAAGACAGTTCATTGCAATTCACTGCCCCTTCTCGTAAAAAAAAGGGGAGGAAGTCAAGCTTCCTCCCCTTTTGAAGCACATCCCAACTACTGGAGGATGGTCACTACCGTGGCGCAAGTGCCCGCGCCGGTTCCAATCGCTGCACCGGTCGTGTTGTAGCGAACCACACCAGATTGGTCGGAGCAGAACGCACGCGTACCAGTCGAAACTGACAACGGCGTGGCGTTCACTTCGAAAGTCTGGAACGGAGAAGCTACCGTACCCGCACCAGTGGCGGCTACTGCGGCAACCACATAACCGGTCTTGGTTCCAAGAGTCAGAACCGGATCGATCAAGCAAGCTGTCGCCGCTGCAGCAACGCAAGGTGCCGCGCCTCCGAGGTTAGCCAGAGGTGCAAAACCAGTGCCGTACGTCGAAGAATACGTGATTTCTGACGTATCGAGTGTACGAACCGAACCGACCGCCGAAGCCTCATTGGCCGCGATGCGGGCGCGAAGCAAGTTCGGAATTGCGATAGCCGCGATGATCAAAATAATCGCCACAACGATCAGCAATTCGATAAGTGAAAAACCCTTCTGTTTCCTATTCATGTCTTCTCTCTCCTTGAGTAAAATGCTCGAACTCTTTAGTACTCCCTGGCGGGGTACACCCACCGTAAAGGCAAGCGGTGTTCCACAATGGCTCGCCCCGTGTACCGACACGACACATTGATTATACCTCTCATTATCAGCAGGATGGGAGCTAGTTCTAGAAGCCAGCGATTGAACCGTGACGAAATAGCTCTGCGGATCGAATTTTATGACCATTTTTGTCCACCGAAAACGCCTTGAAAGGTCTTACTGGCTTCATTCTTGGAAATTAGACGAGGGAATGACCCAACGGTCGCCTCGCATTGACAGAGGTTCCCGGCAAAAAAAACGAGGAGGAAGCTGAGCTTCCTCCTCGCTCGAAGCACACCCTGACTACTGAAGGATGGTTACTACAGCAGCGCAGTTACCCGCGCCGGTTCCAATCGCTGCACCGGTCGTGTTGTAGCGAACCACACCAGATTGATCGGAGCAGAACGCACGCGTACCGGTCGAAACTGACAACGGCGTGGCGTTCACTTCGAAAGTCTGGAACGGAGAAGCTACCGTACCCGCACCAGTGGCGGCTACTGCGGCAACCACATAACCGGTCTTGGTTCCAAGAGTCAGAACCGGATCGATCAAGCAGGATGTCGCTGCTGCGGCCACGCAAGGCGCCGCGCCACCGAGGCTGGCCAACGGAGCAAAGCCAGTGCCGTACGTCGAAGAATACGTGATTTCAGCCGTATCAAGCGTACGAGTCGAACCTACTGCCGAAGCCTCATTGGCCGCGATACGTGCGCGAAGCAAGTTCGGAATTGCGATAGCCGCGATGATCAAAATGATCGCCACAACGATCAACAATTCGATTAACGAAAAACCCTTCTCTCTCTGATTCTTAATCATTAGCGTGTTTCTCCTTGGCCGATTCTGCGAGCTTCAATCTTTCTTTGTAGCCCCTGGCGGGGTACAGCACGAATAGAGCACGACCAACGCCGTTCGGGCGAATACTCGTAAAGCTGGAGAAAAGTACCTGTAAGTCGAGTGTTAGCACACTGTGCCGCGCTTGTTATTCTCAAGCCGGAATCAGAAAACTGTCTTGGCGTTAGGGCGGAAATGAGAAAGGCCGATAAACGTCGGGAGCAAAGACGTTAAGAGCCTGCACCGAAGTGGAACAGTTTAGACTCCGTGTTTTTTTGCGTAGTGACGGAATGAGCGGTAGGTCATCTTCAGCATTTCTGCAGCGCGGATGCGAACTCCTCCAGAGCATTCCAGAGCCGCGAGTAAATAAGCTCGTTCGGTAGAGCCGATAAGTTTCTCCAGATCCATACCGGTATCGGGAATGAGGAAGGCTTTGTTTTCAGAATGCCCGTTCGAGCGAGACTCCTGATAGAAGCTCGTAACGCGCTCCGGCAGGTTCTCCACGGACACACGTTTGCTCGTTTCCAGCGCGACCGCGCGCTCGATTGTATTTTCCAGTTCGCGGACGTTTCCCGGCCATTCATAAACTTCCAGACGCCGTAGCGCTTCAGGCTCAATTCCCTCAATCTTCTTTCCCATGGATTTGGAATATCGATCGAGAAAGGCCCGAGCCAGCAGCGGAATGTCTTCACTGCGCTCTCGCAACGGCGGAAGATGAATGGGAATCACATTCAGGCGATAGAAAAGGTCTTCGCGGAATCGCCCCTCGGTAATTTCCTTTTCCAGGTCCTTGTTTGTGGCGGCGATCACTCGGACGTCCACGCTGGTTTCTTCGTTGCTTCCTAAGGGCCGTATTTTTCCTTCCTGCAGGACTCGGTATAGCTTCACCTGCATGGTCAGACTCATGTTTCCAATCTCGTCCATGAAAAGCGTTCCGCCGTCTGCCGCTTGAAACAGTCCCCGGCGATTTTCATTCGCTCCGGTAAATGCGCCGCGCATATAGCCGAAGAGTTCGGATTCCAGCAGCGTCTCCGGGAACGCTCCGCAATTGATGGTGATAAAGGCTGTTTTCGCCCTCGCGCTGTTTTCGTGAATCGCGCGAGCCACAAGTTCCTTGCCCGTTCCACTCTCGCCGGTAATCAGCACGCGGCTGGATTGCGGAGCGATGGTGGCAATCATATCGAAGAGAGTGCGCATCTTCGGGCTCGTTCCGATGATTTGGTCGAAGCCCGTAAGGCGCCGGATCTGGCGGCGAAGCTCGCCCGCTTCCTTCTTCAATCTCTGATTTTCAGCGATCTGTTGGACGGCCGGCCGTAGTTCGTCGAGCAAACGGTCACCTTTCACTACATAGCGGTCCGCACCGAAGTTTACGGCGTCAATTGCCGTATCGATCGTGGGCACGCCGGTAATCAAAATGAAAATCGTAGAAGGAGAGACTTCCTTGCTGTAACGAAGCAACTCGACTCCATCCATATCAGGCATGCAGATGTCGGAGATGACGATGTCAAAGATTTGTGCAGCCAGCCTCGCCTTAGCTGCTTCCCCGCTCGAGGCCACTTCGACTTTATGGCCTTCTTTGCGGAAGCTGATCTCGAGCAGTTCGCGGAGCGATGGTTCGTCGTCCACCACAAGTAAGTGAGCCATGGCGCGCTACCCTTTCCCTACTGGAAGCATTTCCGCCTGTTTGTCTCTTGCTTGCCGCGCGGGGGGACGCGCCGCAACGGAACGCGGAAGTTCGACGACAAACTCTGCGCCTTCGCCCTTGGCCGCTTCCACTCGGATGCGGCCGCGATGGGCCTGCAGTATTTGGTAGACGATGGCCAAACCCAGCCCTGTGCCGCCGGTGAACCCTGACTGAAACGGTTCGAAAATTCGCGTTAATTCACGGGTGTCAAGTCCGATGCCCGTATCACGAATTGTAATGCGCACCCACGTTTCGTCTGCGTCCAGCTCCACCGCCAGAACGCCGCCGTCGGGCATGGCGCGCAGGGCGTTATTGCAAAGATTCCAGAAAACCTGCTTTAAGGCATCCCTATCGGCGCGCGCGCGGGCATTACGGACATTGATATGGCGCTCGAAGCGGTATTTGCCCTTTGCCGTAGCGTCATGCTCGAGCAACAAAAGCGTTTCCTCGATGATCGGCACCAGGTCGAGATCCGTAAAGGCATACGTTTTTTCGCGCGAATAATCGAGGAAATTGGTAATGATCTGATTCAACCTCTGAGACTCGCGGCTGACGATTTGGACCAGCTTCTTGTCGTCGTCATCAAGGGGTGCCAGCCTTGCCAGTTCCTTCAAGGCTCCGGTCATAGCGGTCAATGGCTGGCGAATTTCGTGGGCTATGGCCGCGGAAAGCCGTCCCAGCGCCGCCATGCGCTCCTTGGTGAGCACTTCGCGTTCGAGACGCTTCAATTGAGTGAGGTCTTGGAAATTGTAAACGAAGCCGGTGTTCGGATTCTGGCTCGTGCGCAAAGGCGAAATCGATAGTCCGAGGAACCGGATATTGCCGGCTGCCGTTCGAAACTCGACCTCTTTGCGCGCCGCTAGAGGACTTCCGCTGCCGTCCATCTCCACGGGCCAGAAACCTGGAAATACATCCTGCACCTTTTGGCCCAACAGAGGTATCGCTTCGCGGCCCATAATTTCCGTTCCTGCGTGGTTCATCAATAAGATTCGGCCGTCGAGATCGGTGGTCAGCAAACCGCCGCGCATGGATTCGATGATGTCCTGATTGAACGCTCGAAGATCCTTCAGCTCTTCGCTCTTCTCTTCGAGTTCCACACCTTTCTTGCGAAGTGTTTGCGCCAAGAGGCTGCCCAGGTATGCAACTGCGATAAACGCAAAGAAATTGCTGGCCAGCCAGGAGGCCAGAGCGCTCTGTGCGGGCGCCGAATTCGCCGTATGTGGAAGTAGTCCGCAATACGCCAGTTCGATTACCGCTGCGAGAAGTGCAAAGCTCGCTGCGGCAACTAGGAAAACTCCGCGCCTTAAGAACAGGACGCTCGCCATGAGGATGACGAGCAAATAAAGCGAAATAAAATAGCTATCCTGCGCTCCGGTCGTGTACACCACGCCCGTGATGATCAGCAGGTCGCAGATAATCTGCAGAGGTGCATGCACACGGGCTTGCGGAATCCAGCGCTGCAGAATTACGTAAACAATGGCGAGCATGTACCACAGCGCTACCAGTGGAACAAACGATCGGACCGATATAGACGCGGGGGTAAGCTGGCGTGCTGCCACCACGATGCCCAGCAGAAAAGTAATGGCGAGGAAGCGGACGCGCCCCAGCCAGGGTAGCCATTCACTTACGCTGGTTGCGGCTTTCATTTTCTTTCGTTGCCGGTCCCGCTGAATTCACCGGCTGGATCCTTTTCGAGGATTAGCAACAGCCAGAATGCTGTCGCAGCAGGGCGCCTCGTTAAACGGAGCGCCCCCTCACACAGTCTGCACGCCTGGGTTTAGTGACCGGCAAGCTTTCCGATCAACGAGAATAGTGGCAGGTACATGGAAATAACGATACCGCCAACCACGACTCCCAGGACCACGATCATGATAGGTTCCATGGCCGTCAGCAGGTCCTTCACCGAGGCGTCCACTTCGTCTTCGTAGAAGTCGGCGATTTTTTGCAACATGGCATCCATCGCGCCGGTCTGTTCTCCGACGCCGATCATCTGCGTCACCATGCCCGGGAAAACGTTTGTTTCCTTCAGAGGATCCACCAGCGAACGCCCGGCCTCGACAGCCTTTCGCGTTGCGGTGATCGCTCTTTCCACCACGGCGTTTCCGGAAGTGCGTGCCGTAATATCGAGACCCTCCAATATAGGCACGCCGCTGGAAATCAGAGTGCCAAGGGTTCGTGTAAACCGAGCCACTGCGATCTTGCGCAGCAGAATTCCGATCATTGGCAGCTTTAGCAAAATGCTGTCTATGGCGTACCGCCCCTGAGGTGTGCCATACCAGAACTTCAACGCAAACACGATGCCCACGAAAAACACCAGGATCAGCAGGCCGTAAACGCTGCCGATGAAGCTGCTGAGCATGATCACGATTCTGGTGGGTAGCGGCAGGTCCACGCCAAGTCCATTAAACAGCGTTGTGAAAATCGGAACCACCTTCCACAGAAGAAGAATGATCACGCCGCCGGCGATGCCCAGCACGGCGGTTGGATAGATCGCCGCCGATTTCACCGCGCGCTTCAGCTTCACGTTCTTCTCGATGTAGCTCGAGAGGCGCTGAAGAATGGTGTCGAGAATACCGCCCGTCTCGCCCGCTTCCACCATGTTGTAATAAAGCGGGTCGAATACCTTCTCGTACTGCTTCATTGAGGTAGAAAGTGTGGCGCCTCCTTCCACCGAAGCTCGTACGCCGTTGAGGATTTTTTGAAAGGTCTTGTTTTCCTGTTGTCCAGCGAGAATCTCCAGGCACTGGACCAGGGGCAAGCCGGCGTCGATCATTACCGAGAACTGGCGCGTGAAGATGGCCAGCTCTTTTGAATCCACTCCTCCGCCGAAAGTGGGAATGTTGAACTCTTTCCCCTTCTCGGAGAGCTTGCTGATGTTGATTTGCTCGCGCTTAAGCGAGGTGGTGGCCTCGGCCTTGGTGGCAGCCGTGCGCTCGCCCGTAACGGTTGCGCCCGCGCGGTTGACTCCTCGATATGTGAATACCGGCATGATCTGTTCCCTCCTCTTTCTTATCTGCAGTTACCGCCGGACATGCTGTTTGCCGCCAGTAGGCGGCGAAACGACCCCGCGGTTGATCAAGTCTTGTAATTCGTCTGGATTCGATGAACGCGCGAGCGCCACTTCTATCGTAATTAACTTCTGTTGATAGGCGTTCGCCAGGCTCTGATTGAACGTCTGCATTCCGGATGTGCCCGTGCCGGTCTGCATGGCCGAATAAATCTGGTGAATCTTGTCTTCGCGAATCAGGTTACGAATGGCGGCGGTAGGAATCAAAATCTCCATCACCATCGCGCGGCCACGGCCGTCGATCTTCGGCAATAGCGACTGGCAAAGAATTCCTTCCAGCACCATTGATAATTGCGCGCGTACTTGCGGCTGTTGGTGCGCCGGGAATACGTCGATGATGCGGTTAATCGTCGACACCGCCGAGTTTGTGTGCAAGGTGGCGAACGTCAAGTGGCCCGTCTCGGCAATTCGCAGTGCCGACTCAATGGTCTCCAAGTCCCGCATTTCGCCGATCAGCACGACGTCCGGGTCTTCGCGCAACGCGGCACGGAGCGAATTCGCGAATGAGTGCGTGTCCGAATGCACCTCGCGCTGGTTGACCAGGCATTTCTTGTGATTGTGAAGGAACTCGATCGGGTCTTCGATCGTGATCATGTGCTCTTCATGCTCGTTATTGATTTTGTCGAGCATGGCTGCGAGCGTCGTCGATTTACCCGACCCTGTCGGTCCGGTCACCAGAACAAGGCCGCGCGGCTTATCGCAGAGACCTCGCACGACGTTGGGCAGGCCCAGAGCATCGAAACTCTTGATCTCCCACGGAATCGTACGGAAGACGGCTGCCACGGCGCCGCGCTGGTGGAAGATGTTGCCCCGGAAACGCGCCAGGCTCTTCAACCCGAACGAGAAGTCCAGCTCGAGATTCTCTTCCAGGCGGTGCTTCTGCACGTCGGTCAGCACGCTGTAGGCTAGAGCCTTGGTGTCTGCCGCGGTGAGCGGCGGCATGTCCAGCGGACGCAATTTGCCGTGCACGCGAATGCGCGGCGCGCTGTTGGTGGATAGATGCAAGTCGCTTCCCGACATTTCAATCATCTTTTTCAAGAGTTCGCTTAAAGTGATGCCAGCCATTTATTTCCTCCGCTTACAGAACAGTCTCGCGCAAAACTTCTTCCATGGTCGTGTGCCCCAGTGCCACTTTTAGGAGGCCGCTGCGGCGCAACGTAATCATCCCGGTTTCCAAAGCTTTCTTCTTCAATTCCAGCGCAGAGGCACCTACCAGAATGAGCTCGCGCAACTCGTCGTTGATCTCCATCACTTCGTACAGGCCGACGCGACCTTTGTAACCCGTGTTGTTGCAGGTTGCGCAGCCGCGACCGTGATGAATGATCACTTTCTCCGATTCTTCCGCCGTGTAGCCCGCATCCCGGAGCGCCTGCGGCAAAATCTGCAGCGGTTCCTTGCACTGCGAGCAAATGCGCCGCACAAGACGCTGGGCGCAAATCAGGTTCACCGAAGTCGCCACTAAAAAAGGCTCAATGCCCATGTTCATCAATCGGCTGATGGTGGAAGGCGCGTCATTCGTATGGAGCGTGGAAAGCACCAAGTGGCCGGTCAGTGCGGCTTTTACCGCGATTTCCGCCGTTTCAAAGTCTCTAATTTCGCCGACCAGGATGATGTTGGGGTCTTGCCGCAGGAAAGCGCGCAACGCGGAAGCGAAGTTCAACCCGATCTGCTCCTTCATCTGCACCTGGTTGATGCCGGCAAGCTGGAATTCGACGGGATCTTCGGCCGTCATAATGTTGGTCTCTGTCGTATTCAGCCGCGCGACCGATGAATACAGCGTATTCGTCTTGCCCGACCCGGTAGGACCGGTTACCAGCACCATGCCGTAAGGCTTCAGAATCTGTCGTTCGAACTTGGTCAGTGATTCTTGTTCAAAGCCCAGCTTGGTCATATCCAGCCGTAGATTTTCTTTGTCCAACAAGCGCAAAACGATTTTTTCGCCGAAAAGTGTCGGAACGGTGGAAACACGAAAGTCGAGTTCCTTTTTCTTTCCGTCTTTCAAATACTTGATCATGATGCGGCCGTCTTGTGGCAGCCGCTTTTCGCTGATGTCCAGTTTCGACATGATCTTGATGCGGCTGGTAATGGCGTCCTTCAGTTTCATGGGCGGCGCCATCACGTTCTGCAAAATGCCGTCAACGCGGAAGCGCACGCGCAGTTCTTTTTCGTAGGGCTCCACGTGAATGTCGCTGGCCCCGCGCTTCACCGCGTCGGTGAGAATCAGGTTCACCAGCTTGATGATCGGAGCCTCTTCGGCTGCCTTCTCGAGCGTGGCCAAATCCATTTCCTGCTCTTCGGCCGAAAGCTCCAGTGAAGCGTCGTCGCCGGCGAGGTCCTTCATCACTTTGTCGAGTTCTTCCACGCTCTCGACGTCGCCGTAAAACTTGTGAATCGCTTCGCTGATTGCAGACTCGGAAGCCACCACCGGCTCCACATTGAAACCGGTCATGAACTTTATGTCGTCCATCGCGAAGACGTTGGTGGGATCCGTCATCGCGATCGTGAGCGTTGAGCCGACGCGCGAAAGCGGCACAATCTGGTATCGAATGGCCGTTTCTTGCGGAACCAGCTTGATTACCAGGGGATCCACTTCGTAGAACTTCAGGTTTATGGAGGGCACGCCGTACTGTCGCGAAAGCACCGCGGTAATGTCGTCGTCGCTGACAAGTCCCATCTTTACCAGGCAGGTGCCGAGCCTCCCACCGTTCTTTTTCTGATAGTCGAGCGCCTGCTTCAACTGATCCGCTGAGATCAGGCTGTCTTTGACCAGTATTTCGCCGAGTCGTGAAGACATGATTGTGCGCCCGCGGCACTCTCACCGCTGGAAGATTCAGCGTAGCACGCTGGCGCGCGCAGCTTCGGAGCGTGTGCGGCGTTCGTGGTGAATCTGCTAACATCCGTTACGCTTCGTGAAAAACTGGCCGTTAGTACAGGCTTTTTTTTGCTCCTGTACTAACGTACAGGTCGTCGCTTATGGAGGTCTGAGAGAGCAAAAAATGGCGTAGTAATTTTAGATCGAGCTCATTCAAGTGGCGTTACAGGCTCGCGGCCTTCGCCGGCTGCGAATTTCTTGGTGCGAAGTCTAGCTTGGACTGCGTGCCTTCTGCTACGATGGATAGGTTCGATGGGCGGTTAGCTCAGCGGTTAGAGCGTCCCGCTTACACCGGGAAGGTCCGCGGTTCAAATCCGTGACCGCCCACCAGCAGATGCACATTCGCGGGGACGTAGTTCAGTTGGTTAGAACGCTGCCCTGTCACGGCAGAGGTCGCGAGTTCGAGTCTCGTCGTCCCCGCCATTCCTACCGCGAGTACTTGCTTATGCGTGGTACGCCCACGCGCACTCGCCAGGGCTATTACGCGCAACCCTAACCACACTACTTAATCGCGCCGACCGTGAACCCAGATATGAAGCGGTCGAGGAACAAATTATAGAGGAGCGCGATTGGGAGGCTGGTGATCAGACAGGCGGCCATTAGCTCGCCCCAAAAATAGACGTCGCCGCGAATCAGGAATGTCGGCACGCCTACTCCTACCATCTGGTTCCTCTCCGGCGCGATAAAGGTGAGAGCGTAAACGAACTCCTGGGTCACCAGTGTGAACGTAAAGATTACGACTGTCAGGATTCCCGAAAGTGAGATCGGTACAACGAGCCGCGCAAATGCGCCAAAGCGCGTAAGCCCATCGACCATCGCCGCGTCTTCCAGTTCGCGCGGGATCGATTTGAAAAATCCCATCAGCAACCAAGTGGAGAATGGGATCGTGAAGCTCGGATAGACGAAGACCAGCGACCAAATTGTGTCCTGCAAGCCCAGCAATGCAACGACGCGGGATAGCGGAATAAAAAGCAAAGTAGGCGGCACGAGATACGTGAGAAACATCGCGATACCCATACGCTCGCCCCATTTTCCGGTTAGCCGCGCCAGCGCATAGGCCGCCGGCAAGGAAAGTACGAGTGTGATTAGGACCACCAGCGCGCCGACAAGCGCCGTATTGCCGGTCCAACGCAGGTACATTGTGTCGCGAAAGAGCACTTGCAGGTGCACCAGAGTGGGTTTCAAGTTGAATATAAAGGGATTGTTCGCAGTGTTGTAGAGATCAGCATCCTGCTTGAAAGTGGTAATGAGCATCCAGTAGAAAGGAAATGCCAGCGCGACGGAGAAGAACACCACAACGGCCCAGCGGCCGCCCCCGATCAGCAATTCGCGAACCCGCCCCCGGGCCATCAGGTTACCTCCGAGCGGTTCGCTGCGCGCAGCATCAAGTACGCGACGATTACCAGGATGGGCACCATGAACAGCGAAATTGCAGCGCCTTCCGACAAGTCCCCTCCCAGGACGCCGGTAAAGAATGCCAGCGACGGCACGACCTGGGTGCTGTCGTAAGGGCCGCCGCGAGTGAGAATGTACACAACGGTCATATCTGTAAACGTGAACACAATCCCGAAGAGCAACGCCACATTCAGAATCGGCAGCAGCATCGGAATGTTGATCTGGAACATTTTTCGCCAGAATCCCGCACCGTCAATTTCCGCCGCTTCCGGAATCTCTTTCGGGATCGCGCTGAGCCCCGCGAGCAAAATAACCGTCGAGAAGGGGAGCAAGCGCCAGGTGTGCACCACGATTACCGACGCCATGGCCAGCGTGGGTTCGCCCAGCCACTGCGGGGGATTGAACTTGTCCAGATGCAAGATGGGGATACGAACCAGGACCCAGTTGATCACGCTGTAGAGTGAATCGAGAATCCATTTCCAACCGATCGCACCGATCGAAACCGGCGCGACCCACGGCAGCAGCATCAGGAAACGCACCAGCCCGCGGCCCCGGAACTTCTTCTCCAGCGCCAGCGCCAGTAAAGTGGATCCCACAAGCACCAGGATCTGCGAGCCTACCGTGAAAATAAAGGAATCGTAGAGTGCGCGAAGAAAAGTGGCGCTGTGCAGAATGCTTTTGAAATTCTGCAAGCCGACGAAATGATAGCCGACGCTCCCCACTTTGATGTCGCTGAACGCATACACAACCGCAAGCGCAAACGGAAGGCCGATGACCGCGAGCACGTAGATCATCGCGGGATAAAACATTCCCTGACCGAGCCACCAAGCACGCGATTCCGGAGTCGTCCGTGAGCGCGGCGTCATTGCCACGAGATAACCCGCGGCTCGGAGCGCTTCTCCGTCGCTCGATCGAAGAATTTCAACTCATTTCGCGGCACAGCGAATTCCACGATGGAACCGGGGATGAAAGAGGCCTCCACGCGAGAAGGCAATCGCGAAATCACATCTTTGGCTTCAAAACGCTTGTCCGCGAGGGACCCGTAGAGGATGCGCTCGGCTCCCAGGTATTCCTCGTGCGAAAAATGGAAGTGCATCGGCACGCGCTGGTCCGGAGAAATCAAGGAGGCCGGAAGCAGGTGCTCCGGCCGGAAGCCGACAATGTCGCGTTCCTGTGGGATCAGATTCATGGGTGGCGAGCCAAGAAATGTGGCCACAAACGTATCGGCGGGGTCGTCGTAAACTTCCTTAGGCGTTCCGATCTGTCGCACCACGCCCTGATGTAGAACCACGACGCGATCGCCCAGGGCCATAGCTTCTACCTGGTCGTGGGTGACGTAGATCGTCGTGGTCTTGATACGCGCATGAAACTGCTCCAGCTCTTCGCGGGCTGACGTTCGCAGTTTGGCATCGAGATTCGAGAGCGGCTCGTCGAGCAGAAACACGGAGGGCTCGCGAACGATCGCTCGTGCCAGCGCCACGCGCTGGCGTTCGCCGCCGGAAAGCTCGCGTGGCTTGCGATGAAGCAACTTCTCGATGCCCAGCAGGCCCGAGGCCCACTCCACCTTCTGCTTGTGCTGTTCCTTCGGGACCTTCTGTGCTTTGAGCGGAAACGAAATGTTTTTGTAAACGGTTAGATGCGGATAGAGCGCGTAGCTTTGGAACACCATGGCGATGCGGCGCTCGCGGGGCGACAGATGCGTGACGTCCTGCCCGCCGATCAGGATTTGGCCCGACGTGGGCGTCTCCAGGCCAGCGATCATTCGAAGAAGAGTCGTCTTCCCGGAGCCTGAAGGCCCCAGGAAAACAAGGAACTCCCCTTCTTGGGTCGTCAAATTGACGTTATTGACTGCGCCCAGTTCACCTTTTTTGAAGACTTTGGTCAGTTCCTTGGTTTCGACAACCGCCATTTTAACCCGACCCGTCCTTAACCCGCCTTGCGCCGCTCGAAGATCCGTTTGATCTCGGCTTCTGCCGCTTTCGCGGAATCTTCGGGGCTCATGTCACCTTTGGCCACCTTCGCGAACATCGTCGGGATCACCCAGGTATTGAATACTTCGTCCACTCCCGCCGAACAGTACCCGGGATAGCCGATGTTGGTCGCCCAATCGAGCACGTCGGTGAGCACTTTGTATTTGTCGGGCGGGTCCGCCGTCGGATCATTCGAGATTTGCTGCGAGAGGTCGGGTACTGTCTTCGGGAAGCAGGGGAAGTTGTAATACTTGCTGGCCTTGAAGCCCTCGCCGAAGTTGTCAATGTAATCTACCAGGAATTGTTTAGCCCCTTCTTTGTTCTCCGCAAAGTTCCAGACCACATAGCAATCCATTACGTGCTCGGAAGCGATGCGGCGCACCGGACCCTTCAGCGCTTTGTTGATCATGATCTTCTTGGACATCTCCGCCATCATCGGGTTCGTGGCTTTCTCGCGTTCCGCCTGCCGCGTGATGGAAATTGCGTTCGCGACGTACGACACCTTTCCCGCCAGCATCGCTCGGTTATTCGACGATGGATCCCAGGTAAAGACCTCCGGCGTCTCCGAATCCTGATAAATCGCGCGCATGTGCTTTAGTGCTTCGATTGTGGCTTTGGAATTGATGGTGACGTTTCCCTCTTCATCCTGCTCCGCGCCTCCATACGACCACAGCAGCGCACGGGTAGCCATGCTCGTGTCGAGTTCCTGAGCGAGACCGAGACCGCAGGGGTTGCCGAGTTTTGGATCCCTGCGAATTTTCCGCGCGCCATCCAGTAAGTCGTCCCATGAGTCCGGCCCATTCGGATATCCGACTGCCTCCCAGAGGTCCTTGCGCCAGTTACCGGGGTCCGGCACGTAGGAATCGCTGAACGCGTAATATCGTTTGGTGACGGGGTTAAACGTTGATCGGTGAGCCAAGGTTATTTTCTTGCCGTGTCTCTTCTCGACTTCCTGGTAGATTTCGCTGTGGTCGATGGCTTGCTTCTCATAGGCCGCGGGAGGCGAGAGGAACATCACGAGATCGTGGCCTTTTTGCGCGGCCACCTCCGCAGCCGCCCGCGCGGGAATTTCGTTCAGCGAGATGTGATCCACCATGACGTTGGTATCGTGCTTCTGTCCCCATGCTTTGGTGTAAACACCATCGAACCACTTGTCATAATCAGGTACGAAGTGGCTCCACTGCAGAATCTTCAGGGTCTTCTGTTGCGCCTGAGCGCGGCCGGGGAAAATAAATGCGGGCCCGATCCCCGCGGCCAGTGCGCCCGTACCTGTCAATCTGACGAATTCCCGCCGAGAAATCCCACCCGCCCGTTTTTTCGCCATCCCAGTCTGCCTCCTTGTCCTTAAGTCTAGGGTTCGACTGCAGCCCGGACGACCTGCTGGATCAATCGGCCGCGACCTATCGCAGCGCCATGCCTTTTTCGACCGGAAATTGATCCCGCTCGGCTGATTCCCGCCGCTCGGCGTTATATGCCGCGCCCAACAGCACGACGATCGCGGTCAAGTATAGCCACAATAGCAAACCAATCGCAGCCGCCAGCCCGCCGTACACCACGTCGTACGGCATCTTCCGAACGTACACACCGAAAAAAATATCAACCACCCACCACAGCACCGTAGCCACCGCCGCGCCCGGAAGCAGATCCATATAGCCTTTGTGCTGCGGCCGCCCAATCCGGTAGAGCAGCACCAGCACAAACATCGAAAGCGCAAATACCACGCTGACTTGAAAAATAAATGCCAGCGCTGTGATCAGAGATCGCAATCCGAATTGGAGGATTAGCCACCTCCTCGCTTGCTTGCCGAAAACTGTGAGGATGATAACCGAAAGCGAAGGCACGATGGTCAGAACCAGCAGAAGCAATGCGCGCGCGTGAGTCCGCAAGTAGCCGGGCTGAATTATATCGCCCTCAATAATCCGGAATCCTTCGATGAAGCCCACCATCACCTGCGATCCCGCCAGCAGCGTTCCTCCCAGCCCAAGTAAGAACCATTTCCAGGGATGCACGCCTTTGCGCATGAAATATTGCACCACTACGTCTTCGCTTCCCGGAGGAAGGATCACCCGCAGATGCTCCGGCAAATCCCTCAATGCGCTGTGAAAGGATTCGTTGCTGCTCAGCACTCCCAGCACCAAAAGCAGCATGGGGAAAAACGCGAGGAACATATTGAATGCGATCGCCTGGCTCAGAGTGATGCAGCCGGGAAAGACGCGTCCGAACGCGCGAAACAGGTTGTTTAGTATGCGGTCCATCGCTTCGCCGGGATTATACGAGCACTAACCCCAAACTTGCCTATATTTCTGGGGGCCAGGAAGTCGCAGCTATTGCCTGCCTTGCCGCACTGCGCGTCGGGGAGTAAACTTCTCGCGAACGTTTGCAGTGGAACTGCGTAGCGGCTCGCCCGGCGCAGTTTTGATGGTTGATCCTGCGGCGAGATTTCGCGCCCGTATTCGGCTCCCAAAGCAGCCGGCGCGGCAATAATAATATAAGGACCAAGCATGACAACCACGCCGAAAATTGTTGCTCCCACGCGCAGCGAAGAAGTCGTCCGCAAGCATAAGGAATTCATCTGGCCTTCGGTGGCAAATTACTACGAGCACCCGCTCGTCGCCGATCACGGTTCGATGCAATATCTGTGGGACGTCGAAGGCAACAAGTACCTCGACTTTTTCGGCGGTATCGTCACCATCGGCGTGGGCCACTGCAATCCCAAGGTCACTTCAAAAATCAAAGCGCAAGTGGACAAGCTCCAGCACACTTCCACCCTCTATCCCAACGAGGCCATCGTCGCGCTGGCCGAAAAACTCGCCGAGATCACTCCCGGCAAATTGCAGAAAAGCTTTTTCACCAGCTCCGGCACGGAAGCAAATGAAGCGGCCATCCTTCTTGCGCGCAGTGCCAACCCCAGCTACGACATCGTGGCCCTTCGCCACGCGTACTCCGGCGGCTCTGCGCTGACCAAATCCGTCACCGCGCAATCCGCTTGGCGCAAAGCAGGAATCATAAGCGTCGGCGTCTCGCACGCTGTGAATCCCTATTGCTACCGCTGTCCGCTGCATTTGAAATATCCCGAATGCGGAGTGGCCTGCGCGAATGACGTCGAAGGCGTAATTCAAACTACAACCAGCGGCTCGATTGCTGCGTTCATCGCCGAACCGATTCAAGGCGTCGGTGGGTTCATCACTCCTCCGCCGGAATATTTCAAAATCGTCCATCGCATCGTGAAAAATTATGGCGGCCTTTTTATTTCCGACGAAGTGCAGACCGGCTGGGGCCGCACCGGCAAAAAATGGTGGGGCATCGAGCAGTGGGAAGTCACGCCGGACATCATTACCTCCGCGAAGAGCATGGCCAACGGCGTTCCCGCTGGCGTCACGATTACGACTTCCGAACTTGCCGGGAAATTTCAGGGTCTTAACATCGCGACGTTCGGCGGCAACCCCGTCACGTCTGTCGCCGCGCGCGCCGTGATTGAAGTAATTGAGGAAGAAAATCTTCTCGAGAACACGCACGTGGTCGGTGGCTACTTCCGGAAAAAACTAGAAGAATTACAGCAGAAATATCCGCTCATCGGCGACGTTCGCGGCATGGGCATGTTGCAAGCGCTGGAGCTGGTGAAAGACCGGCAGACCAAAGAGCCCGCCGCCCAGCAAGCAAACCAAATCATGGAGCGCACGCGCGCCAACGGCCTGCTCGTCGGCAAAGGCGGCCTATACAGCAACACCATCCGCATGGCCCCGCCCATGAACATCTCTAAAGCCGATGTGGACGAGGGCATCCGCCTCCTCGACAAATCCTTCAGCGAGGTAAGGGCTTAACGATTCGAGATGAACATAAGCCGAGGGACCGAGTAAAACGATATGGCTACGGCAACTAGCGCGGCGACGCTTTGCAGGAACTACATCAACGGCAAGTGGGTGGAATCGCGCTCGACGAAAATTGTCGAGCGGAGAAACCCTGCGAACACGGACGAAGTCGTCGCGCGCATCCCGCTTTCCACTCGCGAAGAAATGAAAGAAGCTATCGCCGCAGCCAAAGCTGCCTTCCCTGCCTGGCGCGAAACGCCCGCCCCAAACCGTGGAAAGATTCTTTTCAACGCCACGCGTCTGATGCAGGAGCAAAAAGAACATTTGGCACGCCTTTTGACGCGCGAAGAAGGCAAAGCATTCAAAGATTCTCTCGGCGAAGTTCAGCGCGCCATCAACATTACGGAATTCATGGCCGGCGAAGCGCGCCGTTTGAATGGCGAAACTCTGACCAGCGAGCTGCCCAAGAATTTCTCCTACACCATTCGCCAACCTCTCGGCGTCGTCGGCGCAATCACGCCGTGGAATTTTCCCGTGGCGATTCCCGTTTGGAAGATTGCTCCGGCGCTTGTTTGCGGCAATACGGTCGTGTTCAAACCCGCAACGCTCACTCCACTAACGGCCATGAAAATTGTAGAAATCTTCAAAGAGGCGGGGCTTCCGCCGGGCGTTCTGAATCTGGTGATGGGTTCGGGCCGCGAGACAGGCGACGAGTTGGTGCAGAGCCCGCTCGTCCACGGACTTTCCTTCACCGGCTCGAACGAAGTCGGCTGCGCGCTCTACGCTTCCGGTGCGCAGCGGCTGAAAAAAATTCAGTGCGAGATGGGCGGCAAGAATCCCGTCGTGGTTCTCGCCGACGCCGATTTGCAACTCGCCATGGAATCCACGCTGGCGGGTGCGTTCGCTTCCACCGGCCAGCGCTGCACGGCCACCAGCCGAGTCGTGATTGAAGAAAAAGTCGCGGACGAGTTCGTCTCCGCGCTCGTCGAGCGCGCGAAGAAATACGTTGTTGGCGACGGACTGGAACCCGGCGTCGATATGGGGCCGTCCGTGGACGAAAACCAAATGAACACCGTGCTCAAGTACATCGAAATCGGCAAAAAGGAAGGCAAGCTGCTCTGCGGCGGCGCGCGCCTCACCGGCTCGAAATATGACAAGGGCTGGTTCGTTTCGCCCACCGTGTTCGACCACGTCCGTTCAGACAGTTCTATCGCGCAGGAGGAGATTTTCGGCCCGGTACTGAGCGTGATTCGCGTGAAGAATTTCGACGAAGCGCTGCAAGCCGCAAATTCGGTGCGCTACGGCCTCTCTAGCTCAATCTATTCCACCGACTCGAATAAGATTTTTGAATTTGTGGACAAGATCGAAACCGGCATGACGCACGTAAATTCGCCGACGGTCGGCGGCGAAGCGCACGTCCCCTTCGGGGGAGCGAAAGATTCCAGCGTCGGCCCGCGCGAAGTGGGCCACGCCGCCATCGATTTTTATACCGACACTAAAATTGTCTACGTCGACTACACCGGCCGCAAGCGCGAATCGAGCATCTATTAGCTTCCGCAAAAACACGGATATGACGTCTTCACACTTTTCTTTGCCGCCCACGATAAATTCCCGCAGTGATTTGCACGGGGGTACGGCTCATCCGAAGAAATTTACAGGCCGCGATTTCCTGCGGCGCGGCGCTTTGCGTGTTGCGGTTCCGATGTGTTTCTGGATGATGCTCGCCATCCTCGCAATTCCCGCCACGGGAAACGCCGATAGTGATAGCCAACGCATCCGGTGGAAGCCTGTCGCCGTAGCTCAGGTCAAGCTGGACGACAAAACTCCACTGGCATTCAACGTTTACCGCCCGGAGAAAAAGAAAGACTCCCGCTTCGTGCTCGTGCTACTCGGACGCCGTTACATCCAACTCGACATAAAAGCGAGAGTTGCCTACACCGTGCTTCCCACCGGTCTGCAGAAAAACGGCAACGACCTGGAGAGCGATAATTTTGCGGTCCCAAGCCGCTTGCTGCAAACCTCGGATTGGTCCGTCCGCGACGTCGGACCGGCGGAGCAAATCAAGCTGACGTTGGGGGATTACGGCCGCCTTCTGCAAGTTGATCTCCCGCATCCGCCTGATATGCGCGCGTTTTACTGAGGGCGGCGGGAATCAACATCCGGCAGATGCGGCTGCGGAACATCATTCAATCCGCGCCACACCAGCCAGATCACCACGCCGATCATTCCGAGCCAGCCAAGAGCTCGCACTGCGCTCGCGATCTGCGTATCGTGTTGCAGCAGACCGAGCTTTCCGAAGAGATATGCCCAATCGTGAATCACATAATCCGCGTCGCCTACCGTTAGCAAAGGCAAATCTTGCGCTCGCGCATCTGCCATGTACGTAGCGATCGGGAGAAATTGCTCGAACATGAAAAATAAACAAAACGCCACGCCTTGCGGCTGCCGCCGAAAGAAAAAATAAAGCGCCAGCCAGAATGGCACGAGCAATTGCAGCGCGGTCCCGCCCGCGACCATAAGAAATTCGCCAAAGACCCGGAAAAGCAGATGGCCGCCTTCGTGAATCGGGATGAACACGCCATCCATCAGCAGCAAAATTCCGCGGCCACGCGCAGCTTGATACAGAAATAGCAAATAAAAAACGATCCAGGCGATGAGCGCAGCTCGTGGGATTGGTTCCCAATCGTCTTCGAGCGTTTCGAGGAAAGTGAAACGTTCAGTCCACGATTCCGGCAGTCGCACGATCGGTTAATTCTCCACGCGAAGCGAGCGAATCACTGCAGCGAAACTCCGGCAACCCAAGGAATTCCAGCAAGCCCCTCGCGCACTTGAACGTCAACCATGTCGCCTCGGCTGACGCGGTCGAAATCCCCGCGATCCACAGGAATTCGTTCGAAGCGGCGCCCTTCACGCCAGGACGTGACGATCAGCCGGCGGTTTGGCACCGGCCCGGACATCGAGAACTTCGAAATCACGCGAACTTGCTCGATGCGCGCCGGAGAGTGATCGAGTGCACCATTAGCGACCAACAGAATCGCGAGAAGCCATGGAAGCGGAATCAGACCAAAGTAAACGCGCTTCAAGACCTCCGCTTCCTGATGCCGCAAGGCGCGGCGTTCAACCAAAATCCCCAATCCCAGGGTGAGAAAAAAAAGAACGCCGATGAAAATCAACATACCATCGAGTTCAAGAGCCGGGTAACGCTCGCTGGCCGCGACAAGCGCGAGACCGCCTACCAGAAAGATGGCGGTGCGGTTCAACAGCTTTTGCCGCAGTGACAATTCGGCGGCGGTGGAATTCAAACCGCACGCCTCGCATATGTCCGCGTCCCGCTCCGATCCGCAGTTCAGGCAATGAGTCATCTAGCAGCCTTCTTCATTTCACCTCGATGCTATGCACAGGAAAGCCACGTGTCAATTCGGCATGGAATAGCCTCTTAACCAAATCCGCCAAAACGCCGGAAGCTGTCTCGCCGAACGTTTGCCAGAGATACAAATTGTATTTTCCTTCTCATCGTGAAATCGCCGCGAGATTATTTGGTTTTCGCATTTCTTTGCTGTAACCTGCTCGCGCTTGATTCTTCGAGAGCCACCCGACAAACGACAAGAAGGAGTCCGCATGCGACACGTTGCCATCCTGACGATTTTGGCTGTCTGCTGCTTCTTGATTCCGGCAGGCGCCGATGAAGAGCCTCTGCAAGGCTTTACACACGCGAGTTCCACGGCCGAACGCGATTGGGAGGCGAAATTCCGCGCAATCCCCAGCCCTGATAATCAGCGCGCTTACATGCAGCGCCTCACCGCGCATCCTCATCATTTGGGCTCAGCCTACGACAAGCAAAATGCCGAGTGGATTCTCTCGCAGTTCAAGGAATGGGGATGGGACGCCCACATTGAGACCTTCGAAGTGCTTTTTCCCACTCCCAAGGAGCGCTTGCTGGAAATGATAGCGCCCACGAAATTCACGGCCAAGCTTCAGGAGCCGCCAGTCTCCGCTGACCCCACGTCGAATCAGCAGAACGAACAATTGCCCACCTACAACGCCTATTCGATTGACGGCGACGTAACCGCGCCGCTCGTTTTCGCCAATTACGGCGTGCCCGAAGACTACGACAAATTGGATCGCCTCGGAGTTTCCGTAAAAGGCGCGATCGTGATCGTGCGATATGGCGGAGCATGGCGCGGCGTCAAGCCCAAGGTCGCCGCCGAACACGGCGCGATTGGCTGCCTGATCTATTCCGATCCGCGTGACGACGGGTACTCCGTCGAGGACGTTTTCCCCAAGGGCCCCATGCGCCCCGCCGAAGGCGTCCAGCGAGGCAGCGTAATGGATTTCCCCGCTACCAATCCCGGCGACCCGCTCACCCCCGGCGTTGGCGCTACTCACGATGCCAAGCGAATTCCCATCAAGGGCAATCCCTCCCTTACGAAGATCCCGGTGATGCCGATTTCCTACGGTGACGCGCAGCCGCTCCTCGCAGCGCTCGAAGGCCCCATGGCTCCAGAGGAGTGGCGCGGCACTCTCGCCATTCCCTACCACGTCGGTCCGGGCGCGGCGAAAGTTCACCTGAAGTTGGCATTCAACTGGGATATTGTGCCGCTATATGACGTCGTCGCTAAAATCCCCGGAGCCGAGCAGCCCGATCAATGGGTCTTGCGCGGCAATCACGAAGACGGCTGGGTCAACGGCGCCGAAGACCCCATCTCCGGCCAAGTGGGCATGCTGGAAGAAGCTCGCGCACTGGGAGAATTAGTCAAGCAAGGCTGGCGACCCAAGCGCACCATCGTCTATTGCGCGTGGGACGGCGAAGAAGAGGGTCTTCTCGGCTCGACCGAGTGGGCCGAAGCTCACGATAAGGAGCTGAAGCAGAACGGCGTCGCCTACATCAATAGCGACGGCAATGGCCGCGGCTACTTTTTTGTGGGCGGGTCGCAATCGCTTGAACATTTCATGAACGGCGTCTCCCGAGATATTCAAGACCCCGAGACGAAGCTGCCCGTCAGACAGCGTGCTTTCCTCCGTGCCGTCGAACGGGCACACAACGATGAAGACCGCAAGGAGATCCGCCAACGTGCGGACCTGCGCATGCCGGCACTTGGTTCCGGGAGCGACTACACGGCGTTCATAGACCACTTGGGCATCGCTTCCATGAATTTGGGTTACGGCGGCGAAGACAACGGCGGAATCTACCACTCGATTTACGACGATTTCTACTGGTACACACATTTTAGCGATACCGACTTCGTCTACGGCCGCGCGCTGTCTCAGACTGCAGGCACTGCGATCATGCGGCTGGCTGATTCCGATCTGTTGCCGTTTGAATTTACCGACTTCGCCGATACCATCCACCTCTACTTGAAGCAACTTAAAAAGCTCGCCGATGCTTCGAGGGACGAAGCCATCGAACGCAACAAGAACCTCGACGATGGACTCTACGCGGCCACAAACGATCCGCGCCATCCGACCGTAGCCCCGCCACGGTTGGACGTTCCCCCGCACCTGAATTTCGCGCCTCTCGACAACGCCGCCGACTCTCTTATGCAGAGCGCCCAGCGTTATCACGACGCTCTCGCGAAGGCCTGGAGTGCCGCAGTTCCTCCCGCGACGCTCCAAGACTTGAACCGGAAGCTAATCGACAGTGAACGACGGCTCACTACTGAGCAAGGCCTGCTCCGCCGGCCCTGGTACAAGCACATGATCGACGCGCCCGGCGTGTATTCCGGTTACGGCGCGAAGACTATCCCCGGAGTTCGCGAGGCCCTCGAGCAAAAGCATTGGGACGAGGCCAATTCTGAGATCGCGCGAGTTTCAATCGTGCTGGAAAACGAAGCGGCGCTGATCAATTCTGCGGCGCAAGAACTCGAACAAGTCAAACCCTGATCGCTCGTTGAGCCCGGCTGCGCCCGGCAAGCACGGAAGGAAAGGTAGCTTTTATTTTGTAATCGGGCGAGTGCTGGTCGGCGGGACATCCAGGCAAACCATATTTTCGTCGCGGCCGTTCGTGAGCATGGCACAGTCAATTCCCTGGGCGCTGCGAATGGCTTCCGTTTGGGTGGCGCCCGCAGCAGTAGAGCAGTGCATGGCGCCTTTGAACGTCACGCAAACCTCATATTGATTCTGATTTTGTTGCCTCGAAAGATAGACAAGCAAAGCGATGAAAACGACGCCTGCGAGAATCATGATCATGCGCACTTGAGTTTTGTTCTTCGCCATACTTTCCTCGCGTAAAATGTTCGGCAAGTTCTACGGGATACTTTGCTTCGCATCGTCGGTACGTCGCGCCAATTCCTGCTGAATATACTTCCGAAAATGCGGCGCCAGCGCTTCTTGTGCCAGAGCGTCCTTCAAATCGCGCAACGTGACATCCGGAAGAAATTCGAGCAGCGCCGGAACGGGCGTGTGTGCATGTCGAAGCAAAGCCACGCGCACATTGTACTGCACGGACCATTTCGCATGCTGTGAGATGGCCGTGACCACCCGCGCGGGAGCTCCCGGCTTCGCGAGAATCTTGAGGATCTGGCTTTCGGTTAACTGAGGATTCGCCAGGGCAAGCTTCACTGCTTGCGGATGGCCCTCGGCCAGCACTGCAGCGGCCACACGCGGTGGGCCGCGCCGTGCGAGAGTCAGTTTTTCTCCAATGGGAAGATGCGGCACGCGCGCGAGAATAAATTCTTCGGCCGCGCGGCGAATATCCGCCGGAGCCGAAGGCAGCAAGCTGAGCCGCACGAGATCGAACAAATAAAGCTGGCGCAACACCGAGATTGCGATCCGGCGTGGAGTTCGCGGATGGCGCGCAAGCCCGAGCCGGATGCTTTCGCTGGAAGTCCACTTCCCTTCCTTGGCGACCGCGGTGAGAATCTCAGTGGAAAGGTCGAGGCGTTCCAGCAATCGGCTGACCTGAGGTTCTTGCATGTTTGGATTTTCGAGCAGGGCAAGCAGCGTTTTCGCGTCCGCTTCGTGGATCAGCAAATCTAGATCTTCGCCCGAGGCAGACCGCGCGCGCTGCAGGCTTGCGGCGACGTTATCATCCGGCATGTGCCTTTCGTTTCTCCAGACGAATCGCCATTCTCGCCGCAGCCTCGGCGGGCTTCAAGCGCAGCGGGATCAGAGTAGCGCGCGGCGCAACTCTAGCCAGCCCGGATTCGATCGCGGCGTCGAAGAATTTGCTGCGGCCGATCGTGCCGCCGGATTTTGCAACAGGCACTTCGCGATCTTGCATGCCCAGTTTCTGAAGCACGCTGGAAACAAGCTCGGCCAGCGATTCCGCGGCGCCCGAAAGTATTTCGCAGGCAACCGTGTCGCCGCGGTCGCCCAAGTCTGCGACTAACGGAAAGATGCGCGGAAAAACGTCGTCGGGATTTTTCACCACCCAATCGAGGACGCGGCTCCAGTCTTTACATCCCAGCCAGTGCAACATTTTCTGAGAGAGCGCGGTTGACGGGCCGCGTTTCTCTTCCGCGCGAACTACGGCGGCCAAAGCTCGGCGGCCAATGTCAAAACCGCTTCCTTCATCGCTGAACCAGGGGCCGCGTCCGCCGGCGCGCGCAATATGGCCTTCCGCATCGCGTCCGTAAGCAGCCGAGCCGGTGCCCACAACAAGGATGACGCCTTCGCCATCGCCGACCGCCGCCTGCAGAGTGATCTCGAGATCGGTGGTCACCAAGACCGCGGCTTGCGGAAATCCGCGCTCGAGGAACACGGCGATACGCCGGGCTACGACGTCGCGCCCAGCGCCTCCGATGCCCGCGCAAATTCCGAGAATGTCGCTCGATTTTAAGTGGCACCTTTCGAGCACCAGATCCGCGGCGTCGCTCAGAGTGAACCACGCCTTCGCATATCCAGCGCGAATCGGATTCGATGGACCGGCGGTGGCGTGTGCCAGCACCTTATTTTCGGCATCCACCAGGAAGCAGTCTGTCTTCGTGCCTCCGCCATCGAAGCCGAGATAATAAGCTTCGCCCCGAGGTGCATTGTTTTCTGGCATATTCTCCACCGTGCTTGACAGTTTTCGAAGCGGGCGGTTAGCATCGCGCGACTTGGCTTGCGCGGCACAATGCAAATCAACCCAATCGACTTCGCGATTCTCGCGCTCTATCTCGTGGGTATCACGCTTTTCGGCGCCCACTTCCGCCGCGGGCAGCAAAATCTGCGCGATTATTTCTTGGGCGGCCGCACCGCGCCGTGGTGGGCCATCGCCTGTTCGATCGTCGCGACAGAAACTTCGACGCTCACGATCATCGGGACGCCTGGAATCGCCTACGGCGGAAACCTGGGATTTCTTCAGCTCGTGCTGGGCTACTTGGTGGCCAGAGTGATTCTGTGCGTCGTCCTGGTCCCCCAGTACTTCCAGGGGGAATTCTACACGGCTTACCAGCTTCTGGAGAAGCGTTTCGGGGCGCGCATAAAGTCGGCGGCGGCGGTGGTCTTTGTGTGCACGCGCGCGCTGGCAGAGGGCGTCCGAATCTCCGCAATCGGCAAAGTCGTAAGCGTGGCCTTTGGCACCGGCGAACGAACCTCGATACTGATCATCGCCACGCTCACGCTCTTTTACACTTTTGAAGGCGGCATGCGCGCTGTGATCTGGACGGATGTAATTCAGTTCGCGCTCTACATGGCGGGTTCTATCGCCGCCTTCTTTCTGCTGCTGCACAAAATTCCTGGCGGTTGGTCCACAGTCACGCTGGCAGCTGCCGCCGCGGGCGGAAAACTGACCATTTTCGATTTCGCGTTCAGCTTGACCAAAAGCTACACGTTTTGGTCCGGTCTTATCGGCGGGACGTTTCTAACCATGGCGAGCCACGGCACCGACCAGACCATGGTGCAGCGGCTTCTCGCGTCGCGCAACGAACGCGACAGCAAAACGGCGCTGCTCGCAAGCGGCGTGGTTATTTTTGCGCAGTTCTCCCTGTTTCTCGTGCTGGGCGTAATGCTTTTCGTTTACGCGCAGCATTTCGTACTGGCAATACCGGGCGGTGACCTCGACAAAGTTTATCCCGAATTCATCGTTCACCACATGCCGGTCGGCCTCGCAGGCATCGTGCTGGCTTCCATCTTTGCAATTGCGATGTCAAACGCGAGTGGCTCGTTGAACTCGCTCGCGTCCTCCAGCATCATAGACTTGAGTGCGCGTTGCGGCGAAGGCGGAACGCAGTCTCTTGTACGCTCCCGGAAGCTGACGCTGCTCTGGGGCATCGTGCTCGGGCTCCTCGGTCTGGTTCGCTGGGGGCCGGTGCTGGTAGCGGGGCTGACGATTGCATCAATTACGTACGGCGCGACGCTCGGAGTGTTTTTACTCGGCACCTGGAATCGCCGTGCAAATGAAACCGGGGCGCTGGTAGGGTTCGTGACGGGCCTCGTGGCCATGATCGCGGTTCGGTTTCTGACGCCGCTCGCGTGGACCTGGTACGTGCTCGTTGGAACTGTAATCACGTTCGCCGTTGGTTCGCTGGCAAGTGTGTTTGTGACGGGCGCAAATAAAGAAACGCGCGCGCCGCAGCCGCTGTAGATTTCAAGTTTATTTTCGCGGAGAAAATAATCGTAACCAGCGCGCATCCGAAGGAACGCCTCGAGCTGATACGCGGCCTGGGCCCGTGGGCTGCGGCGGCCATCGTAGTCGGCACCATGGTGGGAACCGGAATCTTTCTGAAGCCCGGCGAAATGGCTGCGGTCGGCGGCTCGGTCAGCCTGGTCTATGCCGCATGGATTGCCGGCGGGCTGCTTTCGCTATTCGGCGCATTGTCGTTTGCCGAACTCGGCGCGGCCATGCCCGAAGCCGGCGGACAGTATGCATACTTGCGCAGAGGTTTGGGACCCGTCTGGGGTTTTCTTTTCGGCTGGATGCACTCCACAGTAGGCGAGTCGAGTTCGGCAGCGTCGATCGCCGCAGGCCTAGCGCGATTTACGAGTTTTCTGATTCCCGCGCTTGCGATTCCCATCTTTTCCTGGCATTTCACGCTTCCGTTTAGCGGCGCCCCTTACGACTTTGTGTTCACCTGGGCGCAGCCCGCAGCAGCCAGCGCGATTATCCTTTTCACCATCATCAATTATCTCGGCGTACGGCTCGGCGGACGCGTGCAAGTTGCGCTTACGGTTTTAAAAATCGCCGCCGTGCTCGCGATTGTCGCGGCGGGCTTCTGGTTCGGCCACGGAAGCAGTTCGCACTTTCATCCATTCTGGCCGGTGAAAAAAGGTGCCGGCACACTCACAGCCTTTCTTGCCGCGCTCGCTGCGGCGCTCTGGGCTTATGACGGATGGGAAGACCTTAACCGAGTCGGCTCCGAGGTGCAAAATCCCGAGCGAAATTTTCCTCGTGCGCTTGCCGGCGGGACGATTCTTGTGGGCATAATCTATCTTTTGTTCAGCGCCGTATGTTTCTACGCTCTCCCTTTTGCCAGCGTCGCAAGTTCGTCGCACGTTGCTTCCGATGTGGTGGAAAGCTTTGCGGGCCGGGGCGCTGCATTGTGGATTACTCTGGCGATGATTGTCGCTGCGCTCGGTACCCTTAATTCATCGATCATGAGCGGCGCACGCGTGCCGTATGCGATGGCGCGCGACGGGCTGTTCTTCCGCGTCACCGGCAGCGTGAATCGGCGCTTTCGAACGCCCGGCGGCGCGTTAGTTTTCCAGGGAACACTTGCTGCGTTGATGGCCCTGTCCGGAACTTTCGAAGAACTAACGTCGCTTTTCGTCTTCGCAGCCTGGATTTTCTATGCGCTTTCGGTGGTGGCCATGTTCCGCCTCCGGAAAATCGCGCCGGACATGAAGCGTCCCTACCGCACATGGGGTTACCCCGTTGTGCCGGGCTTGTTCGTCGCAGGCGCGTTGGCGCTAACGATCAATATCTGGATTCAGCGCCCGGTTCGGTCTTCCATCGGGTTGGCGATGATTCTGTCCGGCCTATTTTTCTATCGTTTGTGGTCCGGCAAGTCCGGGAGCAACGTTGTCGATTGATGGCTCGCGCCACTCACAGTCTCTGGAATGCACCTTCCTGCGGCGGAGCTGGAAACAAGTTCGGATGGAATAAATGTGCGAGAATCGCGACTCCGTCCGCGAGCCGCGGCCCGGGACGAGCGGAATAACTGTTAGCATCCACTGCGAAAACGCGCCCCTCGCGCACAGCCGGCAATTCGAGCCATCCAGCCGGAAATTTCGCTGCTCGGTACTCTGAGACAGCGCGCTCGACGCCGAAGCCACACGGCATCACGATAATGATTTCCGCGCCCGCCGCTACAATCTCCTCTGCGCTGACTCGGAACGAAGGCTCGCGCGCCCGGCCCAAAACATCTTGGCCTCCAGCCTTAGCCACCATTTCTGGAACCCAGTGGCCGGCCACGTAATACGGTTCGAGCCACTCGACGCACAGCACCCGCGGTCGCGCCTTAGCTTGGGCAGCCTTCGCTTCTATCGCTGCGACCTTCTGCTCGAGCGTAATCGAGAGCGCCTGGGCTTCACGGCGCCGTTGCGTGGCCTCACCAATCCTTCGCACGTCGTCCCAAACGTCGCACAACGAATGTGGCGTCAGCGCGAGCACGCGCGGTCTCTTCGGCAGCCGTGTAAGCGCCGTCGCCAGATCGTCGGGCGAAGCTGCGCAAACGTGGCAAAGATCTTGCGTGATAATTAGATCCGGAGCTAACGAGCCCAACAATTCGGCGTCCACCGCGTAAATGCTTTCACCGCGCGTAACAAGGTCGCTTACTTGGCGGTCGATTTCAGATGCAGCAACCTGCGGATCCACTCGCGGGCGTATCAACGCCGGCTTCGTCGCAGCATCTGCCGGAAAATCGCATTCGTGCGTCACTCCGACAACGGAATCGCCAAGGCCCAGCGCGTAGAGAATCTCCGTAGCCGAAGGGAGCAAAGAGCAAATCCTCATCAGTGCCACTTCCCATGAAAACAATCGCGCCTAAGATTTTGAACGAACGGATCTTCGACTCTATGCCTTGCCGGCCGCCGACGCGCACGGGAGGAAGTCGGCAAATACAAATCCGTCTCTCTCCACGATCTCGCCGGCTGTTACGGCGATGGCTTGCTTGAACATCGGTCCGGCATTTGCAAAAGTATGAAACTCCCCGTTTTCGCCGCACGGATCCACATCCGGCGGAAGCGCACGCAAAAGGTCCGCATCGAATCTGCGCCCGGCAAACGAGCGGTCAAGCTTGCGAGGATCTACGCAAGTCAGGTAGGCGGACAGCCCGCGCGCGATCATTTCCTCCCCGAGCTGCCGCGTGTCGCGCCGCCACAGCGGGAAAACTGGCGTCATGCCGCACCCGGCAAGTTGTTTCTCCCGATACGCGCGAATATCTTCCAGAAAAAGATCCCCGAACACGACGTGCCAGACGCCTTCGGCCCGCGCGCGTGCCATCGCCAAGCCCATCGCGTGTTCGTAAATCTCGTTGGTGCACGGCGACGGAATCGGCACTTTTATTAACGGTAGGCCCGCCCCAACCGCTTGCATTTCCACCAGGCATTCTCGAACCGCGTGCATGGCTACGCGCGAATACGTTTGATTGACGGTGGTTAGCAGCGCCACAACTTCAAATGCGGCGCTTTGCCGAACGGCGTGCAGCGCCCAGGCGCTGTCTTTTCCGCTGCTCCAAGCCAACCACGCCTTCGGTCGCGCGCCTTTCTCGGATTGCGAATCGAATTTCATCAATCTGTCCCACTGTTTGCTGGCATTCCTGCTCGCGACAAACAGCCTTTTGAGCCATCGCCTAGCGATAGATAAGATATTTGGCGCGCAGCTTGCGAAATTTTCCTAGATCATTGGCCCAGCCCGCCTCGATGTGCCTCGGACTATCGCGCCCTTCCAGCCGTTCGACCGTGGATTGCGATCCCAGTAGCTCGATCATTTTCGCGATCTGAAATTGCTGCGGGTACAAGCGATGCAGCACTTCTGCAATTTCAAGGCCCATGAGTATCGACTCAAATTCATCGCGATCAGCAATCTGCAACTTGAGGCCGTGGCACTCCTGCCCGGCGTACGGTCCCGTCTTGGGAGTGAAAGACTGAGCCGAAAAACGCACCCCTGGAATCGACCGTCTCTTCAAGTTCGCGAGCAGGTCATGTTGGAAAATCCATGGCGCGCCAAATTCCAGAAACGCAGAATCGGTTCCGCGCCCGACCGACACGCCGCCGGCTTGCAGAATCTCAATCCCAGGGTAGGGAACCAGATTTGCGACAGTCGGTAAATTTGGCGATGGCGGAATCCACCGAAGTCCCGTAGTCCAATACATGTCGTGGCGACGCCAATTTTTCATCTCAACCACTTGCAGGTCCGCGCCAATTTTATTTTCCACATTGAACATTCGCGCCAGCTCGCCGAGCGTCATGGCATAACGCACCGGCATGGGAAAATATCCCACGAAAGATAGCTTGTCGGGATCGAGCATGGGCCCTTCGATGATTTCGCCGCCCAGCGGATTCGGCCGGTCGAGCACCAAAAACGAAATGTTGTGTTTTGCCGCTGCTTCCATGCAATAGCCCATCGTCGTTACGTAAGTGTAAAAACGCACACCCGCATCTTGAATATCAAAGACCAGCACATCGATGCCCTCCAACATCGCGTCCGTGGGCCGTCGCGTCTCTCCGTAGAGACTGTAAATCGGCAGCCCCGTCGCGTTGTCAGTTGCATTCGCAATAACAGAAACGTCGGCGTCAGCAGCGATCCCATGCTCCGGGCTAAAGATTGCAACCAGCTTTACACCGTCCGCTTTCGCTAGCAGATCAATCGTCCGATGGCTCTGTGAATCAACCCCAGTCTGGTTTGTAATCACTCCCACGCGTTTGCCGCGCAGCGAAGCGAAGCCTTCGTCTTCGAGCACGTCGATTCCGGGCTTGGTGCGCGAATCCGCCTTTCCCGGCGATGCGTCCCATGCAGGAGGGCCGAAGCCCAGGAAAATACCGGCCAAAACTGTGCCTAGCAAGAAAACGCGGAGAGAACGGATACGAAACACGCTCGGGGACGATTCGTTGTGCCTCATAGAACCGTGTGCTATATACAGCCGCGGGATGCAGGCGTCAACATGGAAGGCCTTCGGCGAATGCGATGCGTAAACTCGGCCTTTCCGCACTGTTCGTCCTTCTTCTCATGACACTTTCCCTTCGCGCGCAGAAAACTTCCACGAAAAATCCCCGGCAGCCCGCCGCCAACGCAGCGTGGGTGGAAGCTACCCTGAAAAAGATGACGTTGCGCGAGAAGCTTGGGCAGATGCTGATGCCGTATTATTTCGGCGTTTTCAGCTCCACCGGGAGTGCTGACTACAAAGAGTTGCTGCATCAGGTAGAAGAAAATCACGTCGGTGGTTTTATCCTGGGCACGCAACGCGGCCCGCTCGGCATCGAGCGCAGCCAGGTTTATCCCACCGCAGTGCTCACCAACGAATTGCAAAGGCATGCGAAAACTCCGCTGCTCATCGGCGCGGATTTTGAAACCGGAACAGGGATGAGAATCGACGAAGGCACTTCGTTCCCTTCCGCGATGGCGGTGAGCGCGGCCAACGATCCGAAAGCGGCTTACACCATGGGCAAAGTGACTGCTCTTGAGGCGCGGGCCGCGGGCGTGCGCTGGATTTTCGCGCCCGATGCGGACGTGAATAACAATCCTGACAATCCGATCATAAATATCCGTTCATTCGGCGAAGATCCGCAGCGCGTCGCTGAGTACGTTTCCCAATTCATCCGCGGCGTGGAAGAAAATGGCTGCTTGGCGGCCGCGAAACATTTTCCCGGGCACGGTAACGTCAGCGTGGATTCGCATCTTTCCCTCGCCAAGGTTCCCGGTGACCGAAACGAACTCGAAAGCACGGAGCTGGTTCCCTTCCGCGCGGCGATTGCCGCAGGCGCTGGCTCGGTGATGCCCGGGCATCTAAACGTGCCGGCATACGAATCCGACCCAACTGTCCCGGCCACCGTTTCGCGAAATATTTTGACCGGCCTGCTGCGCGATGAACTGAAATTTAAAGGTCTCATCGTTACCGACGCGATGGACATGGGCGGAGTGACCTCGCTTTACGCGCCGGGCGATGCCGCGGTGCGAGCAGTGGAAGCCGGCGCCGACGTGATTCTGCAGCCTCCTGTGCCGGATGCGGCGATGGCATCGCTCGAAGAAGCGGTGAAGTCCGGCCGCATTTCCTTGTCACGCATCGACGAATCTGTCCGGCGCATTCTGCAGGCCAAATCGCGCCTCGGACTCGATAAGGATCGGCTCGTCGATGTCGAGCATCTCAACGAAAAATTTGCCAAGCCGGAATATGCAGCGCAGGCTCAAGCTATAGCGGATCGCGGCGTGACGCTTCTGCGCGACACCTCCAAACTTTTGCCCCTGGATGCGAGCCATCCGCTTCGAGTTCTGCTGGTCTCGCTCTCTGCCGATGCCGATCCCTATCCCGGCGAAACGATCGAACCTGAGATTCGCTGGCGCGTGGATTCGCTGAAGGCTCTGCGTGCCGATACGCAGTTCTCAACCGCTAGCGCGCTGAAGCTTCCGCCACCCGAAACCTACGATGTCGCGATTGCAGCTCTGTTCGTGCGTGTCGCGGATCGCAAAGGAAACGTAGGCCTCCCTGACGATCAACGCGCGCTCGTAAATCAAATCGCCGCCACGGGAAAACCCGTTGTCGTGATGTCCTTCGGCAACCCCTATCTGATCGAAAAATTTCCGGACGCGAAGACCTGGCTCGCCGAATTCTCCACGAATGATGTCTCGCAGCGCGCTGCCGTTCGCGCGCTTTTTGGCCAAGTGGCAACCGAAGGCCAAATTCCAGTTACTGTTCCGGGAACCTTAAAACGCGGGGACGGCATTCGCGTCGCGGCGAATCCCATGACGCTCCAACCCGCGCCGTCTGACATGGCCGCTCGGCTGAAGCCGGCGTTCGACGTGATGGACCGCGCGATAGCGGATGGAGCAACTCCGGGCGGCGTTCTGGCCGTCGGATTTCACGATCAGCTGATCGTGCGCCCGTTCGGCAAGCTGACGCGCGATGCAAAATCCCCCGCGGTAACGGCGAACACGCTGTATGACATGGCTTCTCTCACTAAGGTCATCGTCACGACCACTTCGGTAATGATGCTGATGCAGCAGAAGCGTCTCGATCTCGACACGCCTGTCTCCCGCTATTTGCCTGAATGGACGGCAGCCGCGAAGTCCGACCCGGATCCCGCGTGGCGCGCTCGCGTAACCATTCGCAATCTTCTCCTGCACGATTCCGGGCTTCCGGCCCACCGCGATTTTTACAAAGAAGCAAAAGGGCACGACGCTGTTCTCGCGCGCGTTCTGGCGGAGCCTCTCGTGCATCAGCCCGGAACGAAAGTGGAGTACTCCGATTTGGGATTTATCATGCTCGGCGAAATCGTTCAGCGGCTCACGGGAGTCACACTCGACGAATACGCGAAGCAACACATTTTCGAGCCGCTCGGCATGAACGCTTCGCTGTTCAACCCGCCGCGCAAGATGTGGCCGACGGTTGCACCTACTGAAAACGATCTGGATTTCCGCAAGCGCCTGATGCAGGGTGAAGTCCACGACGAAAACGCCTGGGCCATGGGCGGCGTTTCCGGCCACGCCGGATTGTTCTCTACCGCAGGCGACGCAGCCGTATTTGCGCAGATGATTTTGAACGGCGGCATCTACGCTCATCATCGCCTGTTGGCGCGCGCGACCCTGCAGGAGTTCGCCGCTCGCCAAGCAATTGGAGACGCAGCCCGTACCCTGGGCTGGGACGTCGTTACGCAGCCTTCTTCCTCCGGCCATTACTTTTCGCCGAGCAGTTTCGGCCACACCGGCTTTACTGGTACTTCGCTTTGGATCGACCCCGAGCGCGGCCTTTTCGTTGTTCTGCTGACGAACCGCGTGAATCCCACCCGGGCGAACGAACAAATCCGCCAACTGCGTCCCGCCGTGCACGATGCCGTCTTGCAAGCCCTGGGTCTGGCAAATCAGCCTGCCTCGGTTCGATAACTCCAACGTCACAATGCCCTTCAGAAGTCGTCTCAGCCCGCGAACGCGGCGCTGGCCCCCGGTATAATCAATTCTGTAGTTTCAGGGGCGCGCGTTTTGAAGCCGTCAAAAACCGAGCAACGAAATCCGCGCACGCGCGGATTGGACAAGAAGTCCACGCTCGAGATTTTGCGTGTTTTGAATCGCGAGGATGCGCGCGTGGCTCTCGCAGTCGGCCGCGAGCTCCCCAAGATAGCGCGCGCCGTCGATGCGATTGTGAAAAGTCTTCGCAAGGGCGGACGCCTTTTCTACGTTGGCGCGGGAACGAGCGGACGGCTCGCAATTCTGGATGCAGCGGAATGCCCGCCGACGTTTGGCACACCGGCCAAGATGGTTCAGGCAATCATTGCCGGAGGCTCGCGAGCCGTGCGAGGCGCGGTGGAAGGCGCCGAAGACTCCGCAAAGAATGGCGCGCGTGACCTGGCGAAAGCGGGGCTTCGACACCGCGACGTGGTTGTTGGCTTGGCGGCAAGCGGAAGCACGCCGTATGTTCTGAGCGCTTTACAGTTTGCGAAGAAACGCGGTGCGGCCACGATTGGCCTCACATCCAATCCAAGATCGCAGCTCGCGCGCGCTGCAGATATCGCAATCGCACCGGACACCGGCCCCGAGGCCATCGCCGGCTCGACGCGCTTGAAAGCCGGCACCGCGCAAAAAATGGTTCTCAACCTGCTTTCTACAGCTTCGATGGTGCGGCTTGGCAGAGTTTATGAAAACTGGATGATCTACGTGGCGCTGACAAATCAGAAGTTGCGGCAAAGGGGAGCGCGGATTCTCCAGCAAGCTTCCGGCGCAAGCGTGTCAAACGCGCAACGAGCATTGCGTCAATCTCAACACGATTTGCCCGTCGCACTCGTGATGCTAAAAACAGGCGCAAACGTGCGCGACGCGCGCCGACGGCTGCAGCAATCCGGCGGCAATGTGCGGCATGCGCTCGAATCCCAAAGAAACAAGCAGCCTGGCGCAACACGCAAGGGGAAATAAAATGGACCGATTCAAAATCCAGGGCGGACGCAGGTTGGAAGGCACCGTCCGAATCAGCGGTGCGAAAAATGCCGCGTTGCCCGCAATGGCCGCCGCGCTGCTGACAAACGAGCCCGTCACCTTGCAGAATATTCCGCACGTGCGCGACATCATCACCATGGCCAAGCTGCTCGCGCATATGCGTTGCCGCGTCGAAAGCCCGGACCTGCCGCCCAGCGAATTTACCATTCAAGCAGAAACCGTTTCATTGCAGGAAGCTCCCTACGAACTGGTAAAAACGATGCGCGCCTCGGTCCTAACTCTCGGGCCGTTGCTGGCACGCTTTGGGTACGCGCGAGTTTCTCTTCCGGGCGGCTGCGCCATCGGCGCGCGTCCAATCGACATCCACATTCAAGCGCTCGAAAAACTAGGCGCGCAGATTTCCGTGGAACATGGCTACGTGGAAGCGCGTGCGAAGCGTCTGCGCGGCGCCACTTTCCGCTTCCCGAAAATCACCGTTACCGGGACAGAAAATATTCTAACGGCGGCGGTTTTGGCCGAGGGTGAAACCATCCTCGAAAACTCCGCTCTCGAGCCGGAAGTCACCGATCTCGCCGCACTCCTGATCAAAATGGGCGCCAAGATTGAAGGTGTGGGCACCTCCACGCTTCGCGTTCGCGGAGTCTCGAGTTTGCATGGCGCGACACACGCCATCATTCCCGACCGCATCGAGACCGGCACGTTTCTCGTCGCCGGAGCGATCACCGGAGGAGACCTTCTTCTGACGGACTGCGAGCCGCACCACTTGGTTGCAGTCTTGAACAAGCTGAAAGAATGCGGCGTGGAAATCAAGTGCGAAGGAAACGGAACGCTGCGAGTGCGTGGCGCGAAAAAACTCGCAGCAGCTGACGTCACCACCGAGGAATACCCTGGATTCGCCACCGACATGCAAGCGCAGTTCATGGCGCTGGCCACGCAAGCGACGGGCGTCTCGCACGTACGCGAGACCATCTTCGAGAATCGCTACATGCATGCAAGTGAGATTATGCGCATGGGAGCGAACATCGCAGTGGACGGCAATCTCGCCGTCGTTACCGGGCCCACGCCGCTCAGCGGAGCGCCAGTAACAGCGTCCGACCTGCGCGCGAGTGCTTCGCTTGTGCTGGCAGGCCTGGTGGCCGACAATACAACGTGGATTGACCGCGTCTATCACATCGATCGCGGCTATGAACGCATCGAAGACAAACTGCGCGCGATCGGTGCCCGAATCGAACGAGTCTCCAGCCAGGACAAATAAAAAGGGGAAGCGATTCCTCGCTCCCCCTCTTTGTTAATTATGTTTTTTTTGGCTTACCAGGACAAACTACGAGTGGCCTTCCGCAGTTGCCGACTCTGCCTTTGGCCGCTGATCCCGCAAAACCGCCTTGCGGCTTAACCGGATCTTGTTTCCTTCGATGGCAAGAACCTTCACCAGGATCTGGTCGCCTTCCTTCAACTCATCGCGAACCGCGCGAATGCGCGCTTCCGCAATTTCGCTGATGTGCAGCAGGCCATCGGTCCCGGGGAAAATTTCGACGAAGGCGCCGAACTCCGCGATGCGTACGACCGTTCCGAGATAAGTCTTCCCCATCTCGGCGGTCGCCGTGACATCGCGAATCATTTTCAGCGCTTCTTCGGCGGATTTTCCGCCCGATGCGAAAACGTGAACTTTGCCGTCGTCCATCACGTCGATCTTTACGCCGGTAGCTTCGATGATGCCCCGGATTTTCTTTCCGCCCGGCCCGATCAGGTCGCGGATCTTGTCCGTCGGAATGCTCAGCATGAAGAGATGCGGAGCGTAAGTGGAAATTTCCGCGCGGCCGGTGGAAATCGTGCCGTCCATGTTGTCGAGGATTTGCAGGCGCGCTTTCCGTGCCTGGGCTAACGCCTCGCGCATCATGGCGACGCTGACGCCGCTCACCTTGATATCCATCTGCAGCGCGGTGATGCCCTGCCGCGTGCCGGCAACTTTGAAGTCCATGTCGCCGTAGTGATCTTCTGCGCCGGCGATGTCGGTCAAGATGGCGTATCTATCGCCTTCCACGACCAGTCCCATCGCAATTCCCGCACAAGCGGCCTTCAGCGGAACGCCCGCATCCATCAATGCAAGAGAAGCGCCGCAGACTGTGGCCATGGACGACGAGCCGTTCGATTCCAAAATATCGGAAACGACGCGCACGGCATAGGGGAAATCTTCCTCGGGCGGAAGCAGATTGGCGATTGCTCGTTCGGCCAAAGCTCCGTGACCGATTTCACGGCGTCCCGGCCCGCGAAGGAATTTCACTTCGCCTACCGAGAACGGTGGGAAATTGTAATGCAGCATGAAGCGCTTGAATGTTTCCTCTTCGAATAGCAGGTCAAGCCGCTGCCGGTCTTCTTTGGTGCCGAGGGTGGCCGTGGCCAGAGCCTGCGTCTCACCGCGAGTGAAGAGCGCTGATCCGTGCGCGCGCGGCAGAACGCCGACCTCGCAGGTGATCTGGCGAATCTGGTCGAACGCACGAGCATCGGGACGCCGGTGGCGCCCAATCATGTCATCGCGGAAGATTTTCTCGCGCAAGCGCTCGAACGCGCGGTACGCCAGTTTCCGCTTTTCTTCGTCCTCTTCCGGAATCGCCTTTAGGATTTCCGTTTTGATGCCGTCAATCAGGCTGTAGCTTTCCGACTTCGGATGCTTCTGCGTATCCACTGCGTCGCGCAGCTTCTCGCCGTACTGTTGCTGCATCTGCTTGTACATCGCTTCGTCAAATGCCGGCGGCGTAACCGCAACCTTCTGAGGCTTCACGCGGCTTTGCAATTCGCGAATCGCAGCGACGATCTTGCGAATTTCCCCGTGTGCGAATTCCAGTGCATCCGCCACAACGTCTTCAGAAATTTCCAGCGCGCCGGATTCCACCATTACGATCGCTTCGTCCGAACCCGCCACAATCAGATTCATCTGGCTGGTCTTTTGCTCGGCCACCGTCGGATTCACCACCAGCTTGCCGTCGATCAATCCGATGCGAACCGCGGCAATCGGCTTCTCAAACGGAATCTTCGAAATGAACAGCGCCGCGGAAGCCGCCGTAACCGCAATCACGTCCGGATCGTTTTCGCTGTCCGCCGAAAGCACCATCGCAACAATCTGCGTTTCGTTGGACCATCCTTCGGGGAATAGCGGCCGCAGCGGCCGGTCGGTAAGCCGCGAAGTCAAAATCTCGCGCTCCGACGGGCGTCCTTCGCGCTTAAAAAATCCTCCGGGAATTTTTCCCGCCGAATAGGTGTACTCGCGATAATCAACAGTCAGGGGAAGAAAATCCTTTTCCGTCGCTTTGTTGTCCATGCAAGCCGTGGCCAGCACGACCGTGTCGCCATAACGCGCCACGACGGCGCCATGCGCTTGGCGGGCAATCTTGCCCGTCTCAAACGTCAACGTGCGTCCGCCTACTTCCAAACTTACTTTTTCAAACATCAAACACGTCCTTTTTTCTCCGATTCATCGGAGGCTGATTTCAGATACGAGAGACAACTCTCGGGAACTACATCGAGGAAGGATATTTGCGAAGAAAAACGAGCGGAATACTATCGATCCAACACTGTCTCGCGTACGGCGCCGGCCGGCCCAACAGGCCACTTACGAACCCGCGCTACTTACGCAAGCTCAGTCGTTCCACAATCTCGCGATACCGATTTGGGTCGCGCCGGTTCAGATAGTCCAGCAGCCGCCTGCGTTTGTTGACCATCATGATCAACCCGCGCCGTGAGGCGTGATCTTTTGCGTGGGACTTAAGGTGAGTGGTCAGGTAGCTAATGCGTTCGCTCAACAATGCGATTTGCACTTCCGGTGATCCTGTATCTTTCGGGTGTGTCCGGAACTGCTCGATCAACTCCGCTTTAGCTTCCATCAACTTGCCCCTCCCCCTGAAACGCCGAGCCCTGCTCTACGCTCTTATCTCTTCTTCGATCATTAAAAATGCTAGCACATAGCCACTCCAGCGCAAAGCTAATTTCCGCTGACTCCGGGACTAACTGCGGCTGCCGACGAACGCCTCGACGGACTCGACGCCGGCAGTTCAAGGCTTCTGCGAATTGATGAGAGCCAAAAACTCATCGCGCGTCTGTTTGTTTTCCCGAAAAGCGCCCAGCATCGCGCTCGTAGTCGCCATCGAATTCTGTTTTTCCACTCCGCGCATCACCATGCACAAATGCCGCGCCTCGATGATCACTCCCACTCCTTCCGGGCTCAGGTGTTCCTGAATCGACTGCGCAATTTGGCTGGTCAACCGCTCCTGTATTTGCAAGCGCCGCGCGAACATATTCACCAGCCGCGCAATTTTGCTCAGCCCCACCACTTTCTTCGACGGGATGTACGCCACATGGCATCGCCCGAAAAACGGAAGCAGGTGGTGTTCGCACAGGCTGTAAACTTCGATGTCTTTCACCACCACCATTTCGTCGTAGCACACGCTGAACATCGCCCCGTTCAACAGCTTGTCCGGGTCCTGGCGGTATCCGCTGGTCAGAAAGCGCAGCGCCTTCTCGAATCGCTCCGGCGTCCGCCGCAGACCTTCGCGATTGGGATCTTCTCCCAACAGGACGAGCATTTTGCGCACCAGATCCGCAATGCCCTCCGTGCCTGTTGCCGGAGGAATTATAATTTCAGTCGTTTCACTCATGTTTTCCTGGCTCCTCTTCATGCCCGCGCCTCTTCCGGCTCGTCCGTGATTTCGAAGCTGTTCTTGCTGGTTTCCTCGATGCGAACCCGCTCCAGCCGCGCCGCGGGGAAACTTTTCAGCCTGCGGAAAATCTCGCGAGCGACATTTTCCGTCGTGGCCACCTGCGCCCGAAACTCGGGAATTTCCTCATTCAAGAACTTCTGATCGAATGGCTCGATCACTTGCCGCTGCACGAATGGGTCCAGCTCTGCAAGAGTCGCTATCATCCCCGTCGCTGGATCTACCGGGCCGCTCATCGTTACTTCCAGCACGTAGTTGTGCCCGTGCCCGTAAGGATTGCTGCATTTGCCATAAACGCGCCGGTTTTCTTCTTCGCTTAGCTTCGTCGTGTGCAGCCGGTGCGAAGCGGCAAAACGATACCGCCGAGTCAGCGAAACTTTCACGCTCGCGCCCCGTTTCCGCTGAACGCATCCGCGGTGCAATCCGCGAAAAGATCGGGAGATTCATACAGCCGGACACGGTCGAGCTTGCCCGTCTTGATCTTTGGTTCCAACAACTTCCAAATCACCCTCGCAATATTTTCGCAAGTAGGAATCTGGCCGGCCAGCTCCGGCACCTCGTAATTCAGGTGGCGATGGTCCACGCGCTCCATCACTTCACGCTGCAAAATATCTTTTAGTTCCTTCAAATCCAGCACCATTCCTGTCGCCGGATCCGGCTCGCCTGCTATGGTCACTTCCAAAACATAATTATGACCATGCCCGTGCGGATTATTGCATTTGCCGAAAACGCGCCGGTTCTCCTCGGCTGAAAAATTCGGGTTGTGATAGAAATGCGCCGCCGAGAATTCGACTTTGCGTGTGATCCGTATCATGCGGTCTTCGCGGGGTACACCCGCCCTTTCCAGTGCACTGCCCCATGCGTATTCTTCCACCACGAGGTAATTAAAGCGGCGCAGTACAGGCACACACCCAGTACATAGTATTTGATGTATGAGATCGGGTATAGATTCCGGTAAAGATCAATCCCATAACGAAACGTCCGTCCGGCGAGGAGGGCTGCGGCGATAGCGGGCAGGAACCACATCGGCGCCGCGTGCTTCCGCGCCGTTTCGATCCACAGCAGTGAGAGAATCAAAAATTCAAGCCAAGGGAACACATCCCCTATCTCGAGCCAAACCGCCGTTGGCTTTCCGCCCATCAACGGGTACAGATTTTTCGTCCATCCCTGCCACATCACTCCAAAACTTCTATACATCCGCGTGCGCACGGTAGCTATCGGCGCGGTGAAGTAAATCCCGTATCCCGCACCCTTCACGCGGCGCGCCAGCGCTACATCCTCCAGAATCTGACCTGCAATTGCCGTATGCCCTCCCAACTTTTCGTAAACGTCTCTAAGCAACAGCAGAAACTGGCCGTTGGCCGCCGCATCCGGTTGCGCGCGATCGTTCACTCGTGCGAAGGAAAATTTGTTTGCCAGCCGGCAATAAACGAAGGGAATCAGCGCGCGTTCCCAGAACCCGCCCATTTCCTGCTCGGGCGAGTAGGAAACCAGCACCGCGTCGTGCTCTACGGCATCGCAAAGCGCGCGGCGCGTCGAGCCGTGCAGATGATACGTGTCAGCGTCAGTAAACAGCAGCCAATCCCCTTTTGCCGCTGCGGCGCCAATCGAAACAGCATAATTTTTGCCCGCCCAACCCGGCGGCAAAACGTCACCGGTATTCAAGATTTTCAGTTTCGCTATGCGCGAAGCAAGTTCGGCCAGGATCGGGCCGGTGCGGTCGGAAGACTGGTCGTCCACAACGATGATCTCGCCAATCTCTGGTTGCGTCGCCACCGATTCCACCGCGCGAGCGATCGACGCTTCCTCGTTTCGAGCCGGAATGATGGCGGAAACCATGGGTTTGAGCGAACCAGGCGAAGACTTTGGGAGGGAGCCGCCGCAGCGGCCCGGCTCAAAATGCTCGCTTTCGATTCGCCGATACTCGTATTATAGGTTGCTTGGACAAAGGACTGAAACGGAAACTGAACACAGGAGTGGCTCTCGCGTTTATTGCGGGACTGCTCTTTCTGTTTGCGCGACCCGACTATCGCCAAGGTGAGCCAAGCCTGCGTGGACGTCCCGCCAAAGACTTCGCCTACACGGTCGACGGCAAGCCCGCGCATCTCTCTGACCTTCATGGCAAGGTGGTCTTATTGAATTTTTGGGCCACCTGGTGCCCTCCCTGCGTTGATGAAACCCAGTCCCTGAATCAGTTACAGCATCGCATTGCGCCGCTTGGGGGCACCGTTCTCGGCATCAGCGTGGATGAAGACCCACAGGCCTATAACGACTTCCTGAAGACTTACGGAATCAGCTTCCCCACCTACCGCGACGCCTCCAAACAAATTCCATTGTCCTACGGCACCACCATGTACCCGGACACCTACGTCATCACGCGCAGCGGCCGCCTCGACCGCAAAATCGTGGGCGCCCAGGATTGGACCAGCCCCGACATGACCGCCTACATCAATTCCCTTCTGAACAAAAAGTAGGTAAGCTGCACCGGAAACCGAGTCACCGAATCTAATTATTTACATGCGCGCTGACATGAACCAGCCCCCAAGAACGGTCGAAAAGGATCTTGTGTGCGGAATGACCGTTGACCCAAACCGTGCCGCCGCACAATCGGTTCACAACGGCAAGACCTTTCATTTCTGCTGCCAGAGCTGCGCCACAAAATTCGCCGCGGAGCCGGGAAAATACGTAAGTGCATCAGCAGCTTCCCCCTATGGAAATGATTTCGTCGTTCCGCTGGCTGGAATTGATTCCTCAAAAGTGCTTTCGGCCGCGCAAGAGCCCAGACCAAGAGCCGCCGACGAATTCATCTGCCCTATGGATCCGGAAGTGCGCCAGGATCATCCCGGCGCGTGCCCGAAATGCGGCATGGCGCTCGAGCCTGCCGTTCCCGTTCAGCCGGCACCTCGCGTCGAATACACCTGTCCGATGCATCCGGAAATCGTTCGACCCGGTCCCGGCGCCTGCCCGATTTGCGGCATGGCGCTTGAACCTCGCGACGCGCTCGTGGACCAGGAGGAAAACCCCGAACTCGTTTCGATGACGCGCCGCTTCTGGACCAGCGTTGCGCTTACCGTCCCAATTCTCGTACTCGCGATGTCTGACCTTATCCCCGGCCAACCCTTGCAAAAGACCTGGTCGCCGCGCGCAATTGGATGGATTGAGTTCCTTCTGGCCACACCAGTTGTCCTCTGGGCCGGCTGGCCCTTCTTCGAACGCGGCTGGGCGTCCATCGTGAACCGCAGCCTCAATATGTTCACGCTGATCGCGCTAGGTACCGGCACCGCTTACTTCTACAGCGTGATTGCTGTGCTATTCCCGGGGATTTTTCCAGAATCCTTCCGCGTAATGGGAGGAAGCGTCCCGATTTACTTCGAAGCTGCATCCGCGATTACGACGCTGGTCCTCCTCGGCCAGGTTCTCGAATTGCGCGCGCGTAGCCGGACTTCCGCCGCGATACGCTCACTCTTGAAACTTTCTCCCAAGACGGCCCGCCTCGTTCGCGCGGACGGAACTGAAATCGATGTTCCGGTCGAGCATATCAACGCCGGCGACTCCCTGCGCGTGCGTCCCGGCGAGAGAGTTCCGGTGGACGGCGTCATCATCGACGGCGAAAGTTCCGTGGACGAGTCGCTGATGACCGGCGAACCAATTCCGGTCGAGAAATCAAGCGGCGCCAAAGTGATTGGCGGAACTGTGAATGGTACCGGAACTTTCGTGATGCGCGCCGAGCGTGTTGGAAGCGAAACGCTTCTCTCGCAAATCGTGCGCATGGTCAGTGAAGCGCAACGCAGCCGCGCTCCCGTGCAAAAACTCGCTGATCGCGTGTCGGGATATTTCGTTCCGGCGGTTATTCTCGCCGCGATCCTCACATTTGTCGTCTGGGCGGTGTATGGTCCCGAGCCGAAAATGGCTCACGCGATTCTGAATGCGGTCGCTGTGCTTATCATCGCGTGCCCCTGCGCCCTCGGACTCGCCACGCCTATGGCCATCATGGTTGGCACAGGCCGCGGAGCGCTCGCAGGCGTCCTGGTGAAAAATGCCGAAGCGCTTGAAATTCTTGAAAAGGTGGACACGCTGGTTGTGGACAAGACCGGCACGCTGACTGAAGGCAAGCCCCGCGTGACATCCGTGATTCCGGCCCCCGGCTCGGACGAAAAACAGGTTCTGCGATTTGCCGCCACGCTCGAACGCGGAAGCGAGCATCCGCTGGCGGGAGCGATTCTCGCAGGAGCCAAAGCGCGCGGCGTCGAGCTTGGAAATCTCACGAACTTTCAGTCTCGAACCGGAAAAGGCGTCACCGGAAAAGTTGACGGTCGAAGCGCCGCGCTCGGAAATCGCGCTCTTTTCGCTGAAACAAAAACCTCCGGCGGCGCTTTGGAGGAAAAAGCTAAGTCGTTGGAAGCCGACGGCCAAACCGTAATGTTCATCGCCGTGGACGACACCCCGATCGGAATCATCGGCGTCGCCGATCCCGTGAAATCAACAACGCCCGAAGCCCTCGCGAAACTGCACCGCGATGGAATTCGTATCATCATGCTCACGGGCGACAGCCGCTCAACCGCCGATTCCGTGGCGCGCAAACTCGGGATCGATCAGATTCACGCTGAAATTCTGCCGGGCCAAAAAAGCGCCATCGTGAAGCAGCTTCAAGCCGAAGGTCACATCGTCGCCATGGCCGGAGACGGAGTGAACGACGCGCCGGCGCTTACACAAGCCAACGTCGGAATCGCCATGGGCACCGGAACCGACGTCGCCATGGAAAGCGCGGGAATCACGCTGCTGCGCGGTGATCTCCGCGGGATTGCCCGCGCTCGAACGCTGAGCCGCGCAACCATGCGCAATATCCGTGAAAATCTCTTCTTTGCGTTCGCATACAACTCGGTCGGGGTGCCTATCGCAGCCGGTGTGTTGTATCCGTTTTTCGGTTTGCTGCTAAGCCCCATTTTTGCGAGCGCGGCCATGACGTTCAGCTCCGTTTCGGTCATTACGAACGCTCTGCGCCTGCGCAAGGTCCAGCTATGACTCCAGCGCCCGCGAAGTCGGCGCCAGGCTTAACTCGAGGGCTCGATCGAAAGTGTGGCGGCTGTGGATCGTTTGCTCCCTTCGCAGTTGCTCCTGCTATAATTTGCGCATGACATTAATGACCGCCACATACGAACTGCAAGAGCGCCTCAAGCCGGAACATTTCCGCGCCCTGGGCGAGTTTTCCAACACCTACGGCCTCCAGAAATTTCGCTACGACGAAAAACTAAATCTCCTCCATTTTGACTACGATGCCTCGCGCCTCACCGACAACGTGGTAGAGAGTGTCCTGCGACAAGCAAGGATCCCCGTTCTGCGACGACTAGAGCCAACTCGCCAGTAAGAAAACCTGCTCGGCTTTGGTTTTTTGGAAAGAAAATTCAGGAAGAAAGAAGGGGCCCTCGCTTGGGATCGAGAGCCCCAAAGGTCGCGTTCCTTGATTCGGCCTAGGCGAGACCGAATCATGGGGTCATCCATCCTAGCTTCCCTCTCAGAGGCAGGTGGGAACGACCCGTTCCTTCCGGTAGGTGGGCCCCTTCCTCCCCACGCACTGGTCGGTGCGGATCGTGTAGGAACGCGACCCACACTAGGCCATATGCAAGTGGGAGGCCCAAACTGCGGAACGGCGGTGAGATCCCGAGTGCCCATTTTCAATGACTTAGCCCATTCGCTGGAAAACGGCGCCCGGGCATCCGGCCCCGATTTAGAACTAGTTCGGAACCGGTGTCCCGAATCGGTGAGGAGTGCTGTTTCGGTTACTCACATCGACTTTACTTTGCTGTCGGTCTTACCTACTCGTTGTCCCGCGAGCACGCATGCTGCATAATGGAGGAAGGGCGTTCGGGGTTGGAATGAACAGATATTTTGTTTTGATTTTGGCAGTAGCCGCTGGGCTTGCGGGAATCGCGATTGGGATTGCTGCGGGACGGTCGAATCTTACGACGGTGCGTCGTCGAATTCCCGATGCGCACGCACACCTTGAACCGGCGCGCGTCGTTACCACCGCTAAAAATGCCCCAGCTGCGCAATCGGATCGCATGAGTATTATTCGATTCGCGAGCAATCCGCAAGCTGCCCCCGCTTTTCTCGTACGCGACATCAACGGCGGCGTTGTTTCGACAGCGGATTGGCATGGCAAAGTTGTGCTGCTGAATTTCTGGGCCACCTGGTGCCCTCCCTGCCGCGAAGAAATTCCTGAGCTCATCGATTTGGAGACTCGTTATAAAGATCGCTTGCAGGTGATCGGAATTTCCATGGATGACCCCGACGAAGTCGCCGAGGTAAAGAGATTTTCGGATAAGGAAGGCGTTAATTATCCGATCGTTATGGCCAGCCGCGAGATTCTCGCGGAATACGGTGGGGTTCCCGCCCTTCCGACTTCCTTTGTGGTGAACACCGACGGAAAAATCGTTCAGAAACATGTGGGGTTGTACCCCACCTTTGTGTATGAGACCGAGTTGCGTTCGTTGCTTGGACTGCCGGTGGAAGCTACAGTCGAGACATTTGAAGATACGGGACAAATTTTTCTGAAGAACGCGGCGCTCGCAACCGAGCTTCCGGACGTTGATTTTACGGGGCTGTCACCGGAACTAAGAAAGGCCGCGCTGAAGCGGTTAAATTCAGAAGGTTGCAGTTGTGGATGCAGGCTTACGCTCGCGCAATGCCGTATAAACGACACATCGTGCCCTGTCAGCAAAAAACTGGCCGCGAAGGTCGTGAATGAAATCGCAGCCGGTTCTTCGGCCGCTCCGGACGCGCGTCCCGCTCCAGCCCCGGCCCCCGCTCCGAATCAGCAGTAATTCCCCCAAGCTATCTCTTTGTCGCGTTACGCATGGCTATCCAGCTAGCTTCTGTGTGAGGCTATTTGTTGGCGCTGCGCGCATCAGGGGCTTTCGCTGAGGGATAGCGGGAAGGAGCGGGATACATTTCAGTTCAGGATTCCGGTGAAGCCGTGCGAACAGACGAGCGCGAAGATGGACCATGGCGCTCGAATGAATCTGCGAGACGCGCGATTCCCCGATCCCCATCGCTACACCGACTTCCTTCATCGTCAGCTCCGCGAAGTGGTAAAGCGCCAGGACTTCGCGCTCACGAATAGGTAATTGATCCACGGCCCCTGTCAGCAGACCCTGCATCTCCGAACGCAAAGTTTGATGATAGGGATCCTCTTCGTCCTTGCCCGCACAGCCATGAAGCGCTACCTCGCTGTTTCCCACCAAGTCCGAATCGAGCTGCAAACTCCCGACGTCGAGGCCACGCAAATCAAACAGAAGGCGCTGAAGCTGACTGAGACTGATCTCCAACGCCACCGCAATCTCGGTCTCGCTGGGATCGCGTCCAAACCGTCCCTTGCAATCGAAGACGGCTTGTTCCAGACGACGCGCCTGGCTTCGAAGCGTCCGCGGGCTCCAGTCCACCTGACGGAGGCTATCGAGAATAGCGCCGCGAATTCGGAATTCGGCGTAATACTTGAGCTGAACATTCTTCGCTGGATTGTATTTCTGAATAGCGTCCAATAATCCCAGCACGCCGGCGTGCACAAGATCCTCAAGCAGGACCTGCGGCGGCAAGCGGTTATGAATGCGACGCGCGATGAAATGCACTTGAGGCAAATGCCGGAGCAAGAGCTGCTCACGCTGGGCTTCATCCAGTGGTGAATTTGGATGGACTTCTCGTCCAATCCGCACGTCAATGCCGCCCACGGTCACGTCGCCGGCAGCCGCTGTTGCGGGCCCGGTGCTTTCTCGTGGGTTCATGAAGCTGCCCCGACCAATAAACTTTGGCTATAGCGTTTGCTTGAGTGAGCGCCGGAATCCAACTTATAGCCGACGCCCCGGACGGTATGAATCAGCTTGCAATCTTCCTTGGTGTCGATTTTCTTGCGCAAGTAATTGATGTAGACATCGACGACGTTGGTTACCGTGCCGGCGGAAAGGTTCCAGACGTGCTCGATGATCTCCGCTCGCGATGCGCGTTGTCCGTCTCGCTGCATCAAATATTCGAGTAAAGAGAATTCCCGAGGCGTCAGCACAATTCCCCTGCCGGCACGCTTTGCAGTGCGTTTGACACGATTCAATTCCAGATCTTCCACACGTAAGACGACTTCCGGAGGGCGGCCACCGCGTCGCATAATTGCGCGCACTCGGGCTGCCAACTCGGGAAAGGCAAAAGGTTTTTGCAGGAGATCGTCGGCTCCAGTATCGAGAACCTGCACGCAGTCTGCGACCGGCACACAACTTGTTAGAACCAGGGTGGGCAAGTACTGATATTTGTCGTGTACGAACTCCAGGATTGCGATGCCCTCGGTGGGAGGAAGATCGAGATCGATGATCGCCGTGTGATACTCGCGATCCTGCAACATGGGAATTGCTTGATGCGCGCTGCCGGCAATATCGACGGCGTAGTTCTCGGCCTCGAAACCGCGTTGCAGCACGCCAACAAGCGCGGATTCGTTTTCAGCGATAAGAATGTTCATGGGTACTCCTACGGAAGGGGAAATCACGAAAAATACGGAGAGGAGATTGAATGTATTGAAACGCGGAAAGGGTGTCAAAGAAAATCGCAATCAAAAGCTAACAATTTTCGGGAGAGGATACGAATCTGTTCCAATGTGAAACTGAACCAAGTTGTTTCCCGGAATGGCGCGGCGATTTTCGAACCGCGTGGCGAATAAAGCTTATCTTGAACTACGGATGCGTCATCTTTTCGGGGCGAACGAGATCGTCGAACTCCTGCGCAGTCAGATAGCCGAGTTTTAGCGTGGCCTCGCGAAGACTGAGGTGCTCATGATGTGCTTTGTGTGCGATTTCCGCGGCTTTGTCGTAGCCCACCTTGGGGCTCAGAGCGGTGACGAGCATCAGCGAATTCTGAACATTCTGCGCGATGCGTTGCTGATCCAATTCCATCCCAACAATGCAGTGACGCGTGAAGGAACGGCAGGCGTCGGAGAGCAGACGCACGGAGTTCAGGAAATTGTAAATGATCACTGGCTTAAAAACGTTGAGCTGGAAATTTCCCTGCGAGCCGGCAAAGCCAATAGCGGCGTCGTTCCCGAAAACTTGCACGGCTACCATGGTGACGGCTTCCGACTGCGTGGGATTAACTTTCCCCGGCATGATGGAAGAGCCGGGCTCATTTTCCGGCAACACCAGTTCTCCGAAGCCGGCGCGCGGCCCGGAAGCGAGCCAGCGGATGTCGTTTGCGATTTTCATCAACGAATCCGCTAGAGTTTTCAGAGCACCGCTGGCAAAAACGAGCTCGTCATGCGCGGATAGAGCCGCAAACTTGTTGGGATGAGACCGAAAAGGCAAACCGGTCAGTTCTGCAATTTTTTTTGCGGCGCGCTCCGCGAATTCAGGATGAGCATTCAGGCCGGTGCCTACGGCAGTGCCGCCAATCGCGAGATCGTACAGGCCGGGAAGGACTTCCTGGAGCCTATCGACATCGCGATCCAGCAAGCTAACCCAGCCTGACATTTCCTGGCCCACGGTGAGCGGCGTGGCGTCCATCAGATGCGTGCGACCAATTTTCACCACGGCCGCAAAGGAGCGCGCCTTTGCGTCGATGGCGTCGCGCAATTCGCGGACTGCCGGGATCAAGACCTCCGCAACACGGGTAGCTGCGGCAATGTGCATCGCGGTAGGAAACGTATCGTTCGACGATTGCGACATATTCACGTCATCGTTGGGGTGAATGGGCTTTTTGCTTCCCATCACACCGCCCGCTATTTCGATGGCGCGATTCGAGATCACTTCATTGGCATTCATGTTCGTTTGGGTGCCGCTGCCGGTCTGCCAAACGTGAAGAGGAAAATGCTCATCGAGCTTGCCGGCAATCACTTCGTCCGCGGCTTGCACGATCAGCCGGGTCTTATCCGCCGAAAGCTTTCCGAGGTCCTGATTTACGAGCGCAGCAGCCTTTTTAAGGATTCCAAATGCGCGGATGAGTTCAGGGGGCATGGTTTCGCGCCCGATGTCGAAATGGATTAACGAGCGAGCGGTCTGCGCGCCGTAGTACCGGTTCACAGGGACTTCAATTTTCCCCATGCTGTCAGATTCGATCCGCGTCTGCGTCTTGGGCGCAGGCGACGCTTTAGCATCCAAGGTCAGTTCCTCCCCACGGCAACCACCAAAAGATAGCCGGTACAAGTAAAGGATACTGCGGAAAGTGCCATCCGCGCAGCCCAGTTTCTTAAAGCGAATGGCAAATTGGAGCCAAAGCGATTGGACTGTAATGCGGCAGGTTGCACCTGCCTTGAAACTCCGCGAAAGGAAGCCCGGGCAGCTGTCCTGCGGCTGCACTAACGTACAGGAGAGATTTGGGAAACGTACGCGATAGGATTATCGGGGCAACTGTTAAATCAGACTAAAATTGATAGAAAGCTAAGGAAGCGGCAAACGCGGTCCTTCGCGACTTTTGCTCGGGGGCAATAGGTTCTCCAAATGGCTTCTATATTCAAACGGCTTTTCTCGTCTGGCGGGGCGCAAGCGGCGACGGCGCAAATGGAAGAGCCGCCCGCGGAGATCTCCGCGACCGAGAAGCTTCTGGCGGAAGAAGGCCTGGGAACGAACCCTAGCCAGCAGCCACCTTCTGAGCAAGAGCTGAAGGAATTCCTGATCAGGAATTTCCTGGAAGATTCCGCCGCCGACATTACGCCGCCCCAAGCCACGCCATCACACGCAGCGAGCACCGCAGTAGAACATACAGATAGTTCGCGAGAAACCAACGCTTTCGTTGCGCCGAATTCAGTAGAGGCCGGCGAAGATGCGCCACGAAATGTGGAAGCCGAAGTTACACCAAAATCGTTGGCGGAAATTTATGGCATGCCCTCCGGCGCGGTCCTGGCCGAACCAGCGAGCGAAATCCAAGACGATTTCTTAGTCCAGGACTCGTCTCACATTGTCGCGCCTATTGAGAAAGAACGTGTCGCGAAAGGTCTGCCGCCGACTCTGACGGAAATCCCGGAAGTACTTCCTCCAACCCTGACCGACGCCCTGGCAGAATCTACTCGAGAAACTTCCAGCGATGATTCTGTCGTTATCCCTTCCCTGCACTCGGCCGAATCCGCGAAAATTGATTCCGGTGAATGGGCGCTGGAAGAAGCGCTCGCAAACCACAAGGAATGGCTCGATTCGCGAGGCGCGGCGGGAAGGAAGGCAAGTCTTCGCGAAGGCAAGCTGGAAGGCATGGAACTGATCAGCGCCAATCTGCGATACGCTGATTTGCAAGATGCAAATTTGCGGGCCGCCGATTTGCTTCTGGCGGACTTGCGCGATGCTTGCCTGGTGCGCGCGGATTTACAGGACTCGTGCTTGGTGGGAGCGAACTTGGAGGGCGCGAATCTCGAGGGCGCTTCGCTGGAAAGCGCCATGGGGCTCGTGCCGCGGCAATTGGCCGGAACGAATTTGCGTGACGCCTCTTTGCCCGCGCAAATGATGCAATTTGATGCGCTCGCGGAATTTTCGCGAGCCTCGCAGGCGTCGGCGCGCATGTTCAAGGTCGTGCTGTCGGCGAGCTTTCTTTCCTGGCTGATGATCTGGAAAACCAAGGATGTGCAGCTCGTAACCGATTCGGCGATTATTCCATTTCTGCATTCCTCGGCCGCCGCTGCTGCGCTCCCTACCGCGGAAATTTATCTGATTGCGCCGGTGCTGCTGCTTTGCGTTTACCTGCTGTTTCAATATCATTTGCAGAGTTTGTGGGATGCGGTGCTCGAGTTACCTGCGGTATTCCCCGATGGCCGTATTCTGGGCGAAAAACAGCCGCGAATTATTACCGGGCTTTTGCGCCTGCATTTCCACTGGATGAACCAGGATCCCCCGTCCACGCGGCTAATCGAGAAAACCATCTCAGCGGCGCTAGCGTATTGGATTGTTCCTTCGGTGCTGATTCTGTTCTGGGCACGCTATCTGACGCTGCAGGAAATTCACGGCACGATATTGCATGAGCTCCTGGTCATGGCGGCGGTCGGTATAGCCATCTACACAACAACCCAAATCGGGCGCCCTGCGGAACGCTGGGTCGTGTCGGGAATACGAAAGAAAGGCATCGTCGAAAAACTCCGGTATGCGAATCCTGCGACGCCGGTGATTATTCTCTTTGTCCTTCTATCGTTTATTTCAATAGGAACTATCACCGGGGTTCCCCACGGCATGGATCGCGCGCCACAATTTTCGGCTACAAGTATTCGCCGCTGGGCTCCCAATATCCTTTGGTCGCTAGGATACGAGCCATACCCGGATCTGACTGAGGCCGCAGTTTCCGCGAAACCGTCCGGTTGGCGCGGTGATGGCACTGAAAGTAACGAGGAACTTGCCGCGGTGAGAGGCGCGCGCCTGAATGAATCTCATTTCCGCTATGCGCAAGCCTACGGAATATTTCTGGCCAATGCACATCTGTGGCGCTCGGATTTTTACGGGGCGTTTTTGTCCGAAGCGGACCTGCGCGGAGCCGATCTCGGGCAGGCAGATCTGCGATTGGCAGTCCTGGACCGCGCGCAGATGAACCATACCAACTTCGATCGCGCGCAGCTTGACGGCGCAAATCTTTCACGCGCGGATCTGCGCGGCGCGAATCTTTCTTACTCCTCGTTGGACGGCGCGAATCTAGTTGACGTGCGCCTGGACGGCGCGAGCCTTTATGGCGCGAATCTTTCGTCCGCAAGCCTGGTTCGGGCGAACATGCAGAAGGCCGACCTGCGTGACGCGAAACTGGATGGCGTCGACCTGGAACACGCGGACATGCAGCAAGCTTATTTATGGTCTGCGAAATTGCCGAACGCGCGCATGGTAAACGCGCAGCTCGCGACAGCAATTTTCATCGACGCGGACTTGCACGGCGCGGATCTTCGCGGCGCTCAGTTCAACGGAACCGTACTGAACGGCGCCAATTTGCAGGACACAAATCTGGACGGCGCTGACTTGCGTGGCGCGTTGCAGTTGGGCGCGACGCAAATCTGCTCGGCGAAATCCCGCCAGGGCGCGCTTCTGGACGACGTGCTGCAGAAGTTGGTGGATGCGCAATGCGGCACCCGTACTGCAACAAAAGACAATGCTAGTGCTTCGGCGCCGGCTCTTCCTTAGGTTTTTCCGCGGGCTTTTCGAAACGGCTGTCGCCGACTGAAACATTGGCCTGAATCCGATCCCATTTGTAAATCGTCACGCCATCCGAGCGGACTACTCGAATCAAAAACGGAACTTTGACTCCGCTGACCTCGCGATACTCTTCGTAGTCGGTATCTTGTGGAATCGCGCCGAGCGGGCTCTCGATTTCAGTTGAAATACGCAGCAGCAATCCGGATTGAGCGTCGAAGTAATACTGATCGGGCGAGCCGCCGTTGCGCGAGGCGCTAATGCGATAGGCGTCGTGCCTATCAATTTTTGAGATGTCCTTCACTTCAAGCTTTCTGTAGTTCCTCTTGAGATTCAAACCGGGACTGAAGGCAGCCGAATCTCTTGCACGTACTAAATCGTCGCCGGTCAATTCCTCTGCTTCCCCACCGCGCTGTTGCCAAGCGATCGTTCCGTTGTAACCCTGCAAAGAATCGCCTCGCTGCCCGTGAACAATTGTTAGAATTTTGTTTGGAGCCTTGCGATAAATTTCGATCTTTGAATGCGCGTTCCGCGACGGCGCATCGAGGGCGCCACTTTCCACGAGAGTCTCTATTTTCTGAATCGCCGCTTCCCCTCCCAGCGCCTGCGTATACTTTTCGATTATTTCGTCAGCGGACGGAAGTAGGAGCGCTGCTGCCGATGCTGCAGTCGGGGGACTTGCTGGCTTGGATGCGTCAGTTGCCGGAGGCATTGCAGCGTTAGCACCGGCGGCGCTCGCCGTTGCAGCGGCGTCCGCGAGTGCCGGCACGTTGACCGCCTTCGCAGCTCCACGGTGGCACGTGTAGCAAGTTACAGCTGGGTGTCCGCCAAAGGAAATGTTGTCGATCGCGAACATCATTTTTATCATTTCTCTGGCGCGCTTTTTCACCGGCTTCTCGTCTTTTTCGAAATGATCCTGGACGTGACAGTAATCGCAACCAACCCCGAGAGCGAACGTGATATATCGCATGGCCGGGAGGAGTTGATCTGCCGGAATATCGTTGAGCACCTCGATATTCTGATAGGCCTTACCGGCGGTTTTTACTCCCGGCGGCGCTGCCTGCGGCAACGAAGGTGGCTGTTGCTTAGCATCAGCTTGCTGGGACGCTCCGGTTCGCGCGACCAAGCGCGCGGGAATCCAGAACAAGAAAGCCAGAGCCAGTACAATCGAAATTACGTTTCCGGAAACTTTGCGCGGCGCGTGTTCCGTCTTCATGATCTTCGCAGTCCGTCCTTTCCGCATTTTGACGAGAGAATCATACAGGCTGAGCCCATGGGGACGCAGAACTTATTTGACGGCTGATGGAGAAGGCTGATCGAGCAGATATGCGCACTAGAAAGCACTCAAGAAACGAATCGAGCGACGGAATTCCGCCGGGAATCGGTTAGAATGGCCACCTGAATTATTCGATGGACAATGCTCCTGTGAATTCAATTTCGCGCGCGGCTTCTCCGTCCACATTTTTATCGAAGGCCTCGACACTTGGGATCATCGTCGTTACTTGGGCGCTCATCTATTTGCCGGCGCTTTCTACGCCCGGACTGCTCGACGACGCTGATTCGATCCACGCCGAAGCCGCCCGTGAAATGTTACTGAACCACAACTGGGTCACGCTGTATGTGAACGGCATTCGCTATCTGGAAAAGGCGCCGCTGATGTATTGGGGCGTCGCCCTGAGTTACAAACTCTTTGGCGTTGGCGAGTGGCAGACGCGTTTGCCGCTCGCGCTAAGCGTTTTGGGGCTCGGGCTCTGCGCGCTGATATTTGGCTTGCGCTTTCTGAGCCGGGAGGCGGGATTTTACGCTGCTTTGATTCTGATTACGGCGCCGGGGATTTTCGTCTACACGCGATTCCTGATCCCTGATGCGATCGTAGCCATGTGGCTGACGCTCGGGCTTTATCTCTTCCTTATCGCTTACGAGCAGGAAAATCCGTCGCGATGGGTTTGCTGGGGATTCGCAATCGCGGTGGCGCTAAACGTTCTAACCAAGAGCCTGATCGGACTTGCATTCCCGGGCATGATTATTTTCGTATTTCTATTGCTGACTGGAAACTTTAAGAAGCTTTTCAAAATGCATCCGTGGTCCAGCGCGTTGGTATTTTTTGTTGTGGCGGCGCCGTGGCACATTCTGGCCGCCATCCGCAGCCCGGCGCAACCAAGCGGGCCGGAGAAGGGTTTTCTGTGGTTCTATTTTGTAAACGAGCAGGTGCTGCGTTATCTGAATAGACGAATTCCGAGGGACTACGACAAAGTTCCCCTGCTGATTTTCTGGGCCTTGCTTCTGGCCTGGCTGATTCCGTGGTTCGTATTTTTATTCCCGGCGCTGAAGGAGATTCCAAGGCGGGTGCGCGAATGGCGTGAAGGTTTGGATGCGCGTGTTCGAGCAAACCTGCTCTTTGGGGTGTGGGCCGGCGTGATCATGGTGTTCTTCAGCTTTTCCACGCGCCAGGAATATTATTCGCTGCCGGTGCTGCCGGCTTTGGGGTTGCTCACCGGCGGCTGGATGCAACGAGAACGAGAATCGGCGAGCCAAACTCCCGAGCGGAAGGCTGGGAAAACCGCTTCGCTTGTACTGCTAATCATTGGCCTCCTGGGTTTCGCCGCTGCGATGAGCGTTCTCGCCATGACCCACCCGTTTTCTGCAGGCACGGATATCGGTGATGTTCTGGTGCCCCATCCCGGGCAATATGCCTTGTCTCTCGGACACATGGAGGATTTGACAATTGAAGCCTTCGGATTGTTTCGCACACCGCTTTGGCTGGTCGGTTTTGCGCTTCTGATCGGTACCGGACTGAATTGGATTTTCCGCAGGCGTGGCGCGCCGCTGAGAGGCAACCTCGCACTTACCGGAATGATGGTCGTGGTTTTGTTCTGCGTACACCAAGGATTTGTGATCTTCTCGCCGGAAGTCACATCCAAGAATATTGCGCTGAAGATTCAAAGGGAATATAGACTGGGCGATACCATCGTAATCAACGGGAAGTATGAATTCGGTTCGACTTTGAACTATTACACCGGAATCGAGCTGCACGTTCTCAACGGCCGCGATGGGAATCTATGGTACGGCTCGTATTTCCCCGGCGCTCCGAATATTTTTGAGGACAATCAATCGTTCACCAGGCTGTGGAACGGCGAGGGTCGAGTTTTTCTTTTCACTGAAGATTATTTGAAGGACAGCGCATTGCAGGACATCGATCCTAAAACCGTTTACGTATTTGCGCGCCAGGGTGGCAAGGTCGTGCTCACGAATCGCCCTGTATGACCTAGCATTAGTCCGCAATCTGGAGGGTTTCCAATGCATCCTTGGCATGACCTGAGCCCTGGCGAAAACGTCCCGAAGGAATTCCACGCCGTCATTGAGATTCCATTGGGATCGAGCGTGAAATACGAACTCGACAAGGGCAGCGGCATCATCAAAATGGATCGCGTGCTCTATTCGGCGGTTTACTACCCGGCGAATTATGGGTTCGTTCCGCAGTCGCTCGCGGAAGACCACGATCCTCTCGACGTTCTGGTGCTCTGCCAGGTGCCGGTGGTTCCTCTCACGATCATGGACGCGCGAACCATCGGCTTGATGTCCATGATTGACTCCGGAACGAAGGACTACAAAGTGATCGCCGTCGCCACGGCCGACCCGGAATACAATAGCTACCACGAAGTGAGTGAATTGCCGCCTCACAAACTTGCCATGATTCGCCGGTTTTTTCAGGATTATAAGAATCTTGAGGGGAAAATCGTGGAAGTAGACGATATTTTGCCGGCAAAAATGGCTTATCCCGTAATCGAAGACGCCCTGGCGCGGTACGATAAAAAAAGGCGAGCGGGTCACCACAAAAAATAGTCACGCGGATCGATGTCCTGGGAGTGCGTAAACAACTTCCAACGGAGATACACTTAACATCAGCAGGATAGCGGAGGTGATGCGATGCGATGGACCCGGACACTATTCCTAATCGCCGGGATTTTGCCGGTGTGGTTTTTGCTCAGCGCCGCACAAATCGGCCCTGCTCGCTCTCGTGTGGTCCACGCAGAAGCGCTCCATCCGGCGCAGCTCGGTAAAGTGAACTTCCCTACTTCCTGCTCGTCCGCGGCCCAGCTCACCATGGAAAAAGCTGTAGCGCTGCTTCATTCATTTCAATACACGCAATCCGAGCAGACATTTGTGGAAGCAGCGCAGCAAGACCCGCATTGCGCAATGGCCGATTGGGGAAAAGCCATGGCGCTTTATCATCAGCTCTGGGATTTTCCGAATGCAAAGGACTTGCGCGAGGGCAGGGAGGATTTGGAAGAAGCAAAAAAGATCGGCGGCACAACCGAGCGAGAGGCCGAATACATTTCCGCGGCGGCCGTGTTTTATCAAGATAAATCAGACCTTACTCACACGGCGCGAGCGCAAGCCTACTCTACGGCCATGGAAAAACTTTACCGGGATAATCCGAAAGACACCGATGCAGCTGCATTTTATGCATTGTCGCTGGTTGCTTTGGCAGAGTACGGCGCCAACGACCTTGCGAACCGCAAGAAAGCGCTCGCGGTTCTTGATCCACTACTCAACAGCGAGCCGGAACATCCAGGCGTGGCCCACTACATCATTCACGCAAGTGATACGCCGGAATTAGCTTCCGAAGGCTTAGTGGCCGCGCGCATGTACGCGAAAATTGCTCCCGATTCCTCGCACGCCATACACATGCCGTCGCATATTTTTACCCGGCTGGGCCTGTGGCAGGAATCGATCGACTCGAACATAGCCGCTATGGCCTCGGCGGCGAAAGCCACGGAAATGCACATGGCCGAGCCGCACTATCAAACTCACGCCATGGATTTCCTGGATTACGCATATCTCCAGAGCGGGCAGGAGGCAAAGGCACGAGCCGTGGTGAATGACTTGAGTAAGGTTCCGGGAGCGAACCACGAAACCATTGAAGATATGCGGGCCACTTTGGAAGCGCGTAACGCGATCGAGTTGCACCACTGGAAAGAAGCTGCGTCGCTCGATGTACGCAACATTCCGCTGCGCGATCAGGGCATGACCTACTGGGCGAAGGCCATCGGCGCGGCTCGCGATGGCGATGTGGATGGCGCCAAGCAAGACGTTCAAAAGCTAATCGAAGCGAATGACGCGCTGGATCTACACGACAAGGGCATGGGAAACAAAGTGTATCCGGGCGGAGTTGTTCAACAACGTGAAGCGGAGGCGTGGCTGGTCTACGCAGAAGGCAAATCCGGCGAAGCCGTGAAAATCATGCGCCTGGCCGCCGAGCGGGAAGAGTCCGAGCACGTGGAGTCTCTCACCATCCCGGCTCGCGAGATGCTGGGGGACTTATTCCTAGATCTAAAGCAGCCTTCAGAAGCGCTGGCTGCCTACCAAGCCGCGCTAAAAATCTCGCCGCAGAGGTTTGATGCGCTTTACGGCGCCGCGCGAGCCGCTGAATCCGCTGGAAACGCACAGGAAGCGCGCGATTACTTTACGCAGCTGACGAAAATTGCCGCTCCCGGCGCGGATCGTCCAGAGCTTCAAGAAGCTAAAATAAATCTCGCGGAAAAATAGGAACGGCACTTTCGAAAAGAATACGAAACCTTACCCCTGACCTGGTTCTGTACTGTTGTCCAGTTGTGGCCTCGCGTTCTGACCGCGCATACTTACCTTGCAGATTCTGCGTTTTTGGGCTTACACAAGCTCAACATACATTCCCGTTCCTTTCGCAAGTCCTTCGCACAAAGACGTAACAGTCGTTGACGAGCCGCGAGATGAAAACGATCGCCCAGTTCATGAACTACGAGCAAGTGGCTCCTTATTGCAACGCCCTGCGAATCATAAATGCACCGCGCTGCGCGACCGGTCCTGTGATAACTCTGCGATGTATTCTTTCGCCGACTCTCGTCCTACTCGTCATGTTTTGCGGATTCCCTGCCAGGGCGGCAGAAACCAGCCCGATAAAGTGCGGAACGAACGAAGATCGCGTTTGGGTGTACGACTCGTTGAATAGTTTCGACGTGGCTCTGAAACTGAAATGCGGGGAGCTAGTGGAAATCATCAGCCGCGAAAAAGGCTACGTGAAGATTCGTACCTCCGGCGGCAAAGAGGGATACGTGCCGGAAAAAGCCCTTCCCAAACCGCCGGAGACCGAGGGAAATAATCAGAATTCGAGTGAAGCGCAAATTAGCAGCCAACAGGAACCGCAATCGGTTACCGCTGCCGCACGCGCCAGAACTTCGGCCGGCACTCAAGAAAAGGCGAGACCTCAGCCGATTTCGACGCGCTCGCAGGCCAATACGTCTGCACAATCCCCGGTACGTTCGTCGCCGGAACACACCGATGCGGCTAACGCAGATTCCCCGGCTGCATCAGCCGGCCAGAGCAAAACGCAATCCGCCTCAAATACCGCCGCGGCGAGCACTAAACGTTCTAGCGCGAAAGCGAGTTCAAGCAAGGATGTTTCGGTCTCCAGCAGACCGCTTCCGGCTCCCGCGCCTGTAGCCGCTGCCGCAAACAACAGCGAGCTTGCTGACAATCTTCCCAGCGCGCCCCCGGCATTGAGCGGAAGCACCCACGTTGCGGCGCCACCGCCCGATCCGGATGAGGAAGAAGATCCCGTGGAGAAGCCGTTGGAAAATAACGAGGCTTGCACAATATATTTCTCGGCGTACGGCCTCTCGCCGAATCAGTACAAATGGATGACGCGGAACCGCGGCAAGGAATTCGCAGGGATTTGCCCGGCCCCGGCACCGGGCATGGTGGATTTCGTCGTCATCTTCACACACGACGCGGACTTTTATAACGGCACGATGCCGACGCCTATTCACACGGACAAGAATGGGTTTTCAGATTTCACGCCTCTAACGGCTGTTGACTCAGCCGTGGTTTCATCGTCCGATGCCGATAAAAACCGCCACGAGTATGTTTGGGTGTTCCATACCAAGAGAGGCGCATTCGATCCGGCGAAATTCTCGCCGAAGCGCCGGCCCCTATTTTCGAGTACGGAGTCAAATAAGCTCGGCACCTCAGCCGGAAGCCGTTCGGCCGAAGACGCCTTGCGCTTTATGCAGCAACACGGCGTTGACCGCTGAGACCAGCGCACCGGATTTCACCCCCACCCGCCGATTTGACCTGCCGTTAGCAAAGAATCACACTGTTACTTTCATAGGTTGAAAGCGTGCACCACTTGGCCTAGAACTAGCATCTAGGTATTTATGAATACAACTGCAGTCAATCCGAGCATCACGCCGCGCGAAATTCTCACATCGTGGGGACGCATCCTGACCGGCAGAGTGCCTTTGCTCTCAATCGAAATCACCCGCGAATGTCCGCTGAGCTGCCCCGGGTGTTACGCTTATGGCGATACGCATCTGACAGGCGGCGTTACGCTCCGTGATCTGAATGACAAGCGCGGTGACGCGCTGGTCGAAGGTGTGCTCGGGCTCGTGCGCCAGCACAAGCCTATGCATGTCTCTCTGGTGGGCGGCGAACCGCTGGTTCGGCATCGCGAACTCAGCCGGATTCTGCCGGCTCTAAGTGAAATGAACGTATTCACGCTGGTGGTCACAAGTGCGGTGATTCCTATCCCCGAGGAGTGGATGAAAATTCCGCGTCTGCGCGTTGCGGTATCGGTGGACGGCCTGCCCGAAGATCATGATGTCCGGCGGAAGCCCGCCACCTATGAGCGCATCCTCAAGAATATCGAAGGACGAGAAGTAAACATTCATTGGGTGATTACGCGGCCGATGCTCGCGCGGCCCGGCTACTTGGAGGAATATGTTGCGTTCTGGAACGCCCGGTCGGAGGTCAACAGAATCTGGGTGAGCCTCTACACTCCGCAAATCGGCGAGCAGAGTGTTGAAATGCTCACTCGCGAGGATCGCGAAATTCTGGCCAGAGAGCTTCCGGCAATGACCTCCAAATACCCCAAACTCCTAATGAATCAGGGGATCGCGGGGGCCTTCGTAAAGCCTCCGAAAAATCCGGATGAATGTCTCTTTTCCAAAATGTCAGCGAATTATTCCGCCGACCTGAAAAGCCGTGTGGAACCGTGCGTTTTTGGAGGCACGCCGGACTGCTCGCAGTGCGGTTGCGCCATCAGCAGTGGACTGCACTGGATCCAGACGGTAAAAGTCGCGGGTCCGTTGAAAGTGAAGCATTTCGTCGGAGGCTCCGTCGGCGTCGGGCTGGCGATGAATCATCTCAGGTCAGGCTCGCTACGTCCGTCTCGGTGGAAAGCCCGCAAGCCGAACAAAACCGCGACACCGGATTTCGTACAAATACAACCCTAGCTGCAAGCGTTCTTTTGATTTTGTTATCTTCCGTTTTCCCTTCGGGCAGATCACCCTTGCGCTTACCTCGCATCACTGCGATCAACAACTTGTAATCTCCAGATACTAAGCAGGTTGAAGGACCTTAAGAGAGCTAAGGGTCATCCATACCGGTTTTACAGGCCTTACGGTATAGCAAATATTCAGGTGGGGTGGGACCATCCACGAGTCGCAGCCGTAACCGACAGATTCTAGCGGCTGATGGCGAGTGTGCACAAAGGAACAGATTCTCTCGGTCTGTTACGGTTTAATAGCCCGGTCGCTCAATCGTTCTTGGATTTCAAATTTAAAGGAGTGAGAAAATTATGTCGAAACACTTTCTAACATGTTCGGCTTTAGCCCTGTTTTTGATTATGCCCGCAGTTTCATTCGCTTCCTCTGACAAGGAAGACGACGTAAACCGCGCGCAAAGGGCCGCTACCGTCTTTCAAGAGATCATGAACGCGCCAGACAGTATTCCTCAGGATGTGTTGAATAAGGCGCAATGCATCGCGATCGTCCCGGGGGACAAGAAGTTCGCGTTCATTTTCGGCGCTGACTACGGGCGCGGGCTCGCAGTTTGCCGCACGGAACACGGCTGGGGCGCGCCAATCTTCCTTGCAGTCGAAGGTGGCAGCTTCGGTTATCAAATCGGGGGTTCTTCAACCGATTTGATTCTGCTTTTCATGAACGACCACGCGCTGCACAGCTTGCTGAGCGATAAATTCAAGCTGGGTGGCGACGCAACGGTGGCTGCTGGCCCCGTTGGACGTCAGGCTTCTGCAAACACTGACCTAAAGCTAACTGCCGAGATTCTGTCCTACTCCCGCAGCAAAGGCGTGTTCGCGGGCGTGAGTTTGGATGGGACTGTCGTGCAGGCGGATAAGAGTGGAGACGAAGCAATGTACGGCGCAGACGTCTCGCGACACGACGTTCTGGACGGAAGCGTTCAAACACCGGAAGCAGCACGTCAATTGGTGCACGAACTAGACAAGTATTCGAGGTAAGTAACGAGCCTAACAGCGCGGGCGAGGAGGCTTGTAGCGTGCCTCCTCGGCTTCGCTCCCCCACTGCAAGCCGTAGTGCCGGTAAAACTTCACAATACCCACAGCGCGGCAACTTTGCCTCCCTGGTCTTGAAGTAAGATACATTGTCTCGATGGCGCGCCAATCTCTAGTCGAATTCTTGCAGGAATACGCTCGCCGAGGCAACGATAACGCATTCATCTATCACCGCGGATATCGCATTCAGCGATGGACCTATAGCCGCGTTGCTGCCGACGCGCGGCGTTTTGCGCGAGAACTTGAAGCTCGCGGGGTCGGGAAGACCGATACGGTTCTGCTCTGGGCGGACAATTCCCCGGAGTGGGCCGTTGTGTTTTGGGGCTGTTTGCTACGCGGCGCAGTAGTTGTCCCGATCGACCGAATCTCTACCGCTGAATTCTCATCTCGCATCGCCCAGCAGGTCAACGCAAAGCTCCTGGTTTACTCACATGACCTTCCCGCGCCGGAGCTGGCGATTCCGCGATTAACCATCGACACTGTCTCGGAAATCATTGCAGGGCATTCCGACACCCCCTATCCATCCTCACAACTATCGCGGCAGGATATTTTGGAGATTGTCTTTACCTCCGGCACAACCGCTGAACCTCGTGGAGTGGTGATCACCCACGGCAACGTTCTTGCAAATGTTGAGCCGCTGGAGCGTGAAATTAAGAAATATCTCCGCTACGAAAGAATCTTTCACCCGCTCCGATTTCTAAACCTGCTGCCGCTCAGCCACATTTTCGGGCAGCTTCTCGCGCTGTTCATACCCCCAATGCTCGGCGCCACAACCATCTTTCTTGACTCCATGCGGCCATCGGAATTGTTAGAGACCGTGAGGCGAGAGCGCGTATCGGTTCTGATCGCCGTGCCCCGCGTAATCGAGTCGCTTGAGAGAGAAATCGAGCAGCAGTTTGAAATCGAAGGCCAAATCGAGCAATTCAGGAAGGACATCGTTGCGTCGGAAAAGGAACACTTTTTGCTGCGCTGGTGGCGGTTTCGGCGAATCCATCACCGGCTGGGCTGGAAGTTCTGGGCCTTCATTTCCGGCGGTGCGGCCCTGCCGGCGGCGACGGAATCCTTCTGGAACCGCCTCGGATATGCGGTGATTCAGGGCTACGGCCTGACGGAAACCACCTCGCTCATCAGCTTGAATCATCCGTTTCGGTCGGATAAAGGGTCGATCGGAAAGCTTTTTCCCGGCTTGCAAATGAAAGTCGATCCGAGCGGAGAAATTCTCGTTCGCGGCGAAAATATCGCTGCGGGCTATTGGAGCGGCCAGCAGCTTCAACCGGTGGTCGGCGAAGACGGATGGTTTCATACCGGTGACCTGGCCGAAGTGGACGCGCAAGACCGGCTCTTTTTCAAAGGCCGCCAGAAGAATGTGATCGTCACGCCCGCAGGCATGAATATCTATCCGCAAGACCTCGAACGTGCTTTGCGCGAGCAGGCCGGGGTAAAGGAAAGCGTTGTGATCGGTCTGGAACGCGACGGCAATGCGGAACCTTGCGCAGTCTTGCTGCTGGATAGCGAGACCGTCGATCCGGGTCTTGTGGTCCAAAACGCGAACAAGTCGCTTGCCGAGTTTCAGCGCATGCACCAATGGGTGGTTTGGCCGGAACCTGATTTTCCCCGCACGCCAACTCAAAAACCGCTCTTAGCGCGCATTCGCGAAGTGGCTGAAGCAAAACTTGGCATGCGCACGGAAATTCAGAGCGCAGGCGCGCTGTCTGAACTCATCGCGCGCATCACCGGCCGGCCGCAAAGTACTCTCTCCTCCAACGCCACGCTCGAAGGCGAGTTGAATATGAGTTCGCTCGATAGAGTCGAGCTGATGAGCGCGCTCGAAGGGCGCTATCACGTGGATCTCACTGAAACAAAATTCAGCGAAGTGAAAACTCTGGCGCAACTCGAACAACTTCTTCGAAGCCCAAGTGCCGCGCGTCCCGAGCACGTTTACTCACGCTGGGGCCAAAACTGGTTCGTCACCTGGATACGCCTCGCAGTCTATTACTTAGTTGTACGGCCGGCGACCTACATCCTGGCAGCTCCACGAGTGAAAGGCCGGGAAAACCTTCGCGGACTTCGTGGTCCCGTTCTCGTGGTGTCCAATCACGTGACCTACATCGACATCGGGTGGATTCTCGCAGCGCTGCCCGCGAGGTTTCGCCACCGTCTCGCAACGGCTATGGATGGGGAGCGCCTCTTCAAAATGCGCCACCCGCCAAAAGAAATGAATTTCTTTCAGCGCGTGGTCAAACGCTTGAACTATTTTCTTGTCGTCGGTCTTTTCAACGTGTTTCCGCTGCCGAGAGAATCGGGGTTCCGCCGGAGTTTCTCTTTCGCGGGCGATCTCGCCGATAGGGACTGGAACATCCTGATATTCCCGGAAGGAATCACGACACCAGACGGACAATTGTTGCCTTTCCAAGCCGGCATCGGTTTGCTTGCGGCGCAATTGAATCTACCGGTAGTACCGATTCGCTTGTCTGGGCTGTTTGACCTGAGGCAGGCCGAACGCCGTATCGCTCGCCCTGGTCATATTCGCGTGACCATCGGCGCGCCCGTGCGCTTCACACCAAACCAAGACCCGATCGAAATCGCCGGCGAGCTTCGGCGTCGAGTGGCTGAATTGTAACGGAAGAAAGAGCAGAAGAATCACGCGGTAAGCACGGTAAGAATCGCGGCGGATAAAATTTCCGTTAAGCGCAGTTGCGGTACCAACCGCTGTATCGTAATCTAAGAACACTGAACTTGCATTTCGGCGCGCCCGTAGCTCAGCTGGATAGAGCGTTTGGCTACGAACCAAAAGGTCGGGAGTTCGAATCCCCCCGGGCGCACCATCCTCTCACTCATCAGAAAACCAGTGACAAGCAATCTTTGAAGGCTCGCCTGACGCGCTGACCGTTCCAGCAGTGTTCACACGCCGATAACATTGCATTAACAAACACCCAGTAGCTTCGGTCCTCCGAGCTGGATTCCAAATTGAAAAGGAGCGGCATATGTCCAAACAAGCGGCAGAGCATCATCGTAAGGCGGCTGAGCATCACGAACACGCTGCGCGCCATCATCGCGAAGCAGCCATGCATCACGAAGCTGGCAATCACGAGACGGCGGCCCATCATGCACACAGTGCCCAAGGTCACGCACATCACGCAACGCACCACTCCACCGAAGCGGCAAAACTGCACGTCGAACATCACGGTCATAAGACGAAAGCTGCCGGCCAGTAATTGTTAATCGTCGAGCAGCAGGCGCCGTCTTGCAACACGCGGCGGTTTGTGTGCCAGACCATCGAGGGCAAATAGCACGCGCAACGTTCAAATTCAAATTTCGATCTCTCTGAGGTGAATGATGGCGACCCGAACAACCGCTCTAGACGCAAAGATTGGCGCAGGACCAGGCCGAATCGGCATGCTCGTGTTTGGAGTCGCTCTGGTGGTTGGCCTGATTTACGCCGGTGGACATCTGCTCTCGGACCTTTCGCAGATGCATTCGGCGTCGGTCGGCCCTTATGTCTTGCTTGGCGTCGCGCTTCTGATCGCTCTGGGATTTGAGTTCGTGAACGGCTTCCACGACACAGCCAACGCAGTGGCCACCGTTATCTACACACACTCCTTGGAGCCGCACGTAGCTGTGGTTTGGTCCGGCATGTGGAACTTTATCGGAGTTGTTCTTTCCAGCGGCGCCGTCGCCTTCGGCATCGTTTCCCTTCTGCCTGTGGAATTGATTTTGCAGGTCGGTAGCAAAGCAGGATTCGCGATGGTCTTTGCTTTGTTGGTCGCCGCGATCATTTGGAATCTCGGTACCTGGTATTTCGGCCTGCCATCCTCGAGTTCGCACACCTTAATCGGTTCCATCATCGGCGTGGGTATCGCCAATCAATTGATGTCGGTTAAATCCGGAACCAGCGGCGTGGATTGGGGACAGGCAGCCAATATCGGAAAGTCTTTAGTGCTGTCGCCGATCGTTGGGTTCATTGTCGCCGGCGGGCTGCTATTGCTGATGCGGAAATTGATTCCCAACAAGGCGCTCTATGCTGCTCCCGTTGGAGACGCGCCGCCTCCTTTTTGGATTCGCGCGCTTCTCGTGACCACTTGCACCGGCGTGAGTTTTTTTCACGGTTCCAACGATGGCCAAAAGGGCATGGGTCTGATCATGCTCATTTTAATCGGCACGGTACCGACCGCCTACGCCGTGAACCACGCCGTCACCTACAGCCAATCGCAGGATTTCGTCGCCGTCTCCGTTCAAACTGCCGAGGTCCTGGGCCACTACGTTTCGTCCAGCGCTGTGATCGGCGATCCCAGAGACGAGATTACCGATTACATTCGCTCGAAACAGTTCACGCCAAACACTATGCTCGCGCTGCGCGAGCTCGTGAATGGAATCGGCACCGAAATTTCAGAATACAAGGAACTCAAGGGAGTCCCGCAGGACAAAGTTCGCAACTTCCGCAACGACATGTACGTGGTGAGCGAAGCCCTGCGCCTTATGAAGAAGAGCGGCCAACCCCAGTTCTCGACCGCAGATGCGGCGGTCATTACAAACTATAAAAAGCACATCGATAACGCGACAAAATTTATTCCCACCTGGGTAAAAGTCGCCGTCGCCATCGCTCTGGGGCTTGGCACCATGATCGGCTGGAAGCGCATTGTCGTAACCGTTGGAGAAAAAATCGGCAAGGAACACCTAACTTACGCGCAGGGAGCCGCAGCGGAGATCACGGCCATGGCCACCATCGGAGCTGCTGATGGATTCGGGTTACCCGTCAGTACGACGCACGTGCTTTCTTCCGGCGTGGCAGGCACTATGGCTGCCAATCATTCCGGTTTGCAATGGGGCACGGTCAAAAACCTTGCGATGGCGTGGATTCTTACACTTCCCGCGTCCATATGCCTGGCAGCCGTTCTGTTCTGGGCATTCACAAAGCTAAGCAGCTAACAGCGTCCGATAGAACCGAACGATAAGCAGAAACAGAGGCTCCGCGTCTCTCTTGGCGGAGCCGTCTCTTTAACGATCTTCCAGAATGCACAAACTGCATTTACTCATCTTCGCGATTCTCTATTTTGCTTCCTTCCGTGCGGGCCTCTGCGCGCAGAGCCTGCCGAGTGAGACTTGCGCCCGTCCATCCCCGGGAAGCATCGTGCCGGAACCCAGGGACCTGCGAAGCCAGAACGGGATCCTGAAGGTCGATTTGACCGTTCGCAATACTAGCGAGGCTGGCCAACCTGCTCGTTTCTGCTATAAATCCGCGGACGGTAGCGAATCTCCCACTCTCCGCCTGCATCCTGGCGATCTTCTCATCTTGGATTTGAAGAATGACTTGGCGGACCCGGATCACGTCACGGTAAACCGCAACCAGCATCACCTGCACCCAGTTGCCGCCAATAGTGATGCACCCTGCACCAGCGGTGCGATGACATCCATATCAACCAATCTTCACTTCCATGGCCTAACTGTTCCCCCTATTTGCCACCAAGATGACGTCCTAAAAACATCGATACAGCCAAGTGATCCTCCGTTCGAGTATCGATTTCACATTCCGGCCGACGAGGCGCCAGGATTGTATTGGTATCATCCGCACATCCATGGGTTCAGCACAGCACAGGTTCTCGGCGGCTTGTCAGGCGCGATGATCGTGGAAGGAATTGAGCGCGCGAACTCCGAAGTGGCAGGTTTGCCGGAACGTGTCCTGATAATTCGCGATCAGGATTTGTTGAATCCCAATGCTTCGCCCAATAAATCGGAACCTGTTATCCCAAAGATGCTGATCGACCATGACGGCGATGCTGTGAACACCGGCACGGGCTTCGGCAAACCGGCGAAGGATCTGTCGATTAATTTTGTGCCAGTCCCGTATCCCGACTATCCCACCGCCGTGATCAAGATGAAGCCGGACGAGCGACAATTCTGGCGCGTGCTCAATGCTTCGGCCATTACGTATTTGAATCTGGAAATTTTATACAAACGCGCACGTCAACAAATCGGAATCGTGGCTCTCGATGGCGTGCCTGTGAATACAAACGGAGCCTTGTCGAACAGCGTGCTGTGGCGCGATCATATTGGAGTCCCTCCCGGTGGCCGAGTGGAATTCATCGTCAAGGGACCTCCCGCCGGTGTTCCGGGCTTATTCGTGACGCGAACGGTGGATACCGGCGTAGGAGGTGAAAATGACCCCAACCGCGCCATTGCGACGATCGTAGCCACGAACGACGCGCCGGAACCGCGTTCCACCCTCGCGGAGTCGCCCGAGCCACTCGCTCCATCCGGCGCTCCGTGGTTAGGAAATGTTCCTCCGGTGCGTACTCGCAAATTGTATTTCTCCGAAAAGATACTCGATCCGAACGACCCCAATAGTGCAACCGCTTTCTACCTAACTGTCGATGGGCAAACGCCGGCGCCATTTGATCCGAGCTCAGACGTCCCAAACATCGTCGTGAAACAAGGAGACGTGGAGGACTGGATCATCGAAAACCGCTCCACTGAGTTGCATGCTTTCCATATCCACCAGGTGCACTTCCTGCTGCTCGATTTTTCCGGCACTCCTGTCGACGAGCCCTTCCTGCGCGACACTATTAACGTTCCTTTTTATAACGGAAAGACGCTTCAATACCCCAGCGTTAAAATACGGTTGGATTTCCGTGACTCCAATGCGGTTGGCACCTTCGTATATCACTGCCATCTTCTCGAGCATGAGGATGGCGGAATGATGGGAGTGATCCGTGTAGAACCAGCTGACGTGGCTGAACCCGGCAGTCATGAACTTTCCACAAAGAAACATCCTGTTCGCGCGACCGGCACCAATTAATCAACTTTTAATTAATTTTTCTTCCGCCATAAACACGGCTCGTCAGGTCTGCATGCAATTTACCCATTGAGTTACGTACGCAACTAACTCAAATCGGAAACCAACGCCTCACTGCCGATTTTGTTCTCCAGTTTGTTACTCCATTCACACTAGAAAAATCTTATCGCAACACTTAGCGGCTATTGCTTAGTCCCGCGGTAAAAACCGCCATCGAAACAGGAGGATGCATGTCCTATAAGCATTTCGCTTCGAAATCAATGCATTATCTGCGCATCGGATTGACGTCTCTTGCCCTGTTCCAGTTCACGGTCGGTGGACCTTTGGCCGGTTCCGTCCAGGCGCAAGAAGCCACCTCGGCCAAGGCGCAACAGAGCAACGACGGAAACACGACCTCGCCCATTAAACACGTCATCGTGATCATCGGCGAAAACCGCAGCTACGACCACGTCTTTGCAACATACGTGCCCAAGAACGGGCAAACGACAAAGAACCTGCTTTCGGAACGGATCGTAAACGCCGACGGCACTCCTGGTCCCAATTTCTCTAAGGCGCAGCAACTCGCCGCCACCGCCACCAACCCTGATGTGTTCCTGCTGGACCCGCCCAAGCAGCCATTTCCGGGCAATGTGCTGCCGGCGCCACTCGTGGGAGGCTCTGAGGACGCCTACGGCGATCCAACCCTCTCTTACATTCCTGGAAACAGCCCAACCTTGGCTATGGATTCCGAAAATGGATTGCCCCCGGCTTACTATGCATCCTTAGTTACCGGTGGGACCCTGCTGGCGCATAAGACCCCCGACACGCGAATCGCGGGTGTGAGCAACACCGCGCCGTACTACTCGACCCTAATGCCGGGCCCGTTTCAATTGACAGGTCCAACCTTCCCCTACATCTCCTACGCCGCAAGCCCGGTCCATCGTTTCTACCAGATGTGGCAGCAGGAGAACTGCAGTCTGGCACATTGGAGTTGGGACAATCCTTCCGGTTGCAACGCCCAGTTGTTCTCTTGGGTCGAAGTCGCTACAGGAGCGGGATCCTCTAAGCAACTCAACGGCCTGCCACAACCGGCAGACTTCAGCACAGAATGGGCGCCTAGCCCGACCGTAACTACCGGTGAAGGCTCGACGGCCCTCGGTTTCTATAACATGCAGCAAGGCGACGCCCCCTACTTCAAGAGCCTCGCTGATACCTACGCGATTAGCGACAACTTCCACCAGTCCGTCGATGGCGGCACCGGTGCGAACCACATCATGTTTGGTCACGGTGACGCGATCTATTTCTATGATCCCACCCAGGCCAACCCATTCCAGCCGCCGCACTTGGTCGCGACGGGAGGAACCACGCCAGCGGCCACGCCCACTGTCCTTGACGAAGTCGAAAACCCAGATCCCCAGATGAACACCAATAACTGGTACACCGAAGATGGTTACGGCGGTGGTTCCTACGGCTCACCCGCCTACGGCGGAGGATCTTACAGCAACTGCTCGGATCTCACTCAGCCTGGCGTCGGTGAGATTGTGAGCTATCTGCGGTCCATCAACATCGATCCGCGTTGTGAACCGGGACGCTTCTACCTGCTCAACAATTACAACCCGGGCTTCTTCGGCCAGGGCGAAAACGCCTACACCGATGCAAACCCCTTCAACACCATATTTACGATTCCACCCTCGTCGACGCCCAGCATTGGCGACGACATGATCGCCCACAACATTTCGTGGAAGTACTACGGCGACCAGTGGGACGACTATGCCGGCGTAGGCAACCCGACCCAGCCTCCCTGTGCGGTGCCGACACTGTCGAACAAGAATTGCTACATCCCAGAGGACAAATACGACATCAACTACGGGGCGGTGGGTTCGGAGAATCAAGCGTACGACGGTCTCATCTCGTACGCTGATGAGTACTGCAACATTTGCAACCCGTTCCAGTACGACTCCTCCATCATGGCCAATCCCGCTGTTCGCACCGCGCACATCCAGGACACGATTGACCTTTACAATGACATCCAACACGGCTCGCTTCCTGCGGTTTCGATCGTGAAGCCCAGCGGGTTCACGGACGGCCACCCGGCCTCCTCGAAGCTCGACCTGTTTGAGGGCTTCACGCAGAAGATCATAAATATGGTGCAGAACTCCCCCTACTGGCAGAACACAGTGATCTTCATTACCGAGGACGAGGGCGGCGGCTATTACGACTCCGGTTACGTCCAGCCGCTCGACTTCTTCGGCGACGGCACCCGCATTATCTTTCTCGCAGTGTCCCCCTATACCAGGGGCGGGCGCGTCGCTCACGACTATGCAGATCACGTCTCCATTCTCAAATTCATCGAGCGGAACTGGAATTTGCCTCCGGTCACGCACCGGAGCCGGGACAATTTCCCGAATCCGATCGCGCCATTCTTCAACCCATACGTGCCAATCAACAGCCCGGCGATTAGCGACTTGTTCGAGCTGTTTGATTTCGGTTCTCCAGGAGGGGCGGAGGCGGCAGATAAGTAAATTTTTTCGGTGCTGCCGAGTAATCTTGCGGTCTACTCGGCTCAAACTTAGAAAAGAGCAGGCGCCGGTCTCTCGCGAGACTGGCGCCGGCTTGTCTTTCGGTCTTGATCGTCACAGTAGCTGAAGTTCGAAGGGTGCTCGCCCGAAACGCAGAAGCCGAACTGCATTTTTCCGGTCTGCAATGCGTACCTGCTAGTCGTGTGGTCCTGCGGAGATGAACTGTCCAGTTGCGTGAACCTCGATTTCCACTGTATCGCTGGCTCGAAGAAGAAAAGTACTGGGGCTTTTGATGCCCCATTGAACGTAGGGCACCGAAAAGTGCGTAGAGCCTTGGACCTTATCACCGGCAGGCGGCTGAACCTCGAATGTCATTGTGATCTCGTGGTCCTGCCCGTGAATTCGAAAAAGCCCGGACAGTTCCACTTGCGAAACACCCTGCGGGCTGACAGCCCCTTTTACGTGCTCAGGAGTAAAAACAATCTCCGGATATTTCTGGCTCTCCAGAATTTCCTGATGCATTTTCTTGTCGCGGCCCTTGTTGTCGCTGTCGCCGCTGGTGGCGTCCACGATGACTTCTCCGCCCGCTTTTCCCGTAGCAGCATCGAAACTGATTTGGCCGCTCTTCAGCTTGAATGTCCCGTGAACGGTATGGAGCGTGGAATCGAGCGTGAATTCGATTGTGGTTTGCTCGGGATCCAGCTTGACTGTTGATTCCTGCGCGGACGCGGTCGAACCCAACAGAACAAAAGCCGCAAATGTCAGCGCCGCACCTGCCGTTGCTAACTGCGAAAGCCGTGTTCGCATGAAATACCTCGGGGTCTCAACGGTAGGTAGAACAGGGACGGCGGCCATTTTCTCGGTCAGGATCAAGCTCGCAGAACTTGCCAGCCAAGGCCTAACACTTCCGTCGTCTTCAGGCTCTCTTGTGCAGCTTCAGCCATATGCGCGGACATGACTTTCGAAAATAGCGCGGGGTTGCCGGCGAAAAGCCGCAGCACCTTCCGCCTTAGCCACGCGCTGCGATCCATCAGCAGCAGCAACCGCGTCATGCGCCAAGGCGCTCGAGAAATTTCACGATGCGCAATTTCGTAAGAATCGAGATCCTCTCGCGCAAAAGCTTCCGCTAGAAGTATCGCGTGCTGAAATGCGAGACTCAGCCCCTGCCCGGTAATTCCGTCGACGGTAAAAGAGGCGTCGCCCACGAGCGCCACATGTCCGCTCACCACGCTCCGAGCACGCCCCAGCGAGGTCACACCGCCCAGCTCTGCCGTCAGGGGACGCGAACTCTTCAGACGCTCCGCTACCTCCGGAAAATCAGCTAACGCTCGGCCGATTCTCAACTGTGGATCGTGCGAAAGAAGTGCAATGCAGATTTCATCGCTGCCTGTTGGCGTTAGAAATATCTGGCAACCCGGTCCCCAATGGACTTCAACCAGATCCGTCCATGGCACGACCGCATAGTGGCGGGAAAATCCAAAACGTGCCGTCCTCGGAGACCGCGAACTGAGATTCACCCATTTCCCCACGGTGGAATTCTGTCCATCGGCTCCCACCAGCCACCTGCAGGGGAAATAAATGCCGCCAGCCTGCGCCCCTCGCGCATCGAATCCGGTCACTCGGGCGCCCCAGTGGAAAGACACGCCCACTTGGCACGCGCGTTCCATCAAAATGCGGTGCAGCTCAGTCCGGCGTACTCCATATCCCGCGCCTTTGGTGATTCTCGCGCTGGCAGAAAATTCTTCATCTGAAAAACGGATACCGCGGAACGGAAATCCCTCGCTCGGACTTAGATGAATTCCCAGGCTCTGTAGGCTTGTAACGGCGGCGGGCAGTAATCCTTCCCCGCAGGATTTTTGGATCGGAGGTTTTCTGTAGTCTAGAACCGATACGCGCAGCCCCTTCAGCCCCGCCGCAATCGCAGTAGCGATCCCGGCAGGTCCCGCTCCAATAACCAGGACATCCGCATGCTTGGCCACCCTGCGCCGCCTCTCACCATCTCAGAAGAACCAGCTCGGAACAGAAACCAGGCCCCATCGCCGCCAGTATGCTCAGCGATCCCGGCTCCGGACGCCGGTTCATATAAACATCTTCCAGCACGAGCAGCACCGAGGTGGACGAAATGTTGCCAACCTTGCGCAAACACTCCCACGAAGCAGCCAGATCTTTTTCTGTCAAGCCCAGCGCCGTTGCTGTTGCTTCCAGCACTTTTGGACCGCCGGTATGCATTACCCAGGTCTTGATGTCGCTTCGCTTGTGGCCTTGCTCTGCCAGAAACGCGTCCACATCTTTGCCCAGGTGCTTCACAACCGTATCCGGCACTTCCGGAGATAGTACGATGTGGAATCCTTTTTCTGAGATGTCCCAACCCATCACTCGTTCCGTATGCGGGTAGAAAATGGATTTCGTCGCAAGAATCTCGGGGCCGTCGGACTTCCTCTCGGATCCCACCACGATGGTCGCCGCCGCGCCGTCGCCAAACAGCAACGCCGAAATCAAGTGCGCCATCGACAGGTCATTTCGCTGGAGCGTCAGCGAACACAACTCGATGGACAGCAACGCCGCCGCTTGATCCGGATAGCCGTGCACGTAATCCGCTGCGCGAGCGATGCCCGCGGCGCCCGCCACGCACCCCAAACCGAATATCGGTACACGTTTGATGTTCGTCGATAGCCCGATGCGATTCACCAGCCGCGCATCAATCGAGGGCGCCGCGATTCCCGTAACAGATGTCACGTAAATCGCGCTTAGGTCTTTCGGCTTCATGCCCGCGCCGTGAAGCGCCTTGCACAGCGCCTTTTCTCCCAGTTCGAGCGCGTGTTCGATCCACGCATTATTCGCCTGCCCCCAAGTCGTCAGGCTTTCATAAAATTCGATCGGACGAACAAGATACCGGCCTCCCACTTGCATGCTCTCATCAAGGCGATCCAGGATCGCCGGATTGGGCAACCGGTGCCGCCAATCGTTTTTCAGAGCTTCGGTCAACACCTGCTGGTCGTAGTAATGTTCCGGAAACGCACTCGCAACGCTGGCAATCCTCATCTAGTCTCCCCTCGTTTTTTGGCGTGATTGGGCATAATACCCCGACTCGGAGCAATCTCCCACGTCGATTTGCATCTTTCGTTGCTTCTTATAAAAGCAATGAACACATGCCGGGCGTGTTCGTTTCGCCTGCCTGCAAAAGATCAGCTATGGATAGGCTTGATGCAGACTTTGATAAATAAACGCCGCGCAATCACTGATCCACTTTACCAGATTACTGGCTAAGTTCTAAGCGGATGAATGGGTCTGGGGGGTATAAGCGAGGGGTTTGTCGGCTGCGCCTTATTTGACCAAAGACTCCGGTGTACCTTCACCGAAGAATGCTTCTGTTATGCGAGGAGGGGCAAAAAAAGAACCCCAGGCCTGGGGGCGCAGGCCTGGGGCGGGGGGTTGAGGCAGTGGGCCGGGCAAACTTTTGCGAGCTAAAAGCGGCTAGTAATTCCAACGCCGCAAAAACAAGGTCGCTCGGAATACCATTTGAACTCCGACTACCAGAATCGTATCGCGCAGGGCCGCCAATCGGGCGCTCATATGCATATCCTCTGAAGATCCATTGAAAGGCTGCACGATTGCCATGGCCTCGCTGTCAGCCGCCAAATTATCGGTTGCCCGTGCGCTCATGCCGCCCCCTCAGTTGACTACGTAAACCGGGTTATCGTGTTCCACGGCGACAACCATTGATTTGAAAATGTCGATGTCCCAGCTGTCGGCGATCCGCAGCCGCAAAATTTCGTTTGTTTCCGACATCAGCCGCCCGCGCAAGGGCACTCGCATGTTCCCCGCTAAGACCCGAAGAATCACTGGCTGGCCCATCCAGACTGCATAGCCACCTTCCATGAAGTCCCCCTCCAGGTGCTTGCCTCGTACACCTGCATCTTCGGACAGGGGGCCGGAGTGGCCAATGGTACAGGCGGCTATTGCTTCTAGTAGGAAAGTACTACCGCATCTGGTCTCGCGCGCGAACTTGTTTCTGCTATTGTATTTGAGGCCGCTTGCGGTCGGCTGGACTCTCGAAACCATTGGAAACTGGGTAGATGATCGAATTTCTAAAGGAAATGTTGGCCCGTCTTTACGACATTCGCGGCCTGCTTACCTGGGGCGGTACGCTGATGGTTTGCGTCATCATCTTCATCGAAACCGGAATGTTCGTTGGCTTCTTTCTGCCGGGCGATTCCCTGCTGGTTACCGCCGGCGTCTTCGCCGGAGCTGGAAAATTGCAATTGGCATGGCTGCTTTCGCTGGTCACCCTGTGCGCGATCGCCGGCGATCAACTCGGCTACCTGATTGGCCGCAAGGCCGGACCGGCCTTGTTTCGCCGCGAGGACTCGAGATTTTTCAAAAAACACCATCTTGCGCGCGCACACGAATTTTATGAGCGCTATGGCGCTAAGACCATTATCCTCGCGAGATTCGTCCCCATCATTCGAACCTTTTGCCCACCGGTCGCCGGCGCGGCTGGGATGAAATATTCACGCTATCTCCTCTACGACATCGTGGGAGGATTTTGCTGGGTCTGGGGGATGATCCTGTTAGGCTACACGATCGGCAAGACGGATCCGCGGATTGACAAGCACATTCATTACGTGATCGCCGCAGTGATCGTCGTCTCGTTGATTCCCGCTGCCTTTCACTCCTGGAAGGCGCGCGGACACAAAACCGCACTTCCGCTCCATCCAGCCGAATCCGAAAAAGATTAGAATCAGAATAACCTGAAGGAAAGCTACTTGAGGAAAAGCCCCTCGCGCACCTGATCGCGGCCCACGAAAGTCTTTGACGAGCGGAACCTCCCGAAAATATCCAAAATCTCGCGGTTTTGAAAAACACGAGCGTGCACTGATAGCGTGGATGCCGGCAGCAACTCGAACGTTTGCGTATCGGCAATCCTATAACGGCAGAACCTCTCCGGCGTACGGCTGTGAAACAGCGACAGAACTGCGCCCCCGGGCCGCAGCATCGAGTACACTCGGTCCATCACTCGCGGCAAAAGCTGCGCGTCCAGATAATCGAAAATATCCCACGCCAGCACACCATGAAAATGTTCCGCGGGATACAGTAAAGCATTGTCCAGAAACTTTTCCGCGAACATGGAAGGTGAAACTTTCGCGGCTTCATTTCCCACCGGGGCTTTGCGGAAATCTTCTTCTTCCGAGACCAGAAATTCCTTCCACGCCCGCAGCAGGTCTTCGGTGGAAACGCGAAATCCTCTTTCAATAAAGAAGGTCACCGTCGCCTGCCACACCGGCCCGAGATCCAGGATTCTCCCCTGTTGCGAATCACCGATCAGCCACAGAAATTCCTTCAGTCCATTCGACACGCGAGCATTCGCGGAAGGCACCGCCACCGCCGCCGGACCCGGTTTATCGCGTGCGCCGGACGCCGGCGTCGCATTCATCCGAGTTTTAGCCACCCAACTCATCGCCTGTTCTATTCTTCCTTGCTGCTCGCGGACATGACCTTCGCTTTGCTGGAGTCCGTGGCGCTCTCAGCGCTCGAACTACCTTGCGAACCGCCGGTCCGTACCATTTCCACTTTTCCTCGCAAACGCGCTCCATCTTCAATCGCAAACCGCGGTGTCAACACGCTTCCCTGCACTTTGCTTTGTGCTCCCAGTTGCACCCGCTCCCCCGCTTTCAAGTTCCCTTGCACCGAGCCCTCAATGATGATCTCGCGTGCCTCGATGTCCGCTGTTACACGGCCATTGGGCCCGACGGTCACCCGAGCATTCGCCAGGCGGATCTTCCCCTGCGTTTCACCGTCAATGTACAAATCAGAGTTTCCCGAAATTTCGCCGCTGATCTTCAGACCTGCCGCAATCGTCGTCAGGCCATTGGCAGCATCGGACCTCGGAGCGCTGTACCCGGCAGGCGTCGCGGCCGCGGCGCTGGCTGGTCGCGTTTGCAGCGGGTTCACTTCTGGTTCTGGTATTACTGGATCCGCCGCCACTGGAGCCTGCGGAGACGGCTTGGCCTCAGCTGATTTATTCCACATTTGAATTCCTCCCCCACGTATAGCTGGATCCTGCGCCAGGGTGGCCAGGGGTCCCGAGCGGTGTCCAAACTATAGTACAGAGGGAGCCTGGAGTAAATCGCCACTCTATATCTGTTGGCCGATCCGCCACCGATGCGGAATTACCGCCTAGGACACAAATGCGGGTCCCTGCGCGCCTCTGGGGCTATCGTAGCCCATTCCTGAGGTCTGCACCTCGCTGTGACGCATCTCCCACAAAGCCACGACGTACCCCACCGCTTCGTACAGGAACCTCTTCAGCCCATTGCGGGTACGCCACCATCCATTCGGATCGTATTCCGAGTCCGGCGCCGAGATTACACGCAGCTCCGTTCCCGCCGGCAGCGTGCGTTCAAAAATGTAATCGGCCCGGCGCGTATGATAATTGGAAGTTACCAGCAGGACTTTCTTCCAGCCGTGCGACGCAATCGCCTGCGCGTCGGCGATCGCTTCTTCCCGCGTGTTCGTTCCTCGATGCGTTACCGGGACAATCGCGCTTGCCGGCACGCCCAAGGCCTTTAAATCACGCTGCATCAGCTCCTCTATCCCGGCGTACGGCCGCAGCAGGCGGCCGCTGGCGAGAATGCGCGGAGCCATACCCGACTTGAAAAGCTGCGCCGCTCGCGTCGCGCGGTCGGCCTCATAATTGTCGTCGCTCAGAATCACGATGACGTCCGAAACCTGCGGCGTTTCGTCCACGATCCAGAAATCGCCGGCGAAACGCAAAATCGGGTGGCGCGCCAGGTACAGAATCGCGATAAACACGACTACGAAAATCAGAAATAACAGCTTAGAGAAAATTCCGCCGCGCTGGCCGCCGCATTTCTTCAAAACACCGTGCTGTTGGTTCGTCATTTGTTCGGATCGAGCTTGCGCAAGCTTTCGGCTGCGTCTTCCGGCAGCGTGCCGTTAAAATAAATTTCCTTGATGCTATACGACTTGCTCCGCTGCTGCACGATGGGAAGAATTTCGATGTGCCAATGGTAATCGCCGGCAATCGTGCGCCAATATTCGCTCAGTTCGCCTTTGGTCTGCAGCGTATTCGGGGATGTATGCAGCACCATGTGATAGCTTTCCGATACTTGCAGCAGCCTGCGTAGCGTCCTGCCCAGCAGGCTGGCCAGATGGCGGCGGCTTTCGCCGGCGAGCGGCGCTTCGAACTGATGGTTGTGCGTCTTCGGTATTATCCACACCTCGTACGGCACCCGCGACGCGTAAGGGCAAAAAGCGTAATAGTCGCCGGCGTTATCCACCACGCGCTTGGCCTGTCGAATTTCCTGGCTCAGAATGTCGCAGAAAACGCATCGCTCGCGGTCGCGATACCATTCGCGCGCGCTCCGCAATTCGTACAGAATTCGCCGCGGCACGAACGTCGTCGCCGTAATTTGCGAATGCGCGTGCGGCCACTCCTCTCCCGCTTGCGCCCCTTGATTCTTAAATACGGTGACGTACTTGAATCTCGCGTCGCGTTTCAAATCCGCAATGCGCAGCGCGTACGCTTCCAGCACTCGCTCGATCTCTTCATCGCTCATCCGCGCGAGCGAACGCGTATGCTCCGGATTCTCTACTATTATTTCGTGCGCTCCCGTCGCCGCCATCCGGTCGTAGATTCCTTCGGCGCTGCGCCCCGGTTCTCCCTCAATGCGATACAGCGGACGGAAATGCGGAAACACACGCACCTGCCACGATCCGTTCCTCGGCAGTTCCAAAATCGCGCCAGTCTCCGGCCGGTTTCCCGAACACAGTGGACATGGATCCGGCCTGACCTTTTCGCGCTCCGGATGCCCGACCACGACCCAACTTCGAGTGATAGGATCTTTGCGAAGTTCCATTTTCCCCGGTAAAACGCGTCCCATAAAAATTCGACGCGCCATCTTATTACATTGCAGCGTCGCCTCGGCAAAAGATAATCGCCACCGATTCAAAACCGCGAACCGCGACCTTGCGCAGTGACACCCTCAGTTTCGGCAAACGACCAGGAAAAGTACGGGGCTCTACAAACTTCGAGATTATCGCGTGTAATGTGTCGGAGTGGGTCCAACTTCCAGGCGGTGACGGTCCCAGATAGCGCCTTCACGGTTGTAATGCGCCATCTCGAAGTCCTGCGTCAATTCCAGGCAATCGGTGGGGCAAGCATCCTCGCACAATCCGCAAAACATGCACCTCGAAGTGTCGTAGGTGAACGTGGTCAAAACTTTTCGCCGCGTGGCATCATCCCGCAGCCATCCCACCACAATCAGATTTTCCGGGCACGCCAGCGCGCACAGATTGCACGAAATACAAAGCGATTCCCCCGTCTCCGGATTCATGTTCAGCCGGGGCGCACCACGATAGCGCTCCGCCATCATCGGCCGTTCCTGGGGATACTGCTCCGTGACGACATTCTTGGGAGCCTGATAACGAAAGGTCAGCATCATCCCCTTCACCAGGTCCCACAAAAAGATCCGCTTAAGAATTTCTTTCATTCAAAGTAGTTTGACTTCCGCCTCATCCAAAGTCAAGCCACACAACGTGCTTCTGGCCGGTATATGATGCCGCCGACGAGTGCTTTCAATGCCGAGAAAAAACATCCCTCTTCTTCTGCAAGGCGGCGATCGACGGACGATCGGCCGCGCTGATCAGGTAGCGGCAAATGTATCCAAAGATCCAAGGCTGTTTCCCAAGCTGATCGCCGGTTTGTGGTCCGCCGATCCTCTGGTGCGAATGCGTGCAGCGGACGCAGCCGAGAAGGTTACGCGCAAGAATCCTGGGTTGCTCACACCGTACAAGAAGGAATTGCTGGGTTTGATGGCCGAGGCTACCGAACAGGAACTGCGCTGGCATCTAGCGGTGATGGTTCCACGGCTTACGCTGAACCCAGAGGAACGGCGACTCGCTATATCTTCGCTGAACGGTTACTTGGAAGACCGTAGTTCCATCGTCAAAACATTCGCTCTTCAGGGACTAGCCGACTTGGCGCAGAATGACTCAAGTATTCAACCCAGGGTGGTAGAGATTCTGCGCGAGGCCGCTCGTATCGGTACGCCTGCGATGAAAGCTCGCAGCCGCAAGCTGCTGCTTCGCCTGGAACGTGGCTGATTGCCCTTGAAAGGCCATCGAAAATGAATTTGTTTGTATATTCCGTATGGTTGAGTAGCTCGCTGGAGTAAAAGGAGGAGGCGCTGTGACAAAGACAATTCGAAAAGTTATGACCGTCGCCCTCGCTATCGTTGCCCTTATCTCTTTGAAGATGTATGCCGCTACACCCAAGAAACCTGCGCCGCAAGTGTGGACTCCAGGATGCGTTGCATCCGTCCCGAAATCCTGGGGTGCCTACAAAGGTGGCTCGGCGCAGTCAGGCCTGGCATTTGAGGACAGCGCCGGCACTCTTCGCTTCCTGACTAATATTCCCTGCGACGGAACTCCGGGCGTCGCGCTTGAGATCCGCAGGACTGCGTCGAATTCCGCGAGCGGCGGAAATTAGTAGGCAAAACAGCCTAGGTGTTATTCTGGCTCCCATGGCGGACATCACTGCATCCGACAGCGAATTCATGGCCGCCGCCCTGGCCGAAGCTCACGAAGCAGCACACCGGGGTGAAGTCCCGGTCGGCGCGGTTCTCGTCTTCGACAACCGCATCATCGCTCGCGCCGGAAATCGCACGATTGCCGATTGCGACCCTACAGCGCACGCCGAAATCGTGGCTCTGCGCGCAGCCGCAAAAATGCTCAAGAACTATCGGCTGCTTGGCTCGATCCTTTACGTCAGCATCGAGCCCTGCGCCATGTGCTGCGGCGCTATGATTCAGGCGCGCATCGCGAGGCTCGTTTACGGCGCGGACGATCCAAAAGGTGGCGCGGTCCGCTCCTGCTTCTCCGTTCTCGACCACCCGCAGCTCAACCACCGCGTCGCTGTCACCTCCGGCGTGCTAGCCGACGATTCGGCCGCGATGCTGAAAACTTTCTTCTCCGCTAAGCGCTAATCCCCCATCTCGCCGCTCTCTGTTCGTAGTCTTCTAATCGCTTCCTCCCGTTTTCGATCGCTGAGCTGATGTTCGGTTCATCTCTCAATCCGACTTACGCCGTCACAGCTGTTGCGCTACACTCTCGATGGAGAAAATATCTAATGCTCTGCACTCGTGGAGACCGTTTCGATATAAAGAGTTATTGGCGACGTTTTGCGAAATTTGGAATAGCTCTGGCGCTGCTTTCGCTGCCGGCTTCCCTTTTCGCGCAATCGCCCTCTTCGGCGCCGCCTGCCGTGCAATCACAGACTCAAGCGACTCCACCATCGCAAGCCCCCTCGCCGTCAGCCCAGCCGCTTTCGCCTGCAGCCGGCGCTCGCGAAAATCTTCTCGCCCAGTTCAACGACTCTCTCGAAGAGCTTACTTCGCGGGTATCGCCTTCCATCGTCCAGGTGCAAGTCACCGGCTATCGCTCCATCGATGCGAAAAATCAGGACGAGACCAGCCTGATCGGCAGAGAGCGCAGCCTGGGTTCTGGCGTGATTGTTGACCCGGACGGCTACATCATCACCAACGCGCACGTGGTGAAAGGGGCGCAGCGCATTCGCGTGGTCGTTTCGTCTCGACCTTCCGGGGATTCGCAAGTGCGCGAGAGTCTCGGCCTTGGTGAGCACGTTCCGCCCCTGGACGCGAAAATCGTCGGCATCGCTCCGACCATCGATCTCGCATTGCTCAAAATTGAAGCCAAGGGCTTGCGGGCGCTTTCTTTCGCGGACTACGCAAAATTGAAGAAGGGTGAGCTCGTTCTCGCCTTCGGCAATCCCGAGGGTCTCGAGAACTCCGTCACCATGGGCGTAATCAGCTCCGTTGCACGCCAGGCTGATCCCGGCGTGCCTTCCGTATTCATTCAAACCGACGCTCCTATCAACCCGGGAAATAGCGGCGGGCCGCTGGTGGACACCAATGGCGACCTGGTTGGCATTAACACTTTCATTCTTTCCGAATCGGGCGGCAGCCAGGGCTTGGGTTTCGCGATTCCGAGCAGCGTAGTGAAGTTCGTCTATGAAGAGCTTCGCAAGTACGGCCGCGTTCACCGCAGCATCATCGGAGCCGTCCTGCAGGACATCACTCCCGATCTTGCGGCTGGACTTGGCCTGCCAAGGCAACGCGGTGTCATCGTTTCCGACGTAGATCCCGACGGGCCTGCGCAAAAATCAGGGCTTCAAATTCAGGACATTCTTTTGAGCCTGGATGAGCGCTCCATCGGAAGTGTGCCCCTCGCTGAAATGATAATTTCCACGCGGCCCGCCAGCGCCATTGTCCAAGCTGAAGTGCTGCGGGGGGACAAAAAAATCACGCTGGAAATTCCGGTGAGTGAAGAAAAAAACGACGTGGATCAGCTGGCCGACCTCGTCGATCCGGAGAAATCTCTAATCTCCAAACTCGGTTTTTTCGCCGTGGAGATTGACGACAAACTCGCGCGCCAATTGGAAGAATTGCGCGAGCCCTCGGGCGTAATCGTCGCAGCCATGGCCGCGGATCTCCTCGGTTTGGAGGCTGACTTGCAAGCCGGAGACGTGATCCACTCGCTCAACGGAAAGCATATCGAAACGATCGCCGGCCTGCGCGCCGCTCTAAAGGCCATGCCGCCCGGCGCTCCCGGCGTGCTGCAAATTGAGCGCGACAGCAAATACATGTACGTTACTTTTGAAATGGATTAAGAAATTAGAATGCGGAATCTCAGTGTTCGGCACCCGCAGTTGTGACCGCAGGGAGCCTTTGCTAAGCTAGAGACGCTACAGCCGCGGAGAGGTGTCTGAGCGGTTGAAAGAGCTCGCCTCGAAAGCGAGTGTTGGGGAAACCCAACCGTGGGTTCAAATCCCACCCTCTCCGCCATATTTTTCGCAACCCAATCACTGACGAGCAGGAACTATCTGCAGCGGCTGAACATCCCGCTCGACCTTCTCCGCTATTTCATCCTCGGCAACTTCCAGTTCGTATCGCGTCTGCAGGTTCATCCAGAAAGTTGGAGTATTTTTGAAATATCGCGCGAAGCGGAGTGCAGTGTCAGCAGTGATGCCGCGGCGCTCATTGACGATATCGGCGATCCGCGTCACAGGCACGCGTAAATCCATCGCCATTTTGTTCATGCTCAGGCGCAGAGGGACCATGAATTCCTGGCGGAGGATCTCCCCTGGATGTACGGGCTTGAGTTTCTTTGCCATTCTGCCCTCCTAATGGTAATCCACAATCTCAACTTCGTAGGCGTGTCCGTCTCGCCATTCAAAGCAAATGCGCCACTGATCGTTGATACGCACGCTGTACTGGCCTTTGCGATCCCCTTGCAATCGCTCCAAGCGATTTCCGGGGAGATTCGAAAGCGTTCGGACATCCGGCGCCGCATCGAGCATGTCCAACTTGCGGAGAGCCGAGCGCTCGATAGCCTTGAACCTGCGCACGGAGTCTCGTCGGAAAAGGCGCTCGGTGTCGGCGCAGAGGAAAGACCGGATCACAATTCGAAGCCTATACTGATATTCGTTAAATGTAAATAGGTAGAGTAGTGCGCGATAAACAATCGGGCCAACGTCTTTGTGTGTTTCCAACAGGTGGACCTAGCTGGGTATCTCGGCGGACCTTCCGCGCGTCTTCCTAAGAGTACTGCTCGCAACGTCTAGGCTCGTCGGGAGCCACAAAAGCTGAGATATAGTTGAATAAGACTATGACTGCTGATCTCGCGACAAGGAAGGGCCGAGGATTTCGCCTTCGCGCCGCCGTTTGGATTCTGATTTTCGTTTTTGGCGCGGTCACCGCATGTCAGGGTTATTCCGTCCTCACGCACGAAGCCATTATTGACTCCGCGTGGGACGACGCCATCAAGCCGCTGCTTCTTAAAAGATTTCCTGCATCGACTCCGGAAGAATTGAAAACCGCGCATTCCTACGCGTACGGAGGATGCGTGATTCAAGATCTTGGCTACTACCCATTTGGCAGCCATTTATTCAGCGATCTTGTTCATTACGTCCGCACCGGCGATTTTGTGCAGGCCCTGATACGCGACTCGCAGGATTTGAACGAATACGCGTTCGCCTTGGGCGCTTTGGCTCATTACGCCGCGGACAACCAAGGCCATCGCGTAGCCGTAAACCTCGCCGTGCCCATGCTGTACCCAAAACTGCGCGCGAAATATGGAGACACTGTAGTCTACGACCAAAATCCGAAGGCACACCTCCGAACCGAATTCGGCTTTGACGTCCTCGAAGTTGCCAGAGGGCGTTACGCGCCGGACGCCTATCGCGATTTCATTGGATTTGAAGTTTCCAAGCCGCTTCTCGACAAAGCTTTTCAGGACACCTACTCCGTGGAGCTGAAGTCCGTCTTTTCAGACTTCGATCTTTCCGTGGGAACTTATCGATATAGCGTAAGCAAAGCGATTCCTGCCGCAACGAGAGTGGCGTGGGCCACGAACCAGGATCAAATTCAGAAAGATACTCCGGGAATTACTAAAGAAAAATTCTTGTATCACATTTCACGGTCGAGTTATGAAAAAAACTGGGGCCAAAAATATCAGAAACCCGGACTTAAGGACAGATTCCTGGCGTTCTTGTTCCGCCTGGTACCCAAGATCGGGCCGTTCAGCGTTTTCAAGTTCAAAACGCCCACCCCCGCAACCGAAAAACTATTTGAGGCCAGTTTTAACAAGTCCGTGAGAGAGTACGAACATTTTCTCCACGAACAAAAAGACTCAAGCAAGATCGACCTCGTCAACGATAATTTTGACACCGGCACCGTGACGGGTCCCGGGCAGTATCCGCTGGCGGATAAAACGTATGCCCAGCTATTGGATCGCCTGGCGAAAGATCACTTCGCGAAAGTTTCCCCGGAACTTCGCAAGACTCTCCTGGATTTCTACAGCGATCCGAACGCACCCATCGCCACGAAAAAAGACAAGACAGAATGGGCCAAAGTTCTGAAAGAAGTTGATGAATTGAAGAATACGAGCGCCACTGCCGAGATCCGCTGACCGAAGTAATTCAGCTCAGATTGGCTATTTCGCCTGGGACACGCTCCCGGTGAGTACCGTAATGGACGCCGCGGGAAGCTCGTATTGGGTTGTGGGCGACGCCGCAATTGTCGAACGCGCTGGCGGTCCGTCGGGGTCGGCTTTCCCGCCACCGGTGAGCGGACGCCACTGATACTGCGCGCTTCCGAACGTGACCACTCTGACAGAACCGGCAAAATAGCCTACGTTGCTCGACTTCAGTCCCTCGAACGCGATTCGCACCATGTGTGAATTTTCCTGATCCTTGTTGACGATCAGCAGCGACCACTGGCCGTCCGGGCGCAGCGCCGCATACACCGTTACCAGAAAGTGCCCTGCAGCGTCCCGTATGTCGCTCGCGGCGGGAAACAAGCGATGCGCTTCGTTACCCGATTGCACCCAGTCGAGATTGATGAGTTGGCTCGCAAAATATTGCGAGAGCGGCTGTTCGATTTGCAGATTTGCATCCGTTGAAAACAGGCCAAAGGTGCCGAGCGATTCGTTGCATCCCCGGTGAACTCCCAGCGGCAAGTAATGGAAAAAATAAACGGCATCGCCGCCATGGCTTAAAAACGCTCCCACGTAATCCGCCAGCCACAAGGCGCCCCAGATGTCCACGTAAGCTTCTTCGGATTGCCAAGCGATATTCGATTCGGTGATGAACAGCGGAATATTTGCCGGCACCCCATCTTCGCGCCACACTTGAGTAATGTGCGTGACGAGATTTGCTTCATCGTAGAGGCTGCTCCACGGTATCTTGCAGGGCTCCATCGGATAATGTTCGAAAGAGAAAAACGCCAGGTCCGACAGCCGTCCGTGAGATTTTAGGTAGTCGATGAATCGCGTGGTCCAGGAAGTTTTCCCCTGCGCATCCGGCCACGCTTCGATGTCCTTGTTCACTCCCGTAAATATCGGCCCGCCCAGCTTCAGATTGGGATCCATCTTGTGCAGCGCCGTGGCCCATTGCAAATAGAGCGCGGCGTAATCTTCCGGCGGAGTGTAATGTCCGTCCGGTTCTTCCCCCATCTCGACATACGAAATCGCATAGCCGCGCTTCTCGATATACGAAATTTCCGCCGCGGAGTCTTCCGGAGTGCCATACAACATTGCAATCGGAATCATAGCCGGCAAACCGCGCGTGAACCCGCTGGTGAAAAACAAGTCGAACCCCACTTGGTCGCCGGCATGTTCGTCTAAATCAGCAGGCTCGTGCCAGGGATCCACCGAAGAACAATACGTCGCGGTTTGGTCCTGATCCGGCGTGTGGCGAATCAGGTCGTGAAACTTTCCATCCGAAGTAGTCGTGCCCAGATAAATTTCACCAATGGCGTAGCCCAGGCAATTTCTGCGATCGGCGGAACCGTGCGTATCGCACGTGTTCGATGATTGGGTCATCAGCACGCGAACCCACTGGACCGAGACCGGCGCGGATGCCAGTTGAAGCACCGCAGTGCCGCCCCTTCCATCCGCCACCACGCCGCCAGGAAACGTTTGCCATACGCCCACCGTCGGCTTCTTGATCGGATCCTCGCCGGTCCAATACTGCACCAGATATTTCTTGGCATAGGGCTCAGCCCAGGCGACGCGGATCGCGTTGATGTCCTGCCGGCTGGAAAGGTCCAGAAAAACCCATTGCGGATGAAGTGAATCGTCCTCGCCGGTGAATGCTTGCGTCAAGTATGGATTGCTTTTCCAATATGTATCCTTGTCGCCGTCGGTGAGCCGTGAGTAGCCAACCATGTCGGTGCCATCGTCGTGCGTCACGCCGCGATGCGGCAGCGGATAGCCATACGAATGGCGTATGAAATCCCCGGGAGTTGCGCTGCCGGTGAAATAACCTTTGCCCCCTGGATCGCTCCATGTGCCGGCTGGATTCCAATGCCACGCTTCCATGTGCAGCTCGGTATTTTGCCGGTACGAAACGGGTTGCCAGCCCGCAGAAAGAACTTGCTTGACCATGGGCTCCACGAAAAGTTTGTCAGTAGCCCCGTAAGGCAGCCGGTCGATTCCTGCACCCAGCGCGCGGGTAGGAACGATCGAATTTGTGGAATGTTCAGGCGCTGCGTCCACGCGGATCGTTTGCCCTTGCGCAACGCCAGCCCAGCAATTCAAAAGAGACGCGAGGAGCATTGTTCCTGCCAACGAACGAGTCGAACGTTGTCGGGCAAATCGAGATTCGCAATGGCGCGAGCGGCTGAGAGCCAAGTTGTTTGTCTCCTGATTTGATCTCTGCAAGAACACTCTACTGGGGTTTCCCTACGAACTCTTCCGCGTTCCCTTGCCTGAAACCGGCCCGCCGATTTTATTCAGCGTCGCTTGCGCACGGGCTTTATAGGGACTATCAATCGAAACCGCTTCGGTGAGCACCGTGCGCGCTTCCGGAATCCGCTGCATCTTTGCGAGCGTAAACCCCAGGCGATACAGATTGCGCGCGTAAAGAACCGTGTTCGACTTTAGCAGCGGGCTGGCCTGCTTGAACGCGTCCACGGCGGGCTCGTTGCGCCCTTTATCCACGTTTACTTCACCGATGGCGGAATATGCCAAGCCTTTCTGGAGAGACAGTTGCTTCTGCCACTGATCGTCGCTCAGGTTGTCCGGTTTCTTTGCCTGCGCTAATTGATCGAGCGCCAGCTGCGCGTCCGCCGCCGCTTTATCCAGTTGCTGGTTATTTTCACTCCAATAATCGGAAACCAAGAGCAGCATGGCGACGTTATTGGGGTCGGCCGCAAGAATTCTTAGAGCGGTGTCGAGCATTTTCGGAGTTTCCTGTGCCTGCTGGTAGGCGATCGCAGTCTGTTCGCGCACCGTGGTCGTATAGGGAGAATCAGGAAATGAGGTAACGTATCGCTCAAACAGGGCAGCTCGTGCTGCCGGATCGGTAGTCTTATACGCGGCGTTCACCAGCGCGTATTCCACATATCCGATGTCGCCCTGCACGTTGTTTATGCTCACCGACTTCTGCTGCGCCCATTGGTCGGGCGGCGTGCCTTCCGGTGCGGGCAAATTCTTATATTTCGCTATAATTTCCGCAACTTTGTCTCCGGCAGTAAACACTTTTTTGGTGTCGCCCTGCTCCTCCGCGGCATGAACCATGCTCACAGCCGCGGAAAGATTGGTCGGATCGAGCGCGAGCGCCTTCGCGGCGAATTCGTAAACTTTGGCATAGTTTTTCTGCGCCAGATACGTCTGCACGTAAAGCTGGTCGGCCAACAGCGCCATATCTCCGGTACCGAAGTCGGTCGTGAATTTATCGAGCAGCGCCACTTTCTCGGGCCCGTCGGGTGCTGCGTAAATCTCGGCGAGAGCTTTATCTTCGGGCGTGCCGGCTGACACCGAAACGCTTTTGCCGATTTGCGCTGACGCAGTGGTCGCGATACAGAGAAAAATCGCCATGAGAATCACGGAACGTTTCATAGTCGCCTCCTGTTCTATTCACTTCGAAACCCGGGGCGGTCCGAAGTTCTCACCGGGCTTGGCAAATGCCGGCACAAATCGCGGCACGCGGCGGCAATATTCCTCGTACGCCGTGCCGAATCGGTCGTGCAATTCGCGCTCCTCCAGTGCGATGGCAATGCGCGTGAGCACCAGCCATATCGCCGCAACAACCCACATCGCGCGCGTCCCAGCGAGAAAGCAAGCGCCCAGGATCGCAAGGAACGAGCCCAGATAGCGCGGGTGGCGGATCAGCGCGTAGACTCCCCGATGAACAATTTCGCCCCCGCCGGAGAGTTCCGTCTGCCCCACGAGATGCTTTGCGCCCAAATCGCGATGGACTCGCCGGAAAATCCACACCTCAGAAATGATAAGCATGAATCCGGCAATAATTTCCCACAGGGGTGGCCAATCCGCGCGAAATAATTCGCGGTGGAAAACCACAAGGAGGACCGTGACCGGAAGCCAGGATAGCAGCACACCGGTGATGTAGCCGGCCTTCGGATTGCGCCGCCAATAGTTCACCTGCGGATGCATTACGAACCAATAGAGCGGGATCGGCAATTGCAGAAAAAGAACGATTGCCGCGATCCAGCCGAGGAAGGTCACGCGCGCATCTTAGTCGAACCCGCGACCCGGAAGACAATATTTTTTCAATGCCCGCAGGTGCCACAAACTGCGCCAGGCGTGTGCTCCATACTCGTCGCCATTGACGATTTGCGCGTTTCGATGGACGATTCATGGCGCGACAACGGTTCCATAGGGGGACAAATGCCGGCAGCGACATCCTTTGAGAAAATGGAAACGGAGAAATTAAGCGACCGCATTACCCGCGAGATGCTGAACGGCGAAGACGCCACGCTCGCGCGAATTTTTCTTGCTCGCGGAGCGGTTGTGCCGCGTCATTCGCATCGCAGCGAACAATTTTCTCTGATTCTGTCCGGAGCCCTGAAATTTAAGTTTGATGATTCCGAAGTCGTCTTGCGCGCCGGTGAAATCCTGCTGATTCCCGCAAATGTGCCGCACCGGGCCGAAGCTTTGGAAGACACAGTGGACATAGATTTCTTCGCTCCGCGTCGCGAAGATTGGATTCGCAAAGACGATGCCTACCTCCGCGGCAACGCGGGCAAGGACTAACAAATGGACCTCGGACTGAAAGGGCGCGTCGCAATCGTGGCCGCTGCCAGCAAAGGCTTGGGCCGGGCAGCAGCTGAAGAATTTGCAAAGGAAGGCTGTGAAGTGGCCATCTGCGCCCGGACCGCGGCCGATCTTGAGCGCACAGCTAGCGAAATTGGGGGCGCTAACAATCGCGCCGTATTTTGGCGCGCCGTCGATGTGACCAGGCCCGAAGCCGTCCGCGCTTTCGTTGAAGAAGTGGACAAAAAATTCGGGCGGATCGATATCTGCGTCACGAATGCGGGCGGCCCGCCGGCAAAAAAGTTTCTCGACATCAGCCTCGAAGATTGGCGCGCGGCCGTCGAGTTGACCCTGCTGAGCAATGTTTATTTTGCGCGCGAAGTACTCCCTCGCATGCAGCGCAATCATTGGGGACGCCTGCTGACGATTACATCTGTGTCCGTGAAGCAGCCCATCGATGGCCTGCTGCTTTCCAATTCCCTGCGCGCGGGCGTAGCCGGCTTGGCCAAAACGCTCGCCAATGAATTCGGCGCCGACGGCATCACCGTGAACAACGTGTGCCCCGGGTTCACGCTCACCGACCGCCTGGAGGAGCTTGTGGAACTGCGGGCGAAAGACGCGGGAATCAGCCGCGAACAGGCGATTAAGAATATGAGCGCGCAGGTTCCCGCCGGCCGGCTCGCGCAACCTCAAGAGTTTGCTGCGCTGGTAACATTTCTCGCATCCGAGCGCGCAAGCTACATCAACGGCACGACCATCGCAGTCGATGGCGGCCTGGTGAAGGGTCTTCTGTAATTCCCGAGCAACCTTGCAAACTTCGTACCCGAACGGCTCTCGTACTATAATTATTGGTTTGCTATACGCAATTCGTTCTCTCAAGGGGGAAGAATGATTCATGCACCTTCGCGCCCGCGCCGAAATTGGTCGCTAGCGACTTCAGCTTTTGTTCTGGCAGCGGCCTTGATGCTATCGGTCATCGTGCGCGCGGATGAGCCATACGCCCGGAGCAAGGACTACGATCTGCAGAACGTCAAAACCCATCTGTGGTTCGACCTCGAACAGAAAAAAGTACGCGGCGAAGTGAACGAAAGCATTTCCATGGTGCGCGACAGCATTGAAACGATCAAGTTTGATTCCGTGGAGCTGACCATTCACAACGTAACAGTGGACGGCAAGGACGCGAAATTTTCCACGACGGATAATGAACTCGTCGTTTCGCTCGCGAACCCTTCGAAACGCGGTGAACATCACGACATTTTCATTCGCTACGAAGGGCAACCAAAGAAAGGCATTTATTTCATTCTGCCGGACAAGAATTATCCAAACCGCCCCAAGGAAATCTGGACCCAGGGCGAAGCCGAAGACACGCGTTACTACATCCCCATCTACGATTATCCCAACGACCGCACGACTTCTGAAATGCTTCTCACCGTCCCGGCGGCGTGGATCACCATCTCGAATGGAGAGCTTCTGGGCACCAAGGACGAGCCTGATGGCATGAAGACATGGGATTGGAAGCAGTCACAGCCGCTCTCTACGTATCTGATCTCGGCGGTAGTGGGTGAGTTTGTCGAAAAGAGGGACGCTTGGCGCGGCATGCCGCTGCGATTCGTAGTCCCTCGCGGCGACGAGTCCAAAATCGATACAACTTTTGTGAACACAAAGCAGATGTTGGACACCTTCTCCGACCATCTGGATGTGCGCTACCCCTGGGCGCAATACGCGCAAACTTCGGTGAACGATTTCATAGTGGGAGGCATGGAAAATACCAGCGCCACAACGCTGACGACTCGCGGGCTGGTGAACCCGCGGCTAGCCGGCGAAACTCCCTCAGGCGCGGACAACCTTGATTCGCACGAAATGGCGCATCAGTGGTTTGGAGATCTGGTCACCTGCAAGGATTGGGCGAATCTCTGGCTGAATGAAGGCTTCGCCACATATTTCGAGCATTTCTGGACCGAGCAGAAATACGGCGAAGACGCAGTGGCCTACGAATTTTGGCGCGACCAGAACCAGTGGTTCCGGAATCCCCGGCTCTTCACCAATCCCGTCGTGACCCACGACTTTGACGACTCGCTGGAAAACTCCGGCAACATCTACACCAAAGGCGGCTGGGTGCTGAAGATGTTGCGCACCAAGCTCGGAGATCAGAATTTTTTCCGTGGGCTGCATTATTACCTGGAAACGAACCGCGGGCAGAACGTGGTTACCGCGGATCTGCAAAAATCCATCGAGCAGGCCACCGCCACGAACGTGGACCAATTCTTCCAGCAGTGGATTTACCGCGCGGGGGCGCCGAATTACAGTGTGAGCTATGCGTACGACGACGCCGCGCATCAAATCAAACTAACCGTGAAGCAAACGCAAAAAGTGGAAGGCATGGTAGGCCTGTTCGACGTGCCGGTGGATGTTGAAATTGCGACATCGACCGGCCGCAAAACCTATCCCCTGGAAGTGAGCAAAGCCGAGGAAACATTCACCCTGGCGGCGGACAGCGCTCCGCTGATGGTAGTTTTCGACAAAGGCGACAAGGTCTTGAAGACTCTGGATTTCAAGCGCGACGCCGTAGCCCTGATTTATCAGCTGAAGAACGGGGCAACCGTCCCGGACCGCGCCGAAGCCGCGGCAACTCTGGCTACTCCCGGTATCCGGGATAATTCCGGCGTGATTCCGGCACTGGGCGAAGCGGCGCAGCACGATCCTTTTTGGGGAGTTCGCTCCGAGTCGTTGCGAACGCTGGGCAAAATTGGAGGAGCCGACGCGGAGAAGCAGGTTCTCGGAGCCGTCACCGACGAAAAGCCCTGGGTTCGCGAGGTCTCCGTACAGCAGTTGGGCATGTTCAAAGACGATGCCTCGCTTGGACCCAAACTCACGGACATCGCCGCGAACGATAAAGCTTTTCGCGTTCGTGCCGCTGCTCTGCATTCTCTCGCCGGAATCAAAGCTGCGAACGCTTTCGATTTACTCACTGCAGCGGTCAAATCGGATTCGCCCGACGACATTCTCCGCGAAGCCGGCCTCGGAGGTCTTGGAGACCTGGGCGACGACCGCGCAGTTCCACTATTGCTGGAATGGTCCGGCCCGGGGAAGCCGCTCGACAGCCGTAGCTCGGCCATCAGCGCTGTCGCTGCGCTCGACAAGAAAAATAAGGAAATCACCCAAGCGCTCATTTCATATCTGAAGGAGCCCTATTTCGACGTGAAACTCACGGCGCTGTTTTCTCTAGGCCGGCGCGGCGATCCGGAGGCCATTGCGCCGCTCGAGGAGTGGCTGAAGAGCGGCGATTTGCCGATCGGATCAACCTCTTTCGTGAAGGCGCAGATTGCAGCCCTCAAGGGGCAAGCTTCCAGCAAATTAGCAGGGGCCGAGAAAGCCCCTACAAGTCCCGCAGCCGCGACTGCGTCGGGTGCCCAAGATGTGGCAGCGCAGCCTTCCGCGAATGCCATCGGAGGGCAAGATACTACGTTGGACGCACTGAAGAAATTGCAACAGCAAATGGCGGAAATGAACGCGCGTCTGGCGAAGATTGAATCTCAGCTTGCAACTCCCAAGCCGCCAACTCAAAAATAATTTCCGAACGGCTTCCGCGCTTTTTGTTCGCGGCCCATTTTGTCCAGACTGATGAATCGTGCGACGCTCTGTTACTCAGGTTAGCGCCCGCAATTGACTGAGAGTTTCAGAAGGTTCCGGGCGGATGGTGTAGTCCGCATTCACGTCGGCAGCACGAATCATCCCTTGCTTATCGACTACGTATCGTGCAGGCATCGGTAATCGGTATTCCGACTCATCGTGGAATCTGTCCAGCGTGCTCCCGAATGACTTGTAAAGCTCGCGAAGATAATCCGGTAGAGTGAAGACAAGCCGAAACTGCTCTTCGATCTTCAGGTGCAGATCTGTCAAAATGTCGAAGTTCAGATTCAGCTTTTTGTGAAGTGCTCGCGTATAACGTTCGAGTTCTGGAGTGATTACAATGATCTCCGCTCCCAAAGCTCGGACTTCCGAATGGATTTCCTTTAGAGCCTCCAGCTCCATGTTGCAGTACGGTCACCAATGTCCTCGGAAGAAGCTGACTACCAGCGGACCCTGCTGCAGGAGGTCCGCCGAGGACACCTGCACATGGTTCTGATTGAACAACGTAAAGCTCGGCGCATGATCCCCAAGCTTCAAGGCGCGATTTTCGATACCCGAGGCCGCGAGTTCGGCTGTCGCTCGATGCATTGTTTCGATGGCTTCGCGTGGCGCGTTGTATGGCGGAGCTCCGGATTCGAATGATTTCTTAAAATCGTCCAGTCGTTCCTGAAGATTTCCCATTGCATTTACCCTCTTTGCGCTTCACGACCAAACTCAGTTTCAGACTCTTTCTTGGATGCCGGTGCGCCTTCTACGGTTTCAACGCCATCTGCCTCCTCGGCCTGGAGGCGGGTGGCGAACCCTTCCGCATCACACCGGAGTTCAATCAAGTCAAGGATTGAATTTGCGGGTGCCGCGCTCTTTGCGTTTTTCTTTTCTGCAAAGGGTGCGGGTTTAGACGGCGGGTGGCGAATCCATCCGCGCGGCACCGGACTGAACCCATGCACGATTGAAACTCGCGGGGTGCCGCACTCTTTGCGTCTTTCTTTTCTGCAAAGGGTGCGGGTTTAGACGCTGCGCTCCCAAATCCCTCCCGTCATCGACCGGTCGAGCCGAGAGCGGCTCCGCCAAGAAAGAATCAATACGAGAGAAGAATTCGCAAATCGCGCAGATTATTTCCGGTTGGACCGGTGACGATTGCGTCGCCGAGACGCTTGAAAAAATTGTAAGCATCGCTGCGGCGGAGAAATTCTGCCGGCTCCAAATTGGCTTCGCGCGCGCGTTGGAGTGTCTCGCCATCCGCAACTGCGCCTGCTGCGGGGCTATTTCCGTCAATTCCATCCGTTCCCGCGCTCAAGACCACAATCTTTTTTCCCGCAATTTTCGGAACGCACGCCAGCACGAAAGCCAAATTGCGCCCGCCGATTCCTTCTCCCGTCACCGGACTGCTTACTTCCCCGCCGGCCAGCAGTGCAACGCGCCTGCCAGGATTGTCGTTTTTCAGCGCGTCGAGTTGTGCCAGCAAATGATTTGCAGCTTTTTCGAGCGGCCAATTATCCGTGGAGTTATCGGCCAGGCAAATAAAGCCTTCTGCTTCGCAAGCATGATGGCATGCGTGCGTCAAATCATGCTCGCGGAGCAGCAACTCGAAGTGGGACCGCGCGAAAGCAGGATCGTCTCTCTTTGGAGTTTCGGCAAGCGCGTGTCGCTCGAACGAGGCGCGAATGGACGCCGGTAATTTGACCAGCAATCCGTACTGGCGTGCGATTCGTTCAGCGTCCTGGCTCGTCGTGGGATCCGGTAATGTTGGACCCGAAGCCAGCGCCGATTCTTGCCCTTCCGGGACGTCGCTGATCGCGAATGTGATTTTCAGAGACCGGGGCGCGGCCGTGGCCATTCGACCCCCTTTTGTAGCCGACAGATGTTTGCGGATCACGTTGATTTCTTCAATGGGCGCGCCGCAGGTAACCAGCGTGTGGTGCAGCTTCTGAAAATCTCCAAGGGTGATGTTTTCGTTGAGTGGTTGCTCCACCATCGCCGAGCCGCCGCCGGAGATCAAAAAAAAGATTAGCGTGCGCTCGTCGCACCGCCCAAGCCGGCCAAGGATTGCCCGGCCTGCTGCAAAGCTTTCCGCCGAGGGTATTGGATGGCCACCGACAAACGATTTCCATCCTGGCAGAGCGTCGGGTGGAGAAACAGGCCCAACCAAGATTCCATCAACCTGAAATTCAGGCGCGAGAACATCGCTTAAGGCCCTGGCCATTGCGAAAGAAGCCTTCCCGAAAGCGACGGCCACGATCTCCCTAAATTCGCGAAGGTCAATCGTCGCGCCTGCCGCATGGATAACGGAACCTTCGCGGTTAAGCTTTCGCGCAAGCGCGGTGGGAATTTGAATCGCCGATAGCGTTTCGAGAAATACGCGCTGCGCGGTCTGCTTCACGGTATTTTGGGCCTGATAGTGCCGCGAGACCAACTCTGTGGGTCCGTCCTCAAATGGAACGAAGCGATGTGAGACATAGCCGCAAGACCTTTCCTTCAAACTTCATCGATCGCGCTGTTTCATCCCTAGAGCTTCCGCATTGAGCGCGTTGGGAGGGCGCCGTCCCTCAAACAACGCGACGACGTTGTTCGCCGCCATCACCGCCATTTTCGTCCGCGTGTCCAGTGAAGCGCTGGCCATGTGCGGCGTCAGGATTACGTCCTTGCGCGTCAGCAGCGCGGGATGCACTTTTGGTTCGTGTTCGAAAACATCCAGCGCCGCGCCGGCAATCTTTTTATTTTCGAGAGCTTCTGCGAGCGCCGCTTCGTCCACCACCGGTCCACGCGAAGTGTTAATCAGAAACGCGGTACGCTTCATCTTTTCGAGGTTCTCCTTCGATATCAGGTGCCGCGTATCCGGCAGCAGCGGAACATGCAAGCTGATGAAATCGGATTCGCGAAACAGCCGGTCGCGCTCCACGAATTCCGCGTTCAGTTCTTTTTCTACATCCGCCGGCGCGCGAACCGCGTCATTGTAGAGCACGCGCATGTGAAAACCCTGCGCCCGGCGTGCCACCCCGCGGCCGATTCGCCCGAAGCCCAATATGCCGAGCGTCTTGCCCCAAATATCGCCGCCAACGAGCTGATCCAGGTCCCATCCGTTCCAAGTGCCGGAGCGCATCCATGCATCGCCTTCGAGCAATCGTCGCGCAACCGCCATCAAAAGCGTCCACGCGAAATCCGCCGTAGTATCGTCGAGCACGCCGGGTGTGTTCGTAGCCACGACTTTATGTTTGGTGCAGGCCGGCACATCGATATTGTCGTAGCCGACAGAAACAGTAGCGGCGATGCGCAGCTTTGGCGCCACCGAGAGCAGCTCCTCGTTCACTTTTTCCGTCAGCAGACAAATTAGTCCGTCCTTATCGGCTACCCGTTTCAATAATTCCTCACGGGAAATGGATCCGGATTTCCAATAGTCCACCTGAAAATGTTCGTCAAGAATCGTGCGTGCGGCCTGAAATAGTTGTCGCGTGGAGAAAATCGCCGGCTTGCTCACTGCGCACCTCGCAAAAACCTTTCGTGCAGGATGAGTAGCATACACCGACTAGCGCCCCGGCGCAGGTGCGTACGGAAAATCCACTGCAAGCTTGTTCCTTAGACCGTCACCACGATCTTGCCGACATGCTCGTTCGATTCCATGTACCGGTGCGCTTCAGCTATTTGGCTTAGCGGAAATGTCTTGGCGATGCGCGGCTTGAAATCACCCTTCTGGATATGTTCGAAGACGTATTTTTCCGCGTGCGTCCGCAGCGCCGGTACCGAAACAACCTCGAAGATCGAATACCCGCGCATCGACAATCCCTTCGGAAGAGTTATGAGCAGCGGAAACGGAGTCGGTTCCATCGCCAGGCTGCCATATTCGTAGATCGTTCCGTACTGCGCCGCTGCTTGGCACAGCGACTCGACGCCCTTCCCCCCGATCGGATCGAACACGACTCTCGCGCCCTTGCCGGCCGTAATCTCTCCTACGCGTTTCACCAGATCTTCTTCTTGAGTGGCGATCACATGGTCAGCGCCCAACGACAATAGTTCCGCCTTCTTCTTCGATGTGCGCGTAGTCCCGATACTGACCGCGCCCTCAGACCTTCGCAATCTCAATCGCCGCAACTCCCACGCTGCTGCTCGCCGCCGTAATCAACACAAAGTCGCCCCGCGTTATTTTCCCGAGATGTACCAATGGGCCATACGCCGTCAGGTACTGCATCCAGATCGAAGTCCCCTCCTGCGCCGACAGCTTCTCCGGATAGGCCGCCAGCGAATATGCCGGAACAATAGCCACTTCCCCGTACACGCCGTATTTGTCTGCGGCAAACGACGGGACCGTACTGACTCGCTTGCCAATCAATTTTTTATCCACGCCGTCGCCTACTGCCTCCACCACTCCCGCCGCTTCATAACCAAGGGTGCAAGGTGGATGCGACCGGACAACATACTTGCCCTGGCGGAAAAGCACCTCAGCGCGATTCAACCCAATCGCCTCCACGCGCAGGCGCACCTCTCCCTGGCCCGGCTCTGGTATCGGGACCTCCTCCAATTTCAAAACTTCCGGGCCGCCGCATTCATGAAAGCGGACAATCTTCGCCGTCGTGGGCATTTTCAAGTTTGCCATTGTCTCCCCTTTCAGGTTCCAGTGCTTCGATGCGCTGCCAAACCCCGGAGATTCACAAGGTGGTCGTAGCGGTCGTTTACGTCCGCCCCAGTATGCCACGCAAGGTGCACCTCAAGACCGTGCCACGCAGCCCCGCGCGAGTCACGTTGACGTCCACGGACGCGGGCGTCTATAGTTGCCATGAACTCCGCGCGACGATACAGCCGCGCAAAAACCATGGATCCCCGCGTCATTAGTGAACTAAAAAAACTTCTGGGTGCCGAAGCCGTTCTGCACCGGCCGGAAGAGTTGTTGCTTTACGAATACGATGGATCGGTGGAAATCGCGCGGCCGAACTGCGTTGCCTTCCCTCGGACGACTCTCGACGTGGTCGGTATCGTCCAGATCGCGAACAGTTATCAGGTTCCCGTCGTGGGCCGCGGCGCTGGCACAGGCCTTTCCGGCGGGGCCCTTGCACGTCAAGGCGGCATACTGGTGCCCTTTTCGCGTATGAATCGCATCCTCGAAATCGACGCGGAAAATCAGCGCGCCACCGTCCAGCCGGGAGTTGTGAATGCAGACGTAAGCGCAGCAGTCGCCCACCTGGGTCTCCATTTTGCGCCCGATCCTTCCAGCCAACGCGCCAGCACGATCGGCGGCAATGTATCCGAAAATTCAGGTGGACCGCACACTCTGGCCTACGGCGTGACCACGAATCACGTGCTCTCACTTGAAGTCGTGCTTCCCACCGGTGAGGTCGTGCGCCTGGGCAGTCCCGCGCTCGATTCTCCCGGCTACGATCTTCCGGGCCTCTTCGTCGGCTCCGAGGGAACACTCGCATTGGTCACGGAAGTCACCGTGAAGCTTACGCGCAATCCGGAAGCGGTGAAAACCCTGCTCGCAATTTTCGATACCGTGGACGACGCGACCGAAACCGTCGTCGATATCACTGCGCGCGGAATCACTCCCGCGGCTTGCGAGATGCTCGACGGCTGGACGATACGCGCGGTCGAGGCTTACGTGCACGCAGGATTTCCGGTGGATTGCGCCGCAGTCCTGCTGCTCGAAGTGGACGGCTTGCGCCAAGCAGTCGAACAGCACGCCGAAGATGTTGCCGACGTTTGCCGCCTTCATCACGCTCGCGAAGTGCGCGTGGCGCGCGACGAGCATGAGCGCGCTCTACTGTGGAAAGGCCGAAAGAACGCTTTCGGCGCCGTAGGACGTCTTTCCCCGACCTACTACGTTCAAGACGGAGTAATCCCGCGGACCAAGTTGCCGGATACTCTGCGGCGGATCAACGAGATCGGCACAAAATATGGTTTTGAGATCGGCAATATTTTTCACGCCGGCGACGGCAACCTGCATCCCATCATTCTTTTTGACGCTCGCGAAGAAGAACAATTTCGCCGCGCAGTCATCACCGCGGACGAAATCATCGGCTTCTGCATCGAGATGGGCGGCTCCATCACCGGCGAACATGGAGTAGGCATGGAAAAAGACCGGCTGATGCCGCTTCTCTTCAGCGAAGATGAGTTGAATCTAATGCGGCGCGTTCGCGATGCTTTCAATCCCGCAGGCCTGTTGAATCCCGGAAAAATCTTTCCCACCACGAAGGGTTGTGGAGAAATCCACGTGCGGCCGTTGCCGGTTGCGGGTGCTTCGCGCGCATGAGCACGGCGGGCGCAACCGTTGGCTCTCGGCTGGCGGATATTGTCGGGCCGCAACACGTCATCACTGATCCCGGCCGCCTTGCAGCATTTGCGGTCGACAATGAAAAGCCTTCCGCCGCAGTGAGTCCACAATCATCTGCGGAAATTGTTGAGGTCGTAAAATTCGCAGCCAAGGACCAGCTTGGCATTGTTGCCACCGGCGCGCGCACCAAACTGAGTATCGGCTTGCCACCGCGCCGGTACGATATTGCGTTGGACATGACACGCCTCGACCGCGTGGTTGCGTACGACCCCGGTGATTTGACCCTGAGCGTCGAAGCAGGAATTCCCTTGCGGACGCTCGGTGGGATTCTTGCCGAGCACCGTCAATTCCTGCCGCTCGGCGTGCCTTATTCAAGTCAAACAACAATCGGCGGAACCATCGCGTCGGGCGTTGACAGTCCTCTGCGGCAGCTCTACGGCACCGCGCGCGATTACCTGTTGGGCATGGAATTCGTCACCGGCGAAGGCATAGCGGCAAAAAGCGGTGGACGCGTGGTGAAAAATGTCACCGGATACGACATCCACAAATTAATGATTGGCGCGCTGGGAACCTTGGGAATTATCACTCGCATAAATTTCAAGACGTTCCCTATGCCGTCGGCAAGCCGCGCGTTCGTTGCCACCTTTCAAACCGTAGAGCGCGCCTGCGGAATGAGGAATCGGGTGGCGCGATCCCCGCTCGCTCCGATGACCATGGAACTGTTCAGTCCGGGTGTCGCCGGTCTTTTTGCCGGCAAAGCCGCGGCTCAAATCGAACCGACTTCCATGCCGGAAAATGTGGTTTCCGCAACTCGCTGGACGTTTACCATGGGCTTCTCCGGAAATGAGAATACGCTCAAGCGCTACGAAACCGATCTACGCGAGATGGCGGAGGAATGCGGCGCTGTTGACTTGGTCGTTCTTGGCGGCTCCCAAATCGCCGCAGCCTTTGCACGCAAGCGCGAGTTCGTCCCGATTGCATTATCGTCGTCGCCGGCCGCTACAATCCTTAAGATGAGTGTGCTTCCGATGAGAATGGCGGAAGTTCTGGCGACTGCAGCGCGAGCTGCTGAAGGCAACCGCTTGCCGTGGGTTGCAATGGCGCGAGGAGTCGGCGTCATGTATTTTGCCGTGCTTCCCACGGAACGCAACGCAGAAGCGAAGCAGCAGGTCGCGCACGCGTCGAACCAGATTGTGGCAGCGTGTGCAGCGCTTGGCGGGCACGCCTCGATTCCCTGGTGCCCCACCGAGTGGAAGAGTGCGCTGAAAGTTTGGGGGCTCGAGCGCGCAGATTTTGCCCAAATGCAGAAATTAAAAACCGTTTTCGATCCTCGCGGAGTGCTCAGTCCCGGCCGATTCGTGGGAGGGATTTGAGGCCATGGAGAAAACTCCTCCGCAAACTCACGAAGACGCTCAGCGTGAATTCGCGCTCACGCTCAGCGGGTTTTCTGCCACGGACAAGCCCGAATATGAAGATTATTCGCGCTGCGTGCATTGCGGCTTGTGCTCGAATAATTGTCCGACCTACCGTTTATGGGGACGCGAAGCGGATTCACCGCGCGGCCGCATCCGCCAAATGGCGCTCGTGGATCAGGGGCGGCTCGAAATCGGCGAGACGTTCGTCACGCACATCGACCGTTGCCTGAATTGCCGCAACTGCGAAACCGTCTGTCCTTCCGGCGTCGAGTACGGAAAGATTCTCGAACTGGCTCGCGCGCAGATCGAACAAAAATACAAGAGACCCTTCACTTCGCGCGTTCTTCGAAATTTCGTCTATCGCGGGCTGCTTCCTCACCCGCGGAGGATCGCCGCTGCAGCTCGCTGCCTCCGGTTTTATCAACGGTCCGGCCTTGCGTCGATTGCGCGCGCGACTGGGATTTTGCGGCTGCTGGGATTGCAGGACCGCGAGAGATTGCTCCCCAAGATCGACTCAAATTTCTTTTTCACCGATCTTGGAAAGACGTTTCCGGCGAAGGGACCGCAGCGCGCTCGCGTTGCGCTGTTCGCAGGTTGCGTGGCGCAGGTAACATTCAGCGAGCTCAACCGCGCAACCATCCGCGTCCTGCAAGCCAATGGCTGCGAAGTCGTCGTCCCTGCGCAGCAAATCTGCTGCGGCGCGCTGGCTGCACACGCCGGCGTGCGCGACATCGCGCGCGATCTGGCGCGCGCAAACTTCCGCGCATTCCGTGCGGACGACTTCGACGCCATCATTACGAATGCCGCCGGCTGCGGTTCCACGCTGAAGGAATATGAGTACTTGTTCCCAGCGGATGGCCCTGATCACGCCGACGCGGAGAAGTTCTCTGCGAAAGTTCGCGACATTTCCGAATTTCTCGTTGATCTCGGCCTGGTAGCGCCGCTTCGTCCCGTGCCCATCCGTGTGACCTACCAGGATTCCTGCCATCTCGTTCACGGGCAGAAAATTCGCGAAGCCCCGCGAAAACTGATTCGCGCGATTCCCTCCGTCGAGTTCGTGGAAATGGCGCTCTCCGACCTTTGTTGCGGCTCCGCAGGCGTTTACAACGTCACACAACCGAAAGCCGCGCTCGATCTTCTAACCGACAAAATGAATTACGCGAAACAGACCAAAGCGCAAGCCATCCTCACCGCAAATCCGGGGTGCATTCTGCAACTACGCGCCGGAGCCGCCATACATAATACGGGCCAGGAAGTCTTGCACGTCGTGGAACTTCTCGATCGCGCCCTTGTGAAATCCTGACAGGTGCGTTTTGACGCCTGGATAACTATTGGATGAATCCAGAAGGGGGGCTTGCGGGCGGAGCGTGATCGGGGTGATTCCGCCCGCAAGTATTGACTGCGTCTTGGTGAGGAACTCCTTCGCGCGAACAGGCCGTTATTCCTCGGACGGTGGCACCGGGGCTGCGGTCCGGTTGCGGTCGCCGCGGCCCTCTTTCACCGTGTAATCGGACGGCACCTGGAACAGCGTGGCAGCCGGTTCTTGCTTCTGGATATTCGTCAACTGAAAAACAGTCTCGCCCATGCGCGGATCGGTGCGCTTGGTCATCACCGTCGTCTGCAACTCGGGTGAATACCACCGCTCGGTGACGATCACGATGGGCTTCTCATTGCCCATTTCTCCCGCGGCAATCGTGCGAGTGGTGCGAGTGCCCTGGGCCGAAACCCCGTTGATCGTTTGCGTGCCCAGCGACTGGCTCGTTGTGTTCTTCTGAACTTGTGCGGCCATGGCCGACGAGCGCGCTGCATCGGGATCGTGTGTGTGAGCTGACATTTGGCGCGCCGTTTTTGTGCTCGCTTCAAGAACGTAGTGCGTTCCCGCCACGGGATCATTGATGAACGACACTTGCGGGGGAGTCTTGCCCGAAGCCGCCCACGGGCCGATGGCCGGAAGCGTCATATCGCGGCGAGTGCGGCCTTGACTATCGCGCGCCACCGAGCCCGTGGTGCTGCGCTCGATTTTATTTCCATCCGTAAGCGTTTGCGTCTCCTGCGTTGAAAAACTCGCCGAGAAAGGCGCGCCCGTCACAGTCTTTCCTTCCAGGCTGGCCTCGAAGCCAACAAATCCCATGCCATCAAAGCCCGGTCCCATTCGCTCGAACATGGCCCCGCCACGGTGGGGCGGTGGTGGCGGACCTTGGTCTGCCGGCTCGGGCGCCTGAGCCCAGGCGCTGCCGCTCGCCATCACAAGCAAAACTGCCATCGCTGCAATACTCAGAACCCTGTTGCTGGCTTTCATTCGAATTCCCTCCAAATTGTTTTTTCTCATCCTCAAAAATAAAGGTTCGGATTTGCATCCGACACCAGCCGGATAGCCTGCGGCGTTCCGTCTTCGCTTACCAACAAGTCCGCGAAGACTCTGTCCGTCCCGTCGCTCTCCGTAATCGGCAAGCCAAAAGATCGCAGCGCGGAACGGGGAAGCGTAACTCGCACGATCGCCCCACCTTCGAGTGCTGCCGGATCATCCGCGTACGGCACCGGCACGAACTTCCCCGCATATTCGTCGTCGTCCAGTTCACTCGTGCTGGCGTTCTGTCCCGTTGCAGAAGCAACCGCCGCAGAACCTGGCGTCACATTCGCAGCCTGCTGCGCTGCAGTGCTGGGCCGCGACGCAATCCGGTGCTGCACTCCAAGTCCTAGCGCGAGAAGAATAGCAGCCGCAGCGCCGAGAGCGGCAAGCTGCCCATGAACCCTTCGCCTCGATCCTGCAAGTTTGGACGCTTGAAATTCGCGCAATAGCGCTGCTTCGATTCGCGGCGGCGCCTCGCGCCCGGCATTATGCTGCGTCAAATTACGAAAGGCGAGATCCAGAGCTTCCCCATCGGTAAGTAGCGCGCCGCAGCCCGCACAGGTTTCCGCGTGCGCCAGAGCCCGATCGCGAAACCGGAACCCCGAAGTCCCCGGCCGGTCCAGATCGTGGTAAATCTCCTTGAATTGAACGCAATCCATAACTTTTGCCTCGTCTTTCATTCGCCCACCGCCGATGCCCGTCGAATCGGCTGGCTCTCGTGCAACTTCTCAACCAGCAGCGCACGCGCGCGGTGCAGTCGCGACCTCACCGTGCCTATCGGACAATCCAGCGCCGCCGCCGCCTCTTCGTAGCTCATTTCTTCCAGTTCGCAGAGGATCACCGCCTCGCGGTAATTCTGCGGCAGTGTTGCGATAGCTTGCCGAACCCGGCCGACTGTTTCCAGCGACGTAAACTCATCCCTGCTCAGCAAAAATGGCCCGCGCCCGTTTCCGTTTGAGTGCCCCGTCTTCCCGGAAGCCGCGGAAGCGCTCAAAAGCGAATCGAGCTCATCCGCGTCGCCCGGAAGAGGCAACGAGTGCCGTTCCTGCTCCCAGCGTCTGCGAAGATGATTCCGCGCAATGCCAAAAAGGAAGCCGCCGAGTGTTCCGCGCGCCGGATCAAATCGTTTCGCGTCTCGAATCAGCGTCATGAAAACCTCTTGCGTCACGTCTTCCGCCAAAGCCACGTTCCCGCTCATATGCAAAGCAAAACGATAAATGGCAGGGTGCCTGCGGCGGTAAAGCAGCGTGAATGCTTCTTCGTCGCCGGCTATCATCCGCCGGAGCAACAGACCGTCGCCCATCAATTCCGCCTCGCTCTTCATCTCATATGGTTTGACGGCCGGCCCTGACTCTCGTTACACATTCACGCCCGCGGGCCGAAAAGTTCCCAAAATTTTGAATGAGTTTAGGATAGCCGTACTCGTTTTTCCACCGGCTGCGGCAATAGCGGTTCTTGACCAAATCGCCGCTCTTGAATAATGTAGGGGCGGGCGAGCGGTCCTTTCGTAGTTCCTGCCATCGGCCGCGGCAGGCTTTCGGCGTGCGCCCGGCCACCGGAGAAGCCATGCTAGAATTCGACCCGCACGTCCTCGAAGAAAAGCCCATTCCGCCCCCGGAGGAATTTAGCAAGAAAGCTCACGTCAAATCGCTCGCCGAGTATCGCGAGATGTATCAAAAGGCGTTGTCCAACCCCGAAGAATTCTGGGGCCAGCAAGCGAAGAGGATCGAATGGTTCAAGGCTCCCACTAAAGTTCTCGAATGGAACCTGCCTCATGCAAAATGGTTCGCCGACGGGAAGCTCAACGTCTCCTACAACTGCCTCGACCGCCATCTCGAAAAGAATGCAAACAAGCCCGCCCTGATGTGGGAAGCCGAGGACGGCTCGACCGTCCAGTTCACCTATGCCGAGCTCCACGAACGCGTCTGCAAATTCGCGAATGTTCTGTGTTCACTCGGCGTGAAGCCGGGCGATTGCGTCACGATTTACATGCCCATGATCCCCGAACTCCCCATCGCTATGCTGGGCTGCGCGCGCGTCGGCGCAGTGCATTCGGTGGTGTTTGGCGGATTCAGCGCCACCGCTCTGGCGGATCGCATGGTGGACTGCAAATCAACACTGCTCATCACCGCCGACGGCGGATACCGCCGTGGAAAAATCGTTCCTCTGAAGGATACTGCCGACGCCGCCTTGGAAAAGTGTCCCACCGTCCTAAAATCCATCGTCGTTCAACGCACGAAAGAACCGGTAGCTTGGAAAGAAGGACGCGATTTGTGGTGGCACGAGCTGGAAGAAAAAGCCGCGAAAGAATTCCATGCCCTCGAGCTTGATTCCGAGCATCCTCTGTACATTCTCTACACCAGCGGCACCACCGGAAAACCCAAGGGCGTCCTGCACACCTCTGCCGGTTATCTACTCCAATGTATGTGGAGCACAAGACTGGTTTTCGATTTGCGCGATGAGGACGTTTATTGGTGCACCGCCGACATCGGCTGGGTCACCGGCCACAGTTACATCGTTTATGGCCCGCTCTCAAACGGCGCAAGCATCGTGATGTATGAAGGCGCGCCGGACTTTCCGCGCAAAGACCGCTTCTGGGAAATTATCGACCGTTACAACGTGTCCATTTTTTATAGCTCCGCCACCGCCATCCGCGCCTTCATGGCCTGGGGCATGGAGTGGATCAAACCATACAATTTGTCGAGCCTTCGCGTTCTCGGGACCGTCGGCGAGCCCATCAATCCCGCCGCGTGGAAATGGTATTTCGAAGCCATCGGCAAAAACCGCTGCCCCATCGTGGACACTTGGTGGCAAACGGAAACCGGCTCCATCCTCATTTCTCCGCTGCCCGGCGCGACCCCCACAAAACCCGGCTCCGCCACCTTGCCGCTTCCCGGCATCGCCGCCCGAGTTGTAAATCTGAAAGGCGAACCCGTGGGCCCCGGCGAAACCGGCTATCTCACCATCCAGAAGCCGTGGCCATCCATGCTGCGCACCATTTACGGAGACGACGAACGCTTCAAGCGCGAGTATTGGGAGCGAATCCCGGGCGTGTACTTCGCCGGCGATGCCGCCCAATGCGACAAAGACGGCTATATCTGGGTTCTCGGCCGCGTGGACGACGTCATCAAAGTCGCCGGCCACCGCCTCAGCTCCATGGAAATCGAAAGCGTCCTGGTAAGCCACGCCGCAGTCGCCGAAGCCGCTGTAGTCGCGCGCCCCGACGAAATCAAAGGCGAAGCCATCATTTGCTTCGTCGCGCTGCGCACCGGACATACTCCCAGCCGCGAATTGCGCTCCGCGCTTATGGATCACGTCGCCGCGACCATCGGCTCCATCGCGCGTCCCGCGGACGTTCGCTTCGCCGACGGCCTGCCCAAAACTCGCAGCGGAAAAATCATGCGCCGTCTCCTCCGCGAACTCGCGCACAAAGGCGGCATCTCCGGCGACACCACTACGCTGGAAGACCTGACTGTGATCGACCGCCTGGCAAAAGCTCAAGCTCAGGAAGAAGAATAGAAGAATTGTCGTATGCAGTAGCGGCAGGCCTTCTCATGCAGCGTCCGTGTTTCCTGTCGGGGCTTAGCTTGAGCGCAGTCGAAGAGCGTCCTGCTTGCCCTGACGAACGAAGGCCGGCGCTTTTCGGTTTCGTAGCTCCGGCGTCTCGCCGGCTCTTTGACTTCCTTAACCGCGGACAGTTTTATTATAAAAATTTACAGTCCCAACTGGCTCAATCCCGCGTGCTCGTCCGGCCGTCGCCCAAGCGGCCAATGATATTTCCGCTCCGCTTCCTTGATCGGCAAGTCATTGATGCACGCAAACCGCAAGCGCATCAGTCCGTTCTCCTCGAATTCCCAGTTCTCGTTGCCGTAAGAACGGAACCAGTTCCCCGAATCGTCGTGCGACTCATAAGCAAAACGCACCGCGATGCGATTTCCCTCAAACGCCCAAAGTTCCTTGATCAATCGGTAGTCCAACTCTTTCGTCCATTTGCGTTTCAGAAACGCGATGATTTCCTGCCTTCCGTTGACAAACTCCGCGCGGTTCCGCCAACGCGAATCGACTGTGTAAGCCAGCGCCACCTTTTCCGCGTCGCGAGAATTCCACGCATCTTCCGCCAACCGCACCTTCTGAATAGCCGTCTCGCGAGTAAACGGCGGCAGCGGCGGACGTGCCGCCTCCGCACTCGCTTGAGCCTTAGACGCAGCCCCGCCCGCACCTTGTTCGCTCATGGCAACCTCCCGCCTTTCGTACCGCCGCAATCTCGTTTGCACTCGCGCCGCTCGCCGCACCGAGCAGCCGAATGGGTTGGGCTTTCGTGGCGCCGGCATCTTGCCGGCTCCTTTGACTTCTCTACCCATTCGGCCGCTAATTCAGCGCAGACAGCTCTAACTGGCTCCCGCCGCTTTCGATAACGGCTTCTGCTCCGCATGAATCCCGCTAACAATCTCCGCCAAAAACCAAGTCCGCCGTTCCGTCTGATCAATCCAGACCTCAATCAAGCTGGTCGTCGCTACATCATTGTTCTTCTCGCACACCTCATGCGCCGCCCGGAAAAACCGTGTTAGCGCCTGATTGTCCGCAGAGAGTTCCGTCAGCATGTCCAGCGGAGCCACAAATTCTTCGTTGTTGTCCTTCAACCGTTGATATTTTGAGATCTCGCTGATGGAATGGATCGTCGTTCCGCCAATCTTCCGCGCGCGCTCCGCGATGTCGTCCGTCATGGCGAAAATCTGGTCGCCATGTTCGTCCAGCAGCAAATGGTAGTCGCGAAAATGTTTCCCGCTCATGTGCCAGTGAAAATTCTTCGTCTTCACATAAAGCGCGAACGTATCCGCGAGCAGTTTCCGCAATTCGCTGGTAATTTCCTCCACGCCCTTGCGCCCGAGATCGGTTGGTGTTTGCAGAGCTTCGTTTTCACGTCCCTTGGGTTGCGTTGCGCCATTCTTTGCCATTGTCTTCCTCCTTAAAGTAAATTCGTCGTTCGAACATCATTGACCCCGCCACGATGCAGTCCCAAGCAACGTCGTTTAGCTAGCCGGAAATCTTTGTGGGTCGTGGCTTCAGCCACGACATAAAAGCCGCAGAATTAGGCGGCTTTAGCCGCTGAAGTTCCGACTTTGCGGTTCGTTCACAGACGCCACGAGCCTTCACCGCGAACCCTCCATCCCTTCCGCCATCTCGACCAGCTTTCTAACCGTGTTCCAGTTTCTCCCCGTCCACGATGTTTTTAGCGTCCTCTCAACCAGCGCCATCGACAGTTTCGGCCGCGCCATGCCATTGGGAAAATAAATATAAACCTCTCGCCCGTGGATGCGCAACTCCTCGGGGTCCGTCTTGATGCGCAGAACGTTTGCACGAGCTTCCGCCCCAGGGTCGCTCACAAGGAATGAAACGAGAAGCTTGCTCGCATCGACGCCGGCCCGCTTCGCAAAAGGATTCCCCGCAATCACGTCCCGCAGCTCCGCAGAAGTACGAAGAACCACATCGGAGTGAAATCCAAACTTCCGCTCGATCCCGCTCTCGATCTGCTTGGTCAGCGCAACAAGGTCTCGCCCCTCGGTCCTGAACACGACATTTCCGCTCTGCAAAAGGGTCTGCGCACCTCGCAGCCCAAGCGATTCATACAGCGCCCTCAGCGCTTCCATCTTAATCCGGCGCTTCCCCAGATTGATCCCCCGCAGCATGGAAATCACCACACCCATAGCCCACCCAGTATAGCCCGCTAGAGTTCGTTGGCCAGCGCGTCCACTTCCAAAAACCAGAAGCGATGGAGCCGCGCCCGTCAGGACGCCTGGTCGCAACAACGATTGATGTCGTCATTTTCCAACAAATGCTTTTGCGCCCCTCGCTTGGCCACGCAAATCATCGCACGCCCTACCTGTTCAGTCGTCGTCACATACTTCGGAAAAATCGCTCGCAACAATGGGTAAAGCGCCCCGACAACTGAGTAAAGTGTTTGGTACAGCTTTGTCTTCGCCTTGATTCCACTCAGCGGCTGAATATACCCCGGACGAAACATGTACGCCTTGAACGGCAGCTTGAATAGCGCATTCTCAGTCTTGCCTTTCACCCGCGCCCACATAAGGCGCCCATGCTCCGAGCTGTCAGTCCCCGTTCCCGAAACGTAGATGAACGTCATTTCCGCATTTTGGGCCGCCAGAACTCGCGCCGCCGCCATTGTGTAATCATATGTCACTCGTATGTAATCCTGCTCCGTCATGCCCACCGAAGATACGCCGAGACAAAAGAAACAAGCGTCGTACCCACGGAGCTGATCCTCGATGCTCGAAAAGTCCAAAAAATCCCGGCGCACGATTTCCCGCACCTTTTCATTCTGAATCCCGATCGACCTCCGTCCAATCACGAGCACCCGCTCCACCTCAGGATCGCGCAAGCATTCGCGCAACACACCTTGCCCTACCGTCCCGGTCGCCCCAAAAAGAATGATCTTCATGTCTTTTGCTTCATGGGATTTTAGACGATAGCGCTTCTTCGACCCTCGGAGCCGACGCACGCTCCCATATCCCTGAGAAAAAGCTGCATACCGAGTCCGACATTGAGAATCGCTTTCACGGTCATCGGCCTACTACAAAAGGCAAATGTCCACAGCATGCACACCCTTCCAAAGTGCTTTTCTTCGTGCTAGGGTGATTCTGGTTATGAAAATGGTGAATACAGTAACGACGAGCAGGGTCGCCGCAGCGACCGACGGACCAATCCGCCCGGTCATTTTGGAAATGCCTCTCCGACAGTCGCAATGCCGCGAGCGCCCAACCTGGCGTTGATCTACGGCCGCATCATTTTCGCGGCGGTCTTGGTGACGAATCGGCGAGGCGCCAATCTTTGCCCTTCTTTCATCAATTTGTTTAGAAATCCGGAAATCACGTAGGCCTTTCCGGCGGCGAGCGCTTCCAGACCGACTCGCGCTGGCTTATCCGCCGTCTCGGCAGATCTAAAAACTCGCTCGGGCTGTTTAGCGACCTGCTGAAATTCCGTGTTGGTAGTCCCAGGGCAAAGCGCGCAAACACGCACACCAGAGCCGCGCAACTCTTCCGCCACGCCCTCCGCGAACGAAAGGTCGAAAGCTTTCGTTGCGGCGTAAACGGTACTGAACGGCACAGCCTGGAACGACGCCAGCGAAGCCACGATCAATACATCGCCGTGCTTGCGCGCCACCATCGCCGGAAGGTAGAGCCGCGTAAGGTTCACTACAGCCGAGCAATTCACCTGAATCATCTCCAGCATTTTCTCCACGGGAATTTCGTGCACGTACCCGAACGCGCCAAAGCCCGCATTGTTGATCAGCAGTTCCACTTCGATGTTTTTCCCAGCCGTGAAATTGAAGATTTCGACCGGCGCCTCGGGCCGCAACAAGTCCGCGGAGAATACTTGGACCTGGATTCCGTGTTGCGCGGAAAGCTCGGAGGCCAGTTTTTGCAGGCGGTCGGCGCGCCGCGCAGTCAGCACGAGATTCGTGCCTCCCGCGGCCAGCAGTTTGGCGAACTCGAGTCCAATCCCGGCGCTCGCGCCGGTAATCAGCGCCCATTTCCCCGTCCAGGTTTTCAGCGCGTCATGTGCCACGCAATCCTCCATCGAGAAATACGAGAAAAAGATGAAACCACAAACGGGGCAGCTTCGGAAGCAGCAAATTATTCTTCGCCCGCGGCGGGCACGACCATTTCCGCGAAGGGATCGAAACGAAGTTTTGCCAGCTTATCGAACGGTTCTAGAATTTGAAGACAATACCGGCGGATATTTTGGGGTTGTACTGATAAGTGCTGAAGTAGCGCGTGCCGAGCAGGTCGGCTTCGAGCCGGTAGCCGAAGCGATGATGGGGCTGGATAAGATCTACCCCTCCTCCGAGCTCGTATGCGAAAGCGCCTTCCGTGCCGTAAGGAGATTGCGGAGTGAGGTGCGCCACCCCAACCAAAGCGTGGGCAAAGACTTGAAGGTTTCGTGGACCGGACCATCGGAGACGTGGACCTCCTCCCCCAAATAGGGACCACGAACCAGCGCCCGACAGCGTGCCGTACGCACCCATTAGCTCGCCGTCGAATCCGAGCCAGTCCCGGTAGAACCAGACGACCGAAGCGTTGAATCCGTTCTGATTTTCCGCAGCGCCGGGCACTTCGTAGAAACGCAGGAAGGTGTAACCGGCGTAGGCCTGCCAGCTATAGTTCTCGAACACGCCCTGGATACCCTGGGGCTCAGGAGCGGGAGATGGGGGGAGGAGCGCCGGGTCCGCAAATATTGCGGGCATAAAGACATTTTGCCCGGTGGTCCCAGGCGCTGCAATCGTTCCGTTAAGAGGCGAGGATGCCAGGGCGTATGACGAAAAGTTTACTTGCGCGCTCGCGCCGGAGGCGACCATACAAACAATTCCGAATAAAAACAGTACGTATCGCATAGGCTTGTTACCCCCGACAGACAACAATCCCCAGTGTTACCAAGCTTCAATTTGAACAATGAGGCAAGCGGCTGTCTATAGCTATGATTCGCGATGCTGCCAGGGAATTACCACCTGTCCGTTTGGGCAGGTCGAGTGGCGCTTTCAAGTCTAGACGTAAGCAGCACCGGCAACCCGGATGTATGGAGCGACGGAATTGGGGCATTGAGCGGTGTCGCGACTGCGCGAGACGCGGATTTCCTATTGTTCTGTGCTGCGATCTAATTCTTCTCTTGACTGCCCTCTGGATTTTGCTATTCTGCGTTTGCTGCTGTAACCAGCAGCGCTTATCAAGAGTGGCTGAGGGGACAGGCCCGCTGAAGCCACAGCAACCTGGCGCAACTGCCAAGGTGCTAATTCCTGCCCAAGTGGGGAGAGATAAGATCCTCGACTGACCGGGACCCCGGTCGATTGAAGATTCAACTCCCAAATTGAAGTTAAACCAGGCTCGGCGTCCGCGAATGCGGATTTGCCGATACGCCTATCGCGGCGTATGAAGCGCTCGCGCGGGTGGTGCCGCATCGCTATTCGGATGCGGAACCGTCTGACGAGGCTTCGCGTCGCAGAGGCCATTTTAATTCGCAGTACCGGGAGGATCCTAAATGCAAGGGAGTTTGTCGCGGAGTGGCCGCATCGTGGTGATCAAGCTGGGTGGTTCGATTCTTGTGAGTGCAAAGGCATACAAGCGGGCTGCCATTTTCGTGCGCAACCGGCAACGCGCCAATCCGGATGAGCGGCTGGTCATCGTGGTCTCGGCGCAGGAAGGCGCGACGGACATACTCGAGCGTGCGGCACGGAAAATCATTCGCGAGCCTCAAACGGCAGCGCTGGACCTGTTGTGGTCCACTGGAGAAATTCGTTCCGCGGCGATTCTTTCGCTGGAATTGCAAGCGCTTGGCGTGCGGGCCCTTCCCCTGAATATTCATCAGGCAGGATTGGAACTTTCAGGCAGTGGTAGTGAAGATGCGCATTTCCCAGAAGCCGTGCAATTCAGTCCCCGGCGGCTATGCCAGGCTTTTACGAAATATCAGGTTGCGATAGTCCCGGGGTTTTTTGCAACCAATCCGGAGGGCGCCATCACCTCACTTGGACGAGGCGGTTCGGACCTGACAGCCGTTCTGGTGGCGAAAGGACTGCAAGCTTCCCGGTGTGAACTCATCAAAGACGTGCCGGGATATTTCACGAGCGATCCGCACCGGGACGCAAGCGCGCGCCCCATCCCGCAGCTCACGTTCGCGCAAGCGCTTGAGTTCGCGGATGGCGGTTGCGACCTGGTCCAACGGAAAGCAATTGAAGCAGCGGCGCGTTGCGGGCTTCCACTGGTGATTCGGAGCTTGATTGAAACCGAGCCGCTCAGCCGCATTGTCAGCGGGAAAGAAAGCGACAATTGGGCAGTTGCCATTCCGTCCGCGATGCAGGCGGTATAGGAGATTCGCAATTCCGAACAGGTAGATGAGATTAAGCGCGGCGAGATGAAAAAATCAATTAATGAAAAAGGAGTACGACATGGAATTTGCAACCAAAACGATTCATGCAGGGCAGCCTTCTGAACCGGAAACCGGCTCGCTGATTGCGCCGATTTTTCAAACTTCCACTTACGAGCAAGAGTCGCCGGGGCACGACAAGGGATTCAACTACTCGCGGACGAACAATCCTACGCGCCAGCGCCTCGAAGCGGTGCTGGCTGAACTCGAAGGCGTTGCGCACGCGGCGCTGTTCGCCTCGGGCCTCGCGGCGGAAAATGCGGTGCTGCAAGCATATTTGCGTCCCGGTGATGAGATCGTGATTTCACTGGACGTTTACGGCGGCACCTACCGGATTCTCAACAAGGTATTTCAGCCGCTCGGAGTGACGGTGACGCAGCTTGACGCTTGCGAGCTTATGAAACTTGAAAGGGCGATCAGTGAGCGCACGCGGCTGGTGTGGATCGAAACACCCACGAATCCGCGCCTGTTGGTGTACGACATAGCCGCAATCTGCACAATCGCGCACACACGCGGCGCGCTCGTGGTGGTTGACAATACTTTTGCAACTCCGTATTTCCAGCAGCCTTTCGAACTGGGCGCAGACATCGTAGTTCACAGCGTGACGAAATATCTTGGCGGTCACTCAGATACGATTCAAGGCGCCGCTCTGGCCAAAGATCCGGCGATTTTTGAACCGATTAAGTTTTTGCAGAACGCAACGGGCGCGGTTCCCTCCCCTTTCGATTGCTGGCTGACGCTGCGCGGACTGAAGACTCTCGAATTGAGAATGCAGCGGCACGAAGCGAACGCCATTGCCATCGCGAATGCGCTGAAGGGTCATCCGTTGGTTCAACGCGTTTATTTCCCCGGTCTCCCCGAGCATCCCGGCCACGAAATCGCGCGCCGGCAGATGAGCGGATTCGGCGGGATGGTCTCGTTCGAACTGGATGGCTCGATCGACGAAGTTGTGTCATTCGTTTCTTCGCGGAAATATTTCACACTGGGCGAAAGCCTGGGGGGCGTGAAGGCGCTGGTATGCCATCCGGCGACGATGACGCATGCTTCGATTCCGCCGGAAGCGCGCGAAGAGTTGGGGTTGCTGGACACACTAATCCGGCTTTCGCCCGGGTGCGAGAACGCGAAAGATTTAGTTGCAGATTTACTGCAGGGCCTCGAACGATTAAGCGAGCAACGAGCCTCGGGAAAGGCGGTGGCAGCCAATGCCGATTAGTTCGATCGAAAACAAATCCGAACATGGAACCCAATCCGACCGACTTGAGGTAAGGAAAATCGAGGTTGGCATTCTGGGCGCGACGGGAATTGTGGGCCAACAAATGGTGGCGCGCCTGGAGCGGCACAGATGGTTTCGCGCAACGTGGCTGGCAGCAAGCGCCCGCTCGGCCGGGCAGCATTATCGCGATTTGCCGTGGAGGTTGGCTTCGCCAATGCCGGAGAAAGCAGTTTCCTTAACGGTTGAAACAATCAAGCCCGGTTCAGGGCCGCAACTGATTTTTTCGGCGCTGGATTCGTCAGTAGCGGGAGAGGCAGAAGCAGCATTCGCGGCCGCCGGGCATGTGGTAGTGAGCAATTCGCGAAATCATCGCATGGATCCGCTCGTGCCGCTGCTGATTCCAGAAGTGAATCCCGATCATCTGGGTCTGCTTCCGCTTCAAAAACAGAAGAAAGGCTGGAATGGCGCCATCGTAACCAACCCAAATTGTTCTACTGTTTTTCTTGCAATGGCACTCGCCGCGTTGCGGCCATTTGATCCAAGACGAGTGCTTGTTACGACGCTGCAAGCTCTTTCCGGCGCCGGATACCCTGGGGTGGCGTCGCTGGATGCGAATGCGAACGTGATTCCTTACATCGAGGGAGAAGAGGAGAAAATCGAGACGGAATCGCGGAAAATTCTTGGGCGTTTCGAAAATGGAGCGATCCAACCGCACGCGGCCGAGATTAGCGCGACGGCGACTCGCGTTCCGGTAATTGACGGCCACACGGAAACGGTGTCAGTAGAATTGGACAAACGGGCTTCGCGCGATGAAATCCTTCATGCGTTCCGAAGCTTTTCAGGAGGGCCGCAAGAATCGAGTTTGCCGAGCTCACCGCTGCATCCCATTGCGTATCACGATTTGCCGAACAGGCCGCAGCCTCGATTGGACGCCGAGAGGGAGGGCGGGATGGTTGTGCATATCGGGCGGCTTCGCCCGTGTCCGGTGCTCAGCTACAAATTCGTAGTGTTGGGGCACAACACGATTCGCGGCGCAGCCGGAGCCGCTTTGCTGAATGCCGAACTCTTAGTGGCGAGGGGACTGATAAGTTAAAAGAAATGCTGCGAGGAAGTGGAACTGGGCTGCACTCGGCTCTTAATGTGCGAGTTTATGCAGCATGGCTTTGCCTTCCCCGTCGGTGAGGATGCCCTTGCGCATCAGCGCAATAATCACTTCGTTCAAGACGTAGGAAGATTCGTTGCTGGAGGTCTCCGCGGCAGTTCCCAGACTATCTTCCTCGGAAGATTCATCGTCGGGCGGGGACGCGCCGCTCAGCTCACTGAGCCATTTTTCGAGCATCAGAATTTGTGCGGGCTCAAGCTCGGTAAACTTAAGTCCCATGCCCATCCCTTCTGCGGCGTAGGCGACGCTGGCCTGCGCTATAAAGGGTTTTTTATTCTTCATGATGCGGAGTTTCACTTGGGAGCCCAGCGGAAAAGGGCTCATCATTTCGACGTAACAGCCCGTGCGGCTTAGGTCGCTGACGCGCGCGCTCATTTTCGTGCGGCTTTTCGATTCAACTATCTCCGCGTCTGCGCTCAATGAATAGCGCGGGAAGGCGCGCCGCTCGTCAGGGGCTCTAGAGGCATAACCCGCGACCGGCTTTTCGACACTATTGGGCATAGCACTGCGCTCTCATTCTGGAATTCCAAATAAAGGTCTGACGGAAGGGGGAGCCAAACCGACTTTGACCAACAACTGTTGTGATTCTAGCGTTCGGGTGACGTTTGCACAACTGTGTTGCTTCCATTCGGTGCCTGGCTCGCAACGGTAACGACGCGATCTCGTGGTTCAAGCTGGCACGGCTGGATCCGTAAGGTTGCGGGGACCTGCCTTCTCTTTCGTGAACACAACCTCAAATCCGTCAACAATTCACTGATATGCTTGCGCGCTGAATGCAATGCGGCCAGGATATTGCGGCAACCGCATCGAACGGTTGCCGACGTATGTTTTGATATCCGCTCAAGCGGTGCAGGATTGAGGAGCATGGTCATGCCTGAAGAAAACCAGCCGTCAGAGGTCCCAGCTAGCGGGCTGGTCAAGCGCCTGGGCCTGATTGACGCGAGCATGATCGTCGCGGGTTCGATGATTGGCTCGGGAATTTTCATCGTTTCCGCCGGTATTGCCAGGCAAGTCGCCAGCCCTGGCTTGCTTCTAGTTGTCTGGCTGGCGACCGGATTAATGACGATCATGGCGGCGCTCTGCTACGCGGAGCTGGCCGCCGCGATGCCGCTTGCGGGTGGCGAGTACGTTTTCTTGCGCGAATCTCTTGGACGGTTATGGGGCTTTCTGTACGGTTGGGCTACGCTGCTGGTGATCCAAACTGCGACGATTGCCGCGGTAGCCATCGCGTTCGCAAGCTTCACTGGTGTGTTGTTCCCGTGGCTTTCAGGCTCGGTATGGATTTGGAAGCTCGGTACTTTCGGACCCTATAAGATGTGGTTTGGTTTGCTGGGTCCCTACAGCGTCGGGCTGAACACGCAAAATTCCCTGGCCATTTCGTCGATTATTTTTCTCACCTGGATTAACACTCGCGGCCTGCGCGCCGGCGCCATGGTGCAGAACATTTTCACTACTGCAAAAATCGCTGCCTTGGGAGGACTGACTGTGCTCGGCTTTGCGTTTGCCACACAGGCGGCTCGCAATGCCAATTTCACGGATTTTTGGCGGAACGCAAACTTCTTTGAACTGCACGCTTATCAAAGCGGCCAAAATATTGTGTGGGTCGATACTTTGACGTTAGTTGGCCTGGCCATGGTGGGTGCCCTGTTTTCGTCCAGCGCGTGGACCAACGTCACCTATGTCGCATCCGAAGTAAAAAAACCGAAGCGCAACCTGCCACTTGCCCTAGCATTGGGTACAGGAATTGTGACCCTGCTCTACGTTCTGGCGAATCTTAGTTATTTGAAGGTGCTGCCTCTGATTGGCACGGCGGGCGCAGGATCGGTTCTCGAACGAGGAATCCAGTTTGCAGCTGGAGACCGCGTGGGCACTGCAGTCGCTGAGGCGATCGTTGGCTCGAGCGGCGCAGCGATAGTAGCGATTGCAGTGATGATTTCAACTTTTGGCTGCAACAATGGACTGATCCTGGCCGGGGCGCGCGTTTACTACGCGATGTCCAAGGATGGCTTATTTTTCAGAGGTGTCGGCGAGGTGAACCGGCACAATACTCCTTGGGTTGCGTTGTGGATTCAATGCATCTGGGCTTGCGTTCTGTGCCTCTCGGGTACCTACGGGCAATTGCTCGAGTTTCTGGTCTTCGCTGTCGTGCTGTTCTACATCCTGACAGTTTTGGGTCTTTTTGTCCTGCGCTTCCGACGGCCGGATCTGGAACGACCATATCGGGTTTCCGGCTATCCGATCCTTCCGGCCTCATACCTCTTGCTCGCTTTGTTTATCGAAGTGCAATTGCTACGTTACAAGCCGCAATTCACCTGGCCGGGATTGGCAATCATATTGTCGGGAGTGCCGGTTTATTGGTTGTGGCAAAGATCGCAACGCGTGAAGCTTCGAAAACATCAGGGTGGGCGGAGCTGAGCGCACCAATCGTTTATCGGTCAGCGCAACGCGCTTAGTTCGACGCCAGCACTTCGCAGAGTTTGCGCGACCGCTGCGGCGATCTTCGAGGCGCCCGGCGTGTCACCATGAATGCAGATGGTCTGCGCATTCACTGAGACTTCGTTCCCGCCGTGCGCAGTTACCGTGCCGCGTTCCACGATTTGTAATGCTTGCCGGCCGGCCTCTGCGGGATCGCGTATCAGCGCGTCGTCAAATTTGCGCGAACGCAAAGTTCCATCGGCCTCGTAACGGCGATCGGCAAACGCCTCAGCTACGACTCGGAAGCCCGTTTGTTGAAAGACCTCGAGCATCGTCGAACCAGCCAAGCCCACAAGTATGACGTCGCGGTTCCAACGACCCACGCCTTCCGCGATTGCTTCGGCCAGCACGCGATTCCCTACAGCTTGATTGTAGAGCGCGCCGTGCGGCTTCACGTGCGCCACTCGGGCTCCGTAAGCTGCGGCAGCTTTGGCTAACGCTTGCACCTGATCGAACACGGAGTCGGCGATTGCTTCGGGTGCCAGATTTAATTCAAGCCGGCCAAAATTGGTGCGATCCGGATAGCCGGGATGCGCGCCCAGGGCCAGGTTCCAACGAAGCGCCTGCTCAATCGTTGTCTTCATGGTTTGTGCATCGCCCGCATGTCCACCGCAGGCGATGTTGACTGATGTGAGCGAGGGCATCAACGATTCCTGGGTGCCGTCAAGAATGGCTTCCGGCAGCTCGCCCATATCGCAATTTAGGTCCATGCGCTTCACTCTAGAATCAACTCCTCGGACGCCATCATTTTCTCCTGTTCCATCAGCAGCGATCGCGCGGCCTCAAACGTGACTTGCTCGAAGCGAATCTCGTCTCGGGGGCGAAGCTGCCCGACGCGGTGAAGATCGGCGGAAATCACATTGGCGATCTTGGGATAGCCGCCGGTAGTTTGTTGCTCCACAAAAAGTATGATGGGCAAGCCTCCGTGCGTCACCTGAACGGCGCCCAGCGAGACTCCCTCCGTGATCATCTCGCTCTCGGAGTTCTGTGTCACCGGTTTGCCTTCCAGACGAAGACCCATGCGATTGGATTGCTCACCGACGCGATAGGTCTCGCGATAGAACCCGCTCAGCGAAGCCTCGGAAAACCAATTCGCTTGGGGGCCTGTCGTGACGCGCAAAATGTGGCGATGCGATAAATGATCTCGAGCTTGCGGAGCGACGGTTCGTTTGCAGAAAGACCCGGTCGCGGACCCGATGTGTAGGACATCTCCCATTCGTAGCGGCCGGCCTTCGAAGCCGCCAAGCCCGCTCAAGATGTGCGTCGATGAGCTACCTAGAAAAGGCTTCACGGCAATTCCGCCTCCGACAGATAAATAGCATCGTGCTCCTGAACGCGCCGGACCTACGCGAAGCGTTTGGCCCGGCCGCACTTCAATGGACGTCCACAGATCGACGACCGTGCCTTCGAGAGTCGCGACGAAATCCGAGCCAGTCAGTGCCAGAATGGCGCCCTCCGGGAACAGGAATGTTCCGCCGAGAAGCGTCATCTCCAGTCCCGCTGCACTCTCAGGATTCGAGACCAGGCGGTTTCCAAGGCGCAGTGAGATCGGATCGGCGGCTCCCGACGGCGAAACGCCCAAAGGACCGAAGCCTTCTCGCCCCAAATCCTGCACCGTGGTAAGCAGTCCCGGCTCTCGAACTTGAATGAGGCTCATGAATTCTCCAGCGCCGCGAATCTCGCAGCGGAAATCGGTGCAAAGCGCACGTGATCTCCCATAGACAGAAAGCTCATGTTCTTTCGATCTGGACGAAACATTGCGACGGGAGTGCGTCCGATCAATCTCCAGCCACCAGGCGTAGCGAACGGATAGACGCCGGTCTGGTTACCTGCAATCCCTACGCTGCCGGGAGGTACGCTCCGGCGGGGCGTAGTCAGGCGCGAGGTTGCCAGCGCTTCGGGCAATTCACCGAGATATGCGAAGCCGGGTACAAATCCAAGGAAGTACACGGTGTACGTAATCGAAGAATGCAATTCAATCGCCTCGGCGGGCGTGATTCCTCGCATCGCAGCCACCTCGTCAAGATCAGGACCAAATTGACCGCCGTAGGACACTGGAATTTCTACCTGCCGCGGCTCCGGGAGACGCAGGTCCTCAAGGCGGTCGAGATAGCGACGTAGAATTATTTCCAGTGCGTCGTGGCTGAATTTCAACACGTCGAAGCTGAGGAGCAATGAGCAATACGCGGGATGAAGATTTCGAACGCCCGGTATGGGCTCTGACTCGAGCAAGCGGAGAAGCTTCATGACACGCTGGTGGGCGTCGAGTGTGATCTGTCGGCCGAAGTAAACCAAAAGCGATCGATCGCTCGCAGGCTGGAAACGCGCACCGTCGGTCCGTGGTGTCGGCATTAGAAATGAGTGGCGGAGGAATTCAAGCCGCCGCTAGACGTTCTTCGACATTCTCTGACAAATTCCGTGTCAACAGGAAAAAATAGCGAGAATAATTGGGGTGCTGTGAATTACAGGCAGGAGTCTGAGCGCCAGACCGGCTGATCAGTCGTGCAGAACAACGCTCAGAAGCGAGGTGTCGATGTGAAGGCCACCGTTGTACTTGATGAACCCTAGTTTTCTGAATTTGTTCATGAAGAAATTCACGCGTGAGCGTGTGGTGCCGACCATTTCCGCGAGCATCTCTTGCGATATTTTGGGGAGCACCTTTTGAGGTTTGTCTTCCTTGCCATAGCGGGCGAGCAACAACAAGGTGCGAGCCAGCCGCTTCTCGCTGGAATTAAAAAGCTGATCGACCAAATCTTCTTCCACGCGGATGTTCCTGGAAAGCATGTACGCGATGAAACGGTCGGAGAACGCATGTTCCGCGTGGAGAACGCGGATCATTTCCTTCTTTTCAATCACGAGCGCCGTAGTCGGCGCAATTGCCGTGGCCGACCCTATCCGAATTGGCTGACCGGCGAGGCATCCCTCGCCAAAGAAATCTCCCGGCCCCAAAACAGCGACAACGGCCTCTTTGCCGGTCTCATTGACTACCGAAAGCCGTACCGCGCCTTTCTGAATATATAGAACGTTCCTAGCGGGATCGCCCTGCGAGAAGATCGCTTCTCTTTTCTTGAATTCCGTAACTTTCCGAGCGACACCGGCCGAATCAAGAAAATGCTGAGCGTTGAATGTGTCCTTGCCATTGGTGAGCTTGCTACCGGATTTCAATCGATTTGAAGCTGTGGCCACGGCTGCAACCCCTTCCCATATAGTATGGTAGCACTCGACCAAGAATTCACAAGCAAGATGCAAATGTGTGCACAAGTGAACAGACACCCGCCGTGGCCCCTTCTAAGATGCTCTCCTGTGGGTAAAGCGATAGGAGCAAGGTGAAAACAGGTCTTAAAGCTTCCGCCCGACGATTCTAAGATCGCAGGTTTCCTTCCCACTTCGACCGGCACAAGCAGTTCCCGCTAACAGAGAAATTGGTGCAGCACCTTGGGACCGGCTGGAGTATCCGCCTGCGAACAGAAGGAGATAGCTAAATGCCGTTACTTCAACTCGTAATGGTCCTGATCGTGGTAGGCGTCCTGCTTTGGCTGGTGAATCGGTTCATACCGATGCAGGGAACGATCAAGTCCATCTTGAATGCAGTGGTAGTCATCGCTGTAGTTTTGTGGCTACTGAACGTTTTCGGACTATTCCACGCTTTCTCCCGAATCCACGTTGGGGCGTAAGCAAGCCCTAATAAACGACACGGAGATGAGCTGTGCGTCGTTGTACGAAATAACGAAAGACCCTAGGCGAAAAACGCCCAGCGAATGAATTCTCGGTAATGGAGGCAACACTCATGAAAGTACTCGGAGTTATCAGCACTACAGCCGTGTTCTTGCTTCTCGGAGCCACGGTTCCTGCTTTCGCGCAGGAAGAGCACCACGAAGAAGCGGCCAAGCCTGCGACGCACGAGGAAGCCGCCAAGCCTGCTAAGCAAGAAGAGGCCAAGCCTGCGACGCACGAGGAAGCCGCCAAGCCTGCCAAGCAAGAAGAAGCCAGGCCTGCCAAGCAAGAAGAGGCCAAGCCTGCCAAGCAGGAAGAGGCTAAGCCTGCTAAGCAAGAAGAAGCTAAGACCGAAAAGCCGGCGAAACAGGCCAAGCCAGCAAAGGAAGAGGAAGCCAAGGCTAAGCCTGCAAAGCAAGAGGAACAAGCCAAAGCTAAGCCAGTGAAACAAGAGAAAGAGGCTAAGCCAGCAGAGCGAGAGAAGCAGGCCAAGACTGAAAATCAGGAAGGGCGCGGCAAGGAAGCAAAAGCGCAGGAACATGGTCAGCCTCAGAGGAGTGAAGCAGCACAGCAGAAGCAACGCTCAGAGCCAGCACTTCGGCTCAGCGCTAGAACCAGCACTCGCATACCTGAAGATCGGTTCCGTGCCAATTTTGGTTCGGAGCACACCTTCGTAATCAACCAACCAGTGATGGTCGGCGGTTTTTCGCGATTCCAATACGGCGGTTTTTGGTTTGGATTCGAAAATCCGTGGCCGGAGGGCTGGTACTACACGGATAACGTTTACGTTGATTTCATCGACGGCGGCTATTATCTGTGCAACCCGTACTATCCCGGCGCTCGCGTTGGCATCAGCGTAGTGATCTAACCAGCTTTTGCTGCCAGCTTCAGGGCGACAGGCGCGCAGTCAGGCCGAGTCGCCCTGGCGAGGCTGGGGGAACGTGAGAGCTCCCTCGTTACTTGCACGAAGAGAGAACAGGAGGATCGATGCTCGGGACTATATTGATCGTGATCTTAGTGCTGGCGCTTCTCGGGGTGTTGCCCAGGTGGTCGCATAGCCGGGACTGGGGCTATGCACCGACTGGCGGAGTCGGGCTAATCCTGGTCATCGTCGTCATTCTTCTGCTTCTCGGCCGCATCTAGAAGCGCATAGGCAGAGCGTCAGCGAAGTCCGCGTGACGGAGTTGCCTTCCGTCTAGGAAGTCGCGCTCGATCCAGCGAGTGCCCGGAATCAGACTAGGCTCGAGCCTAAATCAGGACTTTTACTTTCAACCATCGTTGTTATTCGCGGTCTGAGGTGAAAAATGGATGAATCCAAACGACAGGCAGTTCAGTTCCTGGAAAAGGAAATCAAGACCTATATAGCGCTCGCATTATTCTTGTCAAAAGAAGGCATTAAAGAACGCGTGCAAGTAGGGGACAAGGAAATTGTCTTGGGCCCTGCGTACTACAAAGAAAGAATGAGAGAAGCCAGGAAGCTCGTAAACGAACTCAGAAAGCCGAATTAGAGTGGCGCCGACTCGTGGTCTTTGCTGGATTTGAACGGCCAAGTACCCTTCCACTTCGCCCAAGCGAAAAAAACTAAGCACAAACCACAGCACAAGTTCGGTACCCGCTACCCACCGCGACGTCGGAAGACTCTCCCCGACCCTAGCGTTCAGAAATAGAATTTCAGAGCGAATTGGATCAATCGTGGAGGCAGCGACGCAGTAGGAAATCCAAATTGCGTAGCCCCAAGCTCAGTGGAGAAGTTCTCGTCCGTAGTGGTCACATCCGTGAACGTCAGGTTCGGATGGTTCCAGATATTGAACAACTCGGCGCGGAACTCAAAATGCATTTGTTCACGAACCGGAAATTGCTTGATGAAGGACAGGTCCCAGTTGTGCAGCCCGGGGCCCCGGATAATGTTTCGTCCCGCGTCTCCGAAAGTCCCCTCCACGGTGTTGGAGACAAAAGCGCAGGTGTTGAATATCGTTCCGGGCACGCAAGGTTTTCCATTCGGATTTGCGATCACATTGGGCCGCGAACAATTGAAAACCTCTCCTCCGCAGTCGGTATTGGAGGTGTTCATGATATCGTCCGTTGGTGTGAACCAATTACCTGTCTGCGCCGAAATAATTCCGGTGATTTGCCAGTTGCCGACGATCTGGTTGCGGACGCCGGAAAGGTTTGAGCCAAATCGCTGATCCTTCCCAAACGGCAAGTTATACACAAAGTTGAGAACGAACCTGTGCCGCACGTCGAAATCCGCATTTCCGTACTCTAGCTGTGGCTCCGTTTGCAACCGGAAGTCCCCTTGATTTTGAGCCCCGAGGCTGGCACTTGAAGCATCATCGAGAGCGTGGCTAAAGGTGTAGGCGGCTTCAAACTGCAACCCGTTGGAGAAGCGTTTCTCAAGTCGAGCTTGCAAGGCTGTATAGTTTGAGAACAAGTTGGAGCGAAGCGTATCGATCCCCGCATCGATATTGGGATCGGGACGACGCGGAGCGGTAGGACTTGTCGGGTCCGCGGTGGGGGCGGCCTCGTTTCCATTGAACAGCCCGAAGAGATCCGCGCCATGTGAGCCGACGTAGGAAATTTGAGCCACAATGTTCGACGGTAATTCATACTGGAAGCCGAGGAACCATTGCTGCATGAAAGGGGTAGTGATTTTTGGGCTGATGGAGAAAAGCAACGGAGTATTCGGGTCCACCAAGGAGTTCGCCGGGAATCCCTGCTGCAACGAGTTGAACCCCGGGATCGAGCAATCGGTTAGGGGAAAACTCGGGTTCGCGGAATTCCCCGAGCAGGGCATGTTGAATGACTGCGTCACAAAAAATGGCGGGTTGAATCCGGGACTTGGATTGGAGTAGGGACCGTTTTCTTGACCGCCATAAAAAATCCCGTAAGAAGTTCTGAGAACGAGTTTGTCGCTTATTTTGTAAGCCAGGCCGACCCGCGGCGCAAAGTTGTGGAGATCTGGCGAGACCAGCCCGGGCGACCCGTTACGGTCAATCGTGATCTGCGAGGCAAGGGTCGGTGTCAGTACGGCGTTTTGTCCTTTGGGAACAATGAGGCAGCCGCAGCCGAAATCAAAGTTCGCCTGTTCATTGCCGGCTGCTTTGACCGTGGTATAAAGTTCGTAGCGCAAGCCGAGATTGAACGTAAGGCGTGCTGATTTCTTGAAGTCGTCCTGAACGAATCCCGCATAGATTTGCCGATGGTAGTCAACATTGTGAAGATTTACGATTGACCCGCCATCGGAAATGCCCAAGAGAAAACTCGCGAAGCCATACCCGCCGGTTCCGGGCGCGGCTGGATTATCCGTGAAGCCCGTGCTGAAATCCGCAGTGCCGCGAGAAGCGGATGGTTGAAAAATGGTGAATTGTTCGAAGCGAAGCTCGGTGCCGAACTTGAGCGAATGACGGCCCTTGATCCAGGTGAAATTGTCGGTAAAGACATAGCTGTTCTGCTTCTCGATCGAAGGTAGAAAACCCGAGCTGCCAAGTTCTGGAGCTGAACCATCGCTGAAGGTCAAAGCTGGAAGCCCGCCATTAAACGTGCCGGGTTCAAAAGGCACCCCGGGGTAGTCAAGCTGCGCCGAGACGTTTTCATTGAAATTAACCTGGTAGCGATGCGCGTTGATGCGGTTATAGCCAAAACGAAACTCGTTCACATGGGTTGAATCAAGAATGTGAGTTTCGCTCAACGCAACACTGCGGTAAGAGAAATCCTCATTTCCGTCGAAAAACCCGCCGCCGTCCAGCACGTTATCGAAAGGCGGTGGAATAAAACTGGGCTGGTCTTCGTAGCTAAAGCGCCCAAAGATGGAATCCTTGCTCGAAAAAGTGTGGTCCATTCGGACGTCAAAATTGTTGCGGGTTTCGCTGCGCACGGGGACAGCGATGTAATTGAAAGCCGGATTGACGGACGAGTTCGGGGGTGGAATCAGGGCTGCTAGCCGGGCGGCCAGCGGGTCCACCGATCCGGTCGGGAAAATATTCGTTGGGTGGCCGGCGCCATCCACTCCAATCGGAACCCCACAGAATCCAGAGGGATTGGCGAGTGTTACGGGTACCGGCAGGGTCTGCCTGGCGTTGAAGATCTCCCCCACAAACGTGGGGTTATGATTGCAATCAAGAGCCACGGTCCCGTTCGGATTTCCGGTGTTGGGGTCAATGGCTATCGCCGGCGTGTTTGTAAGAAGCTCGGAAAAATTGCCGGCCACCATGTCTTGATCAGGAAGGAACGCGGTTTGTGGTATGCCCTGCCGCAAGCGAAATCCTTCGTAATCGACAAAGAAAAATGTCTTGTCCTTCTGTACAGGGCCGCCAAATGTAGCGCCGAACTGGTTCTGCTTATACGCTGGCTTCTGCGGCGTAACGATGAAGAACGGAGAAGCATCAAGAACATCATTTCGCAAATATTCGAAAACATCTCCGTGATAACCGTTGGTACCAGATTTGATTACGGCATTTAGAATCGCTCCATTGCCTCTTCCGAATTCTGCGCTGTAGTCGTTGGTTTGAACTTTGAATTCCTCGATGGCGTCAATGGGAGGTTGAATCACGTACGACGATTCATTCAGCACGTCGCCTAAATTTGAATTGTTGTCGATTCCATCGAGCAGGAAGTTGTTCTGCAACGAGCGGGCGCCGTCCACACTGAACCCATAAGTCCCGCTTACGCGCGAGCCAGGCTCACTGGGAACAACGCCGACCCCCAGCTGCGCGAGCTGCGCGAAATTTCTCCCGTTCAGCGGGAGTGTTTCGATACGCGTTTTGTCCATCACCTCACCCATCGTGCTGGTTTCGGTTTCCAGCAACGGGTTCTGGACCGTTACTTCAACCTTTTGCGAGACCTGGCCTATTTCTAGTTTTACGTCTGCTTCGATTCGGCCCTGCACGTCAAGTTGTACCGGACCGGCCACGGCCGTCTTAAAGTTTGGCTTCTCCACGGTGACGGTATAGCGTCCCACTTTCAAGGGCCCTGCTACGTACTCTCCATTTCCGTTGGTAGTTGTTTCAAACTCAGTGCCGCGATCCACGTCACGCACTCTGACTTTTGCGCCAGGAACCATTCCTCCCCCAGCATCGCTAACAACCCCTACGATGTTGCCGGTGTCTTTCTGTGCCCAAGCGCTTCCTGCAAAGAGCGGCAGCAGGAGCAGTATGGCAACGAAAAAACCACGGAAACGTCCCTTGCACGCGGAGCTTAGAGTTCCTGCCCGGGACTGCTGTCTAGAGCATGAATGAAGGCCGCATATTTTGGTCACAGGTAACCCCTCCCGTAGGCAATGCTGTATACCGTTTTCATGCTCTGGCTGAATGTTGGACAAACCCCAATCGCTGACGTAATTAGCCCCATTGTGTTTGTTTGTCAACTTTTTTTATCTAATTTGATGTATTTTGTAATTTTAGGATCAATTTCTCCTATTCTATGGCACAATCCGCGTGCTTTTCGGGCCATTTAATGGGGACGGAGCAGCCTGAATGAGCCTTCTGGCAGAAGAACGGAGGTTTCGTATACGCGAAATTCTGTCGCGCGAGCGAACAGTTACTGCCTCCGACCTGGTACGCGACCTGGGAGTCACCGCGGCTACCGTCCGCCGCGATCTCGCTGTTTTGGAAAAAGAAGGCGTGCTGCTGCGCTCGCACGGCGGCGCCGTCTCACGTACTTCCAGCACCAATTTTCAGCCTTCCTATGAAGCGCTGGGGCGGAGCAATCGAGCCGAAAAGCAGGCGATCGCGCGAGAAGCAGAGCGCCTCATCCTGGATGGTGAGACCGTTTTCCTGGAAGGCAGCACCACAGTCTACGAACTCGCGCGTCGCCTGCTGCATCGCAACAGACTGACCATAATCACAAATTCGCCTCCCATTGTGGATGAATTTCAGCGCAGCCAGCACGTCTCGGTCATCTCTACAGGGGGCGAACTTCAGAAGGACGTATTTTATCTTTCGGGAGTCTGGGCACAGCGAGCGTTGTCGGAAATACGTGTGGACAAGGCGGTACTGGGTGTCAGCGCGATTGATCCCGAGTATGGGATTTCCACTGCGAGCCAGGCCGAAGCGCAGATCAAGAAGATGATCTTGAAGTCCGCACGAGTGAGCATTGCACTGGCGGACCATAGCAAATTCGGGAATCAGGGCTTCGCCTACGTTGGTCCCACCACGGACATCGATATTCTTGTCACCGATTCAGCCACAGACCCCAAGTATCTACGCCCGCTGCGCGAAGCCGGTGTCGAACTAATCCTGGCAGACCTTCGGGATCAACCACATGATACGAATGGACATGAGCCGGGAAGGACGCGGGCGCGTTCGGGGCCCGCAAAACACTAGGCTGCCAAGATGCATGTAAACTTCAAAAAACTGCTCGCCTTGTTGTTAGCGGCCTGCATCACGACGGTTGCGGCGACCCACGTGCATCCGTTTGCTTTCCTCCCATTGCATGCAGCAACCCTTGAAGCAGTTCGATCCGACAGCCAAACGGACCTGCTGCAAGCGTTCGCCGCGCTGGAGCCTATCGATACTCACGTTCATGCATTCAAGACCGATCCTCAATTGACTGATCTGATGACACACCTTCGATTGAACGTTTTGGATATTTGCGTGGCCGATAACCACGGTATTTATGGCCAGTTGGATACGGAAACCGCGCGCGCCAAAGCATTCGTTCAAGCGAGCCAGAACCATGCGCGCTTGTGCGTCACGTTCGACCCATTTGATTTCAGTCGAAAGGATTTCGCTCCGAAAACAATAGAACAACTTCGTCGGGAGTTTGCCCAGGGTGCGGTCGCGGTAAAAATTTGGAAGAACATTGGCATGGAATTAAAAAGGCCAGACGGAAAATACGTCATGCCTGATGATCCCGCTTTCGAACCCATCTATCGGGCGATCGCGGGCGATAATAAGACTCTTGTCGCCCACGTCGCCGAGCCTTCCTCCTGCTGGCAACCACCGAATCCTGACAGCCCGGACTACGACTACTACAAGGAAAATCCTCAGTGGTACATGTATTTGCATCCCGATCATCCCCGCAAAGAGGTAATTTTGGCGGCGCGCGATCACCTGCTGGCTGAAAACCCGAAACTTCGGGTGGTCGGCGCGCACCTCGGAAGTATGGAAACCGATGTGGACGAAATCGCGAAGCGATTCGATCGCTATCCGAATTTTGCAGTCGATACTGCGGCAAGAATGGAATATCTGATGATTCAGCCTCGGGAAAAAGTGCGAAACTTTCTGATCAAGTATCGGACTAGAGTGCTCTACGGCACCGATCTGGAATTTCTACCCGATGAATCCACGGCGGACGCGCTTAAGGACTGGCAAGAGACTTACGCAAGAGACTGGAAATTTTTGGCCACCAACGAAACCTTCCAATACAACGGCCGTCAAGTGCATGGTCTCGGCTTGTCCGAAACAGTCCTCCGCCGAATTTATCATGACAACGCCATTCAATGGATTCCCGGAATGGGGTCATCTTCGAAGTAAAGCTGCCAATTGCAAGGAACCGCAAAGCCACTACATTGCGCCTAGAAACTCATTTTCTGCACTTCGATTTGCGAGAGTAGCGTTCGTACGCCCGCAGGATTGATCCTGCCCGGCGCGCTCGCCGCGCAATTGGCAGCGCCGCAAGCGGCAGCAAGTCGTATTGCCTCTTCGCCAACGACCCCTTGAATTGCAGCGTACGCAAATCCTGCCAGAGTTGCGTCGCCGCAACCGACCGTGGAGATCGCTTTCGCGCTGGGGGGACGCGCTATCCACACCGGTCCGTCTCGATGCTCGATCCAGACCAGACCGTCTTTTCCCAAAGTGATCGCGGCGCTCCTCGATCCTCGTCGAATGATTTCACGAGCGGCCTCAGCCGTTTCCTGGCTCGACTTCAGGGATCTTCCCAGCAGTCCTTCGGCCTCGGCGCGATTCACTTTCACGAATTCCGGGTTGGCTTTGATGCCCTCGCCCAGAGCCTCGCCGCTGGTATCGATAAAAACTCTCGCGCCAGCATTTCGCGCAGCTTGAATTAAGGAAACATAAAAATCTGGTGAGACCCCTGAAGGTAAGCTTCCGGAAATGACGAGCAGCGATGTTCTCCCCTCGTCCCTTATTCGCTCGGAACACACCCGCAAAAATTCGGTGGTTTCTTCCGCAGTCGGTGCTGCTCCGGGCTCAAGTATCTCCGTCACTTTTCCGGAGTCTTCGATCACCTCAAGATTCACGCGAGTGCTAGCCGCTGTGCGCACCGCAACCACTTCAATATCCAGGGCTTCCAACTGCCGAGCGCAATCTTCGCCGATCGCCCCTCCCAGAAATCCAATCCAGCTCGCATTCGCTCCCATCGCGCGAGCAGCCATCGCCACGTGCGTGGCTTTGCCACCCGCCAAGCCCCGGGCGCTTTTAGCGCGATTCACTTCACCGACCTCCAGGGACGCAACGCGCAACCGCCGGTCCATCGCTGGATTGGCGCTTACACACACGATCGTTGAATCGGCCATCAGCCCTTGCTCCCGAAGTGCACTTGTGTCAAGCTACCACTCTCAGTTCGAAATAGTAACAAAAAGTAATAAATCGAAAGCGCTTCCCTAAACCATGCTGGCAGAAGAACGGCGGCGAAAGATTCTTGAATTGACCCAACGCGACGGACGGGTTGTGGTCAAAGACCTTGCACGCCGCTTCTCTACTTCTCTCATCACGATTCGCAAAGACTTGGAATCCCTGCACCAAATGGGCCGAATTCAACGGGCTCACGGCGGCGCGCTCCCCATGGACGCATCCGCCTTAAGGGATCCCACGCTGCATGAGAAGGAGCAATTGCATCGCCGCGAAAAACTCAAGATCGCTGCGGCGGCCGCGCGCTTCGTTCAACCGGGCCAAGTCGTGATCCTTGATTCCGGCACTACTACAACGGCAGTGGCGCGCGCGATCAAGCATGTTCGGGATCTCACGGTGATTACCAACGCCGTCAATATCGCGGCTGAACTGGCCGGCACCGACGTCGAGGTCATTTTAACGGGAGGCGTGCTAAGAAGAAATTCGTTTTCGCTTGTAGGACCACTGGCCGAGGATTCTTTACGTCATGTAACCGCGGATCTTTTGTTGCTCGCGGTGGACGGTTTCGACCTGGAATATGGTCTCACCACTCCCAACCTTCTGGAAGCGCGGGTGAACCGCGTCATGATGGAAAATGCAAAGACCACGATTATTGTATGCGATTCCAGCAAGTTCGGCCGGCGCAGCCTTTCATTCATTGCTCCCATTTCGGCCGTGCATCACACCATTACGGACAAGAAAATCTCCGCCAAAAACTTGCGCGCTCTTCGCGCAGCGCATATCAAGACCATCGTTGTTTGAACTCTAATGCTTGTGGGATTGTGGAGGCAATGTTGACGGAATTGAACTCAGCAATCGGCGCTAACACCATTTCCGAGATTCTCTCCCAGCCCGCCACCTGGACTTCGTGTTTGCAAGTGATGGACAAGAGCGCGGAGTTGCGCTTGCTTGCTCACGAACTGCCCAGGAATGTTGAGTGGGTGTTTATCGGCTGCGGTTCCAGCTTCTACTTGGCTCAGAGCGCGTCGTCGACATGGTCTATCCTAACGGGCGAGAAATCTCGCGCAATTCCTGCTTCGGAGATCATGCTTTTTCCCCAATCGCTTCCCGTTCCGTGCCAGCCAGTCTTGATTACCCGTTCCGGGCATACGTCGGAGATTCTGCAGGCCGCTAGGTATTTGGAAGGAGTACTCAATCTCAAAGTTCTCGCGATAACCTGCGGCAGGGACACCCCCGTTGAAGAAATTTCTTCGCATCACATCATCCTGCATGCTGCCGACGAGAAAAGCACGGTAATGACGAGATCTTTCACTTCCATGCTCGTCGTCTTACAGTCCCTCGCCGCCATTCGCGGAGATCGCCCTGATTTTTTGGCCGGCCTTCACAAGCTTCCAGAACAATTTGCTGCGCGATTAGGCCCGCTTCAAAACACGGTAAAATCGCTGGTGGAGTCGGGGACATTCGCCGATTATGTCTTCCTCGGGCAAGGTCCGTTCTTCGGAATCGCACAAGAATCGATGTTGAAGGTGAAGGAAATGTCTTGTTCCTACGCGCAGTGTTTTCATACGCTGGAATTCAGGCACGGACCAAAGGCCATCGTGAGTCCCGAAACTCTCATCACCTTCATCATTAGCGAAACCGGGTTCGACGCTGAGGTCGCCGTCCTAGAAGAAATCAAGGCGCTGGGCGGCACAACGCTGGTGGTCGCAAATGGATGCACCACGGCGATTCGCCACGCTGCCGACTATACGGTGGAGTTGTCTCTTGATATTCCTGAAGCTGCTCGTACAGCTGCAAGCGTAATCGCTGGCCAATTCCTGGGATTTTACACAGGACTTAAGAAGGGATTGAATCCTGACGAGCCTCGCAACTTGTCGCGCGTGGTGACACTGGAAAGTACAAGCTAATCGAGGTTCGCGAATGTCTCTCGACGTGTGCGTGGTGGGAGAAATCAATCCAGATCTGATTCTTTACGGCTTGCCAAAAGAATTGAAGCCGGAAGAAGAATCGTTGATCGGCGGGTTTCGCCTGACGCTGGGAAGTTCGTCGGCAATTTTTGCGCACAACCTTTCGGTACTCGGCACTGGCGTCGGCATGGTTTCAAAAATCGGAGCCGATGCTCTGGGAAAGATGGCGTTCGACTGGCTCGTCGCGGCCGGTGTTGATTTAGCTCATGTTTCTTTCACTTCCAGTAAGACATCCACGGGGCTGACTGTCATTCTCACCCAGCCAGAACATCGTTTCATACTGACCTATCCGGGAACGATGTTTGAGTTAAGTTACGTTGATCTCGATCTCGATTACATTTTTTCGGCGCGACATTTGCACCTCTCGTCCTACTTCTTGCACAAAGCTCTTCGCCCCAAAATCGTAGATTTATTTCGCGAGGCCAAAGCCAAGGGCCTTTCGACTTCGCTGGACACGAACGATGATCCCGAAGGCAAGTGGAGCAAGGATTTGCTAGGCGTCCTGCCATATGTCGACATTTTTTTCCCTAATGAGCGTGAAGTTAAAAAGATCGCCGGCAGCGACGACTTGGCGCAAGCAATCGCAAAACTTGTGCAAGTCTGTCAGTTCGTGGTCGTGAAACTGGGCTCCCGGGGAGCTATCGCTCGCAAGGGTCCTGAGGAATGGCGGCGCGAGGGTATGCGAGTGGCTTCCGTTGATTCTGTAGGCGCTGGCGATAGCTTCGATGCCGGCTTCATCCATCGTTTTCTCCAGGGCGCAAGCCCGGCAGAATGTCTTGAATACGCCGACATCGCCGGAGCCTTCTCAACGACTCGCGAAGGCGGAACAGAGGCTTTCAGGGATCGCGACAGCGTGGAGCAATTTTTCCACGACCATTTGGATCGGCGCTGAAGGTGAACGAATTCGGGCTCTTTGGAAATTTCTATTGTTTCGTGACTTCGATGAGCAGGTGGTCGGAGAAGCTGGCGTCGAGCTTTGCGCCTGGCGCAGTCACAAACCCCAGGTCTTTACCGTTGACGTAGTCCACCACGTGATATTTCCCCGGCGCCAGCCCTCGTAGCTCTATTTCCCCGGCCCAGGTGGCTGGTTTCGTTTTTTTTCCATCGGACGCAGGTGCAGGCGCAAAAAACGCGTAATACATGGCTCCGTCTTTTTCAATCGCATATCCCTCCGGCACATCATAGCCGTACACGTAAAGATTTCGGAACGTTCCGCGCGAAAGCATTTTGTCGTTGTAGAGACCGATCCACTTTTTCCAGTACTCTTCTTTTTGAGGCGTTAGATACACGTCGCTCAATTTCGGGCCGTAATCCGGCCACGCGAACTTCGTCCCAACAACTCCGCCGGTGCCCACGGTCGAAGCAAAATCAGATCCGAGATCTTTTTCATTCCCATTCGGATTTGCTATGCGGGTCAGCTCGACATGGTCTCCATACACCGCGGATTTCGGGCCCAGCAGCGCCTTGTACATTTTCACTCGCTGACGAACCTGTACAGAACCTACCGGATCGGCAGTGACGGCCTGATCGATGTAGCGCAGCCAGGCGATACTCGGAGGCGTACCACAGGGACAACTCTGCGTAACGCTATCCGGCTTCAGCGCTCGCGTCGTTTCGAAAATCGTTTTGTAAATCTCGCCCATGGCGTAGATCGAGTCGTTCGGCGATTTGTGATGATGTTTTGGGTTGTAACATGCGGGCACGCTATAAATATTGTCGAGCTTGTGCCCATCGAAGTCCCAGTCTCGAATAAATCTCTCGGTCAGTTGCTTGTAATACGCCTGGACCTCCGGCAGCGCAGGGCACAGCGTTGCCAGATTTCGCGTCATGCGAGCGGGCTTGCCGTTTTTGTCCAGTATCAACCAGTCCGGATGTTGTTTCACCACCTCCGAAACGCCGTAGGGATGTGATTCGTATCCCGGCCCGCCATCTTCTACTGCCAGTGGCAGCCACCAAAGTTGCACTTTGATTCCCTGTTGGTGAAACTGCTCAACCATCTTGCGAATTTCATCATCGGGAAACGTATCGCTGCGCGGCTGCCAGTCGCCATAATTATTGAACCAGCGATCGTCCAGCGTGGCCCAGTGAATTCCCATTTCCTTCAGTTTTGGAATTGTGCCCAGCATTTGAGCGGGAGTTACGTTGGCAAGGTAGGCCCATCCGCACCAACTCACGGCATAGTCTTCGCTGTTGTTCGTAGGCTTCTTCAGTCCTTCCCCGTCGATCACGTCGGAATACATTCGCAGCGGCTCGTAGTAATCGCCTGAGTAAACGGCGATGAACGTCTGAGGCGTGGAATAGGCTTCGCCAGGCTGCAATGTGGCGTTCGGCGTTAGATGAACGGCCGCATCGACGCGCCCGTCGGATTCTGTTTCCACAGGAATCGAGAGAACCAGCGGTAGCGTTTCGACGTGCCCAATCGCTTCACCCACCGTCTTCGTCCAAAACGCAACGACGGGAATTCCGCCGCCTACCCGTCCCAGGTCTCCTTTCACTTCTACGAGCGAGCCCATCTGATTTCGTTGCGAGAATTTCTTCGGAATTTTAAAAACGTTATCTTTGCCCCACTCGATACTCGCGCCGTGAAAGGACCACATTTCATTCGGAGCTGCCGTCGAGTCTGCCAAAGATGCGTTGAAGCGGTGTCGATCCAGATCCACGGTGTCGAGTTTCACTTCCTTGTTTCCCGAATTCCGAATCGTGCTGGATACCAGAGCCATGTTGGGGAAGTCGTCATAAACTTCCACGATCAAAGATTCTTCGATGTCCGCCGCCGAATTTTTGCCAGACACCTCGACGCGTTGCCCTTTTGTTCCCAATCTGCCGTTCGGATCTGAGATTCGAGCATGAGCAACGTCAAAGATAATGTCTGAAATGGGTTTCCCGCCGGCAATCACCTCGATGCCGGAATCCTTTCCCGCCTCATCCAGCGAAAGCTTCCCTTTGCCTGATACCAAGCTGGCGGCGACGTATCCCGTCGGCGTGACCACGAATTGGGCCGCGGAAGTATCCACCAGTACACCTTCGGCGCTTTCGGATACGCGAACCTGCGATTTTTCAGGCGCGGCGCCCGGAGCGTTCGGTGTGGCTTGTTTTCCGCACCCGTTCGCGAGCAAAGTGACGCCGGCGAGAATCGTCAACAGGGTGGCGGGGAACTGCGGAAACTTGAGCCATTCCCGCTTGGCTAACGATGCTGGAATCATGGTTTGTGCCTCGCGATAAAGGGAAACAAAACGCTATATTACGAAACATAACGATACTCGCGCAATGTCTCACATCCGGAGCAGGTGCGCGAATGATTTTTATTATCCGTTCGCTCCAGGATTGAAGATTCCGCTTTTGCTTGCCGCCTCAACATTCTGGGGTGCACAAAATGGTCCCGTCACGAAGACTGGATAGCTTCTATCGAGCGATTGCCGACCTCCTCGAAGACACCGTCGATGATCGATATGTGTTATTCCCAACGAAACACTTTCGCGGAGAGGGCGGTGCAAACGACGAACACTATGGCCAATGCCGCTATGTCGCCCATGTGCGCCGACCACGCATCGCCCTTCCATATTCCTTCCATCAGCGACACCGCATAGGTCATCGGCAGCACTCGCGCCACCGTTTGAAGGATTGGCGGCATCGAGCCAACCGGCGTGAAGAGTCCCGAGACAGCAATCATCGGATACAAAATCGCGGCGCCGATCGGCTGGGCAAAGCGCGCCGTGGGAACGATGCTGGCGATGAGAAAGCCAATCGACAGGATGCTCAAAGTGCTGATCAACAGCGCAATCGTAAATCCGAACAATGGAGCATGGACGCTGATCGGGTAGTACCGTCTGCCCGCGAGCACCATCAAGGCTAGTGTGGCCGCGGTGAGCATCAGCTTGACGATCACTTGGGCGGTAAGGATGGTCTGCGGCCGCAACGGGGTCGCGCGCAGCCGTTTGAGAATGCCGCCCTCGCGGTAGATCGAGATGATCGTGACGAGCGACAGCACAGAGCTGACCGCGATCAGGAGCGCCGCAAAAACCGGCAGCCCCACGCGGAGAAAACCACTGGCGGCGAGCGAGGGTGCAGCGACGTTACGGCCGGCTGCTCGACCCACTATGAGGAACACCAAAACGGGGAAACCGATGGTCCCGAACGCGCCGAGCGGCTCGCGCATGAACACTTTGATCTCGATCCAGGTTAATTTCCAGAGTCCTCGCAGCATCATTTTGGATCCTAGTCGCGAATCGAGTGACCGGTCAGTTTCAGAAACACGTCCTCAAGGTTCGGGACGATCATCCGAAAGTCAGTGACGCGTATCCGGTTCTCAGACAAACAATGGATCACTTCGGTCACGAGATCTTCGCCCCGACCGCGAATTGTGAATTGCAAATCGCTGCGGACCACCGACTCAACCTGCGGGATCGCTCCAAAACGTTCCTCGGCGGTCGGCTCATCCGTGGCCAGCGCGACGATTCGTTCAGGGCAGTGCCGATCCACGAGTCTCTGCGGCGTGCCGATGTCGATGATCCGACCGTGCTCGATGATTGCCACGCGATCGCACAGCCGCTCCGCCTCCTCCATTAGATGCGTGGTCAAAAAAACCGTCTTGCCGCGCTCGCGGATGCCGCGCACCAGTTCCCAGATCGCCCGCCGCGCCTGCGGGTCCAGCCCGGTCGTCAGCTCGTCAAGAAACACCACCTCCGGATCGTTGATCAGCGCGAGCGCGATGAACAGCCGCTGCTTCTGGCCACCCGAAAGGTTCATAAACCAGGCGTCCCGCTTGTCGACGAGGCCGAGCTGTTCGAGTAAGCGTTCGCCGTCGATTGACTTCTTCCCGTAAAGCGAAGCCCAGAGATCTACGGCCTCCCACACTTTTATTCGCTTTTGCAGCTGCGCCTGCTGAAGCTGCACTCCGATCCGCTCCTGCAGCTTGTAGACTTGGCGGAAGGGATCAAGACCCAGAACGGAGATGGTCCCGCGGTCGGGCTTGCGAATGCCCTCGATGCACTCCATCGTGGTCGTCTTTCCCGCGCCGTTGGGCCCGATCAAACCAAAGATCTCACCGTCGTTGACCTCGAACGACACCTCATCGACTGCCACAGTTCGGCCGTAGGTCTTTCGGATTCCGGAAACCTGAATTACGGGAACAGAGTTCCTGAGGGAGTTCATTCAACTCTCGTGGGATGCTGAGTCGGGGACCGCTCCGGCGGTTTGCCCAGGCGAAGCGTCATGTCTTGAGGCCGCCAGCGGTGCGGATTGTCACTTTCACTTCGGGGATTCTATCAGCTTCGAGCGCGGGTGTAATAGCTCACAAAATCCCAGATTACTGAATCGGGTCGTATCCACCTGAGTTCGAGACGTTGACTTGGCTCCTCCTCCAACCTAATATGAGCGCGCCAAATGGCGGACTCCTCCTCTTTCATCGGCCGCACCATCTCCCATTACCGCATCGTTGAAAAACTAGGCGGCGGCGGTATGGGTGTGGTCTATAAGGCTGAGGATCTGAAGCTCGGCCGCTTTGTGGCCCTCAAGTTCTTGCCCGACGACGTAGCCAAAGACCCGCAAGCGCTCAGTCGCTTTCAGCGCGAAGCCAAGGCGGCCTCGGCCTTGAATCATCCGGACATCTGTACGATCTACGAAATTGACGATCAGCACGGCGAAGCGTTTATCGCCATGGAATTTCTAGAAGGCACCACGCTTAAGCATCGCATCTCCGGAAGCCCTGTCGAGACGGATATCCTGGTGGGTTTGGCGATTGGGATTGCGGACGCGCTCGACGCCGCGCACAGCAAAGGCATCGTTCATCGCGACATCAAGCCCGCCAACATTTTCGTCACCGAGCGCGGACGGGCAAAAATTCTGGACTTCGGGCTTGCCAAACAAATTCGCCTCGCCGCGATCCACTCGATGACGCAGGATGCAACCCACGCGGCGCAGATGACCGCGGGAGTGCGTCCCGAAGATCTCACCAGCCCGGGCGTGGCCGTGGGCACGGTCGCGTACATGTCGCCCGAGCAGGTTCGCGGAAAGGAGCTCGACGCCCGCACCGATCTGTTTTCGTTCGGAGTGGTGCTCTACGAAATGGCTACGGGCTCAGTTCCCTTCCGCGGTGAAACATCCGGTGTGATTACTGACGCGATTCTGAATCGAGCTCCCGCTGCGCCCGTGCGGCTGAACCCGGATATTTCACCTAAGCTCGAAGACATCATCAACAAGGCGCTGGAGAAGGACCGCGACTTGCGCTACCAAAACGCTTCGGACATGCGCGCCGATTTGAAGCGCCTCAATCGCGACACGGCCACCGGCCGTATCACGGCGCAGACCTTAGCCTCTGCGGAAGCGCCGGACAGATTATCGAACTCGTCGACCGGCACGCCGGCACAGGGGTCCTCTGGGCAGCGGAGCGCAATCTCACTCGCCGGCGAGAGAGAGATTGCATCAGGCGCGACACGGCTTTCGTCAGTGCCCGCCACGCCATCGTGGCGGCGATTCGTTCCGTGGGCGCTCGCCGCAGTGCTTGGCGTCGGACTGCTGTTCGCTCTGTTCGCCTTGCGCCAAGCATCCCAGCCTTCTTTGTTGAAGCCGATCGTTCTCTCTCTCTGGATTCCGCCGGGGATACCGTTGGACACGATTGACGGACCCGCTTTGGCCATTTCTCCGGATGGATCGCGATTGGCCTATGTAACGCGGGATCAAGGATCAAACATAGGCAAGCTTTACGTACGCGAAATGGAAAACAAAGACGCCGTGCTGCTCGACGGTGCCGGAGACGCCGCCGTCCCGTTCTTTTCTCCCGACAGCCAATGGATCGGTTTCTTCGGCGGCGGAAAATTGAAGAAAGTCTCCGTCCGAGGTGGCGCAGCCATTGTTCTGGCCGACGTGAATGGCTATCGCGGCGGATCCTGGTCCGAAGACGGGACCATTGCCTTTCCGCTGCAATTCACTTCCGCGCTGTACCGTATCCCCTCAGCGGGAGGCACTCCGGAGGTGCTCACACATCTGGATCCAGCGCGTGGAGATATCACGCACCGCTGGCCGCAGTTTATCGCGGGTGGCAAGGCGCTTCTGTTCACCGCGTCGTCGGACAACAATTTTTTTGAGCACGCTCGCGTCGAAGCAGTCGCGCTCGATAAGGGCGACAAAGCCGCGGCAAAGGTGCTGGTGGAGAATGCGTATTTCGGCCGCTATCTAACGGGCGGCTACCTATCCTATGTTTCTCAAGGCACGCTCTTCGTTGCGCCTTTTGACGCTCAGGAGCTGAAGATAACCGCGACAGCCATTCCGGTTTTACGGGGAGTGGATGCGGATCTCTCCGATGGCGCGGTCCAAATGAGCGTCTCGCGCACCGGCACCGCTGTTTATTTGTCCGGCGGAGCTTTGAAGCAGAACGTGAATGTTGTCCTGCTCGACCGCAAGGGGAATTCCTCGCTGCTGATGGACGACCATCCGGACGCAGCCTCGCCGGAGATTTCTCCGGACGGAAAGCATCTCGCCTTTCAGACCACCAACGGAATATGGGTCCACGATATCACGCGCGGCACAACCTCTTCTCTCACCCCCGGGACTCCCGGAGCGTCGTATCCATCCTGGTCTCCCGACGGGGAGTGGCTCACTTACGCGCATCCGCGCCCGACGGGCAAAGGCGCCGGGCAAGGCATCTACCGCAAACGCGCCGACGGAACCGGAGAAGAACAGCCTCTGACGCAGGACAATGTTCTGAACGCCTACCCCTCGTCTTGGTCCCCGGACGGGAAGACTCTGGCCTTCTTCCGGCTCTCGGAAAAGGATGGATCCTGCTGCGAGTTATGGACTCTTACCATTGGCGAAAACGGCAAACCGGAGGAACCGCGCCGATTGCCCGCGGATAGCAATGGCGCAGCCCGTGCGCCGCGCTTCTCGCCCGACGGCCGTTGGTTGGCATACCTCTCATGGGAATCCGGCCTCATCCAGGTTTATGTAGTGCCGTCTTCCGGCTCTGGAGGCAAATGGCAAATTTCCACCGATGGCGGCGTGGAACCGATTTGGTCGAAAACGGGTCATGAGCTTTTTTACATCGTTGCGGGCGGCGGTACGATGATGGCAGTGCCATATACCGTGGACAAGGGCGCCTTCCAGCCCGGAAAACCCGAAGTGCTCTTCACCGACAAGTTCGAAATGCGCGCTCCCTTCACCTCCTACGACGTCACTCCCGACTCCCAGCACTTCGTAGTCCTCCAATTCGCCGGCGGCCGCTCCGCCCCCTCCTCCGCCCCCACCGTGGTCCTCAACTGGCTCGACGAAGTCCGCCGGCAGGTCGCCGCCGGCCAGAGCGACGCTGCCAAGTGAACGGCAGAGTGCAGCGATGACGCTGGTCGCAGCCGGAGATAGCGAATCACCGTCGTGCTCTAGCCTCACCTGAAGACCGAGTGGTAATTTCTTGCCGGATCCACGTGACTGTTGTCCTCGCCAATTCCTGCATAATGCCGGCGTCGGTCTTGCCCGAACTTTTCAGCACGTGAAAGGAGTGATCAGCTGATTCGATCACGTGCAATGTCACTCGCGCTCCGAGCTTGGCGCAAATGGGCCGCAAGAGCTTAAGATCGGCAAGAGAGTCGCGGGTTCCCTGGAAGAAAAGCATTGGCAATCTCACATCAGGCAAGTGCTCCGCGCGTTTCGTCCCCGGTTTATTCGGTGGGTGTAGCGGGAAGCCGAAGAAAATCAGCCCGCGAACTTCATCTAAAGCGTTTTGAGCGGCCGCGAGTGAAGTCATTCGTCCTCCGAGCGACTTCCCTCCCGCAAATAGCGGCAGGTCCGGAGCCGCTTCGGAGGCAGCGTGCACCGCTGCAAGAATGGTAGCCGTGAGCACGGGTGGCCGATCGGGGATCTTCCGCCGCTGCTCCATGTAGAGAAACTGGAACCGCAATGTCCCTACTCTCGCAGCCGCGAGTTCGCTCGCGAGTGATTCCATGAATGGATGGGTCATTCCGGCGCCTGCGCCGTGCGCGAGCACCAATAAACTTTCCGCGTTCTGCGGACGCAGAAGGATCGCGGACACCTCACCCGCGTCTCGCACGGCAAAACGGATGTTCTCGCTGATCGGCATTCTGATCCGAATTTGGATTGTTAGATCGTTTTGGCTGCTCGAACTCAACTCAACACATGGCTGGTTTCCTTGATGCTGCAACCGCTCGCTCCCGCCTGCATCATTTGCGCCGCGAGATTCAAGATTCGCGCGGCCGCGCGAGTGGAGGTTACGCCTCGCGCATGGATGTTTGAAATAAGATTCCGGTCCGCATCGGAGTGGCCTTCGCGGGGACGATAGGCCATATACGCCGAGAGGCTTTCCGCGGTGGCGAGACCCGGGCGTTCGCCTATGAGCAGCACAACCACCCGAGGGTCAAGCAATGCGCCAATTTCGTTTAAGATGCCGACGCGGCAGTGATGGATCACGAAAGTGCGGCCTGCTTTCCAGTCGGACTCCTTAGCGCCTGCGTGCAAAAGAGGAAGCAGTGCCGGCACTTGCCTAGACACGGCGGGGGCGGACAAGCCGTCCCCGATGACGATTTGAAAATCGCAGCCGTGGGGGCAACATTCTTGAATCTTTAGCCGGGAGCTTTCGTCAAAGTGCCGGCCCAAATCGGGCCGCAGAAGAAACTCATCCTTTCCTGTGGCTCGCGTTTGAGCCTCGAAGAGTTCCCATCGCCTTACGAAAGTCTCGCCGAACACGCTCAACAGATCCAGTTCAGCGCGGACGGCGTCTCGCGCGGCGGCGTGAGCTTCACGCAATTCAAGTTGCACGTTCGTGCGGTAGGCCGCTCCAGCTCTTCCCATCAGGATGCGGGCCGGAGTTCTGGCTCGAATTTTCTGCAAGCGTTCGGACAGATCCGAAGCGACCAGAGACTTAGCGGGCCCGTCGGCCATCAAAGAATCTCCGCAAGAGAAGACTCCAGACCCTGCATCAATTCGCGCCGCTTCGGAGCTTCGAGCAGGGAGGGCTCGCCACCGCGATAAATTCCTTTTGCCTCCAGCCAGGCCAAAAACTCCGGTGCCGGTTTCAGCTTGAAGAGGCGTCTTACGGCGAGGGCATCGTGGTAGCTCGTTGACTGATAGTTCAGCATCACGTCGTCGGAACAGGGCACGCCCATAAAGTAATTGCATCCCGCCGCAGCGAGAAGAAGCAACAAATTGTCGGCTGAGTTCTGGTCTGCCTCCGCATGATTTGTATAACAAACATCACAGCCCATTGGCAGTCCGAGGAGCTTGCCCATGAAGTGGTCTTCCAGGCCGGCGCGAATAATCTGGCGTTCGTCGTAGAGATACTCCGGGCCGATGAAACCCACAACGCTGTTTACCAGGAACGGATCGAAGCACCGAGCAACGCCATAGGCGCGCGCTTCCAGCGTCAGTTGGTCCACTCCGTGGTGGGCCTCTGCGGAGAGCGCGCTACCCTGACCGGTTTCGAAATACATGACGTTTTCACCCTTCCAGGGCACGTCGCGGCTACGGTGATGCTCGAGAACTTGCTCGCGGCCGTCACGAATCATTTCCAGGGTAATTCCAAAACTGCGATTCGCGGACTGCGTCCCGGCAACAGATTGGAAGAGAAGATCGACGGGCGCGCCGCGCTCCAACGCCGCCAGTTGCGTGCTGATGTGCGCAAGGCAGCAGGTCTGCGTGGGCACTTGATAAACATTCACGAGGCGGTGGAGCGCTTGAAGGATCGCGCTCGTAGTTTCGACGGAATCTGACGCGGGGTTTACACCGATCACCGCGTCTCCACATCCATACAGGAGGCCCTCGAAGGCCGAAAGAAGTATGCCGCCGATGTCGTCAGTCGGGTGGTTGGGTTGGACCCTGATGCCTAGCACACCGGGCTCACCCATCGTGTTCCGGCACCGGGTTACATTCCGGATCTTGGCTGCAACTAGGACCAAATCTTTGTTGCTCATGATTTTTGTTACGGCCGCAGCGATTTCCGGAGTGATAGCCCACTGAAGTTGCTTGAGGTCTGTTTCGCGCGTGGCGTCGTCAAGAATATGTTCGCGAAATTCACCCACCGTCAAACTCTTGATCGACCGAAAGGCATCCTCGCTAAAGGTTTCGAGAATGAGACGGCTGACGTCATCCTCGTCGGGGTCGATCAATGGCTGCTGGACAATTTCGGCGAGAGTCAAATCTGCAAGTTTGCGTTTTGCCGCAACGCGTTCACTTTCCGACCCGGCGGCAATGCCGGCTAGTCGGTCACCGGACTTCTCCTCGTTAGCTTTAGCAAAAAGCTCGCGGAGATCAGAAAAGACAAAACGCGCAGGCATAGGAACTCGCTGCAATAATCGCAATTGTAGCAATCTTAAGTGTCGATACTAACCTAAATGCGGCGAGGAAATTTCCAGTCCTAAATCGCTTAAGGGCGGAGGGGCGCCGAAGAAGGCGTGCCTCAAGGGTCTAATCTTTTGATCATAGGGAGCTCAACATCAGTGACGGTGAAGGAAGCGATGTATTCTCTCTCGTAATTTTAGACGCCAGGTTACTTGCTCCGGGACTAGAGCGATGGCGTAGAGCAGTCTTGCGTTCTTTCGATCAAAGTCACACTGCGGTTCCAGCGCCCTTTGAATGAGCGCGTCAATCTCTCTCTGCCCTTCCCTGCTAACGTTCGAAATTCGTTTCTCAATGGCACGTTGGACCCAGAGAAGCGAATTGTGCTCTTCAACAAGTTCGTTTATACACGGCTGTAACTGAGGCATGGACCTCTCTCGAACTAATGATAGGCAAAACGCTCAAAGCAATCAACGCCGGAAACCACTTTGAGAACGGAACACTCTAGCACCTTCGTGCTCCTTTGGCACGGACTTCGACTTCTTAGCTTTGCCGATTTGTACGGCTCAGATGACCCGTCATCGCGACCGCAGTAACACTCGTTTGTCGACGGGAGGAAACTCGTTCGTCAGGCTTCCACCTCATTGCATTTCTATGTAGTCATGTCAATATAACCATAAACATTAGGAGAATACCGTGAAGCAGATGCCAGCCGGCAAGTTTAAAGCGCAGTGCTTGTCCGTTATGGCCGATGTCAATGCCACAGGCGAGCCTGTTATCATTACGAAACACGGAACGCCAGTCGTGAAATTGGTGCCGGCCACGTCAAAAAATCGAGATCTCTTCGGTTTTATGGCAGACGAGCTCAAGGTCATCGGGGATATCGAATCTCCCGTCGTTCCTCTCGAATAGTGGGAGGTAATGCGGAACTGATCCTACTCGATACGCACCATCAAGCTCCCATCTCAGTGCGCCTCGTTGATTCTTTCTCATAATAACTAAGGTACAATGGCGTGAGAAAGTCACCGTTGCGGGGTATCGGAGTTGGGGTATGAGCAAAATCTGGGACTCCCTCCAGGATGTCGAAAAGCATCTCGATCAACATGACTGCAAAGAGGGCGCGCAAGGCCAACGGGATCTGATTCCTGACCGTCGTTCCACGAAACGCGTCTGGGCTTATGCGTCCGTTTTGGTCTACGGTTATGGAGCTCCAGAGAGTCCGTTTCACGAGGGAACCGAAGCGCTGTGTGTTAATGCGTGCGGCGGGCTTATCACCTTGAGTGCGGAGTAAACCCTGGCCAGATGCTTTTGCTGATCAACAAAGTGAACCTGAAAGAGCAAAGTTGTAGTGTGATTCGGCGAACACTCCACTTACTTGAATCGGACTGCCGTCGTGGTCAAGTTCCCGCAACCGGTTCCCAATTTTTGGGACCCGCCTTCCCCGCTGAAGTAGCACGCCAAAGATACGCCGTGCGGTTCCCGTCTCTGCTAGACAGTGCTGCCGCTGCCATTTCGTTACCACTAACCCGCCGAAGAGCGACTGCATCTGTCTGTGCAATTGATCCGGGAAGACTGCTATCGCACCGAGGCCTATCCAGTTGCAGACCCGGCCCAGATACTGGATAATTCGATTCGGTTCAAAGCGCCCCCACAATCGTAGCGGCATTCATGACAATTTGCCCACATTGCAAGACAGCAAATCCGGATTTCGCCGGAACTTGCTCTAAATGCAGCGAACCCTTGCCGATCGGCGATTCCGAAACGATACAAATGGTGGACCCCACCACCATTACTCTGGGTAGCGATTTCGGCCCGCGTTACCGCATCGAAGCTCTCCTGGGCCAGGGCGGCATGGGCCGCGTGTACAAAGCATACGACAAGGAGCTGAACCGCACTGTTGCAATCAAGGTGGTCCGCCAGGGTGCGATGGGAGAGGCGGACGCTCTCAACCGCTTCAAGCAGGAATTAGTCCTCGCTAGCAAAATCTCACACAAAAACATACTTCGCATCCACGACCTGGGCGAGGTCAACGGTATGAAGTTCATCACCATGGCCTATGTCGAAGGCAAAGATCTGCACCAGATTATAAAGGAAAACCCAAAACTGCCCTTGGAACGGGTGCTGAAATTTGCTACGCAGCTTGCAGGGGCTCTCGCGGCCGCACATGCTGAGGATGTAGTCCATCGCGATTTGAAACCGCAAAATGTCTTGCTGGATAAAAACGATCAAGTCTACATATCGGATTTCGGTCTCGCCAAATCCTTCGCAGAAGGCGCAGTTGGCATGACGCAAACCGGCGCCTTTCTGGGTACTCCTCGCTACATGTCCCCGGAGCAGGTCGAAGGTAAAGGGACTGACGGGCGCGCAGATTTGTACGCCTACGGTCTGATTCTCTACGAAATGGTGACCGGGGACGTTCCGTTTACTGGCGACTCCACGTTGAAAGTGATGTATCAGAGGATCCAGGAAAAACCCAAGAGCCCGAAGCTGGTCAACGCGGAACTGCCCAATTGGTTGGTTCGCATCATCATGCGCTGCCTCGAAAAGGATCCCGCGGACCGTTACCAAACCGCTTACGAAATTCTAGCGGATCTGCAGGGAGGCAACACTGCGTCGAGCAGCGGCATTTCGCATAGCGGCTCCAGCATACAAATCCGGCTTCCGGAGTTCGCGGAGCGGCGCTGGGTCTGGGCCGCCGCGGGCGTTGTCCTGCTGGTCGCTCTAGTATTTGCGATCCCGCCCGTGCGCCACATGATCCTCCCTGGCGGCAAGGGGACTTCGAGCGTCTCCGGAGTTCCTCCGATTTCGAGCGGGCGATTCGTTGCCGTTTTACCCCTCCAAATCCTCGGAGATGCGTCGCAGCTTAGCTATGTAGCCCAGGGCATCGAGGAGGCGCTTTCGGCGAAGCTGTTTCAATTGAAAGACGTTCGCGTCACGCCTAGTGATGCGGCCGACAAGGCGGACCAAAAGCAGCCTTTGCCAAAAATCGCGCGCGCATTGGGCGCCAACTTACTGGTACAAGGCGTGCTGCAAGGCTCAGGTGACAAAATCCGCATCATTATGAAGCTGGAGGACGTGGCGGATGGCAAGAGACTCTGGAGCCGGGAATTTAACGGAGTCGTAGCCGATCTATTCACGCTGCAGGACCAAATCTACAATGAACTCGTTTCGGGTCTCAAGATCAACCCGACGAATGATGAGATTGCTACGGCGGAAGTCCGACCGACCAACAACACCGCGGCGTACGACTTCTATCTGCGGGGGCGCAATTCCCTACGCGGAGACGACATCAAAAGCATGCAATCGGCACTCGATTTCTTCGATCAGGCGCTGAAGGAGGATCCCAAGTTCGCTCTTGGATATACCGGCATTGCCGACGCAAGTCTGAGGATGAACAAGATTAAAAAGGACAGCTTGTTGACGCAGAGGGCTCTCGCTGCTGCTCAGCAAGCGGAACAGTTGGACGACAAATTGCCGGAAGTCCATGCCACGCTCGGCAATGTTTACAGGGCTACGGGCAAATACTCGGAAGCAATCGCTGAGGTGAACCGCGCCCTTTCGCTGGCGCCCAATTCGGATGAGTTCTACCGCAATTTGGGGAATGTGTACTTGGATAGTGGCAATGTAGCGCAGGCCATCGAAGCGTTCCAGAAGGCTATAAAGCTCAACCCGTACTACTGGGTGAACCAAAACATGCTCGGGATAGCCTATACGCATCGGGGCGACTATCCTAAGGCCTTGGAGGCATTCAAACAGGTCACGGTCCTCGAACCGGATATCGTGGCAGGGTACGAGAATGTCGGTAACATGTACCTGCAGCAAGGCCAGTATCAGGAGTCCATCCCTTATTTTCAGAAAGCCCTTCAAATTCAGCCCTATTTCTCGACGTACTCGAATCTAGGAACTTCCTACTTTTTCCTAAAGCAATACTCGAACGCTGTCGAAATGTTCGAGAAGGCCGTAGAGCTCAATCCGAACGACGCCCAGGCAATGGTCAATCTGGCGGATGGATACCGTGGGGCAGGGCAGCAAGACAAGGCAAGCACCACGTATCAGCAAGCTATCGCGCTTGGCTTTAAGGAATTGCAGACCAACCCGCAGAATGCTCGAGTAAAGGCCGAGATAGCGCTCTCCTATGCCAAGATCGGGAATGCTCCTGAGGCAGAGAAGTTTATTCGCGAAGCACGTGGAATTGACAAGAACAACGTTGACTACATTTATAATGAGGCCCGAATCGATGCGGTGTTAGGACGATCGGGCGATGCTCTGAAGTTGCTGCGCGAGGCACTCGAGAAGCATTATCCCGCTCAGTATGTCGCGGGAGACGAGGACCTGAAAAATCTGAGCGGAAACCCAGAATTCACCAGTCTAATTAAACAATACTCTGAAAAGAAACCCTAGGCGAAGCGGTGAGCACCCTGATTATGGCCAAACAGAGCCAGCCGAATCGGGAAGGCAAGCCGCAGGTTGTTCGGAAGAAAAGTACAGACGAGCGCATCACTAGGCAAAAAACTAGCCGCTTCGGATGACGCCGATGATTCTATTTTTTCAACTACACTTACGTGCGGAAATTACTTCCGAGCCGCTTCCTGGCGAAACCACCGAGACAAAAGAGTATGAGCCCGCTCATAAACAGGACGGACGAACTCGGCTCGGG